>NZ_QVMI01000052.1:0-21086 GCF_010500965.1 Bacteroides sp. 51 | reverse complement strand
TTGCGGAGACACTGTGTAGCGCAGCCTATCCCCCGCTGGCGGGGGCAGGGGGTGGATGGTTGAAATAACGTAAAACCAACCCCAAATACTCAAAACCAATCAGAAACAATCAAAACTATACAAAAACACTCATACCCTACAAAAACAATCAAAATCATAAAAATAAAACTATTGGAACATAAGTGTGAACAAATGGAGAGTATTTACGTGTTTTATGTCTATATCTTTGTCCCATGTGATATTAATGACATAAAACAGTATGAAACGAATTATCTTCACTATGCTTTCAACGCTTGTTTTGCAATGGGGTGTTGCCCAGCAAATCACCTTAGAAGAGTGCCGGCAGAAAGCACAAGCCAATTATCCTCTTATTGTACAATACGATCTTGTTGAAAAGACAAAAGAATACAATCTGGGTAATGCTTCGAAAGGGTATTTACCTCAATTCTCGTTGACAGGTAAAGCCACTTATCAGAGTGATGTAACAGAACTTCCCGTAGAGATTCCCGGTGTATCTATCAAAGGTCTTTCGAAAGATCAGTATCAGGTCATGCTCGAGCTGAACCAGAAAATCTGGGATGGTGGAGAGATACATTATAAAAGAAAGCAGGTGAAAGCCACATCTGACGTTGACCGCGAGCAGCTGAATGTAGATATGTATGCCTTGAATGACCGCGTCAACCAGGTTTATTTTGGTATCTTGATGCTGGACGAAAGTCTGAAACAAAACAAATTCTTACAGGAAGACCTGCAAAGAAGCTACCAGCAAGTTTCGGCATATATGGCTAATGGCGTAGCCAATCAATCCGACTTAGACGCTGTTAGGGTAGAACAGCTGAATACCCGGCAATCGGAAACAGAACTGCTTACTTCGCGTGGGGCATATTTGCAGATGCTCTCCTTGTTGATCGGAGAAGAAATCAATCGTGAAACAAAATTCCTGAAACCTGTAACTACGGAGGTGACTTTGGCAAATGAAATCAATCGCCCCGAGTTGCTATGGTTCGATGCTCAACGCGAGAGCCTTGATGCATCCGAAAGCAGCCTGCGTGTCCGTAACCGTCCCAACCTGGGATTGTTTGTACAAGGAGCTTACGGCAATCCGGGACTGAATATGCTGAAAAATGAATTTAGTCCGTTCTATGTGGCAGGCGTCCGGTTAAGTTGGAATTTCGGAGCGTTGTACACCTTGCGTAATGATAAGCGGGTGATAGAAAACAATCGTCGTAAGCTGCAAAGTAACCGTGAGGTATTCTTATTCAATACCCGTTTGCAGGCCACTCAGGACAATAGTGCGATACAATCTGTTAAAGCGTTGATGCGCGAGGATGACGAAATAATTGCATTGCGTACGAATATCCGGAAAGCTGCTGAGGCAAAGGTTGCTAATGGAACGCTGACCGTTACCGATATGCTGCGTGAAATAACTGCTGAAAGCCTTGCCCGGCAGATTAAAGCCATGCACGAAGTGCAGTTGCTTATGAATATTTATCAATGGAAATATACAACGAATAATTAACGATATGAAACGAGTTTATTTGGGGATATGCTTAAGTGTATTGTTGCTATCCGCCTGTGGATCAAACAATAATCACTATGATGCTACGGGGACATTTGAAGCTACGGAAGTAACCGTATCCGCCGAGGCATCGGGAAAGATTCTTCGTTTTGATGTGGAAGAAGGTAGTGTGTTGCGGGCTGGTGCACAGGTGGGTATAATCGACACGGTACAGCTTTCATTAATGAAGCGTCAGCAGGAAGCCAATATGAAGTCTGTAAAAAGTCAGGTGCCTGAGTTTGATAAACAGATTGCCGCTATAAAACAACAGATAGCAACTGCCGAGCGCGAAAAACGAAGAATAGAGAACTTGTTGAAAGCAGGAGCTGCCAACGAAAAGCAACTGGATGATATAAATGCTGAAATCGCTTTGTACAACAGGCAGTTAACGGCGCAAATGTCTTCACTGAATATCAGTACCCGTAGCTTAACCGAACAAAGTTCTGCATTAGATATACAGGTGGCGCAACTATTGGATCAATTGATGAAGTGTTACATCACAGCACCTATCAGCGGAACAGTTTTAGCCAAATATATGGAAGCCGGAGAGTTGGCAAGTACCGGTAAGCCACTGTTTAAAATAGCGGATACTGAAAACCTGTTTCTGCGTGCTTATATCACTTCCGAGCAATTGTCGCAGGTGAAAGTAGGCGATAAAGTCACTGTTATTGCCGATTATGGCGCTGATAAACGTACGGAATATCCGGGAGTTATTACCTGGATTTCGGATCGGTCGGAGTTTACTCCTAAAACCATATTAACCAAAGATGAACGTGCCAACCTGGTATACGCCATGAAAATAGCCGTTAAGAATGACGGATATTTGAAGATCGGTATGTACGGTGGCGTAAAACTAGCTCAATGAAACAGGCGGTTCGGGTAGATGATATAAAGAAAAGCTATGGCAAGGTTGAAGCTTTGCGCGGAGTCAGTTTCTCTGTTTCCGAAGGCGAACTGTTTGGGATTATCGGTCCGGATGGTGCGGGGAAGAGTACGTTGTTCCGTATCCTGACCACCTTGTTGTTGGCCGATGCCGGAACAGCAGAAGTAGCAGGACTTGATGTGGTTAAAGACTTTAAGGAGATTCGTACAAAAGTAGGGTATATGCCCGGACGATTTTCCCTTTATCAAGACCTCACCGTAGAAGAGAACCTGACTTTCTTTGCTACTGTTTTTTATACTACCGTAGAAGAAAACTACGAACTCGTTAAGGATATTTATCAGCAAATCGAACCTTTCAAAACAAGAAGGGCAGGAGCGCTTTCGGGCGGAATGAAACAAAAACTGGCACTAAGTTGCGCGTTGATTCATAAACCTACGGTTCTTTTCCTGGATGAACCCACTACCGGTGTTGATCCTGTATCACGTAAAGAGTTTTGGGAAATGTTGAAACGGTTAAAAGAACAAGGAATAACCATTTTGGTATCTACTCCTTATATGGATGAGGCTACGCTTTGCGACCGTATTGCTTTGATACGCGAAGGAGAATTCCTGAAAATAGATACTCCGCATCATATTGTAGAGCAATTCAGTGAGATTCTGTGGGCGGTATCGGGCGATAATATGTTTCATTTATTGATAGATCTTCGTAACCATCCGCAAGTAAAAAACTGTTTTGCTTTCGGCGATGTGCATCATATTACTGTAGAGAAGGAATTAACAATGGACGAACTGAAAAAGTATTTAACCGCTAAGTGCTATAAAGAAGTAGAGATAACACCGATTGAGGCATCTATTGAAGATTGTTATATGCAATTGGCTTAATATGAACAATACAGTTATACAAACCAATCAATTAACCAAGAAGTTCGGCAGTTTTACGGCAGTCGATCATATCTCCTTTGAAGTAAAGCAAGGCGAGATATTCGGCTTTCTTGGTGCAAACGGTGCAGGAAAAACCACCGCCATGCGTATGCTTTGCGGGTTAAGCAAACCCACTTCCGGTAAAGGGATGGTGGCTGGATACGACATATACAAACAATCCGAAGAGGTGAAGAAGCATATCGGGTATATGAGCCAGAAGTTCTCGTTATACGATGATCTGAAAGTCTGGGAAAACATCCGCTTGTTTGCCGGGATATACGGAATGAAAGATAAAGAAATTGCCGGGAAAACAGACGAGTTGCTAAAACGCCTGGAGTTTACCGACGAGCGCAACACCCTTGTCAGCCAACTGCCATTGGGTTGGAAGCAGAAGTTGGCATTTTCCGTTGCCATCTTTCACGACCCCAAGATCGTATTTCTGGATGAGCCGACAGGTGGGGTAGACCCTGCCACGCGCCGTCAGTTCTGGGAAATGATTTATCAGGCTGCCGACCGGGGGATTACCGTCTTCGTCACCACCCATTATATGGACGAAGCCGAATACTGTAACCGCGTTTCGATTATGGTAGATGGTAAAATAGAAGCCCTCGATACGCCACATAACCTGAAACAACAGTTTCATAGCCCAACTATGGACGGAGTCTTTCAACAACTCGCCCGCAAAGCCACACGTAATGCCGATTAAGTATGAAACAGTTCATCGCATTTGTAAGAAAAGAATTCTATCATATTTTCCGTGACCGGCGAACGATATTGATCTTGCTGATTATGCCCATCGTAGAAATCATACTCTTTGGGTTTGCCATCAGTACGGAAGTGAAGAACGTGAGGGTGGCGGTTCTTGATCCTTCGCAAGACATGGTGACCCGCCGCATTATAGATCGTCTGGATGCCAGCGAGTATTTTACCGTTACGTACACCTTACACTCGCCTGCCGAAATGGAAGAACTGTTTCGTTCCGGAAAGATAGATATGGCTATGGTATTCAGCGAACGATTCTCGGATAACCTGTATACGGGAGAGGCCGGTATTCAGCTCGTATCCGATGCTACCGACCCGAACATGGCCACCACACAGTCCAATTATGCAGCGCAAACCATCCGTGCGGCTATTCAGGAGGAGCAGGGTGGAAGTGCAGTAAACTCGCAATCCGCATCCGGAGAGATCAGTATCGATATAAAGTTGCTTTATAATCCGCAGATGAAGAGTGCATATAATTTTGTGCCCGGAGTAATGGGGTTGATCATGATGCTTATTTGTGCCATGATGACTTCTATATCTATTGTCCGCGAAAAAGAGATGGGAACGATGGAAGTCCTGCTTGTATCGCCGGTTCGGCCTATCTTTATCATTCTGTCGAAGGTTGTTCCTTATTTTGTACTTTCTTTCGTCAATCTGGTGACTATTTTACTGTTGTCGTTTTTTGTGTTGGACGTACCGATTGTCGGAAGTCTGTTCTGGCTGATTGCCGTATCCCTCCTGTTTATATTTGTGGCACTGGCTCTGGGCGTATTGATCTCGTCCATTGCCCAAACGCAGGTGGCCGCCATGCTGGGTTCCGGGTTGATACTGATGATGCCTACCATATTGCTTTCCGGAATGATATTCCCGATTGAAAGCATGCCGTCCGTCCTGCAATGGATCTCTGCTATTATTCCGGCGCGATGGTATATCGACCTCGTGAAACGTATTATGATACAAGGGGTGGATATTACACTGGTTGGTAAAGAAGTTGCGGTATTGGCCCTCATGGCGGTGGTATTGGTTAGTGTCAGTCTTAAAATGTTCAAAAACAGATTGGAGTAAAACTATGTTAAAGTTCCTGATAGAAAAAGAATTCAAGCAGCTTTTCCGCAATGCATTTCTGCCCAAGCTGATATTCATATTTCCCGTCTTTATGATGATACTCTTACCGTGGGCGGCTAATATGGAGGTGAAGAATGTGTATCTCAATATTGTTGATAACGACCATTCGCCTATATCCGAACGATTGGTACACAAGATTGCTGCATCCGGTTATTTCAAATTGAATGGAATCTCTGCTTCGTATGATGAAGCGATGAAATCTGTAGAAGAAGGCACAGCAGATGTTATTATGGAGATAACCCCTGATTTTGAACGGAACCTGATGCGGGGAGAAACAGGGCGCATATTATTATCGGCAAATACAGTCAACGGAACAAAAGGGAGTTTGGGTAGCTCCTATCTATCGACCATTATTAATGAATACGGCATGGAGTTGCGTGCCGAACAGACTATTCCTTCCTATCGGGCGATGAGTTCTCAGCAACCAACTGTCAGCTGTCAACTATCAACCGTCAACTTATACAACCCCAACCTGAATTATAAATTGTTTATAGTACCGGCTTTGATGGTGATGCTGTTGACCCTGCTCTGCGGTTTCCTGCCTGCGCTAAACATCGTTGGCGAGAAAGAGAAAGGAACCATCGAACAAATCAATGTTACACCTGTAGGCAAATTTACCTTTATTCTGGCCAAACTATTGCCCTACTGGGTTGTAGGATTCGTTGTTCTGACCATTTGTTTTGGATTGGCCTGGTTGTTTTACGGTATATTCCCGGTGGGGCACTTGATCGTTATTTATACCTATGCCGCTATATTTATTTTAGCTGTGTCCGGACTTGGACTGGTGATCTCGAACAGTTCGGCTACCATGCAGCAAGCCATGTTCGTCATGTTCTTCTGCCTTATTATCCTTATGCTTATGAGCGGGTTGTTTACTCCGATTGCCAGTATGCCGCAGTGGGCACAGGTCATTACCATATTCAATCCGCTGAAATACATGATAGAAGTACTGCGGACTGTTTATCTTAAAGGCGGCGGATTTTCAGACCTCACCGTTCAGCTTTGGGCATTGATCGGTTTTGCTGTGCTGCTTAATACATGGGCGGTTATAAGCTATAGAAAGAATAATTAGAACTGTGTAAAACTTTAAATTAATGCATGCAAAAAACACGTTTTTTGCATGCATTAATTTAAAGTTTTACATATAGAATAGTTGGGTGCTTTTTTAGAAGGTAATTGTAAACAAAGTCTCTACCTGTATCTTACCATAATCTATCGGCTTGATAATTCTACCTCCGAAAGAGATTGGGAAATTAGCTTGCAGAATGTTACAATCCATGATCAAATCGGCACCGAATGAGCTTTGGGTAGTCCAGGGATGGTTTTTACCCGCTTCATTGCGGAAATAATCATAAAACACATTGCTACGAATGCGTTGAATGTATAGTAACGAACTGAGGCTGATGTCCGGATTAAACAACTTGAATGAGTAATCGGCTTGTAGACCTGCCATCTGGTGAGTACTGTACAGGTAATTATAACCACGAGGCTCATTTAGCACCTGTTTGGGAAGATACAAATGCTTGTTATCCAAATCCTGATATTGATAAGCAAAACGAAGCATTAAACCATCGCCACGCACCAGTCCGGGTAAGTAAGTCGTTAAGCGACCGGCATAGATACTACCATAGTTTTCCGAATTAAATGGAGAAAAAAGGTGTTGGAGCCGTAGCTGGAATCCCCAGCGCGGAAGGATATCCTGTTTCGCCATCTTCCGGTAATTATAGAATCGCAGTTCCGATAGTAAGTATTGGAACTCGCGGAATTTGCCACTATCATACTGTTGATACTTACTGTTGGTATAGAAATAAGTGGCCGATGGCTGGAAGCCACGAGTCCAGTGATTATGTGTCAGGTTGAACGGGATATACATACGCGCTTCCGCTTCCAGGTAAGTACGGTCTGTCCATCTGCCTTGCGCCACACGATCGCCATTTTCATTTTCTTTCCATTCAACATTGATTGCCTTATCTCCATAATCAACCTCCACATCAATCACAGGATACCAGCCGGTGTAGCTCATCGCCAGTTTTCCATGATGATATCCTTTTTTATAATACCAACCAGCCTGTGCTACGGCAGTATTCAGCGAGTTTTGCGATATAACCATGGCACCCGGTTTAACGATTGTACTGAAATCGTCGGTCTGAAGGTTAATAACCTCGGTGACGTCGTAGTAGACCGGCGCCCAACTGTGAATCTTAAATAAATGCAAGGCCTTGCGGTAGCGTTTGGGGTTGAATTCAACTTGCCTTAGTTTGGCAGTATCCAGATTAAATTGCTCTTGCTCTGCAACAGTTTCGGCCAATTCAAAACGGTGTGGTTCTGCAAAATTAGCCGGTTCTTTCTTCAGATTATCCATAGAAACGGAAGCCAGATGGTATCCGTTCGTTTGAAAATCAGAGAAGAGCAACTTCTTGCCATCGGCAGATACAGACGGAGTGAAAGCCCCGAAACGTGCTGTAGTCAGGCGGCTATACGTTGAGTTCGCAGGGTTATATTCATAAATATTGTTAGTTCCGTTAAGGCCCGATTCAAAGAACAACCTGCCATCCTTCCATGTAGGCGAGGTAATATTAGCCGAAGTGGCAGCCAAAAGTTCTTTCCACTCGCCGGATTGTGTATTAAGCTGTTGCAACCGTATACCCTCGTCATCAATAGTAATAGCAACCACATTTCCATTACCGGCATAAGTCAGTTCCTTGGCAAAAGCATTGCGTGGAACGGCATGGCGGGCATATTCTTTTCCGGTTTCGGTATCGACCAGCACAATATGGTTTTCTCCTGAAACAGAGAACTCGGAAACTGCTGCTGTTTTACCGCTGGGTTCAATCGCGGGCGACTGATAGCGTTGGCGGGGAGTAATGGTAGAAATACGTTTGCTATCCAGATCGTAAGACTTAAGAACCGAATGATTCTTATGCGCCCAACGTGTACCTGAAATATATTCAGTCCAGTACACCTTATTATTATTCAGTATAATCGGACTGTTGATGTTGCCCAGATAAGTTAGTTGTTTTTCCTGTCCTTTTTCAATCATAACCAAAGCGGTTAAATCCCTGAAATTAGAGCGGACGGCAAGCGTAACGGAATCATTCAGCGCCTGAGGATACTTATATGAATTATACTTTTTGTATGGTTGGGAGATGTAATCCGGCTTGAAACCCGATTGCTGATAGGCGCGTTCCTGTTCCTTCCATTCTTTTTCGAGGAAAGAGAACGTTTGGTCAAATAGTTGCTTGTTGCCAATCCCGGTAACATGTTTTACGGCACGTTCGAAAGGAGGGATGGCGATGCGGCTCACGTATCGACTGGTTACTCTGTCCCATACATCCGCCCCGAATTGATGGCGGGCATAGGCAGTGAGGTTATATCCCAAAGCATAATACGTGCCGGTATAATCCAGATATGATCCCAGGTTCCACTTATCGAAAGAGTAGAAGTTGCCATCTATCCGGTGCGCACGATAGAGCATGTTAAATTCAGGTAACCGTCCCCGTCCGCTATTCGATAAAGCAGTCTCCGTAGTAACAGCATCTCCCTCAAAGAACCAGTTGGGAGCAAAAAGTGCGGCTACACCCTGAGTCTGTTCACCAAATAAATAATAGAACGGTCTGAAAAGCCCGCTCATTAACTTTCCGGTTTGCATAATATGGCGGGATTCGTGTATGACGAGCTGCCTGTCCCAGCTTTGCGCATACAAGTCGGACGAAGGAGTCGGAATGATTTCCATGCGGCGGGGAGCCCATGACACCATACCATTGGAAAGCATATTGCCGGGATGTAATATGACAGGATTCTTCTTCTTGAATGGCTTCCCGATGGTACGCTCAATATGAGGGTATGAAGTTTCCAGAAGGGAAATATAGCGATGCGCCATAGAATCATTTCCTTGTGGGTAGATCAGATTGTAATGTTCTGTACGTACGATGTTCCATTTGTAATGTGAAGGGTCCGCTCCATAATCCACAAACTGAGCGTTAGCATAGAGAGATACCAGCAATACAAATGCAGATAATGCTAATTTTTTGAATAAGTTCATTCTCTATAATGATCTGATGATACAAAATTTAGATGGCAAACGCTGGGTTACGCCATTTATAGGCGGCTAATATAGTGAATAAACTTTTAATATTCTTTGATAATCCGATGAAAAACCATACACCTGCCTGCCTTTTATGCGTCAATAAGTTTAAATCTTAATCTGAGCCTTCCGTCGGCATAGTCATGGCTAAGAATCTTAAACGTTCCAATTTCTGAAGTATTCTCTACATGTTCGCCAATACATGCACATATATCATAATCGCCAACGGATACCAATCGTAGTGTTTGGCTGACATCTTCGGGTAATTTGCTTAAGTCTATACTTGAAGGAATATTGTCCCGATCTACATATTCTGCGGATACAATCATGTTTCTCTGAATGATCTCGTTTACGCGATTCTCTATTGCAGCTATTTGTTCTTCTGTAGGAGCATTCTCTATTCGATAGTCACATTTGCTCTTTTTGATATAAATTACTATTGTATATATTTGAAAGAATAATTATATTTGTAGAATATTTACTTTGAATAATATATAATATGAAGAGGGCCGCAATCTATTTGAGAGTTTCCACTATGGATCAAAACTATGATCGCCAGGAGAGAGAGTTAAAAGTCCTAGCTGAAAGTTTAGGATATGAGATTAAATATGTGTTTGAGGAAAAAAGGTCTGCTGTGTTAAGCATGGATACAAGAGAACAATTGACTCAATTACGCAAACTTACAAGAAATGATATAGACACTATATTTGTTTGGGATATTTCAAGATTGGCTAGAAAAGCTATTGACTTTATAAACCTTGTGAATGAATTCTCTGATAAGCAAATCTGTATTTATTTCAAAGATAGAAATATTGTAACATTAGAGGAAGATGGAAAATTGAATCCGTTAACAGGTATGTATCTTTATCTTCTTGGTGTTTTTGCTCAAATGGAAGCTGAAAACATTAAAAGTAGAATGCTGTCTGGTAAAGAAAAGGCATTAGCCGAAGGTAAATCTTATACTAATATTGCACCTTTTGGATACTATCTTGAAAATAAGCATTTATATATTAAAGAAGAAGAAGCGAAATATATAAGGATTGCTTTTGAACTTTATAAAGATGGGAAAGATACTCAATATATTGCAGATATGTTTAATGCTGAAAATGTGCCTTTAAAAAGCGGAAGAAAAGATATTATATGGGTAAAAGGCACAATCAGTCAGTTACTGAATAATACAGTTTATTATGGAAAAGGTAAACGAGAAACGACTTCAACAGTTAAAAAACAGATTAGATATTTTGATAGTCCAGCTATTATAAGTAAAGAACTATTTGACAAATGTAGAGAAGTTGCTTCTAGAAATTCATGTAGACAAGATAAAAGTTCTAAGAGAACAAATTTATTGAGAGGATTGTTGATCTGTGGCTTATGTGGTAAATATTATGTTCTTGGTAATAATAATAAGAAACAAGAATACCGAGATGGGGATATTAGAGCAAATGCTAATAATCGATTGGGGTGTAAGAATGGTGCTTTAAATGTCGAAATAGCTGATAAACTTATATGGGAAGCTATTAGAAATGTATATGAGTATAATACCTTTAGGAAAAAAACATTAGAAGAAAAAGATAAAATAAAATCTGAAATTGCTGTTAATCAAGAAAGAATAGAAAATTTAATGAGAGAAGTATATTCTTTTGAAAATCAAATAGATAAGTTGTATAACTTGTTTTTAAAGGAATATATTGACGAGAATGAATTTCTCAAAAGAAAAATCAGCATTGATTCTGATAAACAACGAATTGAGATGATGATGTTAGATTTGAAGACTAAGAATTTTCTGCTTGTAGATAAATTAAATGCAAACTTTGATTATTCTATTATAAACAGGGATTTATCTATTGAAGAAAAAAAAGAGGTATGTAATGAATTAATTGAGTTTGTGAGAATTTACAGTTATGGCATGTACAAAAAGTTACTTCACGTAAAATTGAAGATAGGTTTGGAGACAAATATATTGGTTGACACATCAAGCAATCATAGATATTATTTCATTGTGGATGACAATGTTGTTACTTTTTGTGATAAATTCAATTTACCAAGTCGCCTTTCTGATGATATTAAAGCTGAAATACCTGATTTCCAAATTACTTCTGCAAATAACGAACTTTTTGAGGAAAATATCTTTGGTGGATATTCTTATGACGAAATCTTTGATATTGCTAAAAAATATGGCTATGTAAAGTTTATAAATGATTTATTGACTTAATTATCTGTTTTTGTCTAAAATATTTACACAATACCTAAGACCATTCAATTCTCCTCGCAGTTCACTTCTCTTATTTGGCTCATCATCGAAAGATATCATTCGATTTTCAATAGCTTTAATTCTTGATTGCAATTGCTCCCTTATGGAATTAAAATGCATGTCTGCATTAAGAATTAGTCCAGATATAGGTTTTTCCTCTTCTAATAATTGTGTGATTTGATTAAAATAGTCATCTTTTAATATTAAAAAAGAATCTCTGTCATAGCAAAATTCTATAGTTAGTTGAAATGCTTGTTTAAAAGTCTCAATTGCAATCGAATCATATTTTTTACGAGCTGTATTTCGCCCTTTTCGTCCCGGTTCTATTTCAATTTGGCAATTAAAATATTTAAGACCGTTATTTATTGATAGAGATAGACTTTTATTATCAGTAAATGCATAAAGTCTATACCATTTGTGATCTTTCTGAATGAAATATTCAGCATCTTCTAAAAAGTTCTTCTGTAGAAACCTTAATGTATCGCTATAATAAGATTCAAATATTTCAGGAATAATACGTTTGTATTTCCTCCATTCAGTTGATTTGGGTATGGTGCAATCTATTTCTCCACAAACATAAATATCAATACCTGGAGTCCACTCCCAATTTTCATTAATTGAAATGCTGAATTTAGGGTTTACTTGATTTAGTGTTGTCCATTCTCTTGTTGAGCTATATGGCATTTGAGGTGCATGTTCCGTATAAAATTTATCTTTGCCCATAAGATATATAAGATTTTCCTAAACTTGATTTTAAATCTTTACTTAGAAACAAAAATAGTAAAAGTTATTGTTTAATACTGTCTCAAATAGGCATATTTTTGTATATAGGAATATCAAAGCAACATTAACGAGAGCTATTATCATATCATTTGTAGGGATAGTATAGGGGGAAAGTAATACTTATTTCCCCAGTTGTTGTTCCTTCTATAGTTATGAAGCTAATTTAGATGGATTTATATATTTTCCAGAAATGATGAATATATGCAGGAAAAACAACTGGATTATTAAGTATTAAGTAAAAGCTATAGCGTTGCACTTTTGTCAAATCTGTCTAAAAAAACAGTCCATTGAGTTTGCTAAATGTTAAAATTAGACTAAATTTGAAATCACAACAAGCTAATATACAGATAGTTTACAAATATTAACCGGGTAAATTTTTTCAAAATGCGTAAGGTTAAAAAATGATTCCTATATTTGCTTGAGACACCCTAGAGTTAGTGGGCTGATAAGGCTTGTCTAACTATTAGTGAAGCTAAAAGTAGTATTAATCAATAAACACTTGTCCGATATGGAGAAAGTATCTTTAATTCTGGTTCTGCTGCAAATACTTCTAGTTCTGCTGCAAATACTGGAATGGATATTGAAGTACAAGAGAAAATTACCAGACTAGTACTCATTATTCTAAATGACTTGGTATTACTGGTGTAATTACACCTTTACTAAATGAAAAAGCACTGCTAGGAACAGTGCTTTTTCATTTCTATAAACCTCTTGAAGATAGTAATCTATTTATAAGTCTAGATACACATCCAAAATGACTTGGTATTACAATTGATTTATATAAAGCAAATGTAGTTAATCAAATGGTATTTGCAAATCTTATTTAAATAAAAACAAATGCCTTTAAGTTTTTTTGTCTATGGTTGTTTTTGTGGAACAGGTGGTTTACTACATAAGGTTGTCTGGCATTTCAAGAACTTGAATATTAGTAAACGTACAATATAACAGCTTACTATTGAATCCGGAATCTTGTTTAGCCATTTAATTATCGTATAATAAATCAATAATCTTATTAAACACATCCCCTGCCATTAATCCACCGGATGCAGGCAATCCAATCTTATTAATAGATACAATCATAGTATATTCTGGATTATCGGCAGGAAAATAACCACAGAATTCAATTCCGTATATATCTATACCGTTCTCCGCTCCTAAATGTACTGTACCCGGATTACCTCCAACCTTCATCTTATCGGAGTAGGCAGGCTTGCCCAAGCCGTCTGATACTGTTTTTTCAAGTACTTGCTGTATATAAGTGATATTTTCCTTAGAAGCTATCTGTGGATTAATAATCCTAATAAAATCTTTATATAGCTGTGGCTGTACCATCACTCCATCGTTTGCGATAGCATTATAGAATGTAAGTACCTGAATCGGTGAAATCTGCTGATAATAACCAATACTGAACCATATAAGCACTTTATCACTCCATGCACTATGGTTCGGGGTTACAAAGTTTACAGGCTTCATATCCGTTAATCCACATATACTATCAGGCTTTCCATAGCTCATTCTTTCTAAGGCATCAAAGTAAGTTTGAGGATTTTCTCCATATAACTTCTCTATGGTTTTGATAGTAGCAATATTGGAGTTTAACATTATTCCCTGTTCTAAGGTTAATTCACCATATCCACCACGTTGCCAGTTGTGGTCTCTCATTGCTGCATCGTAGACTAGATATTCTCCTTTCCCTGTATCTACAGTATCGTTTATAGATGCTTTTCCCGATTCTAAAGCTGTTAATAATGAAATCGGGTGCATAAGTCCAGTTTCCCTCCTATAAGTGAGATTACTACATGATTGATTAGTTGCACTGTCTCTCCGTTCCAGTCCTACCATAGCTTTAATCTCACCCGTTTTGGTTTCCATTATTATAACCAGTCCAGACAGAGCATCTATTTCAGATAGCTTATCTTTCAATATACTGTAAGTCTTACTCTGTAGAGTAGAATCTATAGTAGAAGTTCTTTCCAGAGATTGCTTACTTCCTGTGCAGGCAGATAATACGACTAATAACAGTACTACATTTATAATATATTTCATTTAATCTTAGCAGTTAAAAGTATCAAGCAGGATAATCCGCCTGATACCTATTTATAAAAGATACACCGATGCTCTAACGTTGAAGCTATTGATGTATGCTTAATTATTGGTGTATACTTAAAGATATTCTTATAGTTTTTGTAGAAGAACCATCACTTATAGTTCCTATAGCTTGATGAGTAACGTAATAAGGCCCTTCTCCAGGAAAATCCAGTTCATCCTTAGTAAAATACCTATTAATTGACTCTTCAAAGGTACCACCTCTAACAAACTCTTTGAGTCTATATTTACTATTCCATACAGGGTCAATGGATACTACTCTCTTCATATTCGGTCCATCAACTTCAAACTCAACTTCAACTTTTGTTAAACTTATAAGATAATCATCTCCTAAAATTTCACAAACAGCTTCCATTGTACGTACTACGCTTTCATCTTTGTCACTACTACAGCTAACCATCCCGACTAGTAGGGCAGTTAATAAAATAATTTTCTTCATTTTTCGTTTGTTTTAATCGCTCTCCTGTTCCTTAAGAGAAGCATTGATAATAGATATAAGTGCAAGGAACGCACGAACTGTTATTGCACACTCTATTTATAACCAGATTCTGAAATCTATTCCAGTCTGTTGGCGCACTAAGTCTGCACGATTATTTAATCTTCCATGAAATGAGCTAAAAGAGATATCGGTGCCGTCATACCATCTAACAAGAGGTAAGGAGTTGAACAGTCTCCAATCAGTTCTACCGTTTGGTTTAAGTTGCTTCTCTAGCTCTCTAACCTCTCTCTGCAATGCAATGGCTAGACCGTTAAGCATAGGAGTAGCAACTCCATTGTTATTCCATTCTTGCTCTAGCTGTTGTAGTCCAACTCCTATTTTATAAGCACTGTTCTGAATAGATCGTTTCTTTCTTAAGTCAAATAATCCCATGATGATGTGTTAGTTAGTTTATAAACTGTTGTCCACATTCATTGCATCTTCGACAATAACATCGAATCGAATCATCAAGATACTTTCCTGATACATTTCTTGATTTACAATGTGGACATTTTGCTCGTATATTATTTATATAAATTATAAGCACGATAAGTGCAATTATTGCAATGACTTTCATAAGAATTTGAATTCAATTCTATATTTATGATATCCTGCATTTATAGATTCTTCAACATTTGCATAGATATGTCTTTCTTCTTCGATTAGGGCAAGCAATAGCTCCTTATCATCATAGCCATTCTGTAGATTATATGGAATACATATTCCGTTTATAATCTCATTAATATATTCGCTTCTCTTTCTCTCCATATTATTATCATGCACCAGTCTATTAACAAAAGTTGCAATGAAAACGGAGAGTAAAGCATAGTTGTATTCTCGATTAATATAAATATCTTCTATATCAATTTTCTTCTCATTTGATGAGAGTTGTCTGAAATAATCATGACTAAAACCTGAAAACTGTTCATGACCACAAACTGTTCTAATTAATTTAATAAATCTGTTAACTGAATTGCTAATGGCGAACGAATTAGCTATATAATCTAAGTTATTCATCTTGTTATTGATACTTAAATAGTCTTTTGTTCCTTATAAAGACTACATGATAGAATAGAAGTATGAGGAACACAATATGAGTTGCATACTCCATTGATTAATAGAATCGCTGATTAGTAAACTGTATATCTGTTTCGTGAGAGTATGTATTATTGCTAATAGTCCTCGTTATTAGCGGTTAAACAATAAAAAAGCGTGAGAACTTATCACTTATCTAGTTCTCAGGCCTTCGCATTGCCCACCTCTTAGATAAGCAACAGCCACTCACGCTAAACGTATATTGCTTACCCAAAGGTAACGATATATCATCTAGGTGAGCGCTTATTGCCACCATTCCAAGAGGTATCCAAAGTTGCGAAGTTTGAGAACTGGAATGGTATTATAAACGCTCTTATTAACAATGTAGACATCCAATCTCTAACACTATAGTAGATTAGAATCAATGCAAAGTTAAGAAAAGCGTTCGTATTAGTAAAATCCTAAACAAAAAATCATCTTAGAAAGAGAGTGATTCGTAAGTCTGTAGTAGTTCCTCCGTTCTTAGTCCTAAGTAACGTTTAGTGATTGAAACGGATGAGTGATTAAACAATTCCATGAGTTTAACCAGAGCAAGCTCTGCACTCTCTGAATTTTGATTATATACCTGTCTGCCAAAGGTCTTTCTAAGAGAATGGCAGCTAATATTCTTTATATTCAGTTTATACTTTACTTTAATCTCTTTCAGAATTACATTAATACGCTGTATAGAGTAGGTAGTCCCCATCTGACTAATCAGAATAGGAGAATTCAAACCTATAGGATTTATATGCTTATAGCAGTCTGCTATATGCTTCTTCAACTGGTTATTGATTCGGATGGTACGATTTTTACCCGTCTTATGTTCCTGAATGGTGAACTCATCCGTATTAAGAATCTGATTCCATCTAAGATATAATATATCACTGATTCGTAAACCCCAGAAACAGCCTATAGCTATTAGTAAGCTCATCTTATGATTTCCATCTCTGGATAGATTCCGAATTAAGTTCATAGCCTCATTCCAGTCTAAAAAATCGGCTGTAGTATTAGTATATTTCAAACTCATAATGATATTCATTTATATAAGGTTTATAATGAAAGTGAATGCTTTTGCAAACCCGATTTCAGAACGAATTCGTAACTTGCTGATTATTAGCATAGCATTCACTTTCTATATTAGTGATTACTTCTTTCTATGCATACCTGAAACATATTCTTCCCAGTGCCTTTGCTTTACGTCCTTAATTACACATACCATAGCTAATCCAAAAGGAAAACATGCACACATTAAGAAGAAGCATAGTACATACAGAATTGCTAAATGTATCTTATGTCCCATAATTGTATATTCTTAAATAGTTAATACTGTGATTTACATTCAATCAATAAACCATTTGTATTTCTCATCACCGTGCAAGGCAGCATTTATTCCTGTTGCCATTTCTGTAGCATTTAACGACCTATCTAGGAATGAATCAATGTATGATGACTTATTAGCACCTGTTAGCAGGTTATAGAACTTCCACATGCTCAAATCACTATCCAGAGAACCAAAGTTATCATCACTTATATATGACTTTGCAACATTGTTTATCTGTGAGTCAGTTATTAACATTCTAGGTAGATTCTTCTGATAACCCTGTGGTAGACACTGGTAAAGTCTCATTTTACCTAATAACTGGCAGAATTGGTGCTCTGTAAGATGAGAATCTTTAAGAGTTTGCATCAAATGTATGTGTTTAGCAGGGTTATACTGATTAAACATCTCCAACACAGCAGAATACAGATCATTATGGCTCATAACTTTCAAATCGGATAAATAACCGTCAGTATTTACGCACATATTACAGCACACCTGATTTTTAAAGCCAATGAACACTTTAAATCGTTCAGCACCTTTCTTGCTGTAAAGGTTTTCTGTATTATAGGCTCTTACTCCTCCTATTGATAATGTGAGTTTGTTTCCTTCAATGGTTTCATAGATAGTAGGAACTTCAAAACAGAACATCATCCTTTCATAGTACATAGTTTTATCAGATTCCAACAACTGATTCACAGGTTTGTGTATAGCTTCTGGAATTCTGCCTTTAACAATGTGAGATGTACGAATATTAGGTTTATCTATTGATTCACCAGAAAAGAAAGAAGTTGCAGCATCCCAAACCGTTTCAATAAATGTAGGATGTGAAATGGTTAGTTCATTGTCACGTGCAAACGTAGGCACAACACAATCTGCCTTTAGATGTTGCAAATCAACTTCAATGGTATTTGCTTCTATGAAGTGATTGGCCTTTTTAACTGTAGGTTCTTCTATCACTTCCACAGTTTCAGCATAGTCATTCAGATAACCAAAACGCTTGGTTACACTGTTGTTAATTACTTGTAAAGCTTCCATTTTTATAAATTTTAGGGTGAATAATTAGGAAAAAAGAGGAAATATATTCTCTTTTATATACAAGCAACGAGAGGGGGCGTATAGAGTAAGTGAAGTACATTATTTATAACTCACCGGATTTTAACCCTACTAAACCACGAATTACTTCTACATCATCTCATAATTTTGAATTAGAAGCAACTGCTAGTTCAAATTAAATATATAGTAATTCCATATTATTGAAACACTAAAAATTTTGGACTAAAGTTTTTTTTCTTTATTTTTGCTAAAACTAAAATTTCTTTATTTATTATGAATTTAGTCGAAATCATTATTACAGGCATTGTCGCAATAGGAGTTGCAGGAGGTGCAATATTTGCATATAGTAGAAAAAGAAGTAACAAATCTAATATTAAGAATGTAACAATCACAGGCAATGGAAAAATTATTGGAGGTGATGATAACTCAATACAAGGCAATAACAATAGTGTAAATAAACGAGATTAGCAATAATGGCATCAATAAAAGATATTGGAATCACTGGCAATGGAAAAGTCGTTGGAAGAGATGACAATTCAGTTAGCTTAAAATCTGAAATTCACAATTATCCTGCAAGCAGAACAAAACTATCTGTACTTTTTGATGCTTTAAAAGAAAAATTTGAAAACGGCGAACAAACTGATTGTGTCTCAGAGGAACTAAAATTTTATCAGACAGAGAGGGATACAATTGGCTTAGAGCAAAAACTAAAAGAAGGTGATCTGGATTATCTTTTTGAAGATGCAAGTTTTTTAAAAGAAGCATACACCAGAAAACTTTACAAATATCAATTATATGAACCGGCACAAGAGATACATACATATATTTTAGGAATTATATGTAGTAAATTTAGGTATCTGATCTACCCATTGTTAAAGAAAAAAAATCCACAAGATGAAATTTCAAAAATAATCTCTTCCGAAATTGTTGATCCAATTATGACTATAATCTTAGAGCAAGGCTGTAGCGATGTCATGGGATTAACATATAAAGATATAGAGGGTATGATCTATTTCTTAACTGGAAGATGTCACATAAAATGGAGGATATGATTATTTATCATCAAGCATTTGACCTGTATCATGCAGCATATAGAATCGTACAGATTCTATCATATTTTAAACGTGGAGAGTTTGTAGAAGTTGATAGACTACGAATATGGGACTATTATCTTTTATTTCCTTTAGAAATGCAGCGTATAAAATTCTCTAGAGATGAAAAAGAAATAAAAGACTACATAAAAAAATTTATCACAAAAGGTGAAAAAGAAAATAGATATGAAGTGATTTTAGACAATCGTAAAATGTTTGAAAAAATAAGACCATATCAAATGGCAGCACTAAAAAGTCTTGCATCATACGGGATCATAAATATAGACTACATTTCGTCTGGAAAGGTTACCCCTATTTCCACAGAAATGATAGAAAAACACTCTCCAACTTATGAGCTATTATCCATAAACGAAGCAAATGCCGTTAAATTATTAACTTCTCATTATTATTTAATGTCACTAAATATTCTCAAAGAAAAAACCTCACTCATTGAATATAAATATGATGCACAATAACCTATTTGTCAATAGAATGATCATATATACTAAGGAAAATTTAGTAGCCTATGAAGAAACATTCCATAAAGGTGTAAATATTATTCGCGGAAAAAATAGCAGTGGGAAATCAACCATAACTCATTTTCTTTTTTACGCTTTGGGAGGAGCTTTTAACGAATGGGTTAAAGAAGCAAAACAATGCTCTCGAGTTTTACTTGAAATTGAAGCTAATGGAGCAACATTGGTGCTAAAAAGGGAACTAAACTTCAATGAGGAAGGGAGGGCAAATGCGCAAGAACCGATGTACATTTTTTGGGGTAAATATGAAGAGATATTACATGACCAATGGAAAAAATATAATTTTAGCACTAATACTAATAACATAAGCTTCTCAAATGTCCTCTTTGACACTTTAGAAATTCCTATCGTCAAAGGAGAAAGTAATATAACTATGCATCAGATTTTAAGATTGTTATATATTGATCAAGAATCCCCAACTAGCTCCCTTTTTCTATATGAGCATTTTGATACAGTACTAACCAGGGAGACTGTTGCAGAATTATTATTAGGAGTATACAGTCAAGATCTTTATGAAAAAAGACAGAGAAAGGATGCGGTTATCAAAGAATTAGGAAATGTTGAACAGGAAATAAAAGCAATTAAAAGATATATAGATAATCCTTATTTTTTAATTCCCAGCCATATTTTGACGCAAATAGAGAACAAGGAACAAGAAATAAGAAATATAGAAACACTTATTGAATCATTGAAAAATGAAGAAAAGTCCGTCCGATATACCCAAAAAACAAAATTAGAATTTCAGATACTAAATGAAGAAGCAATAACTCAAAGACAGAAAGTAAAAACAATAGAAGACAGAGTTAGGTATCTTGAGTTTGAAATAGAAGATTCTAAAGAATTCATTGAGGAGCTAAATAATAAATTAAGGGGAATTAAAAACTCGATTGCAACAAGAGACTTTATGGGCAGCTTTTCACTAGAATATTGCCCAGAATGTTTGTCAAGATTAGAGAAACTTGATCAGTAGTGTCCGGAGAAATCTTACCAGATGGTTAGCTGGTTTTCATCCTCCTGATTAATATTTAATTTTTTAATACGCTCAAACAACTTGCTTATAG
>NZ_QVMI01000051.1 GCF_010500965.1 Bacteroides sp. 51 | reverse complement strand
GTGCTGTCAATTATCCCAACTTTTTCCTGAAAGCAACTCATTATAAGGCGTTCTAATAAAAAGTTGGGATAATGAAAAGTTTTGGATAACAGTTGTTATTCTTCATTTCGTTGAAAATCTTCGCCCGTTTAGCAGGGGTGAAATCTTCTTTACCCGGATACAACACTTTTGCATTGGGGTAAGCCGTACAGAAAGTTTGGGCTATTTCATGAACATTGGCTTTGAGCGCCATAATGAGCGGTTTATTTACCAATCCCAAACGTTTTTTCTCGTAGGCGCTTACACACATTATCAGGGTTTTACCGCCCCCGACTTCGTGGTCGATAATACCCCCGCCATTGAGTTTATCCATCCAAATTGCATCCTTTTGGCTATTGTATAGGTCGGGAATACCCAAGCCTTTCAGATCCAGTCCCGGAAACTCTTGGTGGCTTCCGTCATACTCCGGACGGACGAAACAATTAAATGTACGGTTGTATTTATCTGCCAGTCGGTCTTTGAACTCCGGTGATTGTTCGTTAAGCCATTCAACGAAACCGTTCCGTATCTCGTCAATCTTGGAATTGGCGAGTTGAATAGATTCGGAATCACGTACCTTGACCTCTTTTATTTCCCCGTCAATCAACTTATTGACTTTCTTTGTTATATCAGGAGAGGTATTATGCAAGGCGTGTTTCATCAGGGCGATACCGTCGAAAGTCCGGCTTGTTGCCTTAACAGCGTACTGATCCCATATCTTGATATTTTTGCTGTCGGCTTTGAGCGTGTATTCATCACGGCTTTGAGCATAATGCACCGATACATTCGTATCAAACAAATGTGAAGCGTATTTGCTGTAAATGCCCGACGGTATCCACCGTTCTCCGAAATTAAAATCCAAATCTTCGAATGCTATCGGACGGGGTATTGCTTCTTTCAGAGCCTTTAATGATTCTTTTGCCGCTTCATTGTCGGGGTGGTTTTCTATATACCGCTCTACGTGTTCCGCTTTGGAGATAACATTACCACTTATGAACTTGTCTTTAATTTCATAAGAGCCTATCATTGGATTGAAAAATACCTGCCCTTTGAGTTCCTCCAGTATTTCATCCGAAGTCCCCCCTGTAAGCCCTGCCATATATTCAAGGTTTACCGTTGCATGTTTATTGAGCGAAGCGGTCAGGGCTTCCCGTGCATTATCGGCATGGGTAATCTCATTGGGATTAAAGGCAACCGGTTGTTGAAATATATCTGCTTTGACGGCTTTACCGTCGATATACCGTTCCAGAGAAAGAATTTCCGTTCCTCCGGCATCCATTTTTATAAGACTAAGATTTTTCGCATCGTTTATATTTCCGAAACGGCGGGTAAAATCATCATACAGTCGGTTAAGCATTTCCCTTAATGCAGGATTGGCTTCCAACCTTGTTGCTTCGTTGCTGTACAGGTGGTGATAAGTGTCCCGTATTTCAATATAAAGGGATGCTTTCGCCTGCTGTGTTCCGGTGAGCTGAAGCGGATGGAACATCGGCTGAAATCCATTCAAATCACGCAAATAACCGATACGATTATTTTCGTCGGTAACAAGTGAGCCATCACGGTAATGGGACGGTATATCTTCCAATAGGAAAGGAACAGGTTTCATGCGTTCCTGCTGTTCCCGTTCGGCTTCCTCTTTCAGCCGTTCCAACTGTTCTTCCCGACGGGCATCGAATACGGGATAGGCCTCGGCGCTTTCCTGTTGTAGCTTTTCCCGTTGCTGCGCTGCATTATGCGCCATTTCTTCCCGCCAGTCCATAAACGGCAGTTCCTTTGACTTGCTTGCCTGTAATTTGAATTTTCTACCTCTCTTTTTGGGTTTGTTTACCTGACTGCGTTCCTCTTGGGTAAAGCCGAAAAGGTCATAGAGCGTTATTAATGGTTCCTGCGTTACGGACTGGGGTTTCGCCTCCGTAGTCGGCGCTTTTTTAATGGCAGGATCATCCATATCGAAAAGAGTACCTCTAAAAGTATTTGGAGCAGCCGGTTGTCTTTCTTCTGTTTCATTCTGCTTTTTTTCTTTAATTCCAAAATCTTCGGGTTGTGGCGGACGTTCGGCATACAGTTTTCTGTCCATTTCAGAAGCGTAATCACTTAATTCCTGAATATCCTGTTCGGTTATCTGATTGCTGTTATCCAATTTTGCAGATTGAGATTGTTGTGTTACCGACTGTGCCGGGTTTTCCTGTGCATAGTTTTGGTAACGCTGCAAATCCAAATGTTTTGAAAAATCATCTTTCAGCATTTGCCGCAAATCTGTGGCTATTCCCTCAATACCGCCTTCATGGGTAAAAACAATAGCAGGTTTGCCGTATGGATCGGTGTCGATTTTGGAACGGGTTTGTACTACTCTGTTGAAATCACGGAACAGGTTATTAATAGATATGCCGTTAGATAATTTGCGGGATTCGATAAAATCCTGCTGTCGTTGGCTTGGAACTATATTTTTATTATTCCGTTGTAATACAATCAGGTCGCTGCCGACATCAGTTCCGGCATGGTCGGAAAAGAGGTTGTTCGGCAAACGGATAGCTGAAACAACATCGCAAGAGTTCATCAGGTATTCCCGTATCGGTTTGTTTTGTTCCGAATTGAGTACGCCCTGACTGGTAATAAAGGCGATTAACCCGCCTTCTCTGGCCGACATGACACTTTTTACAAAAAAGTAGTTGTGTATCGCCTGTGTCGATTGTTTGACGGCGGGTATTTCATGGTTGGACAGTAGCGGATCGAATACCGAAACATCTCCAAAAGGGATATTAGATGCAATCACATCAAAATGCTGTGAATAGCGTCCTTCCATTTTTTCGTAACCTTCAATCCGTACCTTATCATCAGGATAAAGGTGCGATAGAATTTTACCTGTTAGCAGGTCTTTTTCAAAACTGGTTACGTTAGCTTCAGGTGCAATATCTTTGAAAGAAGAAATAAACGCACCTGTTCCGGCACTGGGTTCTAAAAAGCGTGTCGGAGTTATACCGCTATCCTTTAGTGCATCCGCTAACACATCAATAACAGGCTTCGGCGTATAAAATGCCGTAAGGATAGAACTTTTCAGGGAACTGACATAGCGTTTGTAAACTTCCGGTGTGGGAGAACTTTCACGGAGTACCTCGTGGAGTTCTTGCACCAACGGGAAAAGCTCGACTTCGGATTTAGACCACCGCTCAATATCTTCGGGTTTGTCGGCAGGGTTAAGGATTGCCTTAATCCCTCCAAAGCCTGAATATTTTGCGAGTATTTCCCGTTCTTCGGGTGTTGCCTTTTTTTGTTCCTTGTCGAGCCTTAACGCTAACTTTATTGCGTCAATATTCTGACGCAAATGAGTTCGCTTATTGTAACTCATTTTCGAGCAGTATCAGGATCGTGCCGACAAGCTCTGTATAAAGCGACTGGTACTCTGTCGTTTCGGCATAATCATCACTAAGGTTGTATTTAGCAAATACCGCCTGACATTCGGGCATTAGTTCTTTTGCCTTTGCCTGGGCACCACCCGGAGAAACTTCGTCGAAAAACTCGTTCCAAAGTATTTCAACTACTATATTATAAGGTGAAAAGTGTAAGCCTTTGAATAAGGCTTCGTTTGCAATTTCGGCAGCTTGAATATGGTCTAAACCGCTTTTTACGGCTTCGCTGTACGCTTCGGCTGCCATATCCCCACGTCCGGCAATAAATGAAAGGTCATTTGCTTTGTCGGGGTGGGAATCACGTAAATAAGAAAGTAGATTGAGCCGGAAGTATGACATTTCCGCAGGCTCTAAATTTGAATTGTATTTCATAACTATGAATTTTTTAGTGGAAAACTATTGATACGGATAAGCAAAAGGCACCGGGGTATCCCTCCCCAGTGCCACCACTAAAAAATTCAATAGGATAGATTTAATAATTTCTCATTAAAACCTGTGCCATATGAACTTCTTAGTGGCAAAGATAGCTGTTTTATTCCAATTTATACAAGTCAGAACAGTACAGGACTGAGCGATTTACATTGTGAATAACATTGATGACCTTAATTTCCTTACCGATACACGTAGTTAGCGAATTAATATTATCAAGCATATTTAATTCGCAGTCATCAAGCGATTTCGCCCATTCTATAAAGAACTCTTCCAATGAAATAAATTCTCCGATTCTTGGAATAGTAGGATATGGAAAATCATGACTTTTACAATAATCAATAAAAGAATATAGCATTTTAGTCGGCTTATCCAGATTTGCATTTCTCGTCAATGCCTGTCCTAAATTTAATAACAAACTTATTTTCATTACTTTTTCCTCTTTTTGGAATTATCAAATTGGAATATCGTTTTATACTCTGCATCAAAAGCTACGGCAGCATCAAAAGGCTTATTTTCTTTACTCTTAAAGCCTTTGATAGTACCTGTCTTGCCTTTGGTAAGCAGGTCTTTCAGTTGTCCGTCCGTCAGGTCTTTTCCTGATTTATTCCGGAATACTGTCAGTCCGCAAGCCTCATTGTTACATTTTGCAACCTTTTGGAATATTACTACCTGACCGTTTTTACATTTCGGACATGGACAGCTCTCTCTTGTATTGCCGCCTTCGATTTTCTTCTCCAGTAATTCGGTGGTAATCTGTGCGGCATATACTTCGATACTTCTATGAAAGGTATCGGCATCCATTTCTCCCGTTGCTATTTTATTCAATGCGCTTTCCCATGCTCCGGTCATAGCTACGTCCGCTATTTTTTTATCACGGATAGCCAGATAGACTACCAATCCTTTATTGGTAGGAACAAGGGATTTTTTTTCACGCTGAATATATTCACGGGAGAAAAGCGTTTCGATAATAGCGGCACGGGTGGCAGGTGTTCCGATACCCGATTCTTTGAGCGCTTCCCGTTCCGTTTCGTCGGTAAGGTCTTTACCACAGGTTTCCATAGAAGATAATAAACTACTTTCCGTATGTAATGGGCGGGGCTTGGTTTGTTTCTCCAGTAAGTCCGTTCCGTTAATGGGAAGTACATCCCCATCGGACAGGGATGGAAGTGCCGGAGCATCGTCTTCGCCTTTTTCTTCATCAGGTGCGTTCAATACGGCACGCCAACCGGGAATAAGGATAATGCTACCTTTGACTGAAAAAGCAATGCCCGAAGCATCCAAAGAAACGCTTGTGTTTTCTTTGGTGCATTTGCCGGAAAAGGCTTCCAACATTCGGGCAGCAATCATATCGTATATGATACGTTGGTCGGCTGAAATATCTTTCGGCATATTTTCGGTGATAATCAGAGCATGGTGGTCTGTTACTTTCTTATCATTTACAGAACGCCTGTTCAGGCTTGCCCCTGACATTATTTTTGCATAGTTGCCGAATGGAGCGTAACCGGATAACTGACCTATAAGGGCGGGTATCTCGGCAAAAACATCATCGGAAATATAACGGCTGCCCGTTCTTGGATAGGAAATAAGTTTCGCTTCGTAAAGCGACTGGGCTACCGACAGGGTTTTATCTGCTGAAAAACTATGGCGGCTGTTCGCTTCTTTCTGCAAAGTAGTCAAATCGTAGAGCAATGGCGGTTCCTGATTGGCTTCTTTCTTTTCTACGCTTATCACGTTTACGGATTCGGCGGATCGGACACGGTTTAAGATGTCGTCTGCCTCCTGCTTTGTGTTGTACCGTTCTGTGGAAATAGCGGCGAACTGGGTTGCATCTTTTGCCGTATGCAATTTTACCTGAAAATAGGTTTGCGGTTTGAAATCTTTGTTTTCCAGATAACGGCTGCATATCATGGCGAGTGTAGGTGTTTGCACCCGTCCCAATGACCATACGCCGTGCCCGGCTGATATTGACAGGGCTTGTGAAGCGTTTATCCCGACAACCCAATCGGCTTGGCTCCGGGCTTTTGCCGAACGATACAGGTTGTCGTACTCTTTTCCCGGACGTAGGTTCTCCAATCCTTTGCGGATAGCCTGATCCGTGAGAGAGCTTATCCAAAGACGGTCGAAAGGGCGGGAACACTCCAGATAATTATATATATATCTGAAAATTAACTCCCCTTCACGTCCTGCATCGGTCGCAACCACTATACGCTCACATTTATTAAATAACTCTTTGATAACTTTAAGTTGTTTCATTGTGCCCGGATCAGGTTTGTATTCTTTACCGTCCTTTACCTGACGAGGCAATAACTTAAATTCGGCAGGAAGTATCGGTAGGTTTTCAGCCTGAAATCCTGTAATACCATAGTCCTGCGGCATTGCCAGTCCTATGAGGTGGCCAAATGCCCACGTTACACAATATCCGTTCCCTTCTAAATAACCGTCCTTGCGGTTATCCGCACCAACGATAGCCGCTATATCACGGGCTACGCTTGGCTTTTCTGCAATTATTACTTTCATTTACTATTGGATTTTTTAGTGGTTGGTATTACATTTTATGTCCTGTGGACTTTTTCACAGGTTTCCTAATCTGCTTCTGCTCTTGCTGCTTTTCGGTCGGGTTTTGCTGACCTTGTTTCAGGGGTTCATTTGAATGTTTGGTTGCTTCATTGGTTTTACCCTGTGAATTGACTGCTACCTGTGTCTTATTGCCTTCGGCAACTTTCACATCCGCACCTTGCTTTTTGGCTCTGTCCGGGTTCCACTTAAAGAAATCCAGTTTGCCTTTTTCCTGATTGACCTTTACATAGGCATTGAAAGGCTCGCCCTTTCCGTCTTTCATCATACCCTGAACATAGACGGCTTTTCCTTCCCGGAGAGAACTTTGTTGTTTATCGTCCAAATCAACGCCTAAAAGTTTTTTAGGAATACGGACTTGGTTCTGCTGTTCTCCGTTCTGGCTTTGTTCCTGTCTATTGTTCTGCTGATACTTATTGCGGTCTAATCCGTCATAATTGAAATCGTAACCGCCTTTGGCTGCATTAAACTGAACATAAGCATCGAATTTTTTAGGATTATCGGTACCTATTGTCTTTTTGGAGGTCATACCCTCTACGAGTACCTTTTTCCCTTCTTTTAATGCCTGTTGTTGTTCAGGAGATAACTCAACACCTTTCAGGTTTTGAGATACTGTGAGCTTATCAAGGGGTACGGCTTCCAAACGGTTAGTCTGCTTGTCGATAGAAATAAGCGACGGTACTTTTTCGCCCGGTCTTGGCTCCAGTTCTACCACCCTACCACTGTTACCCGTTGCTAACAGGTTTTCTTTTACGTCATTGGGGAGCATAATGCCCTGAAACGGTTTTTCCAAATCAACCTGCTGTTGGTATGGATGCGGGGTAAATTTCAGGCTGCCATCCGGCTGTTCCTCCAGTGAAAGACGGGCTTTCATGGGATATTCTACTCCCTCTATTTTGGGGTTGATATCTACAAGGTGCGGAGATTTATACCCGTAACTCATGGCTTTGAGTTCGCCCTCCAGATTTTCGGGCTTGATACCGTATTTCTGATATTCACTTTCAGGGATACGGCTTGTGTCGAATTGCTTAAATTCGGTCTTCTGTTCGGTTGCTGGTGTTGCTTCCATTTTTTCTTCTTTTTTTTCGGTTTGAACTTGCTTTTCACTCTCTTTGGTGGATTGTTCCTGCTGATTCATATAATCTTTCGGATTGATACGATACTTCTCCAAATCTTCATCACTTAGTTTTAATACTTTATCAAGCATATCGACGGTAACCGCATAGAATCCTGTATGCGACGGGTTTTTAGCTTGATTAAAGAAGTTTTTGAAAAAGTTTTCAAGGGGATCGGCGTGTTTGTCAATTTTGATAAAATCGGTTTGCTTCGCCTTCATGGGATCAATGGCATCAATTTTACCTTTTTTGTCGATGCCTTTCACGACTTTGAGTTTGTTGCCTTCTCCTTCATCTCGCATCAGGAGAACTTTGTCTTTCGGATTTAATTTTTCATCCATAATAAAAACTGTTTTTGTTCTGCATCACTATTAATGCAGAATAAAAGTAGCGGTAATCAAGAGGTTAGCTGTTGATTTTTCGGCAGGTGGTCGCTTGTGGCTTCGATTTGGCAGTGAGTGGCGTTATAGGAAAAACAAAGAGCCGGAAATCCGGCTCTCCTACATTATATATATATGTATATTTATTCTTGTTGCTGTAATAAATGAGCCAATGAAGGATCATCCTTAATGCGTTGTAGTTCTTCTGCAACAATTTGTTTGGTTTCCTCTTTGATACGGTTATAGTTGAGCTGTATCTGCTCTTTCATCTTATCTACTCCGTTTTCGTCTTTAAAGTCGGTAATAATAGGAATAGATTGATAAGCCTTAGTTTCGGCAGCTACCTTTGCATTATCTACAACTATTTCACAATGGAAAATTTTCTGCTCGATACGTTCATCAAAGTTGTCGGCAATCGCTCCGACAAACATCCCTTGTGTCAAGTTACTGATTTTGGACGGTGGTATCAAGCTATCCATCTGGGTACTTATAGAGGTCGATTTATCATTGCGGTTAATAGTCATAGACTGGCGTTTCTGTAAGACTTTACCAAATCTATCGGATAATGTTTTTGCAGTTTCTCCCACAACCTGACCGCTAAAAACATTTCCTACGGTGTTCATCACAACTTTTGCTTCCTTATCCCCGTAGTCCCTTATTAGCTGCGAAAAATCCTGAAAGCCCAAAAGCACAGCAACCTTATTACTACGGGCTGTTGCGATCAAATTGTCAAGACCTTTGAAATAAATTGTCGGTAATTCGTCGATTACGACCGAACTCTTTAATTGCCCTTTTTTGTTTATCAATTTAACTATTCTGGAATTGTAAAGTCCCAAAGCTGCGCCGTATATATTTTGCCTATCGGGGTTATTGCCTACGACTAATACCTTCGGATCATCAGGGTTGTTTATATCAAGCGTGAACTCATCACCGCTCATTACCCAGTATAATTGCGGGCTAATCATTCTTGAAAGCGGTATTTTAGCACTTGCTATCTGTCCCTGCAACTGTTCCATTGCGCCCCCAAGCCACGCGTCCATAAAGGGACTTAGGTAGTTTTCCAGTTCGGGATAACTTGTCAAAATAGGGAAAATATCTTCATACCTTTTATTCAGGAACTCTATCGCATGAGGGAATGTGCAATATTTTCCGTCTTTATAAATTCGGAGATACCATATAATAGCAGCAAACAGAATTATCGGAGATTCCACAAAGAAGTCGCCTTGTTTTTGCACCCATGTTTTATTAAGGTTAAGCATAATTGTATAACTCGATTCGTAAGCATCGCTAATATCTTCCATGAAAGAAGGGTTGATTGGATTACATCGGTGTGAACGGCTCGGATCGTCGAAGTTTATCACGTAAAACGTGGGGACTTTTTTGTAGCCTAATTGATTGTTCAGTAAATGATTATAAGCGATTGTAGAAAGGTCAGGAAACTTAAAATCATACACGTACATTGAAAATCCTTTCTCAATTTGTTGCTTAATGTATTGATTAACAACAGCGTATGACTTCCCACTGCCCGGAGTTCCTAACACAATACTTGCACGAAAAGGATTTACAACGTTTATCCAACCCCGCCATTCTTTTTTCTTATACCAGAATTTCGTAGGCAGGTTCACGGAATATTCACTCTGTAATAGCCGTGTTTCCTGCATAAAACTCTCGTTCTCCGTGTTGAATACGTCGTCGAACATATTGTTTTTGAGTAAACGGCTCATCCATAATCCACCGACCAAAAGGAACAGATAACCTGCTGCCATTGTCAGGATGTAAAAACCTGTTGTAGCCGATGCAGGTAATGGCAATTCAAGTATCCACCAATTCATAAAGAACAGGATAAAACCTATTGTCAGAAAAACATAGATTTTCGGCCAAGTGATTTTTTCCTCTTTAACTCCCTTAGTTCCCAGACACGAAAGGGCAAGGAAAACAACGGCAAATAATTTGGTATAAAGAATACTACCGAATAGTCCGGCAGTCCGGTCAAAGTTCAGTAGTATCTTATCAACTACCGAAATATTGATTCCCCATTCACGCAAAGCGTAATAGCAAAACCAATAAATGTTTATCACTACAAAAATAATACTGATTGCCCTCATGAACTCCATCACTTTGGCAAGTCCTCTTAAATCATCTTCTTGTTGCATAATCTTTAAAAATTAAAAGTTTGAGAAGCGAAATTAGAGAGGTTGTTCTTGTAAATGATTGATTTTCTGTCATGTGGTCGCTTGTGGCTTCGATTTGGCAGCGAGTGGCGCTAAAATGGAATAAGAGGTACCTTATAAGTAAATACCTTAAAATAGTGATTTACTATTTTAAGGAATATTGCTAAATTTGAGGCGTGAAATTTTTGACCATCATAGTCGTTACTTTACTGTCCCTGCAAATAGGATTCACTAATACTGTTTTGCAGGAAATATATCGCTTGCCTTTTTTAATCCAACATTATTGCGAACACACTGAAGAAACATCCATTGACTTAAAAGATTTTTTTAAACTGCATTATTCCGAAAATGAGCATAAAACGAAAAAAAAGGCAAATCACAATCACGCATCTTTGCCTTTTCATAACTCACTTAATACAGTACATATTAATCCTTTTATATTTGCGGAACATTCTTTCGACAATCCTGAAAAACCATTTGCCATAAAATCCGATATTAAAATACCGGATCACACATATTATATTCCTCAAAATCTTATTAACTCAATCTGGCATCCACCCAAGAATAATATTTTATAAATAACTTCTTAGCTAAATAATAAGACGATTATCCAAATAAAATATTAATCATCATGGGAGATAAACATAATCATGCGGAGAATAATCATCCGCATACTAAAAATCATACACATACCAACGAACAGAAAACCAAATGGGTTGTTTTGCTGACAGCCGCAACAATGGTAGTAGAAATTAGCTTCGGGTACTGGACTAACTCAATGGCATTATTAGCTGACGGCTGGCACATGGCTTCCCATGTACTTGCTTTAGGTCTGACATGGGTTGCTTACTATGCAGCCCGTAAGTATTCACAAACAGAAAATCACTCATTCAATAAAGGGAAACTATTGGCTTTATCCGGCTATACGAGTGCCGTAGCATTGCTGATTGTAGCTGTATTGATGGCAGTTGAATCCGTACAAAGGTTAATGAATCCAGTAGATATATTTTTCAAGGAAGCTATTATCGTTGCCATTGTTGGATTGATTGTAAATGCTCTAAGTGCAGTATTCCTGCATCACGATCATGAGCATCGTGACCATAATATCCACTCGGCATACCTACATGTATTGGCTGACGGATTAACAAGTATAACCGCTATTATTGCCCTAACTATCGGAATGTTTTGGCAGATATATTGGTTAGATTGTTTGAGTGGTATAATAAGCTCGGTAGTAATAACAAAATGGGCTATTGATCTGATGAAAGGTTCGGGTAAAGATTTAATTGACTATAAAAAAAAGCAACACACGGCAGATCCAGAATAAATATAGTTAATTACAGACAATAACTTTGTTGATTCAACATCCTAATGGGCAAGTTATTAATTATAAAAGACGAAATCAATAACCTGATTCCGTCTTTTATCGTATAGGTGAAATGACAAACAAAACCTATATTTTATTACATCTGCCTGCCATACCTGCGCTTCTTTTTTTTCTTACGACGTGGTAATGGCATTTCTTCTTTAGGATGGTTCTCCGGCTCCGGATTAAGAATTGAGAAAAGCCCACCGGTTACACTATCCGAAGTGTAACTGTTATCATGGTGCGTGCCTGGCTGAATATTATTGTAAACATCAGAAAGGCGTGTGTCTTTGACTGGCTCTTGTGCTTGTTCCTGTTTTCCACCGTACAGGTCATTGAAAACATTAGCGGAATACTCTTTACCCAATCGGGAACCGTTCAGTATGGTGCGGGTAGTATGGTCTATGAATGTAGCGCCATATATCCGTCCTTCATCATTCCGCCTAAACAGAACATCAATACCCTGCTGCCTTAGCTTCGCTCGGAACTCGCTCTCACTTTGGCTGCCCTGCTTGGCTTCCGATACCGCTTTTAATGTATGTGTCTTCAGGTTTTTAGTTTTGATGCGTTCGGCAGATTTCTCCATACGCTTTTCCAGTCCATCGTAACCGACTGACTTCCCGAATATGGAAGACTTTAGAGGATTGCCGACCTTGTTGCCCTCACTATCCAAAGCGGAATAAAGCAATCCCCGATAAGGCTTTCCTTTTGCCTCGCCTTTCAGTTCCTCAACATTTATATTATATAAGGAAAGGACGGCTTTATATTCTCCCATGCTTTGAAAGTGATACATAGAAGCCAGCGGTTTGATAACGGATGCAATCTGCTTTTTAAGGTTTCCCTTTGAAAAATCGACAGGGGTTAGTTCCCATTGTTCACCCTGCTTTTGTCCTTCTGCCGGATGCAAGTTATATTCCCGTTCCAAATCTTCTGTTATAGCCTTACTTCGTTCATGTTCTTTTCCATCATAAACCTTTTTTCCGTCGCTTTTTACCCGAAGCGATACAATGTGCATATGCTCCCGCTCAATGTCCTCATGCTTGAATATCAGATAAGGTTGATCGCCATACCCCAATCGTTTCATGTATTCCCTTCCGATATCTACCAGTTGGTCATCTGTCAAAACATCATCCTCATGTGGATTCAGGGATACATGGAAAACGTGTTGTTCGGTACGGAAGTGCGACGGGATAAACTGCATGAAGTCCTCAATACAATCAATAACGTTGAAGTGTCCATCGGCAGGTTCAAACACAAGATTCGCACCTAATATCTTTCCCAGACCTTTATCAACCTTTTCCTGATTGTACGTCAATGCACCGTACAGGTTACTACCGATGTTTATTTTTGCAACCATTGTTCCTTAAATTCTTCCGATAATTCCAGAATTTTTTTCCCCGTTTCTGCCAGTTCTACCGTTGCCTTTTCCAATTTATAGAGCAAAGCAAGTGCTTTCTTTTCTGAAAAATTGGTATGCAATTCCTTTACAACCTGATTGTAATTCGTCCCAACGGAACGGAATTGTGCGTAAAAAGATGTGAGTTTAGTAACGTATTCCATAGCGGAACGGTCGATTTTTACCACTCGAAACTCGTCCCCGAAAACACGGGCAGCGATAAAACGAGCCTTCGATTGTAGCCCTGATTGCTCAAACATGGTGAGGAACCGGGCATGTTCTACTGCGGTGAAGTTTACCGAATAACGGTAATTCGCCGGATCATTCTTGGGGTTTCTACCCCCTTTTCCCCTTTTGGGGAGATTCTTTGCTTTTTCATTCATACGTCGGATTTTTTAGTGGTATAATCCGTCGTTAGGCACCCTTGCCGCCTTAACAATCATCGCCCGAATGATTCATTATAAGCAACCGACTTCGGAGGTTGCGCCCCCCCGGAGGGGCAAGCGTTTTTTGCAGCAGAACTTGTTTCGTGCAGCAAAAAACACAGCTTGCTATTTGCCATGACGCAAATAAAATCTGTCCTGAACAGGGACAGATATGAATGCGAGTAAACGAGCGAAAATGGCGGTCGGATATCTCCCGACATTTCATGCAGCAAAGTTATAGGCTAAAGTAACGTGCTGTATTCCAAGCAGCGAAGCCACTCGCTGCCAAATCGACGCCACTCACTGCCACCTCGTGAAAAAGTGATGATTCTGCTAATAAATAGGTTTTTATTTGCAGAGAAAATGACTGTATGAACAGACAGCCGGATAGCTAAATGAATAGCTGTACGGATATAAAAACATACAGTCGGCTATATGGAGATACAGCCGGATTAATAGCTAAACAAATGGCTGAACAAACAAATGACTGGCTAAACGGCTAAACGTTCCAACGGCTAAACAGACGGACAGACAAACAGCCAAATGGCTAAACGGTCAAACGGACGGACAGATGAACGGATAACTAATCAAACGTATGGCTGAACAGACAGACGGTTGTTCAACCGGACAGAGATACAAACGATGTATAATAATTAAAAATTTCAGACAATGGAAAAGAAAACTTTGAACGTGGCTTTCAGTACCCAAAAGGGGGGAGCCGGAAAAACAACTCTTACGGTGTTGGTTGCTTCTTACTTGCACTATGTGAAAGGCTATAACGTAGCCGTGATTGATTGCGACTTTCCACAACACTCGATTGCGGAAATGCGTGAGCGTGATATAAAAATGTCGATGGATGATGACCATTACAAGCTCATGGCTTACGAACAGTTTTCTGCATTGGGTAAAAAGGCTTATGAAGTTATCGAAAGCAGCCCAGAAAATGCTATGGAAGATGCACAGGAAGTTATTGAAGTATTGCAGCCTGACTTCGTATTTTTCGACCTGCCCGGAACAATCAACAATCCGGCAGTTGTACACACGCTTTCACTCATGGATTACATTATTGCTCCGATCAGTGCTGACAGGTTGGTACTGGAAAGCACCCTGCAATATGTGATTACGGTCAATGATGCCCTGATTACGCCCGGCAAAGCAAAAATCAAAGGGCTGTACCTGCTTTGGAATCTCGTTGATGGTCGGGAGAAAACCGAACTCTACGAAGTGTATGAAGATGTGATTGATAAACTGGGTTTCCCGCTTTTCAAAACATTCCTGCCCGACAGTAAGCGGTTCCGCCGGGAGCAGTCGGTAAACCACAAAGCCCTGTTCCGCTCTACACTGTTCCCTGCGGACAAAGCATTGGTAAGAGGCAGTAACCTCGATGCCCTGATAGATGAAATGTTGGAAACTTTAAAATAACCGATTATGGCGAAAAAGAAAGAAGAAGTAAACCTGAATGAGATTGATGCCAGTTTTGTCATATCCTCATTCAAGAATAAGGAACGCCGGAATAATCCGAGTTCCATACCCAGAGCATTAGTTCCTGAACACGAAAAGAAACAGGAACAGGAAGCGGAAAGCGTGGAACCTGAAAAAACGGAAGTTATTCAGGAAGAATCCCCCCGTGAGGAAACCAAACGGAAACGCAGTAAATCTCCTGATTACGAAAGCCTGTTTATTCAGGAAGTCGGCATTACGGCACGTACCGGAAAATCTGTTTACATACGCAAAGACCACCATGAAAAGATTATGAAGATCGTTCAGGTCATCGGTAAAAATCAGGTGTCTTTATTCAGCTATATAGATAATGTACTGTCCCAACATTTTGCTGCTTATCAGGATGAGATAACGGAATTGTACAATAAAAACAACGAAGGAATTTTCTAACAATAAAACAATCAAATTATGATAGTCAGTCCATTTTTAATAGATAGCGGAGATAAGGCAATAATAGGAATTGTCCTCTGGGGATTGGTGATACTGGCGGCAATTATTCTGCCGAAAGCTATTCGCTATAAGAAACGTATGCGGAAAGAATACGAAGAAAAAACGGCTCCTGAAATAGAAATGATAGTCGTTCCGGGTGATAAAACGAAACCCGAATCTTCCGGCTATAAGAAACAGTTTCTTGTCAATGCAGGTATCCCGACAAGAAACGGAAAATTAGTAAGTATCCGTAAGGAATACCATAACCGGATTTCAAAGATTGTAGGGGTTATAGGAAAAAATGAAGTAACCATATTCAGTTACATAGACAATGTCCTGAAGCATCATTTTGAAACCTTTCAGGATGAGATTTCAGAACAGTATAAGAAGAATAACAATGATGATTACCTAAACCCTAAAAAGTAAGGATGGAAAAGATATTTATAACCGTAGTTATCCTGTATGCCCTTTTTGTCGGAATTTATTTCTTGTGGGCAAGAGCAGGAAAAAGACGAAAAAAGAACATTATCGGTCAGGGTAGCTCCATTCATGAAGCAGGTCGTTTGAAGGAAAATATTGTCGGGAAAAGCACATTTGATTTAAGCGCATCGACGCCACTCGCTGCCAAATCGGAGCCACTCACTGCCACCTCGCTAAAATCTGAAAATCAGGCTGAAAATCCCGATATATTTGCTTCGCCTAACGAGGTAAAGCCATCAGCGGAAGTGCCGCCGGAGGAATTGGAAGAAGCGTTTTCCGACACTCCACCGGATGAAGAAAACGAGCCTATGGATATAGATTATCCGCTCGAATATGAAATGACGGACGAAAACGAAGATGCGCCGGAAGACGAAGAAGAAACGGAAGAAGTGGAAGGAACGGCACAAGCCGTACTCGCTTCAGGTATTCAGTTCGATGATCTGGGTAATGCAGTCCGCACTGTAAACCGGACGAATGAAGCAACGCCGGAGCAAAAACGAAAAGCGGGCGATACTTTACTGGAGATACGGCAGACTGATATGTTTGAACAGGTGGTTTCTGGTAAGCCCGATGCAAAGCGAATCGTTACCGACCTTATGGCTGAAAGCCTTTCGGCTTTTTATGAGCGGAAAGACAAGGAAGCCGGAACTGCCGGAAACGGCAAAAAGGCTCCCGACAATTTTAATATCAGAGATTTCGCATAGTGCGAAAAGTATTAATAATAATGTAAAACAAAGAAAGATGAAAGAAAGAGATTACGGATAGCTTTCGCGCTATCAACCACTAAAAAATTCAATAGTAACAAGATTTATCAACCCGGTATCGGGACTATCCACCCCGATACCATTTTTTAAACAATTTCTCATTATGACAAAGAAAAAATTTCTAATGTCGGCAGCTTTTATTCTGGCTGCTGTTTCAAGTGCATTCGCACAAGGTAACGGAATTGGCGGCATTACCGAGGCCACGAACATGGTAACGAGCTATTTCGATCCGGGGGTGTGACACGAAAAGTCGTGTAAGTGATTGTGTGACTATAGTTTAAACTATTGATTACACCTGCAATTCCGTTTGCAGTAGTCT
>NZ_QVMI01000050.1 GCF_010500965.1 Bacteroides sp. 51 | reverse complement strand
TATTTATGACAAGTAAAACCATAATTGCTTAAATATCAATATTATAAATGTAGCTATAGAGTCATTCTTTACATAAAGAATAGCACTTCATAAAATATAACAAACAAAGAAAGGGTATCTATGAAATTACAAATCGTTAGCCTGGTGGTGTGCCTCCTGTTTACTCTTCAGGAAATCAAGGCGCAATATGTCCAGACCAATCCTTTGGAGTGGATCGCCCTTGCGGAAGGGAATGAAGCGATCAACAGTCAGGTGCAGACACAGACGGAAGGTCAGATGAAAACTGCGGTGTTGCAGAACACCATCGCTGCTGAATTTAACAAGATTCATGAATGGGAACGCAAATACAGTAGCTATCTGCAAACTGCTGGTGGCTATGCCTCTTCGCTGAAAGCGGCTTCTACTCTGTATGAAGATGGTGTGAGAATCTTCATTACGCTTGGAAAGCTGTATAATGCCATCAATAACAATGCGCAAGGGTTGGTTGCCACCATCCCTATGAATAATCTGTATATCGAAACCGCTACAGAACTGGTGACAGTCTATACGCTGCTGAGAAATGCGGTGGCAACAGGTGGCAAACAGAATATGCTGACAGGAGCCGAACGTAGTGAGATGATGTGGGCTTTATCTGATAGATTGGGAACATTCCATAAGAAACTGAACCGACTGTATCTGAGTATTCGCTATTATACGATGATGGATGTGTGGAACAATGCGACCTCCGGAATGCTGGAGCGCACCCCAGGAGAAGTGGCAGTAATGGCCTTAGATAGATGGAAACGGGCGGCAAAAGCTATCAACTATTAACAAGTATAGACATGATGACAAGAATTGTATTCGGATGCTTGTTTGCTTTGCTGGCTGTGGCACAACAAGTACAAGCACAGACCGATCCTATCCTGACAGGAATGATTGTTGCCTATACCGACAAGGCGGAAAACCAACTCAAAGCACAGGAGAAAGCCATGATGATGCAGACTGCTGGTCATCTGTGGATTCGGGAGGAAGTTAAAGCGACTACCGACCTGCAACGGCAGTACAATGAATACCTCGATTCATTCAGGGATATTATCTGCTATGCAGCACAGATATATGGGTTCTATCATGAAATCGGCAAACTGTCCGACAACATGGGGGAACTGAATAAGCAGCTTCAGAAAAATGGACAGGGTGCCTTTGCTGTAGCCCTTACACCCCGGCGTAACCGAATTTATCGGGAGTTGATTCTGGGTAGCGTGGAGATTGTGAACGACATCCGACAGGTATGTCTTAGCAATATCAAGATGACGGAGAAGCAGCGCATTGAAATCGTACTGGCTATCCGGCCCAAACTGCAAGTGATGAACAGGCAACTGCAAAGGCTGGGCAGGGCAGTGAAATACACCTCCTTCGGGGATGTATGGATGGAGATAGATGAAGGAGCACGACCAAAAGCGAATAAATCGGAGATAGCAAAGGCTTGTATGCGAAGGTGGAAAGCCAACGGAAAAAGATAACAACCAATATAAAAACAAAAGGATATGAGTAAATGGGCAACTTTACTAAAATATGGCAAAAGGGCTGCAAACTCGTCTGCTGCAAAGACGATGGGCGATGCAATCATTCATCCTCAACGGACTTTGACTGGATTGGGAAAAGCTACAAAGACTGCTGCCATAGGCGGTGGAATGGGCTATCTGGCATGGGAAAACATCGTAAACGACAAACCAATTGTCAGAACTGCCGCCGATGTTCTCGTTGGAGAAGAAACGGTTGATAAAGGGTTGGAAGTAGTCGGTAATGCCTCCGACCAGATGGAACATATGGTGGAGAAAGTCGGTAAAAATGTGGAGAGTATTTCTTCATCCGTGTCGGGTGTATCTGGTGCGTGGAGCGGAATCGGTAGCTTCTTTAAAAACGTGATTGGCGGTAACGGAGCGGATATGTTCAGTAACTTCTTCGGCAATATTGGTAAAGGGAATGTGTCCGGACTGAGTATGATCGGACTGGTAGCGTCCTCATTGCTCGTCTTCGGGCGGTTCGGCTGGCTGGGAAAGATAGCAGGGACATTGATGGGCATGATGCTCATCGGTAGTAATAGCCGGAGTCTACAGCCGGAACAACCCTCACTGAATGAGTCACAGGATGCGATACGGAATGGAGGGATGAGAAGATAGATATACTACTGATTGGATACTAGGAAAACAAGCATATAGTTTAATAGTAATATAGTTTATTAGTAAAGTAGTAAAAATTGAAAACCAGCAAGATATGAACTATACCCAAGAAATGAACCTGCAATCAAAAAGCGGCTATTGCATGCCCTTTGAGGAGCGAAAAGGCGAAGTCCGTATGTCATTGGACTACGGAACACAAACCCACCCCAAAACAGGGGAAGAGTTTTTCCATCACGGAATAGATTTTGTTACCAGGCATTATCTTCTATCAGCCTGTGCTGATGGAATTGTCAGCGGTGTCGGAAGCAATGCGCGACATGGACTCTTTCAGGTAATCAGATACGGCAAATATGAAGTCACCTACGCCCACCTGTCCAATGTGCTGGCAACCTTTGGAACGAAGGTAAAGGCCGGAAGCGTGGCAAGTGTCAGCGGAGACCTTCTTCATATAGAAGTGAAATACGACGGGGAGGAGATCAACCCTCTTCAATTTCTGACCATGATTTACGGCAATCTAAAGATGATACAACAAAAAGGAGAAACGGGTATGCCGGAATTTGATACCATCGACATGGATATTCCTACAGACTACGAAGACAATCAGGAAGAAGTTGAGCAACTGATGCTCCGTTTCTATCCCGCCTATCTAGCAGAGCTGAATGACGGAAGATACCTTTTGCCACAACATACAGAGCAGTCGCTTCGCAATATCTTCTCCTTCTCAGCCGTCAAGAACTATTTCTACGAGGTGATACCGTCATTGAGCAATCCTTTGGGAATCGGGCAAAGAGCCGTCCCGGTCACAGCCAAGGTACAAAACCTGCTGATAGCCGACTTTCTGAATTACATGGCATTACGGCATCAGATATTCCTATCCACCCTAAGCGAAAGCGATAAAAAAAAACTTCTGACGAAGCCCTGAGAAACGGAGGAATTATCGACCCTCTGGCAGAACTGGAAATAGATGTGCAGAGTTTTGACATACCAAGGCTGATTACAGTCTATCCCGATCAGGCAAGTGTCCGATGGTGGACAAAGGCATGGTTCAACAATCAGGAAGAAGGAGAAGACTCCATTGAAATCACCCGCCAGACAGCCGTTCGCTTTCTACAGAATCAGATAGATAAGGACACCATGCTCGAAGAATATTTCCCCAAACAAATGGAAGTCTACCGCAGCGCCATAGAACAAACAAGAGTACAATTACTGAAACAAATCAATATCTCATGAATACCCCTAAACAATCACAACGGTTCGCGGAGATTGAGTATTGTCTGCAACGCTATTTCAACAGCCAGTTGGACCCGGTTATGCGTAATGTCCGTCAGGAGTTATCAAAAAAGCAGATAAAAGAATACAGCGACTATGCCACCAGCTTCAGCGGAATCCTGCGCTCGGCGGCCAGCACTATGAATCATGTGCCAAACGATTCCATGCAGTATCTCAAGCTCACCGGCGAATGGAACAGCAAGACCACCGAAGACTATGTGGAGATGTGCCGTGAGCAGATAAGCGCCTCGAAAGACTTTCAGAAAGATTTGGGGCGTATGGCCGAAGAATGGCGAAATACCGTGGTTGCGGAAATCGGGCGCGAGAGGTATGATACCCTCTCAAAGGAATTGGGAAGCGACCTTGCTTTTGCCTACGTAGATTACCGTGTGGAACAGATGATGATCGACAAGATGGTAGCGGATAAGATGCCGAAATCATCCATGGAATATATTCTCCGCAAAGGAGCTTCAGGAAGCTTATTGGGAATCATGCAATCACTGTCTCAATCACCACTGGAACAAGAAATAGAAAAGAAAGGCGAAGCTGCCTACCATCCGAATACTGTGGAGAAAGGTGCAGGAAAGGCTGTGTCGTTTGGTGCTGATGTGGTTACGACGGGTGGCTTTTCTTCCTGGGCTTCTGTCGCAAAGTTGTTCGGAGTCGAAGTTGTCTTTAGCGGAGTTGAACACTTCCTTGACAAGAAGCAAAAAGAGAAGCCTGTCACTATTGAAGATTGCATCAGCAAAGGTGTCTTCGGTTCGCAGCAGAATGTATTTGAGGATTTTAGAAAACGGAGCAAGGCGATTAACTCATGGGAGAATGACTATGTGCTTTCCTTTAATAACCAACTGACAAAGAAAATGAGTATATCAACTAAGCAACCTTTTTGGGTGGAAGAATCGGAAAAACCGCTTTGGCAATCGACTACACCTTTTGTGTCGGAGGAAAAAGAGAAAGTGGAATATGCCCAGGTACCGATGGTGGTAGCGCCCGGATATGAGCAGGAATACCTTAACGATCTGAAAAGAATGCAGGAGGTGAAGAACAATGGAGTGCCGGCGACAGCTTTGGAAAGTTCGGAATCACATTCAGAAAAAGACGTTCTGAATATTCCGGGGAATAATTCGGAACGGAATACAGCAAAAGCATCCCCCAATGAAAACGGGTGGGGTAGCTTCTTAGGATCAGTCGGACTGGACGGACTGGGTGATATCGGCAAGAATCTCGGTTATGTGGTATCCATGCTTCCCGATATGCTTATAGGACTCTTCACAGGAAAAACAAAATCCCTGAACATAAAGAACTCGATGATACCTATTGCTTCTATTTTGATAGGAATGTTTGTGAGGAATCCGCTATTGAAGATGGTACTGATCGGAATGGGTGGGCTTAACCTGTTAAATAAGGCCGGTCACGAAGCAATGGATAAACAGGAAGGACGAACACTACAAAATGCAGGAACGGAATTACATTATAAAACTTATCCGGACGAACCGCTGAATCCACGTATCGGAAATCCGGCTCTACAGGGAAACTGCCTTATTGTTACCATAGACAACGTGCCGTGCAGTATACAATTGCCAAACTCTGTGGTGGCTGCCTATGAAGCCGGAGCACTTCCGTTGAATACATTGTCTAATGCCGTGCTGGCCAAGAATGATGAGTTGCAGGCGATGGCACGTGAGAATTATGAGATTTCTCAATCCAGGAGTAGTCACTCACGAGGAATCTATTAATATCATAAAAATAATATGAAGACAAAATTTGACAATGCTCTGTTTTCCGATAGGATTAATATGAGCGATACAGAACGATTAACGGATATATTTAGAAATGGTTTGAGTAAAGAGGATAAGTTATTACTTGAATTTCACGGCGATTTTGATATTGATCCTTTCTGGGATAATAATAGTCTGGATAGTACAATACCAGATTTTAAAGAAGCTGCGTTGGAACGTTTGGTCTACTGCATCCCCCATTTAAAACCTAATATGTTATCGGATGCCGAGATTATAAAACTAGTCAATGAACCACGTTTGACATTCGATGATGACGACCGAGATTTAGAGAAAAATATAAATGATTTGCCCCAACCTCTTTTCTACATAGTTGAAAATTCAGATGAAGTTGATAGAGCTACTGTTGATTATGTGAAAATAGTAAAATATGGAAATATTAGCAAGAATAATATTACTCCTATTGAAGCATACAACAGCCTGGATTACTTTTTATCCAAAAGGCTTATGAAAAAATGGGACCCATGCGGAGCTGACGATGAATTCGGTCAAGTGACGGGAGCCTATTATTATCCTAATGAAAAGATGAAAAATCCGTCGGAGTATTTTCCAAAAGAAATGTTGACTCCTGATCAATGGAGAGAGTTGGAAAAAAAACATGGTGAACTTACAAAACCTTTTATCCCGAAAGAATACTCAATACTTAACCGGATAGCGGATGTGAAAATATATCCATTCAATGGTAATATGGCTATTAGATGTAAGATTGATGGTGAACAACAATATTCCCGGATTCTGGATAAGCGGGATGCCGAATTATTAGATTATGATACAGATACAGAATATCTCGCAGCCAGATATTTTAAAGATGAATTGGAAGATCAGAATGAAATAAGGACATCCATGAGAAGATGACATAAAGATTAAGGTAGGATTTAAACCAATTAGAATTGATGAAAATTGGACTTATAGATGTAGACGGGCATAACTTTCCAAACATTGCTCTTATGAAGTTGTCGGCTTATCATAAGGGGCTTGGAGATACTGTCGATTGGTATTCCGGCATTGAACATTTTGATTGTGTCTATATGAGTAAAGTTTTTGCTTTTACGCCCGATGATTCACGTGTCATTCAAGCGGATGAAGTGATTAAGGGCGGTTCCGGCTATAAACTGTTTAACCAATGGTTACCAGATGAAGTAGAACATATATGCCCAGACTATTCGCTATATCCAACGTATTCATCGGCTTATGGCTTCCTAACGCGTGGATGCGTGAATAAATGCTCATTCTGTATCGTACCCCGCAAAGAGGGCACCATTCGGAAACATGCGGATATAACCGAATTTCTGGACGGGAGAAAATCGGCCATCCTGATGGATAACAATGTGATTGCATCTGATTGGGGATTATCACAAATTGAGAAGATTATATCATTGAAGATCAAAGTCGACTTCAATCAAGGCATTGATTGTCGATTGATTGCAAGGGATAAGTCAATCGCTAAATTGTTGAAACGTGTTTCATGGATCCGTTACATTCGGATGGCTTATGACAACTCGGCTATAACCGAAGAGGTTAAAACAGCTATTGCTTACCTGAAAGAAGCCGGAATACCCGCCTATAAGATGTTTTTCTATATGCTTGTTAAGGATGGACAGATAGAGGATGCCGAAATGAGAGCATTGAATCTTGACCTCTTAGGTTGTACCCCTTTTGCCATGCCATACCGGGATTTAGATAACGATACACCACCAACGGAAGAGCAAAAACGTTTTGCACGTTGGGTAAACTGTAAAGCAGTGTTCAACAGTTGCACATACGGAGAATATAAAGGATAAAACGTTGACCAAATGTAGAAACGATGGAGAAAAATATAATCTATATGGAAGATTGTTTGACAGGTATGGATAGGATTCCAAGTAGTAGTATTGATGCCATAATTTGCGATCTTCCTTACGGAACTACCCAATGCAAATGGGATACAATACTACCATTTGACAGGTTATGGGCGCAATATAAACGCATTATCAAGTCGAATGGAGCAATCGTATTATTTGGTAGTGAGCCATTCTCTTCCAAATTGAGATTGTCTAATATTCAGTGGTATAAATACGATTGGGTGTGGGATAAAATAAAAGGAACAGGATTTCTTAATTCTAAAAAGCAGCCAATGCGCAATCACGAGATAATCAATGTTTTCTATAAAAAACAATGCACTTACAATCCTCAAAAGACGCTAAACCATAATAACCCATCCAAAATTTACTGAATTATCGTAAAACAATATACCAATGAAACAAAAAAACAAGCAGGAACAGCACGCTTACAACCGACAAGTGGAATTACTGACAAACGCACTCAACGGAGCTACCGTCAGTGGCGGATATTGGTTAAACACTTCATCGAGAAGCCTGCCAAGAATCTACCCCAAAGGACCGGCCGTCAGTCCGTTCAATTCCCTTATATTAAGTATGCACGCTGACCAGAACGGTTATAAGACCAATCTGTATACCTTATTTAGGGATGCCAAAAAACGGGGTGAAGCGATCCGTGAACATGAAAACGGAGCACCGTTTCTCTGGTATCGCTGGAAAGAATATGTTAACCGTCATAACCCCGAAGAGTCGATCTTCAGGGAGGACTATCTGAAACTTCCGGACGAAGAGAAAGCTCTCTATAAAGGCATCCGTAACCGGGAAGTACTGACCATGTTCAACATCGACCAAACGACTTTGCCATTGGTTGACAAAGACAGTTATGAGCAATCGGTGGAGCGCTATGGCCGATACGAAGACCGCAAGCATACCAAAAATGAAGAAGGCAATCTTCGTATACAGGTGAATAACTTCGCATCGCGGATGCGTGATAATTTAGTTCCTATTCGGAAAAGCGTTACGGGTATCGTACATTATGATTCAGAGAAAAATGCCGTGTATATACCCGAACAGAAACACTTCGGACAGTACAATGACTATCTACAGGAACTGATGCGGCAGGTGGTTACAGCAACGGGTCACCAGCAGCGACTGGCACGTGAAGGCATGGTGATGAAAGGTGGTGTAGCCCCGTCGGAAGATGCCATGAAATACGAACAACTGGTGGCAGAACTGGCTTCGGGCGTAAAGATGATGGAACTGGGATTGCCGTCGAAACTCTCGAATGACAGCCTGCTTATGGTAGCATACTGGACACGGGAACTGAAAGAAAACCCCTACCTGATAGATGCCATCGAAGCTGACGTGAACAACGCCGTGGATATTATCCGCAGAGCAGAGGAAGGAGAAAAAATAGAACTGGCCACTTTCCGCAACCAACAGCAAACCACAGAGATGAAGGAGAAGCAGAAACCGCAGGTAGACAGTCGGGAAAGTGCTATCCTATTGGATATAATCCGTCATGGCGGCATGAAGATTGACGAACGTAACTTCGCCTCACCCGAAGACAAAATAGCTTTCCTGGAGAAATTCAGCCTGTTACACTATGAAAAGGAAAAGAACTACGCTTTGGAACAAACCAGACACGAAGAACCTGAAGTGGTTGAAACCGCTTTTACGGAAGCGTTGGAGAACGCAGCCAGAATAACCGGGATATGTAACGAGGTGATGCCGGAGCAATGGAATCGAAAAGGCAGTTACCTCATTGCCGATGAATTGAAAAAGCTACCTGACAGAGGTACTAAAGAGATGGTACTCATCAAAGACAATCTTTCAGGTATTGTCGATGTAGTGTTACCGGCAGGTGCTATGGGTGGTGGTGTGGTGGCTATGCCTAATGGGGAGAAACGCCCTTACCATTTGACGCCGGATGAAGTGATGACAGCAGATGAACGCGCTGCCGCCCATGCACAGGTACGGAATTACAATATTCCCGGATTCTCCAAACAGCGTATTCAAGATGCCCTGTTGCAGCAAGGTTTTCGGTATATCCGTTTTTACAATAATGACGGAATGTTGGGCTATCGCCCGGATGACAGTTATTTTGATGGAAAAGACGTTTCGCTCAACAAGTTGAATGGAAAATCATTGGAGACCTTATCCCACTTTGATGTGAGTGAACATGTGCAAAAAGCCACGAACGTACTATTTGACCGCATACAGATGCTACGGGACGACAATAACCGATGGGCTCTATATCTGAAACCACAAAATGAACCCTCATTCAGTGTCTATCCGGATAAAGGGGATATCAATCAATTCTTCTCAACCATCAAGCAAGGACAGAACAAGGAGGCAGAACGGTTGCGCACGGAATTGGCACAGAAATATCACGCTTTGGTGACCAATCGTCCGGAATTGAAGATTGATCTGTTCGGTGGCGATAAAGGCAATGATGCGGATTTGTCAAAGATACAACGCGTGATTATCTACAAGACTAAAGATGAGCGTATCCTCTGTGCCCCGGTCATTGATGGTATCCCCAAAGTGGAACCAAGAGAGATCACCCCACAGCAATGGCAGCGGATGTGGGTGGCGGAAGATATGGCGGAATACAAGACCAACCTTGCCGCCAAAGTATTCAATGACTTGCTGAAGCCCATTCAAGCTGTGGAAATGGATGAAAAAAGTGTGACTCCACAAGTCAATCTGAAGCATTATGAGGAAATCAAAGCAAAACACCCGGATGCAATTCTGTTATTTCGCAAAGAGGACAACTATGAATCGTATGCGGAAGATGCCGGGAAGGTTTCCAAGCTGTTGGATATAGGCAAAACTACCGGGACAGAAAACGGAACAAAGAATCAAGTGGATATGGTCTCTTTTCCGTTTCATGACCTTGATACTGTCTTGCCGAAACTGATCCGGACAGGAAACCGGGTTGCGATATGCGAAGAGATAGGAAATGAAAAGACAATCAATAATCAGCAACAGGAAGAGATACGGATAGGCAGACATTTATAATACAATTGAATCATGAGTAAGAATCAAGAATATGCGGAGAAACACGCTGAATACGCTATGGACCAGATGCGGAGATACGGTATTCCTGCCTCTGTTACACTGGCACAAGGTATCCTGGAAAGTAGTAACGGGCAAAGCCAACTGGCACGCAATGAAAACAATCATTTCGGCATCAAGGCAACGCAATCATGGATAGCCGGTGGTGGCAAATACGGTCTTTATACGGATGACAAACCCAATGAAAAATTTTGCAGTTATGGCAGTGTAGGTAGCTCATACGAGCACCACAGTCAGTTTTTTAAAGAAAATCAGCGGTATGCAGGTTGTTTCAAGCTGTCACCAGATGATTACGGTGGTTGGGCTAAAGGGTTGGAAAAAGCCGGTTATGCTACGGGAGGGAAATATGCTTCCAGCCTTATCAGTATCATTGAAAAGAATGATCTGCAAAATTATGACCAAATGGTAATGGCTGAGATGAAAGCGAAAGGACAAACGTTCGGAATGGAGCAGAATCCTCGTACTATCAATAGTAATATAGTAGATACTATAGGTAGTAATAAAAAAGAATCAGGTAGTTACGTTGCTGTTGACGGTAACTATTCATTTCCGGTAAAGCGGAATGAATTCCTACTTGTGACTTCACCTTTCGGTATGCGCAAGGACCCGCTTGATTCATCCAAACAGCAAATGCACAAGGGCATTGATATACAGACCAAACGGGATGATGTGTTAGCTACGGAAAACCACGGAAAGGTTGTTGCAGTCAATCAGAATGCCCACACCGCCGCCGGTAAATCGGTCACGCTGGAGTATCAACGTGAAAACGGGGATAAATGCCAAATCAATTATCTGCATCTTTCTTCTATTGACGTGAAGATTGGAGATGAAGTGAATGCCGGTCAGAAAATAGGCATATCGGGCAATACAGGCACACGGACAACGGGCGAGCATCTGCATTTCGGAGTAAAACAGATAACTGCGAACGGAGTGTCGAGAGATATTGATCCTGCCGCTTACTTGGCGGAAATCGGGCAAATAGGGAATATTCAGTTGCAAACCTTATTGAATGGAACAGACCTATTGGCCAAATATAAAGAGGCGGCTCCTGGAAAGACTCCACAGATTGACACTACACTCTCGTCTGAAGACTGGATGAAAAAGTTGTTGTCCTCAGAAGACAGCGGAGTAAGTATGTCATCAGGTGATCCGATTATGGAACTGATAACAACTTTGTTTACCTCGCTGATGGCATTGGCAGTGCAAATAGATAATAAATCGGAAGAAGAAAAAATGCAGGTTGCTACGGATTCAGCTATAAATAAGCAGGTGGATTTATCCACGTTGATGCCATCGCTAAAAGAATGCAGGTTAAGCATTCAGGAGAACGGGAAAGCTCTTCTACATATGAATGACGAAAAAAACGAATACATTCATGAACTAGGTACTGCGGAAATGAACCGTTTACAAGGCATTCTTGGCAATTCCGGTCTATCAGATGCCGATAAACAGCAACGCATTGCGGGTATGGTGAATAATGCCTTGTTGACGAAACAAACTTCGCGCAACTATGAGCAAAATTCCAGTCAACAAGAAATCCAAAATCTACAGATACGATGAAGATAATAGGATTAATCCTGGCCATCGCTATGGTTGCCATCTGTGCCTGGGCTATCAGCTATGCTGTATATAGCTGTTTCGGCTTCATCGCTTCAGCGATATACATGACAGTGGTTATCATTGGGCTGGCATGGACTATTTATGAAGTGAAACATGCCTCAAGGTCGGACGAATAATTAATTTGAAAATACAGAATTTTATGATTAAATGTAATGTAACAATCCATGGTGTCATCAGTCGTATAGCGTCGATGCATACCGGTAAAAATGACAGATCATACATCAGTTTTGGTGTAAAAGTGAATGTACCTTCAAAGGATGGGGATTCCAGCAAAGCAGTGGAAGTTAGTGTGCTCCAGGAATGTAACAGCAATGAACTCGCACGGTACACCTCCGGTTCACGCGTGGAATTGAAAGGTAGTCTGACTTTCAGAAAACGAGAAAGTAATTTCTATTTCAATTTCTATGCGGACTCGGTTGACCTCAGCCCGGAAAACCATCAGGATGGCATTGCCGGAAGTATGGAGTTTAAAGGAACAATTGGTAAACAGGTGGATGAAAAGACGGACAAGAAAGGCAGGCAATATCTGATATTTTCGGCTTTCAGCACCGAAAAGGATGGAGAAACTTTTGAATACACTTGGGTTCGCTTTATCCGGTTCTCTCCCGAACATGAGGCTTTTCTTGTTCCTAAAGGAAAGATTCATATCAAAGGAATTCTGGAAATCTCCGTTTACCAAGATAAGATTAATTTGGGATGCAGAGTAGAAGAAGTCAGTGAATGGGCCAAACGGGAAGACTAAAAATCGAATGAAGAAATGTTTTTTTAGGTATGGGGTATAAGAAAAAAAATAATACAGATGGGCCCAGTGCAGAAGATAGAGCGCTGGACCGTTTTGCAGAATTGATGATAGAGAAAATCAACACTCTGCAAAGTGACTGGAAAAAACCGTGGTTTACCGAAGGCTCTATGAAATGGCCCAAAAATCTGTCGGGGCGTGATTATAATGGCATGAATGCTTTAATGCTTATGTTTCATGCTGAAAAGCAAGGGTATAAATTACCTGTTTATTGTACATTTGACAGGGTGATTGGACTGAATTATCAGAAAGATAAGCAGGGTAACCGGACACCGTTGAAAAATGAGAATGGCGAGCTGTTGCCACAGGTCACCGTGCAGAAAGGAGAAAAATCATTCCCGGTTTTCATCACGACCTTTACTGTGGTAAATATGGATACTAAGGCCAAGATAAAGTATGATGACTACAAAAGACTATCGGACGAAGAGAAACAGCACTATGCGGTGTACCCGAAAATGCAGGTCTATTCCATGTTCAATGTGGATCAAACCAATATGAAAGAGGCGCGTCCTGAACTCTATGCGAAGATTAAAGAAGAGAATCAGCTTGTTAAGCCAGAAATGAATGGCGAAGGCTTATCTTTTTCTATCGTTGATAAGATGATTGAAGGCAATAGCTGGGTTTGTCCCATCGAGCTGCAACATCAGGATAGTGCTTACTACAGTATGTCAAAAGATTTGATTGTGCTACCGGAAAAGGCGCAGTTCGTAGATGGGGAATCTTTCTATGGAACACTTTTTCATGAAATGACGCATAGCACGGGATCAGAGAACCGGTTAAACCGGATAAAACCAAGTGCTTTCGGTTCGGCAGAATATGCTCGTGAGGAACTGGTAGCCGAACTAGGCAGTGCTTTGGTGGCGCAGCGGTATGGTATATCCAAGAATGTGAAAGAAGAGTCAGCTGCATATCTAAAGTCCTGGCTTCATAGCTTGAAAGAATCACCGGATTTCATCAAAACGACTCTGTTTGATGTGAAAAAGGCATCGGCTATGATAATGGAGCAGATTGACAAGATTGCCCAACAGATAGACAATGAGCGTTCTGTACAGCAGAATATTACAGAAAGGAACGCAGAAAGCGATAGCCGTAACTATTATGCATCAGTGGCTTACCTCCAAAACGGCGATGACACACAACTCTTAGACCGACTACAGGAAAGTGGTAACTATGATCAGTTGTTGCAAGAGGCAAAAGAATATGACCCAGGTGATGCCATCGACTTGGAGTATACTTTCGAATCACCAATCCAGAACCGTGGTGATGTTTTGTTGGACGAGGATGACAACTACGCCGTGGTCTACAATAACAGTGTTGGCGGGACATACGAAATCATGCGTAAGGTGACGGAGCAGGAGGTACGTAATGCTATTAGTCGCTATGGTTTGCCTGACCGAGCTACCGAGGATGTGAAAGAGGTCGCAAAAGGTATGGTGGCTGAGCAGTTTGCGGAGATGCCGGAATACCAACGCGAGAAAATGGGTATTGGTGATGGGAATAATGACGGTATTATGGATGAAGTAGCACACAAGGAAAAGCGGTCTGTGCAAGAGGCTGAGGAAGAGCTGTTTTGCAGGCGGGGGAGATAAGAAGGTTTAAGGGTTGTTTTTATTGCCTGAATTAATATCAAGCCTTAAATACTAAAAAAATGAATTGATATTTTACAAGTAGTGATCAATTGCCGATGTGTTTTAAAGCGAGAAAAACTCTCGTTTTCTTTTTATTATATCAATGATAGTTACGTACTTTGCATACGCACTTCTGAGAAAGTATAGAAGTTTGCAACACATAATCCTTGGTATTAACATCTTTAATAGGAACCGTGAAAAGTCATAATCAGATACGAAAAATTAAGAATAAAAAACATCAGATCCTGCTTGCCAAAAAGGGAATAAAGAAACGTAAGAATAAGGGCTTGATGTATTTAAGAACAGTTAATATAAACGAATCACATTCCATAGGCTATTCTCGAAAGCATAAAAATACTGCAGCTAGGCACAATACAGACCGTAATGCTAAAATTGTTGATCCTAAAACAGGTAAAGAATTCCATATCCAATTCATAATGGAGTATTCTTCTTTATTCCCTGGAAGAACATTAAATATAAAGGAAGAAATCTTGCATTTTCCAAGAGAAATGCTCATAAAGATGGTTCTTGTTCTTGGTCGCAACTATGGAATGTGTAAGATTTCAGATATGAAAGATAAACCATTCTTCTCCTATCTGTCTCGTCCATACGAAAAGAGAATGGAGCTGATAGCCAAATATATAGTTCGTAATAATACATCGCCAGAGAAAGTATCTTATGCTAATCAAAGAACTTTTCTCGAATTTCTCAAATTAGTATTCGGGGTGAAGCCTGAACTGTGTAAAACAGGATATGAAGACTATATTGCAGAGGTAAAGATATTCGACCTGTTGCTTGCCATTAACGAGCAGAAAGTAACATGCTACGAACCAAGTAAAAAGCAACCACATGATTTTGCCCGAATGATGTATGTAAATCAGTATGCTACAAATGAGTTTACTTCTTCTAACATAACGCTTGATATCTCCGAACAAATGTACTATGCACGTACATTTTTTGAATTTATTACTTCAAGGTTTGAATATGCTGAGATCTATAATACATTCTTAGAGTATTTCCAAGTAGAAAAATGAGAAGAATACTATCTTACGGTTGTAATGTTAAGTGTTATGGTATTCAAAAATGGAGAAGGCACAATTAATCTTGAACGCCACGACCCTGATTGTTTGCTGAACAAAAATGTTCTCCAGAAAATCTCGATAGAAGAAGATGGATACATTGAGATTGATGATGAATTAGGTGATGACAACCGAGACTTTGTTATATTTCGTTCTTGCCCGTTGATCAAACAAAAAAATGGTGATTATATGTTATACAACAAACAATTAATAATCGGTAGATTGTATAACAGTATTTACTTTGACCTACTACCTTACAAGCTCAAATATAAAGACAAAAACTTTAATCAGTTTTATAAAGAAATATTTGTGGAGAAATATTTATTTGCTCACGCAATGGCAGAATGCCTGAAAGACAGGAAGAATGATGTGTGCTTCCCCTCATTAGAGGATATTTCAACGGAATATTTCGTTGATCAAAAAGAAGAAGCGAATCAATCTGATTTCTATTTTAGAGAAGATAACAATGCTTTCATCTTTGAATGCAAGGCTATTAAATTAAGCGGTAATCTAAAAACAAATGCCAATGTTGATGATATAATCGATGAACTAGAAAACAAATTATGGATAAAGCGATGGAAAAAAGATGGCGCAACTAAGATACCTGTAAAGCACAAGGCAGAAGGGGTTGGACAATTAGTCAATCATATTGATAAATTAGAACGCAATAGTTTTCTATGGGACGGGATATCTCCTGATAAGATTACTTATTATTATCCTGTACTTGTTTTAGAAAGTTCAGAAATAGTTCGTACTCCTTTGTCTACTATTACAAATGAATGGTATCAGAAGCAATTAAATGATGCAAAAAATATAGACCAATCAAAGTGCAAACCATTGATTGTTATGACTATTAAGACCTTATTCTTATATGATCATTTATTTCGTAAAGATGGTTTTAAGTATTACTTTGATGAATTCATTGCAGTATATAAGCAAGAAAATAAAAAATCATTGTTTGCAATGAGTGAATTTAATGATTTTGATAATTGGATGAGAACTACCTTTGAAAGTAATAAACAATCCTATTTTATGGATGCAATTGAAGTCTTGCGGAAGAAGTAGTCATAAAATACAGAGTATGCATCATTGTAGGAAATGAGTCCCTCCAGTAATGAAGGGGATAGAAAATACTCCGCTATTTTTTTGTAAGTGTGTTGTTGCACCATAATTAACCATACGCAGTCCCTCTTTATGTTATCGTAGGCTATTACTGATAGTGATACGAAACCATAGGAGAACTCTTTGAATACATAACCAAAAACTCTTTGGAACTCTCGGTTACTGACAGAATATGGGGGCTCTTCAGGAATTGTAATAGCTATAGCAAGCCTCCACGGGTTGGTCGATTAAGGAATATATGATGTTATTATAAATAGGTCTGAGGTACTTTTTAAAACAAATAAACATTAAAAAGCCAAATTTGCAGAAAACTTTTCGGTAGAATGTTCCAAAACACCATCCTTTTTAATAAATTTGCCAAAACGCATACAATGAAAAACATGGAACAATTAAAAATAATAGCTGTACAAGCACTCAACTTTCCCGAGAGATTTGGAGGAGAAGCAAAAAATAAAGCAAACCATATCCGTAAATCACTAAACGTAAACACTAAATATTACCTCTACAGCGGATACGAAATTATCGAAAATGCTGAAAGAGACATCGAAAAAATCATCGAATACCAAGAAAAAACTACACCCATTAAATTTTATAAAATAGACAACAACCTATCCCTTAATATTTGCTCCATTGTAGGCGAAAACGGCAGTGGCAAAAGCTCCATCGTCGAAATGATAATCCGCATAATCAATAACTTCTCAGCCGCAATCATTGGAGAAAAACAATCCAAACCCGCAGCAGAACATCTCCATTACATAGAAAACGTCTATGCTCGGCTAATCTGCTTGGTCGAAAACGACATAACCGTCATCACCATAAAAGGCAAAGAGGTCTTGTGGCACCAATACGTCTGCGACGAGCAAACAAGCATTCATGAAAACATACGCACCTGGAAGTTAAACAAAAAGAAATGCATCCAGAAAAGCACTCTGACGGCTGTCCAAATATCTACCCGAAAACCTAGCCAGTTCGAGAAACTAAAAAAATTCTTCTACACCATTGTGTGCAACTACTCACTCTATGCCTATAACGTCAACGATTTCATATATGAGTTAAGCGAGGAAGGAAAAATACGCAAAGTCAAGCACATCAGAAGCACCAAGAAAGAAATACCAGTCGAAGATCTATGCTGGCTCAAAGGCATATTCCACAAAAACGATGCCTATCAGACCCCAGTCGTACTAACCCCCTTCCGGGGCAACGGATTTATCAATATCACCCAAGAGAACCGTCTGGCTAAAGAGCGCTTAATCTCCCTGTTCCTCTATAAAGACGAAAACGCTCACATAATTTATGGATGTATTGGTTGATGACCTTACAGCCATCGTGTAACAAGTCAAGATCAGTAGGATAACGAACCTCGGCATCCGCACATGTGGCATCTATCTTTAACGAGCCTTTGTGCAACCGACCTTGACTGTCGGTAAATTCGGCATCTTCAGTAGTGGTAGGGCCAGAGCCAGAGTTTAAATCATCCGGGGCGTTCGTATTCTCTTCGGCGGCAACTTTCGTCTTTGCAACTTGCATTTTCAGAAGAGACACGCTCATGTCATTGAAGTCATTGTTACCCAATCGCTTACGAATGGTCACAAACAAAGTCGGGTCAAAGATTGGTTTGTCGGTAAACTCGGACAAGCCTACGAAATATTGCATATAGGGATTTTCCTGAATGGCCAGAATCGTTTCCTCATCAGAAAGGTTCATTTTGTGTTTGATGAGCAACGAACCGATAATCATACGGGCAGGTTTGTTGCCAGCACCGCGCTTGCCATTATTCAAACGATGGTTATATAGCCGTTCAATCTCATCCCAGGGAAGAGTGTCACCCAATTGAACCCAACGATTAGATTTGGATAAGCCATCTAGAGAGGAACGAAATATATCAATGCTTAACTGTTTTCCTTGTGAACTGTACTTCATAAAACTGTCTTTTAACACTCAAAGATAATGATTTAAAGCTAAATTAGGAAATGTTTAAACAGGTATATTGATGATAATCAATTGGTTGGTATTATTCAGGGAACCCTATTTAAGGAAGAGCATCACTGAAGTGTGCCGGTTAGCTTCGTTCGGTATATAGGTATCAATCCCTCCTTTATTTACCTCTAAAATTTGTTTCTTGTCAATGCCCCGCTGTAATAATTGTGAACAGATATATTCTGAACGGCTGGCTCCTAAATTACGATTAACATCATCTGTTCCGGTAGCACTGTCAGCAGATCCACAAACCCTGATATTCAGATTGTATTGTTTTGCAATCCTGGCAATTTCATCCAGATTGATTAATTGAGAAGCATCCGTAAGGTGATTTGTTCCCAACTCAAAGAAAAAGAAGATGGGTGCGCCTATGCAACTTTTTCCTTTGGACAACCTTGCAAGATAGCCTTGTAGTGATGACCGATATTCGGAAGAACTTCCCAACTTATAATTGTCTGTAGAACTCATCTCTTGAATAGAATCACCACCAGATGAATTATCGGACCATTGAATATCCTGCAATCTTGAGCGGAGGGAATTAAGCCCACTGTAATCGTTCTTTGGATAAGATTTCTTTGAGAGGTTTTTCTTTTCCTGATTCTTTGAGCGGTCTTTATATAAGCCAAGTAATCCTTCAATCTCCAGAATCTTTTTCAATTCAGCGATTGATTTTGCATCCTCATTATGTTGCCTGGTCAAAAGTGAATTGCAATCGTTTAATGAAGAAGCATACTCAATCAACCATTTATTTTGCTTAATATAAGGATTGGCATCCACCACTCTTTTCCAGCCTACCTTTCCAATTGAGAAAGATAGGCCGGCTGTGAGGCTCATCAGATTGTCACCGAATCTATTGGAAGCGCCGCGACCGTCAAAGTCTTTAAATGTAGTAGTGCCGCCAAGTTCCATGGTTAGGTGAATCCTTTGAGAAAGACGATATTGTCCCGTCACGCCATAAGAGAAGGCAAAAGGACTGTTCCCATTATCCTCATTGTGTATGATGCCAAGTCCTACGTAGGGAACAATTTTCCATTTTGGCTGGTCACGGGCATTGTAAGAGTGAGACAATACATTCCATAAAAAATCAGCATGCACACTTTTGTATGATTGCTTATGCAGCAGACTGTTTTTAAGTTTGAACCCCTGAAAGGAAACTCGACCGCCAATGGCCGGTGTGAACCATTTCCCGCCTGAAACAGATAAAGTCGGCTCCATCCTGTCGAATACGTCGGCACAGCCCAACGGAGAACCTACAAATGCCGAAGCTCCACCGGAAATGCCCAAGAACCAATTGTCCTTCCATATCCTCGCAGAAGTAATATTTTCAAGGTAGGACGGTCTAATTGGTTCGAGCATTCCTAAAGAAGCATTATGAACTATAAGACTATCTGAAAGACGGGCATCATCCGCTTGCGCTTGCAGCGACAAAGCGAGTGGTAAAATCAATAATATTTTCTTTATCATTGTAATCTTAATTTGATGTGTGGGGCAAAGAAACTGTATCTAAATGAAGTGAAGAAAGGTTCTATTTTCAATCAATCAGTATTTAACCTGCATTTTGTTTCTCGGAAAAAATCATACCTGTTATCATACTCAAAAACTATCTTCGCCTATTTTTTCCACTTGGCTTCATCATCCGATGAGCCATCATCAGACAGCGGCGTGCCCAGGCCCGGTCATCTTCATCATCCTTACGCCCCCAGGGAAGGTCGCTTCCTCCTCCACCTCCTCCGTGTCCTTTCGCAAAGTTAGTTGCCTGATCCACCAAATTGGCATATAGGAATATGGCACATTTGATAATATCTTCGCCTTGTTCCGCCATATCCTGTAATAGTGAATCGTCTAGGGATTCTTTCGTTCCAGGACTGAGAGTTGGCAAAATCATTTTGAAATCTCTGATTAAGTCATCCAAGAGTACATCTGCCAATCTGAACCGCACCTGCTGGGTCAGATTGGATGTCGAAATCCTTAGCTGCTGTTGGTATTGATTCGTCAGTTCTTTCACTTCGTCTTTAAGACTTTTCAATTCATCCAACTGTTCGTTGGCATATTCCAGTTTTGCCTGTTTATCTGCCAAATTATCCAATACTTTCTGAAGGTCATTATCCAGTTTCTTAATTCGTTCGTGTAACTCTTCAGAATTACCTTTGCCGTTTTTCAACTCTTCATTGACAGCTGCAATCTCTTGTTCCAATTCTTCTTTCCGCTGCTCTAAATTCAAGGTCATCGTGGTAAGTCCTTTCACTCTCTTTTCCGCAAACCGGATATCGTTATAGAGCTGTTTGAGTATTTTTTTGTTCTCCTCAATCTGTCCTTCGAGCGTGGTGCATTGCTCGGAAAGATCACGTCTGTACTCTTCCGTCGTGCGATGTTTCGCACCTGTTACAGCAATGCTATTTCCACGCTTCAGCCCCCACTTTTCATTTACCCTGGCCAGTTCATCGTGAAGAGCCAGCATGATTTCCTTATATTCATATTTATCCTTCCCGGCAAACATTTTTTTGAATGCGAACTTCTTATCCTTATCTATTGGCAAAAGAGTCATGTGGATATGCGGGTTGGTTTCGTCGAGATGTACAATGAAAGCAACAATATTTTCCTCCCCCCATTTGTCACTTGCAAATCTGTACATATCCTGTGCCCACCGTTCAATATCAGGGCTTCGTTTTATATGTGAGTTGTCAGCACCTTTTGTAAGATCTACCTTTTGATTCCCGAAAGCTATTTCAAGCATACGTTCTCGTGTACCGCCCAAAATGAAGTTGACCACCGTCCGGTACTTAGGGGTTTCCCGGCCCTCGTTGAGATCTTTGATACCACGTTCAGCCAGATTTTCCGCCATTAACTGCGGGATGTTTTTGCGCTTCTCAACAGGAGTAACAACTCCGCCTTTTTTGATCTCGAAATTGAGAGCCTCCCGACTTCGGTCATAGTTCCCGGTACTGACAGCAGAGTTCCAACCTTTCTCTGACCACTTACGCTGATGCTCGTTACTTTGTCCAACTGTTATCCCTTTCGAGGCACGGATATCCATGACCTGTTTTATTTGTTTCGCCATATTTTTTAGTTTTTTTATTCACAGCTTGCTGCCTCGTTAGAGCCTATTTCCCATTGCAATTTTGCAAATGGGGTATTAGGCTACCCACAGAATAAATTCTGTGCCTGAAAGGCAAGCCTTGTGCCTTACAAGAGGTCAAGACCTCCGAAGTAAATATCCTGCCGGAATGGAAGGGATAATGACATTATGAGGCTGCATTTTGTTAAAGCGGGCTTCCTGCCTTTTGTGGGGATGGCAAGTTTGCGGTGATTTCTATTTTTTATTTTCAATGGGTGCGCAGTGGAGCATCGTTCCGTAGTGTGCAAAGATTATATCCGATAACTTTTTGACTTCTTCTGAAAGTTCGGATAAATGCGGTTTAAGAATTGGGCTTTGAGTACTTGAAAAAAGAAGGCCGCCCAAAGAAAGCATACGCCAGAATTCAATGAAGTCATGGTGGCAATGTTCGGTAAAAAGTGTGGCGAGCGCTATATTCACATCGGGCTGTACCGGAATAAGATCGGTGTGGCTCAGGATGAGATGTGAGATGAACCGGTGAAGTCGTGCCCCGGCATCCGCTTTGCTGTCTGTCTCCTGCGGTTTGAAAATAGCATCCGTATCTTTGAAGAAATCGACACTGGAAGAGAACACCTCTTCTATACTAATATATCCACTTAGCCATCTGACAAGACGTTGCTCATCTTTGGTGAACGAAACGAGGTTTCGTTCCTGTTCAGACGGCTGGGTGAAGCGCATGGCTATCACAAAGAATTTGCCCTGTGAAAACATCTCGGCATAATTCAGAGCAACCAATTTGTCGAGAAAGGACTTGACCGTAACCCTATGCCAATTCCACTTTTTGGCAAGGTCGGTGACGGTCACTATAAACTGTCCTTGATGCAAATGAACGGTGGTGCCGAACCGGGTTTCCTCCGATGGGGTATCTTGGCTCATTGCCATATTCATCAGTTCACAAAAGGCGTCCAATTTTGATGTCCGTTCTGTACTTCTTGGCCGAAGATACTCAAGCAGGAACATGTCTGCCTTTATTTGGTAATTTGCAATAATTTCACTCATGGAATTATATATTTTAATAATAATTTTACGATTCTAATCGTGTAATATAGGAAGTGATGGTGACTGACAATAAACTGCTATGTTAGTCTTGTTGAAACTTGTCTGTCGTGAAAGAAGTTTTTGGGCTAACCCTTTTCATTGATGACGTTTCATTCTTTAATGTGACAGTCAATAGCCATCGAAAAAGAAATCTAATTGTCAATCATTCCAGTCGTAATAGAAGTATCGTATATCTCCTGGCTGCTCCATTATTTCCTTGTGATAATTAGGGAATGAAATCCGTTCACGCACTTTTCGCGAGGGGTAAAATATCGCTCCGAATAAAAGGGCTTCTATTGTGACGGCTGTCGAAAGGAAGAACGGAATAAACCCACAGATCAGGGCAATGATGGCACTCACGAAGAGCGTCCTTCTGTTCTGAAGGTAATAGATGATGCGCTCTGTGAAACCATGTGAGAACAGAAAGATAAAGGCAATGGATGAAGGAGCCAGGTCATATACACTTTGAGCGATATTGACATAGTTGAAATGGAACAGCAACAATATCAGTAATAGCATTAGCGTATAAAACCTGCGCCAACTATGGCGTTGGGCCATGCTTACATAGAATTTGCTTATTCTTTTCCCGGCTGCCTTATAGCCAATCAGGGAAAACAGAAACAATAACACAGGAAATAGGATATGTATACTATTTGTAATCATTTTTATTAGGGCTCTAATTCTAAAATAATATGTCCGAAGGAGGCTTCCTTAATGATTGTTTCCGCATCCGTATAAAGAAGCTGATTGTTCCGGCAACGCTTCCTGAAGGAGGGATTTTGGCTCAACGCACGGATGGCATTATCCAATTCAAACTCAGGAATACGCCAGCATTGGCCCTTCGGATAATTGTAGTTTGACCATTTGGCGACCAGACGCAAGACCCGGCTGTGAACAGGATAAAAACTTCCGCCGGTATGGAAACTGAAACTTTCTTCTCCATCAGCATCCATGACATCCACCCATGTATAAGTGGCATGTATAAGAGTAACCAGTTGCTGATATAGTTCCGCCTTCATTAGATAAAATCCCGTAATAGTTCATCTACCTTGCGGTTGTAGATGAACCGCCCACGCTTGCCAGTCTCTACCAGTTCATTACGCAACTTAATGCCCATGACTTCCAATGACGAATACAAGGTAACGTAGATGGTGTCGCACCTGCAACGCTCATCTGCGATAGCATTCATTTTGTACATGTGCCCAAAATGCGGATTAGAGTATGCACAGCAACGATGCCCAAAGATGGTATCTTCGGAGGGAATGTGATGGTATAAAAGGATTAATTCCATCTGATCCTCCAACTCGTCGATCAATTCCTCCAACAAATACTTTTTGGGTAAAGAGAATGTCAGTAATGTGCTTTCGTCGGATAGTTCTGCTCCTTGAAAAAGAGTTGAGACAATAAGATTAGGCATTTCCAAAGAAGCTAACATAATGAAACGTTCGATATATTCTTGTTGCATGTGAAGGTGGTTTATAAATTATCAATATAGGCTTTCATCAGGAGTGAGGGAAGCATATTTAAGTCAATGGGAAAATGTCCCGATTCCAACTTGCTAAAAGTTTGCGGCATTTCAATAGCTAATTTTTCAAGTGATTCTCTTTCTTCTTGTGACAGCAATGTATAGGAGAATCCGTCTATTGACAGCCAGGGTTGTAGAAGCATCCACAGGTATGCCGTCGCCTGATTGCTATCGTTGAAATCCAACTTATGTACGTCGGTCACACAGACGTTGGCATTCTGGAGCAACCGACGGTTATTGCGCATGGTCATCAATATCACGATCTCTGATTTGCTCATTATCTCCTGGTTTCGGGTCGTCAACTCAAAAATGTTCCTTACCTGCGCCTGAGTCTTCACCTTGATATGATCAAGAGGCATATCCCCCCAAGATGACAGGTGGCCAAGAAAGAGTCTGAAAGCAATGTCTTCGGATTTCAAGAAATGCAGGATATCCTGTTTGGATCGGATGTTGCGAGATAATGCTGAATCCAGCATGTTTTCGTAAAACAGAATTGTTTCCCGCTTGTCAACTCGACGAATCGATACGGAGTCCATGGAATGAAAAAACTGATGAGCGGATGCGACCAATCCTTTCATTTCTTCAGGAAGTTCCGAACCGGATAACTTGTTCAGTATGTGATAATAGTCATTGAAATTTCGAGGGTTGCTGTCAATCAGGCGTTCGAGTTCGAGAATTATCGAGTCGTTGATTATTTTATAATCAGTTTTGCTGTGATAATTTTTATTATCGATACTGTCCCGAACGATGCAGATAAATACCGAGTCATTCAATGTTTGCCATTTATGGACTAAATCAATAATATGGGTTGTTGAAACCCTGTCGAGCAATCTTATTTGGTACAGCAGATCACTATAAGCATTAACGGCTTCATCAGAATCCTGAAATTGGTAATCCTTCCTTGAAGAGCAACTTGACAGATAAAACAAGGAAATCAATATTAGAAAATGATGAGTATGATTATTAACCTTTATGAGGAAAAGCGATAAAATACACTTTTGATGTTGTGTATATTTCATCTGCCATTTATAAACATTCCTTTTCAGTGAAAACCGCTCCATATTGTCTTTGATTAAAATTTCAAATGCAAATGTATAGTATAAAATTCCAGAGAATTATCATCAATCAATTGATTTAATTATTCTTGTATAATCATACTCTTAGTGTGATTTATATAACTGATTACAAATCAGTTATTAGATAAAAAGTAGTAGTAAAAACAGAATATAGAAAACATGCCATTCTTGAAAAATAGAATACTGAACGAAAGATTTGGACCATTCGTTTTTTTCATGTCAGGATATGTCAAAGTGTTCAGACAAAGAACATAGTAATCCGCACATCGGTATAATTAAAAAGATTTAAAGCATACATATTTGGGGTTGAGTATGATTTATTCTATTATAAATATTATAATTTTACTCGCAAATTTTATATCCAAAGAATGAGTTATGGCAAAAGTTGGCTATTTGATGCGTTCTGCCCATTATGATGGTGCTGAAGCCGATATTGAATGGATGAAGAGATACGGTTGTTGTGAGATTGTCGAAGAGCAACCGGAACAGGAGAAGCTACGTCCACTATGGAATAAGGTGCTGGGAAACCTGCATAAGGGCGATGAATTGGTCGTGCCCAAACTTAGTAATGTCCTACAGGGTACCCGGCAGTTAGCATTCTTCCTGGAATTCTGCCGGGTGAAAGTCATCCGGATTATCTCCATTCATGACAAGATTGATTCCAGCAACGAATTGTTTCCTGAAACCAAAACATCAGATGTGTTGCTTACCATTGCTTTATTGCCCTCGGAGGTAAATGCCAATCGGAAAGCTACTAATCATATACGCAAGCTGAAGAGCAAAATCAAGGTTCTTACTTCTGCTGCACACAATAAAGCAGAGAGAGCTAAACTTGTAGTAAATATGTATAAGAGTGGGCATACGATTGATGACATCTGGAAAACGAGTGGATTCAAAAGCCGTAGTTCAGTTTTTAGGGTATTGAATGAGGCTGATGTGGATCTGAACAGAGGGCATACAAAGGGGGCGCTTGGGCCAAGAAAGAATAGTGATGGATCTAAAGAGGAATAGAAATGATAAAGAAGGTCAAAATAACAGTAATCCGTAAAATTCATTATGGTGACCTGTCGGCTATGTATGAAAATCCGATGGAACATGCCTGCGACATGCAGGAAGGGCAAACTTTCATATCAAAGGATAATTAGAAACCGGAAGGCATGTGTGAAAGTGCATGGCAGAGTATGATGCCGTTTGTGATGACATTGGCACATGGGGGAGGTGATTTCTATAACGGATGGATGAAGAACCCTTATTCGGCTATGATTTCGTGTAACGACGGATTTCGTCCGGTAAGTTTTTTAATTGAAACGATAGAATAATCTACTTTTTCTTCTTCCCATACGGAACAGCATCTTCCGCCGCCATTGAGCCGGACGCTTCCGAGAGTTCCCGATAAGGAATAACTTTCGGAGTTAGTTCCTGTTTATCCGTTTTTACAGCCAGCGACGGGTTTAACCTTTCCTTGAGTTTCGTATTGCGTTTTAGTACCGACATATTACGGATGGCATAAGCCAGCGCTTTGGTGGTGCCGATAAGTACGCAAATTTTCCGGGCTCGGGTAATGCCTGTGTAGATAAGGTTTCGTTGAAGCATTACATAGTGATTCATCAACACCGGCATGACTACTATCGGATATTCCGAGCCTTGCGATTTATGAATGGTGGTGGCGTATGCCAAAGAAAGCTCGTCGAGTTCGGAGGCTTCATACTCTACCGAAATGCCGTCAAAACTGGCTGTGAGGGTCCGTTCTTCCATATCTACTTCTTCGATGTAACCCAAGTCGCCATTGAATACACCTTTGTCGTAGTTGTTCCGTATCTGCATTACGCGGTCGCCTTTCCGGAAAGAATAACCGCCCCGGTTCAGGCAGATAGACGTGGGGTTCAAAGCCTCCTGAAGCACCATGTTGAGATTGGATGCGCCCACCACTCCCCGCTGCATGGGCGTAAGGACTTGTATTTTGCCGGGCGACAGACTGTATGCTTTCGGAAGCCGTTCTTTTACCAGATGAACGATGCTTTCAGCAACCTGGTTCGGTTCTTCTTCCTTTATAAAAAAGAAGTCGGTGTCTTTGCCGTTGCTCGTATCGGGAAACCGACCGTTGTTGATGGCATGGGCGCTCATCACGATGCGGCTGGACTGGGCCTGACGGAAAATGCGGGTGAGGCGTACAACGGGTATTTTGGTTGAGTCAATAATGTCGCGCAACACATTGCCTACCCCCACGCTGGGCAGCTGGTCGATGTCGCCCACCATCACCAGCCGCATTCCCGCAGGAATGGTTTTCATCAGGTGATTCATTAGAAGAATGTCTATCATGGAGCATTCATCTACAATCAAGACGTCGGCTTCCAACGGGTTTTCTTCATTACGCTTGTACCCGTCTTTGGGATTGTATTCCAGCAACCGGTGGATGGTTTTGGCTTCCATGCCGGTGGCTTCGCTCATACGTTTGGCGGCTCTGCCGGTGGGTGTGGCAAGCAAGATGCGCATGCCTGCCGTCTTCAAAGCGGCAATGATGCCTTGTGTGGTCGTGGTTTTGCCTGTTCCGGGACCGCCTGTCAACACCATCACTTTGGATTCTATGGCTTGGCGGATAGCGGCTACCTGAATATCGTCGTATTCAATGCCGGTCTCTTTCGAGATCGCGGCAAGGTTGAAAGTGGGCTTCTTCCTGTCACCCTCAGTAGCTTCTACCAATGCCCGAAGACGGTTGGCTGTGCCACATTCGGCATAATAAAAAGGGGGAAGGTAGATGGCTTCATTGTCAAGTTCCAGGTCTTTGACCTCAATCATTTGTGTCATCGCTTGCTTTACGGGTTCTTCTTCGACTTCGAGCAACTGCATGGCAGATTTTATCAGTTGCTCTTCTTCTGCATATACATGACCGTCGTTGGACAACTGCCCCAGCGTGTAGAGGATTCCACTCCGGCAACGGCGCAAGTCGTTCTTTTCGTAACCCATTTTGGTGGCGATACCGTCAGCGGTCTTAAAGCCGATGCCCCATATATCATCCGCCAAGCGATACGGATTGTCCTTTACCTTATCAATACTTTCCTTGCCGTACTGTCGATAGATTTTGGCAGCGTACGCGGTACTTACTCCATAACCTTGAAGAAAAAGCATCACGTTCTTGATGTCTTTCTGTTTTTCCCAGCTTTCACCAATCTTTTCCACACGTTTCTTACCGATGCCGGACACTTCATACAAGCGTTCGATGTCGCTCTCTATTACATCGATGGTCTCCAGCCCGAACTTTGCTACAATCAGTTTGGCAAACTTGGGGCCGATGCCTTTCACCAGTCCGCTACCCAGATACTTCTCGATGCCATAGATGGTGGCAGGCATGACTTCCTCCCATGATTCTGCAACAAACTGGCTCCCGTATTTCTTATCGACTTTCCAGTTGCCATCGCATAGCAGTACACTGCCCACCGGAACTTCCAGCAAGTTACCTACCAAAGTAACAGGGTCATTATAACCTTTTACATTGACCTTCATCACCGAATACCCGTTATCGGGATTCTGATAAGTGATGCGTTCTACTACGCAACGGAGCTTTATCATCTGTCTTTCTCTTCAACTATTATTCTTGATTGCTATGGATTATTGGGTTTTGTATTCCCATCCGCAATCATTGTGGTAAACCATCAGTTTGCTCATACCACCGTCAATTGTAATATTTTCACCATTGATGAACGAATTTCGTTCATCGCATAGAAAAACGACTGCACGGGCTATATCATCGGGAGTACCCACCCGCTGGGAAGGGTGTTGCAAGTAATCACTTTCGCTTGAAGGCAGAAAGGCCGCTTTTTGATGAGTGTCTGTCTCTATCCATCCCGGTGCAATGGAATTGACACGTGCTATGCCGGACAAACTGACGGCAAGCGCATGGGTCAAAGCTGTAATGCCACCTTTAGCGGCCGTATAGCTTTCTGTGTTAGGTTGGGATTGAAACGCCCGTGTGGAAGAAATATTCACAATAGAACCCAGACCGATGAAATGGTCTTTGAATAACTTTGCCAACATGAAAGGAGCGGCTACACCTACGCGCTGGGCATAAAGGAAATCCTCATATTCGCAGCCGTCCAGTATACCTCCCTGCATCAGGCAGGCATTGTTGATGATGCAATGAATACCTTCGGAATGCTCGGAAAGGACTTGTCCGGCAAAGTCTATAAGGGTTTGTTTGTCGGCTATATCTCCGATGCAGCCGATAACATTCCACCCTTTGTGCTGCATCTCATTTGCCACTACGACAGTTCGTTTGGCATCTTTATCCAGGATATATACAGTATCACCCTCTGATGCGAAATGCTCCGTTATACAACGACCGATACCGTTTGCTCCACCGGTTACTATAATTGTTCTCCTCATGGATTACTCCTTTTCGTACTTGTCTAAATACTCTTTCATGGCTTCGTTTACAATATCTTTCAGAGACATATTATTGTCTATTGCCAAGTGCTTCATTCTGGTATGAATACTCTTGTTGATAAGAAAGTTACAGTGTACCACTGTTTCTTTCTCCTTTTCTACCTCATTTTTTGCGGGTTTATCTTCTGTATAAGAGGGGATGGTTGATGAAAGGAGGCCATTCAGACCACCTTTCATGTTCTTTTTTAACAGGTCGCTTTTGCTCATATCGGTTTATTTTAATTGTATGACTTCTTCGGCTAAAGCCATGTAATCTTTTGCTCCGTTACTATTCTTGTTGTACTCGTAGATATTCTTTCCATTAATCGGTGCTTCTGCCAAAGTCACATTGTCACGGATAATTGTCTTGAAAACCTTGTCGCAGAAAGAATCATGAATAATTTCCGTAACACTTTTATTCAGAGTCTTGCGTTTGTCATATTGGGTAATGACAATGCCGCCAATCTTCAAATTGGGGTTGAGGCGCTCTTGAACGATGCTGATAACGTTCATTATCTTAGCCATACCTCGCATTGCCAAGAATTGAGCCTGTACCGGTATAATCAGGAAGTCGGCTGCCGTTAATGCGTTTAAAGTGAGCAATCCCAATGAAGGGGGACAGTCAATAAGGATGTAATCAAACTTATTTTCTTTAGGCAGTTTACTAATCAGTTGCCTCAAAATCATTTCCCGTCCCGGTTCATTGATAAGTTCTGATTCTGCCGCCGACAAATCGAGACAGGACGGAATCAAGGTAATACCACTCTCTGTCTTTATAAGAGGAAGAGGATATTCACCTTTCATCGCTCCATATACCGTGTTCGGCTCCTCAATAGAGTAGCCGAAGGATTCGGTAAGGTTCGCTTGTCCGTCAAGGTCTATAACAAGGGTTTTCTTGCCTTTTTGTTGTAGGGCAGCGGCAAGATTGATAGTTGTGGTGGTTTTTCCTACACCCCCTTTATGATTTAGTATAGCTATAATACTAGACATATTTCATTCTGTTTTTACATTAGAATACAAAGGTAATAATTATATCAGCATATACTAATATTAGTATTTAATACTATTAGCTTTTTGTTTTATTTAGTAAATACTATTAATAGTATTTACTGGAATACAGTACATTATATCTTAGATAGAATTTTATTTGCCCCTATTTAGAATACATTCCTTTTAGTCCATATATAAATACAAGAGTATCTGACATGGACTAAAGGATGATTAATGGATGCTATTTTGCCAATAGATTATTCCATTGCTGCCGACAGAACTGTTCGTATTCAGTCTTATTAGTTCCACTTTCGATGGTTCTGTCAATGATTTCACCTACCTGATCAAAAAAAGCTCTATCGGTGACACATTTGATCTCTTGATAACTCATCAAGTAAACCTCATAATAGTCACTGCCATTAAGAGTTACTACCACAAATCCCTTGAACAGGCGTCCGTTTACTTTGAATTTGAGTGCCGGCATTTGCTTGAACACTGTGGCGATGAATTTCTCTACTCCCCAAGAAAGAATAACATTCATCGGGGTTGTTGCCAATAACTGATTTTTGGCGGTCTCTGCCACCTGCAAAACATACTCTTTGTCCATAACTGTAAGTGTTTAGAATTAAATAAATGGTATTGGTTTTCCTTTCTCCTGTAGATACTCCAGTATTGCTTTCGCTTCTTCGTGGGAGGAACGGTTACGGTCATCATAATAGCGGTTGTCATCCGCCATGACCTTTAAACATTCGCGGATTAGTCGATAAAGAGACTGTTGCAATGTTGGGTGCATCATTGGGATTGTTACTGCAAAGTACTTGGGATTGAAACAATAATCGTTCAATGCGCCTTCAACAGCTTTAGCCAGTTGGTACTCTTTTGTCTGCTCGATATTCTGATAATTTTCCATATTCAAATCGTGTTTAATGAAACATTTGTTTTCCCCTGACCTCAAACTTTTCTTATCGAAGCCGATTGGGAATTTAACAGTGCAATACAACTGTCACCATCGGACTTTTGAAGCTGGTTTTTCTTGACGATTACCCTCCGCAGGAGGAAGAATCCGAAAGAAATACATTTTAAACCAGGCTTTAAAGTCGTGTGGCAGACCTTCGCATTTGGTAAAGCCCATCGGATAGATCGAATATTCTGATATGGCTGAAATGGTATAAAAGGAAGAAGTAGCTATAAAGGAAATGCTATAATAGGATGAAAAAGGCTTGAGCGGGTAAGAGGTGCAGTCTGCCGGGGCAAACGAAAAAGCGACTCTTTCTGTCATCAATCTGCCAGACTGTTTCGATTCATCGAAGTTCTGGTACTATGATGTAAGGAATGTGTCGCTGTTTGCCCTTTTTTGAATATGGCTGAGCAAAGGGAAGCGGTATCCAGAAACAGACATTCCTATTACTTTTGGGAGGGAGAAGCCTTTTTATAATAGGAAGATAAGAGAGTATAAAAGGAAGATCCGGACGTTGGCTATTGTTAAGGAAACAGGTGATTGTGATAATAAAAAAGCCACCGCTTCAGCAGAGCCGGAAAAAGATGTATTCTCCGACGGGATTGAAACTTGCTTTCACCCCAAAAGGAGAATTCTTCTGCGGCTATGCCATTGTCCGAAATGGTTGCACGTATTTATACGGGTAATGGTTTGCGGACGAAAATAATGGGCTTTTCTCCACTAAATCACCTTTAAAAAAGGTTGGATATATTATAAAATGAATCCCGTTCGGATAAAGTTAATCCCTATCTACCCCTTTTTTGGGCAGACAGGGAAAGGTTTAGGTTAAAATCTAGGCTACTTCTTCTACAGGAATAACTTCTTCTTCCATTGCTTTTAACGATGCGTCTATTTTTTCCTGTAATATTTTACATTCGGTTTTCAATCCGGCTAATTCATGCGTTTTAGTCCAAACGGAATCTTTTATTTTTTCGAGCATGGGTATTTCCTTTTCTTTAGCTTCTATCTCTATGTTCTTACGGGTTACAATCTGTCCGAGGTTTGCCAATGTAGTAACTGGATATTCGGCAGCATATTTAAAACTCTGCGGAAGCGCACCTGTCATTCCACACCGGTATTTAATGCCGCTTTTGCCCTCTATAAAGAACATATTGCGTTCAAAAGAACCCGTCCAATGATATTCCGCTTTCACCAAAAGTTTCAACCCCATACAATTACCAATGTGGCGTAACTGGTCGTCGCGATTTGTCCGGGCTACATAATGCAGGGCTTTTCCGGTTTCTTCCAGTGAGGTATAGCTTTGTCCGTTCATGGTGATTTTATCTGTACCGGCATAACTGCGTACATAATCAATATCACTACTTACCCGCTGGATGAATAACTTGCCCTCTTCTATCTCTTCCTGATGGCGTATAATCGTTCTTTCAGCTTTGTAACGTGCTTTATTGAATATAGCTTGTTCTTTCTCCAATTGCATAATCTTGTTATCCAGTTTGGTTTTTGAAAGCAAATCTGTATTACCGGAAAGAATTGCCACAAACTCGGCAAAATTCATTCCGCTGTTTTCATCCAGACTATCTTCGTCCATCCTGCGAACGGCTACCGTTCCGTTATTTATTTGGCTGATAAATAATTGTTTGTTCTTTAATAAGTTGAACTTGTAAGCATCGAGCGTCTTTTCTGTTCCGTAAATAAATATATCTACTTTATTATCTCCCCAAATCTTTACGGTATTCCCTTTCCGCACGGCTCTTCCATTGCGCTGTTCCAAATCAGCCGGACGCCAAGGTATCTCAAGGTGATGAATCGCAACAGCCCGCTGCTGTGCGTTTACTCCCGTTCCCAACATAGCAGTAGAGCCGAAAAGCACCCGGATTTCTCCGGTATTCATTTTCTCAATCATCTTTTTTCTTGCCCTTTCTGTTTTGGCACACTGGATAAACTGTATTTCATCTGCCGGAATACCATAGTCAAGAACTAATTTTGTTTTAATCTCACTATAAATATTCCATTCGTTTGGCTTGTATGTGGATAAATCACTAAACACAAATTGCGTACCTTTTTGTGCATTAAATCGGTTGTAATATTCATATAGTTTAGCTGCACACATGGAGGCTTTGTTTGCCGGGTCGTCGTTAAACCTTAAAGAATCCAACATTCGCATATCAAGTGCCATTTTACGGGCTATGTCGGTGGCAATAAGCATTTTGGCTTTATCAAGGTTTTCAGGTTCGGGACGGCTTAATCCGAGGTCTAACCAGTTTCCGGAATTAGCAAAAGTAACCAACCGATTTATCATTTCTTCCTGTGCCAATGTGGGTGTGGATGAAAGGAACTGAATGTTCTTGGCCGGAACATCGAGGTTTATCATTTCTGCTGTCCGATAATCGGTTATCTCCCGCAGCATTGCCGCCAGTTCAGGAACCTTTATGTACGTGCGGAATCGCTCCTTGCGTTTGATTGCACCCGTAACACTTAACTCGTAATCGGTTGCTTTCTTGGTGAAAATAGCTGCCCAGGCATCAAAACAACTTACCTTTTGTTTTGCCAACTCTCCGGGTCGAAGATACTTGAATAGTACATACAATTCAGTAAGGGCATTAACTATCACTGTACCCGATAGAAACGTGGCTCCTAAATCTTTACCTGTGCGCATTTGTATATCCCGGATAGCAATTAACAGATTCATGGAACGTTGCGAGCCAACTGTGTTCCCAATGCCCGCTACGCGTGTGTGGCGTGTTTGAAACATTAGATTTTTGAAAAACTGGCTTTCATCAACAAATATGTGGTCTATGCCCATAGCATGGAAATCTACACACTCTTCATCTTTTTTCTTTTCTATATCATACCTTAGATTAGCAAGTAATACACCGAGGTTTTCTTTTCGCTTTTCCAATCCTTTCACCAGTTTTCGATTATTCCATTGGTTACCTGATTCATCCAGTGCATCCAGCGAACGTTCGACATCTGCCAGTTCTTCTTCAAAGATTGTCCTTTTGGTAACATCCGATTGTGGTATTTTACCGAATTGGTCGTGTGTGAGTATAATACAATCCCAGTTGTTATCAAAACGTTTTGATAACAACTGTTATCCAAAACTTTTCATTATCCCAACTTTTTATTAGAACGCCTTATAATGAGTTGCTTTCAGGAAAAAGTTG
>NZ_QVMI01000004.1:307934-308243 GCF_010500965.1 Bacteroides sp. 51 | reverse complement strand
AGTTGAAGGAGCTGCGTAAAGAAAGTAGTTCTGAGAATAGAAGCCTACATGAAGTCATATCCTCTTTACAATCGGAGGTTTCAAGCTATAAGGAAGAGAATTGCGCTTTGCGCAAGGAGAATCGTATCCTTTCCGATCGTCTTTCAGTTGTAACTGATGAGCATTTTGGTAGCTCTAAGAGTCAAAAAGGTATTGATAAGAAGCCTGGTGTAAAAGGTCGTAATGACGATAAAGGCGGTTTTGACGGTACGGCTGGTTCTCTTAGTTCTGATCCTGTGGATTCCCCTGTTTTAGATGAGGATAATAAAT
>NZ_QVMI01000004.1:305198-307875 GCF_010500965.1 Bacteroides sp. 51 | reverse complement strand
CTGTTGTCCACCTGAGTGATCGTAGTCAATTACCCGCAGGTACTCAGATTCTTTCCTCTAAGATGTGTAAGCGTCCAAAAATGACGTCTTGATGTTTATTTCTGTTTTTCTTAGTTTCGCGCTGTATAATTCTAATATTTTATTTTATGTACAGCGACAGTGATTTTGAGAAGTTATGGTTTCTCTATAAAACCGATGGTCAAAGTAGAGGTGTTTCTATCAACGCCTATTGTTCTATGCAAGGTATTTCTTATAAGTTGTTTTATGACTGGCTTCGCAAGCGTCAGAAGTCTATCGTTCCTGTTCGGGTTGATGGTCGTCCTTGTGCTGAAGTTGAATCTGAGGATGCATCTTTAATTCAACCAGAATCTCAGTCTGATTCCTCTAGTTGTTCTTCTGGTGGCATTATGATCAGTATTCAGACTCGTGATGGTCTTCACATTCAAAAGAGCGACTTAGATTACCTTGGTGTTAAACAACTTGTTGATAGATTGGAGGGTTTATGTTGAGTATTTCTGGTTTGAAGAATTTTTATTTTCTTCCTACTTTTCATGATATGCGTTGTAAAGCTCCTCGTATTTGTGAGATCATCCGTACTCGTTATCATCGTGATCCGATTAACGGTGACGTTTATATCTTTATGTCCAAAGACCAAAAAAAGGTTAAACTGGTTTACTTTGAGAAGCGTGCCTATCACCTTCACGAGAAACGCTTTACCGGCGATTATCGTTTTATGCGTGTTGAAATCGAAAATGACGAGTTGGTCTATAAGATAGCTTGGAATAGCTTGGTGGCTATATTGGAAAGTCCAATAATAAAGTCGATTCGTCTTCATTAATTTTGCTGTTTTTGTTTTGTTAATCAACTGTAATTCAGATAATTAAATATGTTTTTCTATTCATTTTCTCCTTGTTTTTTCTTACTTTTAGGTTCAAATCTGAGGTATGACAGGAGACGAGTTAATAGATCGCATATTGAATCGCAAGTATTTGGAGCAGCAGGAGGATCTTCCTGTTGTTCCTTGTGAGGCTACCTCTGATATGACTGATTCTGAAGTTCGTAAATACTGTCTTTTCCTTTTGGAGCAAGTTTCCGCCAAAGATAAGATGTTAGGTGATATCTTGACTGAGTTGAAGGAGCTGCGTAAAGAAAGTAGTTCTGAGAATAGAAGCCTACATGAAGTCATATCCTCTTTACAATCGGAGGTTTCAAGCTATAAGGAAGAGATTCGTGTTTTACGTAAAGAGAATAGAGCGCTTAAAGATAGTTCTTCTGTACTAAAGAATGAGCATTTTGGTAGTTCTAAGAGTCAAAAAGGAATTGATAAGAAATCTGATATAAAAGGTCGTAATGACGATAAAGGCGGTTTTGACGGTACGGCTGGTTCTCTTAGTTCTGATCCTGTGGATTCCCCTGTTTTAGATGAGGATAATAAATCTCAGGATAAGGTTTATCATGGTCCTAGCCGTAAAGGTTGGAAATATACTAAATGTGTTGTTGGTGATGCTGTTGTCCACCTGAGTGATCGTAGTCAATTACCCGCAGGTACTCAGATTCTTTCCTCTAAGATGTATAAAGTTCGTGACGTTATCAGTCAAATAGTTGAGCACCACTTTGAACATCTGAAAGTTAAGTATGCCGACGGACGTATTGAGACCGTTTATCTGGCACACGTTGATGATGCGGAATCCGGAGTTTACAAAGAGATCGTTCCGGGTACTCATATTACGGCTAATCTTCTTTCTTATTTGTTGTTCAATAAATACCAGATGTGTAGCCCTTCTTATCGTGAGACCAAGAATCGCTTGTCTGATATGAGTTGGGATACTTGTCGCCAAAATCTTTCTAACTGGTCTGACAAAGGTGCCATCCAGTTAAACAAGCTTATTCCCGCACTCAAGTCTTTTGCTTTGCAGGCTGGTTCTGATGTGAATGTTGATGAGACCTGGTGTCGTTATCAAACTCATTATGGTCACAAGAAGACTTATATGTGGTGTTTGGTAAACAAGAGAGCTAATATTGTTATTTTCTTCTATGAAGACTGCACGGATGCGGATGGGAGTCGACATACTGGCGGAAGACGTCGCAAGGTATTGACGGACTTTTTGGGTGATGCCAAACTTCGTTCGTTGCAGAGTGATGGTTATAACGTTTATATGTATTTGGATGACGAGCTTACCAGTGTAGATCACCTTTGTTGCCTGGCTCACGCCCGCGCGAAGTTCAAGACTGCGTTTGATCAAGGTTGTGACCTTGCTCGTTTCTTTCTTCTTAAGATGGGCAGCCTTTATAAACGTGAGGAGGAATATGTTCGTTTAAAGTTGTCTGCCGCTGAGATCAAGCGTCGTCGCAATGATGAATATACTAATGGGATAGTTGATGCTCTTTGGAAGGAGTTATACGAGTTGTTGGCTTTACCTGATGAAGGTATGAGTGATTTGATGCGTAAGGCTTTAAATTATCTTCGTACTTTTTGGAAACAACTTTTCCGCTATCGAACTAACGGTGAATATACCATTGATAATCTGGCCGCCGAGCGAGCGATAAGACCCTTGACAAATCAGCGAAAGAACAGTTTGTTTTTTTGCAGTACGGGTGGTGCTTTAAACTCGGCAATTTACAATACGTTCATTGAGACCTGTAAGCAGGTTGGTGTTTCTTTTAGAGACTATTTCCG
>NZ_QVMI01000004.1:0-305181 GCF_010500965.1 Bacteroides sp. 51 | reverse complement strand
GTTTTTTTGCAGTACGGGTGGTGCTTTAAACTCGGCAATTTACAATACGTTCATTGAGACCTGTAAGCAGGTTGGTGTTTCTTTTAGAGACTATTTCCGACAGCTGATGCAAGAATTGCTTTCGGGAAGAACTGATTACGAGAATTTACTTCCACAGACTATTGGTCTGAATTTGAATAAAAAATAATAAAAACATAGTTTCAAGATCTTGGCGGGTGCCTTTAGGCATCCTCCCTGAGGGGGTATACTGGGTTTTGGACGCTTACATAAATTTTCCATTATCTATTCATTTCATTGAATGGATAATTAATGATTTACCCATAAACAGTGCTTCTGCACAGATTCTCCTCCTTCAGGAAGGAGGAGTCCCCGAAGGGGGAGGTGGTAGGTCAACCTCAATTTATAACTTTTCTTATTACACTCAATTAATGAAGATCGCGAACGAACTTTATCAGTCCGCCCATCTCTTGCTGCACCTCGGCGAAGATGGCTCTCCAATCTATGCCGATAAATTCAGGCAATTGAATACAGAAGTTACACGGTTACTGAATGAATTGTATCCCGTCAAAGGCTCTTCGAACGAAGAAGAAGCAGAGATTTGTTTGGCTTTGTTGATGGGATTTTCTTCTGCAATTTATAGTGTGGAAGGGCAGGAGGAGAAGGTGCAAGTTGTGCTGGACCGGGCCTATGCTGTGTTGCAGGAGTTGGAACTTTCGTTGTTGAAGTGCCGGTTGCTGCTGTGTTGCTATGCTGAAACACGGGATAAGGAACTGATGCTGGAAGCGAAAGAGGTTATTCTGAGTTGGGGAGGAAGGGAACTGACGGAGGAGGAGAATAGAGTGATGGGGATGTATAATGACCTAATGAGATTGTAACAATAGTGGATTCATTATACCCTCTTTTTTTGATTAGTAGATCTTGGAAAATAAAACAAACACATCTTCTGGCGATAACCGTCGTATAGCTAATAATACCATTATACTCTATTTCCGTATGTTTTTAACTATGGGAATAGCATTGTATACATCTAGAATTGTCTTAAATCAACTTGGATTTGAGGATTATGGTATTTATAACGTTATTGCAGGTGTAGTTGGTATGCTTGTTTTTATGAATGGCGCATTATCTGCGTCTACTTCCAGATTTATAACATATGAATTAGGTAAAAAAAATCAGAAAGGATTAGTTGAGGTATTTCGTTCTGCTTTGACAATTCATTTATTGTTAGCTTTACTCCTGGTTCTCCTTGCAGAAACGATTGGTTTATGGTTTGTGAATAACAAACTCGTGATACCTGCAGATAGAATATCTGTTGCAAATATACTCTATCAATTCGTAATACTAAGCAGTGTAATATCTATTTTACAGGTACCGTTGACTGCTCTTATTATTGCATACGAACGAATGAGTATATATGCATATATAGCGATTGCTGATACTCTATTAAAACTACTGATCGCTTATTTGTTGGCTATCTATGCAGGTGATAAGTTGCTCCTTTATGGAATGATGATTTCTATTGTTACTGCACTGTCATTTACCTTCTATTTATTGTATGTTAGAAAGCAATATAGAGATTGTACTTTTTACCCTATTTTCAGAAAAGAAAGATTGCGCGAAATGTTTTCTTATTCTGCTTGGAGTTTGTGGGGAAGTCTTGCATATATGTTAAAGGATCAAGGAGTAAATGTACTTTTAAATATTTTTTTTGGTCCTGTTGTAAATACAGCACGTGGTATTGCTTATCAAGTAAATGTAGCAGTGAATAGTTTTACTCAGAATTTCACAATAGCTCTGAACCCTCAAATTATAAAATCTTATGCATCAGAAGAATTTCATCGTATGCATTCATTGATATTTGGAGGAACAAAGCTTTCTTTTTACTTATTACTTTTGATTGCAACTCCAGTTGTACTGAAAGCCGATTATATTTTGTCTTTATGGCTTGTAAATGTACCGGAATATACCGTAATATTTACACGTCTTGTAATGGTTAATTCCTTATTGGAGTCGTATACTTATGTTATTGGTGCCTCCATTCAAGCTACTGGCAAGATTAAGTGGTATCAAATTATTGTTGGAGGTCTACTTTTATTAAATCTACCTTTATCATATGTACTGCTAAAGCAAGGTTTTCCTCCGTATATAACTTTGGTTGTAGCTATTGGACTAACTTTGTTTTCTATAATCCTACGCATTTTCTTCTTAAAGAGTATGTTGAATATATCTTTCCGAAGTTTCCTGTTTCGCGTAGTAGGAATAACTTTTTTGGTTGCAAGTCTTTCTTTGATTTTAATATGGATAACATTAAAATTTATGCCGATTGGCGGCTTTATGGGATTATTATTGACTGTTTTGGTTAGCACATTATATATTTTCATCATTATTTGGTGTATTGGGTTAAATCATAATGAAAAAAACATGATTTATAATCTTGTACCCAATAAACGTAAAATGATTAGCTGTTTTAAAAAAGTAGCTGTAGTCATATTTGTTATCTTTGCTTGTATTTTTATTTTCTTGTTTTTTTATGTAAAAAGTACAATTCCCCCAAAGACAATATCCGAAAATAAAATAGTTCATGTAAGTATAGATGATGTGTCTGCTTGCTTATATGACCTGAAATTGAATGTGTCTAAATATAAATCTGCTTTTGATCAGCCTTTTTTTGCAGAACTAAAAAGGATGCATGAAGAACATGGTGCGGTTTTTACTCTTTACATTTATGAACAAACTCCGGATTTTAAAATAACAGAATTACCGATTAAATATAGGGATTTTTTCATCGAAAATTCATCTTGGTTGAAATTTGGATATCATTCCATATCTCCAGAGTTTAATGATTCTATTGTGCGTGCAGATTTTTTAAAATCTTTTGAAAAAGTAAATAATGCAATTGTAACTTTTGCAGGAAGAGAAAGTTGTGCCTCTACTCTACGCTTACATTATTATTATGCCTCTGATGATATGATATCCTCTTTAAAAAATAAAGGAATAAATCGTTTGCTTGGAGCAGATAATAAAGGACGTATCAGTTATAATTTGTCTGAGAACGAAAGTGAAAAATTGTTCAATGACCATTTTTTGCAAAAGGATAGTGTACTATACTTTAAAACTGATTTGAGATTGGAGCAAATGGATTATTTCCCCTTGGAGTTATGGCAATATCAAGATAGAGATACCCTTGTGTTCTTTACTCATGAATGGGCTTTAAATAAAATAAATAAATTGAAATTTCAAGAAAGCGTGAAATGGTTTTCTGAAAATAATTATGAATTTTCATTTTTAGAATAATAGAATAATGGATAAGATTAAAAGATTTATAGATTGTTATGTAGATATTACAAATTGTACATTGCGATGCCAATATTGTTATATAACCCATCATAGACTTTTTGATAAGAAAATACCAAAAATGAAATATACTCCTAGGCAGGTAAGAGCAGCATTAGCAAATAAAAGGATGGGAGGAGTGTGTTTAATAAATCTTTGTGCAGGAGGAGAGACTCTATTACTACCAAACTTAACGGAATATGTCAAAGAACTATTAGAAGAAGGTCACTATATAATGATTGTAACTAACGCCACGGTTACAAAAAGAATAGATGAATTGGCTGCACTTCCTACTGAGTTATTAAAACGTTTGTTTTTTAAGTTTTCCTATCATTATCTGGAATTAAAATCAAGGAATCTATTTGATCGATTTTTCAATAATGTTCGTAAAATGAGGGATGCAGGGTGCTCTTTTACTTTAGAATTAACCCCTTCAGATGAAGTGATACCTTATATGGATGACTTAATAATGCTTGCAGAAGAAAATGTAGGAGCTGTTTGTCATGTTACAGTAGCTCGTGATGAACGAAATCCTAAAGTGCTTCCTATTCTAACAGAATTGGATGCGAAAAGCTATAAAAATACTTGGAGCAAGCTTAATTCTTCGCTTTTTGATTATAAGTTATCTGTATTTGGAGAGCAAAGAAAGGAGTTCTGTTATGCTGGTGATTGGTCTATGCATTTAGAATTGGCGACTGGAATGATGAAACAATGTTATCGTTCTTGTTTTGATCAGAATATCTTTGAAGATCCATCTAAACCTATACGCTTTCTTCCTATTGGAAATAATTGTCAAGAACACCATTGTTATAATGCTCATGCATTTTTGACATTGGGATTGATTCCTGAACTAAAATCACCTAATTATGCAGAATTAAGAAATAGGATATGTAAAGATGGTAGTGAATGGTTGAATTCTCAAATGAAAGAGTTTATGAGAACGAGGTTGTATGAGTCAAATGAGGAATACACTGTAGATCAAAAAAACGAAATCAATAGGCAAATGAATAGCTTAGTGAAAAAAATGAAACTGAAAAATGGATTAAAAAAGACTATTCGATTTATAATTCAAAAAAAATAATGGAAATTGAGGAAAAAATAAAAGAACTATCTGACAAGATAGAACATGAGTTAACTCCTTTACTTACTAAAGAATGCATATTATTGGATTTACCTTATTATTTTAATATAGGGGATGTTTTAATATGGGAAGGCACTGAAACTTTTTTAAAAAAAATGGATATAAAGTGTCTATATCGTACTTCGGCAGAGAATTTCCGATTTCAAAAGATTGCTTCTGATGTAGTAATTCTATTGCAGGGTGGGGGAAACTTTGGTGACTTATGGCGTAAGCATCAACAATTTCGATTATCTATCATTCAAACTTATCCGGATAATCCTATAATCATTCTGCCTCAGAGTATTTGCTATGAGAATGAATCGATAATGAAACGAGATGCTTTGATAATGCAAAAACATAATAATTTGACGATATGTGCACGGGATACTCATTCCTATTCTCTTTTAGAACTGTATTTTACTCAAGTCAATCGATTATTATTGCCTGATATGGCATTTTGTATATCATCATATCAGCTTGTTAAGTATAAAAAACAATCGACTAATAAAATTCTATATCTTAAGAGGAATGATAAAGAATTGTTGAACCAACCGTTGATAGAGAAACAAATCCTAAGTATTCCCGGAATAGTGATTTCTGACTGGCCTAGTATGGAGAAATTGCAAATGCCTTTATTTATCTATAGTAAGTTACAATCAGTGAATATGCATTTGGGGCGAGATCTAGATTTGTTAGTAGACTTCTATTTTAGGAATATAGTGCGTAAACATCTGATAAAAACTGGAGTCAAATTTCTAAGTAGATATAATTATATTTATACTACGCGCCTTCATGTTGCTATTCTTTCGATACTGTTAAATAAACCATTTGCTTTTATAGATAACTCTTATGGAAAAAATCGTGGGTTTTATGATACTTGGTTAAATGGTTTAGAAAACGTGGAGTTTTTAAATTTTAATCAAAGAACAATTTAAGTAAGTTGGAGATAACTAAATGCATACTATATACATAGTGAGTGCTTATGAGGATGATTTATAGTAAAGGAATTAGTGTCATAATATGTTGTTATAATAGTGGGTGGATTATTAAGAAGACTCTTGATGCTCTTATTAAGCAAAGAAAGCTTGAAGATCTAAACTGGGAGATTATAGTTGTTGATAATGCGTGTACTGATAATACTGTAGATGTTGTGAGAGAATTCATCTTGTCATATCCGACAGTGAAAATTCAATTAGTAAGCGAATCCAGACCTGGACTAATCTATGCGCGAGAAAAAGGAATAAGTGTTTCAAAATATTCGCATTTGTTATTTTGTGACGATGACAATATATTGTGTGAAACATATTTGACTGATATTTTTAGAATAATGAATTCTGATTCTAAAATAGCAGCTTGCGGTGGTTTGGGAATAGCTACCTTTTTAATGGAATCACCTCCAAAATGGTTTAATGATTTCTGTACTGCTTATGCTATAGGAACGCAATTGGATGAATTAGGTTTAGTTAGAGATAATTTCTTATATGGTGCAGCTTGTTGTTTTTCACATGAAGCACTTGATAAATTGTATGCAGCAGGTTTTAACCCTGTACTAACTGGTAGATTGGGTGATAAATTGTTAGCCGGTGACGATTCGGAATTAACAAAATCATTAATGCTTCTTAATTATAAATTAGTTGCTAGTAATGATTTGAGGTTTGAACATGTAATACATTCGAAAAGACTTTCTTTTGATTATTTATTAAAGATGTATAGGGGCTTCGGTATATCTGCAGTTATTTTGGACTTATATAATAAAGCTCTTGAAGGCAAGACTGTTTACAGTAAAAAAGAACATTGGAAAAATATGTTTCTTGTGTATTTACGGGTGCTATATTATAATTTTGGAGGGCTATTTAATTGTAAACATAAAGTTTATTCATCATATATTAATGGGGTTTTAGTAGGGTATAAGAACTGGAAATATGGTTTTTTGAAGAATAAATTTAACAATATTATTTGTTTAAGGGAGCAAGCAAAAGAATGAATAATATGGGGCTAAGAATGAGAGAAGAATGTTTGCTTCTTAAAATAAATATGATTGTAGAGGAAAGATCTAGAAGCGCTTTTTTATGTAAAGCAATTTATTTATGAATACAAAGAATCAAAATAATGCTGAGATTCCATTGATTTCAGTTGTAACTGTGTCATATAATGCAATTGACACTATTGAAAATACTATTTTTAGTGTTCTAGATCAAATATATTCTAACATTGAATATATTATAATTGATGGTAAAAGCACAGATGGTACACAGAGGATTATTGATAAATACGCAGAATCACTATCATATTGGATAAGCGAACCTGATTTGGGCATATTTGATGCTATGAATAAAGGATTATCTGTTGCTAGGGGTGAATGGATTATTTTTATGAATAGCGGTGATCTTTTTTATAATAACAGAGTTCTGTTAGATGTATTTACGAACAACTATAATGGTATTGATTTAATTTATGGTGACGTGGAATTATTTTCCTCAGATAGGGACTTTATATATAAACAGAAATGTAATAAATATAATATAAATCTAAATTCAATTTGTCATCAAGCTGTTTTTATTCGTCGCTCAAAGCATATAGCTTTTGATCTACGGTATACATTAACGTCTGATCATGACATTATATTTGGGTTAATAAAACAGGGTAATTATAGGCACGTTGATGTTGTGGTTGCTAAAGTATTATTGGGCGGGGTTAGTTATAATGTCTTTCAGACAAGTAAAGAGAAACTTCATATTTCATATAGAAGAGGGAATCTTGTTGATAAAATCTTATCTCCTTTTTTTAACTCTTATCAGATAGTAAAATTTGTTTTTAAAAATGCGTTGTTAAAAGTCTTATCTAAGAATAATTTTGAGAGAATCGCACGTTGGAAAAGTAAGATGGAGTCATATTTATGATAAAGAATCCTGCATCATTCTTTGTTGTTGTTTGGCTTGTTGTTTTATGGCTCTATAGTCAACATTATGTTTTAGTGTTAGAGAGGCTAAGTTCGACCACTACAATATTTATTCTCCTATCATTGCTTTGTTTTTCACTACCATTTTTTCTTTTATTCAGAGTAAAAAATAATCCTAACCATTCTGCTTGCTTATCTGAAAAAGTTGATAAACGCTTAAAAGGATTGTTCAAATTTTGGGCTTGTTTTTCTGTATTAGAGATATTAATATTCCGGTCATTGCCTTTTTTTTCCTTCTTAGGTTTTGGGGGACATTATACAGAATGGGGAATTCCGAGTTTGCATGGTCTATTGAATGCTATGATAATTACGATTTCTAATATTTGTTTTTATAAATATTTATTGAGTAAAAAGAAGAAATATCTGTATTTGTTTTTGCTGTGTTTGTGTTGGCCTATTCTTTTATTAACGCGACAGGTGATTATGAGCATGATAATACAGGCTATTCTTATTTATATATATATAAATAAAATAAAGATTTCAAAAATCTTAGCCTACTTCTCCGTATTTTTTATTGTCGTCTTTTTGTTTGGCTTATTAGGAGATATGCGTTCGGGTGCTGGTGCCATCGCGGCTCTTGCCGGTGTAGCAGATAATTATCCATCTTTCTTGCCGAGTGGATTTTTATGGGTTTATGTATATGTTACAAGTCCATTGAATAACTTGAATCATAATATATATTTATACCCGGATTTTGCTTTTTCCCCTTTAACCGCTTTTGCTAATCTGTTTCCGTCTTTTGTTCGTTCTAAAGTAGTACCTTCTTCGGATATAGAAACGTCTTTAGTCAATGATAATTTAAATGTGGTAACAATGCATCCTCAGTATTTAAGTGCTTTTGGATTTTGTGGAGCATTGTTATTTTATTTTTTATATGGATTATTTGTTTTGTATGTATTTGTTCAATTTAAAACAAAAATCAATGCGAAGTGGCTTTTTATGACAGTAGTTCTTACTCACAACTTGTTGTTGTCGGTTTTTGTTGATTTTAATTTTAGCTTAGTCTTTCTTTTTCAGCTTTTTCTGCACTATTGGTTGGGAACCACTTTTTTAATTAAGAGGACATAATTATGAAAAATATTAAATTTTCAGTTGTAATACCAGCTTATAATGCCCAAAAGACTATCGAGAGTACTGTAAACTCATGTTTATCACAAGAATATTCTCCTCTGGAAATTATTATAATAAATGATTGTAGCACAGATGAAACGGTTGATCTGTTACAATCGTTATATGGAAATAATCCAAAAGTTCAAATTTATTCTTTTGAAAAAAATCAAGGAGTTTCTAGAGCACGTAATTTTGGTTGGAGGCAAGCAAAGGGGGATTATATAGCTTTTCTGGATTCTGATGATGTTTGGCGTGCTGATAAGCTAGAACTAATAAGTAGGATACTTGAGGATGATTCAAAAATATTGTGTATCGGGCATAATTATACAGCAAATATTTATTGTTTTAATCAATACAATAATGTAGAATATAAAATATTATCTCGAAAACATCTTTTGTTTCGTAATTACTTTAATACATCAAGCTTTGTTGTAAGTAATGTGATTCAAGAGCGTTTTGATGAGACGATGAGCTATACAGAAGATCATGATTTGTATTTGAGAATTTTAGATTATACGAAAATATGCTATATAAATGAATATTTGACTCTTTTAGGGAGACCTCAATTATCTAAAGGCGGATTGAGTGGTAATCGTTTAAATATGCGTAAGGGTGAATTATATATGTATTATAAGTTCTGCAAGAGAAATAAACCGTATATGCCTTTCTTGCCGTTTTATCTTCTCTTTTCTTTTACTAAATACTTAATTAAAGCTATAACTAATAAATGATAACATTAGACTTATCTGTTTCTATAGTTACTTATAAAAATAATGTGAGTATTCTTCGGAGGACAATTAATTCTGTATTAGCTTCTACTGCTCTTCAATTAAAGCTTTATATTGTAGATAATTCTCCTACTGACGAGATGAGGTTTTTATTTGTAGCTGATGACAGAGTAGAGTATATTTATATGAATTCTAATCGAGGATTTGGGGCGGGGCATAACTATATAATGAATAATCCTGCAAAAATGGGGAGATATCATTTAGTATTGAATCCAGATGTGGAATTTGAATCAAATGTTTTGATCGGTCTATTTCATTATATGGAGCAGAATGTTGATGTTGGTAATATTATGCCTAAGATTCTTTATCCAAATGGTAGTATTCAGCGTTTATGCAAATTACTTCCTACACCAAAGGATTGGATTATTAGAATGTTCATTCCTATTAAGTCCATAAAAAAAAGAATAGATTATAATTTTGAAATGCATTTTGCGAATTATAATGAGGAAATGAATGTGCCATATCTTTCGGGATGTTTTATGTTCTTGAGAGCTTCCGTCATTGAAGAAGTTGGAGTTTTTGATGAAGGTATTTTTATGTATGGTGAAGATACTGATTTAAATAGACGTATCTATCAGAAGTACAGAACAATGTATTATCCGGAAGTAACTATTACCCATAATTTTGAAAAAGGTTCCCATAAAAGTTTACGGTTATTATGGATACATATTAAGGCGGCCATTTATTATTTAAATAAGTGGGGATGGCTTTTTGATGAAGAGAGAGAAAAAATTAATAAAGAAGTTAAATTGAAATATTCGAAAAACAATAAATGAAAAAGATAGCATTAATAACTGGTATCACTGGTCAAGACGGCTCATTTCTTGCCGAATTTTTATTAGAAAAAGGATATGAAGTTCATGGTATGATCCGTCGTTCTTCTTCTTTTAATACAAGTCGTATTGAACATCTTTATTTGGATGAGTGGGTACGTGATATGAAGCAGCAGCGTTTGATCAATCTTCATTATGGTGATATGACCGACAGCAGTTCTTTAATTCGTATTATTCAAATGATTCAACCGGATGAGATTTATAATCTTGCCGCTCAGAGTCATGTTAAAGTATCTTTTGACGTCCCTGAATATACGGCTGAATCAGATGCGGTTGGTACTTTGCGTATGCTTGAAGCTATTCGTATCCTTGGTTTAGAAAAGAAAACTAAGATATATCAGGCTTCTACCTCTGAGCTTTATGGTAAGGTACAGGAGGTTCCACAAAAAGAAACCACTCCTTTTTACCCTCGCTCTCCTTATGGAGTAGCAAAACAATATGGTTTCTGGATTACCAAAAACTATCGTGAAAGTTACGACATGTTTGCTGTTAATGGTATTCTTTTTAACCATGAGAGTGAGCGTCGTGGAGAAACTTTTGTAACTCGTAAGATAACACTGGCTGCTGCACGTATAGCTCAGGGCTTTCAAGATAAACTTTATTTAGGTAATCTTGACTCATTGCGTGATTGGGGATATGCTAAAGACTATGTAGAGTGTATGTGGCTCATTCTCCAACATCATACTCCGGAAGATTTCGTAATTGCTACCGGTGAGTATCATAGTGTGCGTGAATTTTGTACATTAGCTTTTAAAGAAACTGGCATTGAACTGCGGTGGGAAGGTGAAGGAGTAAACGAGAAGGGCATTGATGTGTCTACCGGAAAGGTTTTGGTAGAAGTTGATCCAAAATATTTCCGTCCGGCTGAAGTGGAAGAATTATTGGGAGATCCTACTAAGGCAAGAACATTATTGGGATGGAACCCGACAAAGACAAGCTTTGCTGAATTAGTGAAAATCATGGTGACACATGACATGCGGTTTGTGAAGAAATTGCACTTAAAACAGAGTCTGGAAGATTAATCCATCCAAGTACACGTTCAATTTCTACGATATTTCTATGAAAAGAAAGAAAGTATTTGTAAGTGGGTGTTATGATATGCTTCATAGTGGGCATGTAGCTTTTTTTGAAGAAGCAGCACATTATGGGGACTTATATGTGGGTATCGGTTCGGATAAAACTATTTTTGAATTAAAAGCTCGCAAGACAATTAACTCTGATAATGAGCGCTTATATATGGTTTCAGCCTTGAAAACAGTGAAAGAGGCTTGGATTAATAAGGGTTCAGGAATCTTGGATTTTGAGGCGGATTTAGAGGAACTTAAACCAGATATTTTCTTCGTAAATAGAGATGGTCATTCAGTGATAAAAGAGGAATTGTGCAAGAAGATGGGGATTGAATATATTATAAGTGAGCGTATTCCCCATGGAAATCTACCTTCACGTTCTACCACTGCTTTGCGTACTGAATGTCGGATACCATACCGGATTGATCTGGCTGGTGGTTGGTTAGATCAAGTGTATGTTAATAAATTGCATCCCGGTGCTGTGTTGACTATTTGTATAGAACCGGACTATGAATTTAATGATCGTAGTGGAATGTCGACAAGTAGTCGTAAGAAGGCAATCGAACTCTGGCAAACAGATATTCCTGAAGGGGATAAAGAAAAGATTGCTAAAACTCTTTTCTGTTTTGAGAATCCTCCCGGAACTGCTTATATAAGTGGATCTCAGGATGCTTTAGGTATAACAATGCCTGGGTTAAATCGTTTTTATTATGATAATGCCTATTGGCCTGTACAAATTGAAAATATATTGAAGCCTGATGTCCTATCCTGGATTGAAAAACATATTTGGTTGATTCCATTATATCCTCGTCATAAAGAGTATGATGTTTTGTCTGGTACAAATATTAATAAAGAAGGAACTGAGGAACTGGCAAAGGCTGCTGATGATTGTTGGCTTGCATTAATTAACATGGATGCCGAAGCAGTGGGACAAGCTATGATTAATAGTTTAAAAGCTCAAACTAAAATGTTCCCCAATATGATTACAGAAGATATAATCCGGCAGATTGATAATTATAAGGATCTCGCTTTAGGATATAAAATTAGTGGAGCAGGGGGAGGAGGTTATCTAATTCTATTTAGTGAGAATCCGATAAATAATGCTATTCAAATAAGAATACGAAGATAATATATAATGGGACTCTTATTTACAGGTGCTTCTGGTTTTCTTGGAGCCAGCATATTGCCTTTATTAACTAAACATTACGAGGTTATAACTGCGGGATTGAAAGATAAAGATACGATTCGGGTGGATTTGTCGAAAGAAATCCCAACTTTATCCGGTGTTTTAGATATCGTATTGCATGCTGCAGGAAAAGCTCACTCCGTTCCTAAAACAAAAGAGGAAGAACAGGTATTCTTTGATGTAAACTTGCAAGGAACTAAGAACTTGTGTGCAGCTTTAGAAAAGAGTGGATTACCTAAGTCATTCATATTCATTAGCACAGTAGCGGTATATGGTTGTGAGTTTGGTGAAAATATAACGGAGAATCACCCCTTAAATGGCAATACACCATACGCTTTAAGTAAAATACAGGCAGAGCAATATCTAACAGAATGGTGTGAAAAGCATCATGTTTGCTTAAGTATTCTTCGTCCGTCATTAATTGCTGGCCCTAATCCTCCGGGAAATTTAGGGGCAATGATCAATGGTATAAAAACAGGGCGATACTTGAGCATTGCTGGCGGTAAGGCTAAAAAAAGTGTTTTAATGGTTCAGGATATTGCAAACTTGATTCCTATATTAGCTGAAAAGGGAGGGATATACAATGTTTGTGATAGTTATCACCCTTCTTTTGGAGAATTGGAGATGATTATAAGTAAGCAGTTAAATCGAAAGAAGCCTGTATCTATTCCTTATTGGATGGCTAAATCTATGGCTCTGGTTGGTGATTGTTTAGGTAAAAAGGCTCCAATAAACTCTTTAAAATTAAAGAAAATCACAGAATCGTTGACGTTTAGTAATGATAAGGCTATCAGTGAGTTAGGATGGAAGCCTTTAAATGTGCTGGACAATTTTAAGATTGATTAATTCTTAGACCCCCATTTTATGTATTTTGTTCTCATCTTCGTTCTGCTATTCCTGGCAGAACTTTTTTACTTCAAAATTGCTGATAAATATAACATCATTGATAAACCCAATGAACGGAGTTCGCATACTCGTATAACTTTACGCGGTGGCGGGATTATCTTTTATATGGGTAGTTTAATATATTGTTTCACCAATGGTTTAGCTTATCCCTGGTTTGTTATTGGACTCACTTTGATAACCCTCATAAGTTTTATTGATGATATTCGCCCGATATCTCAGAAAGTACGGTTAGTGTTTCATGTTTTGGGAATGTCGTTTATGTTCTTTCAGTGGGGAATGCTTGATTCCTGGTGGTCGTGGTGGTATGTGATTATTGCCTTGATCTTTTGTACGGGGATTATCAATGCATATAACTTTATGGATGGCATTAATGGCATTACCGGAGGATACTCATTAGTGGTATTGCTAGCTTTGGGATATATTAATGAATTTATGGTATCATTTATTGATAGCCGCTTTATATATGTACTGATCCTGGCTGTAATGGTATTCAATTTCTTCAACTTCAGAAAGAAAGCGAAATGTTTTGCAGGCGATGTAGGGTCGGTAAGTATTGCTTTTACTATCGTGTTCTTGATTGGGCAATTGATACTTACAACGCAGGATTTGAGTTATATTATTCTGCTGGTGGTCTATGGGGTTGATTCTGTGTTGACGATTATACATCGTATTATGTTGCATGAAAACATAGGTTTACCGCATAGGAAACATTTATATCAGATTATGGCTAATGAACTGAAAATGCCACATATCGTTGTATCGGCTATTTATATGTGTGTGCAGGCAATAATTATTATTGGATTCGTTGCTGTGCATCCTTATGGTTATGAGTATTGGTATTTATTGGCGACTATTCTTTTATTAGGCCTTTTATATGTTGTATTTATGAAAAAATACTTTCATTTGCATATGAATAAATAAAAAAACAAGATAACAGTTTTACACATATTTGCACTGATTCGAAGAATTTTATGGAGAATTAAAAATGGTTGGGGAATTTATAACTATATTTGTGAAAAATAGAATCTGATGAAGAAGCCGTATAAAAAACACGAAGAAACACCAATGATTGCTCAAGAAGCATCGATAGAATATAAAGCAAAAAGTGAAATTGACACAACACAATTGCCTTTTATTTCAATGAAAGAAGTCCTGAAAAACGGAATGTCTTTGGACGAATCAAAAAGACTTATCACAGAAAAAATCCATTCTGATTTTCATAAGGCATGATTTCAGTATATGTGGATCAGCAAGTACATGATTGTACATGATGCTTCTCATAGTTTGTTGTACTACTAACTTGATATTAATGTTATGCAACTCATTGACGACCAACTTCTAAAACAAGTAAGTAAGCAGGCGGAAGAAAACCAGCGCTTGCGGATGAATTATAATTTTCATGAGGCGTTAGATGCACCTGCCCAGCGTTTGCTTAATGCTCTGCAAATAGGGACAGATTTGCCGATTCATAGACACCAGCATACTGCTGAAACATATATTTTACTTCAGGGAGAACTGAAAGTACTTTATTATAATGATAATAAAGAAGTAACAGAAACCGTAATACTGAACCCACTAAAAGGGAATCACGGTATCCATATCCCTGCGGGACAGTGGCATACCATTGAAGTGTTAGCACCCGACTCTGTTATTTTTGAAGTAAAAGATGGGCCTTATACACCTTTAGGAAGTGAAGATACTCTGGAATAAGAGTTGTTTAATAATAGTCTTTTGTGTTTATGCAGCCGGAATTGTTTTATAATGATTCCGGCTGTTTTGATAACTAATATACTTAAAAATATTCTTTGCACTCTGAGGGTGCAAAAAAAAGAAAACTCTGCACTGTTTGAGTGCAAATTTGCTATATTTGTATGAAAATCTATAGTTATGGAGAGATTATTCGGACATTTTCATAAGTTGCTAAAAGAAGTAGATGACCAGTTCTTTCGGTATATCTATAAAGAGATCAACTGGAATAGTAGAATGATTGGCTTAACCGGCCCCCGTGGGGTGGGGAAAACAACCATGTTGTTGCAACATATAAAAACGAAATTGAATGTAAAAGACACTTTATATGTAACAGCGGAGGATTTTTATTTTGTAGATCACCGACTGGTTGACTTGGCTGATTCTTTTGTAAAGCAGCGTGGAAAGTATTTATTCATAGACGAGATACATAAATACAAGGATTGGGCCAGAGAATTAAAACTGATTTATGATTATCATCCGGAATTGAATGTTGTTTTTACGGGATCGTCAATTCTGGATATAAAGAAAGGAGCATCAGATTTAAGCAGAAGGGCGGTGATGTATTATATGCAAGGACTCTCATTTAGAGAATACCTGCAGTTGTTTCACCGTATAACAGTAGACTCTTATTCAATACATGAGATTATAGAACATCAGGTTGAAGCATCCGGATTGAAATATCCTTTACCTTTGTTTGCGGATTATCTGAAAACGGGGTATTATCCTTTTGCACTGGAAGAGGATTACGAATTGCGATTACGACAAATCATAAATCAAACATTAGAAACGGATATACCCATGTTTGCCGAGATGAACGTTTCAACCGGACGGAAATTGAAGCAATTATTGGCTATTATAGCGAAGAGTGTTCCATTTAAACCGAATATGAGTAGCATAGCTACCATACTTTCGGCAAGTCGGAATAATATAGCAGACTATTGTTTATATATAGAAGAAGCTGGAATGATAGCTCAACTGCGTGACGCAACTGGTGGAATCAGAGGTTTGGGTAAAGTGGATAAAATCTATCTGGATAATACAAATTTGGTTTATACTTTGGCAGAGAGTAATTCAAATATTGGGAACACACGAGAAACCTTCTTCTTCAATCAGACCCGGGTGGGATATGATATCATAAATTCTTCCATAGCAGACTTTCAGATTGATGATATGATTTTTGAAATTGGTGGAAAAAGTAAAGGGCAGAAACAGGTTCGTGAAGCTCATTATGGTTTTGTAGTTAAAGATGATATTGAGTCAGGTTTTGGAAACATAATACCACTTTGGCACTTTGGATTATTGTATTAATTGAGCCTCATAACTTCCCTATCACCTTCATCATCTGTTCACCGATACCAATGGTATATCCCTGAGATACGAATACAACACGTCCGAAGGTGTCGGCGATGACGAAAATTGGAAGATTGTTCGTGTGCGGCAGACGTATGGCATCGGCAATCATCCGGGTGATGCTTCCATCGGAATCAATGCCATAAGTGATGGTATGGGGTAGGGTTCCGAATTCTTGTGTATCAAAGTTCTTCCAGTTGGATTCATCTTTGAATAAGAGGATGATACTGCGGTCCCAGTTGTTGAATTGTTGGTGGATAGCGGCAATATCTCTCATCGTGTGATTGGTTGGCTCCTGGCGCGAACCTAGAATACCGATGATGAAATAACCGCGTCCGGTAGTAGCCAGAATGCTTGTTTCTTCTCTGTCCGGATTTTCTGCCAATAGGAATTTGGCTTCCGGATCTATACTACCGATAACCTGGATATCATCATTATCTTCACGTAGGGCAAGGTCTATGCGGGTGGCTTGGTTATGGGTGATATCGAATGTTTTGATGGTTGAAAGTATATTACCCTTCGCCATTCGTACACCTGTGATAAGTAGGTAGTTGCCTTCTTCGAGATCGCTGATCGTGGTATTATCTCTGTCGAATCCAAGAGTCTGGATTTTACCATCGGGATGTATTCGTGCAATGGAGAAATGCTGGCGGTATTTAGGAATAACGGGGGAGTTCTCCGGATATATAATTTCTGTTTTTCCGTATGCAGTAACAATGGGTGCGGGTGCTTCAAAGTCTACGTCCACCCAGATATCATTATGAATATATTGAACTTTTCCAGTAACAGGGTCGATGCGCGAAGGGATGGAGAGGCTACGTGCCAGAGCAACGAAGAATATATTACGGGAGTGTGTATCGGCAACACCGGCTTTCCATACTCCAATAGGGAAGATGGGAATGCGTTGCGGGTTGAGGGAATCGTCTATCCGGACATGTTGGGTAACCCATTGAACGAGCGTTTGAGGGTTTTGAACAAATTGTGTGGTTTGTTCTTGCGTAAAGTTCTCATTAAAGAAAGAACGGTAGGCGGTGAGGAGCTCGTTGCTGACCCGTGGATTCAGAATATAATGAGTGTAGTAATCACTACCAATGGGATGGCTGTTGAGCAGATGATCCAAAAGAATATCGGTCGGAGTATCACGCAAGTCTTTGGCTGAGATAACACTAAGCAAGTCTATAGCTCTGGGAAGCTCTTCGGGAGGAATAGTTAACAGGAATGAGCGAATAGCCTTCCAGTTTCCCCGGCTTCCGGTCAGATAGTTGATGGCGCGTTCGGTGTTGATATCTAGTTCTTTGGCTAAAGCGCTGGATTGTTCCTGGGTAAAGAAAGTTGCAACATAGGCATTCCGTATGCTGTCTTCTTGTTGTAGGCGAATATCGTTGGCTGCTTTTTGTTCCGGTGTGATCTCTGCCGGGATAGGTGTTGAAACAGGTGGGATAATATCAAGGTCGAGGGAGAAGGAATCTCCGGCTTTTTTATTGAGTGCGGTGGTGACTTCTGTGTCTTTTCCGAAAGATATCTTTTGGTAGCCAAAGTGATTGTTTTTGGTTGCCCAAACGAGCATATCGCCTTTGCCGGCTGTCAAGGAGGCTTTTCCTTCGTGATTGCTGGTTTTGGTGGCTACGGTATAAAACTCTGCGTAATTGTATATTTTGAATTCGACGAGTGCATTATCCAGGGGAGTACCGTTAGCATCGGTTACTGTAATGGTAGTGGTGGCGGTAGGTGCATAGTTGGCTGTGACGTTGATTTCGGTATAACACTTGGTGGTTTCCATGATCTCTTCGCGACCGTTGTACCTGCCGAATACTTTGGAGTGCATGAGCATTCCCCGTGAGGCGGGTTCGTTGAACCAGGCGAGGTTAAGAATAGGTTCAGGTTCGCAGGCGCCGAAGAAATACCACCCGCCGTTTATCCAGGCTTCTACCCAGGCGTGATTACTGTCGGTATGTGCCCAACGTGGGGTATAGACTTGCCGGGCGGGGATACCAACTGCACGGAGGGCGGCAACGGTAAAGACGGATTCTTCTCCACAACGACCGTAAGCAGTCTTGACGGAGGCCAGCGGAGAGCTGGTACGGGAGTCGGATGGGGTATAGATTACTTTCTCATGGCACCAATGGTTGACTTCGAGTACGGCATCGTATACGGAAAGGTGTTTAACGCGGTCTTTGAGTTCGTTGTAGAATACCATGCGGCTATCGTCAAGGTTTTCGTTGTTGACACGTATGGGAAGAACGAAATGGCGGAAGATGTCTTCGGGGATGCTGTCTCCCCAGGGCATTTCTTGTTTAGCCTGGAAGGAGGAGCGGATATTGTCGAGATGGAATGCACCACTATAGTCGGTAATGTCGCCGATAGGGGAGTAGGCGTAGAGAAAAGTAAGGGCTTCTCTTTCTTTTAAGGTGAGTTCCTGATCGAAGATGTCGAATAGTTCACCGTTAGGCAGTGCTTCTTGTTTAGCAAAGAAGTCTTGCTCTATTTGTTTCCGGGCATCTTTATTGGTGATGAAATGTTCATTGCTTGTACATGCTGCTCCAAGAAGAGCAAGGGAAAGTATGAGTAGTAGATGTTTGGTCTTCATAGGCGGGCGACAATTTGTACAAATGTACAAATTTAATTGAAAGTTGAAAATTGAAAGTTGAAAGTTAACTATGCAGATGGCTTACTTTAGTACCAATTCAACTGCATGATTAACTTTCAACTTTCAATTTTCAACTTTCAACTTTCAACTCTTTTGTAGCTTAGCGCTCCGGATGGGCATTTGTCTATTTGTTCGATGAGTTGCTCGGTGGTTGCATTTGTAGCGGTGATCCATGGACGTTCGCAGGGTTTGTAAACGTTAGGTAGCATCTTTACGCATACGCCGGCGTGGATGCATTTGTCGGGTTGCCAAATGATGGTGAGTTCTCCGTTGGAGTATTCATGTACTTTTTTCATAATTATATGTTTTGAGATTATATGATTGCGATTAGTCTTTTCCACTCGGGGTTCTTACGGATATAGGCGGCAACGAATGGGCAAAGGGGCACGACGTGCATGTTGCTTTCTTCTATATCTGTGAGGGTTTTCTCAACGAGTTGGGAACCAACTCCCTGGCCTCCTAACTCGTAAGGGACTTCGGTATGGGTGAGGTAGACGTTTTCCTCGTGGTTGATGATGTATTCAATCTTAGGAACATAGTCTTCAATGTGAAACTCGTATTGTTTCAATTGTTTGTTGTTGATGAGTTCGTAATTTGCAGTCATAACTTTGGGGTTTAATGTTTATATGTTAAACAGATGAAGTTACTCTTTTGTTTAGTCTACTTTTTCTTTTGGCTTGAACCAAAAGAAAAAGATAGCAAAAAGAAAAGTTCAAGGCTGAATTTGTTACGCTACTCACAGTCAGGGCGAAGCTAAAGGGTCTCAAACTCGCTTCGCTCAAACAGAAGACCCTTTAACGCCTCACCCTGATTGTTCGTTTAACGCTGCACAAATTAGGCCGGAGGCCGTGCGGGGTGGGGCTATAATTTACCCCGACTACTCATTGTTCTGCAAATGAGTGGCCGGGGTACCGTGCGGGGTGATAGGGTAAATCGTTTACTGTAGGGGCGGTTCGCGAACCGCCCAAATGCAAGTGAATTTTGATTTTATTTTTTTGCAGTCGAGCACAGGTGGATTATTTTTCTTCGAGGGTGATGCCGTCCATGCAGAAGTAAGCTGCGGTAAGCATTCCATAATCATTATTATCTGTAGAAGATAAAGAAAAAGTAACTTTAATGGCATCATTAAGTTCACTCATATCAAACCATATCCAATCAGTAATGGGCTTGTCTTCATCGCTTTGGTAATTAGCTAAATAGATTTCGGTACTGCCTGTTTCAACATCGTTTGCTGTATATCCGGTTGCAGTTAATTTAAACCAACTGCCTTTTTTAAATGGTTTAGCAAAGTTATCACCAACGGTCATGCTATTGTATGCCCAAGTACTGTTTGTGACCCATGCACCTTTAATGCGATATACTTGAGGGGCATTAATCGTAAATTGAGCAGGAAGTGCATACATATCAGTATTTACTGTTAGGTATGTGGATCCAGCTTTCCCCTTTTTTGTAATTGCTGCAATACTATTAGATGCGGAATTGTCTGTTTTGTTAGTGTAAGTGAATTGAGAAAATGAATATTCATATCCTGTTCCCCAATTAGCATAACCATGTGGAAAAGTTATTGCACTGTTATTATCTTGAAAAGTAGTGCTGCCGCTTTCATTTAAAGCAAGATCTTCTTTAGCAATAAACTCACTATTTGCTTTAGTTAATTTTCCTTCGAAACTTGTGACTAGTGTAGCTTTATCATCGTCGCTACACCCCACAAATACAAATGCTGTTAGTAATAAAAATAGGATTGATAACTTTTTCATAATTAAATGTTTGAATATTAATATTAGTTGTTAAAATGTAAATCTTCAATGGTTGATATTTCTGTGGATGATTCTCCGAGCCATCCGCAGATTTGATTAACGGCAGTATAGATTTTGACGAAGTCAATACCGTCAAGAGAGACGGGAGTGCCATCACTGTTTACTGCCCAGTCTATTTTGAATTGGGCAAGTTCGGTGTTGTTGGGGTGATTGTCTGCATAGCCCCAGGCGTATGGGTATTGTACCCAGCCAACACCATCCTGATTGGTGGCATTGTCGGGTAGGCGACTGCCTTTGAACGTGATTTGATTATCTGCGATCCATGCCGGATAATATTCGTTGTCGGCATGGAAGGAGTTACGGGGAATGGTACCTTCAGCATTTTGATTGTCTGTCCACTGTATCTCTGATAGTGGGGCGGCGGGGCGGTAGTAGGTAATCTCGTAATTCCGGGTAATATTGTTTGAATGATATTCGCTTCCTGCGAGTTCGTACCATTCATCATCGGGTAGTCCGTTGCCGTTGGTGTCTTTGGATACGAGGACGATGCCGGGTTCGGCACTTCCGGCTTTGGCTCCGGTAAGGCTGCTGTTGTAGCTTGCATTGCCGTAGATTTTGAAATCATAAGCACCGCTGATGTTGGGAATGGTATGGTCGAATCCCAGGATGATGTATCCGCCGAATCCTCCTAAGGTAAGCAGAGAGCGATCTTTGATTTGTTGGGTGGCATAGGCTAGCACTTGTTCGGGGGTGTATCCTTTGCGGTAGGCGCTGGTGGTGGTGTTTATAAACTGTCCGGGAGCCGGTAGGTATTCCAACACGCGGGTGGCGTATGCCGATGGCGCATTCGGATCTTCCGGTTCATCGTCTATGATGCTTTGCGATGCTTTATCGCTGAATACGATGGTGTTTGGGTTGATTCCGATGTTGTTGATACGGAATTGCAGGTGCCCTTGCTGACTAAAACACAGGACATCGCCTCTCACTTTATAATCGTAAGCATCGGAAATATAGATGTTTCCGCTGTATGGATTGACTTTGATGGAGAAGGGGGTGCTGATTTGTGTGCCATCCTTGATGAAGTTCTCTTCTATAATAGATTCGTTGATGAGATCGTAAACTTTAACAGCAGACTGTTTAGTCGTATAACTGTAGCTATACAGGTAAGCAAATTCATTGTGTATGGCAAAATTCATTACCGGCTCATGGATGGTTTGGGAGATTTCATCTGTCTGGCTGTTAATCTGTACGAGATATTGTTGCCCGTCTGAAGATAATGTGCCGCGTACGGCTACGTATATATTTCCGTATCTATCGGGCAGGATCTTGCCGGGGTTATTGCCTATGGTGATCTTTTTAGCTTCTTTGAAGGTAGGAATGTCGATAACAGAAACGGTATTGTCGTAGTTGGGTTGGTCCAGTCCGCCGGAATTGGAGACGTAGAGTTTGTTGTTTTGCACGCAGATACCATCCGGGTTACGCCCTGCGGTGGTATAGGCTTCGATGGTGAGCGAGGTGGTATCTATGCGGGCTACCGTACCGTCGAATGAGCAGACGTAGGCTTTATTTTTGTCGAAGGCGATGGCTCTGGGCTGGCGCGAACTGCCGTTATCGGTTAGGATGGAGATGCGTTTCAGGGATTTTCCGGTGGGCAGGTCAATGACTTCTACCTGGCTGGATACGTTGACAACGATGTAGAGTTTGGAACCATAGATGGCCATGTCGTTGGCGGTATCTCCCAGTCCGCGTTGGTTGACTTTGAGGAAGTAGTCGGGCACGATTTTGTTGTTGCTGAACGTATAGCGTGCCAGGGAACTGTTGTTCAGGTTGAACAGTCCTTCGGAAAGAATGTAGAGTTCGGCGGTTCCGGTTTCGGTGATGTTTTCATTGCCGTCATTCGGAGCAGGAGTGATATCTTCCATATCGTCGCAAGCAGATAGGAGGATTAGAAGAAGGAATAAAAAAACTAACAGCCTCACCCCAGCCCTCTCCAAAGGAGAGGGGGAAGGGGTGTGGGGTATTTGGTTGTATGTACCTATATTTAAACTCATCATGTTGCTCTAGGAGTTTTCGAATGTTATTAAATACTTCAATAACCGTAGACTGCTCTCTTCTCCCTCTCCTTTGGAGAGGGCCGGGGTGAGGCTTTGATTGTAATCGTCGCCCTGACCGACCGTCCCGGCATCGGGAAATTGCGTACAATCTCATAATTCTTGTCCAGTAGGTTAAGCACTTCGACCCGCAAATTGGTCTTTATGTTTTTGATTTGGAAATCACGGTTGGCGGCAATGCTATGGTCGGTGTACTTAGCCAACTGGTTCTCGGACAGGTTTTGCCCCAGTACATAGCGCTTGCCGGAATGTACTATGGTGTAGGAGAGGTTGACCCACGGTGTTTCCATTCCCGCTTGCCCCGAACCGGATACGCGTGGGGTGTAGGCTATTTGCTGGTTGTATGTTTTACCATCGGGATCGGTTACGTCCAGTGCCCGTTGATAGGTGTAGTTTCCGGACAGATTCAGACGGATGTCTTGTAATGGCTCCAGAATGATGTTTGCCGTAGCATCCAGACCTTTGATTTCTACTTCGCCCAGGTTTACCATGCTCCATATAAATATATTCTTGGTTGGGATGGCTATGATTTTATCTTCCACCTTATTATAATAGGCATCCACGGTGGCGGAGATGTAAGGAATGAAACGGTTGATTTCCTTTCCGTAGGTTATTCCCAGGTTGTATTGGGTGGTTTTCTCGGGGCTTAGTCCGGTGTTTCCAACTTCGGTATAATACAGGTCGTTGAAGGTGGGCAGTCTGAATATATCTTTGTAATACCCGCGGATGCGCAGTTCTTCTGTTTTAAAAGGTTTGAATGAGGCGCTGACGTACGGGTTTAGTTTGCGGTGATTGCCGGCTACTGCGCCGAAGTGTGTGTGTTCGTTGATGACCGTAGCCAGTAGCGATACAGAAGCGGTAAGCCATTCGTTGACGTATTTACCGGCCAGGGCAGTGAGCCAGGAGTATCGTTTGGGAGCGGCAAAGTTATCCTGACTGGCGTTCAGGGTTTGCATACTTCCGTCGCTGGCCAATGAGAATGACAGGTTGTCCAACATGCGGTACAGGGCAGAAGCGGAGAGGTAGTACTCTTGGTTGTAGTATTTATTTTCTGTTTTTCCGGTTGATCCTTTATAGTCAGGATCAAGATAGCGCTGGTAATTCCAGTTCCATTTGGCAGATGTCTGGAATACCCATTTCCGGTTGAATTCCTTTTTATACTGGCTTTGTATGAAGGTGTTCTTGTCCCACAGATATTGCGAAGCGTAATCGTAGTACAACGTTGTCGCTCCGGGTAATCCGCGGGATGCCTGGTAATAGTAGGCTTTGAACCTCCATTGTTCCGTGTCGGAGAAATTACCGAACAGTCCGGCTTCGGCGCGCAGGGTTCTGACTTCCGTATTTTTACGTTTCTCTCTTGAGGTGCTGTCGTTCTGGTTTCCGTAGTGCATGGTGTATGGGTATCTTCCATCGGCCGACATCCATTCGGCGTTAGCCGAAAGCGCCCAAGTGTCGTTTATCTTTTGTTCGACCAGCAGGGAAGGGTTAACCAGTCCCCACGATCCGGTTTTGAATGACCCGTTCAGGTTGGTGTTTCTTCCTTTCCTGAACTGCGGAGTAAGCGTTTGTATGTTCAGCACTCCGGCCGAAGCAAACAGTCGGGCGGGTTGGAAGATGTTATCACTTTGTCCGTTGCTGAGGCTCAGGCGGTCTACATTGTCGAGCGAGAAGCGTCCGATATCCACCTGTCCGGTTTGCGAATCGCTTATCGTAATACCATCATAGCTAACGGCGGTATGTTCGGCTCCGAGGCTTCGGAGGGATACGGTTTTAAGTCCGCCAATGCCGCCATAGTCCTTTACCGTGACTCCGGCGAAGTGTTTTACTGCATCGGAAACTTGCAGGACGTTGAGGCTACTGAGTTGTTCTTTGGTGAAGACCTGTATGGGAGCCGTGGCTCTGACTTCCTGGGTTTGGTAGCGTTCGGAAATGGTGACTTCGGGTATATCGTATATACGAATCGTGTCGGGGGCTTGTTGTGCGTAAAGCAGTGCCGGGGTGAGTAGTCCGGCTATCCACACACAAAAAAATACACCAATAAATTTCTTGTTTTTATTACCCATAGCTATTCTTGCTCTTTCCTCGAAAGCAATCGTTTATGAATATCCCGTATGGCAGGTTTTCTGGCTTATCTCCGTTGAAAGCGCCTTCCCGGTTTTATTCAGTGGCTATGGTATATGCTTACAACGCTGAACGAGATTTACAGCAGCGGGACTGCTCAGGTTTTTCACCTGATTCCCTTTTAATCGTCTTCCCGTATAGTCGGAGAAGGGGCGAACCATTACGGCGCAAAGGTAAGGAAGTTATTTGGAAAAAGGCTCTGAAATGGATAAATAAAAACACTAGAGGTATAACCCTTGTTTTGCTAAGCCGTTGGCAGTGTACTGTCAAGCTGTTGGCAGTACACTGCCAACGAATAGGCACAGTACTGCCAACGGCTTGGCAAAACGATGGCAATAGCGTGGTTAGTATAAATTATTGTTAAGATATTGCTCCAGTTGTGTGAATGTAGCATCCTTTAGCAGAACGGTCTTGTTTTTATCTAACAAGTAGATGGACGGTATGGCCTTAAGGTCATACAGGTTTTTGTCGCGCATCACCGTACCCTTGTCATACCCATTAATCCAGTCGGATGGGAAATCGTTCTGGTGTTTTTTCCATTCTTCCAGGTCTTCGTCGGGGTAGACACAAAGAATGGTCATGCGTTTCCCGGAAAGAAGGTATTGTATGATTTGCGAGTTTCTCATGCCTTCGGTTATTTCGCCACAGGCACTGCACCCCGGATTATTGATATACAGCAGCGTATATTCGGTGTTTACACCATACAGTGTGCCTTGTTTTCCCGATTGCATGGTATAGGTAAAATTAAGCGCTTTCGTTCCCAGCCGATTCTTTTGCGCCAGTTGCAGGCGGTAATTTGGGCGCGTTTTCTCCGTATCGTCCAGCAGATTAGTTTCCATCATCTTTTCCAATACCACGATGTAAAGTTCTTCACTGCGGAATGGAGAGTTCGGATCGTATAGATACTTGTCGGAAAGGGAAACGAAATAATCGAATACTTTTTTGTCTTTCTCTGCATGGGTCATCAGGCGCTTCATGCCCTCAAAAGCCGATTCCATTGGAGAGTGGTTGATTACATCCAGAAAGTCTACATAAGCCTGTTCGGTGACTTCCGGCAAGTGTATGTAGCTGGTATCCGTAAAATCGAAATTGTCCCAATAGTGTTTTACCAAAAAGTCGGCCCGTTGCTCAGAGCTTGTATACATGGTGGGAATTTCGGGTAAGGTAATCTTTTTAGGAGTTTCTTGTGTTTCCTCTGTTGCTAATTTTTCTTTTGAAGAATTGCCGCTGTTACACGAAGTGCATATAATCAGGGCGGCTGCTAAATAATAGAATAATTTCATACCAAAATTGTTTGTGAAGTTATGGGCACAAACTTACAAAAAAAATGGAAGAGGCTATGTGAAAACTCTGAAAAAAGAATGTTTCACTTGTAGGAGGGTGTGTCATAATCCTCCCCCTACCCCCTCCGAAGGGGGATAGGCTGCGCTACAAAGCGTTTCTGCAAGGTATCCCCCGCTGGCGGGGGCAGGGGGTGGAGTTATGAAGTGACCCCCAATGCAAAAACAATTCATTTGTCTTTCGCCAACGTAAATATGAATTCCAGTCCACCGCCTTGGTTGCTTTTAGCGGAGATGTTCCCGCCATGTATAAGTACGGCATTTTTTACAATAGCCAGTCCAAGTCCCGTGCCTCCCAGCTTGCGCGACCGTCCCTTGTCTATCCGGTAGAAACGTTCGAACAGGCGTTGCATATGTTCAGACCCCACTCCAACCCCTGTGTCGGCAAAACTGAAATAATACAGACTTTCATCTTCGCGGAAACAGTTGACCGTGATTTGAATATGCGTCCCGGCGTAGGCAATAGAGTTGTCCATCAGGTTGCGGAAGATGGAATAAATCAATGAATAATTACCTCGTATCTGGACATTCTTTTTGATTGAGTTAACAGCCGTAATTTGCTTTTTGTCCAGATCAATCGACACTTCGTTGATAATCTTTTCGACCAGTGCACTGATGTCCACCTTCTCCATCTCGAGCATGTTTACAGCTTCATCCATGCGGGTAAGTACCGAAATATCGCGAAGCAAACGACTCAAACGGTTGCTCTGTTCATAACATCGTTGAAGGAATACACTGGCCTTTTCGGGCGAAATATTCTCATTGGTAACAATCGTTTCCAGATATGCCTGTATACTACTCACAGGAGTTTTCAGCTCGTGAGCGATGTTTTGTGTAAGCTGGCGTTTCAGTTGCCCCTGTTCCTCCTCCTGTGTAACGTCATTGATGGATATCTCAAAGCTAAAGTCCTGGAAGATAATGCATTCTATGGTGAAGTTACGCCCGTCTTTTGTTATCGACCTGGACATGCGCTTTTCCTCCTTTCCCGTAGGGCGGCTTTGTATCTTATTGATAAACTGGGTGATGGATTCGAATTCCGGTATATTGAATATACTTTCGGTTGTTTCCAGATTATAGTCAGAAATAATATTGCTGTACTGTGAGAATAAAGAGTTAACCAGAATCTCTTTTTTATCCCGGGTAAATACTCCCAACCCCTCACGCGACGTTTGAAGATGCGCAATCAGTTTCTCGCGTTCTATATATAACGCTTCTTTGGTTTCGTGGAGCCGCTGATAAATCTGGATAATATGCTGTGATATCTCCCCAAGTTCGTCATTAGAGAACGTTGCCAGGATATTATTATAATCGTAAGGCTCGTTGCGGTCTATATGAATGGCAAATTCCCGCAGATTATTAACCGATATTCCCAGCCTGTTTGTTGCTTTATAAAAGATGAAAATAAGAGCGAGTGCCACCAGAATAGCCAATCCGATATATTCCAGGTCTATTCGGAGTGATTCTTTCAGTTCCGTGTCGTAGGGTAGGGCCGTCCGGATAATATAATCATTGTAGCGCGTTGCAGAATAGAAATAAGTTATACCTGTCGACTCTGATACGCGGCGGACATCATGTCCATATCCATTGTTAATTGCCTGCTCAACTTCCGGTCTGTACAAGTGATTGGCTAACTGCATATTATTCGCCTCAGAGCTATCGTAGATAACATTGCCCTCAAAATCAATCACCGTAACCCGTAGTTCTTTTAAACCAAAGTGCTCAATAGGCAGATGGGAACATTCGGTTCCTTTTTCTTTATGCTCAGTTAAATCCCTGTGTATCCAGTCGTTGCAGTCCTGTAACTTACTGTTCAGTAACTCTACTTTAAACTCTTTTTCTCTTTGATATTGAAAAATGACAAAGATGGCCACGAAAGTTAGAAACAGTAACGTGACTGAAAGAAAGAGTTTACGGCCGAATGAAAAGGGAGAGATTTGCATTAATTTATAATTATGAATTATGAATTTAATTCTGCATAGAAACCTTGCCGCCCGCATGGTCACTTGGGTGCAGCGCCTCGCTGCCGCCTCGGGGCTATCGCGATTCGAAGCAGTAACCGTATCCGAGGCGGGTGACGATACATTTTCCGTATTCTCCGATCTTTTTCCGTAGACGGGTGATATTTACATCTATGGTACGATCCAGTACATATACTTCGTCGCTCCATATCCGGTTCAGGATATCTTCACGCGAGAATACACGCCCTTTATTTTCCAATAATAAGAACAGGATTTCGAATTCTTTTTTGGTCAGCGACACCTCCTGATCGTCAATGCTGACCTTCTTTTGCGGGATATCCAGAACCAATGTTTGATAAACCAGTTTCTCGGGTGCTTTGTCCTGCTTCTCGACCGATGTGCGACGTAATACAGCCTTTACCCGTGCAATAACCTCACGTAGAGAAAATGGTTTGGAGATATAATCGTCCGCTCCCAGGTTAAAACCGGTTACCGTATCATTTTCCGTATCCTTAGCCGTTATAAATATAATAGGTATTCCAGCCGTTTTTTTATCCTTTTTCAGCATGTTGGCCATCTTGAAACCCGAGATCTCGCCCATCATAACATCGAGTAACAACAAATCATAAACAGTGAGGTCCATTTTCAACGCCTCTTCGGCAGAATTGGCTGTATCTACCAAATAGTCTTCATTCTCAAGATTAAACTTAAGGATTTCACAAAGGTCTTCTTCGTCATCAACGATTAAAATGCGGTATTCGTTCATTGTTTCTTCTTATATGTGATACACAAAATTAGTCTTTATTTCTTGTCAGCACAAAGATGAGAAGGATTTGTTACGTGTTAGTGAAACAACTGTTAAGATTCTGTGACAATATATACGGAAGTAGAACCAATTTTAAGATAATTTCTGGAGAATATGAATTATCTTTGTTATATACTTTAGTATGATAATCTTATGGTGAAAAATATATGGATGCATCTTCGAAAGAAAAATGTGGTAGTAATAGGTGCTGCATTGTTTGTTGTACTGTCCGTCATTTTAATTTTGAAGATCGTTTCTCTTCAATCTGATTTTGAAATTACAGACGAGTTGGGAGGAAATATCTTTCCCTCGGCTATCCTATCCGTAGCAACTACCGATACACAAGTTATTGAACCCGCCGACTCCTTATATATAGGTAATCCGAAATCGTGTATTTCCGTTCGCGTAAAATCGACTTCAGCTTATTCCAGGGTACGCATTGAAGTGCTCGAAACCCCTTTCTTTGCTCAATCCATATCTGAATTTATTTTAGAAAAACCCCGTACGGCATACACCATCTATCCGGATATTATCTGGAAATATGATGCATTACGTGATAACAATCAGGCAGTTCCTATTAGTGTGGCCGTAAGTGTGGAACTAAATGGAAAAACGCTGGGGCAGCATGTCCGTACTTTCTCTGTACGTAGCCTGAATGAGTGTTTGCTTGGCTATGTGACCAATGGAAACAAATTTCATGATACAGGTCTTTTCTTTGCCGCTTATGTAAATGAAGAGAACCCTATGATAGATAAACTCCTGCGTGAGGCACTAGACACGCGTATTGTAAACCGCTTTCCGGGTTACCAGGTGACGTCCAGAGATAAAAACTCGGTCGATAAGCAAGTCTATGCCTTATGGAATGTATTGCAGAAACGTAATTTCCGTTACAGTTCGGTTTCGAATTCCAGTTTGTCTAGTAATGTGGTCTTTTCGCAGCGGGTGCGTACGTTTTACGATTCGCTGGAATCGTCGCAGATAAATTGCGTAGATGGAAGTGTACTCTTTGCTTCTCTGCTTCGTGCCATTAATATTGATCCGATTTTGATTCGCACTCCCGGACACATGTTTATAGGTTACTACACTGACTCCTCGCACAAGAATATGGATTTTCTGGAAACAACTATGATTGGCGATGTTGATTTAGATGAGTTCTTTCCTGATGAACAACTGGATTCAACTATGGTAGGAAAGTCGCAGAACCAAATGTCCTTATTAACCTTTGAGAAATCAAAGGAATATGCCCGGAAAAAATACTCCCAGAATGAAGAAGGTATTCATTCCGGGAAATTAAATTATATGTTTCTGGAAATATCCAGAGATGTGCGTCGGAGGATTCAACCGATAGGGAGGTAGTTGAGAGTTGAAAGTTGAAAGTTGAAAGTTGAAAATTACTATGCAGATGACTATTGCGCAGCCAACTTTCAACTTTCAATTTTCAACTTTTTTACAGCTGTTTGCTATAAAGAACTCATTTAGCAGATCAACATAGTTTCCTTGAATAACGATATGGTGATTGCCAAGTGGGTTTTTTAGAAAATATTCCGGTGATGTATTCATTTTGATACGCGCCTGAGTGCGGCACATATTAATATAATTCGGATTCTCTGTAAGTGTGCCAGACCCCAGATAATATTCATCCAGCGATTCGCCGCCACATTTCACTATGGTAACCTCTCCCGTTGGAAGGATACCCTGAATAGCGATACCGATTCCTGTTTCGAAATGACTACGGATAATATATTCTTCTGTTTGTTTGATACCTATCGTACAGTGCGCCAGTATGATTTCATTTGTTCGGGTATTAATCATTGACGGATTCGCCATGAAACCATGTTTACCCGTAAGAGAATGAACAACAAGCATGGTAAAGATAGACTGTAAATCCCCTTCACATCCGGCATAAATACCTTCGTCATTAAGCAATGCCAATGCCAGACATCCGGTCGTCTCCGTATGATCTATCAGTTTAAAGCAACTAACGGTGGTTGCTTGCAGATTTTCTTCTTCACATATCTGTTTGATTGCGCGGTATAGCCGCATGGCCTTTAGAATATCTTCGGGTGATCCTTCACGAATGGCAAGAGCCTTACTTGCAAATTCAGCACAAGCTTCTCCCACCTGGTCGTCGGTGATCTGGTCATACAAATCATGTACGCGATCTAAAGGAATATCTATGTACTCCACTCCCCAACGACGCTTGGCAAGTAGATAATCAACATTGCTGGCGATAAGCCAGGCCGAAGGAGTACCGATTACCCCAATGCGCATGCCTCTTAGCTTGCGTTGTGCCTGAAAGTTATTATAAAGAACTTGTATACGTTTGGCTATATTTACAGGTTCGCCGTGAAGAATTTCGCTTTTTGTTCCTCTTGTGCGTAACCAGGCAGAAACCTCCATTGCCGCAGCTAATGAATTTTGCATTCCATCGGCCAGAATAATGACAGGGCGTGGCAGGGATTCAAAATGTTGCATAACGTATCGCTCAACCCCACCGGTAGCGATAAAAACAATACTGAAATCACTTGGATTCAGCTTGTCAATTTCTTTGTAATCTATAAAATTAAGTGTGTAATAATTCTCCAGCTCACTGAGTACAGGTTCGTGCGCGCTACGCACCATTGAACTTTTGTGTACATTTGAAGCAAAAGTTATCAGATTTATCGTCATTATGGTATTATAATTTGGGTTCTGCACGGCAAATGTATTATTTTTCTTTCTATCTTTGCACCTCCATAACATAATAATTACTAAAATCATGCCAACAATTTCCATTCGCGGGAACGAGATGCCTGCATCTCCAATCAGAAAGCTGGCTCCTTTGGCTGACGCAGCCAAACAAAGAGGGACCCATGTGTTTCACCTGAATATCGGGCAGCCTGACCTGCCGACTCCTCAGGCCGCGATTGACGCGATACGTCATATTGATCGTAAGATATTAGAATATAGTCCTAGTGCCGGAAACAGAAGCTACCGGGAAAAACTTACAAAGTACTACGAAAAATTTAATATCAATCTATCAGCAGATGATATTATCATTACTACCGGAGGATCTGAGGCTGTGTTGTTTTCCTTCATGTCCTGTTTGAATCCGGGTGATGAGATTATCGTACCGGAACCGGCTTATGCCAACTACATGGCTTTTGCTATTTCTGCCGGAGCAGAAATCCGTACGATTGCTACAACAATTGAAGAAGGCTTCTCTTTACCTAAAGTCGAGAAGTTTGAAGAACTGATCAATGAACGTACGAAAGGAATCCTGATTTGTAATCCCAATAATCCGACAGGTTATCTGTATAGCCGTCGTGAGATGAATCAGATTCGTGATCTGGTGAAGAAATATGATTTATTCCTTTTCTCGGATGAGGTGTATCGTGAGTTTATTTATACCGGTTCACCCTATATATCAGCTTGTCACCTGGAAGGCATTGAAGAGAATGTAGTGCTGATTGATTCCGTATCCAAGCGCTATTCCGAGTGTGGAATCCGTATCGGTATGCTTATCACCAAGAATAAAGAAGTACGGAACGCGGTAATGAAATTCTGCCAGGCCCGTTTAAGTCCCCCATTGATTGGACAGATTGCGGCTGAGGCTTCATTGGATGCACCGGAAGAATATACCCGCGAGACTTATGACGAATATGTAGAACGTCGTAAGTGTCTGATTGATGGGCTGAACAGAATCCCAGGTGTTTATTCACCTATACCGATGGGAGCTTTTTATACCGTAGCCAGGTTGCCGGTCGATGATTCGGATAAATTCTGTGCATGGTGCCTGTCGGATTTCGAGTATGAAGGACAAACCGTATTCATGGCTCCTGCTTCAGGGTTTTATACCACTCCGGGTGCCGGTCGCAATGAAGTACGTATCGCTTATGTTCTTAATAAAGAAGATCTCACACGTGCGTTGTTCGTATTGGAAAAAGCACTGGAAGCATATCCGGGAAGAACCATTTAGATTTACAATTTACAATTTACTATTTACCATTTGATGCTCTTGCGTAATATACTCATGGTAATGGTTACAAATTGTAAATGATAAATTGTAAGTGTCAAATGGTAAATTGTAAGTGTCAAATGGTAAATTGTAAGTGTCAAATGGTAAATTGTAAATGGTAAATTGTCTAATTGTAAATGAGTCCTTCTTTTTTTCTTGCTCGTCGTATTTATCGGAATGAAGAGGGTGGGAAACAAGTTTCCCGCCCGGCAGTTCTCATTGCTATGGTTGGAGTAGCTTTGGGATTGGCTGTTATGATTCTATCTTTAGCCGTTGTTATTGGTTTTAAAAAAGAGGTTAGAGGAAAAGTTACAGGTTTTGGCTCGCATATTCAAATAACCAATTTCGAAGGTGTCCGTTCTTACGAGACAAAGCCTATAGCTGCCGGCGATAGTATATTTCATGCTTTATATGCGTATCCTGAGGTTAAGCATGTGCAACGGTTTTCGACCAAGCCGGGAATGATTAAGATGGACGATGCTTTTCAGGGTATGATCCTGAAAGGAGTGGGACAGGAGTTTGATGCTTCTTTTTTTCAAAATCATCTGGTTGAAGGTGAGATCCCGCAATTCTCGGATACTGCTGCGAGTAGTGAAATCCTTATATCCAAATCATTGGCTTCTAAACTAAAACTAAAGTTAGATGATAAGGTTTATACTTATTATATAGAAGGAGAGGTTCGTGCCAGGAGATTTACCATAAAGGGAATTTTTCAAACGAACTTCTCGGAATATGATAATAACTTCTTGTTGACCGATATTTATACAGTCAATCGTTTGAAAGGGTGGAAGCCGGATCAGGTAAGCGGATTAGAACTTCAGGTTAACAACTTTGATCTATTGGATGAGACTACCTATCAAATCGCAATAGATACAGATCGGAAACCTGACCGTTATGGTGAACCCTTTTATGTGCGTAATATAGAAGAACTGAATCCACAGATATTCGGATGGCTTGGCATGCTGGACCTTAATGTATGGGTTATCCTTATTCTGATGATTGGCGTTGCCGGCTTTACTGTTATTTCCGGATTACTTATCATTATCCTTGAACGCACCAATATGATCGGCGTACTTAAAGCTTTGGGAGCTAATAACCTGACCATTCGTAAAGTCTTCCTCTGGCTTTCTGTCTTTTTAATCGGCAAAGGGATGTTGATTGGAAATATACTTGGACTAGCGCTTTATTTTGTGCAGGTTCATTTCGGTATCTTCAAGCTTGACCCAGAAACTTACTTTGTAGATACTGTTCCTATGTCTTTAAATGTGTGGATATATCTTTTATTGAATATCGGTACATTGATCGTGTCCGTACTAATGTTAATTGGCCCATCCTACCTGATTACAAGGATAGAACCGGCCAACTCTATGAGATACGAGTAAAGAGTTGAAAGTTGAAAATTGAAAGTTGAAAGTTATACTATGCAGATGGAATGACTCTTATCGGCATCGTAACTTTCAACTTTCAATTTTCAACTTTCAACTATAATGACCCTATCGGGTCATTATATCCCCCTGCTTTCCTCCAAAAGCCCGGAACATCTTAAACTGCAACGATTGTAATGGTTGAAAGATATCAAATATAGGAAGCGTGAAATAATACCTTCTGTTTTCACCTAATTCTTTTGCTGTTTTATTGGTGATGAGTGCTTGAATGATAAAGCGAATCAGCCAAACTAACCCTCCGATTCCTACCACCAGCCAATGCTTATTCAGAATGCCCAAAGTGATAGTGGCAATAACAACAAGATAAAATAAGATTCGCGTAAGCGTTTCAAACCCCAGCATAAATCGCTGAGAACCTTTAAATCTTTGAGAAGTAGCCATGTAGCTTACTTTCTCTTCTTTCCAGTCCTTTTTATATTGAATGGGCTTCATACGAACCGTAGCATTGACATCGGTTTCTACACGCGTATTTTTGTTTGTAGCTATCTTATTAATGAATAAGTCATCATCTCCTCTTTGCAGATTTAAGTGAGCCGAATAACCTTTTTGTTGGAAAAATAACTCTCTGCGGTATGCCATGTTTCTTCCGATTCCCATAAAAGGCTTTTTGGCAAGTGCATATCCTAAATAACGCATAGAAGTAAATAGTGCATCAAAAGCAATTCTTTTGTGCATCCATCCTTTTCCTCGTTCATAGCCACTGTATCCAAGTACAATGTCTGTGCCTGGGGTGAAATTACGGGCTATCAGCCGTAGCCAATCCTTGCTCACCGGATAGCAGTTTGCTTCGGTGAATACTAACCATTCATGTTTACTGGCCTTGATACCTAAAGTAAGTGCCAACTTCTTATGGCTGATATAACGTGAATTCTCGGGAGTAAAACTATGGTATAAATGTGGGTAGTCTTTTTCCAATGCAGATAGTAATTCCTCACTTTCGTCTGTTGAACCGTCATTGACAACAATGACTTCGAATTCGGGATAATCCTGTTCCAATACTGACGGGAGAAAACTGCGTAGATTTTCGGATTCATTTTTGGCACAGATCACGATGGACAAAGGAGGAAGTGCTTCTGAGAAACTTAACTTGTTCTGTCTTACAGCTTTATTATGCGTATGTATCTGGTTATATAAAGCCAAGAAATAAATAACCTGAATAATAAATAGGACGCCAATAACTGACAATAAAATCAGTTCATGGGTATTCACCTCGATAAATTCCATTTAACAAAAAATTAGTGTTGCAAAAGTAACCAATTAGCTGATATCTTTCAACTACTTCAGGTATTCTTTTTTAAAAATGTTGAAACAGAGGATAAACATCGATAATAGGAGAGGACCAAAGATTATTCCCATGAAGCCAAAAAGAGAAAGGCCGATGACAACTCCGAATATGGTAATCAGCGGATGGATATCCGCCATTTTCTTTTGCAGTATCAAACGGATGAGGTTATCTACTTGTGAAACAACCAGCAGGCCATAGCAAAGTAACCCGATAGCATTAGGCCAGTCGCCTATTATGGCAAGATATACGGCCAGGGGAAGCCAAACCAATCCGGTTCCTACCACCGGAATAACTGTAGCAATACCGGTTAAAAGCCCAAATATCAGCGGAGCCGGAACACCAAATATATAATATCCCACTAATGCAATACCTCCTTGTATGATTCCCAGTAAAGGTATACCTATGGCATTTGAAGTTACAATCATATTAATGTCATGTAGTACTTCTTTTTTATTCTCCTCACTAAATGGCAAGATATCATAGATGTATGTTTCCATTCTTTCCCTGCCAACCAGCATGAAATAGAGTATAAAAATCAGAACAAATATATTTATCATGAAGCTACTGACACCATTCATCAGATATTGTCCTATCCTGGGAATCAAACCAAGCATTGTGGATAGGTTTTCTGTTTTAAGCAGATTGTAACCGGTCTTTTCTTGTATAAAGTTGGATATGTTTTGAATCGGGTCGATTAATTCTTGCGGATTCAGGTTCAAGGTACTGAATTTATCGACAATAATAATAGCCACAACAGTCAGTGGTATAAGAAAAACCAGAATGCTTTCTCCTAAAAGTATAGTTGCAGCCAATCCTTTTTTCATTTTCTTCTTTTCTGTGAGGTACTTCATTTGTCCTCTCAGAAGTATGTATATGGTCATAGCACCGAGTACCCCACTCATAAAAGGAATAGCTTCCAGGAAGATAGCGAGTCCCAGGATGAGTATGATAGCGATAAGCGAGTATTTCTTATATTGTTCTTTAAAGTTCATAGAGTCAATCTGGCAAATTTAGATTATGCGTATATATTAAATTAACAAATATAAAAAATGAAAGTTCGGAATGTTAATAACAATCTTTAAAAGAATGAAAATTTAATTTTTTAGTTTGCCCGACAGGCGTCCGATACTTAAACCCTGTACAATAATGGAGAATACCACAACATAATATGTACCTGCAATCAAAGCATCTCTGTATATATTATCTCCAATTGATAATGCCAAAGCAATGGAAACCCCTCCGCGAAGTCCACCCCATACCAAAATGAAGATGGAGCTTTTCGTGAATTTTTCATGAAAAGGAATAATGGCTGTAGGCAATTTGATAGATATATAGCGTGCAAATAGTACGATGAGAATAGCCAATATACCTACTATCCAATAGTTGCGCAGATCGGGCATAATGAGTAGTTCGAAGCCGATCAGCAAAAACAGGATAGCATTGAATATTTCATCAATTAGCTCCCAGAAAGTTTTGACGAATCCGAAATCCTTATGCTCTTCTTCGCTATATTTTCGTCCCCGGTTACCGATTAAGATTCCTGCCGATACCATGGTGAGTGGTCCTGATATTTCCATTGCTTGCGATATCATATATCCGCTGATCACAACGGAAAGGGTGATTAAAATAGATAGTTTATTGTCTGCTACAGTCCGGATGGCATATAAAGCGATGTATCCAAGTCCTAAACCAACAATAAATGCACCTACCACTTCTTTAATCAATAACCACGAGACTGTTGCAGGAGTAACATCCACAAGTTGTTCCGTTCCTTGTGAAATGCTATATAATAAAGAAAATAAAATAACTGCTACTCCATCATTGAATAGAGCTTCGCCGGTGATCTTTGTTTCTAATGATTTAGATACATTGCTTTTTTTTAGAATACTAAGTACGGCAACGGCATCGGTAGGTGAAATTAATGCTCCAAACAAAAGACAGTAAATTAATGGTGCCTGCATGGTCGATCCGATCAGTGGCAGGAGAATGTTCAGTATGTAATAGAGGGCAAAGCCGACCACAAAAGTAGAAATAATAACGCTTAGCGTTGAGAAAACGATAATGGGCAACTTTTGCTCTTTCAGATCATTAATATTGATTTGTATGGCTCCGGCAAAGAGAAGAAAATAAAGCATACCACCCATAAGGAGTTGGGTAAAGTTGATGTTACGAATAAGTTGGTAAACATCATTGAGTGGTTCTGAATTTATGCTTCCAATGATAACCAGACCTAGAGAAAATATGATTGTGACCACCATTATACCAATGGTAGATGGTAATTTCATAAAGCGTTCATTGATATATGCAAAAACCGTAGCTATAATAATTAATATAGATAACGAATAGAATAATTCCATAGTTGGGATTAAATAAATGATTTTGTAGAAATAACAATGAAACAATGATTTATGTTGCCCATTGATCTCTTTTTTTGAAGTTGCCGGCGTTTGTTTCATTAATGATGTTATCTTTGCGACTTATAAATGTAGTTTTTGATGCAGGAAGAGAAATCATCTAAAGATAAAGTGCTTGTTCGTACGTCTTGGGTCAGTACAATAGGCAATGCATTGTTATCTGCGGCTAAAATTGTTATAGGGCTGGTTTCCGGTAGTTTGGCTGTAGTGAGCGACGGAATTGATTCGGCTACAGATGTGGTAATCTCTATTGTGATGATTTTTACGGCCCGTATTATGAGTAAACCCCCAAGCCCTCAGTATGTTTATGGCTATGAAAAGGCAGAAGGAATTGCTACTAAGGTACTCTCTCTGGTTATTTTTTATGCCGGCGTGCAGATGCTGATTTCTTCGGTTCAGAGTTTGTTCGGTTCAGAAGGAAAAGAACTACCGGGAATTATTGCTATCTATGTTACGGTTTTCTCAATCGTAGGAAAGTTAGGTTTATCCCTTTATCAGTATCGGCAAGGTAAACGCATAAATAGTTCCCTTCTGATTGCCAATGCTAAAAACATGCAGAATGATGTGATCATTTCTGTTGGTGTACTTACCGGTTTATTTTTTACTTTTGTACTGAAACTACCTATTCTGGACTCTGTTACCGGACTAATTATTAGTTTGTTTATTATAAAAACTTCTATTGGAATCTTTATGGATTCGAATGTTGATTTAATGGATGGAGTAAAAGATGTGTCTGTTTATAATAAGATATTCGAAGCTGTCGAGAAGATACCTGGTGCGAGTAATCCGCATCGTGTACGCTCAAGGCAAATTGGTAATATGTATATGATCGCTTTAGATATTGAAGCGGACGGAAATATATCTCTGAATGAAGCCCATAATATAGCTGAGGCTGTGGAGGGCAGTATTAAGGAAACTATAGAGAATGTGTATGATATTGTTGTCCATGTTGAACCAAAAGGAACTCATCATTCAGAAGAAAAATTTGGTGTAAATAAAAAAATGATAAAGTGATATGACTATACAGCAATTAGAATATATCCTTGCTGTCGATAAACATCGGCATTTTGCGAAAGCTGCAGAGTATTGTGGGGTTACCCAACCAACATTGAGTGCAATGATCCAGAAACTGGAAGATGAACTTGGCGTGAAACTCTTTGATCGTCACATACAACCCGTTGCGCCTACTGAGGTAGGGAAGAAGATTATCCGGCAGGCCCGCCTTATCCAGTCACAAGTATCGCAGGTTAAAGAGATTGTGAGTGAGGAGATAAAGTCATATAGTGGAACTTTCCGATTGGGAGTTTTGCCTACCATTGCTCCTTATTTATTGCCTCGCTTCTTTCCCCAACTGATTGAGAAATACCCCGAAATGGATTTGCAGGTCTTTGAACGGAAAACACATGAAATAAAAGCAGATTTGCTTTCCGGTTCTTTAGATGCTGCAATATGGGCCAATGAGCCGGAAGAAGACTGGATTCTTGGCGATACTCTTTTTTATGAAGAGTTTTATGGATATGTATCATCTGGTGAAAAAGTATTCAGGAATGAACTGATTCGTACAAGCGAAATCACCGGAGAGCGTTTATGGCTTCTGGATGAAGGACATTGTTTCCGTGATCAATTGTTACGTTTTTGCCAGTTGGATGCTGTCAAGTTGAATCAGATGGCCTATCGTTTGGGGGGACTGGAAACTTTTATGCGTATGGTTGAGAGTGGACAAGGAATTACATTTATACCGGAACTGGCAGTTGCACAGTTGGGAGAGAAACAAAAAGAGTTGATTCGTCCTTTTGCTATTCCCCGTCCCGCCCGCCCCATTGTGTTGGTAAGGCATAAGAACTTTATCCGGAATACACTTTTAGAACTTCTGATCACTGAAATCAGAGCAGCTGTACCTCAACATATGTTGTCTCTGAAACCCATACAAAGTATGGTATAATTAAACCTATATAGTGGATAAATTTATTATTAATTTAAATGTTTAAAAAATGAGAAAGTACATTGCAGAGATGATTGGAACAATGGTTCTGGTTATGTTAGGTTGCGGAAGCGCAATATTTTTAGGGCATCCGACTGTTGGTGTTGCCGGAATCTTATCGGTAGCATTTGCCTTTGGTTTATCGGTTGTTGCTATGGCTTATGCTATTGGTGGAGTTTCCGGTTGTCATATAAATCCGGCCATTACGTTGGGTGTATTCCTTTCGGGACGTATGTCGGGTAAGGATGCAGGCATGTATATGCTTTTCCAGGTAATCGGAGCGATTATCGGATCAACGATTTTATATGCTTTGGTGCAGGGCTTTCCAACCGTAGGTACAACAACAGGAGCCAATGGATGGGGAGCAGAAGTCTCAATGACGACCGCTTTTCTTGCTGAAGCTGTATTTACTTTCGTTTTTGTATTGGTCGTATTAGGGGTTACCGATTCCAAGAAAGGAAATTCTTCACTGGCAGGCTTAGCTATTGGTCTTTCATTGGTATTGATCCATATTGTATGTATTCCAATTACAGGTACTTCTGTGAATCCGGCTCGTAGCATCGGTCCGGCCATCTTCCAGGGTGGAGAAGCTCTTTCTCAATTGTGGTTGTTCATCGTAGCTCCTTTTGTCGGAGCAGCTTTGAGTGCTTTGGTTTGGAAGTATTTGGGACGTCAAGATGCCGCTGCCTAGGTGGAAAGGTGCCGTTACCATTTAGTACAATATTAAAAATAAAAAGGGTGAGGCCATCGCGGACTCACCCTTTTCTACAATCAAGAGTATTTATTGATATGTGATTCCGGTAATAGTTGTACCCGAACCCGAAGAGAAACTTGTTGCTGTTGTTTCTTCTTCTTTAAAATCAATCTTCGTGTATTTTATGCCATCATATATACTTCTATAACGAATCTTTAATCCTTTCATTTCCTTTTCGGTGAAAGGTCCTTTGAAAGAAACAATTCCATCCAGATCCTCTGCTTCGTAATCTTCGTAGGCATTGTGGCGGAATTCCAGGCTGATATAGCCGGCTTCTTCATTTTCATTAGCACCTTCAATTTCATTACGTACCAGATTAACCATGTGAAGTTTCGATGGGTTGCGGGTTCCTTTAAACTTGAATCTGATATTCAGATAACCATCGCCGAACCATATGCCTGTAATATTGATCTTATCGTCGCCGATACTATCTACAGTCTCTTCATCCATAACGAATAACTCCTTGGTCAGAATCTTCTCGATACCTCTTACTTTAATGTTGTAATCGTATCCACTCACCTTTTCGTCCAGAATATCAAAGTATATATGAACTCTTTGACCATCTTCTAGCGTACTATAAGTGGCATGTTGCGGATACATTGTCTCACCATTATCCAGAACGAAATAGTTGTCGTTATTTTCAGCAGTTCTGAATGTCGCTATTGCCAGATAGTAATCGTCATCATCATCCAGACATGATTGCAAAAATGGTGTAAGAATTAAAGTTAAGGTTAAAGCTAAAAAAGCTGTCTTGAACTTCTTCATAATTATATAAATCTTATTTAAGTGAATAAAAAATGTATCTTTATATCAGGAAAATGCTGTCTGAGAAGGAATATTGCATGCTATATTGTTAAAGAAACAAAAGGAGCAAATTATTATAGATACGATGCAGTATTTTTGTTTCTCATGCATTTAGGAGATAAAGACGTGTCTAAGCGAATGGAAGAATTTGAGTTGTCCGAAAAGTGCAAGCAAGGAAACAACCTTGCTCGCAAGGAACTCTATGAGTTGTACTCAGGGAGGATGCTCGGAGTATGCCTTCGTTATATTGGAGATAGGGATATGGCACAGGACTTACTGCACGATGGTTTCTTAAAGGTCTATGCCTCGTTTGACAAATTCACGTGGCGTGGCGAAGGCTCGCTCAGGGCTTGGATAGAGCGTGTGATGGTGAATACTGTGTTGCAATATCTGCGTAAGAATGATGTATTGAACCGTACAACGGAACTAGACGGTATCCAGGATTCGTATGAAGAGCCTAACCCTTCTGATATTGAAACTATTCCGCAAAAGGTGCTGATGAACTTTATTAGTGAACTACCCGATGGTTATCGTACAGTATTCAATTTATATACGTTTGAAGAGAAATCACATAGAGAAATAGCTCAGATGCTGGGGATTAATGAAAAATCTTCGGCGTCCCAATTGTTTCGTGCGAAAGGGGTGCTGGCTAAAAGAATAAAAGAATATTTAAGAATGAATATATGATGAGACAGGATGAAGAATTGTGGATGAAAAAGATGAGGGAAGCCCTTAAGGACTATTCCGAACCGCCTGCTCCGGAAGGATGGAGTAAGCTGGAGGCGGAGTTGAGTCCGGTGGGGGAGAAGCGCATTCGTCCTTATACGTGGTGGGCTGTTGCTGCTACATTATTATTGGCAGTATCCGGGGTAAGCCTGTTCTTTATGCAGACTCCAACGGCAGATGATATACGTCATACAATGGCTCCTACGCTGGCTGTGACTCCTGATGTAATGCCAGTGACCCAGGAGCCGGAGATACAGATAACTGAAGTGAAACCGGATGATCAATCTGGCCCTAAGCAATATACCTATCTTTCGGATGCAACAAGTATAGAAAAGAAGGTTCAGGAAACAGTCTTGATTATAAGTGAGGATGATGTAAAACAGCGGGAAGAAGAACAGTATGTTGAAAATTCCACTCCTTCGGATAAGAATGAAACTGTTACAAATGAGGTAAAACAAAAAACAGATCAACAATCCAGTGATAAACCTGATGACCGTAGAGTTGTAAAACCTTCGGGGAAAGATAAATTGCACCTACCTGTTGTTTCAGAAAAGAAGCGTTCCTCTGAAGGTAAATGGTCTGTCGGTGCTTCGTTTTCAAATGGTACCAGTGCTTCGACAAGCCAGAGTCAGGATTATCTGTCTATGGCCGATCTTTCTACGTCTCAGAATGGCGGTTTAGCTTCCGGTATGATTTCAATTAATGATAAGAATGAGCTGGTTTTTGATGGTGGAATACCTTATGTGAAACAATCTGCTTCTATTACAGAAATCAAACATAAACAGCCTATAAGCTTCGGACTTTCGGTTCGTAAGAATTTATCGAATGGTTTTTCTGTGGAAACTGGGCTGACCTATACTATGCTTTCTTCGGAAGGAAAGTCTGTAACGAATGCCTCTAATAAGGTGGAACAGAAACTCCATTATGTCGGTATACCTCTTCGTGGAAACTGGAACTTTGTTGAATCTAAACGGTTTACAGTTTATCTTACCGCAGGTGGTATGGTCGAGAAATGTGTATATGGTAAGGTTGCAGGAGAAAAGGAAACGGTTAAACCTTTGCAATTCTCACTGGCAGGAGGAGTTGGTGGACAGTTGAACATAACCGATCGTATTGGGCTTTATGTTGAACCGGGGGTATCTTATTTCTTTGATGATGGGTCGGATGTAGAAACCATACGTAAAGAAAATCCCTTGAACTTTAATCTCCAAGGGGGGATTCGGTTTACTTATTAAATGGAGAATTGAGAATGGAGAATTGCTATGCAGATTTCACAGTTCTGAGTGTTGGTGAAATAACTCTAAGAGTTGTTGGGATAACTTCAAGAGTTATTCGGATAACTTGAGGAGTTATGCAGACAACTCTTAGAGTTATTACTTCAACTTAACTAAAACCTGGAGGCGGCACCTTGCCGCTGCCGCTGGCACGATTAATTAATATATACTGTGTTAAAATGGCGTCTGAATAGCTGAGCGGCCTGCTCTAGTTGTTCAGGCGTATTTTCATTTACTCCTTTCAGCAGATATTCCAGATTCATAGCTTCGTACTTGTGTACTCCGAGCTTATGGTAGGGTAGTATCTCTACACGCCCGATCATGTTATATTTACCTAGCTGTTCGCCCATGGCTTCAATGTCTTCGGCGAAGTCACTGTATCCGGGAACTAACACATAGCGCAGCCAAAAAGGTTTATTGTTTGCTTCTAACCAGGCGGCAGTAAGCAAGGTTTGTTCGTTGCTGTGCTTTGTCAGCGTTTGATGACGGGCCGGATTGAACTCTTTAATATCGAGAAGTACCAGATCGGTGAGTTGAAGCAATTCTTCTACGTCTTTATTCCATATGCTCCCGTTTGTATCCAGGCAAATATGAATTCCTTCCTCTTTAAGTCGGCGAAATAAGGGTAGCAATGCTTTGGCTTGTACGGTAGGTTCACCTCCGGAAAAGGTAATCCCTCCCTTTTTTCCAAAGAAAGCTTTCTGGCTTACTGCCATACGTACAATTTCTTCCGGATCTGTATCTGTTCCTCCTTTATACGCAATAGTGTCCGGATTGGCACAATACAAACAGCGGAAGTTACATCCTTGAAGGAAAACGACGAGTCGGAGACCCGGCCCGTCGTATGTTCCCATTGATTCATAAGAGTGAACTCTTATCAGTTGAAAGTTGAAAGTTGAAAGTTGAAAGTTATTTTGCATTGCTATTTAATGAGTTTTTGGTGGTCTTTACAATACTAGCTAATAATTTTATTAATTCTTTGCAGTCAGTGATTATTGACTCGTAAGAGTCTGGACTAATGTACTCACTGTCTTTTAACAGCCTTAACCAGTATTTTGTTTCATTTGCTTCTTTCAAAGCAATATTCATTTTACTCAGAAAATCAGGTCTGCTTTGTGCATGTTCTGCTTCTTGACATAAAGCACCAATAGCGGTTCCACACCTAAGCAATTGTTTCGCTAATACAAATTCTTTCTTATTCTCAGTGAGAAATTTGTATGCTTTTATGATTCTTAATGCAAATATATAGGATTTTTCTTCAACAATTGCTTTTCCCATCGGTAACATAATTTTCAGCAATAGAAATCTGCATAGTAACTTTCAACTTTCAACTTTCAACTTTCAACTAAGATTTTAAACCTTTGGGTTTAAAATCTTTCGTGGAAGCTTCTTGAAAGAACTTCGAGTTGGTGCTCACGGCTCAGTTTTACGAAGTTTACCGCATATCCGGAAACACGGATAGTCAACTGAGGATATTTCTCAGGATGTTCCATTGCATCTTCCAGCATTTCACGATTCAGTACGTTTACATTCAGGTGGTGTGCTCCTTTGGTGAAGTATCCATCCATCATGGTTACCAGATTTTCAACACGGTCTTCTGCTGTCGGGCCTAAAGATTTAGGAACGATCGAGAAGGTATTACTGATACCGTCTTGTGAGTCGCGGTAACGGATTTTGGCTACTGAATTCAATGAAGCGATAGCTCCTTTTTTATCGCGTCCGTGCATTGGGTTTGCACCTGGAGCGAAGGCAACACCTTTCGCGCGTCCGTCGGGTGTCGCACCAGTTTTCTTTCCATACATAACGTTTGATGTAATGGTAAGTACAGATAGAGTAGGGCGGGCGTTCTTGTAAACAGGAAGTTTTTTAAGTTCTTCGCTGAAGTAGTATACTAAATCTACAGCAAGTTTGTCTGCACGGTCATCGTCATTACCAAAGCAAGGGAATTCACCATCAATATCGAAGCTTTCTGTCAGGCCGATATCATTGCGGCGTGCTTTAACAGTAGCATAACGGATAGCCGAAAGTGAGTCGATAGCGATAGATAATCCGGCAACTCCATACGCCAGGTTGATGCGTGGGTCTGTATCAATAAGAGCCATCTGAGCCTTTTCATAATAGTACTTATCGTGCATATAGTGAATGATATTCATGGATTCATTGTATACACGGGCAATTTCTACCAGTACTTTCTTGTAGTTGGCCATTACCTCTTCGTACTTTAGCTTTTCGCCTGTCAGTACCGGGATGTCTTTTACCATTAGTGTACCTGTGTTTTCGCAGCGTCCACCATTGATTGCAAGTAAAAGCGCTTTCGCCAGATTGGCACGGGCACCGAAGAATTGAATCTGGCGACCTATATCTTGGTAAGAAACGCAACAAGCAATACCGTAGTCGTCAGACTGACGTACTTCGCGCATCAACTCATCATTTTCGTACTGGATAGAACTTGTATCTACAGAAACCTTAGCACAGAAGTCTTTGAAACCTTCGGGAAGTTCGGGACTCCATAGTACGGTTAGGTTTGGTTCGGGAGATGCTCCCAGATTATATAATGTTTGCAGGAAACGGAAACTGGTTTTTGTAACCTTATGACGGCCATCGTTGAAGCGTCCGCCCAGTGCTTCAGTAACCCAGGTTGGGTCTCCGGCGAAGATATCATTGTAAGATTGCATACGCAGGTGGCGAACCATACGCAGTTTAATAACAAACTGGTCGATCAATTCCTGTGCATAGGTTTCGGTAATTGTACCATTGTTCAATTCATATTCTATGTAAATGTCAAGGAATGAAGATACATTACCTAATGACATAGCTGCACCATCTTGTTCTTTTACAGCGGCAAGATATGCCATATATACCCATTGTACAGCTTCTTGTGCAGTGTATGCCGGACGGCTGAGGTCAATTCCGTAATAGTTGCCCATTACTTTCATTTCCTTCAGTGCCTTGATCTGTTCGGTTACTTCTTCACGTAAACGGATACGTGCATCGGTCATTGGTCCTAGCAGATTTTTAAGGTCTTGTTGTTTCGCTTCGATCAGTCGGTCGATACCATACAGAGCTAAACGACGATAGTCACCAATAATACGTCCGCGTGCATAGTTATCTGGCAATCCGGTGATAAAACCGAGTGAACGGAATGAGCGGATTTCGTCTGTGTATGCATCAAATACACCGTCATTGTGAGTTTTGCGGTAGTTTTTGAAGATATCCACCACTTTTTCGTCTATTTCTATTCCGTTTTCCTGGCAAGCACGCGCTACAACATTAATACCTCCATAAGGCTTGATGGCACGACGAAGCAATTCATCGGTCTGCAAACCAACGATCAGTTCGTTTTCTTTGTCAATATAGCCAGCTTTGTGTGAAGATATAGTAGATACGGTTTTGTTGTCCAAAGAACGTACGCCGTTGTTAGCTCTCTCTTCTTCTATGGCCTGGAGGCAGATGCCCCAGATTTTTTTTGTGCGTTCGGTCGGACCTTGTAGAAAAGATGCATCACCATCATAAGGAGTGATGTTCTTGCTAACAAAGTCCTTTACGTTAATTTCACTACTCCATAGACCGTCTTTAAAGGTTTTGTTCAATTCCATAATGTTTATTTTTGGGGTTAGTTTTCCTTTTGCGACTGCAAAATTACTGCCTTTTTTCCATATAAACAGTATAATATTGCAAAAACTTATGTTTTAAAACATAAAAATAGCATAGGTATGTTATGGAGTCATAAGAAGTAGGTATGGATATTATTGGGAATAGATTTTTATATAAAATGAGACTGTCCAAAAAGTTATTTCGTAGTACTTCATTGTGATGTTTACCAATGACAGAATCGATGAGTTGACTTTTTAGACAGCCCCATTAAAAGTTGAGAATTTAAAAGGAAAAATAGTTTATATTATTCTTTCACTTTTCCAGCTAACTTCTTTGTTCCGATAATATTTCCAGTAGAATTATCCTTGAGTATCACTTCGGTGTTTTTGACTGTTACTCCCGTCCACTTACCACCAAGTTTGACAGTTGCACCATATTCACTTCTATATACAGCTTTGTAATTAATGTCCATTTCATATTCTATACCTCTAACAATAATGGCATATGATGTATTAGGAGCTTGAACAAAGGAATATTTATCTGTTATAGCGAATTCCTTAGTTGTTTTCTCGGATGTAGTATAGCTCCAGTTTTTTTCTGTGGAGATAGTTGTTGAAAATTCACCTTGTACTGTAGGTATTCCTGTTTTTATAGTTGCGGTTGTACTGACTCCTAATTTGGTTCCTTCTGTTTTACTAAATTCGGATGAATCTATGTATTTTTCATTAATTGTAAACTCTCTGTTTGAATAAACTGGTAGCTCGTTTATAGAAGGCAAATCTAGGAATGTAACAACTCTTGGATTTTTTACTACTCCAGTGGCAAAGTCATATTCTATGCCTACAAGAGAGAAGCCCTCTAATGGTACAATTTCCCAAGCCTGCCTCTTATAATTTGTGCTATTTTTCGGCTCAAAGCATAGTGCTCCAGAAGTATTATCTACCGCAGATAGATAATAATAAACACCTGATTTTAAAAGACCTATTCTATAGTAATCTGTACCTTCTATATTATGGATATACCATTGTGGAGTACTCCCGGCATAATTGTGTAAGAGTGCTGGGTATTTCCAGTTATCATGTATATATAGATAACTGCCATCCCTAGGTGATGAATTAGTTTTTAAATCAAATGCTCCATTAGAAGAATAACGATCCCCCAATATAAACCATTTCTGCCACTCGTCCTTTCCTTCTTGAGTTAAATTGGCACTATTTGATTTTCTATGAGCAGATAAATATCTCGGTTTTCTGCTTGTATCTGCTAGACGAATATTGATTTCTAAACCACATAAATCTCTTATTTCCGAAGGGTTTGTAGAAGATCGTGTTGTTGGCTCCTGATTAATGTTTTGGATATCAAATTCATCTTTTTGACAAGACATTAGTACCAAAACTGTCATAAATAACAAAAGTTTTTTCATAATTTAATTTTTTTAATAATCAAAAGGGATTATTCCCTGTTGCAAAGGTATATGTTTCTTGTCTCATAAAACAAAGGATTGGGTGGGACAAATTACGTCTGAAATTAATTCATTAATTTGTTGATATATAGCAAACTAGAGTTTTATGGTGTTAAAAAGCGTGGACATGATGAAAAAAATATCATCAATGTTTGAGTGTTATTTCAAATATTGTTGATGTTACAGAGGATAATGAGAGAGTTAAAGTCTCTTTTCGATAAGGAGCATGTATGCAAATTTGCTTGGAGTAATACAATCGTACTCAATAATATCTAGATATTTAAGGAGCTAAAGGAATAGTGGTCGGGACTATTTTAGATGTTTTTTATGAAATTATTTGTTTGTACACATTTGCAAGCTGCCTAGTCAGTTTTTCATCTGTAAATCGCTTGACATACTCCTTTCCGTGTGCAATCATTCTCTCTCTTTTTTCCGGAGATGATAAGATCTCATTGAATGTATTTGCGAGTTCGTTTACATTATCGGGGTCGACATAACTAGATTCCGGTCCTCCCGCTTCTTCAAGGCATGATCCGGTTGCTCCAATTGCGGGTATACCCGAATGCAATGCTTCAATCATAGGTATACCAAAGCCTTCATATCGGGATGGATATACAAAGATTTCTGCTTGCTGATAAATTGCCGGGAGATCTTTAAAAGATACATTGCTATATATGTGTACTCTGTCTTTCAGTTTGTTGGCTTGAATAAAAGAATCTACTTTCTGAGTATAAGGGGTTCGTTTTCCTACAATAACCAAGTGAATGTTTTCAGGCAATTGCTTAAGAGCTTTGACGGCCAAAAGAACATTCTTTCTTTCTTCAATACTGCCCACATTTAATATGTATTTATCTGGTAAGTTATATCTTTCTTTGACCTCTTTCTTTTTTTCGGCGCTCGCTTCTTTATGAAAGCTTTCATCACAACCTTGATATATTACTTCTATTTTATTTTCAGGTATATTGAATAGTCGTATAATATCTCGTTTTGTGCACTCACTTATTGCGATAATCCTGTTTGCATTCTGACAGGCTTTTCTGAATTTATATGTATATATTTTCCTGTCAATAGGCTTGTAGTATTGTGGAAAATGAAGAAAGATCAGATCGTGAATGGTAACCACCGATTTAATCCTGGACTTACGTATGTTAATTGGAAGTTCATTGCTAAGTCCGTGAAAGATCTGGATGCCATCATTTGTAAATCGGGAAGTAACCCTCCATACCCTCCAAAGTGATGATAATTTTCTCCATATATATTGCATGGGGTATACTACCTGAATCTGCTTATATTCTTCAAACAAATGACTCAATTGCTCATTCACCCTTCTTTTAGGAGCAAAAAGAATATATTCATTTTGTGGGTAAAACCGGCAGAGGTTTTTAATGATATACCTACTATAGTTCCCTAATCCGGTGTAATTCTGTACAGCACGTTTCGCGTCAAAGCCTATTCTCATTGTTTAATACGTTTATTGGTGATCGGGGTAATCCCTATATGGAGTATTAAGATCCAGATAATAGAAATTATGTTGTCTTTGTTGATTGCTTTTAGGGATTTCCATATAATTCCCATATTTTTGTTCCAAATATATATGATATTTTTCTACTCCCATAATTTCTTTTCCCTCAAATAACACTGGGGTAGGGCGGCCCAATATCTCTTTATTCATAACTCCCCTTAACCCATCATCATAATCTGCTATAAATGTGCAATCTTCAAAATTGTATTTAGTCAGAATGTTTCTTATTGAACGTTGAACTTTATGTGTTTTAAACAATTTGCGGCATAATAACGGCATCCAGGAATTAACCCCTTTTCCATGTTTATATGGGTCGCGGAAAATAAGATATAATATTTTCTTATAGATGAAATACTTAGCAAAATGGATTCTTTGCAGTATTTTATTGTCAGGTACTCCATCTAGTGGAAATACATCGATGTAAACCCCACCAAGGTATTTTAGACCTATTCTTTCAATCAGTGTTGTATTCGAATCTTGTATTTTTGCAAAAGGTAAAGGGTAGTCCTTGTCGTTTTCCGCGCAAACAATTTCATAAGGAGCCGGAAGCCACTCTTTTGCATTTTTTATAAGGAGATCATAGTCTTTACGTGGCATCCCAATGTCTATATCATCGTCCCAAGGGATAAAACCTTTGTGGCGGATGGCTCCCAGCATGGTTCCTGCCATGATATAATAACGTAGGTTACGTTTTTTGCATACCGTATCTATGCCCAATAATATATTGAGTATGTGCAACTGCAAGGGACGGATATCGTAATTGGCCATTTAGTAAAGATTTGCTGGAATTAAGGCTTGAGCTTGCCGGAAGTCTTCTGCAGTATCAAGTTCTATCGAAAAACAGGTACTTGTGTCTACGGCATAAAAGTAATGCTCTTTTTTTATTAAACGTTCAAAAGCCTGTTCGTAGAAAACATTATCCAATCCTTCTTCTTCAATCATAATCTCCAGTTCATTGAATAATGCATTTATATAATCCTTATGCATTTTCTCAATGCCGATTGATTCGCCCATAGCTTCTTTAATAGAACAAGTCTTGCTGATTTCCAATACTTTCATGTCATTATCGACTATGACTTTAATTTCTTCCTCTCCCAATTCATGACAGTTTACAGCGAGTACGTTTTTGTCTTTTTCTTGTAATAATATGGATATGATTTGGGGATCAAAAACAATATCACTGTCTAACAATAGAACGTCTTCGTTATTGATAGAAGGACGTGTAAGATATAAGGAATATATATTGTTTGTAGTGCTATATTGAGAATTGTATATGAATGTTACAGACAAATCCGGATATTGTTGATTTATAAAATCAACAATCTGTTGTTGTCTGTATCCTGTTACTATGATAAATTCATTGATATTATTCTCAATCAATGCATCTAATGTGCGTTGTAGCAAACTACGTTCTCCTATTTTAAGTAAACACTTAGGTGTGTTATCTGTCAATGGGCGTAGGCGTGAAGAGATGCCTGCTGCTAATATGATGGCTTTCATTTTTGTGCAATGCTTTTTATGGTATCTCTTACTATTTTATTCTGTTCCGGACGTCCCAGAGTTATGCGAAGATGGGTATTGATATTAGGTTCATTCATAAACTTAATAAGATAACCCTCTTCTGCGAATGCTTTTTTAAGTTGATCTTTTAACTCAATCGGATACTTGATCAGAATGAAATTAGCTACGGATTTATATACAGTGAACCCTGGTAACCGGCCGATTTCTTCCTCGTATAATTTCCTATCTTTGTTTATGGCTATGGCTATATTACGATAGTAGTTATCTGATTTTAGTGCAGCAATTGCTATATCCTCTGATATACGATTGTATCCCAGATATTTATTGCTGTATTTAATGAATTTCTCCATGCCTTTGCTTGTAAATCCGAATCCCATCCGTAGTCCCGGCAGGCCATAAAACTTGGATAGTGTCCGTGTAATAATAAGGTTGGGGAAATTATCTACTAATTCTTTTATATACGCAGTGTCCTCCGAAACGTAAGAAGCATAGGCTTCATCTATAATCACAGTGATATTTGGCGATATGCCGGACAGTAGAGAATGTAGTTCATTTGGGGTGATAGCGTTGCCGGTTGGGTTGTTAGGCGAAGCTAATAATAAAATTTTTGGTTCTTCTTTTTGAAGTATTTCCTTCAATTCTTCCAGATTATATTTGAACTCATTTCCGTTTTCATAAAGCGGGTATTCTATTGTTTTTCCATTTACTTCGTCGGCGATGGATTTGTAGTACCACCACGAGTATTGGGGAATTAAGATTTTTTTATTTCCATCTTCTTCTGTCAGAAAGAAGTGCACAGCTTGCTTAAGGATGTCTTCTCCGCCATATCCCAAAAGGACTTGCGATTCGTCTATATTATATAATTGCGATAAGAATACTGAGAAAATACTTTTTTTTCCTTCATCGTATATGCGTGTATAGAAACAAAGTTTTCTTGTATCGAAGTTTTTTATTGCATGTATAACTTCGGGTGATGGTTCGAAATTAAATTCATTTCTATCCAGGAAAATGGTTTCTTTCATATAATTAAAATTGTTACTGAAAAATTTCAGGCGTTGTGAATTTTAGTAATAAACACTGCAAAGATAGTATTTTTATTTAAGGATGGATAAGCCATACTCTTATTGTGTTCTCTTATTGAATATAGGGTGGTAGATTATGGTTATTATTGCTTTATTTTTCTTCTACTGTGTTATCCTTTTATTTATTCTTCAGATGCACATTTCTTTCACATTACTATCTCTTTTTTAGCTATCATCAATATGAATGTGCACAAAGATATTGAATAAAATAATTTTTGCAGTGTTTTTAGAGTAGGAAAATGAGAAATAGCATGTTAGTTGTTTTTCTTTAATATGTCATTTGTGAATATGACATAAGAAAAATGCTGTGAATAAAATCAATTAATATTGGATATTGAGAAATAGAGGAAAAATGTTAACTTTGTCCAATTATATACCTCATTTGTATTAGAAAAGAGTTTTAACTAACCTAGAATTTGAATAATTAATATATAAGTTTTGACTTATATATGTAAAAAGCGCATATTATGATATCGGTAATAATCTGTTCAAAGTATCCAGATATATCAAGAGCATTGCGGAAGAATATACAAGAAACAATTGGCAGTGCTCATGAAATTATTGTCATAGACAATTCGAAAAACAAATATTCAATTTTTGAAGCGTATAATGATGGAGTAAGTAAGGCGGCTTTCGAATATTGTTGTTTTGTACATGAAGATGTATTATTTCATACTACGAATTGGGGAGCAAATCTAATCTCGCATTTTGAAGTTCCTAATGTTGGGCTGATTGGCCTAGCGGGATCTTATTACTTGTTGAATATTCCTAGTCTTTGGTTTAAGGCAAAGCCCTTTGTGAAAAACCTGATTCAATCGAATTTAGAAGGGGAAATGGTGAAAGTTTATAATACGGTTGAAGGAGTGTCGCAGGAAGTTCTTTGTGTGGATGGATTTTGTTTTTTTATTAAAAAGAGTTTGTTTGATAAAATAGCATTTGATACACAGACTTTTGATGGTTTTCATTTTTATGACTTAGATATATGTCTTCAAGTAAAATCTAATGGATATAAGGTTTTGGTTGTCTCGGATATTTTGGTTGAACATTTTTCTGGCGGATCATTAAATCGTGCTTGGTTGGAATCAGCTCTTTGCTTTTATGACAAATGGAATAAAATCTATCCCCTACAGGTAAATAGTAATATAAGGAGGCGTTTTCTTGGTGATACTATTGCGTTTAGAGAATTGTTATTGGTTGCAAGTAAAAATCGGATGGATTCTAAAACTATGAGCAAAATTAGGTCTATTGGGTGGGCACATATTGGTGTATATATATTGGTTGGATATATGTTGTATTATATAAAACGATTAACTAACACTGATAAAAGGTATAGGGGTTCACTCGATGTGTTTTTCTAACATAGGACTTAATCCACTCCATACTTTATCCAAAGTAATTAAGTCCATTTTTTGTTTATATGATAATTTTTTAGATATCGCTTGTTCTGGAGAAATATCCTCAAGTGCAATACCTTGGTAGTGGTCTGAATTGTTCGGTAACCATGTTTTTTTACTTATTCCGGGGGGGTAAATAGCAAATGATGGCACTTCTAGAGCCTGGGATATGTGTCTGGGGCCACCTTCGTTTCCAAAGAAAAAGCTTGAAAGTTTAATCATGCATGCAAGTTCTCTTAAGCTTTTCGCATCAATATTAGAAAATACCCGGAGGTGGTTATTCATTTCTTTATGAAGTTGCTCAGATATATCTTTTTCTTCTTTTCCTGCATAGTTGAAAATAAGCTGTACGTCTTTGTATTGATTAAGAATCTGCAATAATGTGTCTTTCATGAGTTGAAAATCCCACATTTTATGGGGTATTCTGGTTGCTACAGCGCATGTAATAATTGGTTTTTGTATGTTAACTCCTTTACTTACTAAATATTCTGAAAAAAGCGTTTTTTCATCTTCGGTAACATATACTTTGAAATTTCTGTTATATTTTATTTGAAACTTCTTCTCTAAAGGTTGAAGTAATTTTAGGGTTAAACATACCATATCGCTACCATCTCCATTCTTGGTAGTGTAATTTTGAACCAATTTGTTGTATGCTTTTTTACGCCCAACTCTATAAGGTGTTTTTAATGAGAAAAGACTGAACCAAAGAGTTTTGACTGTAGACCTTGTGTCTACAATCATATTGTATTTTCCTTGGTGCATTATATTTCTAATTTTTCTAGTATAATTCCATAAATTAGACATCTCCTTTTCATTAAAAGTGATAATGTTATCTATGTCTGGATGATATTGAAAGAGAGGTGCTATTCCTTCGTTCAGCACGTAATCAATAGATGCTTGTGGAAAAGAGTTTTTTAACGTGGAGCATAAAGCTGTCGAAAGTACAGCATCGCCAACTCGCCTAAATCGAATAACTAATATTCTTTTAACTTCATCGTTTTTTATACTCATTAGATTCAAAATATTATATTTAGTTTTTTGAAGCAGTACTATATTCGCTACAAAAGTATTAAATAAAATTATTCCCGCAATACATCTAACCCGATAATAACGCCTATCTTTGCCGTTATGAAGACAAATCTATTAATATTAACAGTAGCCATGTTATTAGCATCATGTGGTAATTCAGGAGAGGTATCCCGTGCAGAGTATGCGGGAGAGGATATTTCGGGCGTAGCCCGGATCGTTCGTGATAAACAAAGTAAAGCGGCATCATTGTCGATTGAGGTTCCCGGGAAATGGACACTATACGCGGGACCTTCGGTAGAAACTATAGATTTTTCTCGTCCGTTACTGGAAGGAGATGGTGCAGGCACATTCCCATTGGCAGTGTCTGATTCAGTTCGCAGTTATTTCCAATTAATAACAGAAAAAGGTAAAGCCATTCTGGCTGAGAGGCATTTGCCAATGACCGGTGGATACAACTTCCGGGATTTAGGTGGGTTTAAAACTACGGATGGGCGTTATGTAAAATGGGGTAAAATCATCCGTTCGGACGATTTATACCATCTGACAGAAGCGGATTTGACTTATCTGGCTTCTCTGCCTTTAATTTCAGTTGTTGATTTCAGAGCAGAGGCTGAAGTCAGTCAGGCTCCGGATAAACTTCCGGCAACAACAACGGGGCATTATCCATATTCCATAACTCCGGGCAATCTGACCGCTTCCATGGATCTTTCTTCTTTAAGTTCAAACAAAGGAGATAGCGTGATGATGGAGATTAACATCATGCTTGTGTCGGATACTGCGAGCATAAAAAGATATACTGATTACTTTACATTACTACAAAATGAAAAGGATATTCCTTTATTATTCCATTGTTCTGCCGGAAAGGACCGGACCGGGATGGCGGCAGCTTTAACCCTGTTTGCTTTAGGGGTAGACGAAGAAACCATAATGAAGGATTATCTTTCTTCGAATGTTTATCTGGGCGATAAGTATCGCGAATATATTGCAAAATATCCTGCTCTGAGATCCTTGTTCGAGGTGAAAAGTGAATATATCCAGGCGGGGATTGAATGGGTAAAAAAAGAGTACGGAACAGTTGAAAATTATCTGGGAAAAGTGCTCCATGTGGATACGGAGAAGCTAAAAGTAATGTATCTCTATTAATCGGTTAACACTCCAACTTTCTACGTTAACACGGCGACCTGCCGTGCTATACACCACTACTCGTGACGTTAACCCCCGAAGTTGACGTGTTAACGTAGCCAGCCAACGTGTTTAACAGAAAAGTAGCAAGAAAAAATACCCTAATCGGCATATATACAAAAAAACACGGACGGGAATTTCTCCCATCCGTGTTCAACCTTAACTTTAGCTACCTTATAAAAAGACTCTGTTAAAAGCCCGGGTCTATCACTTGACCATCATCGTTGTCACCTCCTCCCGGATTTGTGGCAGTGCTGCCGTTCGTATAGTCTGTGTCGATTGGTGCTACGCGGGTCACTGATACATCGCGAAGGAAATTTTTCAGCATCTTGCCCGGTACAAAATTAATCCGACGACGGTATACGGTTTCTGCGTTTACCGACTTCTCGTCGTCCTGCGCTTTTGCCCGGATGCCGGGACGCAAGATACCGAATTCTCCCAGTTGTACACTGTGGCCCATATCGAGGTTATTTACCAATACGTCCAGCAAGCCTTCCAGAATTAAGTTTGTTGTTCCCCGGTGCGTGCCGCATATTTCAGCAGTTTGCTTGCGTACTTTGTCAAAAGTAAGCATTTCACCTGTAACCGATTTGGCTACGTATTTTACAGTATTGGTTTTATCATAACCAAACACCTGTTTTACAATTTTATATTTCAAACTCATTTAATTTAAATATTTGTGAACATTGTGAGCGGATTCTTTCGCAAGCCGGCCGTGTTGTTACCGAATCTCCCTCACTTTGTTCGGGTTATTAATAAATTTAGTGTTTAACACTATACAAATGTAGATATAGGAAGAAAAAAATGATAAAGAATAGCGCGATTAGATCCGACATTTTGCCAAGAATCGGAAAAGAGGCTTTCTGAGGCTTCTGATAGGGAGCTCAGACCAAATATCCCAAATGGAATTTTGTTTTTTTGTTTATTGGAATGAGCAAATATGACGCTATTTTGTTTAGTCTACTAAACAAAAATGGTTTTTATTATACTTTGCTCCATTTCGCCTTTTGGTCCTATTGTATTAGTATAAAAGAGAGCCATTTTTAATAGAACTTACATGAAAATCGAAGATTTTTATGTAGGTTTGTAGTCATTCACAAACTTAACAATCATTATCATGATACCCAAGCATGTTAAAAATATACCTTATGGACTGACAGACTATGAAGCCATTGTCCGCGACAACTGCTATTATGTAGATAAAACCCACTTTATCCCCCGGATAGAGCAGGCGGCGCGCTTTTTTTTCCTCATTCGCCCACGTAGGTTTGGTAAGAGCCTGCTGCTCAATATGCTTGATTCATACTACGATATCAATAATGCCGAACGCTTCGAGGCGCTTTTCGGCAAACGGTGGATTTACCAGAATGAAACAGACATGCGGGCCAGGTTCCTGGTGATACATTTTAACTTCTCGGCGGTAGACCCCCGTCCCGAACGGTTGGAACCTTCGTTCGAAAGCCATTGTCATATCCAGCTTCTTGGGTTTATCAGACGCTATAAACGTTTCTTTCCGGCCAATTTTGAAGAAGAAGTAATGAAACTCCCGGTCACTGCCGATCGATTGCAATACATCAACAAAATAGCCAGCGATCTGGGGTTGCGTATTTATCTTTTTATCGACGAGTACGACAACTTCACCAATTCCATTCTCGCCACCATAGGACGTGATGCCTATCGCGATGCAACACATGGAGAGGGTTTCTTTCGCTACTTCTTCAACGTACTTAAAATGATGACCACCAGTAGCGGAGCAGCCTTGGAACGGATGTTCATCACAGGGGTAAGCCCTGTCACGCTGGACGATGTGACTTCCGGCTTTAATATTGGCTCCAACTTAACTATTGCACCGCAGTTCAACAACCTGGTAGGATTCTCGGAAAAGGAACTACGCACTATGCTCGACTACTACCATTCGGAGGGGGGATTGACTATGGGTGTCGACGAAATCGTAAACGAAATGAAGCCTTGGTACGATAATTACTGTTTTTCTGAAGAATGCCTGGGCGATAGTATGTACAACTCGGACATGGTGCTCTATTATCTTAACTGGTTGTTACAAACAGGCCGTCCGCCTCGTGAGATGATCGACAAGAACATCCGTACCGACTACGGCAAGCTACGCCATCTCATCAAGGTCGACAAAGGATTAGGGCCTAACTTCTCTGTAATCCGCGAAGTGGTGGAAAAAGGTTGGACCACGGCCAGTTTGAGCGATGCCTTCTCGGTAGAGAATATGCTGGTGCCCGACAATTTCAAGTCGTTACTTTATTACTTCGGCCTGCTAACTATACAGGGTACGGAAGAGGGTGAGGCCGTTCTGGCTATTCCCAACCACACCGTACGCGAACAGATGTACACATACCTCACCGAAAGTTTGGCCGATACAGATGTGTTCCGCGTTCAGCCCTACGAATTGGCACGGTTGATCAAACTCATGGCTTACCGTGGCGAGTGGCAACCGGTATTCGCCTACATCGCCTCCGAGTTGGAAAAACAAAGCCGCGTGCGCGAGTTTATCGACGGCGAAGCACACATCAAAGGCTTTTTACTGGCCTATTTGAATATGACACATCATTATATGGTACTTCCGGAGTATGAACTGGCCAAAGGTTATGCTGATTATTTCTTCCAACCCAACCCACGAATGACGGATATGCCATACGCCTACCTCGTAGAAGTGAAATACATGAAGCGGGGTGAGCCCGACAGTCGCATCCCCGACCTGAAAGCTGATGCCCGGGCGCAACTACTCAAATACTCATCAGATGAAATGATAACCTCCACCATCGGCCAGGCCAAACTCCGACTGCTCACTGTCGTGTTTCGCGGATGGGAACTAGTGGATATGGAAGAGGTAGAGTAGGGAGGAACAAGCAAAACTAACGAGTTAATCTATATAAAAACAAATAACAGATGGTACACACAAACAAAACCCGGTCAGTCATCACACTGCTGGCTCTAATCTTAGCTTTAAGTCTGAATTCCTGCAAGCAAACGAATACTGAAATAGTACCCTCTTCCAAGTTTGCTGCCTATGTAAATGCCTTTACGGGCGGTGTTATATCGCAAACTTCAGCAATTCGTATTGAATTGACCAAAGATTTGCCTGTCGTTGAACTCAACTCCGAGATATCCGGCAAACCTATCACCTTTTCGCCTTCACTTAAAGGAAAAGCCTACTGGGTGAGCAACAACACGATAGAATTTGTACCGGAAGAAGGCGAGTTACAGCCCGGCAAATTATACCAGGCCACATTTAAACTCGGCGACTATATGGAAGTAGAAAAAGAACTCCGTAAGTTCCAATTCACCTTCCGCGTCATGGAACGGAACTTCGCCATTGATATGAAGTCGCTCTTTGTTCATGCGTCTGATCCCGAAGTGATTACAATTAAAGGAGAAATACGCTTCAGTGATGTTATCGACACAAAAAAGATTGATAAGATGATCACTGTCCGAACAAGTGATAAACAAAACCTCACAGTGTCCATAGAAGAAACCGACAGTCCTACCGTATTCGGTTTTACCATTGCCGATGTAAAGAAAGGCAACCAGGACGAAACGGTTTACATCGAAATAAACGGTAAACCACTCGGCATTGATAATGTCATCACCAAAGAAGTCAAAATACCTGCCAAAGACCGCTTTACATTTATGGGTGCCAACCTGATCAAGGAGCCCGAAAACGGTATTCAGGTTATTTTCTCCGAACCCTTGGCAACCCCTCAAAACCTGAAAGGACTTATTGAAGTTGAAGGCGTAAAAACCACCCACCAGATAAGCGATAATGTGGTGAATGTTTATTTTGAAAAGACTCAGAGTGAGCTGAAACTCAATGTATTTACAGGTGTCAAGAGCGCTTCCGGTAAAAAACTGGAAGAAAACTCAAACATGGTTTTCAGTCAGGAAGCCATCAAACCTAAAGTAGAACTGGTAACAAAAGGCACGATATTGCCCGATTCCAAAAACCTGATACTTCCTTTCCGCGCTGTAAGCCTGCGTGCCGTTGATTTAAGTGTGGTTCGTATCTATGAAAGCAATGTACTTTCATTCCTGCAAGTAAACTCGCTCGGATCGTCCTCCGAGTTGCGGCGATCCGGCCGGCTTGTTTGCAAGAAAATGCTTCGGCTGGACGAAGATCCCGGCAAAGATATCACCCGTTGGGAAGACTATTCCGTTGATCTAAGTGAACTGATCCAACAAGAACCCGGAGCTATCTACCGCATCATGTTGTCTTTCAAACAAGAATACTCAGCCTATCCCTGTAGTGGCGAAGCAACAGATGCAAGTTCCGACAATACCTTTATGACCCGGCTCACTCTGGCCGAAGAAGAAGATGAAACTGTTTGGGATACTCCACGCAGCTATTATGAAATGGAATACGACGGTTACGATTGGGAAGAGTACGATTGGGCGGAGAGAGACAACCCATGCGATCCGTCATACTACATGAATACTTCACGGAAAGTAACCTGCAACCTGCTTGCTACCAATATAGGCGTCATTATCAAAAGAAATTCGGCTAATAAACTTTGGGTAGCCGTTAGTAACATTCTCGATACGGCTCCTATGGCTAATGTTGAAATGACCGTCTACAACTACCAACTGCAACCTATCGGAACCGCACGAACGGATCAGGATGGATTTGCTGTGATTGACTCCAAAGGAGTTCCCTTCGTGGTTGTCGCTTCCGATGGCAAACAGAAGACCTACGTAAAGGTGGCCGACGGAACGGAGAACTCCACCAGTCGCTTTGATGTAGGCGGAAAAGAAATAAAGAAAGGTCTGAAAGGATTCATTTACGGAGAGCGTGGCGTTTGGCGTCCCGGCGATACGTTGCATGTTTCTTTCATCCTTGAAGATCACGAAAAGCGTATTCCCGATAAACATCCGGTTTCCATCGAACTGTTCAATCCCCGCGGACAATTTTATGATAAACAAGTCTCTACAAATGGTTTGAATGGCTTTTATGCTTTCCACATTCCGACAAAGCAAGACGATCCTACCGGAACCTGGAATGCTTATGTCAAAGTAGGAGGAACCTCGTTCCATAAGTCATTGCGCATAGAAACCGTTAAGCCCAACCGGTTGAAAATTAATATAGAACTACCGGACAAAACCATCAAAGCCGGAGAGGGCGATGTACAGGCTGTTCTTTCTTCTTCCTGGTTGACCGGCGCCGTGGCATCCAACCTCAAAGCCAAAGTTGAAATGAAGTTAAGCAAAGTCTATACGCAATTCAAGAGCTATGACAACTACATTTTCAATGATCCCGCAACGGACTTTGCCGCAAGCGATATACAAGTGTTCGACGGCACGCTGAACGGCGAAGGGAACGCCAGCCTTACGATTAAGGTACCCGAAGCCTCAAACGCTCCCGGTATGCTTCGGGCTAATATTACCACTCGTGTTTTCGAACCCGGCGGAGATGCCAGTATCAATACCATGAGTGTGCCTTTCTCGCCGTTTGAATCTTATGTAGGTATCAATCTGAATCAACCCAAGAACCGTTATATCGAGACCGACCAGGATCATATCTTCGATATTGTGACTGTAAACACCGATGGTAAGCCGGTTAACCGTACCGACCTGGAATACAAAATCTATCGTGTGAATTGGAGTTGGTGGTGGGACAGAAGAAGTGAATCTTTTAAATCTTACGTCAATAATACATCCATTACTCCTGCGGCGCAGGGTACACTCAAAACCATAAATGGTAAAGCACAATTCTCCTTCCGTATCAATTACCCCGATTGGGGACGCTATCTGGTCTATGTGAAAGATAAAGAAAGCGGTCACGCCACCGGAGGAACGATATACATTGACTGGCCCGAATCGCGCGGACGCTCCAAAAAGACCGATCCAAGTGGTATCACCATGCTTTCTTTCTCTCTGGACAAAGAAACCTATGAAGTAGGAGAGACTGTAACGGCTATTATCCCCGCATCATCGGATGGTAGGGCATTGGTCGCTATCGAAAATGGTTCGTCTGTCATGCATCGCGAATGGATACAGGTTTCTTCCAAAGAAGATACGAAATACCAGTTTACAGTCTCCTCGAAAATGGCGCCCAATGTGTATCTGCATATCAGTCTGTTGCAACCCCATGCGCAAACCATCAATGATTTACCGATTCGCATGTATGGTGTCATGCCGGTCTTTGTAAACAATAAACTGACCATCCTCGAACCTCAGATCAAGATGAACGATGTGCTTCGTCCCGAACAAGAGTTTACGGTAACAGTCAGCGAGAAAAGCGGTCGCCCCATGACGTACACCGTTGCCATTGTAGATGACGGCCTGCTCGACCTGACCAACTTCAAAACTCCCGACCCCTGGAATGAATTCTATGCCCGCGAAGCGCTGGGCATCCGTACCTGGGATATGTTTGACGAAGTAATCGGAGCCTATACCGGTTCATTCGGTTCCTTGTTTAGCACCGGAGGCGACGAAATGCTAAAAGGATCTGATGCCAAAGCCAACCGTTTCCGTCCGGTGGTGAAATACCTCGGGCCTTTCTCTTTAAAGAAAGGGAGCAGCAATACCCATAAAGTCCAACTGCCGATGTATGTCGGGTCTGTGCGTACAATGGTGGTAGCAGGAGAGGACGGAGCGTATGGTAATGCGGAAAAGACAACGCCCGTCCGTTCTCCATTGATGATACTTTCTACACTGCCCCGTGTGATGAGTATCAATGAAGAAATATGGCTGCCGGTCAATGTATTCGCAATGGAGAATTCGGTGAAAGATGTAACCGTATCTGTAGAGACTTCCCAGAACGTGAAACTGGTAGATGGTAATCAGAAGAAAGTGACCTTTACCCAGACGGGCGATAAACTCGTTTATTTTAAAGTGAAAACCGGCTTTACCACCGGAGTAGAAACCATTAAAGTAAAAGCATCGGGAAGTGGACATTCCACTTACGAAACCATTGAGATAGATGTTCGTAATCCGAATCCGGCTGTAACTCTTTCCGATAGTAAAGTACTGACGCCCAATGGCAGTGAAGAGTTAAGTTACAACCTGTCCAATAACTCAAAAGATAATTGGGTGAACTTTGAAGTATCACGTATACCTTCTGTTGACTTTAGTCGCCGGTTCGATTATTTGACTCATTATGAGCATTATTGCACGGAACAAATAACATCTAAAGCCTTCCCATTGTTATTTGTCGCTACTTTTAAGGAAATCGACAAAGTAGAGCAGGACAGAATCAAGAAGAATGTGCAGGAAGCCATTCGCCAGTTGTATTCCCGTCAACAGTCCAACGGTAGTTTTATTTACTGGCCGGGATATTCTTCTATAAACGAGTGGGTGACTACATATGCAGGTACCTTCTTGCTTATGGCACAAGAAAAAGGATACGATGTGAATGAAAACGTAATCTCCAAATGGCGGGCTTACCAACGTTCTGTTGCCCAAAGTTGGACACCCATCAGCCGTACATCGACCTGGTACTACTGGCAGTCCGATTTACAGCAAGCCTACCGTTTATACTCACTCGCTCTTGCCGGAACCCCCGAATTAGGAGCAATGAACCGGATGAAAGAAGTGAAAGACCTTTCAGTACAAGCACTATGGAGATTAGCAGCAGCTTATGCTATAAATGGAAAAACCAATATAGCGAATGAGATTGTGTTCAATGCCCAGACCACAGTTAAACCCTATTCTTCCAATAATAGCGTTTACGGATCATACGATCGTGATGAAGCCATGATCCTCGAAACTCTGGTGCTTTTAGGCAAAGACAAAGAAGCATTGCTACAAGCGAAGAAAGTTTCTGAAAACCTTTCGCGGCAATACTATTTCAGTACCCAATCCACCGCCTACTCTCTGTTGGCTATGGGACGATTGGCCGAGAAGTTCGCAGGTTCTATAGATATAGACTGGTCGCTGAATGGTTCTAAGCAACCTAGCGTGAAATCTGCACGGGTAATGTACCAGACATCCATTCCTACTACGCCGCTTTCCGGCAAAGTATCGGTTAAAAATAATGGTACAGGTGCTATCTATGTTGATCTGATATCCCGAACCAAACTTGTAAACGATACCTTACCCGAAATAGCCAACAACTTACGTATGACCGTGAGGTATACAGATATGAAGGGTGGAAACATCCAGATTGATAAGCTCAAACAAGGCACAGACTTTATGGCTATCCTTAAGATAGAAAACATTAGCGGCGCCTTCGATTATCAGGATATTGCATTGACTCATATTGTTCCTTCCGGCTGGGAAATCTACAACGAAGGATTGTTTGGCGGCAATGCAGGCATGAATGCTTCTACCTACAATTACGATTACAGGGATATCCGCGATGATCGTGTTTTGACTTACTTTAGTCTGAACCGTAACCAGTCGAAAGAATTCAGGGTACGCTTGCAATCTACTTATGCCGGGGCATTTACTTTGCCGGCTATCCATTGTGAGGCGATGTATGAACCAACGGTGCAAGCCAGGACGAAAGCCGGGCATGTAACGGTAGAGAGATAAAACAGAGAATGAACCTACAGCCTCACCCCAACCCTCTCCAAAGGAGAGGGAGAAAAAGCATACGGCATCGGGCTCCCTCTCCTTTGGGGAGGGTTGGGGTGGGGCTGTTTATTCTTCTACTCATTCTTTATCTATTCTGCCTTCCCCGGCAACTTTTTAATGTACCCTATTCTACCGTAGTTGCCGATAAGAGCGGTCAGCTCTTAGGTGCCCGTATTGCAGAAGACGGGCAATGGCGTTTTCCTGCCAAAGGAGAAGTGCCCGATAAACTAAAGCAATGTATCATTGCCTTTGAAGATAAATCCTTTTATTGGCATTGGGGTGTAGATCCTTTGGCTATTGCCAGGGCTACTAAACAGAATCTTTCAATAGGAAAAGTGGTAAGCGGTGGGAGTACTATTACCATGCAGGTTATCCGGCTATCGCGTAATAAACCCCGTACTTTCAAAGAAAAGTTTATCGAAATTATTCTTGCTACCCGTTTGGAATTCAGGTGCTCCAAAGAGGAGATCCTAATGTTATACGCTTCTCACGCTCCCTTCGGAGGCAATGTTGTAGGACTGGAAGCGGCTTCCTGGCGTTATTTTGGTCATGCTTCCCAGGAGCTATCCTGGGCAGAAGCAGCAACACTGGCTGTTCTTCCCAATTCACCTTCCATGATCCATCTTTCTAAAAGTCGTGATGCTTTGCAGAAGAAACGCGATCGCTTACTGAAACGTTTATTTGAAAAGGAAATCATTGATGCCACTACTTATGAACTGGCGTTAAGTGAAATGCTTCCGGATGAACCGCTACCTTTGCCCCGTATTGCTCCACATTTAGTAGAGCAGTTTTATGGAACGCGAAAAGGCGAATACAGTATTTCTACCATCGATAAAGGTATACAGACCCAGGTTGAAGCTTTACTAGATCGTTGGAATAATGAATTTGTGCAAAGTGATATAAAGAATTTGGCGGCATTGGTTATTGATGTGCAAACCAACGAGGTATTGGCTTATTGTGGAAATGTGAAATTCAATGAGGGGCGATCCGGCAATCAGGTAGATATTATTCATTCTCCCCGAAGTACCGGAAGTATTTTGAAACCTTTCCTCTATTATGGTATGTTGCAGGATGGTGACCTGTTACCCCATACATTACTTCCTGATATTCCGATGAATATCAACGGTTTTGCTCCTCAGAACTTTAACCAGCAGTTTGAAGGTGCTGTACCGGCATCGGAAGCTATAGCCCGCTCGTTGAATATACCGAGTGTGTTTATGCTGCGCGAATATGGCGTTCCCAAATTCCATGATCTTCTTAAGCAAACCGGGTTAACTACTTTGAATCATTCTTCCTCTCATTACGGTTTGTCCTTAATTCTCGGTGGGGCAGAGGGTACTTTGTGGGATATAACTATGGGCTACACCCGTATGGCTCGTTCCCTTTCCGGTTTAACAAAAGATGATGTATTTCGACCGGGTGCTGTGTGGCAAACATTTGATGCCATCAAAGAAGTAAACCGCCCGGAAGAAATTGATTGGCGTATCATTCCTTCTATGCAAACGGTAGCCTGGAAAACGGGTACAAGTTATGGTTTCCGTGATGCCTGGGCAGTAGGAGTAACTGCTCGTTTTGTGGTAGGCGTATGGGTGGGCAATGCAACCGGCGAAGGAAAACCCGGATTAGTTGGTGCACGTACGGCTGGCCCGGTTATGTTTGATATCTTTAATATGTTGCCTTCTTCCAAATGGTTTGATATTCCATATCCGGAATTTATTGAAGCTGAAGTATGCAAAAGGTCCGGGCACCTAAAAGGGCGCTTTTGTGAAGAAACCGATACGATATTTGTTCTCCCTGCGGGGATGAAAACCACTTCCTGTCCTTATCATCATATAGTCAACCTGTCTGCTGATGGTAAATTCAGAGTGTACGAGGATTGCATGAATAGTGAACCTGCAGTGCAAAAAACATGGTTTACTCTTCCTCCTGTTTGGGAGTGGTATTATAAACAGTATCATCCGGAGTATAGTCCTTTACCACCGTTTAAGCCAGGCTGCGGTCAGGATTCCCGTTCGCCTATGCAGTTTATTTATCCTCAGATGAATGCACATGTCTACCTTCCAAAACAATTGGACGGCAGTCCGGGGGCGATTACCTTCGAGTTAGTACATAGTAATCGTAAAGCAACGGTATTTTGGCATTTAGATGAAGAGTATGTTACTTCTACGGAAGATTTTCATAAGGTTTCGATGATACCTTCACCCGGGAAACATTCAATAACGGTAGTGGATGACGAAGGGAATACGTTATCGGTTACGGTGTTTGTAGAGTGAATTAGATTATATTAATCTTAGATTATCAGGATTCCTTCGAGCATCTTCAAGTGATATAATAATTATATACTTTTCAGCTATTGTATAATATAAAATATTTAACGGTGTGATTACACATTTTCGTAATCTAGGTTCAGAGTTATCTATACAGAAAGAATATGGGTTATTAATTATAATCCTTAGACAACGGTCTATTTGAGATATGAATTTCTCCTGAACGATTGCGTTCCAATGAATAAAAAGATAATCGGCAGTTTCGGCTATCCTTTGATATGCCTCATCGATAACTATTAATTTGAACATGATGGTTTAGCGATTGCGTTGTTTTAACTTTTCCAGAAATTCCTCCATTTCCAGAAATTCTCCTCTTTCATATTGTTCCATACCAATCCTGAAATCTTCCAGAACATATTCAGGAATAGGTCTATCAGCAAGAGAGTAACTTTTCTTATATACAGGCGATGGTTCATTCAGCATATTTTCCTGTAGTTCTTCTTTTTCTTCTTCCGAGTATCTATTGTCCATTATATTTTGTTTTTGTTTCCGCAAAGTTAAATAAATAATCCAATAAATATAAAATCCCCCTAAGTCTTTTACTCTTAGGAGGATTCTATTTCATCGGCATCGAAACCTGGGTGCGGCACCTTGCCGCTATAGCGGTACGTATTCTACAAATGCCTCCATGGCTTCGTACGATGCTAATCCTAAACTGTCATACAGTGCTGCGGTTGCTCTGTTACGGTCTTCCGAACGTTGCCAGAACAGGCGTTCGTCGTTTCCGAGGAATGGTGCACTCTCCATCTGCGATTGATGCTTAAGGATGGAGTTGCGTTTTGCACGAAGTTCTTCCGGACTGATAGGCACAGCCATCTCGATATTTTCGATTTCCCATTCTGCCCATGCTCCACGATACATCCAGATGCGACAATCTTTGAGCCATTTGGCACCCTCCTCTTTCTCTATATCAATAGCAGCAAATACAGCATCCGTACACACTTTGTGTGTTCCATGTGGATCGGCCAAATCGCCGGCTACGAATATCTGATGAGGCTTCACTTCACGAATCAGTTTGAGAATGATTTCCACATCTGCTTCGCTGATCGGATTCTTCTGGATTTTACCGGTCTCATAGAACGGCATATCCAGGAAGTGGCAACGGGTAAGCGGTATATTGTTGAATGTACAAGCTATACGGGCCTCTCCACGACGAATCAAACCTTTCAGAGTCAATATATCGCGCGAATCCATATCTCCCTCTTTCTTCTCTTTCAGGAACTTACGGATTTCCGAATACTTCTCGTTGATAATTGCATTCTCACCATTATCAAACAGCTGGTTAAATCCATTGATAAAGTGCAGGAAGCGTATTACCTCTTCATCACCTACGGCAATATTACCCGAAGTCTGATATGCCACATGTACTTCATGTTTCTGCTCAACCAAACGGCGAAGTGTTCCTCCCATGGAGATTACATCATCATCCGGGTGAGGGGAGAAGATGATCACGCGTTTTGGATATGGTTTTGCACGTTCCGGACGATGAGTATCATCCGCATTTGGTTTTCCTCCCGGCCATCCGGTGATGGTATGTTGGAAGTCGTTGAATATCTTGATATTCACATTGTATGCAGAACCATAAAGCGCCAATAACTCACTCAGCCCGTTTTCGTTATAATCCTTATTTGTTAGTTTGAGGATGGGTTTTTTAACGATAGAACATAGCCAAACGATAGCGCTACGTATCAACTTGTCGTTCCAGTCACATGATGTAACCAACCAAGGGCGCTGTATACGAGTCAGATTTGATGCTGATGATAAGTCTACATAGATGCGTGCATGGTTGTGTGTTTGTAGATATGATGCCGGAATGGTATCGGTAACATTACCTTCCACACATTCTTTAATCATTTTAGCCTTATTTTCGCCCCATGCCATCAGGTAAATGCGCTTAGCCGAAAGAATAGTAGAAATACCCATGGTAATGGAACTTACCGGGGTGCTCTCTATATTTCCAAACGTATGTGCGGCATCATTTCGTGAATCTGTATCCAACAGAATCAACCGGGTAACTGAGTTTATGCGCGATCCGGGTTCGTTGAATGCAATATTACCTACCCGTCCGATTCCAAGTAGTGCTGCATCGATCCCTCCAAAACTCTCGATGCGTTGCTCATACAGGCGGCAATATTCAATGATGGCATCTTTGGCGATAGTACCATCCGGGCTGAAAATATTCTGTTTATCAATATCCACATGATCCAGTAACATCTCTTTCAGTGAGTTGAGGTTACTGTTAATGGCATCCGGTGCCAGAGGATAGTATTCGTATAAGTTAAATACTACCACATTGCGAAAGCTGAGCTTTTCCTCTTTATGCATACGAACGAGTTCGCTGTATACATTTCGGGGCGAGTTACCGCCGGCTAGCGCCAATATACAAAAACGTCCGTCTCTTTGTTTGTTGCGGATAGCCTGTGCAATTTCTTCAGCAATGTGTTTTGAGCCTTCCTCCCCAGACTCATAGATTTCAGTAGGAATTTTCTCGAATCGGGTCAAAGCCGATAGCTCAAATGCATTCTCAGGGCGGTAGTATCTGGGGGACACCCTATTGAGACTGATTTGAGAAGTTAAGTTCGTTTTCATAATTCTCTTTTTAGATTATATCAATTAAAGTCGTCAACTGTTTTATGAACGACAAAGATACAAAAGAAGTTTAGCATGAAAACTACCTATTAATTGGTATTGTTGCAAAAGAAATATGGTTTTAACATTTGTTTTGAGATGTATGTATGCTTTTAATGCGCAAAGGCTGCCTTTTCTCCGAAGAGTAAGACAGCCTACCACTATTGCACAACCATGTGGATGATTAAAAAGGTGATGATGTGTGCATCTTTAATTTCCGGTACACTTTACGGGTATACTTTGAATTGTATTATAGAGTAAGGTTAGAAATACAATAGCTACAAATATCGTTCTAATGAAAGAGATTTGTACTACGGGAAACCGTAGTTTTGGTGCTAATCTACTTTTTACTGCGCTTACGCCGGAATACAAACCATACCACAAAAGGCAATGATATGATAAGAACGGCAGTCAGATGCTTTCGCAGGTTTTTCCTGAAACGCGCATCTGAGTTTTCTTTATCAGGGGTTTGTTCTTCTGAAAAGAAGCTAGTTAATATCTGCTTTTTCTCACTAATAGCCTCTTTTTGGGCAGTCAGTGCCTTTTGTCTATATTCCGATACCTTTTCCGGTTCCTGCTCTTTTTCATAGCATGCAGCAAGGTTTTCGTATACTTCATAATTCTCGGCTTCGAGCAGGAAATGTCGGGGATTGTTGATATATTGGTCTACATAAAGCTCATAAAGTACAATGGCCTGTTTGTATTGTTCAGACTTCATATATGTATTTCCTTTATGTTTTAAATAAGGTCCTAACGGAAGAATTTCGCTTGCGTTTTCAGTCAACTTATATGCTTTTTCCAGATATTCTGAACAGGCATGCGGAGTTCCATATAAATCAAAAAGTATGGCTGTCTGGATATAATTGTTGTAAAGTGCCTGACGATCATCCATGAACCACTTGCGGTATTCGGATAATTCTTTTGTCCCGATTGTCAGGATATCTATATTCGTTATTTTGCCTCCGGCTAACTGTTCCTGTTCATAGCTTTTGCACCTCAACGCAATGTGGGTATTGAATATACTTTCAAGGGGAACGAAAGCTTGGATATCAAGGCATAGTTGCATGGCTTGATTGTTGTAGTGCAATGCAAAATCATATTTATCACAAGATGCATATAATAGAGCGATCTGGTTCAGGATAAGGCTTTGAAGCATAGCGTTCTTACCTGTTTCATCGTTTGTTTTAAGCGCATTATTAAAGTGGATCATAGCCGGGAGATACTCTTTCTTTTTGCAACATAGAAGTCCCTTGTTAAACAGAACTTTAGTAGTGAAATCTGAGTCCTTGATAGCCAAACTGCCGATAACCTGCTTTTCGGATAGATTTATATAATACTCAGCAGAGTCCAGTTGATTTAGATATATATACGATTTCCCGAGGTTCAGGAATAAGATACCATTATCCTTTCTTTCTTCGGGCACTTCTTTTGACCATTCCAGAGCATCGGTAAAAAGAATGTGTGCGGTAGGAGCATGACCAACAGATAAATATCCATGCCCAAGGCTTGACATAGCTTTTATTTGTAGGGGGATGTTGTTTGCTTCTGTGTAGAGTAGAGAAGCATTTGTATAATTTTCAATGTATTCTTCCCAGCCCATGATGAATAATCCGGCTTCGGCAAGATGCGAGTAAGCGTTACCCTGTTCTAGTTCATTCTTTTCTTTCTTTGCTCTTTCCAGAGCAGTAGCCGAGTATTTAATGAATAGGTTGGGGTAATTATATGGCTTGTTGGTTTGGTATTTTCTTTGGTTATAATAATCGGCTACTTTATTCCAATTCGAGGCTGAGTTTGTTTGCTCGGCCAGTCTGATCAGGTCTTTTATGTCGGTAGCAGTAGAATAGGATGAAAATGTGAACAATAATATAAAGAAAATGATTGGAGAGTGCTTTTTCATCATATCATATTTATAGTATAATGTTGTCTAGCTTTGAATTTCAAACTTATCTGCATCCAGCCATACCGGAAATTTCTGCCGGAAAGCATTCAGCTGATCTAAACTCAAGTCCATTGTAATAATATCTTCCTGGTCGTCTGTTGCCATTGCAATGGCTTTTCCTTTGGGCGAATAGATGGCACTTCCTCCGTTGTAGTTAAGCTTATTGCCATCTGTTCCTACCCGGTTTGCTCCACATACATAGGTCATGTTTTCTATGGCGCGGGCAGCCAGTAGCGTATCCCATACCAGGCGGCGGGCGGTAGGCCAGTTGGCTACGTAGATAAGTAGATCGTATTCGTTTTGAACATTCCTGCTCCATACCGGGAAACGCAATTCATAACATACCAAGAGGCAGATGTTCCATCCCTGATAGGGGATGATGATCTTCTTATCGCCGGCGGAGAAATATTCTTCTTCATGCCCCATGCGGAACAGGTGCTTCTTGTCGTAATAAAATGCTTCGCTATTGGGGGTGAGAAAGAATGCACGGTTATAGTAATGCCCGTTGTCATAAGCGATGTAGCTTCCGACTAAGGCTATTCCATATGCTACTGCTAAGGAACGTAAGGTAGTAATTGTATATCCATCTACAGGTTCGGCCAGCTCTTTGCTTCGCATGGTGAATCCGGTCGAAAACATTTCCGGTAGTATGGCAATGTCTGTTTTGCCACGTAACTCTTCCAGTTTATTGCGGAGCCGGTTCAGGTTATCCTCTTTGTTTTCCCATATTATGTCTGTCTGTAGAATGGATATCCTCATATTGCGAAATTCTCGGGGTGTCTTCCTTTGAAAGCCTGGAAGTAGAGTTTAATCTCCTGCATATCCTTATCTATATCTCCTGAGGGGAATATGGATTTCCCTTTGGTGATTGTTTTCTTGCTGTAATCTATACCAATAAGCACAATAGGCACCTGTGCTTTCTGGGCGATGTGGTAAAAGCCTTTCTTCCAGTTCGGATTTGCTTTGCGCGTGCCTTCGGGAGTGATAGCCAGGTGGAATTTTTTCCTTTTGTTGAATATGGCTACCATTTGGTCTACTAACGAAGTCTTACGACTACGGTCTACCGGTATTCCGCCTGCGGCTTTAAAGAAAAGGCCCAATGGAAAGAAGAACCACTCTTTTTTCATCATAAAGCTTGTTTTTCCACCCGTTGCACCGTAGAATAATTTTCCGATAAAAAGGTCCAGGTTAGAAGTATGAGGGGCGGCACAGATTACGCATTTATCATAATCGGGAACGGTAACTACTGCTTTCCACCCCAGAATCTTAGTATATATGAAATTGTATATGGCTTGTTTAATCTTCATTCTAATTTAATTTCGTGATAGCATCAACAATTTCATCTACTTTCGCATTGAAGTCGCTGCGGAACTTTTTATAGAATCCTTTTACGTTTCCTGGTTCTGTGTGACTGATGCGGCTGATGAACTCGTCTTGCATAACAAGTATCTGAGTCAAGATCTCGTCTGCTTTTTCCTTGTTTGCCTTACTAGTCATGCCGCTTAACAGGCATTCTGCGAATAGTTCTCCTGCAATATAATTTACGTTTTTCTTAAGTTCTCTTCTACTTGCCATGATGTTTGGTTTTAAGTGATTAATAGGTTAGAGTTGCTTCAAAAATAACTAAAGTTAAATGGAATGCAAACTCAAATCGGGGGTAAAGATACAACTTTCGAGGAATGAGTGTGTCATATCTGTGGTAAAAATCTACAAAATGTGGAATAACTCCACAACTCGCTTTATTAACAATTGTGCTATAATTCCGCCGGATTGTCTGCTATTTCGGGAGTTTTAGTGAATAATTCTTAATTACCATATAGAAATCTTATGAAAACTTATCTTTATTCTTTTAGGATTGTTAATTGTTAGTAGACTTCAAGAGTTAAAACCGTTAATTTTATAAATAGGCATGAAACTAGTTTTCCCAAAAGGTGATATCAGGATTAATAAGAAAAGAGCAGCTATTGCTATTGTATTGTTGGCTGCTTTAATAGGAATATACATTTATGTGTCTCGTCCGCGTAAGGCAGCGCCGGAGTTACCGGTTGTTATGGTAGAACGGGTGCTTAATGAAGATGTAGAGATTTTCGGCGAATATGTAGGGCGTATCCGTGCCCAGCAGTTTGTGGAAATCCGTGCGCGGGTAGAAGGTTATTTGCAGAAAATGCATTTTGCCGAGGGTACCTATGTTAATAAGAATCAGCTTTTGTTTGTTATCGACCAGGATCAATATAAAGCGAAAGCCGATAAAGCCAAAGCGCAATTGAATAAAGATAAAGCCCAGGCGTTGAAAGCCGAAAGGGATCTGGAGCGAATCCGTCCTTTGTTTGAGCAGAATGCAGCCAGTCAGCTGGACCTGGATAATGCTGTTGCTGCTTATGAAACGGCTGTGGCCTCTGTTTCGATGAGCGAAGCCGATCTTCGTCAGGCGGAAATGGAACTGGGGTATACTACGGTTCGCTCTCCGCTGGCCGGGCATATCAGTGAACGTAATGTGGATTTAGGTACGTTGGTTGGCCCGAGTAGTGGTAAATCATTGTTGGCTACGGTTGTAAAGAGCGATACGGTGCTGATTGATTTCAGTATGACTGCCCTTGATTATTTGAAGAGTAAGGAACGGAATGTTACGATTGGACAGCAGGATACTGCGCGCTCCTGGCAGCCTAGTGTGACTATTACGCTGGCGGATGGCCGTGTTTATCCGTCGGAAGGTATTGTTGATTTTGCCGATCCGAAGGTAGATCCCGAAACCGGGACGTTCTCGGTGCGTGCCGAGATGCCTAACCCTGAGCATGTACTTCTGCCGGGGCAATTTACTAAGGTGAAGATGCTTCTTGATGTACGTGAGAAGGCGGTGGTTGTTCCTGCTAAGGCGGTTATTATAGAGAAAGGTGGAGCTAATGTGTTTGTTATGCGGAAAGATTCTACCGCAGAAAAGCGCTTTATTGAACTGGGTCCTGAGTTTGGCAACAATATGGTTGTTGAAAGAGGCTTGCTCGCGGGAGAGAATATCATAGTGGAAGGGTATCATAAGTTGACTCCCGGGGCGAAGGTGAGAACGGTGGAGTAGTTTTGAGTTATGAGTTTTGAGTTTTGAGTTGCGATTCAAAACTTACTACCCAAAACCTATTGCTCATAACCCATAACCCATAACCCATTACTCACTACTCATAACTCATAACTCTTAACTCAAAACTCATAACTCAAATGAATGTAAACTTTTTCATAGACAGACCTGTCTTTTCGATCGTAATATCCGTACTGATCGTACTGGTGGGGATCATCGGCTTACAGATGCTCCCTGTGGATCAGTACCCCCAAATAACGCCTCCTGTGGTAAAGATTGGTGCCTCTTATCCCGGTGCCAGTGCGTTGACGGTGTCGCAGGCGGTGGCAACTCCTATTGAGCAACAAATTAATGGTACTCCGGGCATGATATATATGGAGTCCACCAGTTCTAATTCGGGAGGTTTCTCGGCTACGGTAACCTTTGATATTTCTACGGATGTGGATTTAGCCGCAGTTGAAATCCAGAACCGTATCAAGTTGGCCGAGTCTAGTCTGCCGGCGGAGGTGGTACAGAACGGGCTTACCGTTGAAAAGCAAGCACCGGGGCAGTTGCTCACCATTGCTTTGACTTCCAACGACCCGAAGTTTGATGAAATCTACCTGAGCAACTTTGCTACGATCAATATACTCGACGTTATCCGCCGTATCCCCGGCGTAGGTCGTGTGTCGAATGTGGGAAGCCGTTATTACGCCATGCAGATTTGGGCGCAGCCCGATAAACTGGCCAGCTTTGGACTAACAGTTCAGGATTTGCAGAATGCCTTGAAGGATCAGAACCGTGAATCGGCAGCCGGTGAGTTGGGTAAACAGCCCGTTCAGGAGTTGGATATTACGATTCCTATTACTACCCAGGGGCGTTTATCGACCGTGAGTGAGTTTGAGGAAATCGTGGTTCGTGCCAATGAAAACGGCTCGGTTATCCGTTTGCGCGATGTAGCCCGTATATCGTTGGAGGCTTCTTCTTACAATACGGAGAGTGGAATGGATGGTGGAAACGCTGCTATTCTACGAATATTTCTGCTTCCGGGAGCGAATGCGCTTGAGGTTGCCACGAATGTGAAAGACGCCATGCAGTCTATCAGTAAGGATTTCCCCGAGGGGTTGAACTATGAGATACCTTTCGATATGACTACCTATATTTCGGAGTCTATCCACGAGGTGTATAAAACCTTGTTCGAGGCTTTGTTTCTGGTTATTGTCGTGGTGTTTCTGTCTTTGCAAAGCTGGCGTGCCACGCTGATTCCGGTCATCGCCGTGCCTATTTCTTTGATTGGTACTTTCGGCTTTATGCTTATTTTCGGTTTCTCGCTGAACTTGCTTACGCTTTTAGGTCTGGTGTTGGCTATCGGTATTGTAGTGGATGACGCCATTGTGGTGGTCGAGAATGTGGAGCGCATCATGGAAGAAGAGAAACTGGGTGCTTATGAAGCCACGAAAAAAGCAATGAAAGGTCTTTCCAGTGCGCTGATTGCTACTTCGTTGGTGTTGGCAGCGGTGTTTGTTCCGGTAAGTTTCCTTCCCGGAATCACCGGACAGTTGTATCGTCAGTTTACGATAACGATTGTGGTATCTGTGTTGATTTCTACAGTTGTAGCGTTAACCCTTAGTCCGGTGATGTGTTCGTTGATTCTGAAACGTAGTACAGGTAAAAAGAATATCGTTTTCCGTAGAATTAATTATTGGCTGAATCTGGGCAATAACAAATATGTAAAGCAGGTTAATAGGGTAGTCAAGCACCCTAAGCGGGTATTATCTACGTTTGGGCTGATGTTGGTTATCATCTTTATTGTGAATAAGATTATTCCGACGAGCTTCCTTCCGGCCGAAGACCAGGGTTACTTTACCGTAGAGTTGGAACTGCCCGAGGGTGCAACCCTGGAACGGACCCGTGTGGTAACGGAGCGCGCCATGGCTTATCTGGAGCAGAATCCTGATATAGATTATGTGTTGAATGTAATCGGCAGCAGCCCCCGTATCGGAAGTAATCAGGCGCGCTCCGAGCTTACCGTAATCTTAAAGCCGTGGAACGAACGTGAAAGTTCTTCTATTGACGAGATTATGGATGATATCCGGAAGGAGTTAAGCCAATATCCGGAATCGAAGGTTTATATAACTACGCCCCCTGTTATTCCCGGACTCGGTTCTTCCGGTGGATTTGAAATGCAGCTGGAAGCCCGTGGCGATGCTACCTTTGACAATCTGGTTGAGGCTGTAGACACCTTGATGTATTATGCTTCGCAGCGCAAGGAACTTGCTGGTTTATCTTCTTCGCTTCAGGCGGAGATTCCACAACTTTATTTTGACGTGGATCGTGACCGTGCCAAGATGTTGGGCGTGCCGATGGCGGATATATTCTCTACCATGAAAGCCTACACCGGTTCGGTATACGTAAATGACTTTAATATGTTTAACCGTGTATATAAGGTGTATATCCAGGCTGAGGCTCCCTATCGTGAACACAAAGAGAATATCAACCTCTTCTATGTGAAGGCGGCAAACGGTTCGATGATACCGCTGACTTCTTTGGGAAGTTCATCTTATACCACCGGCCCCGGTAGCATTAAGCGATTTAATATGTTTACAGCATCCGTGATTCGTGGCGGGGCTGCCCAAGGGTACAGCTCGGGACAGGCGATGCAGATCATGGAAGACCTGGTACGTGAACATCTGCCCGAAAACATTGTCGTAGAATGGAGCGGTTTATCCTATCAGGAAAAGCAGGCCGGGGGACAAACGGGCATGGTCTTGGCACTTGTGTTCTTGTTCGTGTTCCTCTTCCTGGCGGCACAATATGAAAGCTGGATGGTGCCTATATCCATCTTGTTGTCCTTGCCAGTAGCGGCGCTGGGTGCGTATCTGGGTGTGTGGGCGTGCGGATTGGAGAACGATGTGTATTTCCAGATCGGATTGGTGATGCTGATGGGTATGGCGGCCAAGAATGCAATCCTGATCGTAGAGTTTGCCAAAGAGCAGGCGGATAGGGGAGTAGACTTGGTGAAATCGGCCGTTCATGCGGCACAGCTTCGTTTCCGTCCGATCCTGATGACCTCGCTGGCGTTCATTCTGGGTATGTTGCCGATGGTTATTGCCAGCGGACCGGGCTCGGCCAGCCGTCAGGCTATCGGTACGGGGATATTCTTCGGGATGATATTTGCCGTTGTGTTTGGTATCGTGTTGGTTCCGTTCTTCTTTGTTCTGGTATATAATGCAGCCACAACGTGCCGTAACGCTATTTATAAATATAAACCGATGAAATTGGGTTTCAGGAAATTGAAAACGAAATAGAAATACAGCCTCACCCCGGCCCTCTCCAAAGGAGAGGGGGAAAGGGGGTACAGTTAACGCGCGAATAGCGCAGCCATCCCCCTCTCCTTTGGAGAGGGCCGGGGTGAGGCTATAAATTACAATTATGAAACAAAAGATTACCTATATATCAGCCTTCCTTTGTTGTGCCCTGTTTCTGGGCACGGCATTTACTTCGTGCAAAATCGGGCATAGCTATACACGCCCCGCTATGGAGCTGCCGGATAGCATTTGGACCAAACAAAGCTATTTAAGCATTGCCGACCTGAAATGGTGGGAAATGTACACCGATGGTCCCCTGCGGAACCTCATCGAGAGAACCCTGGAACACAACAAAGACCTGAAAATAGCCGCTGCCCGGGTAAAGGAAATGGCGGCTCAGAAGCGAATAAGCGTAGCGGGATTGCTCCCTCAGGCGGGTGCCGATATCTCCGGCAACCGTGAGTTTGAGAATGACGGGGGAGATAATTCAGTACAAACCAACACTTTTGAAGGTAAACTCGTACTGTCGTGGGAGTTGGACCTTTGGGGCAAGCTTCGTTGGGGCAAGGATGCTGCCGTAGCCGAATACCTGCAATCGGTAGAGGCGCAGCGGGCTTTGCGAATGACGATTATTGCCGAGGTAGCTCAGGCGTATTACGAACTGGTGGCGCTGGACAATGAGTTGTCCATCGTCAGACAAACCCTGAAAGCCCGTGAAGAAGGCGTCCGGATTGCCCGCCTGCGCTTTCATGGCGGATTAACCAATGAAACGGCCTATCAACAGGCGCAGCTCGAAGTGGCCCGTACGGCGACTTTGGTTCCCGACCTGGAACGGAAAATTGCATTGAAGGAAAATGATATTGCTTTCCTGGCGGGAGAATTTCCCAATCAGGTAGAAAGAAGCCATCTGTTGCAGGAATTCAACTATGCAACGATGTTGCCGGTGGGATTATCTTCTGATTTATTGGAACGCCGTCCCGATATCCGCCAGGCAGAGCAAGGACTGATTGCCGCTAATGCCATGGTGGGCGTATCGTACACCAACATGTTTCCAAAACTGTCATTAACCGGGCAGTACGGACTGGAAAGTTCCGAGTTGTCCAGCTTCCTGAAATCTCCTTACGCCTTTATTGAAGGGGCTTTGCTGGCACCTGTATTTTCCGCCGGGAAGAATCGTGCCCAGTGGAAGGCGCAGAAGGCTGTTTACGAACAATCTTATTATGGTTACGAAAAGGCGGTATTGAATGCCTTCCGCGAAGTGCAGAATTCAATCGTCAGTTATAATAAGGTACGCGAGATGTGCGAGTTGCAAGGCCGGTTGGAACGCTCGGCAAAAAGTCACGTAGATATGGCACAACTGCAATACATCAATGGGGTGACCAATTATCTGGATGTGCTTGATGCACAGCGTGGCTCTTTCGATGCGCAGATAGCCTTGAGCAATGCCATTCGCGACGAACTGATCACCGTAGTGCAACTTTATAAAGCACTGGGCGGCGGCTGGTAACCGGCAACCGGCAAGATGCCGGCACCAAGGCCGGGAGAAACCGTGGAACTTTTCTGTAAACATATGGAAGATATTTGCTAAACTTCAAGCAAAGTTTTCAGATAAAAGCTTTATGCATTTTCCGACACCCGGGTGTCAGGCCCTTTCACACCCGGGTGTCAGGTTGCTTCACACCCGGGTCTTAATATCTCTGACACCCGGGTGTGAACAGCCTTGACACCCGGGTGTCAGAAAAACAAAGCTACTTTCGCAGCAAAAGAACCAACCCTCGGAAGGAAAAAAGAACCATGCGCTTGAAGAAAACCAAACGGTATGTTTTTATAAGATCAATGGGTACTCCTTGCTTTTTTCAAGAAAAAACACGAAATTTGCGACGCTTTTAAGTGAGAAACTAACTAACACCTTTAAATAATAAGAAAAATGACGAAAAGTGCATTGCAAATTGCAAGGGCTGCCTATCAGCCTAAACTTCCGAAAGCGCTGAGAGGCTCTGTTAAAGTAAGCGAAGGTAAAGCTACCCAATCTGTTGCCGATCAGGAAGCCATTGGAAAGTTATTCCCAAATACTTACGGAATGCCTCTTATCCAGTTTGTCGAATCAACCGAAGCCATCAACTTCCCGGCTATCAACGTAGGCGTAATCCTTTCAGGCGGACAGGCTCCGGGTGGGCACAACGTAATCTCTGGTATTTTCGATGGTATTAAAACACTGAATCAGGATAGTAAACTGTATGGTTTCATCCTTGGTCCCGGTGGACTGGTAGATCATAACTACATGGAACTAACCAGCGATATTATCGACGAATACCGCAACACCGGTGGTTTCGACATCATCGGGTCGGGACGTACAAAACTTGAAACCAAAGAACAATTCGATAAAGGATACGAAATCCTGAAAGAACTGGGCATCAAAGCATTGGTTATCATCGGTGGCGACGATTCAAATACAAACGCCTGTGTGTTGGCCGAATACTATGCTGCACAAAACAATGGCGTACAAGTAATCGGTTGCCCTAAAACCATCGACGGCGACTTGAAGAACGAAATGATCGAAACATCATTCGGCTTCGATACCGCTTGTAAAGTATACTCTGAGGTAATCGGTAACATCCAACGCGACTGTAACTCGGCTCGTAAATACTGGCACTTCATCAAACTGATGGGACGCTCCGCTTCACACATCGCCCTGGAATGTGCATTGCAGGTACAACCCAACGTTTGTATCGTATCCGAAGAAGTAGAAGCCAACGATATGTCTTTAGACGATGTAGTAACATACATTGCTCAGGCCGTGGCCAACCGTGCTGCCGAAGGCAACAACTTCGGTACCGTATTGATCCCCGAAGGATTGGTAGAATTCATTCCAGCCATGAAGCGGTTGATCGCCGAACTTAACGACTTCCTGGCAACGAATGCAGAAGAATTCTCGCACATTAAGAAATCTCACCAACGCGAATATATCATCTCTAAACTGTCTAAGGTAAACTCTGAAGTGTATGCAAGCCTTCCCGAAGGCGTAGCACGTCAGCTTACCCTCGACCGCGACCCACACGGAAACGTTCAGGTATCCCTGATCGAAACAGAAAAACTGTTGTCCGAAATGGTTGCCAAGAAACTCGACGAGTGGAAAACCGCCGGTAAATTCGTAGGCAAATTCGCTGCTCAACACCACTTCTTCGGTTACGAAGGACGTTGCGCTGCTCCATCTAACTACGATGCCGACTATTGTTACTCGCTGGGCTACACCGCTTCTATGTTGATTGCCAACGGTAAAACCGGATACATGTCGTCTGTGCGTAACACAACCGCTCCTGCCGAAGAATGGATCGCAGGTGGTGTGCCCATCACAATGATGATGAACATGGAACGTCGCCACGGTGAAATGAAACCGGTAATTCAAAAGGCTTTGGTGAAACTGGATGGTGCGCCTTTCAAAGCATTCGCCGCACAACGCGAAGCATGGGCTATCCAAACAGACTATGTATACCCAGGTCCAATCCAATACTTTGGCCCTACTGAAGTGTGCGACCAACCAACTAAAACGTTACAGCTGGAACAGGAATAGTTGAAAGTTGAAAGTTGAAAATTGAAAGTTAGGTTGCACAAGTTAGATGCGGCTGCTTTCGATTTTCAGCTTATAACCTGTAGCTTCTGGTTTCACACTCTAGCTTTGCAGCCCTATCACTTTCAACTTTCAATATTCAACTTTCAACTCTAAACCTAAGTGCCGTTCAAAACAACGAAACCGCGTACGAAAACAAATACTAAACCTGCTCCAAAGAAAACGAAGGAACGGGCAAAGTCATCGAAACCGCATGGAGCCTCGCGGCAGAGCGTTGCCACATCACATGGAATCGGAGATCGACGCAAGTCAAATCTGGCTTCGGCGCCTCGCCGGACTCACCAGATTCGTCGATGGCAGGTTGTTGTCGTTGCTATGGGGATTATTGTTGTTTTTACTACTGCATTCTACTTTTTCTTCATTCGTCCCTACGCCTATCGTTGGCAGCCTTGCTATGGTCAGGAAGGATATGGCGTCTGTCTGCCCTATGGATATAAAGTCCACGGCTTAGATATTTCCCATTACCAGGGCGCGATTGATTGGCATCAACTCACCCAAAGCAGGCTGACGAAGTTTCCCATACATTTTATCTTTATGAAAGCTACGGAGGGAGGCGATCATCTGGACTCTACCTTTACCCGTAACTTTGATAAAGCCTATGAACATGGATTCATTCGTGGCGCCTACCACTTCTACAATCCGAATACCGACCCAATGAAGCAAGCCGACTTCTTTATCCGTACAGTCAATCTTAAGGCGGGCGATCTTCCCCCTGTATTAGATATTGAAGTAAAAGGCCGGAAGGAAACCGAAGAGTTACAAGCCGCATTGAAGGTCTGGCTGCAACGAATTGAGATGCACTATGGCGTAAAGCCCATTATCTATGCCTCCTATAAGTTTAAGATGAAATACTTAAATGATTCCGTATTCAATTCCTACCCTTATTGGATAGCCCATTATTACGTCGATTCGGTACGATATGAAGGCAAATGGGACTTTTGGCAACATTCAGATATCGGGCAAGTGCCGGGCATTAAATCGGATGTAGACCTCAATGTGTATAATGGTGCACTGGAAGAGCTTCTTAAATTGAGAATTGAGAATTGAGAATGGAGAATTAAGTTGCAAACACCACCTGTTGACGCTGCACAGCAATTCTCCATTCTCAATTCTCCATTCTCAATTTAACAACTGCCCAATTATTCTTCTCCTTATAATGACTAAAAGTCAATCCTAGTCTTTCCGCTTCTTCCTTAATCATCGGAATATCCTCTACATAAAACCCGCTCATGTAAAGTTCAGCTCCCGGATTCATACGCGCTACATAATACTTCATATCATTCAGTAGAATATTCCGGTTAATGTTTGCAATCACAACATCAAAAGGACCCCGGTCGCTGATTATCGCCGCATCTCCCAACTCTACCGTGATATCCGACACCTTGTTCAGTGCAATATTCTCTTTGGAATTTTCCACGCACCAGGTATCAATATCAATAGCAGTAATTGGCTTTGCTCCGCGCAAACGTGCCAAAATGGCAAGGATGGAAGTACCACACCCCATATCCAGTACCGATTTATCTGTCAGGTTGCTGTTTAGCAATTCACCAATAATCAGACTCGTTGTTTCGTGATGTCCTGTTCCGAATGCCATTTGCGGATTGATCAGAATATCATACTCCATCTGCGGTATATTATTATGGAAAGTACTATGGATAACACAACGGTCGTCGATAATAATCGGCTGGAAGAAATTCTTTTCCCATTCCTCGTTCCAGTCCTTGTCTTCAGCCTCCTCGTAGGTATAATCTATGACTGTATTCTCTATCGGGAAGTAAGCTATGGCGTTCTTCAATGTCTCTTCATCGAATAATGCCGCCGGGATATACGCTGTAATCCCGCTATTGTTTTCCACAAAGCTATCAAAGCCGACATCGGCCAGCACCGCTGATAAAACATCATTAACGGTTTCCGTACAAGGTTGTGTCCGGAAGTTAAATTCTAAATACTTCAAATCAGTTGAAAGTTGAAAGTTGAAAATTGAAAGTTGGCTGCGCCTTTTGTCTTTTAGTCCAAACAATACGCTTGCTACTTTGTTTCTAAGTTGCAAATATAACCCTTAAAATGCAAAGAATGAAGATAAGAAAGAGAAAATGCTCTTCAAACGATGAATGCGCAACCAACTTTCAATTTTCAACTTTCAACTTTCAACTCTTATAGGGAAATCCCTATTGTTATTTGGGGAAATTCTCCTTAGGATGGTAAATCCCTTGATTATCTTTGTGGTGAGATAAAGTGGATAGTTAAGAACCAGTAAAACCTAGAAGTATGAGAAAGATTGTTTTATTATTGCTCGCTGCCATTAGCCTTCCCCTGGTGACCATGGCGCAAAGCACAGATGATGACCTTTATTATATTCCTAAAAAGGAAAAAAATAAGAAAGAGCAGAAGAAAGAGGTTGTGGTTCCTGTTGAGGAAAAGAAGCAAGAGGTGAGTACCACAATTTATACAGCTCCGGGATCGACCGTGGTAATTCAGGACAGAAAGGGGAACGCACGGGATGTAGATGAATATAATCGCCGTTACGATGCAAAACAAAATGAGTTCGTAATGGAGAATGATACGTTATATATAAAGGAGAAAAACGTTTACGACTTAGACGGTGAATGGGTTGGTGGCGAATTCGAAGGATCACAAGATGATTACGAATATGCCGAACGCATCATCCGTTTCCGTAACCCGAGATATGCAATTCCTATCAGTAGCCCATACTATTGGGATATTGTGTATGGCTTGAATTCATGGGATTGGAACGTATATACTGATGGCATGTATGCCTATGCTTTCCCAACATTCAGTAATCGTCTTTGGTGGGATTGGCGTTGGGGATCATATGGTATGGGCTGGGGTCCCGGTTGGGGCTACGGCGGATATTGGAACTCCGGGTATGGTGGATACTATGGCGGACATTACGGTTGGGGTGGCTATTGGCCCGGTTACTGGTCTGGCGGCTGGGGCTGGGGATGGGGACATCACCATCACCACAATCACTGGCATGGCGGAGGATGGTATCCAGGCGGTGGCGGTGGTAGTCATTGGGCTGGTACGTACAATACAAGTCGCCGTCCAAGTGCCAACCGCGTGAATATAGGCGACCGTCGCCCGACTGCATCCAGTTCAACAACAGGAAACCGTCGTCCAAGCAGTGTAGTTTCGGGAACAACCGGGCGTCGTCCGGCTAGTTCAGTATCCGGAACAACAACTGGTCGCCGTCCTGTAACCCGTGAAAATGGTTCGGTTTCTACCTCAGGCGGTAGTTCAACCCGTAGAGTTGTAGGAACAAGAGAAGGAAGTACTGCACGTCCTTCGAATAGAGGAACTGTTAGCGGTACAGCACCAGCAACCGGACGTGGTTCTGCGTATACCCGTCCTAGCACCACCAATACTTCGCGTGAAGCAGTAGGAAGCGGTGGCTCAAGTGCTAGAAGCTCACGTAGCAGTGCGGTTACACGTCCTTCGTCAAGTAGTTCATCTACAAGTACAAGAGGTTCGTCATATAGCCGTGGAAGTTCTTCTTCATCTTCTTCTTCAAGAAGTTACTCGCCTGGAAATTCGTCTTCCAGCAGTTCACGGAGCTATAGTCCTCCAAGTAGTAGCTCCCGTTCAAGTAGCAGTAGCAGCTATTCATCTGGTAGTAGTTCACGTTCGAGTGGTAGCTCATATTCCGGAGGTGGCGGCAGTAGCAGCAGATCCTCTGGTGGGTCCTCCAGTGGTGGTGGCTCATCTCGCTCAAGTGGAGGTAGAAGATAATAGGAGGATATGTTTTTAGCCTAAAGTAAGAAATTAAATAGTAGTAGAAATATGAAAAAGATAATATCAGTAGCTACTTTAACTCTATTGGTAGCAATGGCTACAGGGTTGAGAGCACAGAATATATATGATGCTGTAAAATTCAATAATAATGAGTTGAATGGAACTGCCCGTTTTGTCGGAATGGGTGGAGCCATGGGAGCTCTGGGTGGAGATATCTCGACAATCAGCACCAACCCTGCAGGTATAGGTATTTATCGCAGTAATGATGTCATGGGTACTATTAGCTTTTCTGCCTTGGAGACTAAAAGCAATTTTAACGGCTTATCAATGAAAGAGGATAAGAATCAATTCAATTTTGATAATATTGGGTTTGTTATATCTAACAAGATTGGTGATTATACGGCATTGCGTTATGTAAATGTAGCTTTTAATTATAAACGGAATAAATCGTTCAACAAATATATGTCCATGGCGGGATCGGTTCCTACCTTTACAGAAAATGGTGAGGACTATGTTGTATCGCAAACTACACAAATGGCCAGACAAGCCAATCTTATGTATGATGCAACCAGAACTGATATTATGGATTATAAAGGTAATCCCTATAATGATCCTAATGTAGGTTGGTTGGCTGCTTTAGGATGGAATGGATTAATGTATGAGTTCTATGAATTTGTCAATGAGTCCGGCCAGACGGATGGATATTATAGAGGCTACATAGACCAACCACCATATAGCCAATTTTATTCTAAAGAAACAGGTGGTATTGATGAATTTACTCTTAATACCTCATTTAACTTCAATGATCGTGTGTATCTGGGACTAACCTTAGGGTTATATGATGTTAACTACAGAAAATATTCCTGGTATGACGAGTCATATGACGATAATTGGGGATATAGCCTAGAGAGTTGGAACAGAACCAAAGGTACAGGTTTTGATGTGAAAATAGGTGCAATTGTTCGTCCGTTCGAATATTCTCCCTTACGCATTGGACTGGCTATACATACACCCACATTCTACACATTGACTAATGAAACAGAAGCACTTCTTGCATACGAAGGTATGGAAGATGGGAACCATCAATATTGGGATGATGAGATATCTACCTACGACGAGTTAGGTGGAAGAGTTGCTTCTACGAAATATAAGTTGCATACTCCATGGAAGTACAACTTTAGTCTAGGCTACACAGTGGGTAGTGCATTAGCACTGGGTGCCGAGTACGAATACCAGGACTATTCTTCCATGAAGTTCCGATATACCGACTATCAGGGTGGTTCAATGTATTGGGAAACCGGCGAGGCTAAAGATAAACTAAAAGGAGTAAGTACGCTCCGTTTGGGTGCCGAGTATAAGTTCGTTCCTGAATTCGCATTCCGGGTAGGATATAACCTCTCTACGGCAGCATTCAAGAAAGAAGCATGGAAACAACTCCCGGATAATAGTATTTTAACAGATACCGATTTTGCTAATACCAAGTCAGTGAGCGATTATACATTCGGGTTCGGCTATCGTGGTAAAAGTTTCTATGCAGATTTAGCTTATAGGCTGCATACGTATAAAGAAGATTTCTATGCATTTGATCATGAATATCTTCAAGCTACGAAAGTAGATAATAACAGACATCAAGTATTGTTGACTCTTGGTGCCAGATTCTAAGAAACTGTTTTTCTATGTAATATAACTTTTTATGTGTGTGAAAAATCCCCGGAGGCTGTGAGGCTTAACCGGGGATTTCTTTTAGTATTCTATCTTATCTTCTTTTTCCGTCCATGCTTCGAAAGCTTTAATGGCTTCATCGTGTAGCAGGATTTCAGATGGTAGTTTCCTATTTTGGGGATCAAGCGCCAGTTCATCATAAATAAAAGAATCATCAAAGCCAATGTTTTTAGCATCGGTTTTATTGTTCCCATAATAAACTTTATCCAGTCTGGCCCAATAAATGGCTCCTAAGCACATAGGGCATGGCTCACAAGAGGTATAAATCTCATATCCACTAAGATTGAATGTATTTAATCCGGATGTAGCTGCACGGATTGCGCTGACTTCTGCATGGGCGGTTGGGTCGCACGAGTCTGTTACTCTGTTCAGGCCTGTTGCCACAATCTCACCATCCTTGGCAATAATAGCAGCGAAAGGGCCACCACCATTCCGAACATTTTCTTTCGAAAGCTCAATGGCTTTCCGCATAATTTCTTCTTTAGTCATATAATAGGCTATTATTAATAGGAGTTGCCACCCACATGGAAACCTGGGTCAAGCGCCTCGCTTGCTAATATACGAAAAAAACTAGGCTTTCTTTATCCAAACGGCAAGATTACGGGCGCTTACAGTGAAATTTCCATTGCCTTTTTCATCTATGGTTACTTCATCTTTGATATTTCCGGTGATTTCATACCATACTTCACCTTTGTGCTCTTCACCGATATTCATCACTTTATTTCCGGCTTCGCCATTCGACATTAGGAAAGCAAGTCCGGAATTCGGGTGTTCTTCATCTCCTTTACGAACAAAACCGACTGTACTTGGATGGTCGAAATACATGTCCATATCACCATATGCATATTTTTTACGGGCGTCCAAAAGAATCTCAATGATAAGCCGGTGGGGTGATTTCTTTCCACTTATTCCATAATAATCTCCATAGAATATGCATGGATATCCATCTTTCATAAGCAGAATAAGTCCATAAGCTAATGGCTTAAACCAATCTTCAATTTGAGACTCGAGCGAGCTTCCACGTTGGGAGTCATGATTATCCACAAAAGTTACGGCCAGGGTAGGGCGGTTGACCGCCAATGCATTATCCAGTATCTTTTGCATATCAAACTCTTTTCCACTTTGGGAAGCGCCAAACATATTATAATGGAGTGGAACATCGAACAGATTGAGTTTGTTTCCTACACTGTCCAGGTAACTATCCAGTGTATCCAGATCACCGTTCCAATACTCTCCGACAGCGTAATAGTCTTCACCTAACTCAGCCCGCAAGGCTTCCAGGAATTGTTTAATGAACTGTGCATCCATATGTTTGATCGCATCCATGCGGATACCATTCAGACCTAGTTCTTTAGCCACCCAGATACCCCATTTATTGAGTTCCTTGATCACTTCCGGATGTTTCAGGTCAATGTCATTACCCAGCAGGAAATCATAGTTTCCGTTTTCGGAGTCTACATTCTCACTCCAGTATTTATTCTCTCCCAGTATGCGATAGATACCGGTTTTACGCTGCGCATCATCCATCTCTGTACCTGAGAAATGATAATAATGCCATTTGAAATCTGAATATGCATCTTTTCTGCCGGGGAAATTATATCCGGTCCATCCTTGTATCTCATAAGGTTCTGTTAGCATGTGATTCCGGTCTTGAGGATCGACCTCCTGTGCCATAAACTTCTCGGTAAAATCTGCACCGGTTTTATGATTGAGAACAGTATCCAGATAAACTGATATCTGATATTTATGCAGTTCTTTAACCATTTCTGTAAGCTCCTTCTTTGTTCCGTATTTGGTACGAACTGTTCCTTTCTGTTCAAATTCGCCCAAATCAAACAAGTCATACGTTGCATAACCCTCATCCTGTTGCTCATCCGCTTTATATGCAGGGGGAATCCATACGGCTGTTACACCTATATCATGTAAATGCTTTGAATCCGCTTTAATTTGCTTCCAGAGATTTCCATCATTTGGCAGATTCCACTCGAAATACTGCATCATTGCACCATTTTCCATATTCATTTAGTTATTAATTTCTTTTTTATAACAAATGAACGGGTGAAATGGTTGGGAAGCCTGGGATAATAAAATCATTTTTAACCGCAGAGTTACGCAGATTAACGCAGAGTTTTTATTTTAAAGTAATTTCTCTGCGTTAATCTGCGTAACTCTGCGGTTTTAAAAAATATAAAGAAATATATTTTCAACTTTATCCTCCGCATGGAACCAACGGTTAGCGTTAGCTAAACCTGGCACTGGTGCCTCGCCGGTTACCAGTGCCACTGGATGCCGAGTGAGAAGGGGTAGAGTTTGGGCCCTTTATCTTTTTCAAAAAGGCTTGCTGTGGCATATCGGCAATAAAATCCCCAATCTCCATATCCTGCCTGAGCTAATAGGTTGACACCTAGTGGACGTACATTCAGGTCCTTGCTTAGTGTATGTTTATCATCATCAATGATTGCTTTGGAACGTACCCAGAAACGGGTCTCTATTTCGGCACCTAACGAAAAGAATATAGGTCCTTTATGGTTGATGCTTTTTTGCCATTCGAATGACACCGGCAATCGAAGATGATAATAGCGTAAGCGGCTACGACGATAATCCACCTCATCAGGTGAAGGATAAATGTCCGTAACGCCATCCCTTTCCTCAAAACCATAATTACCATCCAATCGGAATGAATTATATCCGAAGCCTAATCCGCTGGTCAAGCCCCAGTTGCGGGATAAGCGCACTGCACCTTCGAACAAGTTTATTCCCCATTCCCATGATTTTGAGGCAACCAGGTCGACATCATCTGCCTTGCTGAAGTTCATTCCATCGGCAAACTGGCTATATCCTACATAAACACCCGCTACATGTTTATCAAAATACCCTCTGTATTTCTTCTCTTTCTTCACAAAAGGAATCGTCAGCGAAATACGGCGTTCGGTGCTTCTTCCATCTTTATACACCCCTTCGAATATCTGATCGTTTTGTATCGTATCTCCTTTGGAAGACTCTTCATAGATCTTCACCCGAATATTATCTTCCGTCTCTTTGATCACATATTTGCGATTTCCGACATAAAATGTAGTGTCCTGGTTAGCAGTTTCCTGTGCTATACAAGCCATAGGAGCAAGTATCAGCAATAATACAATGATTCGTTTCATATTGATTGTAGTATTTAGTTATGTTTTTAATCTTTCTTCATGAAGAGGAGAGTGACCAGATCGTCTGCATCCAGAGCGCCTTCCAGATAGATAAGCGTTGCGCTTCCTTTTTTTCCTGTTTTAAACAGGATAAAGCGGTTAATATCCTCTTTGGCTTGTGGAAGTTGATAATAGCCCGATTGAATCTTTCCTTCGGATACTACCTCTTTTACCTTTTTAGCTTTTTTTCGGTCTTCTTCCAGACAATTCAGAATATCCGGCAGAGCGTTTCCAACATCTTTGAATGAAAGGCTTTTATATAATTTCATTTCATATATATCCACCAGTTCATTGGAAAGCTCTACCATCGTAACTCCCTTCTGCTTGCCGTATTTTTGAAATACGGAGGCAATCTTCAAGTCTTGTTGAGCCATTATATGACCACTTAGGCTTAATAGTAGGATTGTTAACGTTATGCGGATCATCTTATTCATCGCTATATCATTTTAATATATTACTCACTAAATAAAGTCTCAAAAATCTCATCTCTGCTAAAACTTACATCATCAAAAGCGGCCTGGGCTTGTTCGCGTGCCAATTGGATATTAGTCGACTTATATCCGTCAATGATAACAAAATTCGCAGGTTGGTTTATTTGTTTTATTCCTGCAATGCTCAGGATAATAAGCAATCCGGCAGCTATGCTACTTAGCGTATAAATAAAGTAGCGCTTTTGCCTGCGGGGGGAATATTGCTTTGCCTCCTCTTCGAAAAAAGCGAAAAGCGGACGATATATCTCAAGTTCTGACGGAACATCCTCTTCTCTGAAGAAACGTTTTATTTCTCTTTCTTCTTCGCAAGTAGTATTTCCATCGAAGTATCTATTTAATAAATCATCTATTTTCATACTTCATTCCTCCTTTTCTTCTCTTGTATTGTTTGAAGGTAAATGTCTCTCACTTTTTTTCGTGCTCTTGACAAATTACTGCGGATAGCTTCAGCACTGCAACCGGTTATTTCCGCAATTTCTGTCGTTTCGTATTCTTCGATATCCCTCATCCTGAGGATGGTTTGCTGAAGCGGTGGCAGAGAATCGACAATTTCGCGCATCAGGCGCATTTCATCTTTCTCTTCCAGAAGACGATCGGGAGTCATTGTCGATTGATTGGTTATGGTAACCTGATCAATGGATATGACTTTCGTTCGTTTCTTCCTCCAGGCATCCATGCATAAGTTGTGGGTTATTTTTACAGCCAGCGCTTCTATGCTACGGTATTCGTGTAGTTGATCACGGATATTCCATAGCTTGAGCATTGCTTCCTGTACCACATCCTCTGCATCGGAGTGATCTTCAGTCAGTCTTTGCGCATAGCCCACAAGCTTATCCCGCAAGGGAAGGATCGTTATTTTAAATTGATTGAGCTCCATTTACATAAACAAGACGCACGAAGAAGAGAAACGTGACATGGTAGCTAAAAAAAATGTGCCGATTGGCACATTCTTAGATTTTTCCGAGTATCTTATCCATCACCCAGTTGGTGGTTGTGGCGCTTTCGCCATCGCAGGTACAAGTAGATTTTCCAAGAAGGTCATCGACCACCGCCTGGATTAAAGGCTGCTGAACGTGTTCAGGGTTTTCAATGATAATTTCTTCCCGTCCTTTTTCAGTATGCAGGGCTATAGGCTCGTAAGTAAATACGGAGAAGCAGATCATTCCTTTATCGCCAATAACTTCAATACGGTCTTCAGTTGCCGATTCGTGGGCGACAAAACACCAGGAGCCCGACCCCACTAAACCATTATCGAACTGGAAACAGCCACTAAGCGTATCTTCCACTTCATAGAGTCCTCCCCGGTTGCTTTTATATCCGCTTGCTTCCAATATGTATCCGAACATACCCTGTAACAAGTCTATTTGGTGAGGAGCGAGATCATAGAAATAGCCTCCTCCTGCAATATCTGCTTGTACACGCCAGGGAAGATTTTCCCGGTTGTAGTCCAGTTCGCGTGGTGGTTGTGCAAAACGTATTTGTACGTTGATTACATTACCGATTGTACCATTTAATGCCAGCTCTTTTACTTTCAGGAAGTAAGGCATATATCTGCGGTAATAGGCTACGAAACATTTGCGGCCCATTTCCTGGGCAATACGGTTAATGCGAGTGCATTCTTCGTATGTCACAGCCATTGGCTTTTCTATATATACATCTTTACCGGCTTTCATGGCCATGATGGCGTAAGTGGCATGAGAGGAAGGAGGGGTAGCAATATATACAGCATTGATATCCGGGTCGTCTACCAATTCCTGAGCATCATCATACCATTTTTTTATGCCTCTTTCTTTGGCATATGCTTTGGCTTTTTCAGGGTCACGGCTCATAACTGCCACAACTTCTGAATTTTCTATTTTCTGGAATGCAGGACCGCTCTTTTGCTTGGTAACATCACCGCATCCAATAAATCCCCATTTAATTGTTTTCATGTTTCAAGTATTAATAGTAGTTAGAAGCTGGTAGCTACTGACCATAATATTTCTGATATATCTTCTTGTACGCAGCCTTTTTTGTAAAGTCATTCAGCCAGGTGTTGAGGCTATCCAACAGTTCCGGCGATTGTTTGCTGACTCCCCAAGAATAAAATAAGGTAAAGCTGATACCCGTATTGATATCCAATTGAGGGAAAGAGTCAATATAAGCTCTGGCAATGGTTTCGTCTGTTACCGCATAGTCAATATCCCCGTGAGCCACCATGGCCATTAATTGTTCTGAACTATATTTCTCTATTTCGCGGGTGTAGATTGTATCTGCAATTTCATTTCCAAGATTCCGGATACGCATGATTGCGGGTGAGCCTTTTACAACATGCAGTGTTTTATGTGCTAAATCCAGTTGACTCTTGATATAGGTTGTACTATCTTGTTCTGCTTTTCTCTGTATAAGTACCTGCTTGGTCAACACAATAGGCTCTGTCAGAAGTAAAGAGTCTTTTAATTGGTTAGTCGTTGGAATATCATAGGCAATAATGTCGTAAGTTCCATCACTCAGACCTTGCAGCCTTTTCTCATAACTCATTTCAGGAGTAACCTCCACTTCCAGTCCTTTGTTACGGGCAAAGGCCTCTATAAGCTCATAGTTGAATCCGGAAACCGTATCACCATCTGCATAAAAACTGATTGCGTTGTATTCGGTAACAGCACGTAGAAGTCCCGAGGCCACAATCTCTTTGTAATCTCTGGGGTGGGAGGCTGTTTCTTTTTTACTGCTTATTCTCGACCATAATGTTGCCAGAAGTACCGCAGTTATACCTATAATAACATACTTGATTATTTTGGATGTAGATAGTTTCATTTCTTTTATTAATCAAAGAAATTCCAGGATAAGCCGAATCGTATCAGTCCCTGGTTGATTGGGTAATGCGGAGCCATGAAGTATTTTGCAGTTCCCATTCCTGCATTTGCATGAGAGTACATCACAAAGAAACGCGTACGTTTCAGATGAAAGTTGGCGTATACATTAACAATGGGGAATCCACCAATATCAATAGCTTCCTCGCCCTGTAGGTGAAACTGCTGAACAGCAGGTGTATAAGTCGGAGCTTTATATTTAGTGAAATATCTGACATCTGCCCCTAATTGCAAACTTAGAACTTTCTTTGCTAGTTTGGCATCCAGATACAAGTTGCTGTATACGGAGAGGTCGGGGAGAGGTAAGATTTCTTCTTTACTTGACTTTTGCCAGGTTACTTCATTGTCCCAACACAAGATACCGACTCTGAAATTCTGGTTTAATGTGGCAGATAATACCTGAATGTTTTCGCCTGATTGAGTGGGATTTGCGGTGGCATCGAGATAGGTATAGTTTTTAATATTCTCTACCCCGGCTTTCAGGTTTGTTCGCCAACGGTTAATGTTCAGTTCACCTTCAATGCGGCTACGGAATTCCTTATCCATTTCATTCTCTCCTGCATAGTCCCACCAAAAATATTTGGAGTGGTAGTGGCGCAGATAGAATGCCGGTAATGTATTGCTAATGGAGGCTCTGGCTATAAAGTTTACTGTATCTTTGAATAGACGGAAGTTTAGGTCAAGATCACCATTTACACGAAATTGCCCTTTAGCTGCTCCGGTAACTCCAACTTCTCCTAATACCCTGTAATGCAGAAAATTTCCTTCTCTTTTTGCAAGTTCACCGCCCACAAAAACCTCATTCTCTTTGTACTTGGCATTTCCTTTACCATCTATACTGTCCATCAGGGTGTATTCGTTATATTTATGCGAGATAAACCCTGTTAGCCCGGCTTTGGCATATTTATTGAACCCTTCGAGCAATGCTACACCAAATGTGTTTTTAATACCTACGTATGTGGTCGTATCCAATGCTTTATAATTTTGTGCATCCGATACATCCAGATATTTGTCAGCATAAGTCACATTATCTTCCGAAATGAATTTATGCCTTGAACGCTCTACTCTGATTGTGTGTATGAAGCTGGTAACGGGAATAAAGGTATCGATCGTATCACCTTCCTTTTTAGGGTCGGGTATCTCTTTGTCGAAACCTAAACTATATCGATGTGTATAGTGCACATAAAAGTTCTTATTATAATTCCATGTTTTAGACAGGTTGGTTGGCATTTCGGTGGACTTATACTCTTTTTTTCCTCCTGACATCTCTTCAGGGTTTGTAATATACCTATCATCTGTAATTCCACCATTTTCCTGCATTTTCATATTAAACATATTATATATGAAATGCGCTTTATATCTATCGCCTGTATAGCTACCAAACAAACCACCTTTCAGGTATGAGGTTGATTGATTCTGATAATATCCTCTTCCATATAAATAGTCGAAATTGAAACCAAAAGCAAGGTTTTTAGTAGCGTTGACAGAGAAATATGCTTTAAACCTGTCTTCTCCATCTTGTTTGTCGAAATTGGTGTAATAGGAGAGATTCGTGTATGGAATATTACTGTTTGTAAAATAGTGTTCCCAAGGTTTTGTTACGAATATAGAGAATGGGTCTAAAAACATAGAAGATGTTGCCTGTGGCCGCTCAAAGAATATACGCGACATACGTGGAGCTCCAAGGTTTCCCAGGTGGTTGTAATGCCCTTTCATTCCTTCCATCAGGTTTGAATTCTGGAATAAATAGGATGCTGTATCTACGGGTACGGGGATAATGGTGCCCAGTTCTTCACTGATTTTCCACATGTGCATCTTTGGGTCCAGACTTATGATTTCCACATTCGAACTATCTTGCATTCCTGTGCGCATAGCAGGGTCTATCTGTGGGTCATCAATATATCCGAATCCGTCGTCACGGCGGTTTGTATTGCCTATTTGCGCGTTCACACCTAATTGGCAAAGAAACAATAATATAAGTAGTAGTTGAATCTTTCTCATAATTAGCGGCAAATATACTATAAAGAATTGAGAATTGAGAATTGAGAATTGAGAATTACCCTGCGAACAAAGGTTAAACTATGCGCAGCTAATTCTCAATTCTTCATTCTCAATTCTCAATTTCCTAAGCTTCTTCAATAAGCTCCATTCCTTTTTCGATGGCAGCTTCATTCATAGGAATTAAATGGTGGTGACGTTCGGGTAATGTTTTTTTCAATCCCTTTAATACGCTGTCTATTGAAACCATTGGAATTAGTTTCAGTAATCCACCTAATACGATCATATTGAATGCTTTCGCATTTTTCATTTCGTTTGCAGCATCCATAGCATCAATACGATAGATCTTAATGTCATTGCGTGTTGGTGGGTTTATGATACCATATCCGTCGTATATCAGTATGCCTCCCGGTTTTACACGGCTCTCGAATTTTTCGAGTGAAGGTTGATTCAGAATAATAGCTGCATCGTATTTACTCAGAATCGGCGAAGAGATTCTTTCATCACTTACAATTACAGTGACATTTGCTGTTCCTCCTCGTTGTTCCGGGCCATACGCGGGCATCCAACTCACTTCTTTGCCTTCCATTAAGCCGGAATAGGCCAGAATCTTTCCCATGGACAATACTCCTTGTCCACCGAAACCTGCTATAATAATTTCCTGTTTCATTATTCTTTGTCTTTTAAATCACCAAGAGGGTAGAAGGGGAACATGTTTTGTTCCATCCATTTGTTTGCTCCGTCCGGAGTCATTTTCCAACCCGAGCTACAGGTTGAAACAATCTCTACCAGATTTGAACCTTTTCCGGCCATTGAGTTCTCGAATGCTTTACGGATTGCTTTTTTAGCTTTACGTATAGCCGGAACCGATTGTACAGATTGGCGGGTTACATAAGCAGTACCTTCCAACTGGGCAGCAATCTCGGTAATTTTTAGTGGATAACCATGGATGTCAACTTCACGTCCGTATGGGCAGGTAGAGGTTTTCATTCCAACCAATGTAGTTGGCGCCATTTGTCCGCCGGTCATTCCATAGATTGCATTGTTGATGAAGATGATGGTGATATTTTCACCGCGGTTCAAGGCATGGATCGTTTCGGCTGTTCCGATACAAGCCAGGTCGCCGTCGCCTTGGTAAGTGAATACCAATCTATCAGGCCATAGACGTTTGATGGCTGTAGCTAATGCCGGCGCACGTCCGTGTGCAGCTTCCTGCCAGTCGATGTCAAGGTAGTTATAGATAAAAACAGCACATCCTACGGGGGATATACCGATTGTTTTTTCTTCCATGCCCATTTCTTCGATCACCTCGGCCACAAGTTTGTGTACCACTCCGTGGCTACACCCTGGGCAGTAGTGCATGGAGTTATTATTCATGAGAGTCGGTTTTTTGTGAACCAGATTCTCGGGTTTGATTATTTCTTCTTTTGTCATAACTTTATTAATTTTGAATTATTAATTTTGAATTTTGAATTAGAAAGCCCATGTGTAGATGCATTTAAAATTCAAAATTCAAAATTCAAAATTGAATTTACCTGTGAGTGAAACGGATAAAGAACTCCATTATTTTCACGAATATGGTAGCACCACATACATAAAGAAATACTTTTTTGTCGTCTACTGCAAAGTAGATAATGATGGAAGCCAGTGCTCCGATCATAAAAAGTATATTTAAGATGTTTCTTATTTTATCGGGATTCATATTAAATCAGTTTTTCTTTGAGGGCAGCTACAATTTCGTCAGGGTCGGGTACAATACCTCCCAGACGTCCAAAGTGTTCCACTTTTACCTTTCCGTTTACAGCCAGGCGAATATCTTCGACCATTTGTCCGGCATTCAACTCGAGTGAGAGCATACCTTTTACCTGATTGGCATATTTGGCGATTGCTTTGGTTGGGAATGGCCACAGGGTGATCGGGCGTAGAATACCTACTTTGATACCACTCTCGCGGGCAATCTCCATTGCTTTCTGTCCGATACGTGCCATTGACCCGAAGGCAACAATCAGGTAATCTGCATCTTCGCAGTTTATTTCTTCGTAGCGAACTTCGTTCTCTTCGATTAGTTTGTATTTAGCCTGGAAGCGTATGTTGTTTTGCTCCATAGCATCGGGTTGAAGTTCCAGTGAAGTAATAATGTTCGGTTTACGGCCGTTTGTTCTTCCTGTACTTGCCCATGGGCATTGTTCAATCAGTTCCTGCTCTGTGCGGCGTGGCTTTTGCGCAGGGAGAACAACCTTTTCCATCATTTGCCCAATCACTCCATCGGCAAGGATAATGGCTGGGTTGCGGTATTTGAATGCCAACTCGAAGCCTAGTTCAACGAAGTCTGCCATTTCCTGTACGGATGCCGGTGCCAGTGCGATTAGTCTGTAGTCGCCATGTCCACCACCTTTTACGGTCTGAAAGTAATCTGCCTGGCTGGGTTGGATCGTTCCAAGTCCCGGACCTCCACGCATTACGTTCACAATAAGACAAGGAAGTTCCGCTCCTGCCAGATAGGAAATTCCTTCTTGCTTCAAGCTCACGCCCGGACTGGATGATGAGGTTAAAACCATCTTACCACTTCCTGCGCCTCCATATACCATATTGATAGCTGCTACTTCGCTTTCGGCTTGTAGTACTACCATTCCGGTTGTTTCCCATGGTTTCAGGTCGGCAAGGGTTTCCAGAACTTCCGATTGGGGAGTAATAGGATAGCCAAAGTACCCGTCGGCACCACAGCGTACTGCGGCGTGGGCAATGGCCTCATTTCCTTTCATTAATACAACTTCTTCCATTATTTGAATTTCTAAGTTTTTAAGTTAAATCAGTTCCGGAGTTGACCGGAACGCTTTTATTTTTCCACTTTTACTTTGTACACCGAGATACATCCGTCGGGACAAACGATCGCACATGAACTACATCCGTTGCAAGTGTCTTCCACGGTTTGTTTCGCATAATTATATCCCTTTACGTTCACTTCTTTGCTCAGAGATATTACATTAAGCGGGCAAGCCACGACACACAGGTTACACCCTTTGCAACGTTCTGTGTCAACAACTATTGCTCCTTTAATTTTTGCCATAATTTCGTATACGTTATTTTAATGATTGTACATATCCTTATTATAAAAATTCATAATCCCTTGTAGTACTTTCCGGGCTTCTACCGCAGGGCTATCCGGATTTTCTTCTATCGCTCTGGTGTAGAAGTCCATGGCTAGATGAAAATCTCCTTTTTTTCTACATGCATTTCCAAGTAAATAATACAGTTCGGATTTATCAGGTCCCGGGCTTATTGTCGCAATTATAAGGCGATTAGCTAAGTTCCGGATAGCACTATCCAATCTCCCCTCCTTTATGTCTCGTCTGATTCTATCTAAATCGTCTTTTTTTTCTTCCTTTGAATCGTCCATTTTTATATATTCTTCATTAAAATGCAATGCAAATATAGCTCTTATTTACGTAAGATGTTCATATACTGTGTGAAAAAAACTAATAGTTCGCCATGTATATTTATCAATATGTCAATGTAATAACAGGTGTGTTGAATAATCTCCCGGAATAATTTTACTTATTGTAGGTGAATCGGTAAATTTGCATTCAATTTGCATGTTTGCCGATTGATTTAATAAATTGTGATGAAAACGATAATTACTACGCTTAATGCGAAATATATACATACTTCTTTGGCTTTACGCTGGCTTTATGTGAGCAATAAAGATGCCTGTGATCTTGATTTCAGAGAATATACGATCAAAGAAAGACTTGAAGCCGTGGCCGATGAATTACTAGCCACAGGTTGTGATGTGTTGGGGATGAGTGTTTATATTTGGAATGTAAGTCATATTGAACAGCTTGTTTCTATACTTAAGCGGCGTAAGCCTGATCTTATTCTTGTTGTTGGTGGTCCGGAAGTGACTTATGAACCGGAACATTTTCTGAATGTCTGGGATATTGACTATGTGATAAGTGGCGAAGGAGAGTTTGTTTTGGGCGAATTGGTGCAATGCCTGGAGAGGGGTGGAATCCCTGATATTCCGGGCATCTCTTCCAGAGGTCATATCAGCAAAGTGGCGGTGAAAGCAGATTTGGATCGTTTAAGTAAGCTACCTTCTCCTTATTTACTGGAAAGAGATAGAGATAATCTGGGAAATCGTTTAGTCTATTTTGAAACATCACGCGGATGTCCTTACCAGTGTCAGTATTGTTTGTCCTCGCGTGAGAAGGGGGTACGATATTTCCCTATGGGGTATATATTAGAGAATCTGGGCGCTTTGATCAAAGCGGGTGCCAGACAGATAAAGTTTCTGGATCGTACGTTTAACCTCAATAAGCTGCATACCCGGGCAATATTTGATTTCCTTATCCAAAATTATAGGCAAGGGTTGAGTTGCCAGTTCGAGATTTATGCAGATTTACTGACTGATGAGATGATTGATTACCTGAACAACAGCTTACCGGAGAATTATTTCCGTTTCGAGATCGGGATTCAGTCTACCTACGAACCGACTAATATAGCAGTAAAACGAAAGCAGGATTTCCCTTTGCTGGCAGATAATATACGGAAATTGATGGATGGCGGGAAGGTTGTACTCCATCTGGACCTGATTGCGGGATTGCCCCACGAAACTTACGCTCGTTTTGTCCGTTCGTTTAATGATGTTTTTGCGCTTGGCGGAAAAGAGGTTCAACTTGGCTTTTTGAAAATGCTTCGGGGTACTAACCTGCGCCGGGAGTCTGAAAAGTATGGATATAGCTATAACGAAGAGGCTCCTTATGAAATTAACTTTAATGCTGATATCTCTTCGGAAGAGCTACATCGCATCCATGAAGCAGAACATGCTTTAGAGAAATATTGGAATAGCGGGCGCTTTACGTTGACTATGCATGAGATTTTTACATTTTATTATAAGGATAGGTATTTTGAGTTCTTTGACGAACTTGGGCAGTACTGCGTTGAACAGCAATTTCCGGCAAGAGGATATCAGCTTGAAGATGTATTTGCTTGCTTGCATCGTTTTTTATTGAATAAAGGCATTGATCTGTTTGAGTCTTTAAGACGGGATTATTATGCAAACTTTACGCTTCGTCCACCAGGTTTCTGGGATGATGCATTGGATAAAAAGACAAAGAAACGGTTACTTTATGATATAGGCCAGGATAAATCTTTTCTTCGAAAACATGGTCTGAATCGCAAGATGATAGAGAAGCAGGCAGCTATAAATCTGATTTCAGGGCCGACTTATTTACTTACGCTTTTTCTGAACGAAGGAGAAAAAACGCTGCGTAAAGAAATTATATATGAGTTTTAGCCTGCTGTAGGGGCGGTTTGCGAACCGCTTGAAAATGGTTTTCTGTACATTCTGTGCATTGGGCGCTTCGCGAAGCGCCCCTACGATGAACTTAATTTTTAACACAAAAGCCAAAACAATCTCTTTTCGGTACTGTTTAACAGTAACAACAAAGAAACAGTATTAACCCTTAAACCCGAAAAGATATGGCGTTACATTTAGTCGACTCCGACAAAAGTGAAAGCATTTTTGACGATTATGCGCAACCGGCCGCAACCCAGGCCATTCCTAAGTATAAATTATGTAATAATTCGAGTGATCCGGAATTGGTTCGGAATCTTCTTCTCGATGAGCTCTTGCTTGATGGTAATGCAAAGCAGAACCTGGCTACTTTCTGTCAGACGGATCTAGATTCCAACATCCATGTATTAATGGATAAGTGTCTGGACAAGAATATGATTGATAAAGATGAATATCCTCAGACGGCAGAGATTGAAAACCGCTGCGTGCATATTCTTGCCGATCTCTGGCATTCTCCACAGAGTGCAACTACCATTGGCTGCTCTACTACAGGTTCCAGCGAGGCTGCCATGTTGGGCGGACTTGCTTTGAAATGGAAGTGGCGCCAAAGAAGAGAAAAAGAGGGTAAACCAACGGATAAGCCTAACATTATAACCGGTCCGGTGCAGATATGCTGGCATAAGTTTGCCCGTTATTTTGATGTGGAAATCCGCGAAATCCCTATGGAGCATGATCGTTTGTTGATGACTCCGGAAGAGGTATTGAAGCGTGTGGATGAGAATACCATTGGTGTTGTCCCTACATTTGGCGTCACCTTTACGCTGGAATATGAAAACGTAAAGGCCATCAGCGAAGCGTTGGATAAACTACAGGAAGAAAAAGGATTGGATATTCCTATCCACGTAGATGCTGCCAGCGGTGGTTTTATCGCTCCGTTTATTCAGGAAGATATTGTGTGGGATTTCCGCCTTCCCCGTGTGAAGTCTATCAATGCTTCCGGACACAAATATGGACTTTCGCCTCTGGGTGTGGGTTGGGTGGTTTGGCGCGAGAAAACCGATTTACCCGAGGATCTTATTTTCCGTGTGAATTATCTGGGTGGCGATATGCCGACCTTTGCGCTTAACTTCTCTCGTCCGGGCGGACAGATCATAGCACAATACTATAACTTTATTCGTCATGGCCGCGAAGGGTACAAACGTATTCAGCAGGCTTGTCTGGATCATGGCATCTACATTGCCGAAGAGGTGAAGAAACTTGGACTGTTCGATTTGCTCTATGATGGTAAGTCGGCACTTCCCGGTGCAGCATGGATGTTGAAGAAGGATGTAAATCCGGGCTTTAACCTATATGATCTTTCAGATCGTATGCGTACCCGCGGATGGCAGATTGCTTCTTATTCGTTGCCGGCTAACTGTGAAGATATGGTTATCCAGCGTGTGTTGATTCGTCATGGATTCAGCCGCGATATGGCCGATCTGCTTATTGAGGACTTGAAACGCTGTATCGATTATTTCCAAAAGAACCCGGTAACTCACGGATTTACCGAAAAAGAAGCTGGTGGGTTCAATCACTCCTAAGATTGCGCAAAACATTAAGTTGATATTAACAGCTTGGCACCGTACTGCCAACGGCTTGGCACTGCACAGCCAAGCTGTTGGCAGTAGCTTGCCAAGCTGTTGGCAGTACAGTGCCAAGCTCCTGACAGTACGGTGCCAAGCCGTTGGCAGCTTAATCTACCAACTTATCGTTGATATACAGGTTCTTAAACGTTACATCCTTTGCACCTGTAATCTGATTCCCGTCTTTTGCTACATTATTAAAATGCGAATCCTCTACACTGATATTATATACGTTATCGTTCGAATCATCCAACCCAATAATCAATACACCGTATTGGCTTTTTTGACTGGTCACATTCTTTAAATGTACATTGCGTACAGTAGGAGTAAACCCGCGTTGGCACTTTTCCCGGTTTTCATATTGCAGATTGATACGTAGTACCGCCTCTTTACATTCGCCTACGGTGATGTTACGTACAAATACATTCTCGATCAGCCCACCGCGACAGGTACTTGTTTTGATACGGATCACACGGTCCAGTAGGGGGCTATCCATCTCGCAATCTTCCACATACAAGTTGCGGTAACCGCCCGAGATTTCGCTTCCGATCACTACGCCGCCATGCCCGTTTTTCATCTGGCATTTGCGGACAATGATATTTTCGCTGGGGATGCCCCATTTGCGCCCGTCGTTGTTACGACCCGATTTGATAGCGATACAATCGTCGCCCGTATCGAACATACAATTCTCTATCAATACGTTCTTGCATGATTCCGGGTCGCATCCGTCGCCATTCGGTCCGCGGTTGAAGATCTGTACACCTCTAACGATAAGGCTTTCGCAGAACAAAGGATGAATTACCCAGAAAGGTGCATTTATTAATGTAACATCTTCAATCAGAACAGTATTACACGAATAGAAATTGATCATTTGCGGACGTAAACCGTCTTCCGGTGTCATTACGCGTTTGTAGATCGGGGTAGAAGTTTCGCCATACATCAACAGCTTTTCGCGTCCGCCGTTGCGTTGAGCTACCATACCTTCTTTCCAGCCATATCTCGGAGCGCCACACATCGGCCACCAGGTTTCGTTAGAACCTTGTCCGTCAATGGTCCCTTTTCCGGTTACGGCAATATTTGTTTCGCCGTACGCATAAATCAGCGGACGGGCGTTATAGCAGTCAATCCCTTCCCAACGGGTAATTACTCCGGGGAAATACAGGCTTTGATCTGTACTGAACTTCAATGTTGCTCCTTCGGAAACATGTAGGTTTACGTTGCTTTTCATTGTAATCGGTCCCGTATAGAACGTTCCTTTAGGAACAACTACCGTACCTCCGCCATTCAGACTACAAGCTACAATGGCCTGATTGATGGCTTCGTGGCAAGGTTCACTTACATGATCCGGTTTGGCACCAAAGTCTGTGATGTTGTATACTGCTTTCGCGAAAGATGTTTTCTTGATTTCTTTTTCAACCTTTGCTGCTTCTTTGAATGCCGCATCAATAGGATTTGCATGCATTATAATAGCAAATGCCAGCATAGGAAGGACTCCTAAAAATCGTTTCATGGTATTTGTTTTTTGAATTTATAGTTTATGCAAAAATATATTCTATATCCTGAATCTAAGGCTATAATTTGTTCGAAACACAGTAATAATTGACACTTTGATGTAGAAATGTACTTAAAATAGCTACCTTTGCATATCTTTTAAACTAAATCATTACTGGCAAATTATATGGAATGGAAGGACACGATTATCGAAAACCTGCAATGGTCGGATGCGATAATCAACCGCGAAGGAAAAGAACGGGTGGCTGCCGAAATCGCAGCAAAAATGAAAGATGGAGATGTAATTGGCATGGGTTCCGGTTCTACGGTTTACGTAGCTGCATTGGCTATGGCCGAGCGGATTAAGAAAGAGAAACTCAATGTACAAGTTATCCCTGCCTCAATGGAATTATCAATGACATGTACACAGCTTGGTATTCCGCAAACGACGCTTTGGGAAAAGAAACCCGACTGGACATTCGATGGCGCCGATGAGGTGGACCCGGAAATGAGCCTTATCAAAGGTCGCGGTGGTGCTATGTTTAAGGAAAAGCTGCTGATTGCCAACAGCAAGGAAACATATATCATTGTCGATCAGTCGAAATTTGTAGACCGTTTAGGTTCTAAATTCCCCGTTCCGGTAGAAGTATTTCCCAATGCATTGCTTTATGTAGAAGAACGTTTAAGAATGCTGGGAGCAACAAAAGTCATATTGCGTATGGCTAAAGGAAAAGATGGTCCTATCTTTACCGAAAACGGTAACTTTGTTCTTGATGCCTGGTTTGATTCTATCCACAGTTCGATGGAAAAAGAGATAAAGAAAATCACAGGGGTGATTGAAAGTGGGCTTTTTATTGGCTATAATATCAAGATATTAAGTATCTAAAGGTTTAACTTAAGATTATTCGGTTTTCCTCGTTTCTGGCTGGGTTTTGATGTAAATGATTAGCTGTAGGGGCGGTTCGCGAACCGTCCGGAAATGGTTTCCTGTGTATTCTGGGCATTGGGCGGTTCGCGAACCGCCCCTACAGTAAATCACTCCTTTCCAATCCGTTTTAACTGAAACACACGCCAGTTAAAGTAAAATGCGTTCTTCATATTACAAAAACTTTCTTCGTCCGTCCTGTCTATATTGAATAAACCAATAACCATATTTATGAACTACATGAAGAAAGTGGTAGCTGCTTTAGGATGTGCAGCTATTTGTTTGCCTTTATTTGCTCAGTATCCTGTTATTCCCGAAGATGTAAAGGCCGAAGGTGCCAGACTCGGTGCTGAGATTGATCGTAAATCCGATCAGGCTTGGGAAAAAGCTCTGCCGGTTGTTATGGAAGAGGCTGCTAAAGGCCGTCCGTATAAACCCTGGGCGGCTAAACCCGAAGACTTGCTGAAAGCTGACATTCCGGCTTTCCCCGGTGCAGAAGGTGGTGGCATGTACACTGCCGGCGGACGTGGAGGCAAAGTCATTGTTGTAACTTCTCTTGAAGACGCAGGTCCCGGTACCCTTCGTGAAGCATGCGAAACCGGTGGCGCCCGTATTGTTGTATTTAACGTAGCAGGTATTATCCGCCTGAAAACTCCGATCAATGTTCGTGCTCCTTACATCACAATTGCCGGACAGACTGCTCCCGGTGATGGAGTTTGTGTAACAGGCGAGAGCTTCCTGATCGATACACACGACGTCATCGTCCGTCATATGCGTTTCCGTCGTGGTGCGCAAGATGTAAATCGCCGGGATGATGCGCTGGGGGGCAACGGAGTAGGCAATATTATGATCGACCACGTTTCGGCTAGCTGGGGATTGGACGAAAATATGTCCATGTACCGCCATGTATATAACCGTCAGGAAGATGGATACGGAATGAAGCTGCCTACTGTGAATATCACAATTCAGAACTCTGCTTTTACCGAAGCGCTGGACTGCTATAACCATGCTTTTGGGGCAACGATCGGGGGACATAACAGTATGTTTGCCCGCAACTTATTCGCATCGAACATCAGCCGTAATGCCTCTGTGGGTATGGATGGGGACTTTAACTTTGTGAATAACATTGCATTTAACTGGTGGAACCGTTCGGTAGATGGTGGCGATGAAAAGAGCTTTTATAACATTATCAACAACTACTTTAAGCCGGGTCCTATCACTCCGAAGGATAAGCCGATTGCTTACCGTATTCTGAAACCCGAATCGAGTCGCGATAAGAATAAGCCCGACACTTTTGGTAAAGCCTATGTGAATGGTAATATCACCGAAGGTTATCCTAATGTAACGAAGAACAACTGGGATGGTGGCGTGCAGGTGTATAACGAACCTAATGCCGGACGTTTCGAAAGCCAGATTCGTGTGGATGAAGCCATGCCTATGGCCCATGTAACGATTATGCCGGCAAAAGAAGCCTATAAATTTGTGTTGGACAATGTAGGGGCAACTTTCCCCAAACGTGATGCTGTGGATGAACGCATCGTGAAAACGGTAAGAACAGGTAAACCTTTCTATGTGGCCAATGCAGCGGATTATGAGTTTGACGCCAAGTATGTGAAGAGAAGACTGCCTGCCGACTCATACAAGCAGGGCATCATTACCGATATCCGTCAGGTAGGCGGACTACCCGAATACACTGGAACTCCGTATGTAGATACCGATGGCGATGGTATGCCCGATGCTTGGGAAACCAAGTATGGTTTGAATCCGAATGATGCTTCGGATGCTGTGCAGGATTGCAATGACGATGGTTATACCAATATCGAGAAGTATATCAATGGGATTGATCCAACTAAAAAAGTAGATTGGAAGGATCTGAAGAATAACTACGATACACTGGCAAAGCGTAAGAGTTTGTTCTAAAAGAATTTGTCGTAGGAGGCTGTCTCATAAGTCTGTAAATCCACTTCGTCATTGGTAACCCTCGCAATGACGTGATGAAAAAGGCTTTTGAGACAGCCTCTTAGCGCCGCCAGGTGTATCATTAGTTTCACCATCCGGCGTCAAGGGCGCACAAGCCCCGCCTCTACAAAAAAAACTGTAAATAATTTCTTCATTTATTATGTATATAGGCGGAATTATTATACTTTTGAAAGCATAATATGCTAATTACCTAAAATGAAGTACCAGGGAATCATTCTACTCTTTATCAGTCTGATACTATCTTGTGCACCTGCATTTGCACAAGAGAAAGTGAAGCCTAAAAATGGCGATGGAGTAAGGAGTCTTTTAATCCGGCACAATCGTCCGGGAGCGGAATATCAGAAGCAGTTTATTGAACTGAATAAGAAAAAGCTGGGAAAAGGTAATTCCCTGTTAATGGGGGTGTCATATACCTTGCCGCCGCTCAGAAAAGGAAGTACCGCTCCGAAAGGGGAAGCCGTGAAGGAAAAACCTCAGGCGACGCCCCAAACCAAACCTACCGGGAAAGATAATTATGCGGTAGGAACCAAAAAGCGGGAACCTTTATTCGGTAAGAAGTTGGCCGGGTACGAAATAAAATCTTCAGAACTGAAAGGAGCAACCTTTTATGTAGTCAGCGGACATGGTGGTCCCGATCCGGGCGCGATAGGGAAGATGGATGGGCACGACCTGCATGAAGATGAGTATGCGTATGATATCGGTTTACGCCTGGCTCGGAACCTCATGATGAAAGGGGCAAAGGTTCATATCATCATTCAGGATGCAGTGGATGGCATACGCGACGAGCGGATATTGAAAAACAGTAAGCGCGAAACATGCATGGGAGCCGCTATCCCTCTGGGCCAGGTGGCACGTTTAAACCAGCGTTCGGCCAAGATAAACGAACTGAACCGGAAAGACGGTAAAGGTTATGCCCGCGGAATATTTATCCATATCGATAGCCGAAGCAAGAGTAAACAAACGGATGTATTTTTCTACCATTCGCCTAAAACCGGAAGCAAACAGCTGGCCAATACCATGAAGAGTACATTTGCCGGAAAATATAATCGTCACCAACCCGGGCGCGGGTTTACCGGAACAGTAAGCGAACGAAGCTTGTATGTATTGAATAATACCGTTCCTGTTTCCGTATTTGTGGAATTGGGAAACATACAACATTCGCTTGATCAGCGTCGCATTGTGATTGATGACAACCGTCAGGCACTGGCAAACTGGATGTGCGAGGCGTTTGTGAAGGACTATACGCAGTATAAGAAGAAAAGGCAGTAAGATAAAATCTGGCAGTCAAAAAAACGACTAATTTTCTTCATCAATAACAACGCTGGTGGTGCCGTCTGACTTTTTAACCAGATAGACATATTTTCTCATTGAAGGTTTTTCAATATTATAAACCTCTACACCATTTACGCTCCATGATATAGTGCTACTGATATAATCTTGTCCACTGTTAACTTTATAATCCTGGTATTGGAAAGTTACGTCCATCCTGTCGGCAACCCCTTTATAATATACATAAAATGTATAATTGCTTTGTCTCGAATCTCCAAAGGCAAAAGTAAAGAAGTTATATAACCCTGTGTATTCATTATACTGAATATGGTTATATTCGTTATTATAGTTATAATGCCTGTCGTACGATTCAATAACAGGCTGGGAGTCCAATTGCTTTAAACTTGTAACCGGTAGCGTGCTGAAATCTTCGGGATTGATCAGATCGTTCCCTTCCTCGTCTACATAATAGAATCTCAATACGCTTCCTGTGTAGAATGGACCGCCATCGGACATACTATCATACCACTTATTGCTGTTATCATCATTGCAACTAACAAAACAGATTGTGCTAAGGAATAATATCAATATTCCGAAAAAAGGTTTGGTTTTCATTTCTATGCTTTTTGAATAGTTTTATGCTACAAATTTATTAATATTTCCATGAAAAGCGTTATTTCTTTATGCGAATTTCGTTCAAATCTGAAACTCAAATTTTAGAAGGATAAATAGAACGTACAAAAGGTGGGGTTATTTGAAGAAAGATTTTACTATTATTTGTTGATAGAGAACTTTTGATGCATCAAAGAAAAACTTTTGATTCGACAAAAAAATATTTTTGATGCATCAAAAATATTTTTTTGTCGAATCGTTTTTTTCTTGATTTTATATCGTTCTTTATCGTGTTAATTATCAGCGACTTATATCTCTCTGCTGAAAAGAATGAAAAACGAGCTAAATCTCTTTTCTTTTTATCCGTTTCTGAAACAAAAAAATCGGCTTATATCTTTACAGACACAAGCCGATTCCTTATTGATAGTATATATCTTATAGCATTGCTTTCACTTGCTTATATACGTTATCGGCAGTGAAACCAAGTTTCTCGTCCAGTACCTTGTATGGTGCAGAGAAACCGAATGATTCCAGACCGAATACTTTTCCGTTGGCACCAGCCAAGCCTTCAAGATTCACAGGAAGTCCGGCAGTCAGACCGAATACTTTAGCTCCGGTAGGAATGATTGATTCCTGGTATTCCTTGCTTTGGCTACGGAACAGCCCTTCGGATGGTACAGAAACGATACGAGTCTTAATGCCATCTTTGTGAAGTAATTCAGCACCGGCAACCAGTGTAGACACCTCAGAACCGGAAGCGATAAGGATAACATCCGGATTAGCATCAGCTCCGGAAACGATGTAAGCACCTTTGGCAGCTTCATTGTAATCAGTTCCTGCAGGAAGTTGAGCAATGTCCTGGCGAGAGAAGATCAATCCTGTAGGAGTTGTTGTATTCTCCATGGCCAGGCGCCAAGCTACCGTTGTTTCATCAGCATCGGCCGGACGAAGAACCAACATAGAATTGTGTCCCTTATGGTTTTTCAGTTTCTCCATCAAGCGGATTTGTGCTTCTTGTTCTACCGGCTCATGAGTAGGACCGTCTTCACCTACGCGGAACGCATCGTGTGTCCAGATGAACTTCACGGGTTGCTCCATGATGGCAGCCATACGTACAGCTGGCTTCATGTAGTCGGAGAATACGAAGAATGTACCGCAGGCAGCGATCACACCACCGTGAAGCGACATACCGATACATGCGCAAGCCATAGTAAGCTCGGATACACCTGCCTGGAAGAATGCACCACTGAAATCACCTTTCTTGAATGCATGCGTTTTCTTCAGGAATCCATCTGTTTTGTCCGAGTTAGACAAGTCGGCCGAAGCAACGATCATATTTTCTACCTGAGTAGCCAATGCGCCAAGAACCGTAGCCGAAGCGTTACGTGTAGCAGCGCCCGGTTTTTGTTCGATAGCCTCCCAGTCTACTTTCGGAGCCTTGCCGGAGAAGAACATCTCCATCTTGGCAGCCAATTCAGGATTTTCTTTTGCCCAGGCCGCTTTTTCGGCATATCTGTCGGCAACGATCAACTTCAACTCGGCAGCACGTGCAGCATACATTTCGGCTACCTCAGGAAAGATAACGAATGGATTTTCTACATCGCCCCCCAGGTTTTTGATTGAATTCTTATAAGCGTCGCCACCCAGAGGAGCACCGTGTGTGGCACAGTTTCTCTCGTAGCTCGATCCGTCTGCTTTCAGAGCGCCTTTACCCATCACGGTTTTACCGATGATCAGCGTAGGACGTTCTGTTTCTTTTTTGGCTTCATTCAACGCATCGCGGATGGATTGTGCATCGTTTCCGTCGATATTGATAATGTGCCATCCCCATGAACGATATTTCATTTCCACATCTTCGCTGGTCACTTCGTCGGTAGTGGTAGAAAGCTGGATGTCGTTAGAGTCGTAGAACATCACCAGGTTGTCCAATCCCAGGTTTCCGGCAATACGTCCGGCACCTTGAGAGATTTCTTCCTGAATACCACCATCCGAGATATAAGCGTAGATGGTTTGGTTCATACGCTCACCGAAACGTGCTTTCAGGAACTTCGCTGCGATGGCTGCTCCAACGGCAAATGTATGCCCCTGTCCCAATGGACCTGAAGTGTTTTCGATGCCACGGGCTACGTTTACTTCCGGGTGTCCGTGTGTTGGGCTTCCCCATTGACGGAACTCCTTCAATTCGTCCATCGTGAACTTGCCAGTCATAGCAAGCACAGAGTAAAGCATAGGCGACATATGTCCCGGGTCGAGGAAGAAGCGGTCGCGACCCTCCCACGTTGGGTTCTCGGGATCGTATACTAAGAACTCGGAGAAGAGTACGTTTACAAAATCAGCACCTCCCATTGCACCTCCCGGGTGACCGGAGTTCGCTTTTTCAACCATTGATGCAGCAAGGATTCTGATATTATCAGCCGCACGGTTCATAAGTTTAAGATCGTTCATAAGAAATAAGTAAGTTAGATTATTTTTTGCAAAGATAGTTATTAAAAGTTGAAAGTTGAAAGTTGAAAGTTGAAAGTTGGCTGCGCAATCATCTGCATAGTTAACTTTCAACTTTCAACTTTCAATTTTCAACTCTTAAGGTTACAATAGACTTGGCAGGGAGCTTCACCTGCAATGTTCCCTTGTTGAGTTTTGCCCCTTTGAACTCCTTGATGTTTACGATATTCGGATTGTCAAACGTGTTGTGATCATCAATGTTCTTAGAAGTCAACACTTCGCCGGTAACTGTTTTAGCCTTCAAATCGGTAAGATTGATGGTAATATCCTGTTCGTTGGCCAGATCAACGTTCGACAAAGAGATGTGTACCACACCGTTTTTGTCTTTAGAAGCCGTAGCGCTCACCATCGGAAGGATGCGGTTATCGCGTACAATCATTTTATCGGCGTTGATATCCAGTGGAATATGCATAGCATCCTGGTGCACGGTGTACATCTTGAATACATGATATGTTGGAGTCAATACCATTTGCCCTTTATCATTGGTCAACACCATAGACTGCAATACGTTAGCAATTTGTGCAATGTTGGCCATCGTCAGACGCTCGGTGTATTTGTGGAAAATATCGAACGACAGCGAAGCTACGAAAGCATCGCGCAACGTGTTTTGTTGGTAAAGGTGCCCGCGGATCGTGCCCGGTTCTTCGTCCCACCAGGTTCCCCACTCGTCGAGTAGCAAGTTAACACGCTTCTGTGGGTCGTGTTTGTCCATGATGGCGATATGCTTTTTCAATACATCTTCTACTTCACGGCACTTGCCAAGCGTCCAGTAGTAATCGTCGTTATCAAATTGAGTAGCTGAGCCTTTGCTTCCGCTCCATCCTTTTACAGTGTAGTAGTGCAGAGAAAGACCATGCATTTGTCTGCGGGCGCGATCCATGAGGACTTCCGTCCAGTTGTAGTCGTAATCGCTGGCGCCACTGGCCACTTTATACAAACGATTGTCGTCGTAGTTACGACAGTACACAGCATAACGGCGGTACAGGTCGGCATAGTATTCCGGACGCATGTCGCCACCGCAACCCCAGCTTTCGTTACCTACACCCAGGTATTTAACCTTCCATGCTTTGTCACGACCATTCTTACGACGAAGGTTAGCCATCGGAGAATCACCATCGGAGGTCATGTATTCCACCCATTTAGCCAATTCTTCTACCGTGCCGCTACCTACGTTGCCGCTGATATAAGGTTCACAGTTCAGCATCTCGCACAGGTTCAGGAACTCGTGTGTGCCGAAGCTGTTGTCTTCAATCGTTCCACCCCAGTTGTTGTTTACCATTTTAGGACGGTTTTCTTTAGGACCGATACCATCCATCCAGTGGTATTCGTCGGCAAAGCAACCACCCGGCCAACGAAGTACAGGGATCTTAAGGTCTTTCAATGCGTTCAGTACATCGGTGCGATAACCATTGGTATTGGGGATGTTAGAATTCTCGCCTACCCAAAGTCCACCATAGATACAGGTTCCGAGATGCTCGGCAAACTGACCGTAGATTTCTTTAGGGATAATTTGTTTGGCATCGCTGATGCTTCCATTGATCGTGGCGCTCTTCTGTGCAGCCGGCAAGGTGCCGATGCCAGGTTCTGCATGCGCAGTCATGACACTAATGGCAATAAGACTGCATGTGATAAAACTTTTCATGATTTGTTTAATTTATATATGTTTAATGGGAATAAATGTGTTCTTATTTCGTATAGATGGCTACGCCACCCAAAGGCTGCATATCAATAACCAGTTGCCCTTTCTTATTAACCGTTGCGGTTTTGAATCCCGCTGTGCGATCTTCGTTATCGTAGATAACAGAAACATCTTGTCCCGTGAGCCAGGGTAACGAAAGAGTTAGCTTCTTGGGTTGATCTTCGGCATTGCTACCGGCAATGTACCATTTGTTGCCATAGCGGCGGGCCACAACAAAGTATTTGCCTGGGTATCCGTCAATGAAGCGGGTTTCGTCCCAAACGGTGGGAACAGTTTTAACAAAATCGAGAACATAACCGGGCTGTTCGTCCAGGTTGTTTGGAGTGATTCCCATGTGTTGGATAGCCGATTGGTAAATAACCGAACTAGCTACCTGGAAAGCATCTGTTGTTTTACGGATAGTGCCGCTGGTTTGATCTTTAGAGTAGCGTTTGTTGAAGAACACTGGTCCAAAGTCCATTCCCGACACCGCATTACGAGTGAATGGCAGGATGGTACTGCTGTACGCTTCCCTGTCTGTCCAATATTGGTTGAAAACGAGATTCTCGGATACGAGGGCAGCTTCGCTGGTGATGTGGTTAGGATACATACGTTCCCATCCGCGAGGAGTGGTTGTACCGTGAAAGTTTACAGAGATACCATATTCGTTGGCATCCGTTAGTATGTCCTCGTATAACTTCATTGTCACTTGTTTGTCGCCTCCAAAGAAGTCTACTTTGATACCTTTAACGCCCAACGATTTCATCCATTTCATTTCTTTATGACGAGCCGGAGCAGTATCCATACGATTATGAGGGCCTTGCGGGGCATCGTTCCATGAACCGTTTGAATTGTACCACAGGATAACATCTACTCCTTTGGACTGTGCATAATGAATGAGTGAAGGCATGTTTTCGTAACCGATTTGCTTATCCCAAAGGGCATCAATCAGGATGTATTCATAACCTAAATCGGCTGCCAGATCAATAAAAGTAACCTGATCCTGATAATTACAGCTGACGTCTTGCCACAGAATCCAACTCCATGTAGACTTTCCTGGTTTATAAACCTGTGAAGGTTCATATAACGGCTTAACAACATCGTAGGCAGAAGTCGTTTCTACGATTGGTTTTAGTGTTTCGCCCACGGTGATTGTTTTCCATGAAGTGAGCAGGGGGAGGCGTGCGGTTACAGTAGCGTCACCTACACCGTGGTTTTCTTCTTTCTCAGGGAAAACGATACTATACCGACCGTCACGGTCGCCTTCGCTGAGTTTGGTGCCGGCATACAGGCTGCTCACCCCGGTTTCGGAGATGAGTACCCAACCATCATTGCCCACATGGAAGAGAGCAGGGAAGGTATAACCTATTCCGTACTTAGATGGGGTACCCATAGGTTCGTCCAGCGTATATTCTTCTTCGTAACTAGGTTTTGTGCGCATCCATCCTTCGCCCCACGGAGCTTGTGGAGTAATGAAGGTAGTGGTGTGCGATGGGAAATCGAATCCGGTAAGTTCTTTATTAATAGTACAATGTGTCTTTTTAGCAGAGTGAATCCGGTAGGCCTGCGATATGTCGTTATTGGCTACGCGGAAGATAATCTGTAAAGTATCGCCTTCGGAATTGGTATAACTACTGATCAATTCGTTCGCTACATAATGAATGCGACTGGCCTTGGCGTGGGGGAGTGTATAGGTTTCGTCAATCTGGTTGACTTCTTCTCCCGTTTTTGTTAATCCTTGGGCAAAGCTGCCAATGCTGGTTTCTAATCCTAGCGGAGACGATTCCAGCATGGTTTTGTTGTTGTAAATAACACTGTAACTGGGCTTACCTTGATTCAACTCTAAATTGACTTTCAGTAAACCGTCCGGGCTTTGTACTTCTTGCGCTACGGCTAGTACCGGTAGCAGAAGGAAAGCGGAGATTAATTTCTTTTTCATGGGTTTTGTGAATTTATAGTTTGTTATGCTTTGACTTTTTTATCTTTTTAACCGCAGAGTTACGCAGATTACCGCAGAGTTTTAAACTCCAATTTATGCCTTTGCGCAACTCTGCGTAACTCTGCGGTTTATTTCAATAACCGGACCTCGTAAACACGGAACGTTTGCCCGCTTTTTTCCGCTGCGAACCTGATGGTTTGCGTACCTACGGCAAGCTTCCCGGGGAGTGGATATATCCAGGTGATGAAGTTTTCGTCCAAATCAGCGACAGTGGGTGAGGCGCTGATCTCTTCATCTCCAACGAATATCTTTGTTTCGGGTTTGTTATCTCCTTTATGAAGAACAAGCATGATCGACGAAGCCTCTTCTTTCACTTTTAGTTCGTAGCTAAACCATCCCTTGGCTAAACGGAAATGACGATTATCACGGGTGCCGGTGCGCGAATCTTCATATTTGATGAAATGATCCGACTCCGGTTGTTGTTCGCCCGGATAGATCAGGTCGATAGTGCGTTCGGCAAGTTCTGCTTTTTGTTGTTCTTTGCGGGTAATCTCTTCTTTAAGTTGTTCCAGTCCGTTAGGAGTAACCTGACGGAAATATACCGCATAGCGTGAATTATGCAGACGGAAGAACGGAATAAAATCCAGCGATTTGAATTTCTCCGGATAAACTTCTCCTGTATAATTGAAGCGGATATCACTGCCCGATGATTTTTTGAAGTAGGAGAGGAGCTGATTGGCTTCTCCAACCATAACCGGCATATCTTGTAACGGGATTTGGTGTCCGTGGGCAATATGTCCGCCGCGACTATCATCGGCATACAGACCTGTCATATCTTCTGTTCCGGTTTTGGTGGCCAAAACGATAGGGCCATAGATAAAGGAATAATAATCGCTTTTATCGGGGAGTTGCTCCATTTTTAGTTTCATGGGGAGAGTTAGTTCAATCTTATCTCCTTTCGCCCATTTACGGTTAAGGGTGATATAACTTCCCGGCTTTCCGTTGATTTGCTGTGGCTTTCCGTTTACGTTTACGGTAAGTTTGCCTTCTTCGACCCAACTTGGATAGCGGAGCCTGAGGTTAAAGGCTTTTTTCTTGCTTTGTTCTATTTGCAGATATACTTTCTCCTCGTCGGGAAAACGGGTTTGCTGAACCAATGTAACTCCTTTGTCTTTCCATTCCAAGCGGGAAGGGATGAAAAGGTTGACATAAATATCATTATCGGAATGAGCATAAATAATCTCACCATATTTGGTGTGGTTTTCGAGGCCGGAGCCTACGCAGCACCACATGCTGGTTTCCGGTTGCGAGTATACGCGATAATGTCCGGAGCGCATGGGGGTAAAGTACACAAATCCGCCTTTCTCAGGTTCTTGCGAAGAAAGTATGTGATTGTAAAGGGCACGTTCGTAGAAATCCATGTAGCGGGTTTCGGCAGTCGTCTGGAAAAACATATTGCTCAGGCGAAGCATGTTGTAAGTGTTACAGGTTTCCGGTCCTTCGATGTCAACCATCATAGGCTCGAAGTTATCGGCAGGGTGGAAGTGCTCGCGTACGCTATTTCCGCCCATGCTAACAGAACGGTTTTGGGTTACGGTTTCCCAGAAGAATTGGGATGCGCGGTCCCACGCCAGGTTGGCGTCTAAGTCGGCAATTCGCTTATAGCCTATCACTTTGGGAATCTGCGTATTGGCATGCAGTCCGGTAAGTTTATCTTCTTTAACTAAAAGCGGGTTAAGAATGGCCAGGTGCGAAAAGCGTTTAGCAAGAGTCAGGTATTTCTCGTCACCGGTGATGGCATATACATCGGCAAATGTTTCGTTGAGGCCACCATGTTCACTGCGGAGCATATCTTGCATTTGTTCGTCAGATAGATTGGATGTAATATCGAGCATCCAGTCTGTGAGCTTGATCAACATGTCGCGGGCAGTGGTGTTGCCTGTGAAGAGGCAGGCATCGCGCAAGCCTGCATAGGTTTTGTGTATATTGTAGAGGGGCACCCATTTACCGTTGAGGTCGAAGCCTCCGGCACGGATGTTTCCTGCTTTGATTTCGTTCCACATGGGGATACTGCCGGGGGTACCGCCAATAAATCCGGTTCCTACGGCATCCTGGCAGCGTTTTAGTTCGTCTACCATATAGTTGAGACGTTGCTTGATCTCGTTGTTTCCGGTAGTGGCTGCCATCATAGAAAGGGCCGAAATGTAGTGTCCACCAATATGCCCATCCAATCCGGTGTTTTCCCAGTTGGTATAGGAAGGGGCTTTCGGGGTGAGTCCGGCTTCCCGCAAATATGGGGCAAGTAATCTGTCCGGCTCCATAGCCAGGATGTATTTTAAATCCGTTTGTTGGGCTTGCAGGAAAGGGCTTTCCAGCAGTTCGACATCTTGAAGGGGGAAAGGGGAAACCTTTTCCAGGGTTTGAGCTTTCCCGGTAAGGAGAAAACAGAAAAAGAGTAAGTAAGTGATGAGGGCTGTTTTCATTTTTTTTGATATAAGGTGTAAGGGCGGTTCGTGAACCGCCCCTACAGTATAATAAGCAGAATGGTTACTTTTTAAACTTCACCGCTGCTTCCTCGATGGGTAATGCTGCTTTGTAGTTTTCGATGTATGTGCTAAAGCCTTCTACATCTTCAACCGAAGGTGAAATCTCAATACCTGCATCTCCGCCAAAGGCATGCTCGTCCAGGAAGTCGGCAAGAGATTGATTCTTTTCATTATTCACCAGGTAGGAAGCCAATAGGCCAATACCCCAGGCACCACCCTCACCGGCTGTTTCCATTACAGAAATGGGTGAGTTTAATGCTGCTGCAAGTATCCGCTGACCTACGTTCTTGGTCTTGAACAAACCTCCATGTCCTGTGATCCGGTCGACTTTGATCTTTTCCTCATTAAACAGGACGTCATTGCCAATCTTAAGAACACCGACAGAAGCATGCAGGTGTGCCCGCATGAAATTCGCAAGGTTGAACTTGTCACTTGCCGAACGAACGAACAAGGGTCTTCCATCGGCAAATCCGGTTATCGGTTCGCCCGAGACGTAGTTGAATGAAAGCAGTCCGCCACAATCTTTATCGGCTGTAAGCGCATGGTTGTAGAGCTTTTCATATATTTCATTCATATCTACAGGTATGCCCAGCAATTCCTGATATTCCTTGAATAAGCTGACCCATTCATTCAGATCGGAAGTACAATTGTTGCAATGCACCATAGCCACCGGACTTCCGTCGGGGGTGGTGACCATATCAATCACTTCGTAGGGCTTGGACAAGTCTTTCTCCAATACAATCATGGAGAATGATGAGGTTCCTGCCGATACGTTTCCAGTGCGTTGCTTAACGGCGTTGGTTGCCACCATACCGGTGCCGGCATCTCCTTCGGGTGGGCAAACAGGTATGCCTGCCTTCAGGTGTCCCGAGACGTCGAGTCTGCTGGCTCCTCCTGCTGTGAGGAATCCGGCATTCTCACCGGCAGACAGTACTTCGGGCAGAATATCGAGTAACTTCCAACCAAATTTCTTGTCTGCAATCAGGTTGTCGAACTTATCTACCATAGCGGTGTAATAGTTCTTGGTGGCCGGGTCAATAGGGAGCATACCCGATGCATCGCCTATGCCCAACACCTTTTTACCTGTCATCTGCCAATGGATGTATCCTGCAAGCGTAGTCAGATAATTAATCTCCGGCACGTGCGCCTCGTTGTTCAGGATGGCTTGATACACGTGAGAAATACTCCATCTTAAAGGGATATTGTATACAAAGAGTTCTGATAACTCTGCTGCTGCCTGCCCTGTATTGGTGTTTCTCCAGGTGCGGAAAGGCACGAGAATTTCTTCTTTCTCATTGAATGCCATATAGCCGTGCATCATGGCACTTACGCCGATGGCAGCCAATGTCTCTATCTCTATGCCGTATGCATCCTTTACATTCGAACGCAGATCGGCATAACAATCCTGCAATCCATGCCAGATGGCATCCATACTGTATGTCCAAAGTCCATCGACCAGCTGGTTCTCCCAAGTGTGACTCCCCTGGGCAATGGGCTTGTTCTCCTGGTCAATCAAAACGGCTTTTATTCGGGTAGAACCGAGTTCTATACCCAGAATGGCTTTGCCTGTTTCGATGGTTGATTTTGCGTCTGGTTTCATAATTAATTCAACGCTTTATTCAACATATAATACACCTCGTTCATGCGAAGTTCTTTCTTGAATTCGGGCATTGTAGTGTTTTCGTCGATAACTACCATTTCGATGCCTGCAATCTCAGCGTAATCTTCCATATATTCTACGGTAAGGTCGTAAGAGAAGCTGGTGTGGTGTGTACCACCTGCCAGAATCCATGCGCCTGCACCTACTTCCAGGTTTGGACGGGGAATCCACAATGCCGAAGCCACAGGAAGTTTTGGAAGGGCTTTGCTCTTGATACAATCTACTTTATTTACGATCATACGGAAACGGTTGCCCAGGTCGACGATAGTGGCAGCGATACCTTCGCCTTCTTTAGACGTAAATACCAGACGGGCAGTTTCGCTGTCAATACCAATGCTCAGGCGGTGTACTTCCAATTTAGGCTTCTCAGCAGAGATTAATGGGCAAATTTCGAGCATATGTGCCTGAAGAATGGCGCTCTTTTCTCCGTCGAAATGCAAGGTGTAGTCTTCCAGGAAGGAGCAACCTTTGGGCAAGCCTTGTCCCATGAACCACATGGTACGGTATAGGGCTGCTGTTTTCCAGTCGCCTTCGCCTCCGAATCCGTAGCCTTCGGCCATCAGGCGTTGGCTGGCAAGACCTGGAATCTGATCCATCAAACCTAAGTCGTTAAAGTTGGAGGTGAATCCTTTCGCTCCGGTGTCTTTCAGTATGCGACGGATAGCGATTTCTGCCTTAGCTGAATTCCATACTTTGGTATATGCTTCGGTGCCTTCTTCTTCCAGTTCAGGAGAGTGGTCGTACATGGTAAAGTATTCTGCTACCATTGCCTTTACGTCTTCGTCTGTAACTGCTTTGTAGTACTCCATCAGATCATTTACGGGGCAGTAGTCTACGTGGTAACCCAGACGCATTTCTGCTTCTACTTTATCACCGTCTGTTACGGCAACGTTGTTCATCTGGTCGCCAAAACGAATGATAAGCATATCCTGAGCATCTGCCCAAGCGGCTGATACGCGCATCCAAACCGCAATCTTATCTTGTGCCGCAGCATCTTGCCAGTGACCTACAACGATTTTGCGGGGTTTACGCAAACGGGCAGTGATATGTCCGAATTCACGGTCGCCATGAGCCGATTGGTTCAGGTTCATGAAGTCCATGTTCATGGTGTCCCAGGGAATTTCTTTGTTGAACTGTGTATGGAAGTGGCACAATGGTTTGTTTAGTGCCTGCAAGCCGTGAATCCACATTTTAGCGGGCGAGAAGGTGTGCATCCAGGTGATAATACCGATACATTTCTCATCATTATTGGCTGCTTTCATAACAGCGGTAACTTCTTTAGATGAGTTTGCTGTGCCTTTATATACTACTTTTACAGGAAGTCTTCCCGAATCGTTCAGTCCTTTAACCATTTCATTAGAGTGTGCATCTACAGCGATTACTGCGTCACCTCCGTACAAGAGCTGTGCTCCTGTTACGAACCATACTTCATAATTTTCAAACATACTATTCGTTATTTTAGTGTTATTATTGGGTTTTGATGTTAATGATTTGCTGTAGGGGCGGGCCTTGTGTCCGCCCTTGACGGGGAATGGTGAAACTAATGATACACCTTGCGGCGTCAGGGCAGACACAAGGCCTGCCCCTACAGGTAAACTATTTCTTTTCTTTGAACGGTAGTGAGAATTAAGTAGTAAGTAGTCGTACAAAATGAGCAGTTTTGGGCAGGTTCCTTACTACTTAATCTTACTACGTTTTATCTGCATAGAAGCCTGGAAGCGGTACCTTACCGCTGTCCGTAATAGGCATTTGGTCCGTGCTTACGGCTAAAATGTTTCTCTATTAAAAGAGGGTTCATGGTCAGGTTTGGATTGGCTGCATAAGCTATGCTTGCCATTTTTGCTACCTGTTCCATCACTACTGCATTGTGAACCGCGTCGTGCGCGTCCTTGCCCCAGGAGAAAGGGCCGTGGTTTTTGACTAATACCCCCGGAGTATGAACGGGGTTCATTCCTTCGAAACGGGCAACGATTACATTGCCGGTTTCCAGTTCATATGCTCCTTCTACTTCCTCTTTGGTCATATCTGCTGTGCAGGGAATGGCATCGTGGAAATAATCGGCATGCGTGGTTCCTATATTAGGTATGTCAAGACCAGCCTGTGCCCATGCCGTAGCATAGGTAGAGTGTGTGTGCACTACACCACCAATTTCGGGAAAGGCTTTATAGAGCACAAGGTGAGTAGCTGTATCTGATGATGGTTTCAGTTTACCTTCCACCACATTACCATCTAAATCTACCACAACCATGTCTTCCGCTTTCATATCATCGTAAGAAACTCCACTCGGTTTGATGACCACCAATCCGGATTCCCGATCGATAGCCGATACGTTTCCCCAGGTGAATATCACCAAGCCATGTTTAACCAGGTCGAGGTTAGCTTTGAATACTTCTTCTTTTAATGCTTCTAACATATAAATTTCGCAGTTGTTATAATTTAAATTTCGGGTCCTTGCGATATGCCTTATTGTTAAATTGGTACAAAGCGGCACCTCGTTTAGAACCTTGTTTATCAATCTTTTCGGTTTTTTCGATATAGTCCATCTCGGCTACGCGTTTACGGAAATTCCGTTTGTCTATTTCTTCACCATAAATGGCTTCGTACAGACTTTGTAGCTGTGATAGGGTGAATAACTTAGGCAGCAGGTTAAACCCGATAGGTTTGGTTGAGGCTTTCTGTTGCATGAGCTTCCGCGCCTTTTCGACCATAATAGAATGGTCGAAAATAAGTGGAGGAAGTTCATTTACGTTAACCCAGAATGCATTGTGCTGTTGCACTAATTTACGGTCGTACTCATCAATGTTGATCAGGGCGTAGTAGGCAATAGATACTACGCGTTCGCCCGGATCGCGACTGACTTCACCAAAAGCGCCGACTTGTTCCATATATACATTGTCCAGCCCTGTCAGGTCGTGGAGAACGCGTTTGGCGGCATCATCTGTGCTTTCGTTCTCTTGAGTAAAACCTCCCATGAGAGACCATTCGCCCATAGCCGGTTGAAAATTACGCTTGAGTAAAAGCAAGTTTAATTCTCCATCGTTGAAACCGAAGATAATACAGTCGATACCAACGTAAAACTTGGGGTGATGGCTATAATAGTTGTTCATATCACCAGAAATAGATGTAGAAGGCGGCTGTGATGCCCAGGATGATTACGGTGTGGATAACATCCCATTTGTTCCAGCTTGCGCGGGTTTCGGCTTTTTGTTCCGGGGTTGCGGTACCGAATACAAGTCCTTGTATTTTTGCTGCCGACGGAGCTTCTGTGGCAAGGCTGACAACGATTACGACAATGATACAGAACAGGAACATCCATCCGCAGAAGAACAACCAGTTCAGATCGTAGAATACATACTTGAACAGCGAGTCGGCAGCTTCAACGTTACTGTAGTAAACTTTAGCTCCCAGGCGGGTCAAACCAATAATCATACCTGAAAGTAAGCCCCACATGCCCCCTTTAGCAGAAGTACGTTTCCAGCAAATACCCAGCAGGAACGCAGCCGCGATGCCCGGAGCAAGTACAGACTGTACGTCTTGCAGGTATGTATAAAGCACATCACCTACGCTACGCATGATAGGAATCCAAAGGATACCAAGAACAACGATTACCACTGTTGCAGCCTGACCGATGCCTACCAGTTTCTTCTCCGGTGTATTTGGTTTGAAGCGTTTGTAGAAGTCGATGGTAAACAGCATAGCCGACGAATTGAATAGCGAAGCCAATGAACTCATCAAAGCGGCAAGGATACCACATACTACCAGACCTTTAACACCAGCCGGAAGCAATTTGGCTACCAGCGTTGGGAAGGCGGCGTCAGCGTTTGCTGTTACACCGTCCGATAGCATTGGAAGGAATCCTCCGGTTTCAAGACCTTTCTGGTGCAATGCGAATGCAATCATACCGGGAATAAGGAACAGGAATACAGGAAGAAGTTTCAGGTATGCACCGAAGATGGTACCCCGGCGGGCTTGAGTCTGATCTTTTCCGGAAAGCACACGCTGTACGATGTATTGGTCGGTACACCAGTACCAGAAACCGATAATAGCCGAACCGATCAAAGCTCCCAACCAAGGGAAGTTAGGGTCGTTGTTGCTACGGATCAGGTTGCTCATGCTGTCGCCATATTCATTCACGGTAACGCCACCACAAATACGGATCATTTCGTCCCAGCCGCCAAGTTCTTTCAAACCTAACACAAGGATGATCAACGAACCTAATAATAGGATAGGGGTTTGCAGAACCGAAGTATAAAGTACCGACTTCATACCACCGAAGATTGTATATACAGCCGTGATTAATACCAGCCCGATTGCGGCGATCCAGAAGAAGTCAATTCCCCAGAGTGTGTCGATACCGAATACTTGTTGGAACACAAGACCACCGGCGTAAACCGTTACGGCAACTTTGGTTAATACATAGCTTACTAAGGAGATAACCGAAAGGATCGTTCTTGATTGTGGATTATAACGTCGCTCAAGGAATTCGGGCATCGTGTACACCATGCTTCGGGTGTAGAAAGGTACGAATACCCAACCCAGAATAAGGATCATCCATCCCTGAATTTCCCAGTGTGCCATAGCCATACCGCTTGATGCGCCGGCGCCGGCAAGTCCGATTAAGTGTTCCGAACCGATATTGGATGCGAAGATAGAAGCACCAATGGCAATCCATGTGGCATCACGTCCGCCTAAGAAATAATCTGCCGAGTCGTTTTGCTTTTGCTTAACTACCCATACTATAATTCCGATAAGAGCCAGGCAAAAGACTCCAATGACAATCCAGTCGAGTGATTGCATAATAAATCAATTTAAGAGTTAATATTATTTTTCTACTGTAAACTTATAGATACATACGCTGTTGTACGTCTGTCCCGGTTCAAGGACTACCGATGGCCAGTCGGGTTTGTTCGGACTGTCGGGGTAGTGCTGGACTTCCAGGCAGATGCCTGTGCGTTGGTTGTATACGATGTCTTTTTTACCTGTAACGGTTCCGTCGAGGAAGTTTCCGGTGTATACCTGGATGCCCGGCTCGTTGGTATAAACTTCGACTGAGATACCGCTTTCGGGCGAGGTTACTTTGGCTGCAAGTTGTTTTGCATCGCCGTTTGTATTCAATACCCAGTTATGGTCGTAGCCATTACCGTTTTTCAGTTGCTCGTAATCGTAGTTATTGATTTCGGCGCCGATTGCCTTAGGCGTAGTGAAGTTCATCGGAGTTTCGGCCACCGAAAGGATTTCGCCTGTCGTCATAAACGTACTGTCTACCGGGGTGAAGTTGTCGGCATTGATGTAAAGGATATCGTCTGTGACGGGTTTTGAAGCATCGCCCGAAAGGTTGAAATAAGAATGGTTGGTCATGTTGATGATCGTTTTCTTATCGGTAGTTGCTTCGTATTTAATCTCAATGGCATTGTCTTCGGTCAGTGTATAGGTCACTGTGGCCACGACATTGCCCGGGTAGTTGGCATCTCCGTCGGGAGAGGTACGGGTCATGGCAATGGCTGTTCCGTTGATGGGCTTGGCTTCGTACACCTGGTATTGCCAGCCCTGGGGACCTCCGTGCAGGCTGTGGCCGAAGTTGTTCTGAGGCAGTTGAATGGTTTCTCCGTCCAGTTCGAACTTACCGTCTTTAATGCGATTGGCGTAACGGCCGATGGCTGCGCCGAAATCGCTGGGTACATTAATATAGTCGTTGATGTTATCAAACCCAAGTACAACGTCTTTCATTTCGCCGTTTCTGTTGGGTACCATAATAGATACGATACGGGCACCGAAGTTGGTGATACATACTTCCATGCCTGCTTTGTTTTTCAATGTGTAGAGACTGACCGGTTGGTTGTTTACTTCGGTTTTAAAATCGGCCGGATTCAAACCGGACAATGTAAGCTCTGCCTGTGGCTTGTTGGCGCATGATGAGAGCATCAGGGCAGCAAATCCAAGTGGTAATAACAGCTTTTTCATGTTTTCCTTGGTTATTGAATAGTTAATGTAAATGAGGTACTTAATTTGATTTGAGTGTAAAAGTAACACTTATTGGTGTAGGTTGTACACTTATCGTGTATGTTGTATAGCATAAAGTATAAAAAAGAGAAGAAGATAAGATGTAAGGGCGGTTCGTGAACCGCCCAATATACAGGAAACCATTTTCGGGCGGTTCGCGAACCGCCCCTACAAGACGGTTTTTTGTTCAATTACCACTTCTTTCCCCAATACGTCTTTGAAGTCGTATATCCGGCATACACAATGGTGTGGGTTCTGGGTTGGGCTTCCCAGTCGACTTCACGTTGCAGACACAATTCCACGCCGTTGGCAGTCAGTATTTGTTTTTCTGCATCGAAGCTCCAGGTTCCCCCTTTCCAGGTACCGGCTGTAATGGTATGATCGGCGGCGAGGGTCATGTTGCTCGATTCCTTCTGCTTTCCATAGGAATAGGACAGGTCGATGTGTTCCCAGTTGCCTACCAGTTCATCTTCCGTAATGGCTACTTTAGGAACAGCTCCGTATCGTTCGGGCATTACGACCGGCCAGCCTTGAGAGTTCCATTGTATGGAGCGTATGTGTCCCATCATCACGGCATTACTGGCATTAATTCCACTGATGTTTTCAGGTAGGCGGCCTTGCGAAGCATAATACCAGTTGCCGTTGCCGTCGTCAAACACAGCGCAATGCGCGATGCCTACCCATCCATAGCTGTTGTTGAATTTATAAGGATGGGTTACTATCGGGAGGATTTCATTGCTGGTGGTAATGTCGGCTCCGTTAATGCCATAATAAGGTCCGGTGATGCTTTCGGCACGGGCAACGCGGGTGTTGTATGGCACAGCCAGTCCGTCGTAAGCCATAAATAAGTAGAAGTATCCGGTTTCCGGGTTGTAAATAACTTCTGGAGCTTCCGAACCTTGCCAGCGGCTGGTGGCTCCGCGTTTGTAGATGAGTTTTCCGTAGGTCGATTCCTCGGTAATATCCCAGGGTACACCTAGTTCGCTAAGTGGCTTACCGGTCGAGGCGTCTAGTTGCAGAGCCGCGATACCACTGTGCCATGAGCCGTAAATGAGCCAATGTTCGTTGTTATTGGTAATAATGTACGAAGGGTCGATGGCGTTCCATTTGAAATATCCGCTCCAGTCGCCTGTCGAAGTACGCGTCCATTCGTTCATGCCTCTGTCTGAGGAAGAACATACTACGAAACCTTTGTCTTCCCAAACGTTACCGGCTGGGTCGCTGGTTTCCATCAGGCCGATAAAGGCGCGTTCGGTCCAGGAGTTATCGAAGTTTGCAGTCGTATTTGTTGCTCCTGTTTTGATATAGTTATCAATAACAACGGAGTAGTACATACGGTATTTTCCGCTGGATACTTTACGGGCTACGGGCGCCCAATAGCCATAACTTGGATTCTCTATCGGATCAAGCCCTTGCGTAGCACGGTATTCATTCAGTTTGGTTTTGATCCAGCTTGGCGTATCGGTCATGGTGCCACCCAGGTATTCCCAGTTTACGAGGTCTTTGGAACGACGGCCGTGGAAATGTCCGTGCCCATCATGAGCGTTTCCGTAAGATGCATCGGTCTGATACATATAATAATAGCCATCGTCGGCTTTCATTACCGAAGGGTCGTGCACGTTGGCCAGGTTCCATTTACTGCGTTGGTCCCAACCGGCAATGCCGGTGTAGTTATCTTCATATGTGGGGGCCACGTAGTTTTCGAGCTGTTCATTAAGGCTTAGGCTTTCTGTAGTTGCCGTGAGCACATCCGAGTAGGTGTAACGGCTGTTACCGTAGGCATAAGCACGGATATAGTATGAGGTGCTGCCCGACAGGCCGGTGATGGTGGCACTGAAATTCTCGTCTGCTTCTACAATGTTGTCTTTGATGGTGGGGGTCTGGGCGTTTACGCTATAGCAGAAACCCTTCATGACTACGTTATTCAGATTGCCGGTGACTGACGAAGTGACGGTCAGTGAGGTGCTGGTAGTTGCGGCCACCTGGGGGGTGGCTACAACTACATCGCTGGTTCTATCGTATTCGATATTGTCCAGCCCATCGGAGCAGGCCGCGAAGGCGAGGACCGTAAATAGGGATATTAAGAGGAATGTTGGTTTCTTCATTGGATTGGTAAGTTTTTAAGTTAATTAAACACCAGATGACAACCATCCACCGTCAATGCGAAGTTCAGGTCGTTGGAATCCACTGTGTTGATACCTAAATAGTACTGCGTAGAGGTGGTACCTGTTGTACCCTCCATCACTGCCTGAACGTCGGCGGTGCCATTGGCGCAGTTGGTTACATAAACTGTGACTTTGGCTCCATTCATACCGGCAAGCCAGGGGGCCCAGTCGCCTTGTGTTCCGTTGGGGAGGCAGGCAGCATATCCGTCGCCCCATCCAAAGTTGTCGGCGCGAACCACTGCATATTCGGCAAGATCGGCTTTGCGGAGAACCACAACAAAGTTGTTCCAGTTGCCGGCCTGACTGCTGTAGTTGGTGAAGGTGATAGACTTTGTTTCGCCCACAGGTACCTTGAAGTCGTCTGAGAAAGCTCCCCACCAGCCCGTTGAGTTATCTGCGGCTCCTACCATATTGGCTGTGTTGGTCACGGCAGAAGCTGTTGACTCGGATACGGCAACGCTTACTGTTGCGGTGACTCCTTCTTCGGCGGTAATGGTAACGGTCTGCTGACCGGTCTTCGCAGGAACGGCAGAGAAGTTGAGTTTCGCGTTATCGAAGGTTCTTGAGCTTCCGCTGGCGTAAGTTGCTGTAACCACCATGCCTGTTGGGTCGAAGGCCATTGTCCGGTCTGCCAAAGTCTGGGTGGCAGCCGAGGTATAATAATAGTACTGCGTGTTCGAGGGTGGGGTAGTCACCTCGATGGATACCATCATTTCCATGACTTCAAAAGTAGCATTAGCCACAACCGGTTGATCGCAATTCTCACCCTTAAAGGTCTTGTTGTAGATGGCTACAAGCGTTTTCACGCCCAGTTGCTCCATGTCGGGGATGGCAGAGAAATAGAGTTCGGAAGCCGGTACGGTTTTGGTCACTCCCTCTTCAAAGGTAACGATGGCGGTGACGTTGGCCATGGCATCCTCGAGCGAAGTACCCAGGCTGACCTGATCGGGCACATCTTGCAGTACCATGGATACCGGATTTTTGTCTTCGGCAGAAGTCAGCCCACCGATAGGAACGATGTTGGTCTGCTGGAAGTTGATGTAAGAACCTTCGGGAACCAGGAAGCAGCGGATGTTGGTGTTGCTCGCATCTGCGTTCAGATTTTCTTCCTTGTAGGGTTGCGCGTAGGTCTTGGTGGCTTCGCTGTTGGTCATCTTTACGTTGAAAGCGCTCGCGCTGGTGCGATCCACGGTGAGGGTTATCTTGCCGCCCAGGCGCTGTATGTTAGCGTCTGCATTATCAACGGGATCGAGAAGCAACGTGCCCGAGATGTATTGGAAGTTGATATGATCGCCCCACTGGGAATTGTAAGTCTCAGGGCTACCGGTGACGTCGAAGCGGATGGCTCCGTATTCGGTATATCCTGTACCGCCACGGTCTACATCGTTGGTGATGATAAGGGCAAAGTTCTTGTAATACGTATTGTCGGCCGGATTGATGTGGAGGTTGAACACCGCATTCCACTTCTCGCCGTCGGGTATAACGTAATACTTGGAGAAGGCAGACCAAAAGCCGGAAGTGTAATCCGTATTTCCGAAGGTGTACACATCTTCCTGCATGCCTTCAAGCTCTTCCTCTTCGGGTGGTTTCTTCGAATCTTCAATTTCCTGTATCTTATCCGAAATCCAGTCGGGGGCGTTTACGTCGTAAATTTCGCCACCCTCGCAGCCTGTCAGTGCCAGCAACCCCAAGGTTACGGTACAGCAAGCGTATGTTATTCTTTTGAGTAATCTCATTGTCTTAAATTTAAAGAGTTATTGTTTTAGTATCTACTGCTTAAATCTACAACCGGACGCACTTTCCAACCGTTGCCGCTGAAATAAGTGGAGTTATCCGTGCTATAGTTAGCGGAATTACCTTTCAGGTTGGGGTTGTTGTTCATCAACTGCTGCACAATGGGCAGGAATTCGTGTCCGGGCAAGAAGGTATCGTACGTGCTCTTCAACTCAGAGTCGGTTGCTACGTCGCTGTAGCTCACCGGATTCTTTGTTCCCTCGGTAGAGCGGCGAACGGTGCCATGCTCCTTAAGCTGTTGCAGGCGACCGCTGTTGTAGAAGAAACCCCAGCGGATGAGGTCGAAGCCCCGGCCGAATTCGCAGCCGAACTCCTTGGGACGTTCCACGTTGGCGATCTGCTCGAAGAGCTTGTCGGCGTTGTTGAAGTCCGCGAGTTCCAGGTCGGCCAGATTGGCGCGGCCTCGCACCTCGTTAATCCAGTCGATAGCCTGCCGTGTGGGGCCGTTGACTTCGTTTTCGCATTCGGCGGCACGCAGCAATACATCGGAATAGCGCATCAGACGCAGGTTGATACCACAGCGCAAACCTGTAACCACGGTACTGTACAGACCGGTACGGAGGTTGGTGAATTTGGCAATGGGCAGACCGCCGTAAATGTTGTTGGTCACGATATTGTCGGTGGCCGTAAGTTTTTGCGTATAAGCTACATTACCATATTCGAAATCTGCCCAGTCGGGTTCGTAGGTTCCGATGGTCCAATACAGACGCGGGTCGAGTGTACCGTTCGTAGTGCGCTCTTCTCTGAAAAGATGATAGAGCCAGGGCGAAGCCGAGATATCTGCCCAACCGCCATAGTTGCCGGGAGCGAAGTTGCTCTCAACGGCCGAACCTTGTGTGGCATTGGGGCTGGTGTTCACCGGCGTCCATTCGTCGTCCGTGCCTTGCGATCCATAGTCGAGGTATTGCACTTCGAAGAGGCTTTCAGCGTTGTTCTCGTAGGCAGAACCTTCGCGGAAGTTATCTCCATAGTTCTTCATCAGGCTGTACGTGCCGTACTTCTTACCGATGATGTCTTTCAATACCGGGAGTGCCTCGCTGAATTTTTGGCGCATCATCAGGGCGCGGGCATAATAGCCTGCCGCAGCACCACAGGTAACACGTCCGCCAGCCCACTCGCCGCCTTCGTCGCGCGAAGGAAGCAGTTCCATCGCTTCTTTGAAATCTTTTTCTACCTGATCCAGTACGTCATCGTAGGTACTGTTTCCCCCGTAAAGCCCTTCGAGCGTGGAGTAGGAGGCGTAATCCGTAATCAGCGGCGGATTCTGGTAATAACCCACCAGGTTGTAGTACGACAGTCCGCGCATGAAAAGCACCTGCCCCTTGATGCGTTTCATCTTTTCCGTGAGCTGGCTGTTATCTTCATCGCAACGCGAAATGGCGAAGTTACACACGTTGATGGTGTAGTACCATTCCCGCCAGGGCCACCACGTAATGTCCGAAGTAACCTCAGCATTCAAATCATCGAAAGGCATATACCATACTTGCGACGAGTTCCAGGCTTCATCTCCACGGCACACGTCGATGGTGTAGCCCACACGGGCGTAAGAACCCTCCATACGGATGTGGTTGTAGGCGGCAATCACCGATTCCTCCAAATCATCGGCATTATAGCCGAAAGTACTTGAGGTTTGCTGGTTGGGATTCAACAAATCCAGCTTGTCGCTGCAAGAAAACAGCGTACTCATTCCCAAAATGAGGGCAAGTGAATATTTATATAGTTTCATAAAATATGTTTTTAGGTATTGACGATTAGAATGTAAAATGAGCGCCACACATGAATGTACGTGCGGTAGGATAAGAACAGAAGTTGTATCCCGGAGTGAACGTTCCTCCCGCATAGTCAACATTATAACCGTGATAGCCGGTGAATGTGTGTAGATTCTGTGCCGACACGTACAGGCGTACATTAGATACGTATTTGCCGAACCACTGGTCGGGGAAGTTGTAGCCCAACTCTATATTGGCAATCTTCCAGTAGGCTGCGTTCTGAATTTTGCGCTCGCTGAAAAGGTCGTTCCAACCCAGGCTGGCACTGTTGGTCACATACGTGCGTGGCACGTTGGAGAGGTAAGTGCTACCGTCCTCGCTCCAGCGGTTGGCATCGAGCATGCCCACCTCTTTGTTTCCCCAGCCGTAGGCAGAGTTAAGCGAGTTGTAGATGTCGTCGCTGACGTGATATTTCAGCGCGCCGAACGTAGCGATGCTCAGGTCGAAACGCTTGTATTCAAAGCGGGCACTGAGGCCGAAATTAATCTTCGGCATACCGCTGCCCAACACCACCTGGTCGTTGGCATCAATTTTACCGTCGGGCACACCGTCCGGTCCGCTTACATCTTTATAAAGACAGTCGCCAATCTGGGCACCCTCTTGCGTGGCATGGCTGTCCAGGTCTGCCTGCGTGCGGGCAATACCCTCATACACCCAGCCGTAGAACTGACCTATTTCCTGGCCCACATTGGTAATGTAAGCCCCGGAGATGTAAGAGTCGGTACCAAAACCTAACGAAGTGACACGGTTGCGCAACGTGCTGAGGTTGCCCGAAATTTCATACTTGAAGGCGTTGTCGCGGTTGCGGTAGGTAGCCGAGAACTCAAAACCGGAGTTGTTCATCGAGGCGGCATTCATTGTAACAGTAGTATTAGACACACCGGCTTGCTCGGGAACAGGAACGGCATACAACAAGTCTTCGCTGCTATTCTTGTACCACTCGGCCGTAAACTCCAGGCGGTTGCGGAACAAGGCGAGGTCGATACCCACATTGTAGGTCTTCTTTTTCTCCCATGCCAGGTTATTGTCTACGAACGTGGAAACGGCAGAACCGGTTACTACGGTACCATTGAAATTGTACGTCATGTTGTTGCGCGACATCACCGCCTGATACATATACTCACCGATATTCTCGTTACCGAGTTCACCATAACTACCGCGAACCTTGAACATATTTACCGTATTGGTATCGAAGGGGAAGAATTTCTCTTTGTCGAAGCGCCATCCGGCAGATACGGAGGGGAAGGTGCCCCAACGGATGCTCCGTGTCAGGCGCGAGCTACCATCGCGGCGCACGGTGGCCGAGAGCAGGTAGCGGTCATCGTAATTATAATTAACGCGCCCAATGAACGACGTGATGGCGTGCTTGTACTCGTAGCTTTCAGAATATGTGCTGGCCGCATTCTGGAGCTGTAGGAAGTAAGGCTCGGTGAAGTTGATACCCCATCCGGTCAGCTCGTCGGTGTTTTCCTCCTGATACGTCTGTCCTGCCACTACGTTGATGTGGTGATTGCCTATCGTACCGTCGTAAGTAAGTACATTCTCAATCAGCGCGTCCGAGTAAGTGCGTGTCTTTTTGGTAAGCCGTTCGTTGCTTTTGGCCAGGTACACACGGTTACTTTGCACCCATGCAGGTATCCAGGTATGGTCCTTGGCGTGGGTTTTGCTGTAAGAGAGGTTCACCTTATAGTTGAGCTTATGATTTTTGCTATCGACGCCAACCATTTTGAGCAGATCCACATCGGCCGAGCCGGTTCCCACGAAGCGGTCCACGCGGGTGTTGCGTTCCAGCAGGTGATTTACCAGCAACGGGTTGGAAGCGGAGATGTCGCCATGTATGGTATCGTAATAAACGCCATAGCCGTAAGCGTCATAATTGTAGTTGTTGGCTATTCCTACCAGGTTATCGAGTACCCATGTTGACTCGTCGTATGCCTTGATGGTGGGCTGCATGAGCAAGGTACCGCGCAATACGTTGGTTACGTCGCCATACAAACCCTGAACGTATTCGGAAGCATTCGACAAGCCCATGTTGTCCTGATTCGAGTGCGAGTAAACCAAGCTCGTCTGGAACTTGATAAATTTCGTATCCATCGTATTGTTCACACGCGCTGTATAACGTTCGTAGTTAGGACCGGCACCTTCGAGCGTCCCTTTCTGGTTGAAATAATCTAATGATACATTATAGGTGTTATTGGCACCCCCTCCGGAGAGGTTCACGTTGTGGTTCTGGCGGATGCCCGTTTTGAACACTTCTTCAAACCAGTTGGTGTTGGTGTCGTCCTGGAATTGATATTTTCCGGTTGCGCTGTTCAATGTATATCCCGATGGCAACGGCGTGTTGGAGTTTGCCGCCGATTGACCGAGGTACTGACTGTATTGGTCGGCATTCATTACATCATAAACGTTACTGGGAATATTATCCACGCCGAAGTATCCAGTGTAGTCTACCTTCAGCGGTTGGTCTTTTTGCCCGCGTTTGGTTGTGATGATAATCACCCCATTCGCCGCGCGCGAACCATAAATAGCAGCCGCCGAAGCATCCTTCAATACCTGGATGGTTTCAATATCGTTCGAAGAGAAATCGCGGATGGTCGTTCCCATCGGCACCCCATCAATCACATACAGCGGAGCGGTGCTGCCGAAAGACCCGACCCCACGGATGCGGACGGTAGGGTCGGCACCGGGCTGCCCGTCGGAGGTGACTTGCACGCCGGGAACCTTACCTTCGAGCATGGTGGAGATGTTGGAGTTTGATGTCTGTTTCAAGGCTTCCGCATCTACTACGGCAACAGAACCGGTTAAGTCGGACTTCTTCTGCGTACCGTAACCCACGACCACCACTTGGTCAAGCATCTTGCTGTCGGATTCCAACTGGATGGTTTCAATGATGGCACGATTGCGAACGGCCACTTCGCGTTCCTTGTACCCCACATAGCTTATCAAAAGAACAGCGTTTCCGGGAACCTCCAATTGGAAGTTTCCGTCCATGTCGGTAATGGTTCCGCCTTGTCCGTCTTTAATTTTAACGGTAGCCCCTATCATGGGTTCGCCTTGTTCGTCGACTACCTGGCCACGAACCTGGACAGTAGGAGATTGTGCCACGGTAGCCATTGCAGGTGTAGAATATACCGCCATGCCGCCGAAGGTACACAGGCTAAGCATTACGGAAAAGAATAAATGTTTCCTCATCTTTAAAAGTATTAAGGTTGTTAATTTGATGGATTAGAATTGTAATTAACCCTACCGGAGATGGTTGGGTTACAGATTTCATAATAGTGATGGCATTTTCTTGTCCTCATAATATAGATTTTATTGGTTAATGAATGATTTAGTGTAAAAACTACACTGCAAATATATGCGTACTGCGTGTTTTGATGGTGGACGTTTGTGTTTTGATAGTGGATAATTGACCATAAGTCAAAAATAGGAGTAAAAACAACCTATAATATAAGGATTCCTTACTCCACTCTAAATCTCCTTCGAAATATCGATTTGCGTTTGCTGCAAACATCAACTTGCGTTTGCTGCAAAGACAACATTGCGTTTGCAGCAAACGCAAGTTGATGTTTGCAGCAAACGTAAAAACCGGCTTCAGAAGCCTTGTGGGGCAGTTATTTTAGTGCCATTTAAGAGATGTTATGCTGTTTGGGTTTGTTTTATATGTATAGAGGTGTTGATAATTTTCCTAAAGGTGTGTGTTTAACCTATTTCACCCTCCATCAAGCTGCTTGGCGGAATATTATATCGCTTAGTAAAGCATCGTGTGAAGTACTTCGGATCATTAAAACCTACCTCGTATGCAATCTCAGAAACATTCATGTTCCGGGTCACCTTGTTCTTCTCAATCAGTTCGCGGGCAATATTCAACCGGTAATTACGGATAAACTGCCCGATGGATTGCCCGGTGAGGCTTTGCATTTTCTTGTTAAGCAAACTTTTACTTACCCCCATGGCCTCAATAAAGTCGCCCGATTCATAGGCGGGGTTCTGGTAGTTAGACTTTATAATATCCAACGCTTTGTTCAGGAACTTTTTATCGCTCGATTCTTCTTCAATGTTCAACGCTTCGACATCCATTTTAACTGCAAACTGCCGCTGGTATCGTTTGCGATTCTCCAGGATATTTGATATGCGGGTGAGTAGTAACTCTTCATTAAACGGTTTCAATAAATACTCGTCCACCCCCGTACGGTAACTCTCAAGGCGTGATTCCTGTGAAGTCTTAGCTGTAAGCATCAGGAAGGGGATATGCGAAATGGCGAAGTTCTCTTTTACCTTGCGCGACAATTCTATGCCATCCATTATAGGCATCATCAGGTCACTAATGATGAAATCGACATTGCAGGTAGACAAAGCCGTCAATGCTTCGGCCCCGTTCTCGGCTTCAAGAATGTTGTATTGTTCCGAAAGTATGGAGCGGATATACCCGCGCATATCTTTATTATCCTCCACAATCAGCATCGTCAGGCGGTTGGGGGAGAAGTGCGAGGGCACAAAGTCCGGCGTATCGGGCAGGATAACCGGGTGTGCAATAGCGGTATCCATAGTCAGGGCAGCCTCTTCACGCGATAGCGGCAGGCTAATACAGAACGAAGCCCCGACTTTACGGTTGTTCCTTACCTTAATCGTTCCGCCATGCAACTGCACGATCCGCTTCGAGAGGTAAAGCCCGATGCCCGTCCCGCTCTGTCCATAAACCGGAAAAGAGCGATTGGCTGCGGCACCTTGCTGCGATTGGTAGAAGCGGTTGAAGATCTTGGCCATATCTTCTTCGGCCACTCCCGATCCGGTGTCTCTTATACTTATATATAACCATTCTTTTGCGGGCGGCACTTCATCGCTCGCCTGCATGGAAACCTGGCTGTGGCACCTTGCCACCGAGGCCACGTATATACTCACCTGTCCACCATCGGGTGTGAATTTAATAGCATTGGACAACAGGTTGGTAACCACCTTTTGCATGGCGTCCTGATCGAAAAGGATTTCGGGCGATGGAAGCCGGTAGTATTTGCTGATCGTAATGTTCCGTTCTTCGGCAAAGACGGTGAATGGGAGAACAATGGAGTCGATGAATTTCAGGAAATCACTCTTCGTTTTATTGATATCCAACTTACCCGATTCTACCTTGCGGAAGTCCATAAGCTGGTTCACCAGCGAGAGCAGGTACTTGGAGTTTCTTTCCACAAAGTTTAGCTGCTCTATCACCTGCGGGTTATAACTGAGTTTCAGCGCTCGTTCAATCGGTCCGATAATCAGGGTGATAGGTGTGCGGAATTCATGGGTAATATTGGTGAAGAACGATAACTTATCAATCGTAAGCTCCTGCACCTTCTTAGACATCTTAACGAGCTGTGTTTTCTGCCTGGTAATCTTATCATTTTGTTGCGTAAGTACCTCATTTTGAAGTGCCAGTTCCTTTGTCCGCTCTTCTACCGTGCGGTGAAGCAACTCTTTTTGCTCCTGCAAGGTTCGGATACGCCTTTTATATATGTATATCGTGGTACAAATAACAAACACGATCATCAGCAGAATAAACCAGGGACGTTTGTAAAAGAACGGGCTTACGATGACCGATAGCTCAGTCACCGGTAAATCTCCTGTCACCCCTTCGGGGATATACATCACCTGGAAAACATAATCTCCGTGTTTCAGATTCGTGTAGTTGGCAAAGCGGCGACTGGATGGTGTTTCAATCCACTCATCGTCAAAGCCCAATAAACGGTATTTGTAGGTTGCCGCCTGCGAACTGTAATTCAGGGCCGAGAATTCCAGGGAGAATGATTTATCGCTTTCGTGCAACTGCAAAACCCGGGCCGTAGAAATATTTGTATCTATATGTTTGCTATCCGGGTAAACCTCCTCATTCATAATGCGGAGTTTGGTAAATCTGACAAGCGACGGAGCGTTTAGTATTTGTTGTTTATTGGCTTCTATGGCAGTTAATCCATTTAATCCCCCGAAATAAAGTAATCCGCTTTTCGAGCGATAATGCGCATTCCAGTAAAACTGATTATTCGATAGCCCATCTTCTTTCGTGTAGTTTATAAAACTATTCGTTGAACCATCAAAACAAGATAGCCCGTTGTTTGTACTTACCCACAGTCTGCCCCGGTCATCTTCCAGTATACCACGAACACCGTTATTGATTAATCCGTGATCCATGGTGTAAGACACAAAGTGATTGTTGTTCTCTTCTTCGATAAACTGATACATGCCATACGCATTACTACCTACCCATATCGTACCATCTTTGGCCTGATAAAAGCAGCTGGCCTTTTCCAGTAACCTGGATTCCGGTTGGTCAAGTTTATATTTAAAATGCTTATATGTAAAGAATCCATCCTTGCGGGAATGCAGGTCAATGACATAAATACCCTCCATTGAACCCATCCAGAGACGACCTTTGGTGTCAATGAGCGCTCCAATACAACCAAAGGCATTTTCCGTACCCTTATCATTAAAAGGAAGCGATATCTGATCGGTTTGCATATCGTAAAAGTAAATGCCGGGATTCGTACCTATCCATACGCCCCGGTTGATGGGATCGTAATGCAATGAGCCAACAAAATCAATCGGAAATCCGGGATAGGTATGCGAAGATATATACTTCATAGCCCGGCGTTCCGGATGGTTGATATCAAGTAAGGTAATGCCGTTTCCCCAACTTCCTATCCATAAACGGTTTTCATGATCCGAAGTCAATGCGCTGACCGAATTGTGTGCTATATACGAAGGAGCATCAGTGGTGTAGTGTGTAAATTGTTCCTGTCCTTTAAGTTTCCGGTTCAATCCACCCTCTACTGTTCCTACCCATAATGTCTCGTTTTTATCCTCATAAATCGCATTAACCGGATTTTGTGAAAGACTAAAAGGATTTTCCTTACTATATGCATAGTTGCGTACAGTTAGGCGTTGCGGGGTCATTTTATTTATGCCTCCGGTTTCACTGCCAATCCATATTATATCTTCATCCGTAAGTATACAGTTCAGGAAATTGGAGTTTAGACTATTGTTTCTGTGCACTGAAGATTTGTCGTTTGTCGAAATACGTTCAAAGTCATCAGTTATCGGATTGTATATGTTTAACCCCCTTAACGTACTAACCAATAGTCGTTTGTCGTGGGTAACAGCCAGGTCGGTAATGTAATCCTGTGATATCGAACGAAGATTATTCCGGTTGTACATGTAGCCTTTTAGCACGTTTTCATTCCGGTTATAGCGGAACAGGCCACTGTTTGTTCCTATCCAAACTTCATTTTCCTTTATAATAAGCGATAAAATAAGTAAGTTTGGTTCGAGCGTTAACCCTTGTGCAGCCTGGGTGCTTCGTAAAGTTCCATCTTCCGCAGCATATAACTTGAGTACCGAACTTCCCCATCCAATCCAGATATTTCCGTCTTCATCAATATCATTCATTGTAATGAACTGTATAGGCGAGGGAGGAATCTGTAGTGAAAGAACCCGGTGTATTTCTCCCCGGGCATCAAACTCGATCTTGTGAATAAGGCCATTGTCGTATAACCATATATTGCCTTTGGAATCTTTAGCTATAGACAGTGCGTTTCCATTTCTTAATACTTCGAATGCTCCTTTATGATCGGTTAGAATGACATGTTCCTGTGTCGAAAGATCCAGAATATCTATGCCTCCTTCAGAAATAACCCATAGTCTGCCGAAGTTGTCTTCGCATACTTTCCGTATGAAATTACTTCTCAGTTTGCTTCGGGTTGTATTGGTATTATGGTGTATAAACTCATAGCCATCATAGCGCGACAACCCCCCTCCGGCAGTGGAAATCCATAGAAAACCCTGTGAGTCTTTGTAAATGTCATCAATGAAATTATGAAGCAATCCATTGTCCATCGTCACATACGTAGTGTTGTAGTGCGTAGAGAATGATTCCTGCGCAAAGAGATACCCGTTTTGGGTACAGTAGTACAGTAGAAAAAGGAATGTGAAGGCTAACTTTTTCATATTACCAGATTAAGATTCAGAACAAAGTTATACCATAATTTATAGAATCCCAAAATCAGGTTAAACTTTTGAACGTAAGGAGACTTTTGTCCACCATTAATGTTCTTTCGTCCACCTGCCGCGTTAAATCAGGGTGTATTTTTGCATCAAATCCAAAAAGTTAATTGAAAGTTAATACCATGAAAGGAAAACTACTAGGCGGAATCTTGCTATTGAGTTGCTTTTTAGCTTGCAACACTTCCGTACCATTCTCCCCCATACCGTCGTCCAACCCCTGGAAAGACGATTATCGTTCGGTATCCAAAATGGAAGATTATAAAAAATGGGGGCCTTACAATGTCCATGATCCGGCTTGCAAGAAATTCGGCGAGTATTACTATATGTATTCAACCGATGCCATATTTGGAGAAAACAAAAAGGAAGCCAAAGAAAAAGGCGTGCCCCTGGGGTATATACAGGTACGGCGTTCCAAAGACCTGGTGAACTGGGAGTTCGTAGGTTGGGCATTCCCTGAGATTCCAAAGGAAGCTGTAGAGTGGGTAAAAAACCATGCCGACGGACATGGAGCAACAAACATCTGGGCGCCTTATATCATTCAACATGAAGATACGTACCGGTTATATTATTGTGTATCCGCTTTCGGACGCAAGACGTCCTACATCGGCCTGGCCGAATCATCCTCGCCCGAAGGTCCCTGGGAACTGAAGGGCTGTGTGGTGAAAACCAATAACGAAAGCGTAATGAATGCCATTGACCCCAGTGTGATTGTAGACCCCGGGAATGGGAAATGGTGGATGCACTACGGTTCATTCTTCGGCGGGTTATTCTGTATGGAACTCAATCCACAGACCGGCCTGGCGCTGACTGATGGTGATCAGGGACATCTCGTTGCCCGCCGTGCCAATTATAAAAAAGACAATCTTGAGGCGCCGGAGATTATTTACAACCCCGAACTGAAACAATACTACCTCTTCGGCTCCTATGACCCATTGATGACTACTTATAATGTACGTGTAGGCCGGTCGGAGTCGCCGGAAGGACCGTTTACCGACTTCTTCGGTCAGGACCTGAAAGATACAATCAACAACTTCCCGATACTGACCGCTCCTTACCGCTTTGATAACCATCCGGGATGGGCAGGAACAGCACATTGTGCCGCTTTGCGCACAGACGACGGAAGGTATTTCATGTTCCACCAGGCAAGGCTTTCTCCGCAAAACATGCTGATGGTATTGCACGTACGTGAAATATATTTCAATCCCGATGGTTGGCCGGTGGTTTCTCCGGAAAGATATGCCGCGACACCCATCCGCAGATTCGTAGAGAAAGATTTAGTGGGAGAGTGGGAGATTATCCGTGTATTGGAACCCCGCCACGAACGCAACCTCGAAGCCGGACAAATTCTTTGGGGAGAAGGTGAACTTGTTGAAGAAGAGTGGAATCGCTCTTTCCATATCACCCTCTCAGAAGGCGGGAAAGTGGGAGTGAACGGAAATTGGTGCTTTTTGACAGAAAATCAATCCTTAAATATGAAAATCAACGAGGAGGAGATAAATGATCTTCTTATTTTTGCAGGACAGGATTGGGAGAATGAAAAAGAGACTATTCTTTTCACCGGACTGGATAAAAATGGACGTTCCGTTTGGGGGAAAAGGATAAGGTAAACGTTATTATACATATATACTATAAATAATAAAATCATGAAAATCCACAAAACACTCATTGCCTCATTGGCTCTGTCTGCTGGAATGACCTTAAGTGCGCAGACCAATGAAATGGTGATTCAAACCAAGAAACCGGGAGCTGAAATACAACCAACCATGTATGGGTTGTTTTTCGAAGATATTAACTACGGAGCCGATGGCGGACTCTATGCCGAACTGGTAAAGAACCGCTCATTTGAGTTCCCACAAAACCTGATGGGTTGGAAAACCTTTGGTAAGGTGACACTGCAAAACGACGGTCCCTTTGAACGTAACCCACACTATGTTCGTCTGACAGAACCCGGTCATGCCCACAAACGTACCGGCCTGGAGAATGAAGGTTTCTTTGGAATCGGTATAAAGAGTGGTGAAGAATACCGCTTCTCCGTATGGGCACGCCTACCACAGGGAGGTACTTCATCTAAAATCCGTGTCGAACTGGTAAAACCCAACAGCATGGGCGAACAACACGCTTTTGCTTCGCAAGACCTCGTAATCGACTCTAAGGACTGGAAAAAATACCAGGTTATCCTGAAGGGCGGAATAACCGAACCCAAGTCTATTCTTCGCATCTTCCTGTCTTCTACAACAACCGTTGATTTGGAGCACGTTTCTCTTTTCCCTGTAGATACATGGAAAGGACGTGAAAACGGACTTCGTAAAGATCTGGCTCAGGACCTGGCGGATATCAAACCCGGTGTATTCCGTTTTCCCGGCGGATGTATTGTTGAAGGCACCGACCTGGACACCCGCTACGATTGGAAAAAGACCGTAGGTCCGGTAGAAAACCGTCCGTTGAACGAAAACCGTTGGCATTATACCTTCCCACACCGCTTCTATCCCGATTATTATCAGAGTTACGGCATGGGGTTCTATGAATTCTTCCTTCTATCCGAAGAAATCGGTGCCGAACCTCTTCCTGTACTTAGTTGCGGCCTGGCTTGTCAGTTCCAAAACAACGATGCAGAAGCACACGTGGCGGTTTGCGACCTGGATAGCTATGTACAAGATGCACTCGACCTGATCGAGTTCGCTAATGGTGATGTAAATACGACTTGGGGGAAAGTACGTGCCGATATGGGACATCCTGCTCCATTCAACCTGAAATTCATCGGAATCGGCAACGAACAGTGGGGACCTGAATATCCCGAACATCTTGCACCATTCATTACCGCTATCCGCAAAGCCTATCCGGAAATGAAGATTATCGGTAGCTCAGGCCCGGGTTCCGAAGGAAAAGACTTCGATTACTTATGGCCGGAAATGAAACGCCTTAAAGTTGACTTGGTAGATGAACATTTTTATCGTCCCGAAAGCTGGTTCCTTAGCCAAGGCGCCCGTTATGACAACTATGACCGTAAAGGTCCTAAAGTATTTGCCGGTGAATATGCTTGCCACGGCAAAGGAAAGAAATGGAATCATTTCCATGCTGCATTGCTCGAAGCTGCATTTATGACGGGTATGGAACGCAATGCGGATATTGTCCACATGGCTACTTATGCTCCTTTGTTCGCCCATGTAGAGGGTTGGCAATGGCGTCCGGATATGATCTGGTTTGATAATATGAGTAGTGTCCGTACAGCTAGCTACCTTGTTCAGCAACTTTTTGCATTGAACAAAGGAAGCAATGTACTCTCATTAACCATGGATAAAAAGAATGTGACCGGTGCCGAAGGACAAAACGGTCTTTTTGCCAGTGCTGTTTGGGAGCAGCGTGATAACACCATTATTGTAAAGGTGGTAAACACTTCCGATAAAGCTCAACCTGTTACATTGAACTTCGCCGGATTGAAGAAACAGGATGTGTTAAGTGATGGTGTTTGCATTAAACTTCGTTCGTTAAATATTGATGCAGACAACACCCTCGAGAATCCTACGGCTATTCAGCCTCAGGAATCGCCAGTGAGTATTGAAGGTAATATCTTAAATGCTGAACTGGAACCTTATACATTCGCTCTTTATAAGTTCAAAAAGAAATAAATATGAATATATTGAAAGGTATTAATTATAGGTTAGGTTTGTTTTCAGTTGCGTTAGTAGCCTCTGGCGGGCTACTTGCGCAAAGTGACACGACATTTGTAGCTACGGGTAATCCTATTGTTAAGTATAAGTATACCGCCGATCCGGCAGCCATGGTGCATAACGATAAAGTATATCTTTACGCCGGGAACGATGAATGTCCTCCGGGCAGTGAACATTATCTGATCAATAACTGGTGTGTATTCTCATCGCCCGACCTGAAAACATGGACAGAACACCCTGTGCCTCTTAAAGCAAAAGACTTTAGCTGGGCAAAAGGTGAGGCTTGGGCTAGCCAGGTGATTGAACGTAATGGTAAATTCTATTGGTATGTAACGGTCGAACACGGCACAATCCCCGGTAAGTCTATCGGCGTTGCCGTTGCCGATTCTCCTATCGGTCCTTTTGTTGATGCAAGGGGAAGTGCTTTAATCACCAATAACATGACGACAGAATATACAAACATTTTCTGGGATGATATTGATCCCACTGTGTTTATCGACGATGACGGACAGGCTTATCTCTATTGGGGAAACACCCAGTGCTATTATGCCAGGCTGAAAGAAAATATGATAGACCTGGATGGTCCCATCGTTGCAGTTGAACTTCCACGCTTCACGGAAGCTCCCTGGATACATAAACGTGGCGACTGGTACTACCTGTCTTATGCTTCCGAATTCCCGGAAAAGATTTGTTATGCTATGAGTCGTAACATCACAGGTCCATGGGAGTATAAAGGAATACTTAATGAAATAGCGGGTAATTCCAATACAAACCATCAGGCCATTATCGAATTTAAAGGTGATTGGTATTTTGTTTATCATAACGGCAGTATCAATCCGCATGGTGGTAGTTTCCGCCGTTCAACTTGTATTGACAGATTATATTATAATGCAGATGGCACAATAAAACGTATTCAGATGACTACAGAAGGAGTACAGTAATAGGGTTTTTCATAAGTTAATTATTTGTTACGAATGAGTCCCGGAGAGTATGAGATATACTTTTCGGGACTCTTTATTAGTTATGCATTAGTCTCTTTTCCAACTCAAATACTTGTACTTTTTGTTTGTTTATATTAAATAAATTGTTATATTTATCCAAAGATTTACTTTAGCTTAGATATAACCTATTTGTTTTATAATAATTTTGCACCATGAAGAAGGGAATCATTTCTCAGATTTGTGCGGCTAGCATAGCTTCTATGTTCTTTGTTTTTGCCGCATGTCAGGATAAAGATTACTATGAACCGATCCCAGAACCTATCGATAGCGACGAGCCTTCGCTGCTTGATTATTCTACCAGTAAAGATGTGAAACTAAGTGCGACGTATGATGTACAGAAAGGGGTGATTTCGATCTTCGATGTGTACACTACAGATCCGTTGACAAGGAATGCCGATGGTACATATAACCTTAAAAGCAATCTGGAACCGATTGCCGGAGGTATATGTGTGGATGGTAAGATCAACCTGACTAAGGTAATTCCTGCATCTGTTACGGAATTATACCTCTACTCTCCAAGCCTTTTTGTTCCCCGGTTGATGTATGCCAGGATCGAGGCCGGTATGGCCAACTTTAGTGTAGTCGACCTGAATACGGCGATCAGAACAGGGAAAACGGTTACCCGTACGTTGGGAGATGGAGAAATTGATGGGTACTTGTCTCAAACCGGTGTAAGCAGCTCTCCGGATATTAATGAGCAAACTTACAGGCCGAATTATATTGTTGATACGAAAGAGGTTCCTTCCAAATACCTCAATCGCATCACAAGTGCATTTCCTGATGGTACGGCCGTAACTAATCCGGATTATTATAAAGATGCGGTTTTATATTTGCATGAGTCTGCCGAGCTTAAACTGGCTATGGTGCATGGTGATGCTGCAAATAACAACGCATTGAGTTATTTCTTCTACGAAGGAACGCCGGCTGATATTAGTACGGTAGATCAGTCGAAAATCAGAGAGATAGTGGCACTTCCTTATGCAAAACTGAATAAGGGGTTGAATGCCGGCGATATGGTACAATTAATGTATTATGATAATGAGGCTGGCGAGTACGTGAAGGAGTTCCCTAAGGGAGTGACCGTTGGTTTTATATTGCGTTCGAATGCTTTTTATCTGGATGATGAAGGTAAACCGGGTGTTAGTACAGAGACGGATGCTTTTTATTCCATAAAATCGCTGAATAGTGATAACTTCCAGCATACTATTTTCTTTGATGCTGCTTTGGCATCGGAAGATGATTCATTCTATTGCTTCGGGTTCGAAGACCAGAAGTACGGGGGTGATAAGGATTGTAACGATGTGATGTTCTACATTGATGTAAATCCGGCTACTGCAATTGAGGAACCCGAACCACTACCTGAAGTCGGTTATGTTACATACACTCAAAAGGCTAAAGGCTTCCTGGCTTTTGAAGATAGCTGGCCATACAAACGTGACTATGACCTGAATGATGTTGTGGTGAACTATTCTTCAAAAACTACTTTCAGACAAAAAACTGAGGATGGTGTACCGGTAACTGACGTCCTTCTGCAAACGATAGAAGATAAGATCACATTAGTACATTCGGGTGGGGACTTCACTTCCGGATTTGCATACAAGGTGAATATTAATCCTTCATTGGTAGAGAAGATTACGATTGATGATGTTCCTTATACTAGAGTGTCCGATGGTAACGGGTTTATCATAAAGATTTGCGATAATGTGGCACACGAAGTTCAGGTAAATAAACCAAGTGCGCATGTATATATAAGTACTCCGAAGACGTTTGATGTAAAAATAGTCTTTAAAGAAGAAAATAGCGTTAATCAGGATTACTTTAGTAATAATAAACTTGGCGCTCCGTATAATCCATATATTATCCCGATCAATGAGTATGGAAAGGTTGAGGTACACTTGCCGTTTTATCCTCCAACTGATGGTGCTAACATCACTCATCTCTTTGGCACTGTGGATGACAAGTCTATTCCTGGAGATAAAATCTGGTATGTGGGTAGCACAGATAACCCTTATCCGTTTGCCGTACATCTATTCAATGCAGACTATTTCAAACTACCAGTGGAAGCCAAAACCATTGATTATACCTACCCGCGATTTACCGACTGGGTAGAAAGCAAATTCGCAGAATGGCAGAACTGGTTCGAATATCCCGCAGATGTAGACTAGCGGCAAGGTGCCGCTGCCAAGTGCGGCAAGCCGCATTTTAAACATAAAAGATAGGGAGTACCAAATTGATACTCCCTATTCTATTTTATACCTACCAATAACGCGCCGAAGGCGCCACTGGCCGCCCCGCCTCGGGGCCGGGGCCTAGGCTAGTTTTCTTGAACCGTCGGAAATGACTACATCGTATACTTTTGGGCTTCTGCCGAATTTAGCAGTAAATGCTTCTTTAGCTTTAGCGATGAAGTTATCATATAGTTCATCTTTTACCAGGTTGATGGTACATCCACCGAAACCGCCACCCATTACGCGTGAACCGGTTACGCCACATTCTTTAGCAACGTCATTCAGGAAGTCCAGCTCTTCACAGCTCACTTCATAAAGCTTGCTCATACCGTGGTGAGTTTCATACATCTTCTGGCCTACAGTTTCGTAATCGGCAATTTCCAATGCATCGCAAACATCAAGTACGCGTTGGATCTCTTCAATTACATATTCGGCACGCATATAGTCTTCGGCGCTTACGTCATTCTTCACTTCTTCAAGCATAGACAGGTTAGCATCGCGAAGGAACTCTACATGAGGGTGGTTTTTCTGCATAGCAGCTACCACTGTTTCACATGATTGACGACGCTTGTTATAAGCAGAAGAAGCCAACTCATGTTTAACCACCGAATCAACCAATACCAAACGGTATCCTTTCGGATCAAATGGGAAGTATTGATATTCCAGAGAACGGCAATCCAGACGGATCAGGCTACCTGCTTTTCCGAATACAGAAGCAAACTGGTCCATGATACCACAATTTACGCCTACATAGTTGTGCTCTGTAGCCTGGCCTACTTTAGCCAATTCGAATTTATCTATTTTGTTATCACCAAAAAGTTCGTTCAATGCAAAAGCATATGTGCTTTCCAATGCAGCAGATGAAGACATTCCTGCTCCGAGAGGAACATCGCCGGCAAATGCAGTATCAAAACCTTTCACGTCAACACCACGTTTGATCATTTCACGGCACACACCGAAGATATATTTAGCCCAGCTTGTGCGTGGTTTATCTTCTTCGTTCAATCCGAATTCTACCCAATCTTTCAGGTCGATAGAATACGCACGAACTTTATCTGTTCCGTTAGGCTTGATTTCTGCCATAATACCTTTGTCTACTGCGCCCGGGAAAACAAATCCGCCGTTATAATCGGTGTGCTCACCAATGAGATTCACACGGCCTGGTGATGCGTATACGTATCCTGTTGCACCATCAAAATGTTTTGCAAAGCGACTTCTTACATGATTAATGTCCATAGTTATCCTTTCTTAATTAATATTGATATTTAATAGAGAGTTGGTTCTCAACTCTCTATGCTTAGATTATACAACTGGAATGTCTTTGTTTACGTTCTTGCTACCAATCAATGCGTAGTACAATAAGTATCCAAGACATGCAATGATTACCCAGTAGCTTGTCATATAAGTACTCATGTCGGCTACCCAATTTTGTACCAACGGAAGGATACCTCCACCAACTACCATCATCATAAAAATGCCCGATCCGGCAGCGGTGTATTTACCTAAACCTTCAACGGCAAGGTTGAATATGCCACCCCACATGATGGATGTACAAAGTCCGCAAAGAACCAGCAACAAAGCAGCCAGCGGAACCTGAACCATCTCAAATGAAGCACCGGTAAATACAGGCATTGATGTCTGAACGGTGTTTGGCAGCATGATTGCAATAAGCACAAATACGATGCCCAAGCCAGATGCAGCCATAAGCATCATTTTACTTGAAACTTTACCTCCGATCATACTTCCCAGGAAGCGGCCGATCAACATCAGGAACCAATAAGTTCCGGCTACGAATCCACCGATTGAAGCAGCGCTTGCAGGGTCCAGTCCGGCTCCCTTATCTGATATGTCGGACAGGAAGAAGTTTAATGTTCCCGGTATACCGATTTCTATACCTACGTATATAAAGATACCTATCGCACCAAGTACGAAGTGGCGGAAGTTCCATGGGCTGTGTTCATATGTAACGGTTCCTGTTTTCTTACCATGATCGGGATCGCTGATAGGAATGAACAGAAGAATGATGAATGCTGCTGCAAATACACCCATTGCAATGAAGAGTACAGGGTTAACATCGGTAATTGCAGTATCCTTTGTGATCTGTCCGATTAATGCACCTACAAACATAGGAGTCAACGTACCGGCAAGAGAGTTGAAAGTACCACCTATCTGGATGTATTGGTTGCCTTTGTTTCCGCCGCCACCAAGAAGGTTTAGCATTGGGTTTACTACGGTGTTAAGCATACACACAGAGAATCCGGCTACGAATGCACCAAACAGATATACGAAGAAGTTGGTTGGAAGACCGCCGATTGTGGCGCCGACACCTAAAATTCCCGATAAATATTGAATAAATACCCCAAGTAATCCTACTGCAATAGCTACAAGGGCTGTTTTTTTGTATCCAATTTTAGTAAGAAGTTTACCGGCAGGAATACCCATAAACAAATAAGCAAGGAAGTTCATCATATTCCCCATCATACCGAGGAAGTTAGAGCCTTCAATTCCTGGCTGGTTCTTCCATATTACACCGATTGGTGCTGCCAGGTTTGTTACGAATGAGATCATACCGAACAGGAATATCATTGTGATAATCGCAATGATATTTCCATTTTGTTTTTTTTGTTCCATGATGTTTAAAGTGGTTAGTTTATTAAAAGGTTAATAGTATTTAGTTTTATTTATAATACTCCGAACTCGTAAATGGTGGTTTGGGTGTATTCCTGACCTGGGTCTAAAATAGACGTTGGGAAGTAGGACACGTTTGGTGAATTCGGAAATACTTGTGCTTCGAAGCAAATGCCGCTTCGTGCCGGGAAGGTGGCTCCATGTGCTCCGGCGAATCCTCCCAACCAGTTGCCGGTATAGAGTTGTACACCTGGTTCGGTAGTATACACTTCCATTACGCGTCCGCTTTCCGGGTCAGAGTAAGTTGCTGCATGCGCTAACTCTCCTTCTTCTTCCTTGGCAATGACATAACAGTGGTCATATCCGGCTCCGTTAACGAGTTGCTGGAATTTATCATTGATGTCCTGTCCGATACGTTTTTCCAGACGGAAGTCCATTGGTGTTCCTCCTACGCTTAGGATTTCTCCTGTTGGAATTGAATTATTGTCAATAGGAATATAATAGTCTGCTGCAATAAATAGCATTTGATTTTCTACAGAAGGGGTTGGTTTGCTGATGCCGGCCAGGTTGAAGAATGCATGGTTAGTGAGGTTAACCGGCGTTGCTTTATCAGTCGTAGCTTCATATTCGATGTAAAGTGCTTCTCTGTCATCTTCCGATTCCAGACGATAGGTCATGTGTATGGTCAATGTTCCGGGGAATCCTTCTTCACCATCGGGCGAGGTATATGTAAATTCAATGCTGTTTTCAGTTTGGTTTACTACATCCCAAACTCTGGCGTGGTATCCCGTTGGTCCGCCATGCAGGGAATTAGGTCCGTTGTTTATGGTTAGGTTGTAGTCTTTTCCATCCAGTGTGAATACTCCTTCGCAGATGCGGTTTCCATAGCGTCCGATCACTGTATTCAGGAATGGTTCCGGGCTGTTTATTACATGGTCGATGCTGTCGTGTCCTAAAACTACATTGGCATATTTTCCGTTTTTGTCGGGCATCATAATGGAGAGAATAGCGCATCCATAGTTGGTTACAGCCACTTCGGCTCCTGTTTTGCTCTTTAAAATAAAGAGGTCTGTTTCTTTGCCATTTACTGTTTTTTGAAAATCTTTTCTATCCAAACCTGATAGATTACCTTGTGTAGGGTATGTATTATTCATGGTTTTTTGATTTAAATTCCCTGCAAATAAAGATAATTTCTTCCTTTCTCACAAATAGTTTGATGTAATATTTGATAATTTTCGTATGTTTGTTCCTGAATTGTTAAATCAATTATTTTAATCTAAATTTAAATATAAAAATGTATCCGCTAAAATTTGCTCCTATATTGAAGCAGACGCTTTGGGGAGGGGATAAAATTGTTCCGTTCAAACACTTGGATAGTGAAGTGAAGGGAGTAGGAGAGAGTTGGGAAATATCTGACGTAGAGGGCGATGAGTCCGTTGTTGTTAATGGTCCGGATAAGGGTTCTACCTTGACCGAGATGGTGCGCAGGTATCGTGAAGAGTTGGTTGGTGAGGAGAATTACCACCGTTTCGGAAACAAATTTCCTTTGTTGATCAAGTTTATAGATGCTAAGCAGGATTTATCTATTCAGGTGCATCCAAATGATCAGTTGGCTAAGAAGCGCCATAACTCTTTCGGGAAAACCGAAATGTGGTATGTGGTAGATGCCGATAAGGGGGCAAAGCTGCGTTCGGGCTTTTCGCAAGAGATCACTCCTAAAGAGTATAAAGAACGTGTTCATAATGATACTATCACTGATGTGTTGCAGGAATATGAGATTAATCCCGGAGATGTATTCTTTTTACCTGCCGGACGTATACACAGCATTGGTGCCGGTGCTTTTATAGCCGAAATACAGCAAACTTCTGATATTACTTATCGTATTTACGATTTTAACCGGAAAGATGCAAACGGCAAAACGCGTGAGTTGCATACGGATTTGGCTCGCGAAGCCATCGACTATGAAGTGCTGGACGATTACCGTACGGATTATGAGGCGGTAAAAGATGAGCCGGTAGAGCTGGTTGCTTGTCCTTACTTCACCACTTCTTTGTATGATATGACAGAAGAAATCAACTGCGACTATTCGGAACTGGACTCTTTTGTAATCCTGATCTGTGTAGAAGGTTCGTGTAAGTTGATTGATGATGAAAAGAATGAAATAACGCTAAGAGCAGGAGAAACTGTGCTTCTTCCGGCTGTTACTCAGGAAGTAACGATTGTTCCTGATGGTGCGGTGAAATTCCTTGAGACTTACGTTTAAATGAATTGATAACTCTAACTTAAAAGAAGAGGAGGGTGTCATAAGTAGAAAAAGTGTTGTACTGTAGGGGCGGTTCGCGAACCGCCCGAATATGGTTCACATGCATTCTGTGGGCGGTTCGCGAACCGCCCCTACAGTAAACCATTCACTTTAGATTACCCCATTCCTCGGTTTATCCCACTTTTCAACTTCTCTTTGTTTACCTGTACTATATCTCCATCTTTAACCCTGTGTTTCTTTAATGAATGGCTATGTGGTATAGAGATTACCCCTGCTTCAATCAATTTGTCTAATTGATTTGCCGACAGTTTTAAACATGTTCTGATAATAGACGATAGTCTGGCATTAAATTCAAAGTCACATTTAATCCTGAATGTGATGATTTCGCCATCAAGGTTTACTATATCTTCGACCGAAATACCATCATGTTGTATGTCGTATTCGACGCTGCCGAAATCAATATTCATGTTATTCTTTCTTCTGATTTCAGGAGAGAAGGCATACTTCCAGGCTGTCCCGGTATTATTCTCTGAAAACTGATTATACAAATCTTTGTTTATTAACTCCGGTTTAGTGCGCGACAGTATTGTTATATTGTATGTATTATCGCATTTTGCACATCTGTAGATTAACCAGACGTCAATGTTCCTTTTTTGAGAATTCATTCTAAACTTTTCGCTACAATAAAATCTGTCACTGTCGCAATGGCTGCATTTTTTTATTAATAGGGGGGTATTTTTAACTTTTATATCCCATATATACTCTTCTTCCATGATTTATAATGGTGCTTAATACTCTTTATTGAAATTTTCAATATTATCCGCGACATTATAACTCATTGAGCAATAAGGTATTTTTGAATACAGCAATAGCAGATACCCTTGCTGTTAGAAGCAATGTAGCGGATAATGATATAATAAAATGAAAACCTGGCTTGAGTAGGATTACTCAAACGAAAGAATAATTAGCCTGTGGTTTATGAGGCTAATATTAAGCGAATATAAATTTAAGAGTTACTCTCAAAATGTGGTTATTTAGAATTTCGGCACAAAAATAATTGTTTTTGTTTGATATTTAAGATTTTGATGTTTTAAATATTTGCTAATCTTAAAATCGTTTATATATTTGCGGATACATATAATGAATACTAACCCCAAATATCAGAGAAAGGGTATTGTAATGTTGGTTGAGAGATAAAATACGCGCACACCGAAACTAATGGGTTTGTCATCCTGATAAATCCAGGTTATCTGCATCTTCAATGTAAAATCAGTATGGCGGTGTGTCATAAGTGGGTTGAATACACTTCGTCATTGTGAACGTAGTGAAGCATCCAGCTTATACGCTTTGTGAGCTGGATTGCTTCGGGTAAACCCTCGCAATGACGTAACGAAATATGCTTATGACACACCCTCCTCAAAACCAATTTCAAACTGAAGATAACCAATTAGTTTTATAATCAAACTTATCTTATTTATAGTCAATTTATAAGCATAGAACAATGATTTCTATGTTCTCAAAATTTGTATATTATGTTTGCCAGAAGAACAGCTACAAGAATAAAAAAAGGAACTGCACAGAAAAAGAACAGGCATGAGAGAACTCCTAACTATTGGAATACTCGTCAGGATATCATCCAGATAGATGTGGAAAATCCGGGGAAAGGGTATAAGCACTTCCTGAAGAAAAGGGATGTTAAGCAGTTTTTGGAAATACTTCCTAACCGCGAAGAAATAGATATAGAATTTGATGCTATTGTATTGGAACATGGAGATTTTTATCGTGACGGGAGATATCGTGACGGCGTAATTTGTATTACTGCATGGAGAAAAGAAATGACGATGGAATATGGACTGGGGTACTTCTATGCGCATAAAAGTCTTTTTGATAAACTTGGTGTTAGGTATACACTGAAAGAGGATTATGTAATATGTGATTTTACAGAAAATCAGATAAAAGCATATCAGCTTCTGCATATTTTGTTGCATGAGTTGGGGCATCACCATGATCGGATAAACTCCAAATCTAAAAGAAGATGTGGTAGGGGTGAGAAGTATGCTGAAAGTTATGCCTTTAAATATGAGGAAATTATCTGGAACAGGTACTTTGAATATTTCTCGTTTTAAAGAAGAAGGAGAGGGTGTGTCATAAGTCGGTAAACCCCACCCTCTCTTTACTTCTAATAAGGCTATTCAAAAAGGAGTTCTCAATTTACATTTTGTCAGTTCTGTATCCAAACGTTTAAAATTGCCCACCTTTATCCGTGAACTGAAAAATGCTCCGTATTTGTAGTTTGCTAAATTCAAAACGATAGCATATTGAACTCTTGTTTTCTTAATTGCTTGATTTTGCTTTAATTTTATTTTATTTAGTAAATCGATTTCCTGCTTTCCTGCCAATATGCTTGTTTTGGATTTTTTATGAAAACGATTGAAATAGGAAATATAACTTTAAAATTTACTCTTCTTCCCGATTCTTTCATCTTTTCATATTCGAAAAACTGGAATCAAAACCTTTTTGGTCTTCTTGTTAAACACACTGACTTGCTACGTTAACACGTCAACTTTCTACAGTAGCGCGGTGAGCAGTCACACTTAACACGGCCTCTGGTATTTATTAATGCCAGAGTTGATCTGTTATACAAGAGGCTCGATTTGTTAAACACAAAATAAAGAGAGAACTATCAAGATATTCCGCCTTTTTATCAGCAAATTAGCCTGTTTGAGTAGAAAAAACACTTTTCCTTCTCTTTTTTAGCTGAAATTCTTCTTTTGGATAATAAATAAATCGGCTTTATACTCCTCCTGGAGCATATCTTACATTTTAAATGAGTGAAAATCGGTGTTGGAAGGTTACTAGAAAGAAAGTGAAAGGGTGAAAAACGAATCAATTTGATTGTTATCTTTGCAAATATGGATCAGTTAGATATTTTTTTAACTACACCTATCTGCCTCTTTTGAAGAACTTCCGGATACTCTTAAATATTTTCATCCCCACCATGACACCATCGAAAATGGCCATGCCGGTATTGAACTTTTTGATTAAAGCTGTTTGATCCAGCTTAGGAGAGGGGAGGATCGGGGCAAATATAGCCTGCGTTGTTTCAGCAATAATCTGATGTTGAATCTGAATATCCTGTAACACTTCTTGCTTGCGCTGTATGATATCTTCTAATGTATATTTTTGATTCGTCCGGGCATTCATGGCTTATTGCTTTGAGTTGTTGTTTAGAAACAGATTAGCAAGAAAATTCGCTAAAGGATTAACAATGAGTTTTTTGCGGAATACTACGACAAGAATCACGAATAGAAAAATGATTCCGGCAACAATGGCATAGCTGGCAGGTAGGCCACCTACGTAAGGTTCCAGCAAGTATGCAAACGAAAAAGAAAGGTAGAACAGAACCACCATGCCCAATAAGATAAGCACTGTAGCAAATATCATGGTGGAAAAGAGAATGGTTAACTTCTCTGTCAATTCCAGTCTGGTATACTCTTTTTGCATCTCGACGTATGCTTTCAACTCTCTGACGAGTTGACGGATGCTCTGAATGCTGTTATCGTCTATAAACATGAGGATTCTGTTCTAATTTTTTCTTTATTCACCTTTAATTTCCGCTGCGATTTCGTCCACCAACGTGTCTAAATCGTCACTGTGAAGTTTAATTCCTTTCTTGCGAAGTATCTCGGCAATTCTGGAACGGGTGTCTTCTCCTTTTTCCGGAGCGAATAAAATTCCTAACGTTGCGCCTACTACTGCGCCACCAAGGAATGCTGCTAATACATCAAGACCTTTCATAATAATTTTTGTTTTAGAGTTGATACTACAAAGCTAACGTTTTTGACGGTAAATTGTTTTTTTATTGACATTTTTTTAAGAAAGAAATATGTTCTCTTTCATCTATAAATTGGGATTACCGTCGGTTTTTAATCTTATTTAACCCGTTTGGTACGTTGTAGAATAAGATTATATAATAAGTTTGCTAAATCTTAAATAAAAAACAAATGAGAAATAAAATTGTTTTTATAACAGGAGCAAGCAGCGGAATAGGTGAAGCCTGTGCGCATAAGTTTGCTTCGCAGGGAGCCAGCCTTATTCTGAATGCCCGGAATATGTCGAAACTGGTAGAGCTGAAAAATGAATTGACAGATAAGTATAATATTCAGGTTCATTTATTGCCCTTTGATGTACGCGACAGGAATGTGGTTACGAATGCTATTCAATCTCTGCCCGATGAATGGAAAAACATAGATATACTGATTAACAATGCCGGACTCGTGATCGGAGTGGACAAAGAATTCGAAGGCAACCTCGATGAATGGGACATTGTGATTGATACCAATATAAAAGGACTGCTGGCGGTGACTCGCCTGGTGGTTCCGGGTATGATAAAAAGAGGGAGCGGACATATTATTAATATAGGTTCTATAGCCGGCGAAGCAGCCTATCCGGGCGGCAGTGTGTATTGCGCAACAAAAGCTGCTGTACGTATGCTATCCGATGGATTACGGATTGACCTGGTCGATACACCCCTGCGGGTAACCAACGTCAAGCCAGGCATGGTGGAAACCAATTTCTCTGTAGTACGCTACCGGGGAGACAAGGAGACGGCCGATAACTTTTATAAAGGTATACGACCGCTCAGCGGAGATGATGTGGCAGAGTCTGTTTATTTTGCAGCTGCGGCTCCACCACACGTACAAATAGCCGAGATACTTGTTATGCCCACAAATCAGGCAACAGGAACAATCTCGTTTAAAAAAACTGTGGAATAAACGAGGAATTGTGTATCTTTGGCACGTCAAATTGAATTATTAATTTAATAAATACCGATAGTGATGAAAAAACTAATGATTTTAGGTATGGGCGTATGCGTTGCATTAGCTTTTACTTCATGTAAATCAAGCGAGAGCGCTTATAAAAAAGCATACGAAAAAGCAAAACAACAAGAACTGGCAAGCGATCAGACAACTGCTCCGGTAGAAACAACTCCGGTAGTAACTGCTCCCGTAGTAACAGCCCCGGTAGTTGTGGAGAGAACTCCCGTTGCTCCCGAAGCTGGTGTGCGCCAGGAAAAAGTAACGTCGATTTCGGGCGACGAATTGAAAGACTACAGTGTAGTATGTGGTAGTTTCGGACTGAAAGCAAACGCAGAAGGATTGAGAGATTATCTGGTGGCACAAGGCTATAAACCAATTATTGCATTTAACGCAGAAGCTGCAACTTACCGTGTAATTGTTGCTACCTATCCGGATAGAACCCAGGCTGCTGCCGCCCGCGACTTGTTCAAGGAAAGATATCCTAATAATAAGGATTTCCAAGGCGCTTGGTTGTTATACAGACTTTACTAATATAATTGAGAATTGAAAATTGAGAGTTGAGAGTTACGATACCGTAGGGTATAATAACTCTTAACTCTCATTTTTAATAAGTTCATACTAACTTTTCAATTCTCAATACTCAATTCTCAATTAGAATGATATCAGGAAAAAAGTTTATTTCTCCGGGAGCCTGGTTCTCTATGGTCTATCCTGCCAACTGGAGCGAGTTTGAAGATTCGGAAGACACTTTCCTTTTTTATGACCCGGCGAATTGGAACGGCAATTTTAGAATTTCGGCATACCGCAAAGAAGCGAAATTCTCAGATGCCGCGTATTTTGGAAAAGATACGGTGCGCCAGGAGTTAAAAACGAATGAAACCGCTTCTCTGGTAAAAGTAGGTAAGTACGACTGTGCATACAGTAAGGAGATGTTTCAAGAGGAAGGAGCATACTATGTAAGCCACATCTGGATAGTAGATGCCGGGAATGTAGCTTTCGAATGTAGCTTCACCGTGCCCAAAGGCGGAAGCGTTACCGATGCACAAGGAATCATAGAGGGCTTGGAAGTCAGAAAAGAAGGACAGAAATATCCGGCAGAAATTATTCCTATACGCGTGTCTGAAATCAGCCAGGTGAATGAAGCATATGAGTGGACGGTATCTATTGTAAAGAAACAACTAAAGAAAGATTTTCAAGGCGTTGAAGATGATTTGTCGAAAATACAAACCGTGATCGAAAGCGGTAACTTTACTCCCAAGCAAAAAGAAGCATGGCTGGCTCTTGGCATTACCATCTGCGTAATCCTGACCAACGAAATTGAAGGGTTTGAATGGATGTCACTTATTGACGGAAACAGAGAGGCACCAGTATTGCAATACCTTCCTACCGGGCAGGTTATCGACCCGATGCGCCTGGTTTGGAGTAAAGTAAAGGCGGGTGAACACTGCAATGGATTTGAAGAATATAAAAACATCATAGAGAACTTATAATCAATGGCTGTTAGCTACTTACAGGTTGAGAACCTGACGAAATCTTTTGGCGATCTTGTGCTCTTTCAGGATATATCTTTTGGTATTGCCGAGGGGCAACGCGTTGGATTGATTGCTAAAAACGGAGCCGGGAAAACCACCTTATTAAATATCATAGCAGGTAAAGAAGGATATGACGGTGGAAAAATTACATTCCGACGCGATTTGCGTGTGGGATATCTTCCACAAGACCCGGAATACCCCGAAGAACTGACGGTACTGGAAGCGTGTTTTTATCATGGAAACAGTATTGTTGAGTTGATAAAGGAATACGAACTCTGCATGGAAACAGAGGGAAATCCCGGGCTGGAAGATATTCTGGCCCGTATGGAACATGAAAAGGCATGGGATTACGAACGAAAAGCCAAACAAATTCTGACCCAACTCAAAATTTGTGATTTCAATCAACAAATAAAGCATCTTTCCGGTGGACAATTGAAAAGAGTAGCACTGGCAAACACATTGATCACCGAACCGGACCTGTTGATTCTTGATGAGCCTACCAACCATCTGGACTTGGATATGATCGAATGGCTGGAAGATTATCTGCAACGCTCCACACTGAGTTTACTGATGGTTACCCACGACCGTTATTTCCTGGACCGGGTTTGTTCTGAAATCCTTGAAATAGATAACCGCCAAATATACTTATATAAAGGTAGTTATAGTTACTACCTGGAAAAACGGGAAGAGCGTATTGCCGCTACCAATACAGAGATTGCCCGTGCAAATAACCTATATCGTACAGAGTTGGAGTGGATGCGGCGGATGCCTCAGGCCCGTGGACATAAAGCCCGTTATCGGGAAGAAGCATTTTATGATCTGGAAAAGGTAGCCAAACAACGTATTGACAACTCGAATGTAAAGCTGGAAGTGAAAGCTTCGTATATTGGCTCCAAAATATTCGATGCGGAACACCTTTATAAAAGCTACGGTGACTTGAAGATCCTGGATGATTTCTCGTACGTCTTTTCCCGTTATGAGAAGATGGGAATTGTGGGAAACAATGGAACAGGAAAGTCGACTTTCATCAAAATCTTGTTAGGAGAGGTGAAGCCGGACAGCGGTACGGTAGATATCGGCGAAACAGTGCGTTTCGGATATTACTCACAGGAGGGACTGAACTTTGATGAACAAATGAAAGTCATTGATGTGGTTCAGGATATCGCAGAAGTGATAGAGTTGGGAAATGGAAAGCAACTGACTGCCTCGCAATTTCTTCAACACTTCTTGTTTACTCCCGAAACCCAACATAGCTATGTGTATAAGTTGAGTGGGGGCGAGAAACGCAGATTATATCTATGTACAGTGCTGATGCGTAATCCGAACTTCCTGATCCTCGATGAGCCTACCAACGACTTGGATATTGTCACCCTGAATGTGCTGGAAGAATATCTGAAAGGCTTTAAGGGATGCGTTATCGTAGTGTCGCACGACCGCTACTTCATGGATAAGGTAGTGGATCACCTACTTGTATTCAATGGTCAGGGAGATATCCGCGACTTCCCCGGTAATTACAGCGATTACCGCGATTGGAAAGCTGTTCGCGCAGAGAAAGAAAAAGAAGTTGAGAAGCCACAGGAAGAGAAAACTTCCCGTGTCCGCCTGAATGAAAAGCGGAAAATGACTTTCAAAGAAAAACAGGAATTTGAACGCCTGGAAACAGAAATCGCTGATCTGGAAGACGAGAAAAAGCAAATTGAAGAAGGTTTATGTAGCGGAACTCTATCCGTTGATGAACTTACCGAAAAATCAAAACGTTTACCCCTTCTTAACGACGAATTGGACGAAAAGACCATGCGCTGGCTTGAACTTAGCGAAATATCTTAAGAGTTGAAAATTGAAAGTTGAAAGTTGAAAGTTACCATGCCGCATGGTAACTTTCAACTTTCAACTTTCAATTTTCAACTTATTCTGCTTACCTTTGTAAGCAGATATGCGGATACTAGCTATAGACTATGGAAAGAAGCGTACGGGAATTGCCGTAACAGACACGATGCAGATTATTGCAAGCGGTCTTACCACTGTGCCTACACACGAACTGTTGGCTTTTATTCTTAATTATGTGAAGGAAGAGCCGGTAGAGCGTATCATTATCGGGATGCCAAAACAAATGAATAATGAAGATTCGGAAAATGCTAAACGTGTGAGGCCTTTCGCGAACACGCTTAAAAAACAATTGCCGGATATTCCTATTGAATTTGTAGATGAGCGGTTTACATCGGTCTTGGCGCATCGCACAATGCTGGAAGCCGGATTGAAAAAGAAAGACCGGCAGAATAAAGCGCTGGTCGACGAAGTAAGTGCAACGATCATTTTGCAATCCTACATGGAAAGCAAGAGATTTTAATATAGATCAAAATTGAATTTTAAAATATGATTTTACCTGTTTATGTATATGGTCAACCAGTATTGAGAAAGGTTGCCGAAGATATAACTCCGGACTATCCGGGATTGAAAGAACTGATACAAAATATGTTCGATACCATGGCGCATGCCGATGGGGTAGGGCTGGCTGCACCACAAGTCGGATTGCCTATTCGTGTGGTAGTAATCGACCTGGATGTTTTTGCGGACGAAAAGCCGGAATTTAAGGATTTACGGAAAGTATTTATTAACCCCCATATCCTTGAAGCCGATGGCGAAGAGATCGCTATGGAAGAAGGCTGTCTGAGCCTGCCCGGAATCCATGAATCGGTGAAAAGAATGAACCGCATTCATGTGAAATATCTGGATGAAAACTTTGTAGAGCATGACGAAGTGGTAGAAGGGTATCTGGCGCGGGTAATGCAACATGAATTTGATCACCTCGACGGAAAGATGTTTATTGACCATATTTCTCCACTGCGCAAGCAAATGATTAAAGGTAAACTGAATGCTATGCTGAAAGGGCAGGCACGTTGTCACTATAAAGTGAAAACTGTGAAATAAGAATTACTTCCGAATCTTATAGCACCTTGGCAGTCGCACCTTGCCGCCTCAAGGTGTGTCCAAAAGGATTTTCCATTTGCTGTAGGGGCGGTTCGTGAACCGCCCAAGCCGAAGAAAATCGCTTTCAATGTGTTATCGGGCGGTTCACGAACCGCCCCTACAGTGAACAATTGGCTTTTTGTCCCCTCAGTTCTATAAGAATTCTAAAAAATACACGGGTTGTCGGTCTTTATGATCTAAAAGTATTATTTTTGCTATCTTCAAAATATACTGTAAATCAGATGATGAAAAAAATATCATTTTTCCTGTTACTGTTTCCGACTGTACTGTTTGCACAAATAAATACAGACCGGGTGATGGCTATTGCACGTAATGCTCTTTATTTTGAAGATTATGTGCTTTCCATACAGTATTTCAACCAGGTGATCAATGCAAAACCCTACCTGTATGAACCCTATTTTTACAGAGGACTGGCAAAAATACAACTTGACGATTTTCAGGGGGCAGAGAATGACTGTGATGAAGCCATTCAGAGAAATCCTTTTGTAGTAGGTGCTTATCAGATACGTGGATTGGCACGGATCAGGCAAAATAAATACGATGAAGCCATTGATGATTACAAGATTGCTTTAAAATATGCACCCGAAAATATAACCTTATGGCATAACCTGACGCTTTGCCATCTGCAAAAGAAAGATTATGAAGGGGCGGAGGATGATCTGGGGAAACTCTTGGCCATTGCACCAAGGTATACACGCGGATACCTGATGCGTGGAGAAGTAGCTTTAAGGCAACAAGATACGATCAGGGCATTGAAAGACTTTGATAAAGCCATTGAACTGGATCGCTATGATGCAGATACCTGGGCGTCAAGAGCGATGGTGCGTTTACAGCAAGGACAATATGCAGAGGCTGAAACTGATCTGGATCGTGCAACCCATCTGAATAATAAAAATGCAGCTCATTATATTAACCGCGCATTGGCCAGATTCCATCAGAATAATCTGAGAGGAGCGATGACTGATTATGATATTGCCCTGGAAGTAGAACCAAATAACTTTATCGGGCACTACAACCGCGGATTACTTAGGGCGCAGGTGGGTGATGATAATCGTGCGATTGAGGACTTTGATTTTGTGCTAAAGATCGAACCGGATAATATGATGGCAACCTTCAATCGTGGATTATTGAAAGCCCAGACGGGCGATTACCGGGGGGCAGTAAGCGATTATACCACGGTTATTAACGAATATCCGAACTTCCTGGCAGGTTATTATCATCGTGCGGATGCAAGACGGAAAATGGGCGACCGAAGGGGAGCTGATGCCGATGAATTGACTGTGATGAACATTCAGCTGGATAAACGCGCCGGAGTAAGTACGAATACAAGTTCCACAAACAAAGACCTGGCTGATAATACGGACGATGAAGAAACGGATGAAGACGGAAAGACCCGTAAAAAGTCCGATAAGAATATGAATAACTATCGAAAGATAGTGATTGCCGACAGTTCGGAAGCAGAACAGCGCTATACCAGCGATTATCGTGGAAGGGTGCAGGATCGCAATGTCAATGTAAAACTGGAACCGATGTATGTGCTCAGCTATTACGAAAAACTCAGCGATGTGAAGCGTATAGTACATTATCATAAATATATTGATGATCTGAATCGCTCCAGAGCCTTACCGGAACGCCTACGTATAACCAATGCCGAATCACCGCTGACAGAAGAGCAAGTGCAGAAGCATTTTGCTATGATTGATACGCACTCGGGCGCTATTGTTACCGACGAAAGAAATGCTGTAAAGCGCTTTGCCCGTGCACTGGATTTCTATTTAGTACAAGATTTTAGCAGTTCAGTGGATGATTTGACTCAGGTAATTTTGTTGGATGATACCTTCTATCCTGCTTATTTTATGCGGGCATTGGTGCGCTGCAAACAACTGGAATACCAACGTGCAGAAGAATTACAGAATACAACGGCAACAATTGGAGGGGCTACCAAAACGGAAGTCAACGCAATGGATTATGATATTGTGAAGAGTGACCTGAATAAAGTAATTAACCTGGCACCGGACTTTGTGTATGCGTATTACAACCGGGGTAATCTGTTGACGATGTTGAAGGATTACCGGGCGGCTATTGTAGACTATGATAAAGCTATTCAGCTAAATCCTGATTTTGCAGAAGCATATTTTAACCGGGGACTTACACATATCTACCTGGGGAATAATAAACAAGGAATTACCGATTTAAGTAAAGCCGGCGAGTTAGGCATCGTTTCAGCCTACAATATCATCAAACGTTTCACGGAGCAATGATTTTTGAATTATGAATTATGGTTATGAATTATGAATGAGGCTGCGTATCATGGCTTTGCTTGTTCGTTTGCCCTCTGTATTTTCATTCATAATTCATAATTCATAATTCATAATTTTTATGTAGTTTTGCATTCAAAAATAAAAAATACAATATATAATATGATGATAAAGATTACTTTTCCCGATGGCTCTGTTCGTGAATACGAAAAAGGAGTTACCGGATTACAGATCGCAGAGAGCATCAGTTCTCGTTTGGCGCAGGATGTTCTGGCCTGTGGCGTGAATGATGAAATCTATGATCTGGGCCGTCCGATCAATGAGGACGCGTCCATTAAACTATATAAATGGGACGACAAAGAAGGTAAACATGCTTTCTGGCATACAAGTGCCCACTTGTTGGCCGAAGCCCTACAAGAACTTTATCCGGGTATACAGTTCGGTATCGGACCAGCCATTGAAAATGGGTTCTATTATGATGTGGACCCGGGTGAAGTAGCGATCAAAGAATCGGACTTGCCTAAAATTGAGGCAAAGATGGCTGAATTGGTGGCTAAAAAAGAAGCTGTAGTAAGAGCAGATATTGCTAAAACAGATGCAATGAATCTGTTTGGCAATCGCGGCGAAACATATAAAACCGAACTGATCTCCGAATTGGAAGACGGTCACATTACTACTTATACACAAGGAGCATTTACCGATCTTTGCCGTGGACCTCACTTGATGACTACTGCGCCGATCAAGGCTATTAAGCTGACTTCGGTAGCCGGAGCTTACTGGCGTGGACAGGAAGACCGTAAGATGCTAACCCGTATCTATGGTATCACCTTTCCGAAAAAGAAAATGCTGGATGAGTACCTGGTGATGGTAGAAGAAGCCAAGAAACGCGACCACCGTAAGATTGGTAAGGAGATGGAGCTCTTCATGTTCTCCGAAGCGGTAGGAAAGGGTTTACCTATGTGGTTGCCTAAAGGAACTGCACTTCGCCTGCGTTTGGAAGACTTCCTGAAGAAGATTCAAAAGCGTTTCGGTTACCAGCAGGTAATGACTCCACATATCGGTAGCAAGCACCTGTACGTAACATCCGGACACTATGCAAAATACGGAAAGGATTCTTTCCAACCGATCCATACACCGGAAGAAGGTGAAGAATATCTGTTGAAACCAATGAACTGCCCTCACCACTGTGAGATTTACAAATGGCAGCCACATTCATATAAAGAACTTCCATTGCGCCTGGCAGAATTCGGTACGGTTTACCGTTACGAACAGAGTGGTGAACTTCATGGGTTGACACGTGTACGTGGCTTTACCCAGGATGATGCACACATCTTCTGTCGCCCGGATCAGGTGAAAGAAGAGTTTCTGAGTGTAATGGATATTATCTTTATCATTTTCAAAGCGCTTGATTTTGAGAATTTTGAAGCACAGATTTCTCTACGCGATAAAGTAAACCGTGATAAATATATCGGTAGCGAAGAGAACTGGGAGAAAGCGGAAATGGCCATCATTGAAGCTTGCGAAGAAAAAGGATTAAAAGCCAATATCGAATATGGTGAAGCTGCATTCTACGGACCTAAACTCGACTTTATGGTTCGCGATGCGCTGGGACGTAAATGGCAGTTGGGAACTATCCAGGTAGACTATAGTTTGCCGGAACGCTTCCAATTGGAATATACCGGAGCTGACAATATGAAGCATCGTCCGGTTATGATTCATCGTGCACCATTCGGTTCAATGGAGCGTTTTGTTGCTGTATTGATTGAACATACGGCTGGTAAGTTCCCATTGTGGCTGGCTCCTGATCAGGTAGCTATCCTTCCGATCAGTGAAAAGTTCAATGATTATGCCGAGCAACTCAGAAAGTACTTTGATACAATCGATATTCGTGCTATTGTTGACGATAGAAATGAAAAGATCGGCCGTAAGATTCGCGATAACGAAATGAAGCGCATTCCTTACATGCTTATTGTCGGAGAAAAAGAAGCCGAAAATGGCGAAGTTTCTGTACGTAAGCAGGGTGAGGGAGATAAGGGAACCATGAAATTTGAAGAATTTGGTAAAATTTTGAACGAAGAAGTTCAGAATATGATAAATAAGTGGTAAATTTGCGCGCGATTGTAAAGCATAGCTTCAATTAGCATCCTGAAAATAACTTTAACTTAAAATAATAAATTAATTTGGTAGTAAATAAAAAACAAACTGGTAATCGTTTCCAAGCAAAGAACGATTTAAAAGGGCAATACAGAATCAACGAACAGATTCGTGCCAAGGAAGTCCGTATAGTAGGCGATGATAACGTCGAAGCACAGGTCTTACCAATTTTTCAAGCTTTAAAGATGGCTGAAGAACGGGAGTTGGACCTCGTGGAAATTTCACCGAATGCTCAGCCTCCTGTTTGTCGTATTATAGATTACTCTAAATTTCTTTATCAACAAAAGAAACGCCAGAAGGAACAGAAGGCAAAACAGGTTAAGGTTAACGTAAAGGAAATACGTTTTGGGCCACAAACAGATGACCATGACTACAACTTTAAGCTGAAACATGCGAAAGGTTTCCTGGAAGATGGTGATAAAGTGAAGGCTTATGTATTCTTCAAAGGACGTTCAATCCTGTTTAAGGAACAAGGTGAAGTTTTGTTGCTTCGCTTTGCAAATGATCTGGAAGACTTTGCCAAGGTAGATCAGATGCCGGTACTTGAAGGAAAGCGTATGACTATCTTCCTTTCTCCTAAGAAGAAAGAGGCGCCTAAGAAGCCGAAACCAGTAGAGGCTAAGCCTAGAACGGAAGAAGCACCGGAAAAGGGCGAGGAATAAAGAAAAGTGCGTAACGCGCGGGTATAGTGCGTTACCATTATATATTTTAATAATTAAACAGAAAATTAAAATGCCAAAGATGAAGACTAACTCCGGTTCTAAAAAAAGGTTTACCCTTACCGGAACAGGTAAAATCAAAAGAAAGCACGCTTTTCATAGTCATATCCTGACTAAGAAATCGACAAAGAGAAAAAGAAACCTGTGCTACTCAACTACAGTTGCTGCTGTTGATGAAAATCAGGTAAGAGAACTCTTAGCGATGAAATAATCGAAGAGCGTAAAAACATTATTAAAGTAGTTATTAACCGAATGCATTAGCCTGAAGTTCGTTACGTGAAGTAACGGCGCTAACATTCAAAAAAAGCAAAACTATGCCAAGATCAGTAAATCATGTTGCTTCAAAAGCAAGAAGAAAGAAAATTTTGAAATTGACCAGAGGTTACTTTGGTGCAAGAAAAAACGTGTGGACCGTAGCTAAGAATACCTGGGAAAAAGGGTTGACTTACGCTTACCGTGACCGTAAAAACAAGAAAAGAAACTTCCGCGCTCTTTGGATACAACGTATCAATGCTGCTGCTCGTTTAGAAGGTATTTCATACTCTAAACTAATGGGTGGCTTGCACAAAGCCGGTATCGAAATAAACCGTAAGGTTTTAGCTGACTTAGCGATGAACCATCCTGAAGCTTTCAAAGCTGTGGTGGCAAAAGCTAAAGCTGCTTAAGTTTCAGCCGATTACGATTTACAAAGTGTCAGATGCCTTACGACATCTGGCACTTTTAATTTATCCCCTTATGGGATTCTTTATTTATTTGAAATATTAAGGTGAACAAATAGTCTATTTCTCTTGTTTATATGGCAGAAAGTAGTTATATTTGTTATATAAAAATTAGCCGCATCGGTTAGATAGGGAAACTCACTAATTAAACTGAAAACCGAGACAAGCTTCGCTTCTCAATGGCGGGCCACATCCTTAGGGACAGCTTTATGCCGGTGGATTACAAAGAGGACGAGCACTCAAATCATGTCATTCGGAGTTTCATCACATCATCGATGCGGCTTTTTTATGTCAAAAAATCTCCCATTTTTACATGCAGGTACGAGTTAACAAATACATTAGTGAAAGTGGCTATTGCTCACGCAGGGAAGCTGATAAATATATTGAGCAAGGCCATGTAACCATTGATGGGAAAAAGGCCGAAGTCGGTAGCCAGGTTTCTCCGGGACAGGTGGTGAAGGTGTTTGGTGAAACGATCAGTAATAAAACCCAGTCTGTTATTATAGCTTATAATAAACCGGTAGGTGTGGTGAGTACGACCGACCCGGGTGAACGCGATAATATAGTAAATGCTGTTGGATACACTGAACGTATTTTCCCAATTGGTAGACTGGATAAGGATTCGCAAGGACTTATACTCCTGACCAATGACGGGGATATAGTGAATAAGATTCTGCGTGCCAATAACAATCATGATAAAGAGTATTTTGTAACGGTGAATAAGTCGATTAACGCTGAGTTTGTTCAACGTATGCAGGGCGGGATACCTATTTTGGGAGTAGTAACACGTAAATGCGAGGTTACCCAACAAGGTGCTAACTCTTTTACTATTGTTTTGCGTCAGGGGTTAAATAGGCAGATTCGCCGGATGTGTGAGTATCTGGGCTATACGGTTACTAAGTTGCAACGCACACGGATTATGCATATCCATTTGGGAAATCTGAAAATGGGGCAATACCGTAGTTTAACAGAGGCGGAATCAGCTATGCTTTATAAGAAGATAGAGGGATCGGTTGGTACGGCATCGGAAAAGAAGCAAGGAGCGAAGAAACGCTCTATGCCATCAATAGCAAAGTCTCCGGAAGGAAAATCACCCACTAAGTCATCAGCAGGAAAAGTACGAGTTAAAAGTGTTGCTGGTGGACGAACAACTGCTTCGGGAACTTCTAAAGGCGGTTCTAAAACGGCTAAACCGTCGGGTAGAAATGATTCTTTTAAACCCAGAGGAAAAGGTACGAAACGCTCTGGTAGAATGTAGGGGCGGTTCGCGAACCGCCCCTACGAAACTACTTCCCTAACCGATATGCAAAGGCAACCCCTAACTTGTAAGGTAACCATTCGCCACTACCGTTTTTATCAACATACATCTCTCCGGTAGACTTCACATATCCTTTATATTCGGAATGTTGCCAGCCGTAGCCAGCATAGAGATCCAGTCCCCAGCGGTCGCTAATTTTGAATTGATAACCTAAGGTTGCTCCGAAAGAAATACCATCGCCTTTCTGGTACTTACCTTCATTGATGTAATTCCATTTAGTGAATTTGAACATCTTGTGGTAACCGGCATAAGCTCCGGCATAGAAACCTTTAAAAGCCCCTTTAGGGTAATATCTGCCTTCTGCGATTAATTGCCCGAATTTCATAGGATTGCCATCCAGACTTTCCCAAGGTGAGTATACGACATCTCCATTGAGTGTCCATTTATCTGCAAGTTTAGTTTCTGCCGACATGTTAATTACGCCAGCTGCCCAATACAAAGCATTCCATTTAAGTTGAGTCTGAGCCTGAACAGCGGACAAAGATACGGCCAGAATGGCCAGCAATAGTAGTTTTTTCTTCATGACGAAGCGGATTAGATGAATAACTAGTTAAAGTTCGATTAATTGTCTTAGTGGGGACAAAATTATAAAAAAGCAATGAAGCTTAATCTGTTCACTGCCTTTTTTTACTTAATTTATTTATTATCTCTTAAATCCCTTAACCGGACGGCCTTTCCCTCGCTTTGGGGTAAAGAGCCTTTTTTAACGAGTTTTAGTTTCGGAGTAATCAGTATTTCGTCTTTAAGCTGGCGTGTAATATCTTTCCGAAGGTTCTCCAATTGGATGTAATTATCGGTCGATAGGTCGCTGAGTTCGACTTCCACCACCATTTCGTCCTGATTGTCGCGTGTGGTAAGTGTGATCAGGTAATTGCTTCCTAGTTCGGGAAACTGTACCAGTATCTTTTCTACCTGCATAGGGAAGATGTTTACCCCTTTGATGATAAACATATCATCGCTACGGCCTTTGATGCGGTCTATGCGGATATGCGTACGTCCGCAGGGGCATTCTCCCGGAATGATACGCGTAAGGTCACGGGTACGGTAACGAAGAAGCGGCATCATATCCCGGTCGAGTGTGGTGAGTACCAGTTCTCCGATTTCTCCTGCGGGAACAGGCTCTTCTGTATCCGGGTCGATAATCTCTACGAAGAAGCAATCTTCCCAGAAGTGCATACCGTTTTGTTCGGTACACTCGAATGCCACACCGGGGCCGTTCATCTCCGACATACCAAAGCTGTTGTATGCTTTAACGCCTAACATTTTTTCAATCTTCTTACGTTGTTCGTCGGTATGAGGTTCGGCACCAATAACCAGAGTGGTCAGGCTGGTGTTCTGTGGATCAATACCTTCTTCCTGGAATACTTCGGCCAGACGGATGGCATAACTTGGAATGGCGTGTAGAGCAGTCGTTCCAAAGTCGGTAATAAACTTGATTTGTCTTTTACTGTTTCCGGCGGCGGCAGGTACAGTGAGAGCACCTAAACGTTCGGCTCCGTATTGGAATCCAAGCCCTCCGGTAAACATGCCGTAACCCGAGCTGTTTTGAAAAACATCCGTGTTGCGAAGCCCAACCATATAAAGGCAACGGGCTACAAGGTTTGCCCATGAATCCAGGTCATGTTGCGAGTGGAAGATCACAGTCGGATTTCCCGTTGTTCCACTGGATGAGTGCAAACGTACCGCATTCTTCAGCTCACCCGAAACTAATCCGTAGGGATAGTTATCGCGCATTTGCGCCTTGGTGGTAAAAGGGATCTTCTTTAAATCCTCCAACGTCCGGATGGAGTCGGGGGTAATTCTGTTTTCTTCGAATACTTTTTTGTAGAATGGAGAATGAGCAGCAATGGCTACGGTTTTCTTGAGCCGTTCGAGTTGCAGGTTTTGTAACTTCTCCCGACTTGCAATCTCTATCTCTTCTTCCCAGTATTTTGTATTCATGGCTTCTTATTTGATTAATCCCTGTGCAATTTCTCTTCCTGCATTCAGGGCTTTCAGGTTCATTTCTACGATTTCTTCTCCCTTACGTGCGAATATATCACGGATACTATCCTGGATTTTTGTATAATCAATTCCCAGGAATGGGGTGGTAGCGCCCAGCAGTACGATATTTGCTACGCGTGCCGTTCCAATCTCTTTGGCTACCTTATCCACATTTAAGATTACTTTGTGGGGTAGTTTATTGATTTCCGCCATAATATCTGCTTCGTCCGGATAATTTGGAATGTTGATAAACGGTGTATCGTTCGTTACCAACCAGCCATCTGAGTTTAAGTATGGTAAATAGCGTAAACCTTCCATCGGTTCCAGGGAAATAATTAGGTCGCATTGTCCTGATGGGATCAGGTCGGATGCGATGGGCTGGTCGCTGATACGCAGGTTGGATTGTACATCTCCGCCGCGCTGACTCATTCCGTGTACTTCGGCTTGTTTCATGTAAAGCCCGTCTTTCAAGGCTGCTTGTCCGATAACTGTTGCGATAGACAAGATGCCTTGTCCACCAACGCCTGATAGTATGATGTCTTTCTTCATTATTTTCTTTTTTTGCGTTTCAACGTCTGGATACATTCTCTGCGAGGTATGATTACCGATACGCCTTTGTGGTTGATCTCGTCACGGATGATCTGTGCCATTTCTTCGTGGTTCTTCTTCAACGGGATGATTACACGAATATGAGCTGGGTCAACACCTAGACCGATACAGATAGATTCGATCTTTCCGGTTCCGGCAGAATCCTGTCCGCCGGTCATGGCAGTGGTTTCATTGTCGGAAATAACGATGGTTACATTGCTGTTTTCGTTTACACAATCCAGCAGCCCGGTCATTCCGGAGTGGGTAAAGGTTGAATCGCCGATTACGGCTACGGCAGGATATAAACCACCGTCGGCAGCTCCTTTAGCCATGGTGATCGAAGCTCCCATGTCTACACACGAGTTGATAGCGTTGAATGGGGCATTGGCTCCCAGCGTATAGCAACCGATATCGCTGAATACTTTATGGGATGGGTATTCTTCTTTCAGTACTTGGGTCAGTACGGTATATACATCACGGTGTCCGCAACCATCGCAGAGTGCAGGTGGACGCATCGTTACCAGGTCGGGAGTGGTGAAAGTCGATTTATTTTCTTTGCCTAAAGCGCGAGCTACATTGTCGGGGGTTAACTCGCCGTCTTGCGACAGAGTACCATCTAAGCGTCCTACAACTTTAATACCCATACCCAGATAGCCTTTTAGTTGCTTTTCAACGAAAGGTTGTCCGTCTTCCAATACAAGAATCTCATCGCATGAATCAACCAGTTGTTGAAGCTGCTTTTTAGGCAATGGATATTGTCCGATCTTCAATACCGGATGTTCGCATCCCTCAGGATAGCTTTCCATCAGATAATTGTAACCGATACCACAAGCTATGATACCCCGTTTCTTGTTCGGACCGTCTATGTATTTATTGTATGGAGATTCTTCCGAAGCTTTAATGAAAGCGTCTTGTTGCGCCAACAGTGCTTTGTAGCGTTTGCGGGCATTCCCTGGAAGCAGGATAAACTGACGTGGATCATCACTGAAGGAAATCTCATTTTGTGGTTTTTGCGGTTGGCGTTCCACACCCGAACGTGAGTGTGCCAGGCGGGTAACGATACGCATCAGAATGGGTTCACCGGTTTTTTCTGAAAACTCAAAACCATTGTACACCATATCATACGCTTCCTGCTGATTGCTGGGCTCGTACATGGGGATAAGTGCAAAGTCTCCGTAGAAACGGCTGTCCTGCTCATTCTGCGAGGAGTGCATGCTTGGATCGTCTGCTGCCAGTACGATCAATCCGCCTTTTACTCCGGTTACGGCAGAGTTAACGAAGCAGTCGGCTGCAACGTTCATTCCAACGTGTTTCATACAAACGAGGGCGCGTTTACCCACAAAGGACATGCCCAAGGCAGCTTCCATGGCTGTTTTCTCGTTAGATGCCCAACGGCTGTGAATATTTTCCTGAGCTGTTATAGGTGCCGACTGGATGTATTCTGTGATTTCAGTCGATGGTGTACCGGGGTAGGCATACACACCCGATAGTCCGGCATCCAATGCCGCTTGTGCAATGGCTTCATCGCCAAGGAGGAGTTGTTTGCTCATATTGTAGTTTCCTGTATTAAGTAATGTTTCTTAAATTAAACTTCGCAGCGGCACGTTGCCGCTTGCCGCAATATTCTTGCAAAGATACACTTTTTGGCATCAGTTTATCACCAAATTACTGATAAATCTTTCTATCGTTAAGTGCTTTCCAGTATTTTCTGGCATTTATCATATGCTCGGCAAGTGTAGTGGCAAAGTTGTGCGTACCCGAGAAGTCTTCTTTGGCGCACATGTACAGATAATTATGTTTGGAGTAGTTCAATACGCTATCAATTGCCTTTAATGATGGAATACGGATCGGTCCCGGAGGAAGACCTGCATTCTTATAGGTGTTATATGGAGAATTGACCTCTAGATGAACGTTGGTTATTCGTCTCAGTTCGAAGTTTTGCAGAGCGAACTTAACTGTCGGATCAGCTTGTAACGGCATGTTTATGCGTAGCCGGTTCATGTATAGTCCGGCAACGGTTGGCTTTTCTGCGCTATTATTTGTTTCTTCATCGACAATGGATGCTAGTGTACAGATTTGCCGGGGAGTCATTCCAATTTCTTTGGCTTTGGCCAGTCGTTCTTCATTCCAAAACCTGTCGTGCTCTTTTCTCATGCGGTCGAAGAAATCGTTTGCACTCATGTTCCAATATACTTCATATGTATTGGGGATGAAGAAGCAATACAGGCTTTCTTTATCATATCCGAGGGAGCCGATAAAATTCGGGTCGTTTAGCTTGTTTGCTATTTCCGTTGAATCAATCATCAGTTGATTGCCAACGTTACGGGCCAGGCGATCGAACGTACGTACACTGCCAATAGTCAGGTTAACCGGGGTTTGGAAACCACCTGCAAGACGTTGATATAGGTGGTATACATCATCACCGGGTTTGATTACGTATCGTCCGGTACGGATATGGTCACTGTATTTCTTATATTCGGCCAGCCAGTGGAATCCTTCAAATTTATTTGGATTTCCGGCAGCTTTCACCTTATTATATATAGAATCTATCGTATCATCACGATCAATGTAGATATAGGCTTTTTGTTCGGGATGAAACTGGGGGGAGAACAGGTAATAGTAGGCTGTTCCTCCTATGCCTAAACCGATAAGTATGCCTATGCCTAAGCAAATTAAGAAAATCTTTAATACTTTATTGCGGCCAGGTGCCGCTGTCTTTTTTTTCATGCAGTTAATTTATCTTGGAGTTTATGTGATGCCAAAAATACAGAAAATTCTTGAGATAACTATGTGAACATATTATAAACCCCAATATGCCGTATCAACATAAGCTTCCAATAGGTCCTCAACTTCGTCGGGCAGCGGAGAGAAAAAGTCCAGTCCGGTTACTACTTCTACACTATCGATAGATACAACATGCGAATGCAATGGTGCAGTACAGTGCTCATTGTCAAAGATAAACCCAATGGCTTTAGGAGACTCTTTAAACGGTGACAGGATAACTTTAAAGAAACCATGAGGTACGGCAACCTTGTTGATGCCAATACATTTAGGAGAGTTATTAACGATAGGTCCACAGATCACAATAATTGCACTATCGGCAATGGCCCACTCTCGGACTTTATTTTCAAGATCCTTCCACCTGCGTTGGTTTAGTTTAGGGTGTTGCGGACAAATATTGCTCAGATAGAATGATTCTTTCATACTGGCATTGCTCCATTTCAGATCGGCAGCGGGAGCCATATGTCCTCTGTCATAACCAGAGTTCCGATAATCGCCGGTAGTGACCGTTCCTTCTTTAATAAAAGGATCGGGTATAAACTTATCGTGACGCTTTTCTTCCCCCATTGTTTCGTCGATGGTTAACTCATACGATACCCAATTCGGAATTTTCCAGTTTTTGTTATAAGAAACGGTATGCCCGGTGTGAAAGATAATCTGTTCGGGTTGAGAAGAATAAGATACCGGATACTCCAGGTCTGTATAATCAATGATCCGGGGTATGGAAGGAGCAGCTTTTGCAGGTGTTTTCTTTTCCTGTGGCTTTGGTCTGGACTTCCCGGCAGGTTTGTCAGGAATAGTAGATTTTTCTGTTTGTTGTTGTGCAACTACAGGTTTCTTTTTTTCTTGCTCATGTTGATAGAAATAGTAGATAGTGGCTACTAATAGTATCCCTATCACAATGATAAAGAAAGCACCTGTGTTGAGGTGCTTCCTTTTCTTTTTGGATTTATACGATTTTCTCTTAGTAGTTTTTCTCTTTGTACGCGACATAAGATATTTCTAAACCTTATTTCTTCTTTTTTGTAACTTCTTTTTTGATCAGGTCTTCCAACCTGCTTAATCGTTCTTCCAAATCTTTACTTTTCTGCTGCTCATGTGCAAGCAGCCGTTCCATGAGTTCAATGATCTTATCCATTGGGTTGTAAACATTTTGTTTGTCTTGTTCTATATGACATCCAATGCCAATGTTATCGTTATCCCCAAAGGTATTATTCTCAATAATGAAAGTTGTATTATCATCTTCCAGATTCTGTAGTACATCTTCAGGCACATTGAGTGCTGATGCAATTCTTTTCAGTACCTCAGGATTAACCACTTTCTGTTGTTCATGGTGGGACATTGTTTGCTGCGTGACGCCGATCATATCGGCCAGTGCCTCTTGTTTCAGCCCCCTTAAATGGCGGAACCGCGTAATGTTATGCCCCACATGAATGTTTTTATTTGTAGCACTATTTTCATCCATCGTTGTTATGTTTATCGAGCGCAAATATAGGTTAAATCATCTCTTTGGCCACAAATGTAATGGAAAAACTTGTAATGTCTGTATTTTACCGACTTAAAATCTGTATAATACAGAATAGATAATTGTCTATCATTGAAAGAATTATATTTTCTTTGTACTGTTAGATACTAATGGGGACAGGAAACTGTGAAGTTTTCTGTCCTTTTGAGATTTGTTTATATTGAATGCAATCATTTTTATACTTTTGAAGTGAGAAAAGTAATCTTGGTACACTTAATATTGTTATGCCCCTGGCTAGCGAGCCTTTTGTAGATTTAAGTCTATTATTAATATGTGCCAGGATGAGGTCGGAAGTAGTAATGATTGCAACAATAGAGCGCCCTTATATATTAATGTGTAAGGGCGTTTTTTGTTTTTTGTTCGTGTCCGGCTACGGATAAAACCTTTATTTGTGTTATTTTTGCCTTAAACAATTCATGAAATGATACGTATTCTACATACTGCCGACTGGCATTTGGGACAAAATTTCTTTGGATATGACCGTACGCAGGAGCAGGAGCATTTTCTGGACTGGTTGTCGGACCAGGTCAAAGCACGTGATGTTGATGCTCTGATTATTGCTGGAGATGTTTTTGATGTGTCTAATCCGTCGGCTGCTTCGCAACATATGTTCTATCGCTTTATTCGCAGGGTAACGGTGGAGTCTCCTCATTTGCAGATGGTCGTTGTGGCCGGGAATCATGACTCGGCAGCACGCCTGGAAGCCCCTATACCCTTATTGTACGAACTCAATACCACGATTAAAGGGCTTGTTCGTAAGTCTGGTGGTGAGATTGACTATGAAAATTTGGTTATAGAGTTGAGAAACAAAGCGGGGCAAGTGGAAGCCCTTTGCCTGAGCGTGCCTTATCTTCGCCAGGGAGACTATCCGGCAGTGGAGACGGAAGGTAATCCTTATGCAGAGGGTGTAAAAGAGTTGTACCGTCGGTTGACAGCGCATGCTTTGGAGCGTAAGACACCGGAACAAGCCCTTGTCGCTGTTGGGCATTTGCAGGCTACCGGTTCGGAGATTGCGGAAAAGGATTATAGCGAACGGACCATTATTGGTGGTTTGGAATGTGTATCGCCCGACTCGTTTTCATCGGAAATTGCTTATACGGCTTTAGGTCACATTCATAAAGCCCAGCGGGTTTCGGGCAGGGAAAACGTACGCTATGCAGGTAGTCCGCTTTCGATGTCATTTGCAGAAAAGCATTATCGACACGGAGTTGTAGAGGTGGTGCTGGATGGTGGAAAATTGCAATCTGTTGATAAAGTAGAATATACGCCTCTGGTTGGTATGTTGTCTGTTCCGGCAATGCATTCGGCAAGCTCTGAAGAGGTTCTGGAATTGTTGGAAGAGTTGCCCTTAAAGACGGAAGAAAATGAAGGTGAACTGGCTCCCTATCTGGAAATCAAGGTGCTTCTGGATGAGCCTGAACCGATGCTTCGTCTGGAAATAGAAGAAGTCCTGGCTAACAAACACGTACGCCTGGCACGTATTGTTTCCGCATATCGGGCTGCCAGTCAAACGATTACCGAAGAAGAGATTATGGCGGTTGGCTTACAGGAGATGACTCCGTTGCAGATTGTACAATCAACGTTTGAAAAGACCTTTCAAACAGAAATGCCCGAAGAACTCGTTAGATTGTTCCGCGAAGCGGAACAATCCATTGAAAATTGAAAGTTGCAATATTCATTTGAACCGCAGAGTTGCGCAGGGTTGCGCAGAGGCATAAACTAGAGTTTAAAACTCTGTGTAAATCTGCACAACTCTGCGGTTCAAAAGGCAACCGGATATAATAAACTAATTTTCTCAACTTTCAACTAAAATGAAGATTCTCTCTATACGACTTAAGAACCTGGCCTCTATCGAGGGGTATTTTGATATTGATTTTACGACTGAACCTTTAGCTTCTGCCGGAATATTTGCAATATCCGGACCTACCGGGGCGGGTAAATCAACGATACTGGATGCACTATGCCTGGCGCTTTATGATAAAACTCCCCGTTTTACGGCTTCAAATGAAAGTTTGTACTTGCAAGATGTAGGCGATAGCCAGATCAATCAGTCGGATGTAAAGAATGTGTTGCGCCGTGGAGCAGGAGAGGGCTTTGCCGAAGTCGTTTTTCTTGGTGTTGACGGGCATCGTTACCAGTCGCGTTGGACGGTTCGCCGGGCACGCGGGAAATCTACCGGTTCATTGCAGGCACAAGCTATGCAGGTTGTGGATTTGGAAACGGATAAGGAGTTGCAGGGCACAAAAACGGAAATCTTAAATCAGTTGGTCATACTCGTAGGTTTGACTTATGAGCAATTTACCCGTACCGTTTTGTTGGCTCAGAATGATTTTGCCACTTTCCTGAAATCCCGTGAGTCGGCAAAAGCGGAGCTGCTGGAAAAACTTACCGGAACGGAGATTTACTCACAGATTTCGCGTACGGTTTTCGCCCGTAGCAAGCAGGCTATGGAAGAGTATAATCAATTAAAAAATAGCATTAACCTGATTGAGTTGCTTCCGGAAGAAGAGGTTGAGCAGTTGCAGAAAGATAAATTGCAGCAAAGCGAAGAGCGGGCTGTTGCAGTGAAACTGCTAGCTTCACTGAATGAAAAGCTGAAAGTCATAACTTCCTTGAAAGCACAACAACAACTATTGGAGAATAAACGAAAGGAAGAGTTTACGGCTGCCGGACAATTAAAGAACTCTCAGAGCGAACACGCTGAAAGGGCTGAGAAATTAGCAGTCTTCAAGCAACAATGTGAAGCATTGCAACCGGAATTGCGAAAGGCCCGGGAGTTGGATACGCTGATACAAGGTGTTCGGGCTAACTATGTGCAGGCAGAGCAACGTTTCCAGGCTTCGCAAAAGAAGAAAGAAGAAGCCATCCGGTTACTGGAAAGTCAGGAGAAGACGTTAAGTAAAGAATTGCAGAAACTAAATGTAAGCCATACGGATACTTTTGCCTCTTTGTCTCATGAAGCAAAGCTAGAGCAGGCTACTCTTTTGCTGTCTGAGCATGAACATAAGCTAACTATTGCTCAGAAAGCGAACGATGAACGGGTAGTACAACTCAATGCCTTCGGCATACGGTCTTTGGGCGAGGAGCAAGGCAGGCTTCTGGAAGAACAAAAACGATTACAGGCAGCTCGTCAGTTTACTGCTGATTGGATAAAACAATGCAAAGAGGTAGAGCGGATAGCGCAGGAACTGGCAGAGCGGAGTAAATCTAAAGACCAAACGGAAAAGGAGTTGATCGTTCTCAAAGAGCAACTTAAGGCTAAAAACGAGCAGGTGCAGTCTTTACAACGTTTGTATGATAATGCCCGCGTAGCCATGAGTCAGGATGTAGAAGCGATTCGCCACAATTTGAATCCGGGAGAGGCTTGCCCTGTTTGTGGTGCAACAGAGCATCCATATACATTGGGCGAGACGGTAGTTGATTCCATATACCATAATATAGAAAAGGAGTATAAGGCTGTTGCTGACGACTATCAGCAGTTAAATAATCGGAGTATTGCTGCGGAGCAGAATTCCCGGCTTTTGATAGAACAATGCACCTTATTGTCTATTCAACTGGAAACATTACAGAAAGATATAAAACAGAAAACTCCTGAGAGGCCGGAAGAGCGAACAGTAGCTTATTTCGATTTGCAACTGGAACATCTGCAACAACAATTGAATGAGTTGGCCGGAAAACTAAAGTCCTACCAGCAGCTTTATGAAGAATGGCAATGGCATGATAACGAAATAAAGAAACTACGCCGGCAGACTGATGCTTTGCGCGAGGCTATCTCTTCTTGCCGGTTAATCCTTCAGCAGGTTGCTTCGGGTAAGGAGCAGGTTGCTTCGGCGGAAACAAATACGGCAGAGGAACAATCTCGTTTCGCGAAAGTCAGGGACGAACTGGAATGTTTGCGCAAAGAACGCTCGGCGTTATTAAAAGGAAAAACTGCCGACGATGCAGAGTCGGCAATTCAACGGCATGAGAAAGAACTCAATGAACTGCTGGAGGTTGCCCGCCGGCAGCTGGACCAGCAAACAGCCCGTATCTCCGGTCTACAAGGAGAGATTAAGCAATTGGCTTCCGTGGTTGATGATTTAATCCGGGAACAACAACAGATTGAATCGCCGGAAAAACTACCCGAAATGATTGCTGCCCGCCAAGAAGCAAATCAGGAAATAGAACGCAAACTCTCTTTGCTGGAAGCCCGGTTGCTTCAACAAGAACAAAACCGTATCAAGTTAAAAGATATAGAGAAAGAACTGAAATCCAAACAAGCTACCGCCGGGCAGTGGGAAAAACTGAATAAACTGGTAGGCAGCGCAGACGGAACTAAATTCAAGATCATAGCACAAAGCTATACGCTGAACCTACTGCTGATGCATGCCAATAAGCATTTGTCTTACCTCTCGAAACGCTACAAGTTACAACAGGTTCCCGATACGCTGGCCTTGCAGGTAATTGACTGCGATATGTGTAATGAGATTCGCACGGTAAACTCCCTTTCGGGTGGCGAGTCATTTCTGGTTTCATTGGCTTTGGCTTTAGGGCTGTCTTCATTGTCCAGCAATAATCTGAGAGTAGAATCTCTGTTTATCGACGAAGGGTTCGGTTCACTCGATGCCGAAAGCCTGCGCACAGCAATGGAAGCACTGGAACAACTACAGATACAGGGCCGTAAAATCGGAGTGATATCGCATGTACAAGAGATGAGCGAACGCATCTCCGTGCAGATACAAGTAAACAAAGCGGTGAATGGCAGGAGCAGCATTGATGTCGTTGCAGTTTAAAATCATGAAGAATCTAAAAAACTTTCCCCCTTTCTGTGATTTTCATAATTAGTTTGCGACTAACTAAGAAAAAAGTAATTAAACGAAGTATATGAGAGATCATACAGAACAGCAGTTCTTGTCGATCATCAAGGAGTATGAACGGGTAATCTATAAGGTGTGCTATTTATATGCCACCAAGAATGCTCCCTTGAATGACCTTTATCAGGAAGTCGTTCTAAATATATGGAAAGCATTTGGTAAGTTCAGAGGTGAGAGCAAAATCTCGACCTGGATTTATCGTATTGCGTTGAATACTTGTATCAGCTTTATCCGTAAAGAAAAGAATATTCCGGAAGTGGTTACCCTGACACAGGAAGCCAACTGGATGACCGACGATCAGGATGAACTGCAAGTTATGCTTAAAGAGTTGCACCTGCTTATAAACCAACTGGGGCAACTCGATAAGTCTATCATATTACTTTATCTCGAAGAGAAAAGTTACGAAGAAATCTCTGAGATTACCGGGCTGACTGTGACCAACGTGGCTACAAAGCTAAGCCGTATCAAAGAGAGGCTAAGAAAAATGAATGTAGAAAATAATAAAAGATAGATATGGAACTGGATGATTTGAAAAAGTCGTGGAATGTACTCGACAAACAACTACAAAAAGAAACCATTGTTGATGAGAAGCAAATTGCCGAACTCATTACCAAATATCAGGAGAATGCAGCAAAAGGATTGAGTGAAGTTACCCGTTTTCAGAAAAAATCCCTGATCGTGGCCATTCCTTTGATTCTGCTTATGGTTTTCATTATACTGTACGATACAGCTTTCCTGAGCAACCTGAAAATAACCGCCAAGGTGGTATCTATGTTTATTTATGCTGTATTGACTCTTATCCTGGGCTTTTGGTGGGATTTGAAAACCTATCGGTTTAGCCGGAATACGAAAATAGCCGAGATGTCTACCGTAGAAGCTATGGAGCGGATGAATACATTCAGAAAATGGATGAGCATAGAATTTAAGATTATTCCCGTTTGGTCGGTCGGCTTTTTTGCATTGTATTACTGGTTGAGAGATTACCATACACAACCTTTAATGGTTCAGGTCGTTTTTGGTGCTTTCTCCGCAGTTGCCGTTGCATGCATCATGCTGTTTGTGCATAAGAAATTATTCAAACACCTGAATGAGGTTAAGAAGAATCTGGATGAAATAAAAGAACTGGAAGGTGAAAATAAATAGCTTAAACCCAATATAATTCTCTTTGAAACTTTAACAAATGAAAGCGTTGTTTACGGGAAGTAAGCAACGCCTTTTTTTATTATTAATCTGGTTGTCGATCTGCGAAGTCACAAGAATGAGCAAAGTCGGATCAAAAAGATAGCATTTGCTCCATTCTGATTACATGCAAACTTTTCAAAAACCTTCAATGAGATGTTAAAATCAGGTTTTAGGCTTGCTTATGCAGTGTATTATTGATATTTGGAAGTGCCCCAACGCAATAATTTCTACACTTGAGCCGCGTACTGCCGACAGTCAAGCGCTCAAGTATCAACAGTCAAGCGCTCAAGTATTGATAGTTAAGCGCTCAAGTATCGATAGTCAAGCGCTCAAGTGTTCAGCGTGTTTCGTTTTATAGATTTTTATTCTCTGGTTGGTCTGTTTCAAGCGAAATGTTTGAAGTGTGTATTTGCTTTGTTTGTTTTCATCTGTGTGGCTATTTGTAGTTTATTCTATTGTATTTGGGGCATTTGGGTAGTTTGTTTTATGATTTTCAATCTTATTGATTTTTGCAAACATGATTCTTTTGCCATTTTTCTTTTCCTTTCTGCCCCAAGCCCGGAATTTGCGATTACTGCTCCATTCTATTATCAAAATGTCATTTTGTCTATACTTTGCTATTTCCAGCAAAACCCTACAAAAAGGGATCAAGAAGAAAAGTTGGTTGAACCGTTAAATTGTTATAGACTTTATTGAAGGATTGGCGTATAACGGGATGGAAATGAATTAATTCTATACTGTGCCAAATCCACCCCCTGCCCCCGCCAGCGGGGGATACCTTGCGGAGACACTGTGTAGCGCAGCCTATCCCCCGCTGGCGGGGGCAGGGGGTGGACGGTTGAAATAACGTAAAACCAACCCCAAATACTCAAAACCAATCAAAAAGGAGTGAAACTCTATTAAGATATTGTTTATACAATGATTAGCAACCTACTTTTCTGCTTGATCTCAGGCATTCATCCTTAGTTACAGATTCCCCGCCAGAAACTTCTTCATCGTTTCAACCGGCATACCTCTGCGCCCGGCATAATCTTTCAGTTGATCTTCGCCAATTTTTCCTATTGCAAAATACCGTGCTGATGGGTGTGCCAGCATTAATCCGGACACCGATGCATGTGGGTGCATGGCACCATTTTCAGTCAAAGTAATGCCTATCTGTTGCATATCCAGAAGATCGTTCAGAATGAAGTTTATCGACTGGTCGGGTAGGGAAGGATAGCCCACAGCGGGACGGATGCCTTGAAAATTCTCTGCCAAGAGTTCTTTCATCGTGAGGCTTTCCTCTTTGGCATAACCCCAGACTTCCTTTCGTACATATTGGTGCATCTTTTCGGTAGCAGCTTCGGCCAGCCTGTCGGCCAGGGTTTGAACCAATAGATGTTTGTAAGGGTCCTGTTCATATATGCGTTCCAGATCTGCATCTACCGTGGATGCAAAAACACCCACCGTATCCGTAATCCCCGAAGAAAGAGGGCGCACAAAATCGCTTAAACACAAAAAAGGATCATCGGCATGCCTTTGTGTTTGCTGGCGAAGCAGGGGCAGGACAGTACCATCCAATAATATATTGTCGCCATCGGCATTGGCTTTGCACAACCGGAATGTAGTTTTTACGTTGAAATCCTCATCCAGTAAGTTCAGCATTCGGTTGGCCTCTTTCAACAACTGCATGGCTTCGGATGCTTTGGGGCGGTCGGCTTCTTCAAACGTGGTTAACCACGAAGCACGGCAAACGTCACAGCCGTGAATATCGGCTATGGCGGCAAACCTGGGCTGAAAGCCCCACGCATGGAAGAAATAGATCCAGTTGATGTACGGAGCTACCTGATGTATAGAGTAAGTGAGTGTCATCTGAAACGCAGAGCCTGTCCCCGGTACGTGTCGTCCACTTCGTTATTATTGAATACCAGGTTTCCGTTGACAAATGTCTTATCCACTTTCCATTGGAACGAATCGCCTTCGCGCGGACTCCATTCGCATTTACTGCGAATAATATCGGTGGTTACAGTCCACGGGCTATCAGGCTTAACCAACACCAGGTCGGCCTGGTATCCCGGACGGATATATCCGCGATTATTAATCTGATAAATCTCTGCCGGAGCATGGCACATTTTCTCTACCACCTTTTCGATGGAAAGTACACCTTCTGTTGCAAGTTCGAGCATGCTAACCAGCGAGAATTGTATCATGGGCATGCCAGACATGGCCTTCAGCGCGCCTCCTTCCTTCTCGCTAAGCAGGTGTGGAGCATGGTCGGTGGCAATAACATCAATTTTGTTTGTGTTAATGGCCCCGCGTAATATCGTACGGTTGGGTTCGTCTTTTATTGCCGGATTGCATTTTATCTTTCCGCCCAATCTGCCGTAATCGGCACTGCTATACAACAAATGGGGCACGCAGACTTCTGCCGTAATCTTCTTTTCGGCAAGTGGCTTATCGCCATCGAAAAGCTCCAACTCTTTAGCCGTAGTAATATGCAATACATGCAGTCGGGCACCGGCCTCTTTAGCCAACTGAATGGCAAGTGCCGACGATTTATAACAAGCCTCTTCCGAACGGATTTGCGGATGAAGGCGTATGTCTAAATCACCATCTTTCATCCAGCGGCTTGTCTTATAAATGGCTGTGTTTTTAGTAATGATATCCTGATCTTCGCAATGCGTTGCAATGAGCAGGTCTGTTGAACTGAATATGCTTTGCAGGCTACTCATTCTTTCTACCAGCATATTGCCGGTGCTGGAACCCATGAACAACTTGATTCCACATACACGATGCGGGTCCAGTTCGCCGAACTTGATATAATTCGTATTGGTTGCCCCGAAATAACACGAGTAGTTCACTAACGATTTTTCTGCCATCAACTCCATCTTACTCTCCCATGCCTCCAGCGTTGTGGTTGGCGGGTTGGTGTTTGGCATATCCATAATCGATGTAACTCCTCCCGCAGCAGCGGCCTGACTTTCAGTGTATATATCGGCCTTATGCGTCAGTCCCGGATCGCGGAAATGTATATGATCATCAATCACTCCCGGCAACAGATAACACCCTGTGGCATCAATAACCGTTTCACAAGGCGCGCCTGGTTGTTGCCCCCCGGCTAAGACTTCGACTATTTTCTCGCCTTCAATAACGACCGAGCCTTGCACTTGTTGCCCTTCGTTAACAATCGTGGCATGCTGTATAAGTGTACGTTTCATTTCTTTTGTGGGTATTTATGGAACCAGCTATTTATCTTCATACTGATAACTCCGAACATAGCTTCTCCGAAGATACTTGAATTCATTTTAGAAGTTCCCAGTTCCCGGTTGATAAAGATAACCGGTACTTCGATTATTTTGAATCCGCTTTTATAGGCGGTAAATTTCATTTCAATCTGGAAAGCGTATCCCTTGAAACGGATATTGTCCAGATCGATCTTTTCCAATACTTCACGGCGATAGCATACAAATCCGGCAGTGGTGTCGTGCACAGGAATGCGGGTAATGAACCGCACGTATTTGGAAGCGCACCATGACATCAGTACCCGTCCCATAGGCCAGTTTACTACATTAACCCCGCTAACGTAGCGCGATCCTACGGCTACGTCGCCACCTTTTGCTGTGCATGCTTCATAAAGCCTGGGAAGATCATTCGGATTGTGCGAAAAGTCGGCATCCATTTCGAATATATACTCATACTCATGTTGCAGTGCCCATTTGAACCCCGCAATGTATGCCGTGCCTAATCCTGATTTCTCTTTCCTTTCAACCATAAACAGGCTATCCGGAAATTCTTTTTGCAATGCTTTCACAATAGCAGCCGTACCGTCGGGGGAGTTATCTTCTATAACAAGAATATGAAATTGCTTTTCTAACCCGAGTACCGCCCGGATAATATTTTCAATATTCTCCTTCTCGTTGTATGTTGGGATAATGACTAAACTATTAGATGATTGCATTGTATCTCGATTAGCTTATTTGGTGTATTATTGGCAGGCAAATGTAGTGCTTTTCTGTTACTTACGAAATGATACCCTATATAAAGTAAGTGAAAATTCGTACTTTTGCATTTCGAAAGCGGCAACGTGCCGTTGATGAGTTTTGTGTTTGAATAGAAACGATAATATAATGACCATATCCGAATTGCAACACCGGTACTCCGGACACCCAAATATCGGTGCTTTAAATAGCCTATTAAAAGATCCCGATGTTAATCATATCTTCTGTAGCGGACTGAATGCTTCTGCTGCACCTTTATTCTTTTCCACTTTGGCTGCCTCTTCCGAGTCGCCCTTTGTGTTTATCCTCCGCGACCTGGAAGAAGCCGGATACTTTTATCACGACCTGAGCCAGATTCTGGGAACGAACAATATACTCTTCTTTCCTTCTTCCTTTCGCCGTGCCGTAAAGTACGGCCAGAAAGACCCGGCCAATGAAGTCCTGCGCACCGAGGTGTTGAGCCGCATTCAAAAACCTGAAAAAGGATTGTGTGTAGTCACCTACCCGGATGCCCTTGCAGAGAAAGTCATATCCAAACAAGAACTGGACGATAACACACTCAAAATACACGTAGGCGAACATCTGGATATCGATTTTATCATGGAAGTGCTATGCAGTAACGGCTTCCAATATGTAGATTATGTATACGAACCGGGGCAATATGCCGTGCGTGGTAGCATCGTCGACGTATTTGCTTTCTCCTCTGAACTCCCTTTCCGTATCGACTTCTTTGGAGATGAAGTAGATAGTATCCGCACATTCGAAATCGAATCACAACTTTCCAGAGACAAACGGGAAAGCATTGTCATTGTACCGGATTTAAGTGTAATCGGCAATAATAATATCTCCTTCCTCGACTTTATACCTGCCGACACCACGCTGGCTATGCGCGATTTCTTCTGGGTAAGTGAACGTATTGAAGCCATTTATAGTGAAGTCATCCATAGTACCACCCAGTACGATGTGAATGAAATAGACGAATTGGCGGTTCAGGGCGAGAAACTTCGCAGTATGTTGCTCGATGGTAGCGACTTTAACGCACGCGCGTTAGCGTTCCGCCGACTTGAATTTGGACATAAACCTACCGGAACACCTTCGGCTACATTCAAGTTCGATACCTCTATTCAGCCCATTTATCACAAGAATTTTGATCTGGTAGCCGCTTCCTTAAAAGAATATCTGCACAACGGCTATACCTTATATATATGTAGTGACAGCCGGAAGCAGATCGACCGTATCCGTTCCATATTCGAGGATCGCGGTGATCAGATAACCTTCACAGATGTAGAACGTACCCTGCATGAAGGATTTGCGGATAACAACCTAAAGATGTGTATATTCACTGATCATCAAATCTTTGACCGTTTCCATAAATATAACCTCAAAAGTGATAAAGCCCGCTCGGGTAAAGTCGCCCTTTCGCTGAAAGAACTGACTTCATTTACATTAGGCGACTATGTGGTACATACCGATCATGGGGTAGGAAAGTTTGCCGGGTTGGTGCGTTTACCACAAGGAGATTCTACCCAAGAGGTAATCAAGTTGATTTATCAGAATGAAGATGCTGTTTTCGTTTCCATCCATTCGCTGCATAAAGTATCCAAATACAGAGGTAAAGAAGGCGATCCTCCCCGTCTGAATAAACTAGGCACCGGAGCATGGGAAAAACTAAAAGAGCGCACTAAAAGCAAGATCAAAGATATTGCCCGCGACCTGATTAAACTATACGCCAAGCGTCGTGAAGAAAAAGGGTTCGCTTTTACTCCCGATACATTCCTGCAAAACGAACTGGAAGCCAGCTTTATCTACGAAGATACCCCCGATCAGAGTAAAGCAACAGCCGATGTGAAACACGATATGGAACGCAATGTTCCTATGGACCGTCTGGTTTGCGGCGATGTAGGTTTCGGTAAAACGGAGGTTGCCATACGTGCTGCATTCAAAGCCGTATCCGACAATAAACAAGTCGCTGTCCTGGTGCCTACTACTGTATTGGCCTATCAACATTTCCAAACCTTCCATGAGCGTTTGAAAGATTTCCCTTGCCGGGTCGATTACCTGAGCCGTGCCCGTACAACTAAACAGAAAATGAAAGTTCTTAAAGGATTGGAAAGTGGCGATGTGAACATCCTGATAGGAACACATCGTATATTGAGTAAAGACGTCAGGTTTAAAGATCTGGGACTTCTTATCATTGATGAGGAGCAGAAGTTCGGAGTAGGGGTAAAGGAAAAACTACGCCAATTGAAAGTCAATGTAGATACGTTGACCATGACTGCAACCCCAATTCCAAGAACCCTGCAATTCTCCTTAATGGGCGCCCGCGACCTGAGTGTAATCTCTACTCCTCCGCCTAACCGTTATCCGATACAAACGGAACTACACACCTTTAATGAAGAGGTGATTACAGATGCTATTAACTTTGAAATGAGTCGCAACGGACAGGTGTTCTTTGTGAATAACCGTATTGGTAATCTACAGGAACTGAAAGCTTTGATCCTTCGCCATATACCCGATGCCCGTATCGCTATTGGACATGGACAAATGGAACCTACTGAACTGGAAAAGATTATTTTCGGCTTTGTGAATTATGATTATGATGTATTGATCGCCACTTCGATCATTGAAAGCGGTATTGATATACCCAATGCCAACACAATCATAGTTAACCAGGCCCAAAACTTCGGGTTAAGTGATTTGCACCAGTTGCGTGGACGTGTAGGGCGTAGCAATAAAAAAGCATTCTGCTACTTACTTTCTCCACCATTAACCAGTCTGACAGCCGATGCCCGTCGCCGTTTGCAGGCTATTGAAAACTTTAGTGATTTGGGTAGTGGCATTCATATTGCCATGCAAGACCTTGACATTCGTGGGGCAGGTAATATGCTGGGAGCCGAACAAAGTGGATTTATCGCCGACCTGGGATATGAAACTTACCAGAAGATCCTTACCGAAGCGGTAGAAGAACTAAAAACCGGTGAGTTTGCCGATTTGTATGCTGAAGAAGTTCAGGGAGATGGTACCATCAGCGGTGAACAATTCGTGAAAGACACGGTATTGGAAAGTGATATGGAACTGCTTCTGCCGGCTAATTATGTAACAGGTGCCAGCGAACGTATGTTGTTATACCGTGAGCTGGATGGGCTTGTCCTGGATGCCGATGTAGACGCTTTTCGTGTTCGTCTTGAAGACCGGTTCGGTCCATTGCCCCGCGAAACCGAGGAATTGTTGCGGATTGTACCGTTACGCCGTATCGCTGCCCGGTTAGGAGTAGAAAAGATAACGCTTAAAGGTGGCCGTATGCTGTTGTATTTAGTCTCTAATGGAGATAGTCCATATTATCAGAGTACAGCATTTGGTAAGTTAATCAGTTATATGATGAAATATACCCGCCGTTGCGATCTGCGCGATCAGAATGGAAAACGCTCTATGGTTGTGAAGCAGGTGCCTAATGTAGAAGAAGCCGTATCGGTTCTTCAGGAAATGGTAGCGATGGAGAGTAATTGACCTTGTAGGGGCGGTTCGCGAACCGCCTAATATGCAGAATACACAGGAAGCCATTATCGGGCGGTTCGCGAACCGCCCCTACAAGGTATTATAATACTTTCTTGTATAAATCCAGTATAATCTCCTTATTCACCTCCCTTGGATTCCCCGGTGTGCAAACATCTGCGGCAGCCGATTCGGCAAGTTTCTCCAAATCGCTTTCCTTAATACCCAGTTCCGATAGATGTTGTGGAATACCCAGGCGAATAGAAAGTTCCCGTACTGCTTTTACAGCGGCATCGGCAGCTTCTTCTTTAGTCATGCCTGTTGAATACACATCCATCGCTTTTGCTATTAATACATACTTATCCAGTGCGGCAGGCGCGTTGAACTCCATAATGGTGGGTAGCAATAAAGCATTGGCAACACCGTGAGGTATGTCGAATATAGCACCCAGCGGATGCGCCATTCCGTGCACAACTCCCAAACCTACGTTAGAGAATGCCATACCTGCAATGTATTGGGCAACAGCCATACCGTTACGCGCTTCTGCATTATCAGGTTCATTGGTTGCGGTTTCCAGGTAACGGGCAATCATTTCGATGGCTTTGATCTCGAACATATCACTCATTTCCCATGCACCTTTGGTTATCAATCCTTCGATGGCATGCGTCAGGGCGTCCAGTCCGGTTGAGGCGGTCAGGCTTCTTGGCAGCGTGTACATTAATTCAGCATCTACGATAGCGATGGCCGGTATATCGTTTGGGTCTACACATACCATTTTCTTCTCGTTCACTTCGTCGGTGATTACGTAATTGATGGTCACTTCTGCTGCGGTTCCCGCTGTGGTAGGCAGTGCAATGATGGGTACGGATTTCTTTTTGGTTGGTGCAACGCCTTCCAGTGATACGACATCACTGAATTCTGGGTTGTTAGTGATAATACCGATAGCCTTGGCTGTGTCGATAGATGACCCACCGCCGATAGCCAGGATAAAGTCGGCTTTGGAATCGGCAAATGCTTTTACGCCTGCTTTTACATTACTTACAGTAGGGTTGGGTTTAATTTCGCTGAATACTTCATAAGGAATACCAGCCTTTTTCAGTACATCGAGTACTTTATCGGCCACACCGAATTTAATCAGATCTTTGTCTGTAGCAACAAAAGCTTTAGATAGTCCCAGGCGGGTTATTTCCTGAGGTAGAACTTCGCGAGCTCCCGGACCGAAGTACGAAACCTCGTTCAAAATAAATCTGTTAATCATAATTTTAGCGACAACGTGCCGCAACGTGTTTAAAGAGTTAATATTAAGCCTCACCCCAGCCCTCTCCAAAGGAGAGGGGGTGGCAACGTGCCGTTGCGAAGTTCCGCATGGTTTCTGCCCCCTCTCCTTTGGAGAGGGCTGGGGTGAGGCTCCTTTTAAATATCCGGCAAAATTACACTCTCCCAAACACTCACGTCATGCGAGGAATGACTGAAATCTTAATGTATTTGTTCTAATTCGCCGCTATTGGCGGGCAGTTGTTCTAAGTCTGGTTTCTCCTTGTTCTCCATTTCTCGTTTTACGTTTTCGCTGGCCGAAATAATAAACATCCAGATATACATAAGCTCTTGGGCCTTGTCATCGGCAATCATTGCTTTTTCGGCACATTCAAAGCTTTTCTCTATTTCGTTCATACAAGCATAGCTGTATGCCATTTCAAAATAGATCACCATAGATTCGGGGCAGACGCTTAAACCGTTTTGGTAGCACTCTACCGCATTCTCGAAGCATCCCAGTTCGCGCAGTTCCGTTCCTTTTCTGACCAATCGGTCAATGTAGTCTTCTTGGGATATAACCGGAAGCATGAAAGAAGACAAAAGGAAACAAATAATTAACCGTTTCATAGTTCTTCTACATAAGGTTACTACTTCAAATATAGTGAAAAAATATGAATTATAAGCATTTCGAGTAAAATTAATTATTGGACATAGAGACACAGAGAAAAAATAAAAAACGCTGTGTCTCTGCGACTCTGTGTTTCATACAATCTGTTAATCTAAACTTTGATTTTTGATGAGTAATGATGTGTTATGGAACTATTTTCTCATTAAAAAACCTAAATTCATAAGCAATCTGTTGTTTTTCACAATCATAAGAATTATCTTTCGTTGTTTAATAATAACCTGTATGAGAAACATAGATTCCGCTGAAGTCCTCCTTTGGGCTAAAGATTTCCTAACTAAAGCCGAGAAAGAGCTCTCGGCAGCCGAAGTCAAAGAGCAACGTATGTTTGCCTCTTTAGTTACCGACCCTAAGAATAAGGTTATTCTCACTAAGCTGTTGGATGAGTCATCGCAGATACGCGATACCCGGAAACTTTCGCGCCGTATGAAGAAGATATTTACTGAATACGGGGTGCCGGATTTCTTTGGAAAAACCTATGAGTACCTGGGCTATGTGTTCCGGGATTTTGGTTATTTATTCGACTTTGTTGCCGTTCCTGTATTCAAGAGTGTTTTGCGTATGGAAACGAGCAAGATTATTATTAAAGAAGAGCGTCCTGCGCTGACCCGGCATCTGGGCAATCGTTGGAAGGATAATATCGGACAGAATGTAAACCTGCTGGGCGAGGTTGTGTTGGGAGATGGGGAAGCTGAACATCGCTACCATCACTACCTTGAAGCGTTAAGGGAACCTGATATCAATTATATCTCGATTAAGATATCGGGTATCTATGCCCAACTGCATCCATTGAGCTATGACAAAAGTAAGGAAGAACTCTGCAAGCGTATCGCAACGATATTTCAGGAAGCCATGAGTCATCCTTATGTAGAGAAAGACGGAACGAAGAGCGCCAAGTTCGTTAACCTGGATATGGAGGAATATAAAGACAGTGAGCTTACGCTTGATGTGTTTACCACCGTTATGGCGATGCCTCAGTTTCAGAATTATACAGCCGGCATTGTGGTGCAGGCTTATCTGCCCGATGCTATTTCCTTCTATGAACGGTTGTTGGAATTTGCCAAAGAAAGAGTCGCCGCTGGTGGTGCACCTATTAAGGTGCGTTTGGTGAAAGGGGCTAACCTGCAAATGGAAACCATTGCGTCTTCTCTTAAAGGTTGGCCGAATCCGATATTGCCAACTAAAGTAGATGTGGATGCCAATTATATGCGAATACTAGATCTGGCTTTTCAGCCCGAAAACATGAAAGCTGTACATATGGGGGTAGCTTCGCACAACTTCTTTACCATTGGTTATGCCTATTTGTTAAGCCAGGCGAATGGGGTACAAGATTATGTAACCTTCGAAATGCTTGAAGGTATGGCCAACCATCTGCCCCGTGTGATGCGCGGATTGGATAAGCAAATCATTCTTTATACCCCGGTGGTGAAGCAAGAGCATTTCCTGAATGCGGTATCTTACCTGGTGCGCCGGTTGGACGAGAACACAGGAAAAGATAACTTCCTGACTTATTCATTCAACCTGAAAATCCATAGCGATGAATGGAACTTCCTGGAAGAGCAATTCCTGGCTGCTTATGCGAAGAAAGATGATGTAAAACCTACCGTCTTCCGCACGCAGGACAGAACTAAAAAGGCTGTTCCCGATACGGATATTCATACTTTCCATAATGAACCGGATACCGACCTTGACCTGAAACAGAACCGGGAGTGGGCATTGGCGGCATTGGATAAATGGGAGAACGTGCGCGCCGAAGAATATATTATTCCCGTGCAGGTTGGAGATAAGGAAGTAATAACCGATAAGAAAAAGAAATACTACGACCGTAGCCGGAATGACGAAGTTTGTTTCTGCGAAGTCAACATGTCGACTCAGGAACAAATAGAGGAAATTGTTGCTATAGCAGAGAAGGATGCTTCGGGCTGGCGTAAGACCACTCTTGAAGCCCGCAATAAAATACTGCATGCTACTGCCGAACGGATTGGTGAGAATCGCGGTGACTTGATTGCCTGCATGTCGGCTATTACAGGTAAGACGTTTATGGAGGGTGATGTGGAAGTATCCGAGGGAATAGACTTCTGCCGTTTCTATCCGATCTCTATGCAGGTTTTTGAGAATCTTGATGATATCTCTTATCGACCGAAAGGAATCATTTTAGTTATTCCGCCCTGGAATTTCCCGTTTGCCATACCTGTGGGTGGGGTAGCATCGGCATTGGCTGGTGGTAATACGGTGATTCTGAAACCTGCTACGGTTGCTTTCCCTATTGCATGGGAGTTTGCCAAGTGTTTCTGGGAGGCGGGAGTGCCTAAAGATGCATTGCAGGTGATTTGTCCGGGCGACAGAAGTTCATTGAACTATCTTTCGGCTCATCCGTCGGTAAAGCATATTATCCTGACCGGAGGAACGGATACCGCTTTCAGATTGCTTGAAAATAGTCCGCGTACTCCGCTTTCTGCTGAGACAGGGGGTAAGAATGCGATAATTGTAACAGCGGCGGCCGACCAGGATCATGCCATTCTGAATGTGGTTTCGTCGGCTTTCGGTAATGCAGGACAGAAATGCTCGGCTTGCTCTTTATTGTTGCTGGATAAGAAGACGTATAATGACGAGACTTTCAAATCTAAACTGAAAGATGCTGTATCTAGTATGCATACAGGCAGTGTGTGGGATACTGATAATATCATTGGTCCGATGATAACCAATGATAATGATAAATTGCTTCATGCCATTGAGCATCTGGAAGAGGGTGAATCGTGGTTGGTTCCGCCGGTATTTATAGATGAAAAGAAATATATTCTTAAACCATGTGTTAAGTGGGGTGTCAAGCCGGGTAATTATACCTTTAAGACAGAGCTTTTTGCACCGCTTTTATCTGTGGTTTGTATTAATGACCTGGAAGAAGGATTGCGGTTTGCTAACTCTACCGAATATGGGCTTACCTCGGGCTTGCAAAGTCTGGACGAAACAGAGATTGCTCTTTGGAAGGATCAAATGGAAGCCGGAAACTTGTATATAAATCGGGGGATTACGGGAGCTATTGTACGCCGTCAGCCTTTCGGAGGAATGAAGCGCTCGGCATTTGGTGCCGGAATCAAGGCGGGCGGACCGAATTATGTGTCTTGCTTTGTGGAGTTTACGGATAAAAGGAAGTCTCAGATTGCCGACCGGAATGAGCTTTTCCGTCAGGCACGCCGGAGTTTTGCCAAGGCTTGGGAGGAAGAGTTTAGTGTTGAGCGGGATGTAAGTCATATTGTGGGTGAATTGAATACGTTCCGTTATCTGCCTGTGAAGTCGCTGGTTATTCGTGTGCAGGATCAAGACCCGCTTATTGATGTGCTTTTGGCATTCTTTGGGGCAGCAGCAGTTGTTGACCAGGTAGTGATTAGTGCTACGGAAGCGTATCCGGACTTGGATATATTGAAGAAGGAAACTACCGATTATGGCAAGAAACTGGTATTGCAAACGGAAGAACAGTTCGTTGCCGAAATGGAGAAATACGAACGTATACGTACTTGTTCGGCAGATTTATCGGATGCTATTTATGGCAAAGCTGCTAAATTAGGTTTGTATATTGCTACGGCAACACCTGTAACGGAAGGACGGGTAGAGTTGCTGCATTATTTGAAGGAACAAAGTATTTCGTACGAGTATCACCGGTATGGAAGTATAATTGAGTCACCGCTTATATAACTTATCTATCAAATCACTTCTACCTATACGGCGTAATTCAGCAATGATATTACGCCTTTCTTCCGGTTTGTACCAGAAGAAGAACTGGCGTTGTGCCAACTTATCCCGTTGAGACTTTGCACTGAATATCGGTTCCAGTGTATATGGATGATACCCGGTGTAGAAAGCTTCGGTAGCTACGGTCATTGGAGTGGGGGTGAAGTCCTGCACTTGTTCCAGGTGGAAGTCCAATCGTTTGGTGATGACGGCCAGTTCTGCCATATCTTCCTCTTTGCATCCGGGGTGACTACTGATGAAGTAAGGAATAAGCTGTTGTCGCATGTTCTGTTCGCGATTGATGCGGTCGAATATCTTCTTGAACGCTTCGAACTGATTGAATGACGGTTTGCGCATAACGTCCAGTACCCTATCGCTGGTATGCTCCGGGGCAACCTTTAAGCGTCCGCTTACATGATTAATAATCAGCTCGCGGGTATATTCGTTTGCACTGCGGTTCGTTGCATCGTCTTTGCTTTGGTGCAGAAGCAGGTCATAGCGCACACCGCTTCCGATAAAGCTTTTCTTTATTCCTTTAATGGCGTCTACAGAACGATAAATATCGAGTAACGGGCGATGGTCTGTATTTAAATTGGGGCAAACCTTGGGATGAATGCACGACGGACGTTTGCAGCGTTTACATACCGCCTCGTCCTTTCCTTTCATCATATACATATTGGCAGAAGGGCCACCCAGGTCGCTCAGGTATCCTTTGAAGTCGGGCAATTCCATGACTTCCTTCACCTCTCTGAGTATGCTTTGTTTGCTACGGCTTACAATAAACTTGCCTTGATGTGCGGATATGGTGCAGAACGCGCAACCCCCGAAACATCCGCGGTGAATGTTGACCGAGAACTTGATCATATCATAGGCGGGAATGCGTTTGTTCTTATATTTCGGGTGAGGCAGGCGGGTATAAGGAAACTCAAACGAGCGGTCCAGATCGGCTTGCTCCATGGGCGGGTAAGGCGGGTTGACTACTACCGTAGCATTGTCTACCCGTTGCAGGATACGTGCAGCTTCGTACTTATTACTCTCTTCTTCGATGTGCCGGAAGTTGGATGCTTGTTTCTTTTTGTCTTTCAGACATTCTTCGTGCGAATACAGTTCAATATCGTTCGGCTGTTTCTCTACATTGGGAGTAAGATAAACGGTTTGTGGAAGATCGTGTGGAATCTCAGGCTTTTCCTGCATCCGTCTGACCAGGTCTACGATGGGCTTTTCGCCCATACCATAAATCAACAGATCGGCTCCGCTATCGCACAGGATACTTTTTCTGAGTTTATCCTGCCAATAGTCGTAATGGGTCAGGCGACGTAAGGATGCTTCGATGCTTCCCAGAACAACGGGAACGTCGGGGTATAGCTTTTTAAGTATCTGCGTATAAACAATCGAAGGGTATTCGGGGCGCATGTCGGGGCGCCCATCCGGCGTGTAGGCGTCTTCGCTGCGTAGTCTTTTATTGGCGGTGTACTTATTGACCATGCTATCCATGCAACCTGCGCTGATGCCGAAAAACAAGCGGGGGCGTCCCAGCTTTTTAAAGTCGCGCAAGTCGTCACGCCAGTTGGGTTGGGGAATAATGGCTACGCGTAAGCCCTCAGCTTCCAGTATACGGCCTATCACAGCAGCGCCAAAAGACGGATGGTCTACATAGGCATCGCCGCTGAATAGTATGACATCCAACTCATCCCATCCCCTTAATTCTACTTCTTTTTTGGTTGTAGGCAACCAAGCTGTTAGCTGATACGCTTTCATGGGTGCAAAGATACAACAACTTAACGGAAAACAAATAGAACTAAATCAGTGCACTCACAAAAACATAGATGAACCAGCCGCATACGATGAACTTCAACACCGTGCCTACCATAAATCCGATAAATGCGCCTAGTCCGGCTTTGAGTGCTTCTTGTGTTTCTTTTCCTCCCAGGAGTTCGCCGATAAATGCGCCGAGGAACGGACCAAGTATGACACCCCAGGGTGCAAAGAAGATGAGGCCGAGGAACGTTCCGAAGAAACATCCCCAGACTCCCCAGCGGGTGCCGCCCAGCTTTTTAGTTCCCAGCGTGGGGACAAAGTAATCAATGAGTTGTACTACAACGACCACCAGCAGCCATACGATGAATTGGGTGAGGGTGAATTGTACCTTGTCGGTAAAATGTAATAATATGAGCGCAACATATGCGATGGGTGGTCCGGGAAGCATAGGGACAATGCACCCTATTAAGCCTACAAGCAAACAGATGCTTCCAAGTACAATGAGTAATATATCCATGGTTTATCCTATTCGTTTAATAATAGCAATGAATTCTTCGTTTGTCATGCCGAAATCCTGTTCGCGGTAGTTCACGAAATCTTCGAGATATTCGCTGGCAATGTCGTCCATGATGCCTTTGCCGTTCAATCCCTCTTCGTCGAGCATGAAACGTATCATGCCCTGGTATGCCCGTATGGTTCGCAGGCGTTGGTCGGCTGCGGGGACTGCGGTCATTTCACACTGGTGTGCATTTCGTGCAATCAGATAAACGGTGGCATAGAACTTGTCTACCGTGCCGTAGGTTTCTTTTATTTTATCAGTGGTTGATTTGGGTAATTTTTTCAGTTGTTTACGTATTTCACTCATCGTTTATTTGTTGTAAATTGAAGCGTCATGTAATCCTGATCGTATATCTCGCGAAACCCCACGTTGTGCTCGGAGAGATATTCCTTCAGGTTGTCGAACGCTTCTTTATTGTCCATAATGATTTGCATCTGCCGTCCGGCGGCGGATAGGCAAATGGCTTCCATAGCGGGTATAAGCGGATGGTACTTCTTTTCTCCGCGGGTATCAACAGTAATCATATCGGGCGATTATTCTTCGCCGTCGACTTGCTTGTTCAACCAGGTCAGGTAAAGCTTAATGAGCTGCTGCAAACCGAATGCTTTCATGTTGTTGTGGTAGATCACATCAATGCATAGGTCGAGCAAATCTTTGCTGTCTTCTTCCTGGGCAGCAATCAACGAACGAATGTTCAACTTCAGTTTATCTAATACCGCTTCGTCTACAATGCCGTTACTATCAATGAGTTGGCGGAATAAAGCGTATTTCTCGATCGTTCTTAAGTTTTCTTCTGATACCTCAATACTGCGTGTACCCGAGGTGTTGGCTTGTATAGTGTACATAGGCTTTTTGTTATTGGTTGGTGTAAATATACAAAATTTGGAAGAAGGTGTATATGAAATCGACTTTTTATTTATTGGAGCAATTAAATAGATAAACGGATATCTTTACCGGATTCCCATTCATCTATTTGCAAAATGAATAACATTTGAGTATCTTTGATTATTCAATTAGTTCGTCCCACAGATGCGGGACGAATAGCCCTCAATTGTGGGACGAATAGCCCGCAGATGGAAACCGAATAGCCTGCATCTGCGGGATGAACTAATTGAACTTTAAAACCAGGTTAAAGCCTTTTTATTTGTATTTAAACAGATAAAGATAATAACTAAATAACAACGCAAAAAATGAAAGCAAGGTATACGTATAGAGAGAATCCTAACCCTTCGGGAGATGGCGAGAAACAAGGGCTTCATCCGCGGATTGTATCAAACGGTACGATCAGCACGGAAAAGATATTTAAAGAAATAGCTCAGGCTTCTACCTACACCGTGCCCGATCTGGAGGGGATGCTGTCGGCCATAACCCGAAGAATTTCCCATTATCTGGTCGAAGGTTATCATGTAGAGTTGAAAGGTATCGGTTATTTCTCGGCTAGTCTGAAATCCCGTCCGGTGTCGGATAAAAAGGAAATCCGTGCCAATTCTATTTATTTCGATAATATCAATTTCAGGGCTGCTGCCAGCTTCCGTAAGCAAACGCGGGGATTTGTGGAGAGTGCAGGAAAGCAAGGTTTTAAAGCTTCCAGCTCGTTGAGTATGGAAGAGTGCGAAAAGCGGTTGAATGATTTCCTGGATCAAAAGGGATACATCACCCGGATTAATTATTCGAATATTACCGGGCGACTGAAAAACCGTGCATTGCTCGACCTGAAAGCGTTTGAAGAACAGGGCGTTATTGTTCGCGAGGGAAGAGGGAACCGTATTTTTTTCGTTCGTCCCCGGACGGAAGAAGGGGAGAGGTTTTAGAAAAGCCAATCTTGTAGGGGTGGTTCGCGAACCGCCCCTACAGCCAATCATTGACTTCTTGGTTGGTCGCCAGCAAGGGAGAAAAGGGTCTTTATTGAACTTATAATCCCTATTTTGCCATTGCTCTTGCTTTCATATCCGCCGGCATTTTCTCTATGGCATACCTTAATGATGTACGTGGCATGCGATCTTTTCGCTCCATTACGAACTCAAACACCTCCTCCTGATGTGCTTCACTGGCGGCTTTCAGCATCCAGCCATAGCCTTTTTGTACCATGTCGTCCGGGTCCATCAGCATAATATCGGCTATTTCGAAGATATCTTTAAGGAAAAGACCTTTCCGCGCGGGGATGATCAGGGTTACGGCCGCCGCACGTTTCATCCAACGATTATCCGATTTTGCCCATCTCTTAAGTTCATCAACAAACTGCGGATACATTTCTACAAACTCTCCAACCGTATGATTGCATAACGAATCGCATGAAGCCCAGTTGTTGACATAGCTGGCCACCCACCTTTCAAAGCGCTTAAAATCTTCCGGTTGATAGCTTTTTTGCACAAAATACGACCAATCGCAGGCTACGTTTATCTCCTCCATTATGTCCGATTTCCACAGTTCCTCGCAGAGCGCAAAGACTTTTTCTTTTGAAAGATGATTAATCTCTTTAAAGCCTTCTTTAGCAATTTTATGAACCAGGTTTGCTTTTACACCATAAACATATATTTCTTCACCTTCTTTAAAGAAACGTGAGGAGGTATTTTTTGTTTTCTCGTCTGCACTATCCTGTAAGGCCGCACGCACATCGTTAAGAATAAGAACTGTATTCATACAATTTGAACAAAATGTTTAAAATATTTGTTTCGACAGTCTATGAGCTTACTCATTGTGTATAAATTGATTGTCGGGTTACAAACTTAAAAAAAAATATAGATATAACTATCTGCTTATCATCAATAAAGTCTGTGATAATTTTGTTTAATGCAGCTTTTGCGTCGATTGGTAGTTTTATTTCATATAAAATCTTATTTTTGTGACTGCTAACATTAGATAGCCTAAACTGTATTTAACCTAAGTCATAAATGGCTGACAAATTTAAAGGACACGAGAATGATGGAAAAACTTTTGAGTATCTCTGTTATAGCACTCTTTCTAGCTATACAGGATGTGAACTGCAATGAAAGCAGAACGGAATTGATGAACGTGAACGAAGAGGCTAGAGTGGCTAATCGTTGTGTAAAGCATCAGACGGATGCAAACTATTTTAGAGCTCATGGAGCGGGAGCCGGCAGGCATCAGAACACGGCAAAGGTTAAGGCTAAAATGGCTGCAAATTCTGAATTATCCAATACTATTCAATATTGGATGAGTGAATTCATGAGTAAATATGTAGGAGATCTTGGTCAAAATGCAGAAGAGTATATACTACATTTTGAAGCAAACAGCAAGGAGGCTATTGAAAGGATTATTTCCGAAAATGCCGTTGTTGCTTGCGATGAAGTGGAGTATGTAAAGGAAGATGGAATGTATAACGTCTCCCTGATGATTGAGATTAAGCGTAAAAAAGTATTCGAGGCTTTTAATCGCATTCTTAGTACTGATTATAAATGGAAAGATATTTATAATCAACAAAAGCTGGAAGATTTATTTAAAACCGGAATAGCGGAAGTTAAAAGGGGTAAGTGAGCGGCTTGCCGCACCTGGCCGCCCCGCCTCGGGTCCGGCCATAAAAAAAGGGATCACGCCTGACCCCAACCTTTGTTAACCTTAAATCTAATACTATGAAAAACACATTGCAAAAATACGGGCTTTAATTAAACTAGCAAATTATCCAAGCAAAATAATGTGTTTTATAACACAGTTTAAGAATTGCATTTCTCTATTCTTAATTATTTTAAGAATTTAGTCCTTTATATCCTGATACATGAAGCGCTTGATGCTCTTTTTGGCTGTTTTCTCGAACTCCTCAAAGTGTATCTTCACTTTCGCAATCTGGGCATACTTCGGAAGTATCTGATTCAGTTCAATCCGGTTATCTTCCATTACCTTATCAATATCCTGCTGTTGCAAGCCACGGGCAAATGCTTCATCGAAATCCGGATAGATCAGTGCTACCAGTTTATCATTCTGTTGTACGATCAGCGATTCGGCCACATACAACATGTTATTCAATTTACTTTCGATCTCTTCCGGATAAATGTTTTGTCCGCTGGCATTCATCAGTACACTCTTCATACGTCCGCGGATAGTGATGTGCTTATTGCTGTCCATCGTTGCCATATCTCCCGTGTGCAACCATCCGTCTTTATCGACAGCCTGGGCTGTTGCTTCCGGATTCTTGTAGTAACCCATCATCAGGTTATCGCCTTTGCAGATAATCTCTCCGGGAATATTCTCCGGATCGGGCGAGTCAATAGCTACGATCATGCGGCTGGCAGGCGTGCCACAAGAGAATAATTTGTGGTCCGTCCAACGTGAAGAGCTGATCAGCGGACCACACTCGGTCATACCATAACCTACAGTATAAGGGAATCCGATCTTTCTAAGGAATTCTTCTACTTCTTTATTCAGCGGTGCACCACCAACAATGATCTCGTAAAAATTACCCCCAAAGATTTCAATGGCAGCCTGGCGGGCAGCAGTTTTAATCTTATCGTTGATAATAGGTACACGCAATAGTAGCTTACCTATTGTGCTATCCAGTTTTGGAAGTATATCTTTTTTGATGATCTTCTCTACCACAAGCGGAACACAGCAAATCAGGTTGGGCTTGATCTCTGCACAAGCCTGCGCTATCACCTTTGGAGAAGGAATACGAGTCAGGAAGTGGATGTGTACGCCCGAGAATATGCCAAACAGAAAATCGTAAGTCATACCAAACACATGCCCCATAGGAAGAATCGCAATCGTCTTATCTCCGGGTTTCAATGGAGACATTTCCTCACAGTAAAGCACATTAGATAGTATGTTGCGATAAGATAACATAACCCCTTTGGAGTATCCCGTTGTTCCCGAAGTGTAGTTGATTAGCATCAGCTCTTCCGGTTGATTCCGGCGGTACAATACATCCTGCGGACGGAAACTCATCGGATATTTCTTTCCATAAATCTCATTCCGGTGTCCATGACCATACGTGAGTGCTTCAGAACGCGATACAAGCAATGAAAAGTCAAATAAAGACACGATTCCCATCAGTAGGGGCATGGCACTCTCGTCCAGGTTCTCCCATATCTGATCGCCAACAAACAGCAATTTAGCCTCCGAATGGTTTACAATGTTGTGAATGTTATCCGCTTTAAACTCGTGAAGAATAGGAACAACAACCGCACCATAAGTAACTGCTGCAAGGAAAGTCGTTCCCCAGTATGCACCATTTCTTCCACAAACCGCAATTTTATCACCCGGTTGAATACCCGCTTCCTCCATAGCAATATGAAATTTAGCTATTTTGCGGGCTATATCTTTATATTGAAGAGTTATTCCGTTATAATCAGTCAGCGCATTGAGGTTCCAGTTTTTAACAATGCTTTCCTCAATGTATTCTATGAACTGTTTTTCTTGTTCCATTTTTGCACAATCTAATAAAAACTGCGCAAAAGTAACATTTTCCTATTAATCAAAAAGATTTATTCAACGGTTTTTTTCTCTCCCTCTGATATTAGGAGTAATTTGTCGCCAACATGAAGTTTCAGGCTACCGTTTGGAATAAGGAATTCCTCTTCACGTTTCACGATCATAACAAGTGTTCCTTTCGGCAGGTCCATGTCTTTCAGGGTATCGGCTTCGTCCAGCATTTCTTGTGTAATAGTCATGTCAGACAAGTTGCTGTCAATCTCTTCGGGAAGTTCCACACCGAAGTCATTTCCTGTTTTTTCCATTGGTGTAGACAGGTTGAGGAGTTTTGCCACAAATGGAATAGTTGTTCCTTGTATGATGAGCGAAAGGATGGTGATAAAGAACACAATATTGAAAATGATATTTGCTCCTTCGATGCCCGATACAACCGGATAAGTGGCAAATATAATCGGTACTGCTCCTCTAAGCCCCACCCAGGATACAAAGAGTTTGGAGCGTAGGTTTATCTTTTTAAACGGCAACAAGCTGATGAATACACTCAACGGACGACCGATGATAATCATAAATATACCGATAAGCGAGGCTACCAAGGCAACATCCAGCAATTCATGTGGGTTAACCAGCAGACCTAATGACAGGAACATCACGATCTGGCATAGCCAACTAAGCCCGTCCATCATCATGGCTGTATCTTTACGGAAAGGAATTTTATTGTTTCCTACCATAATACCTGCAATATACACGGCAAGATAACCGTTACCATGAATTCTGTCTGTAAATGAAAAAGTGAAGAATACAAATGCAAGCAAGAGGATAGGGTATAGTGCCTGATTATCTATTTCCAACTTATTCAGCATTTTAATAGCCAGTTTTCCCAAAATATATCCGGCTCCTGCTCCGACAACAAACTGAACAAGGAAGGATACGAAGATCGTTCCCAGATGCATACCCGAGGTCTGGATAACCTGTATCAGTACGATGGTCATCATATAGGCCATAGGGTCATTACTACCACTTTCCAACTCCAACATGGGACGAAGGTTATGTTTGAGGTTCATCTTTTGCGAGCGAAGGATGGCAAATACCGAAGCAGAATCGGTGGAAGACATCGTAGCAGCCAGCAATAAAGAAGTAAGTATAGGAAGCTGGATATTGGTAAAACTCATTCCGGTAATGAACCAGATAAATAACCCTGTAAAGATGGCTGTCAGGAAAACCCCCAACGTGGAGAGTACAATACCAGGAGCTAATATCGGTTTAATCTCAGCAAATTTGGTGTCCATACCACCGGAAAACAAGATAACACTCAAAGCAACCATACCGATGAACTGTGCTTCGGATGCGTTATTGAATTGTAATCCTAAACCATCACTACCGAAAAACATACCTACCACAAGGAACAATAACAGGGCGGGCACTCCAAAACGATAACCGGTTTTACTAACTACGATACTGGCAAATAATAATACTGAACCAACCAGAAGGATATTTTCTGCTGAAAATGACATAGGCTATATTGTTATAAATGAAATAAAATTGGAGAGTGATCAAAAATCACCTCGCGAAGTTACACATTTTTAATAACAAATTAATATCTATGTTTGGTTCATTTTGGATTAAAAAAGTGTAAAAGGGATTGGAAAGGAATTGATTATTGTAGGGGCGGTTCGCGAACCGCCCAATGCACAGAATATACAGAAAACCATTTTCGGGCGGTTCGCGAACCGCCCCTACAGTAAATCATTTACATCAAAACTATTCAAAACTACATAAACTGAAGTATAAACGTTGTTTCAGGTGATTGATGTACAGGTTTTAATGTAATGCTCCCGCCCGACTGTCTCATGATTTGTCGTGAAAGACTTAAACCTATTCCATTTCCATCGGATTTTGTGGTAAAGAAAGGCACAAATATTTCTTCTGCTACATCTGTTGGAATTTGTGGACCATTATTGCTGATCTCAATAAATATTTCCTCCGCTTCATTGCAATAAGCGGAAATGCTGATATAGCTATCCGTCTGCTGTCCGATGGCCTGTACAGCATTCTTGAGCAGATTGATGACAACTTGCGAAATGAGACTTTCGTCGGCATACAAGATAAGGTCATTAGGGGTGATATTTATATGGAATGTTATATGATCGCATGGATTTTGATGTTTAGTTAGTTCAACCATTCGTTCAACGAAGGGTTTTACATAGAACAAGGTAGGCTCAGGCGTAGGGATGCGAGTGAATTTGCGATACGAATCAACAAAGGAAAGTAGCCCTTTTCCTGTACTGCTGATTGTTTGCAACCCCCGGCGGATTTCCCCATCTGCATTTTCTGTGATGGAAAGTAATGTATCGCTCAAGGAAGTAATAGGAGTAACCGAATTCATGATTTCGTGAGTAAGTACGCGTATCAACCGAATCCAGGAATCCAGTTCCTTCTCGTCCAACTCGCTATTGATATCGTTTAAAGCAAATATACGCAAATGTTCATCCCGGATTGTGATATCGGATACACGAACAGATAAATTAATATTTCCCCGCTCGTTACTGAATTGCACATGAAATTTGTCACCGGATTGGGCATTCTCTAACCTTTCCATCAACAATGAATCAACCTTGTTTAGCTGGCGCACATGGGTAAAAACGGCAAGTCCCAGCAATCTTAATAGCTCATTGTTCTTTTGAATAACGGTTCCTTTATTATTCAATACCAGAATACCTGTGTTTATAAAACTCAGAATCAGTTCGTAATACTTTTCTTGCCGTACGGTTTCGGCCCTCGCTTCCTGTAAGATCTGGGCTACCCGGTTCAATAGCTGGTTTATGGTACGATTATCCTGATTACCTGCTTGCTCGGGGAAGCGGATTGCATTATCATTATTTTCCAGTGCATCTAACAGGAATATGACCTTTTTTACCTGATGTGTATGTAGTTTGATAATCCATATTATACATCCAATGAGTGCTAAAAGAAGAAAAATAGCCCATACCCATTGTCCTGTAAATGCAGTATATGTCATACCGATAGCAACTAATATCGCGGTTATTATGCGAAATAACATATGTGAAGTGATACGGTTGGTTGCTTTCATTATAATCCGAACTTTTTCATCTTATTATATAATGTTTGCCGGGTGATGCCTAACTGTGCGGCTACTGCCGATAAGTTTCCATTGCAACTTTCCAGTGTTTTCTGGATCATCTTCAGTTCCATCTCTTCCAATGTGGATGCCACTTGTTCCGGCATTTCAGTTTTTCGGGGTAATGGAAATAATTCAGCAGGAATTCGTCCGTCATCACTGATAATGACAGCCTTCTCGATAGCATGCTCCAATTCGCGTATGTTACCGTACCAGGGATGGCGGCTTAACCGTTCGCAGGCATCAGAGGTAAGTGTGATTCCTCCTTTATCATATTGCTTGCAAAAACGTTCGATGAATTTTTCGGCGAGTGGTACAATATCTTCTTTCCGTTCCCGTAAGGGCGGTATCTCTACATGAATCGTGTTGATGCGGTATAGTAAATCTTCACGGAAAAGGTCCTTGTCAACCATCTCCTGTAGGTTGCGGTTCGTTGCAGTAATCAGTCGTATGTTGACGGGAATCTGTTCATTGCTCCCTACGCGTACGATGCTACGGCGTTGAAGGACGGTCAGTAATTTGGCTTGCAGGTGGTAAGACATGTTGCCGATCTCATCCAGAAATAATGTTCCGTTATTGGCTGCTTCGAATTTTCCTTCACGGTCGGCATGTGCATCGGTAAATGAGCCCTTGATATGGCCAAACAACTCACTTTCAAATAATGATTCAGTGATAGCTCCCATATCTACTGCGATCATCATTTCTTTATTACGGGAGGAGAGAGCATGAATTTCTCTTGCCAGCATTTCTTTTCCGGTTCCGTTTTCGCCCGTAATTAATATATTGGCATCTGTAATGGCTACTTTTTCAATCAGCATACGAAGTTGTTGCATCGCGGGGCTATTTCCCCAATACATAATAGATGCAGGTTGACTGGGAGTAGTTGTTTTTTTCTTACCCGATTTTCCTTGTGAGGCAGCCGTTTGTAGTACTTCTACCAGCTTTTGATTATCCCACGGTTTGACGATAAAATCGATTGCTCCTTCCTTGATTCCTCTTACTGCCAGTTCAATATCTGCATAGGCTGTGAATAGAACAACAGGCAGCAAAGGTTTTATCTTTTTTATTTCATGCAACCAGAACAGCCCTTCATTTCCACTATTAATCCCTGCTGTGAAGTTCATATCGAGCAGTACGACTTGTGGGTCCTCTTGCCGAAGCGCAGCAGGAAGCGAATTGGGAGTGGAAAGGGTAATTACTTTTACGAAATAGCTTTTGAGGAGCAGGTCAACGGCAGCGAGCACTCCTTTATTATCGTCTACAATGATTATAGTTCCTTGTTTACTCATCTTTATGTGGCAAAATTGAAGATTCAAAGATAAAAGTTCTGCAAACAAACTCCTAGTAACTGTCTAATAATTAGACAGTCGTGTCTAATAATTGGACAGCCGTGTAAAAGACGTAAAATGTAATTGATTGATTGCTAGTTGTTTCTGCTCCTGGCACGCTTTCTGCATTTATAGGAATGAAGGTGAATGCCATGCAGTTCAAAAAAGAACCTGGCAGCGGAACCTTTCCGCAGAAATTAATTAAATTTGTGATTATATGAGACAACTGTACTACACTTTTCGAACATTGATCCGTGGACGAGGATCGAATATTATAAAAACAATTTCCCTAACCTTGGGCTTATTTGTCGGCATTCTATTGTTTGCCAAAATAGCGTTTGAGCTAAATTATAATACAGATTACAAAGAATCGGAGAATCTGTATATAATTATGGCAAACTATACGATAAATGGAATGAAGAATGAACCGATGGGTGTTGTTATGGGGCCGGTTCCTCAAACCATTAAAGATTCTTTTTCGGATGAAATAGAGTATGCAACTATTTATGATAGAGGAGGGGTCAATGATTATTATATTGGAGAGAATAGATATGATTATGAATCATTATATGGCGATACTCTATTTTTCCAAACGATGGGGATAACTGTATTGCAAGGAAATGTGAAAGACCTGGCTAATCCGAATATGGTATTCATTTCCGATGAGTTTGCACGGAAAGCATTTGGAAGTGAAAATCCTGTGGGAAAAACAATTATACAGAATAAAACCCGGGAATTGATAGTCAGAGGAGTCTTTAAACAAATCTCCGAAAATAACAGTGTTCGTCCGGATGCAGTTATCTCATTTCAGAACGCATTAGAAGGCAATAGGTATTTCGGATGGTTTGGAGGTGATGGTTTTGTTGGATATGTCCGTGTATATCCCGGGGCTGATTTGGAAAAAATAAATGCACGTATGGACGCTGCTATTGAACCTTATATGGAATTTAATCCTGAAAAAAATGGCTGGGGAGTACAATATAGCTTATGGAATAGCAAGGATGCCTATCTGCAAAACCCGCAGCTTAAAATGAAACTGGTAATGATGGGGGTATTAGCCATAGCTCTGTTGCTGATAGCGGCTCTGAACTATGTACTTATTTCGATTTCCTCATTGACCATACGTGCTAAGGGTATAGGGGTACATAAGTGCAATGGTGCTACGACCGGCAATGTTTTTGCCATGTTCTTATGGGAGACTTTCATCATTATAGGTATATCTTTATTGTTAGTATGTGCGCTGGTCTTTTCTTTTAAAGAACTGATTGAGGAATTATTGGAAGCATCTGTTGCCGGTATGTTTACCTGGAAAGCGCTTTGGGTTCCTCTGTTCGTTGTTGTCTTCCTGTTTATTGTATCTGGTGTGTTGCCCGGTCGTATGTTTTCGAGGATTCCGGTAACCCAGGTGTTTCGTCACTACACGGAAGGCAAACAAGGCTGGAAACGCCCGCTCTTATTCGTACAATTTTCTGGGGTGAGTTTTATTTTTGGTCTTCTATGCGTGATTGTTATACAATACCGGCAGATAACGACCTATGATCTGGGATATCAGACAGAGGGGCTGGCAACAGGCCGGCAGTATTTTCAGAATAAAGATGTGGCTGAGGCCACTATAGCCAACTTTCCTATGGTTGAAGGCGTTGCTTTTTCCTGGCAGGATATAGGTACCGGATTATCAGGAGACTTTGTGGGCAGCCAGGATAAAATGTTGTTTTCTACCCGCTTTAATTTTTGTAGCTATGACTATGCATCTTTGCTTGGAATTAAAATCAAGGAAGGTAAAAATATAGATGGTCCGGATCAGGTATTGGTCAATGAAGAGTATGTACGATTAATGCGTTGGACAGATAGTCCGATCGGTAAGCGACCGGAAGCAGCATGCGCACGGGAGTCGGTTGTTGTTGGAGTAATGGAGGACTTTGTAAACAATAGTCTTTTTATTGATACGGAACCGGTCTTATTTGTTGGCGATAATACCGCGCAAGGATGTATTACTGTTCGGCTTAAAGCTCCTTATAAAGAAAGCCTGAAAGCGCTGAATGAGGCGGTGAAAGAAGCATTCCCTACAAGTAATCTCGATTTTGTTTATATGCCCGATCGTATGAAACTAAAATATGACTCAACGCGCCGGTTCCGGGATATGGTAATAATTGCTTTCGTATCCATCTTGTTGATCACCTTAATGGGGCTTTTCGGGTATGTAAATGATGAAGTACGCCGCCGCAGTAAAGAGATCGCTATACGCAAAGTGAATGGTGCGGAAGCTACAGACATCTTGGGTATGTTATCAAAAGGTATGGCGTGGATTGCTTTACCGGCAGTTACCCTCGGCACAATCTGCTCTTATTTTGTAGGCAAAGAATGGTTGATGCAGTTTGCGCGCTCTAAAATGTCATTAGATATCTTTTTATTCATATTCATAGCACTCTTTGTCTTGATTCTGATCTTTGGCACAGTCATTCTGAAGTCCTGGTATATTGCCAATGATGACCCCGTAAACAGCATCAAAAATGAGTAATTTCAATCGTAAATCGTAAATTGTAAAATAGTAAATATTATGATTCATATAGAAAATCTTAGCAAAGTGTTCCGTACTTCTGAAATAGAAACTGTAGCGTTGAACCATATTAATCTTGAAATAAAAGAAGGCGAGTTTGTAGCCGTAATGGGTCCATCCGGTTGTGGTAAGTCTACATTACTGAATATATTAGGCTTGTTGGACAGTCCATCCGAGGGTTCTTATAAACTTATTGATGAAGAAATGGGGGCTTTAAAAGAAAAGGAGCGTACACAGAAACGTAAGGGTAAACTAGGCTTTGTGTTCCAAAGCTTCAACTTAATTGATGAACTGAATGTATACGAAAATGTAGAATTACCTTTAACTTACCTGGGGTATAAAGCCTCGGAACGAAAGGATATGGTAGAAGATATTCTGAAGAGAATGAATCTGAGTCATCGGGCAAAACATTTTCCACAGCAATTGTCGGGTGGACAGCAGCAGCGCGTCGCCATTGCCCGTGCTGTGGTGACCAATCCAAAGTTGATTCTTGCCGATGAGCCTACTGGTAACCTCGACTCGAAGAATGGTACGGAAGTAATGAACCTCTTGACCGAGTTAAATAATGAAGGAACAACGATTATCATGGTAACCCACTCGCAGCATGATGCAAGCTATGCCCACCGTATAATACATCTATTTGATGGTAGCGTAGTAGCTAGTGTCAAGAGTTAATAGCGAAAAGAATACCTGCTTTATATATTTTAATAGATTCTTGCAATATGAGATGTAATTCTTCCCTAATCCGGATTTCTCGTCCTATCTTTGCAGAAAATTTAAAATATACATTATGAAATCAGCAGAGAGAATGGCCGCCTTATTCGATTTTGATGGTGTAATCATGGATACGGAAGGTCAATATTCCATTTTCTGGGATGAACAAGGAAAGAAATATTTGAATGAGGATGACTTTGGACGCCGCATCAAGGGACAGACTTTACAGCAAATCTATGATAAACATTTCGTGGGAATGGATAAGATCCAACAGCAAATAACAGTAGACCTTAACCGTTTCGAGAGCCAAATGAATTACGATTATCTTCCCGGCGTGGAGGACTTTTTGAAAGATTTAAGGCAACACGGAGTGAAAATAGCTCTTGTAACCAGCTCCAATGAGCAGAAAATGTCGGCTGTCTATAACGTCCATCCCGAACTTCGCGAATATTTTGACCGCATTCTTACCGCCAATGACTTTACCCGTTCTAAACCCGATCCGGAATGTTTTCTGCTAGGGATGGAGGCGTTCGGAACCACTCCTGAAAACACATTTGTATTCGAAGATTCTTTTCATGGATTGCAAGCCGGAATGAGTTCCGGAGCAACTGTGGTTGGAGTAACCACTACAAACTCTCGCGAGGCGATTGGTCAAAAGGCACATCACATCATTGATGACTTTAGCGGTATGACATTTGAACGTGTATTTCATAAAGAGTTTTGAAACGCAGATTTACACAGATTCACGCAGATTATTTATTTAATTATTTTTATAATCTGCGTGAATCTGTGTGAATCTGTGTGAATCTGCGTTTCAACAATAATCTTATTATATTCTCGAAATTCTTGCTTTGTATTTGTTTTATATTATAACTTTGCGCCTTATTTGCAATACTCCTTGACCGGGGGTTTAGAGTTAATTATTTGATAAACAGAAACTTAAAACAGAAACTTATGACCGGTTATATCTCAAATGACACCAGGAAGGTGACGACTCATCGCTTAATAGAGATGAAACAAAGAGGTGAAAAAATATCTATGCTTACTACATACGACTATACCATGGCTAAGATTGTAGATGGAGCAGGAATGGATGTTATTCTAGTGGGCGACTCTGCATCGAATGTAATGGCTGGAAACGTAACTACGCTTCCCATGACACTTGACCAGATGATCTATCACGCCCAATCTGTAGAACGTGGTGTAAGTAGGGCAATGTTGGTGGTCGATATGCCTTTTGGCTCTTATCAGGGCAATTCGAAAGAAGGATTGGCATCGGCTATCCGTATTATGAAAGAAGGTAATGCCGATGCGTTGAAACTGGAAGGTGGTGAAGAAATCATCGAAACGGTAAAACGTATTCTTAGTGCCGGAATTCCTATCATGGGACATCTGGGATTAATGCCTCAATCAATCAATAAGTATGGTACCTATACCGTACGCGCTAAGGATGAGGAAGAAGCAGAAAAGCTGGTCAGAGATGCACATTTGCTCGAAGAAGCCGGATGTTTTGCTATTGTGCTGGAAAAGATACCGGCGAAGTTGGCAGCCCGCGTTGCAAGCGAACTGACTATTCCGATTATCGGTATTGGTGCCGGTGGACAGGTAGATGGCCAGGTACTGGTCATTCAGGATATGCTGGGAATGAGCCAGGGATTCAGCCCACGCTTCTTGCGTCGCTATGCCGATTTGCATACCATCATGACTAATGCTATCGGACAATATATAGCCGATGTAAAGAGTAGCGACTTCCCTAACGAGAAGGAACAATATTAATTCAGTTGAAAGTTGAAAGTTGAAAATTGAAAGTTACGATGCCGTATGGGCGTTTATGATTTTCAACTTTCAACTTTCAACTTTCAACTTTCAACTTTCAACTTTTTAATTATGAAGGTTAATTTCAGGAAAATATGTTTGGGTAATCTGCTGATGTTTATCTCTCAGTATATGCTTATCCCCATACTTCCTGTAATCATGGCCGAAGAGTTGAATTTATCTATTGCAACTACCGGTATCATGTTTCTGGTTACGGTGCTGGGAATGATCCTTGTCGGGCCTTTTTATAGCTATCTGATGGATGCGTACAAGCGAAAATCGCTTTGTATCTTTACCTTTGCTATTGTATTCATTGCTACGATTGGCTATACTCTTGTTCACAGGCCATTAGAATTATTATTGCTTTGTTTGGTTCAGGGATTTGCATTTGGAATAGCCAATTCTTCTATTATCACATTAGGTATTGATGTGAATATCTCCGACAACCGCAGCAAAGGGAACGTTATATTAGGATGGTTTACCCGGCTGGGAATGATTCTTGGGGTAGGGTTGGGAAGTACCGTATATCTGAACTATAACTTTGAAACCCTGATCACTGCTTCTGTTCTTGTAGGGTGTGTCGGCCTACTGTTTATAGCCGCTCTGCACATACCTTTTCGTGCTCCAATAGGAATGCCGGTATGTTCTTTGGATCGTTTTTTCCTTCCGCACACTTTTCTTTTTGTCCTGAACATGATTCTTATTGCTTTTGTGCCGGGCGTTTTATTTCCTCTTATTCACTTCAAAATGGGAGATACATTCTTGCTGGACGAATGGACGGTTCCTTATTTTGCTATTGCCGGAGGTGCTTTCCTGCTGTCCGTATTCTTAGTACAGGCGCTGAAAAAACAAAGCCTTCTGATACAAGCGCTACTGGGCATGACTACGATGCTGTGTGCGATTTGTTCACTTATTCTTTTCGATTCTATTGCAGGGCAGCTTCTGTCGGCCATACTGTTAGGTATTGGCTTAAGTATCATTACTCCTGCATTTTTATTCTTCTTTATCAATCTTTCCAGCCATTGCCAACGGAGCACAGCCAATACAACACATCTGTTGTCCTGGAAAATAGGAGTGTCTTTAGGAGTGGCCACATCTTGCTATCTAACCGTGAACGAGTCTTCGGGTGCTGCTTTCCGCACCGCTTTATATGCTTCTGCATTAGCCATTATATTCTTTATCGTAATCTCTTATCCATACTACCAGAAGAAAAAAGTGCGATAATAAGGTATAAAACAAACTTTTGTGCTAATTTTGCAATTTAAGACTTACTTCAAAAACATGATTAAGAAAATAGTAATAGGGCTGTGGATACTCTTTGCAGTTGCTGTATTAGCTATCGCAGGGGTTTTTATTGCCATTTCTAATGGATGGATTGGTTACATGCCACCTGTGGAAGAACTGGAAAATCCATCCTACAAATTCGCGACAGAAGTCTACTCGGAAGACGGTAAAGTATTAGGTACGTGGTCAGCTGAAAAGGAAAACCGCGTATATGTTAGCTATAATGAACTATCTCCTTATGTTATTAATGCGCTGATTGCTACTGAGGATATCCGTTTTGCAGAGCACTCCGGTATTGATGCTAAGGCATTGGGACGTGCAGTAGTGAAACGTGGATTCCTGATGCAGGCAGAAGCAGGGGGGGGGAGTACCATTACACAGCAGTTATCTAAACTGTTATATTCGCCTCGTGCGAGGAACTTTATGGAACGTGTTTTACAGAAGCCTATTGAATGGGTGATTGCTGTAAAACTGGAACGTTATTATACCAAAGAAGAGATACTGTCTTTATATCTCAATAAGTTCGATTTCCTGAATAACTCCGTGGGTATTAAAACAGCTTCATTTACCTATTTTGGTGTTGAGCCGAAAGACTTGAAGGTAGAAGAGGCGGCAACTCTTATTGGAATGTGTAAAAACCCATCACTTTATAACCCTGTACGTTATAATGAAAGAGTAAAAGGGCGGAGAAATGTAGTGCTTCACCAAATGCTTAAAGCCAAATATATCACAGAACAGGAGTATGATTCGCTGAAGAACCTTCCTTTGACGCTGAAATATAACCGGGTGGACCATAAAGAGGGTCCGGCAGCTTATCTTCGCGAATATCTGCGTGGGGTAATCACCGCAAAAAAACCGGATAGGAAAGATTACCGCGGATGGCAGCAACAGAAATTCTATGAAGATTCTGTGGCATGGGCAACCAATCCTCTCTACGGATGGTGTGCTAAAAACAGAAAAAGAGACGGTTCCAACTACAATATCTATACAGACGGATTGAAGATTTACACAACCATCAATTCTCGTATGCAAACCTATGCAGAGGAAGCGGTTACAGAACATTTAGGCGGACATCTGCAAGATCGCTTCTTTGCCGAAGCGGCGAAGAAGAAAAATGCTCCTTATTCCTGGCGTTTACAAGAAAGTAAAAGAGACGAAATGTTGGAGCGTGCCGTGAAGCAGAGTGAAAGATATCGCACAATGAAAGCTGCCGGAGCATCGGAAGCTGCGATAAAGAAAGCCTTCAATACGAAAGAAGAAATGTCCGTATACAGTTGGAAGGGTATGAAAGATACCATCATGACTCCTATGGACTCCATAAAATACTACAAGCACTTCCTGCGTACCGGCTTTATGTCGATGGACCCCATCACGGGACATGTAAAGGCGTATGTTGGCGGACCTAATTATACTCATTTCCAGTATGATATGGCTATGGTGGGCCGCCGTCAGATTGGTTCGACCGTGAAACCGTTTGTGTATGCATTGGCTATGGAGAATGGCTATACGCCTTGCGATGAAATCCGTAAGGTAGAACAGACCATTATAGCCGAAAATGGCGAACCGTGGAGTCCGAGAACCAGTGATCCAAAGAAAAGATATGGCGAAATGGTTACATTGAGATGGGGGTTGGCTAACTCTGATAACTGGATTACGGCTAACCTGATGAGTAAACTGAATCCATACAACCTGGTAAAACTGATACATAACTTCGGGGTTATGAATCAACAGATTGATCCGGTGATCTCACTTTGTCTCGGACCTTGCGAAATCTCGGTAGGAGAGATGGTGAGTGCCTATACAGCATTTGCTAATAAAGGTATCCGCGTAGCGCCGTTGTTTGTAACCCGTATTGAAGACAATGATGGCAATGTGCTGGCAACATTTACTCCACAAGTGGAAGAAGTAATCAGTGCATCGGGCACCTATAAGATGTTAACCATGCTTCGTGCGGTGATCAATGAAGGAACCGGAGGACGCGTAAGACGCAACTATGGCATAACCGTTGATATGGGTGGTAAAACCGGTACAACCAACTACAATGCCGACGGATGGTTTATGGGCTTTACTCCTTCACTCGTGTCCGGTTGCTGGGTCGGTGGAGAAGAACCGGATATTCATTTCGATACAATGGCCGATGGACAGGGGGCTTCAATGGCGCTTCCGATCTGGGGGTTGTACATGAAAAAAGTGTTTGCCGATAAAACACTGGGATATGAGCAAACGGAAACATTCCAGTTCCCTAAAGACTTCAATCCTTGTGGAGATAAGCAGGAAGAGAATACTTCAACCAATCGACCGGAACTTGATGATTTGTTTAATTAGCACATTCTATGCCTACATATACCATATGCATAGGAAGTAATTATAACAGGGAAGAGAATCTTCTCTTGGCGCGAAATCAATTAACGGCTTTGTTTCCCTCTATTCGTTTTGCGGATGAGGAGGAAACGGAGCCGTTTCTTCTTTCCAATCCGGCTCTTTTCACTAACCAGGTTGCCCGGTTTCAAACGAATGAGGGACCTGAACAAGTAAAAGCACAACTCAAAACAATAGAGCAAATGGCAGGCCGGTTACCGGAACACAAGGCAGTTGAGAAAGTTGTTCTGGATATTGATCTCTTAATGTGCGATCATGTAATATTAAAAGCTAAAGATATTGAACACAATTATATCATGAAAGGAATTTCACAATTAAACGCGGCGGAACGCCGTAACCCGGAAGCGGCACCTTGCCGCCGTCGTTTTCTAGCCATTATTCCGGCTCGTTATGCATCTACCCGTTTTCCGGCTAAACCATTGGCTATATTGGGTGGAAAACCTGTTATTCAAAGAGTGTATGAGCAGGTTGCCGGTATTTTCGATGATGCATATGTAGCTACTGACGATACACGTATTGAAGAAGTGGTTAAGGCATTTGGCGGGAAAGTAGTAATGACCTCTGTCAATCATAATAGTGGTACAGACCGTTGTTACGAGGCTTATACTAAAGTCGGAGGGGGATATGATGTTATTGTAAATATACAGGGCGATGAACCCTTTATTCAACCTTCCCAACTTCATACGATTAAGGCTTGCTTTGAGGATGAAGGTACGCATATTGCTACACTTGTTAAACCATTTACTGTGGATGACTCTTTTGATGCATTGGAGAATGCAAATTCTCCTAAGGTCGTAATCAATAAGAATATGAATGCACTTTATTTTAGCCGGTCTATTATTCCATATCAACGGAATGCAGATAAAAAAGATTGGTTGAAGAATCACATATACTATAAACATATCGGGCTTTACGCTTATCGTGCAAATGTTCTTAAAGAAATCACTTCCCTTCCACAATCTTCTTTAGAGCTGTCGGAATCATTAGAACAACTACGCTGGCTGGAGAATGGATATACCATAAAAGTCGGTATAACAGAAGTGGAAACCATTGGGATTGATACTCCCGAAGATCTGGAAAGGGCCGAAGAATTCTTAAATAAACAAACGTTATAATGCTAGACAGAACTATTCAACCGAAAATTCGCCAACTAGATAAAATTGATATTCCTCGTCCTTTGCATCAGATTTTACCTAACGGTACGCCACTGAATGTTATAAATGCCGGAGAGCAGGATGTTGTTCGTATGGATATCCTCTTTAAAGCAGGCTCATGGCGTCAATCTCAAAAGTTGCAGGCGCTTTTTACCCATCGTATGTTGCGAGAGGGAAGCCGTAAATATTCATCTTCCGATATTGCAGAAAAGTTAGATTATTATGGTGCATGGCTTGAATTATCCAATTCATTAGAATATGCCTACCTCACTCTATACTCACTGAATAAATATTTTGCGGAGACTCTTGAGATCATTGAGTCTATAGTAAAAGACCCCGTTTTTCCGGAAAAGGAACTAGACACAGTTATTGAAAGCAACGTACAACAGTATCTGGTAAATCGTTCAAAAGTTGATTTTATAGCACATCGGGCTATCATTTCCGGTCTGTTTGGAGAGCAGAATCCATGTGGACAATTTGCTGTTGAGGAAGACTATCGTAAGATTACCCCAGAGGTGCTTCGTTCTTTTTATAAAGAATACTACCATACCGGAAATTATTCGATTTATCTTTCAGGGAAAGTTACGGATGATATTATCCATCGGGTAGAACTTGTATTTGGAAAAGATACTTTTGGAGAAAAACTGCCGATGGTGCCGGAACGTGTATTTCCAATCTCAGTTATTCCTGAAAAGAGAATATTTGTAGAACGTGATGATGCTTTACAGAGTGCAGTAAAACTGGGTGGGTTTACTATATTGCGCTCTCATCCCGATTACCTGAAACTTCGTGTGTTGATTACTCTTTTAGGTGGTTATTTTGGTAGCCGTTTAATGTCTAATATTCGTGAAGATAAAGGATATACGTATGGTATTTCCATGAATACGATCCAATATCCGGAAACCGGGATAATTATGGTCACTACCGAAACTGCCAATGAGAATGTTGAACCACTTATCCGGGAAGTATATAAAGAGATCGATAAGTTGCACAGTGATCTTGTTGGTCAGGATGAATTGACGACAGTCAAAAATTATATGATTGGTGAGATGAGCCGTGCCTATGAATCAGCTTTCTCTTTGTCAGACGCCTGGATGTTTATTCAAACCGCCGGACTGGATGATAATTATTATGAACGTTCGCTCGATGCTGTCAAAACCGTAACGGTAGAGGAATTGCGTGAGTTGGCGCAGCGCTATATATGTAAAGAGAGTTTAAAAGAGGTGATTGCAGGTAAAAAGATGTCATAAAATACCTTTCGTCCCAATAGTTTTATTCGATAAATTGTACCTTTGCCCCTATGAGATATCTATATACAGTTATAATTTGCCTTCTGCTTTTACAACCCGAATGTGCTGCTCAGAGCAACGGAGGAATCTTTGGTAAAGTGAAGGACACTTTTTCTAGTGGAATAAAAATCGGAACCTATACATTTAAAGATGGTTCGGTGTATACCGGAGAAATGAAAAGTCGCAAACCTCATGGACGTGGAAAGACCATGTTCAAAAATGGTGATGTGTACGAAGGAGAATATGATAAGGGTAAGCGCCAGGGGTATGGAGTTTACTCTATGCCTGAGGGTGAGAGATACGAAGGTGAATGGTCGCAGGATGAACGTCATGGAAAAGGCATTTATTACTTCCTGAATAATAATCGTTATGATGGAAACTGGAATAATGGTTATCAACAAGGGCAGGGTGTGATGTATTATCATAATGGCGATGTATATGATGGTCAGTGGGCTTCCAATAAACGTGATGGTCAGGGTACATATACCTGGAGAAACGGTGCGCGGTATTCCGGCAACTGGCGGGATGATAAGAAGAACGGGCAGGGCATAATGTACTGGGATGACAATTCACGTTATGACGGCCAGTGGAAAGATGATGCGCGTCAGGGGAAAGGTACCTTTGAATATGTCAACGGTGATAAATATGTTGGCGATTGGGTAAATGATGTTCAACAGGGAAAGGGAATTTATTTCTTCCATACAGGTGATCGTTATGAAGGCTCTTATCTGGATGGTGAACGCACCGGAGCGGGTATTTATATTCATGCGAATGGCGATAAATATGTTGGTGAATTCCATAAAGGTATGCAGGAAGGCAAAGGTATATTTACCTGGGCAAATGGCACTGAATATGATGGTCAATGGAAGGATAATAAACGAAACGGTAACGGTATTTATCGTTGGAGCAATGGCGATATTTATGACGGCGAATGGAAAGACAACCAGCCCAATGGTCAGGGTACACTTACCATGGCCAACGGCAATCGCTATAAAGGTGGGTTCCTGAATGGACTTAAAAACGGTAATTTTGTAGAGACAGATTCTACCGGAGTCGAAATACGCCGTGGCACTTATAAAGAAGACAAATTGCAATGAAATATTACCCACTGGAAGCTTTTTGACCGGGCTTGATTTTCTTTAAAGTTTTGCATGCAATTATTTCCTTTTTTACATGCAAAACTTTAAATTTTTGCAGCAACGATATTCGAATGTGTTGCTTGCCTATTTCTTAATTACCATTTTCCAGGTACCATTTTTCTTAACCATATCATAGTTGGCATTTTCAGTATCTCCATTTCCGTAGGTTTGTTGTAGGATTACTTTCGCATTGTTTCCATCTGCGTCAATTACTTCAGAAACGATATCAATACTTTTAAGTCCATCTTTCTCATCTATTGTTTTTTGACCTTTCTCCTGAAGGAGGGCAAGTAGCATGTCCTTTTGCTGTTTTATTTGCTCGGACGTTGCACTTTCATCGAATGCAATAGCATCTACAAACTTGTCGAATTTACCATCGGCTACGTACTGTGCATATTTCTTTGCAGCTTCGCCTGGGCTTTCTGATGAAGAACAGGCGGCAAATATACCAAGAGTTAACACGAACAAACTAAAATAAATCACTTTTTTCATAAGCTTTTGTTTTTAATGAGTATTAAGTTAGAAATAGTATATCATGCAAAGGTTTTGACTTTGCAGTATGTCGCTGGGTAAAAGATAATCTCCACTCATGCCGGGAATGTTAACCCGGCTGATTCTGCCTTCCGAAAGATCAATGCCTTGTTGTTTGTAGACATAATCAATCAATTCGGTGCAGTACATCTGTGAGGTATCGTTCAGGTTATACTGATGATCAAATAGTATATGAGATTGATATAATCGAACAGCGTGGTGTGCAGCCTGATAGCACAATGCAGAATCAACAGATGGTCGCATTAATGCGCCGGTTTTGGCGCGTTCTTTACTGAAAAAGAAAGCAATGTCTTCCATCTTTATCCGATCAGGATCTCCCTTAAAGTCTGGCTCGCCGGGAACGGCGTGAACCACTTTCCACGTATTGCCTTCTTTTACGACGATACCTATATGAGAGTATCCTCCGTCTTTATCTACTGCGAGTACAGCCTGACTAACAATTCCGGTCCCCCGGCGGAAGACCAAGTCACCATCACGTAACGAATCGTACAGAAAACCTGTAGATATACTGGTGTCTTTCTCTTTCTTACATCCTGACAAAGGAAGTAAAAAGAGGATTAAAAGAGAAACCTGGAGCTTCAATAGCATTAATATTTAATAATAAAACGAATATAAGTATTTATTGGGAGAAATTAAGCCTTTTGGTTAAAAAGATTGTAGAAAAGGGAAAGCTTGGTATTACAATGCCCCCGAACGAACACGACTTAATGTTTCAGGAGTCATAAGCAGATAGGAGGCTATATGAGAGAGTGGGGCTCTTTTTATGACCTCGGGATGTGTTCTTAATAAGCGATTATAGCGCTCCTTGGCAGTTTCAAACCTCCAGGAGTCGGCCTTTTCCTGAGAATTAATTAAAGAGAATTCCAATATCCGTTGATAGAATATATTAACTTCCCTGGACATATCCATGAGAAGATGCAACTTATCTATTGGAAGGAGGTATACAATGGATGGTTCTAGGGCCTCGGCAATAAGATGGCTAGGCACTTTTCGAAACAAACTTTCAATGCACATCATAATACATCCCTCATATGAGAAATGCTCGGTGACGTCTTTTCCGTTTTTGAAGTAAAACTGGCGTATCATGCCTTTAGCTACAAAAACAAAGTGCCGACTAATTTCCCCTTCATCAATCAAGCGCTCGCCTTTGGCAACTTCTTTTCTAATCAATATACCTTCCAGCATCAATTGCCCTTCCGCTGTCATCTCCGGATAACGGGAATTAACAACAGCATTTATTGTTTGTTTCAGTAATTCTTCCATCAGCATTATTATCTATTACGCCACATATGCTGCACTCTTACCGCGCAGCGCGGCTTGCCGCCATCGGCCGGGGTCCCTGACCCCCGCGGCTTGCCGCCATTGGCCGGGGTCCCTGACCCCCCGCCTCGGGGCCTAGCCTTTGGCTTCTTGGTATAGGAAGCGTTTGATGCTTTTTTTGGGGGTTTTCTCGAATTCTTCGGGGTATACTTTCATTTTGGAGATTTGGCTGTATGTTGGAAGGGTAGCGTTGAGTAGTACGCGGTTTTCTTCCATTACGCGTTCCATATCTTCGGGTTTTAACCCGTTTGCGAATGCATCGTCGAAGTCCGGATATACCAACCCTACCAGTTTATCGTTTTGTTGAACGACGATACTTTCGGCAACGTAAGGTAGGTTGTTTAGCTTATCTTCGATCTCTTCCGGATAGATATTCTGTCCGCTTGCTCCCAATAACAAGTTCTTGCTCCGGCCTTTGATGGTGACATTACCCTCTTCATCCATTATCGCAAGATCTCCTGTATGCAGCCAGCCATCTTTATCAATAACTTCCGCTGTAGCCTCTTCGTTTTTGTAGTAGCCCAGCATAACATTCGGTCCTTTGCAAACAACCTCGCCAACCCTGTGTGCAGGATCGGGCGACAGTACTTTTACCTCCATACCCAATGCCGCTTTTCCACAAGACCCCGGTTTGAAGCGCTTCCAGTCCTCATAACAAATGATCGGTCCACACTCTGTCATACCATAACCTACGGTATAAGGAAAGTCTATCATTTTCAGGAACTGTTCTACTTCCTGGTTAAATGCAGCACCTCCTACAATAACAGCAGTGAAGTTTCCTCCGAAAGCATTGATTACCTGCTCGCGTACGGCCGCTTTGATCTTATCATTGATGATAGGTACTTTCAGTAAGATCTTCATTGTCGGTGTTTGCAGCTTAGGCAATACGTTCTTCTTGATAATCTTTTCGATAATCAGTGGGACAGCCACAACCAGGTTAGGCTTAACTTCGGCGAAAGCCTGGAAGATGATCTTTGGACTTGGCATACGCGTCAGGAAATAAATCTGGCAGCCTACCGAGAACTCGTATAAGAATTCGAAAGAAAGTCCATACATATGTGCCATTGGCAACATAGACACCACCTTGTTGCCCGGTTCCAGATGAAGGACATCAAAAGCGAACCGCATATTCGACCATAAACTACGGTAAGGCAACATCACCCCTTTAGAGTAGCTGGTTGTTCCCGAAGTATAGTTGATTACTGCCAGTTCCTCCGGTTGGTCCTTGTGGTAACTGATATGTTCGGTACGGAAATTCTTAGGATATTTTTTGCCGAAGAGTTCGTTCAGATGCTCGCGGGCATGCGTGAGCATTTTGCTTCTTGAAACCAAAACAGAGAAATCGTGTACCGCTACAACCCCTTCTAACAGAGGCATTGCTGCTTCATTAAGGTTTTCCCAGACAATATCTCCAACAAAAAGAAGCTTGGCTTCGGAGTGGTTTACTATATTATGAACATTATCGGCTTTGAATTCATGTAAGATGGGTACAGCTACTGCACCGTAGGTAAGGGTAGCAAGGAAAGCGACTCCCCAATGAGAACTGTTGCGCCCGCATATAGCAATTTTATCTCCCTTTTTTATCCCGCTTTCTTCAAAGATGATGTGGATTTTCTCGATTTTCCGGGCAACATCCTTATATTGCAAAGTAGCACCGTTATAATCAGTTAATGCGTTTAAATCCCAGTTATTCTTGATGCTATTTTCTATATAAGCAATAAAACTTTGTTCCATACGTTTTTTGCACATTTAGTATTAAACTGCGCAAATATATGGTTTTATCTGTGCATAACAATATTTTTGATCCAAAAATATTTTATTTACGATTAGACAATTTAAATCTATTTACAATTGGACTATTTACTATTTACTATTTACGATTGAAGTATGTTGGTGGTTGATAACCCATAAGGCATGAATAAAAATAAGGATTATAATAAATAATGTAATTTCAATCGTAAATCGTAAATAGTCTAATCGTAAATTCTTTATCTTTGTCCATTATGCGTGTTTTATTAAGAATAACTATACCTTTTATAATCTTTCCTCTTTTGTTCTCGTGCGTTGGAATAGCGCCGATAAAGGAAACACGCCTTATAGATTCATTAAATCAAATAGCTTATTATCAGCATTACAAAGATCTGGATTTATCATATCAAGCTGCCAGAACAGCTTACGAGTCGGCAACTCTGTATTTGTCCGGTAAAGCAGAGGCATGTAATAACCTGGGCTTTTATTCATTCATGCGAATGGATTTTGATACGGCAGAACGATACTTTAATGAAGTCTACGATTTAACACAGAATGAACTGGAACTACTTATTGCAGATGTGGGAATGATGAAGATTTACCAGCGAACTGCGATGAACAAAGAGTTTTATGATTACCGGAATACTGCTATACGACGAATACGGCGAATAGATGAAGATAAAAGCTTATTCGTAGATAAGAATGAAAAGATACGTTTAAATTACGCGTATACCGAGTTCTCTATCGTATCTGCAATTTATTATTATTACTTGCAGCAGCTACCGGAAGCCAGAGTTTCTATTGCTGAGATCAAACCGGAGCTTGAGCTGGCAGGAGATACAGCCCAGTTGTTATATTATCATTATATAAAAGGATCGGCTTCTTTATCTGATGGGGATACCCCTGAACGCCGAAAACTGAATGAGTTTGATGAACTCTATTTAACCTGGCAACTTTCGGCGGCTAACTATTATCCTTATTTTGAGGGAAATAGTTTGCAGGGGCTGGCCAATCTCCTTATATCTTCCGATAATTTTGAGTTATTTCAAAGCAGGCGTTCGCATGCATTGATGCAATTCGGATTTCCTGTCGATCGGTCATTACCGTTAAAGTTGGCTCAAAAAGCTTTGGGGAAATTCCGCGAATATGATGATATTTATCAGATAGCGGGCGCATATGTATCTATTGGACGGTATCTGAATGAACATGGGCATTATGCAGAAGCATTGGATACACTGTCTAAAGCGTTAGATTGTGTGAACCTGCATCATCAGATGTATTATTCGGATGTGGATAATAGGATAGATATCCTGGAACCTTATGTAGAACGGGATACCGTTTATACGGAGGTGCAATGGATAAATAGTATGGAAGGCAACCATAAGAATGTAAAGACTGTGCCCGAGTGGATATCAAGAATCCGGGAGCAACTTTGTGTATCTTACTCCGGACTGGGGATGAAGTTTCAGTCGGACTATAACCGGAATATCTATTTAGACATTCTGAAATATACCCGTCAGGATAAAGAACTTGAAAGTCGTTATCTGGTGCTGCAAGAGGAGTCAAAGCAACTGAATGCGATATTGCTCTTTATTATTCTGGGGTTAATCGTTTTGTTTATTTTATTTTGGGTGTTTAACAGGCGCTCCAAAGTACGTAACCGGATACATACTGAGCGTTTACAGTTGGTGCTGGATATATGTCAGAAGGTAACGGCGTCTATTCCATCCGACATTGCTATTGAAGATGATATTATTCACGCAATAACGACCTCTATTCTTCCTGAGATGCAGCGGCTGGTTGGCGCTGTGGAGTTATCTATTCGTCTGTATGATGAAAATGGAGTACTTGCAGAGTCGGCGGCGTCTGAAACTCAATGTTCAGGGATCGTATCTACTTTTAACCTGAATGTGCCTGATAAGGAATTGCCTATCGGCGAGTTTACAATCTGTACTTCTCACCGTTTATCAAAAGATGATCTGACCTTATTAAATGTGATTACTCCCTATATCGCCTGGGCGATAGATAATGGAATGACCTTTATCTCTCTGGGCGATGAGCGCGAACGTTTGGATAAGCAACGCTATGTTTTTGAACAGCATATTGCCCGTGGAAAGCGCGAAAACCTGATCAAGAAATCCTGCCTGGCTATTGTAAATGGCATCATCCCCTATATTGACCGCATTATAAATGAGGTTTATAAGCTAAAAGAAAAAGGCTTTATCCATAACAAAGATATAAAAACTGCGAAGTATCAATATATTGAGGAATTGGTGACGAAAATCAATGAATATAATGATATTCTGGCTCTTTGGATAAAGATGAAACAAGGTACGTTGAGTCTTAATATTGAGAACTTCGAACTGAATGAACTGTTTGAACTGGTCAAGAAGGGGCGGAAGACCTTCGAAATGAGGCAGCAGGAATTTGATGTTGAATCAACTGATGTTGTTGTTAAGGCCGACCGGGCTTTGACCCTCTTTATGATTAATACATTAACAGAGAATGCCCGTAAATACACCCAGGCCGGAGGAACGATAAATGTCTATGCCCGGCGCACAGATGAATATGTGGAAATCTCAGTAGAAGATAACGGCAGAGGGTTGTCGCCTGAGGATGTAGCTCTTATTCAGGATGAGAAAGTATACGATTCCCGCATGATCGGGATGAAAGAAAATAATGAGACGGAAGAGCTGAAACGGATGAAAGGTAGCGGTTTTGGCTTGATGAACTGCAAAGGTATCATCGAAAAGTATAGAAAAACGAACCCTTTGTTCCATGTTTGTATGTTCAGTGTGGATAGTAAACTGGGAAAAGGAAGTCGTTTCTACTTCAGATTACCTCTCGGCGTTCGGAAAACTTTAGGGATTATACTTTGCCTGTTGCTGCCTTTAGGAATGATGTCGTGTAAACCCTCAGTAAATTCTTCTGTTGATAACAAAGCGTCTGCCACTCTTGATTTTGACAGGCATGAAGAATTGTTGGAGAAAGCATCTGCCTTTACGGATACGGCATATTATTGTAATATCATTGAAAACTATGAATTGGCTCTGCAATATGTTGACTCTGCCATGACTTATCTGAATATTCATTATCAGAAAACAGCTCGCAATCCGCATGTTTATCTTACATTGGATGGGGATGAAACCCCGGCTGAATTGATCTGGCGGGAAGAAATGTTCTATACCGATTATCCCGTTATAATGGATATCCGTAATGGTGCAGCAGTTTCGTTATTGGCTTTGAAACGTTGGGATGCATATTCATATAATAATAAGGCGTTTACCGCATTGTATAAATTAACCAGCGAGGACCAGTCTCTGGAAGCCTATTGCCGCGAGTTGGAAGGGTCTACTACAAATAAAATAGTAGGTATCATCCTATGCTTTCTGTTATTGCTTTCTTATATGATTATTTATTATATCCTGCATGTACGGAAGAGATTGAATAATCGCTGGAATCTGGAACAGGTATTGGATATCAATAAGAATATATTCTCATCTTCTTTAGTTCGTACGGAAGAGTCTATGGAGGCGCTGCAACGGGAAGAAAATACTTTACGGGAGATTCCCAGACGGGTTATAGCGGAAGCGTTTGAGGGTATTAATGAATTGTTGGATATTGAAAGCCTGAGTCTGGCTGTGTATAACGAAATGCATAACCGATTGGAATTTGCTTCAACTGCGGCGATTGATGCATTGCCCGAAATGGTACAACAAAGTTATGACCATCAAACATATCTGGCAGATGGAAAAAGTGAAGCTTTTCCTTTAATTGTTGAAGTAGGAGAGAAACTGCAATGTGTAGGTGTATTATACCTTGAGCGACCGGAAGGAGTTCAGCAAGAAGATAACCATTTGCTGTTGGAACTTATTGCGCGTTATGTGGCTATTGTTGTTTTTAACGCTGTGGTGAAGTTGGCTGTACGCTACCGGGATATTGAATCTGCATATGAGGATACGCACCGGGCTTCGTGGGAGGATAGTATGTTGCATGTACAAAACATGGTATTAGACAACTGCCTTTCTACCATTAAGCACGAAACGATTTACTATCCGAATAAAATCAAACTGATCATTGAGAAACTAACATCAAAGTCTCTGACGCTGGCAGAAGAAAAAGAAAACGTAGATGCTATCGGTGAGTTGATTGAATACTATAAGGGTATTTTTACGATTCTGAGTTCATGTGCTGCACGTCAGTTAGAGGAAGTAACTTTTAGACGGACTACGATTAATGTTTCGGTTTTATTGGAATATGCACAGAAATATTTCAGGAAGAATAATAAGGAATATAAGGGAAAGCTTGAATTGGTTACAGAAAACTTATCTGGTGACGTTCGGGTGTTGGGTGATGTGAATCAACTATATTTCCTTTTCGAGAACCTGATAGATGAGGCTTTGCAAGTAAAAGAGGAAGGGATACTTCGTTTGCAAACAATACCCGATGGGCAATTTGTACGATTCTTATTGACAGATACCCGGAGAGAGAAAAGTGTAGAGGAACTAAATCAATTGTTTTATCCTAGCCTTCAACGAATGACAGCAGGAGAGAAGGGTGTATTACGAGGTACTGAATATCTGGTTTGCAAACAGATTATCAGAGATCATGATGAATATGCCGGACGAAGAGGGTGCCGCATTAATGCAGAACCTGCACCGGAGGGGGGATATATTGTATACTTCACTATAGCGGCGGGAGGCGGTAACATGCCGCAACGAGGTTTAGTGTGAGGCTTAAGAATATGTAGATAATTAATATATTGTAACCGTTATGGAAGACAAGAAATTTAAAGTAATCATTGTAGAGGACGTTAAGCTGGAATTAAAAGGTACGGAAGAAATCTTTCGCCATGAAATTCCTAATGCCGAAGTGATAGGAACGGCTATGACCGAAAAAGAGTTCTGGACGCTAATAGAAGCACAAGTGCCGGATATGGTTTTGCTTGACTTGGGTTTAGGTGGTTCCACTACGATTGGGGTTGATATTTGCCGTAATATAACTAAGAATTATAAAGACGTTCGCGTGTTGATATTCACCGGTGAGATTCTGAATGAAAAACTATGGGTAGATGTACTGGATGCCGGTGCCGATGGAATCATTCTGAAAACGGGTGAACTATTAACGAAGACCGATGTACAGGCAGTTATGGATGGGAAGAAGCTGGTCTTTAACTATCCGATCTTAGAGAAAATCGTTGAACGCTTTAAAAAATCGGTAGAGAATGATGCCCGTCGGCAGGAAGCTATCATTAGCTATGATATTGATGAATATGACGAACGTTTCTTGCGTCATTTGGCATTGGGGTATACGAAAGATATGATCGCTAATCTGAAAGGAATGCCTTTTGGAGTGAAATCTTTGGAGAAGCGGCAGAATGATTTGATCAATCGTCTGTTCCCTGTGGGCGATCGGGTAGGGGTGAATGCTACTCGCCTGGTGGTACGTGCCCTTGAACTGCGTATTATAGATATAGACAATCTGGAAGCTGATGAAGAATAACTGGCGAATACTCCATCCGGCTACGATGTTTTTTCTGCTCACGTTGGCAGTCATCTTCTTGTCGTGGATATGTAATGTTTACAGGTTAAATGTTGTGCATCCGCAAACGGGAGAGATTATCTATGTGCAGAATCTACTTAGCCCGGAAGGAATTCGTTGGATTTTACGTAACGTCATCACTAATTTTACGGGATTTGCCCCGTTGGGTTTGGTTATTGTGGCCATGTTCGGGCTTGGTGTAGCGGAACATTCGGGCTTCATAACCGCTTGTATACGAGGAGGTGTAAAAGGACGGCAGAATAAATGTAGTATAATACTTTGGGTTATCGCCCTGGGAATTCTGTCGAATATTGTAGGTGATGCGGGATATATTATTCTGCTTCCTATCGCCGCAACTTTATTCCATTCAGTAGGGTTACATCCGGTGGGTGGAATCATAACGGCCTATGTGTCTGTGGCTTGTGGGTATAGTGCGAATATCATGCTGACGACATTGGATCAGATGATTTCAAGTACCACTCAAGATGCAGCTATTGCTGCCGGTATATATCAAAGTAATACGGGGCCTCTATCCAATTATTATTTCATGCTTTTCTCAACTTTCCTGATCGCTGCTATCATCTATTTTATTACGAAAAAGAAGCTGTTGCCTTCATTAGGTGAGTATGATGGTGAGGTACGTTTTGAAGGTTATAAACCATTATCCCGAAGAGAGCGGAGAGCTAAAGGACTGGCGCTCATTATTGGAGCCGTTTATTTAATCATTATTCTATGGGCCACATTCTCATCCTGGGGATTGCTGCGTGGGGTGAATGGCGGATTGATACGTTCTCCTTTTATTGTAGGCATATTATTCCTGCTATCGTTGGGAGCGGGACTTATGGGGATGGTTTATGGTTTCATGTCAGGACGCTATCGCACGGATACCGATGTGGTGGAAGGGTTGACTCAACCAATGAAACTGTTGGGCGTTTATTTTGTTATTGCGTTTTTTGCTGCACAGATGTTTGCCAGTTTTGAATATTCCCGACTGGATAAATGTTTGGCCATTATGGGGGCCGATTTACTTTCGTCTGTTGAGATGCATAGTTTATGGATACTTCTGCTTTTTATCCTGTTTACGGCTTGCATTAATCTGATTATGGTGTCGGCTACGGCGAAGTGGGCGTTTATGGCTTTTATTTTTGTCCCTGTATTTGCAAAACTGGGCATATCGCCGGATGTAACTCAATGTGCTTTCCGAATCGGGGATAGCGCAACAAATGCTATAACTCCTTTTTTGTTTTATGCTCCCCTGGTTTTAACCTATATGCAGCAGTATAACCATCAAACTACTTATCTTTCTTTATTAAAATATACCTGGAGATATTCGGTGTACATCTTGTTGATCTGGACATTGTTGTTTGTTGTATGGTATCTAACCGGCTTACCATTAGGGTTGTAGCTTTGCTCTGATTATTTTTTATAGAAAAAAGAGGAGAAACTTTTTCTTAATTCAATGAAAATCCCTACATTTGCACCGCAATTAAGGATGGTTCCGTAGCTCAGCTGGATAGAGCAACGCCCTTCTAAGGCGTGGGTCAAGCGTTCGAATCGCTTCGGAATCACTTAGTTAATGCGCTGAAAATCAACTGGTTTTAGCGCATTTTTTTCTTTGAAATCATTGCTGATGTTTTAAAAAAAAGGATAAACGGTCCAGTTCTGGGCTAAAAAACGAATCCAAAACGAATCCTAAATTTTTGAAACGTTATGGCAACATTAAAATTAGCAGTCGTTCCGGCAAAAGTGGCAAAAGATGGAACGCATAAAATTAGAGTCGCAGTTGGCCACAAGCAAGAAACTCGATACATCGTTACCCGATTCAAGATCGAATCATTATCACACTTCAAAAATGGGCAGGTAGTTGGTTTTCCGGATGCTTCGTTGTACAATGTTAAACTCCGCAATATATTAAATGATTACCAGGACCGGCTAGATTCTATTAAGTTCCCGGAATTGTATGATTGTGGGCAAATACGAGACATAATCACTCATTCTGACTCTATATCTTCAGATAGAACTTTTAAAGCTGTCGCGGATCGCTATGTCAGAGAACTCATAGAAGACTCAAGAAGCAACTATGCTACTTTGATAGAAAGGAACTGCCGGTATTTTTGTGAGTTCACAAAACGAGAGATTTTGTTGTCAGAAATCAACCCTACAATAATAAACAACTATTCTAGGTTCCTAAGAAACACTAAGAATCTCAGCGAAACAACCATTGGCATGATGATGTCTCGTACACGCACCATTATAAATAAAGCGAAAAGGGAGCAACTTGTTAAGTATGATGTGGACCCATTCGAGTTTTATTCTATTCCATCCGCTCTGGAAAGAGAGTTAGATATTAGTGTGGCGGAGTTGAAGATAATAAGAGATTCAGAACCAAAACGAAAAATACATGTCATATCCCGAGATTTAATAATGCTGTCGTACTACCTTGGTGGGATTAATCTTATTGACCTTCTCAAAATAGATTTTAGAAAAACTGATTCTATAGAGTACATTCGGACGAAGTCTAGAAATACCAAGCAGGGTGAGAAAAGAATTAGTTTATCAATACCAGAAGAAGCGATTCCTATTATAATGAGATGGAGAAATAAAAATACGGGCAAGCTTGACTTTAAATATAATTTCTCTTATTCGAATTTTAATAGATATCTGAATCGGGGTATAGTTTCATTAGCCAAAGATTTAGGGATTAAATCTAAAGTAGTGTATTATTCTGCTCGCAAGTCCTTTGTGCAGCACGGATTTGAATTGGGTGTTCCTCTGGAAGTATTAGAATACTGTATAGGACAGTCCATGAAATCCAACCGGCCTATATTTAGTTATTTGAAAATAATGAGAAAACATGCGGATGTTGCAATCAGAAAAATATTAGATAGTTTGAAATAATTTGGATTTATTGTTGCAAGATAAAAAGTTATTGTTTATGTTTGCAGCACGATTGAATTAAGCTGGTCTCTGAAAAGAGGCTGGCTTTTGTTGTTTCTACTCACTTTTTCTACTGAAAACACTCTCATTTCTGTGATATGCGCCACAAAATGACGCATTATGAATATTACAGTTTCAAAAAACGAACTTCTTTCAAAACTCAAACTTGTAGGTAAGATTATACAGCCCAACAAGACTAATCCTGAATTAGACAATTTTTTGTTTAAAATTGATAGTGATAAACTATCAGTGACCGGAGCCGACGAACAGGGCTCAATAACAACCACCATCGAATGCACGATAGATCCTGAGGGTGGCACTCTGAATCAATTTACTGCAAATGCTAAAACTCTGCTCGACGCTCTGAAAGAATTGTCGGAACAACCTCTAACTTTTAAACTCTCTGTGAAAGATATGTATGTGGAGATTACGGCTCAATACATAAACGGTAAGTTTGAAATTGTTGGAGGCAAAGGTGATCTGTTCCCGACAGTTAATCCAACCGGTGACCCGTTACAGATTCCAATGAGTTCTATGCAATTCACCCATGGACTAAAAAGAACATATTTTCGGGCAGCAGATGATGAGTTGCGCCCTGTGATGAACGGAGTCTATATAGACCAGCAAGAGGAGGTACTAACATTTGTAGGCTCGGACGGTAGCACTCTTGCCATGATGGAGTATATAAGCAATAATCAGAATCGTTGTTCATTTATACTTCCATCTAAAATCGCAAAGATCCTGGTTGATATCATACCGGCAGATGAGGATAACTTCTCTATTCATGTTTTTAGCAAACATGTTCAGTTTGTCCATTCAGGTTTTACTATCCTTTACCGTATGATTGAAGGTAAATATCCCAATTACCGTTCTGTGATACCTTCCTCTAATAATCTAATCTGTAGAGGTTCAAAGCTCGATGTTATCGCAGCATTAAAACGAGTATCTATTTTCTGTAACCGTAACACTTCACTTCTCAAGGTTACATTATTCAATAATAAAATGATGCTTGCCGCCCAGGATTTAGATTATTCGATCTCGGCAGATGAAGAGATTCCGGTTGAGTACACCAGCGAGAAAGTTAGCATAGGCTTTAAAGCAACTTTTCTACTTGATATACTTTCCAATCTTCCGTATGACGAATTCACTTTGCATATCGCTGATCCAAGCCGTGCTGCATTGATTAAGGGCGCGGAACAGTCCGACAGTGAGAATCTTACTTATCTGATTATGCCATTGATGCTTAACTATTAAAACCAAAAATACCATGTTTACAAAATTTGCTTCTATGCTTTGTGAGGGAGATACATTGAGCATAACAATAACCAAAAGAGGTAACAGCTTAGTTACAAGTATTATGCCCACAAAGGCAGGTCTGAAAGATAGTGCAAAGGAAAGAATTACGCCTTTGGTTGTATCGGGAACACCCGAGGAACTTGACGAAGGTTTTATTGAAGCTGTTTCTTCACCCATCCAAAAGGCTACCGGTATTCTTACCAACATACACAACTTTGAGAAAGCGGCTGAGGATGCCGAGAAAAATAGCAAAGCCGTAAAGGCAGGAGCTGACAAGGCAAAAAAAGAGGCCGAAGAGAAGAAAAAGAAATATGATAAACTAATCAAGAAGGCGGACGAGTTCGAGAAAGAAAAGAAGCCACTTAATGCCATCGCCTGCCTTAAACAAGCTAAAGAGTTTGCTGTGGGCAATAAAAGCGTGGTAGAGGGCCGCATTCAAAAACTCGAAAAGCAACTTAGTGCTAATTCTTTATTCGGTGAAATGGATACCGAGGAACCGGTACAGGACAGCTATTTGGATGATGAGGATGAAGCACCAGCTTCTGATGAGAGTGAGGAAACAGATGATAACGATAAAGAAGAGGAGGAATAAATATGGCATTAAATGTAACAGGACTTGAGCGTGTTTTCAAGCATAAAGATAAAACGCTGTCGGACCCCGACGCGCAAATGATACCCGATGAGGTGATGAGTTTCTACTCCAACACATATCCGGAGTTGACTACGAGTAATCTGCATGGTCCCAAGATTGAGGAAGATAAAGCGATTTATGAATTCAAAAGTGTTGTCGGAACAAAAGGCTAATCTAATGACAAAAAAGAAATGCAAGAAACAAAACGAAAAACAAGAACTCGAACAATTGCACCGGAAAGTCGGCACCATTCTCTTACAAGAAACAGGCGCGAGGCTGCAAATGGCAGGAGTCGTAGAACGAAAGAAACGGATCATTCCTGGGCAAAATGCCCAGCGAATGGTTTTCTAAACCAAGAGATAAAGAAAGTCTGGCTTGCTGATTCTGATCCGATGTTTCGCGAAGAGAATTATCGTTACCTATATGAGAGTGCCAGGAACTATGCAGGATTGCTTGAGAAAGAGTTTAAGGTGAAGTATGAACCGAGAGAGTTTCGTAAACTATTTGAAGGTTTGGACGAAATTATACCATACCATTTGCAGATAAACAATGCAGATGATAAACTGTATTTCTCCGCTTATAAGACATGCCATAGTCAGCAGTTGTTTTATCTCCCATGTAGGATATTAGAAAACACCAGTGGGAGAGTTAATCACATCTTGTTGGAATTCTTTCGTATTCTAAAGTGGTCTCAAAAACTGCAGGCCATGAAAGATAGCTATCACGTAGATGGGTTATTTCAGGAACTAGACATATATCGTGAAGAGGGTGCAGCCGATGAGTATATAGAATTACTCCAAAGCTATCAAGATGGTGACATTGGCATATTGCTTGACCAGGTGAATGAGCATCCGGCATACAATCCATCTGAACTACTCAATGTTATTTCCGGATATACGCCAAGCACAGAAAAAGAAAAAGAATTGCTTGAGGTTCTCGCTGAAGGCCTGAGTCTAATGCGCACGGAAACATCAATATTGAAGTTCTCAAGGGCCTTTGACTTCGATCCGGAATCAGACTATTCCGAAACGCCCATGGGAGCGGAGGAGTTAATTATGATTGTGTATGATGATGACTACATAGTAGAACAAATGATTGAGTCAGTAAATATGTCATGTGAAAGTTGTGAGTCGGAGTTGTTTTGTGCGGGTGAGATTGACCTTACCCCGGGATCAGACCAGCTTATGGAAATCAACAATTACGTAATCGAATTCTTAGATTATCTAATACGGCTAAGCCAAAAACTATATGAGTATGACAAGTAGTAGTATTATAAATAAAGCAGAAAGTGCATTGGATCCCGAAATGGCTATCATTGTTTATCGAAATAACCAAAATACTTCTTCTTATTACCTCGAGAGTAGAAGGATACGGAAAGGGAAGATGCTTGAAGGTGTTCCACTTACTGAGAAATGCCTTAGTAATATTGTGAATGCTATATCCGAAAGTAAAGCAGATATTCCACATGGGCGACTGCCTGGGAACATGCTTTTTGCTGATTCCCGCTTAGGAGTAGAGAAATACGTTTGGTATAGAGCACCCGAGAAAAGACGGTTTTATTTTACCAAGGGCTTGAACATTCCGGAGGGAGAAATACTGATCCCCGGTATTATATACGTTGTTAGTTCAGGTGTGCTTAGTGTGTACGCATTTATCGGCAATAAACCCAAGCGAAAGCTCTATAAAGCACCTTTCTTTAATATCTATGAGGGTGGTAATGTCTGTCTTGGTAGTGCAAAAGTTGCAAAGCCAAAGAATATGAGTTATCAGGGTGTTATTGATTATTGGGAAAAGATGTTTTGGCAGTCTGAGTTCGCAAACTTACTCGGGGGCAATCCCATAAAAGGGAATCTTGCTACAATAACGAAACAATGTATAGAAACTGGAGTCAAGTTCCCTTTATCAGAATTAACACCTATAAAAAAGACTCTGGAGGATTTACTATGAAGAAAATACATTTTGCACATCCATATATGATCAACCCTACGCATCAACTCACCGTAAACCTTATTGGTGTAGGAGGTACCGGTTCTCAGGTATTATCAGCATTGGGGCGTATCGACCATGCATTGTATAAGTTGGGGCATCCCGGAATACAGGTCCAAGCGCACGATCCAGATATTGTTACTGAAGCGAATATTGGCCGGCAGTTGTTTTGTGAGTCGGATTTAGGATTAAACAAGGCGGTCGTACTAATAACGCGTATAAATCAGTTCTATGGAGTAAATTGGTTGGCATCTCCGGAAGAATTCTCTAACGAAGATGGGAGTGCTAATATAACAATTAGCTGTGTTGATTCAGTAAAGTCCAGATTGGATATAGAGAAGCAGCTACAAAAAGCAAAGCGTGGAATGGATCATTCTAACCTGCATTACTGGCTCGATTTTGGTAATACTACAAGCTCCGGCCAGGTAGTCCTCGGCACGCCATTGGATATAAAACAACCGGATTCAAAGAAATTTGAAACGGTTTCCAAGCTTCCCCTTGTAACCGAGATGTTCAACCTTAAAAAGGTGAAAGAGAAAGATTCCGGGCCAAGCTGTTCACTTGCTGAAGCTCTCCGTAAACAAGATCTGTTCATTAACTCATCGCTGGCACAATTAGGATGTGCTTTACTCTGGAAGTTATTAAGTACGGGTAGCGTGGATTACAGAGGGTTATATCTGAATCTTGAGACAATGAATGTTAATCCAATAAAACTTTAAACTATGTCTCAGCTAGGTTTTACATTTTATCCCAAAGATTGGTGGACGAGTGATTCGTTCTATACTTTGAATCCATTCGAAAGATACATTTACCTTGAGTTATTATTTATGATGTATGATAACGAGGGAAGTATAAAAAACGATAGGGTTAAAGTTGAACGTCGCTTATGTACCACAATCAAGGAAGATGTTTGGTCAAAGATTACCGATTTAATGGTCAAAGATGGTGACCAATTGACCCATAATAGCGTAAATAAGAGATTGAAGAAAACATTGGTAAATCGCGAAAATGGAAAGAAAGGAGGGCGACCGAAAAGCAATGAAGAAAAACCCAAAAAACCCAAAACAGAAACCCAAGTAAAAACCCAAGAAAACCCACCTTTTAAAAGAGAAAGAGAAAGGGAAATAGAAAGTGAAAAAGAAATAGAATTAGAAATAGAAAATAATTCTATTCCCCCCATACCCCCCAAGGGGGAATCTGAGAGAATAGATTATTCTGCTTTCATGGATTATTTCAATGAAACATTTAAGGGGAAATTGTCTGCCGTCACTAAAATGACCGAAAAAAGAAAGAAAGCCGTAAAGGCTCGAATTTCCGAACACGGAAAAGAAAGTGTTCGAACGGTTTACAGCAACATTGTTTCTTCTTCGTTTCTGCTCGGGGGAAGTAACAGTAATTGGACATGCGATTTCGACTGGATTTTTAAACCATCGAACTACATCAAAATTTTAGAAGGAAACTACAATGGAAAATCAAATAACTCAATACAAGGCACAGGAGATAATTCCTTTAGAGGAACTCCCGAAAACAAAATTGCAAGCCGTGACGCTCTTGAAGAGCTCGCCGATGCTATATTGGGACAGCATTAGGCCTAAAACGGTATTAGATGTTTTTAAGTCTCCTCAGGTTTCGATTGTCGAATTAAAAACTCAAAACGGAGAAATTTGGCTACAAGCACTTATGGTGAAATGGATGAATAGTTTTCTTAGATTCTATTCTGTGAATGGAACCATGAATGCCATACAGGTTGCCGATACGATTAATTTGATAATCGAAACTTATCCTCATTACACTCAGGAAGATTTCAAACTATTTTTCAATATGGCTAAGAAAGGTCTATTTGGACAAATTTTTGGAAGAGTTGATGGAGAAGTAATTATGAGTTGGCTTACCAAGTATGACATTCACAGAGATACAAAAGCACAGGATCTAAGCATAAAAGAGGCTGAGGTTTGGAAAAAACTACATCCAGCCGAAGCTACTAAAGGCGTTTTCTTTCATGAGTACATGGAAATTAAGAAACGTGCTGATGCAGGTGATTTAGAGGCTATTGAACTATTAAAACCACCGAGGCTATGATTAGTTTAGATCAAATACGTATGGCGTTAAAAGCGCAAGGATTAGTTCTGGTTCATTCGTCTGTACATCGAGACCGGCAAAGGCTGGCCGTTGAGTTAATGGATTTAGGTATTGAGGGTACAAGTCATATCACGGTAATGGGAGTAAGGTTTGAATTCATATCTGCTCGTAAGTCGCTCCTGATATATGAGTGTGTATTCGCAAATGAAGTTCTTCAGGGTAGCATCCATGTAGGTTTTGAGTGTTCAAAATAAAAGGCGATTGGTACACCACTACCAACCGCCCGCATAAGCCATAGAAGCCTATAATTCTTACACCACAAAGATATTAAAAACTCTGATTTCTATGGCAAGTGAGGCAGTAAATAAATATATAACCCTAAGATATGACAGGTGGCTGGAACACTCACGATATCATTGTAGACTGGCCGGCATTCCAGAAGAGGGTCTTGATGTTCTAAATGAGGTACTGTGTTCATTATTGGCAAAAGATGATAGGTTGTTGATTCGATTACTTCAGGCAAAAAAGAACGGATATACCGAGTTAGACTTCTTTGTGCTGCGGATGATAAAGCTGAATGCAACTTCTCCTACTTCTCCGTATCGGAATCGATACAAGGCAATTCCGGCCGATTATAATGCAGATTATACTAGGTTAGAAATTGAGGATATCTATGATGAACCTGAAGATAATACAGAAACTCTACTTACTCAGTTTCATCTAGTCCGGGAAGTGTTCGAGGAACTTGATTTGTCGCCGTTAGCACGAAAGGTGTTTGAATACCGGTTCTTCAATGATCAAAACTTCTCTGATTGGACTGGATCGGAATCGTTAAAAGAATTGTATGAGGTTTACAACGGAGTACAAGAACTTATACGTAAGAAAATAAAGGGTGAAAGCCTATTTTAATAACAAATTGTTCGGGATTTCCGAACGCGTAAAACTAACTAAAAATGAGCAAACAAGAAAAACCAAAACCTCGTAAGGTAATGATAACCTTTGAGGAATACCAAGCCATCCAGCTCGGTTTATCTGAAATAGAGGGTTCAATCGGTTACGGAGACTTACCAGAGAGTGAAATAGAAAGATACAAGGCATGCGAAAAATCTCTTCGCACTCTTTTAGCAAAAATCATTAAAGTATAACTAACACAGTATGGAGGATATATTTAAAGACATAGAAGTCACAGACGAACAGCAAGCCATACTTGATAAAGCTATGGAACTGTTAAAGCCTTATGATAAAGAAGAAACAACGAATTGCATGTGCTACTTCACTGACAAAGATGGTCATGAGTTCAGTTCTGAATATGATTGTTGCAGTGATGAGAAGTGCATTGAAAAGGCGAAAAAGGAGATTAGGCGCAACCATGGTAATAGGACAATTATCGAAGAGAATATAACCGACACATCATCCGATCATGAAAGTTTTGATAGATGTTGCATTTGTTATTGCTACTTCAATGAATACTTAACATGGATACACCAGGAGTTTTCTCATCATGAAGAATACTCCGTAACTGCCGATGATTTAAAGAGTTCAAACACTGCATTTGAATTAAGAGGTATTTATTATTCGCTATACTGGAGCTGTGATCACCAGATATCCCAATATAGCAAACACCAATACCATTTAGGCAATGAGAAGCCTCTAAATGATGCGCTAGACAGGCAAAAGGATTTGATCAATAGAGTGGTCAAACATGCTTCACTTGTCATAGGAATATTGAGTAAATAATTAACGAATAACGATATAAATATGATTAAGAATAAAACGAAGCATTTTACAGAAGTCTCCGTTTCCGGAGGGTGTTTAGTTCGAATATGCAATAGAACTAAAGGAAACCTTGTATTTTCAGGAAACCCGCAACTTCAAATTGAAGACGAAGATGGGTTTGAGCAGTACGTTAATTTGTCTAATGAGCAGATTGATGAAATAATTGAAGCGTTACAGCTTGCAAAACAGTTAGTTGAATAATTTGAAACTAGATAGAAATGATGGAATTAAAATTCGACCCTCGTAATTACCGTATTCATACGGATAAGAATAAGCGACTCATCCGCAAGAGTCTGGAAGATTGTGGAGCCGGCCGATCAATCCTTTTCGATAAGGATGATTGCATTATTGCTGGCAATGGTGTGTATGAACAGGCGAAGGAGCTTGGGCTTCCGGTTCGTATAATTGAATCTGACGGAACCGAACTAATTGCAATAAAGCGCACAGACTTATCAACTGAAGATTCACGCCGGAAAGCGCTGGCTCTTGCTGATAACTATACCACTGACACCTCTATCTTTGACGTTGAGGCTATCCTTGAAGATTTCTCCGCAGGTGAACTTGATGCTTGGGAATTTACTATTGGTGATATTGATCTTCCGGAAATAGAGATCAAAGCTGATAGCTCACGCGCCGGCAGTGTACAAGATAAGTTTATTATCCCGCCATTCTCTATTCTTGATTCCAGGCAGGGACGTTGGCAGGATAGGAAGAAAGCCTGGATTGATCTTGGTATTAAAAGTGAAGTAGGCAGGGGAGAAGAATTAACATTCGCCCGTTCGGCACAACCTCCTCGAGTGTATGAAGCACGCAATTCCCTGCGTGATAAATTGGGGTACGATCCATCTTGGGATGAATTGATTACCTATTGTAAGGAGCACGATATACTGTTAATGGATGGAACCTCTATTTTCGATCCTGTGCTTTGTGAGCTTGCATACCGTTGGTTTAATATTTACGATGGTGTTATACTTGATCCATTCGCCGGCGGTTCAGTCCGTGGTGTAGTTGCATCAAAATTACTCATGCAATATTATGGTATTGATTTACGGAAGGAACAAATTGAGGCGAACTATAAAAACGCAGAAGATATTCTTTTGTCAGACGAGCCGAAACCGTATTGGGTATGTGATGATAGCATGAATGTCAAAGAACTGTTCTATAAAGATAAATTCGATTTGTTATTTACCTGTCCTCCATACGCTGACCTTGAAGTTTACTCCGATGATCCGCGCGACCTTTCGAATATGGAGTACCGGGAATTTCTTGTAAATTATCGAACGATTATCCAACGTTCATGTGATCTTCTTAACGAAAATCGCTTCGCTGTAATTGTTGTTGGTGAAGTCCGTGGGAAAGATGGTACATATTACAACTTTGTTCAGGATACAATTGAAGCCTTCAAAGACGCAGGACTTCATTATTACAATGAAATGATACTCGTGACATCAATCGGAAGCCTGGCACTGCGGGTTACTAAGCAATTTAATAATAGCCGGAAGATAGGTAAGACTCACCAAAATGTACTTGTTTTCTACAAAGGTGATCCTAAACGGATAAAAGATAATTTTCCGGAATTAGATTTCTCGGATGATGCCTTATTTGAAAATGAATAATAACTTTGCCGCTAGAACTTAAAAAACTGCTGGCATGAAAGAAACCCCACTTATGATATACAAGAAAGTTTTAGAGAATCGCCTTTCACGTAAGAAGGAAGAGCTTGCAGAAATTGAGAAACAACCCGAGGGATTGGCTACTCCTGTTGATAAACGTAAATACATCGAACTGAAAGCAATAGTCAACGAATTAGAGAACTACATTGATATTGCAGATTCGATGGTGAAAATGGAAGAATAATAATATAAACTATTTCTATTTAAGGCGTGATTCCGAAAGGTTTCACGCTTTTTTCGATCGCCGTAAAGATTCAACCTATTTTATATTTTAAACAAAAACCTTTATGGCAAAGTATAGCAAAAGAATTGTTGAACATATCTGCGAGCTAATCAGCGCGGACAGTTATACTATTGCTGAAGTGTGTAAATCCGTAGGTATATCTGAACGTACATATTATGACTGGTTATCTAAAAATGCAGATTTTGCAGATGCTATAAAAAAGGCCAAAGATAAGTTCATTGATGATATGCTTGTTGAGTGTGAAAAATCTCTATCTAAACTGATAAAGGGATATACTGCTCATGAGAAGAGAACTGTAACAGTAGATACTGGGAAGAAAGACGACAACGGGAAAGCTATTGTTAAGGTCAAAGAGCATGTTGTCACAGAGAAACACTTTGCCCCCAGTCTTGGTGCTATCATTCATTTTCAAACCAATCGTGATCCCGACAACTGGAAGAATCGTCAGGAGAATAAAATAGAGGCAGAAATAAAGGAGAAAGGTTCCGTGCCTATAAAAGAGTGGCTTAAGAAATTCGGGGAAAAAGAATGATCAATGTACAGCCGGCTTATGAACCATTATATGAGAATGAAGATAAATTTATAATCTTAGTTACCGGAGGCCGCGGTAGTGCTAAGTCTTTTAATGTATCTACATTCCTGGAGAGGCTCTCATTTGAAGAAGGGCATAAGATCTTATTTTGCCGGTACACAATGACTTCAGCCGAACTCTCTGTTATTCCTGAGTTTAATGAAAAGATAGAACTTGATGAATCTGAAGAGTATTTCTATATTTCCAAGAAAGAAATAGTCAATAAATACTCCGGGAGTGAAATCTTATTCCGTGGTATTAAAACAAGTTCCGGGAAACAAACAGCAAACCTTAAATCAATACAAGGGATCACCACATTCGTATGCGATGAAGCTGAGGAGTGGGTTGACGAAAAGGACTTTGATAAAATAGTCCTTTCTATTCGTAAGATAGGCATTCAATTACGGGTAATCATTGTAATGAACCCTCCTGATATCAATCACTTCATTTATCAAAGATACATTCAGAATACCCATAAGATAGTTGAGATAGACGGTGTAGACGTTCAGATAAGTACGCATCCCAACGTACTCCATATCCATACAACCTACTTAGATAATGTTGATAACCTGAATGAAACCTTTCTACAGGAGACGGAAGACATAAAAAAGAAGTCTATTGCCCAGGCGACAAAAGCAGATGGTACCATTGACAAGCATAAACTAAACAACTCTAAATATGCCCATACAATTATCGGCCGGTGGGCAGAGATATCCGAAGGGGTTATATTCAAAAGCTATGAAATAGTAAATGAAATACCTGATTGGGTAAAGAAACGGGGTATAGGCATGGACTTTGGATTTACCAATGATCCAACGGCCATAATCGACATCGGATATATAGACGGAGATTTGTATGTAGATGAACTCTGTTATAAAACACACATGCTAACAAAGGATATCATTAAAGAGCTAAAACCTCATGTTGCCAAGAGAATCATATCCGAAAGCGCTGATCCCAGATTGGTGACCGAAATAAGGAACGCCGGTTATAAAGTTAAGCCTGTTGATAAGTACCAGGGCTCGGTTAAGGCCGGTATAGATAAAATGCTTGAATTGAACTTGAAGATAACAAAGCGGTCCTATAACATCCTTGCCGAAAGAAGGCAATACACCTGGGATCAAGATAATGATGGAAAGTATATCAATGAGCCGATTGATGATTTTAACCATGCTTTTGATGCTATCCGGTACTGGGTCTTGGAAGAGTTGCTTGGAAAACGAGAAACAAAACAGAATATATCTGAAATATTCGGCCGATAAAACATAATTCACTTTATATATTAGATTAAATGGCCGGATAGACATAGAGCCAGCATATATAGATGCGTGAGGGTTGAAATCCCTCTCCGGTCGCAAAACATTTGAGAGAAGGGTGGCGTGAAAGCAGGTATTGTTTGAGTCGCGAATTGAACTTGTCTGTTTCGTAGTTGCAAATACGATAGCGCCACCCATGGATATGATAGTGAGCAGCACTACTAAACTGCATGGATAATCAGACGAAATGTCCCAGAGAATACACTTTGGGACATTTTATTTTCAAGCCTATAAAATTAGAATGCTCTTATATTTTAAGAGAAAAGTATAAGTATGACACTAGAGGAAGTTTTAAATATTGAGGATAAAGGCAGGCGTATTGAATACCTTAAAAAAGGCAGGCGTACGCCACTGCCTGATGTGGTCAGACTTTATAATGACTGGAACCCCAATAAGCATGAAATAATTACGGATAAAGAGAAGTATCCGCAGATAAAGGTTGTTACAAAAAAGGGGGAATCAGTTTATTGTGAAACGACTAAACAAATGGTCGTTACAGACGATACGGTTGAATATAAAGATCCAAATCGAATTTCTCTTCCATTAGAACAAGATATAGTCAATATCCAAACGGCCTTTACTGTTGGCACAGAACCGGCCATGAACTGTGATACAGAAGATGAGGATGAAAAGTCTTTGTTATCTGCAATAAAACAAGTCCTGAAGAAAAATAAAATTAAATACCAGAATAAAAAGATCGTTCGTTCATGGCTCTCAGAGACAGAGGTGGCAGAATACTGGTATGCTGTAAAAGATGATGGGTTCTGGTCTATTCTCAAGAGAAAGATTGCTTCCATATTCGGTAAATCTGTGCCGGAATATCGCTTAAAATCAACTATCTGGTCTCCATTTCGTGGAGATACACTTTATCCTTTCTTTGATGATTCAGGAGATATGGTTGCGTTCTCCAGAGAATATAAACGTAAGGAACTGGATGGGACTGAGACAACAGTCTTCATGACATTGACAGATAATTTGATCTATACATGGAAGGTAGGAGACGATAGTAAAGGAGAAGTTATTAAACATGGGTTTCCAAAGCTTCCGCTTATATATGCACCAAGAAAACATGCCTATTGCGATATTATCAGACCGATTCGAATCCGGATTGAGAAACTATTATCCGGTTACGCCGATTGTATTGATTACCACTTCTTCCCAATATTGAAGTTATTCGGTGATGTTACAAATTTCTCAGGCAATACCCGCAACAGAGTAGTCCAATTGCAAGGTGAGAAGGCTGATGCAGCATATTTAACCTGGCAACAGGCGGCTGATCCTATAAAGCTAGAACTGGAAACGCTCTTTAGTCGTGCCTATTCAATGACAAATACACCTCAGATATCATTCGAGAACCTCAAAGGTACCGGTAATGCTTTATCTGGTAGTGCATTCAGGTATGTATTCATGGGTGCACATATGGCAGTAGAGAATCATGCTGAAGATATCGGCTTATTTATGCAAAGGCGTGTTAATTTCCTTATTTATGCTTTAGGTGCTCAGAACTCACGGCTTGCAGCTCCGGCAAAGACTATTGATGTAGATGTGGAGATAGTTCCTTATATGATCGATAACATAGATGATAAGGTAAATACTGCTGTAATGGCTGTATCTGGTGGTATCTGGTCACGCAAGGAAGGTATTATGTTTGCAGGTAATGTGGATCGTATCGATGAAGAACTTAAAGAGATAGAGGAAGATAAACGTAAAGAGGCTGAGCGTAGTAATATGGTTGGCATGACAATGGGAGGATATTGATATGAAAAAGATAATAGCTAAAATAACAGAACATTTACGGAGTTTATATAATCACTCTCATGAATCGAGGCCAGTAAGAAGATATAAGGCCGGTAAACGAAGTAAGCTTTGATCTGATGTCCTCGTTATCCTTTCACGATAAGCAACATGTCTTACGGCTATTACAGCAACAAGGACAGGTAAAGCGTATTTTCGATGATTTTACACGTCGATCAGGTTTGATATTGACCAAGTGGACAGAAAAGAGCCCGGATAATGTTTGGGTACGTAATTCAACCCTGGAAAAGCAGATAGATACTTTGCTTCAAGAATTACATGATAATCTCCTGGCAAATATTGATGCGCATACTATTGACGCCTGGGAAGCTGCCAACATTAAATCTGACGATCTGATAAAATCATATATAAAAGATTTATCTATATCTGAGATAGTAGGGAAGAGCAGGTATGAAGAACTAGAGAAAGGCATGTTTGCCCGTAATATGGAAGCGCTCAAAGGTTTTCAGCAGAGAAAGATTAATGGCTTTACAGTTTCTGATACCGTTTGGAAGTCTGTTCAAGGCGCTAAAGAGAACCTTGAATATTATCTTTCCTCCGGGATATCAACAGGCCGGCCAGCCGCTTCTATCGCAGTAGACATACGGCAACTGTTAGAGGGTCCGGAAAAGAGATTCAGACGCATAAGAAATGAAGAGGGTAAGTTGGTCTTGTCTCAACCCATGAAAGACTATCACCCAGGGCAAGGCCGATACAGAAGTAGTTATATGAATGCTCTCCGTATCGCTGTTACTGAAACGAATATGGCTTATCATACGGCTGATCATGAACGTTGGAAAAATCAAGGCTTTGTCTTAGGAATAGAAGTTCACCGCTCAAAATCGAATAAAGGACCTTGCTCAATTTGTGATCCTATGGTTGGGCGTTATCCAAAAGACTTTAAATTCACAACCTGGCACCCGTTTTGTATATGTTTTGCAGTTCCTGTAATGTTGGAGGGAGAAGAGTTTATTGATTATTTACTAACCAGTGAGGTGCCAGAAGATAAGCTTATTAAAACAGTTCCTCAATCTGCCATTGACTATATAAACGCAAAAGAAGCAAATCAAAAACAATGGTTTGTTAAGGAGAACGCAAAATATTTATTGATACCAAATAGTGGCCAGTCAAAGGATTATGTGCTCAATGTAAATAAATTAAAAGATCGAGGCTTTTATGTGTCAGGAGTCGACACTAAAGGTTATAAAAAACTCATGGGAAATTTTAATATAGAAGAATTGGACCGTGATATAATGAAGTTGACTTCCCAATATAACATTCAAGTCGAAACAAAGGAGTTATCATCTTATTTCGGGGAAACAAAACTCGAATATGTAGGTAAGGATAATTTTAGGTTAACTCGTTCTTTTTTTGATAATGTTGTATATCATGATACGTTTACTCTTCCGACTGATAAACAGGGAAAAGGATTTGCAAAAGAGTTATTTAGATCACTATACACCCAATACAAGAATGCTGGTATAAGTGAAATACAAATAGTTGCGAATATGGATATCGGTGGATATGCTTGGGCCAAATATGGATTTAAAGCTAAAGCGGATAGATATGATGATCTTATGTCATGGGCTCGATTCCAAAGAGATGAGAGTATGATATCAAAAAATGATTTTTCAAATTTTCAGGAATGGATAAAGAGCTACGAGGGTAAGGATATCCCAATGTATGAGATTGCTGGAAGAAAGTATGGAAAAAAACTACTTCAGGGTTCTGTATGGAAAGGTTATATTAACCTAAATGATAAAGAACAAATGACTGTATTTGAGGCTTATTTAAGCAAATCAAAGTAAGATTGCTTATACTTCTCTATATCATCCATACTTAAATCGTATTGATCGATCAATTCATTCACTGTTTTATTTTGGTTCTTACAAGAGGACAGAATAGACCAGACGCGGTGTTTTAAATCTGTTTCTGCATCTACTGTGAATTCTGAGTGCATAGCAGTCGTTAATTCTTCTTTTAGTTCCTTTTCTTGCTTCATAAGACATCAAATATACTCTAAAATATTAATCTCTGGAAATATTCCTGCCGTTTATATTTTAAGATAAACTGAATTTTAAAATTAAGTGTATGAAGAAAAAAATCTTTGAAGCGCTCCAAACCAAATACCAGGGGGTGGATGCTCAAATTCTTGACCGGATAGCCACTAAAAAGGCAGAAGGCATTACGGACGAAAGTCAAATACCTACCATCGTGGAGGGAGTTAGCTTTCAGGACGTGTTATCAAGTTATGGTGATTTCCGTGCAGGGGATGCAACTTACTCCGCAGTTAAAAACTATGAGAAGAAGCATAACCTTAAAGACGGTAAAGTTGTCGAAACTAAACAGGAAGAAAAGAAAGAGGAAAAAACAGATGAAGTACCGGCTTGGGCACAAGCTCTTATTGATTCTAATAAAACTCTTTCTGAAAAACTCGCAGGCTACGAACAGCAGACATCGGCAGAAAAACGAAATGCTAATATCCTCTCAAAAGCTAAAGAGTATGGTATTCCTGAATCTCAGGCCAAAAGATATGCTATTCCTGAAGATGCAGACTTAGATGAGTACTTCAAGGATGCAAAGCAGGAGTTGTCTAATCTTGGGTTTAAAGATGCCAAGGCACCTGATAGCCCGGAAGTGGAGATTAAAAAGGAGGGTGAGGCGATTGCTGCTGCTATCGATACCCAAACTAAAGAGATTGTAGAACAAACTAAAAAGTAAATTATGTCAGCAGGATTTAAGTATAACTTAGAACCCGAACCATCTATCGAGGAAAGATATGATGTAAGTACGGGCGTTCGCCGTAGAGGGCCTTATAAGCTTGATACGACGAATCTGAATGTAGGTGATAATCTACCTTCATTTATTCCTATTGCCGCCGACTTGAAGTACAAGACGTGCAAGGTAGTGAGAAATGTGAGTGTAGTGGAAGCCTATACATCCGGGGCAACGAGCCTTAAAGTCAAGAAAGGTTCTTTTGCTTATGTGGGTATGTTTTTAGGTAACGGTACCAAGGGTACTACCATATCGGCCATTGACAAGTCTAACAAAAGTTATGATGTGTTGACGATTGCTGACTTCGGGGCTAACATCGACAACGGTGCAGTTCTTTTCGAAGCATTGGCCGTAGATGGTGCAGCACCCAAAAACGTGGCGAACTCCGCTCTTTATGAGAGCCGGAAAGTAGAGGATGGTATTAATCTGGTTGCACTGTTATCAGTGGCGCGTGAGATTGAACCGGATAAACTCATTGTTCCTTTCTCTGTAAAGGACAAAGAGAAACTAGGTAGTGATTTTCAATTTAACGAGTAAGGAGGATAAGATATGATGTTGACAATAGAAACCCTATTTAATGATGCGAATATTATTTCCGCCATCATTAGACGTGTCACCCAGACTCGTTTAGATACGATTTACTGGATGCAGTATCTTGACTTCCGCAGAACTACCACCCGTGTGTTCAAAGATTACATCGGTACCGTTACAGGTGTGATGGCCGGTTCGATCAACTCCCGTTATGGTGAGAAACCTATTCGTGAGCGTAGGAATATTGGTTCCGGCTATGGTGAAATTGCTTATCTGGGAGATCGCTACCAGATTTCAATCGATCGCCTTTCAGAACTTCAGGATCTGGTTGATAAGTACAATGCAGCTAAGCCATCTGAACAGATTGCTGCGCTTAATGAGATTGTGAACTTTATCTATGATGATTTCCGCCAGGTATTGTTGGCTGCTCACAAGCGTATGGACCTGGTTGTAGGATCATTGATCATGACAGGTAAGGCTAATGTGAAGAACAAAGATAATCGTACGGATACAAATGCTCCGGACTTATTGGAAATTGACCTTCCATTTAAGTTTATCGCACCTGAAGCTGCTGTTGCTGATAAGTTCATTTCTTATCTGCAAGCACAGATCAACGACTTGAAAGTCGATTATGGAACATTCTCCAAAATGATCATGACCCGCGGTACATTCGTTAGAAATATCGTTGGTAGCCCTGAACTTGGCGACAAGTTTAAGATGATTCTCGGTCAGCGTGAAGTATTGGCGAGTGCCTCGTTGGTAACCTCCGATCTCGCATCGCAGGTATTCACAGGTATTGGCCTACCTGCTATTGAGATCAAGGAAGACTATGTGAAAGATCAGACCGGAAAGAATCAACCGGTTTATGCAGATGGACGTATCACCCTGTTACAACAGGATAAGATCGGTCACATGCGTTTCCATACTCCGTATGAATCAGTCGACCCGATCCCCGGACGTACATATAGTCGTTCAGAGGGTGATATGCTAATCTCCCAGGTGAGAGACAACAACGGCCGCTATCTTGAATATACGGCAGAGTGGATTCCTCAAATCAGCAATCCTACTCAAATTGTGAATATTGATTTATCAACCATTAATGCTATCCAGCAAGGATAAGGAGGTTTGTATGAAAGTAATAGTGACAAGTGTTTTTCGTGACAAGTTTACCAAGGAACTTTACCAGGTTGGCCAAGAGCTAAGCTTAGAAGATGAATCCCGCGTTAAGGATTTAGTTTCTCGCGAATTGGTAGAGGTTACCGAAGAGAAAAAGGTGGAGGAGAAGAATACTCTTTCTCTCTTTGACAAGGAGTTTGAAAAGAAAACCGTAGTTGACAAACTGAAGGCTATTGGCGAAAAAGCAACTATGAACATGAAAGAGGAAACTCTGATTGCCAATGTTGCTGCTCTGGATGAAGAGAAGACCGCTAAATTGAAAGAATCACTTGGCGTTGAAGCATGATAATCTCAGAGTACATAACAAAGAAGTTTCAGACCTTCGGCATTGATTTGTCGGAGGCTGATCTCCTGGATATATCTCTAGGCAATGATTTAAATATGGAGGTGGTGGTTACCAGAGATAATCATATTGCAATCAATGTCTCAATCGTGAAGTATATCCCGAACCTATTGCTCCGTGCATCTTCGTTTACAGAGAATAAACTGTCTATGTCCTGGGATATTAAAGGAATGAAAGATTTTTATTCTGTGAAGTGTGCTGAGTACGGTCTTGAGGATAAGCTGACGAATAAACCTAAAGTTACATTCTGGCAATGATCAATCGATATTCACATACTGCGATTGTAACCGCTGAGCCAAATGGCCGATGGGAGCACGGGGAATGGATAGAAAGAGAACCTAATGAGATTACAATCAAAGGTCAATACTTCCCTTCCAATAGTGGAAATCAATTAAAGTATAAAGCTGATGGTAAAGAATTCACTGTAAAAGGAGAATTCTCGACTAAGCATAAGAAGATTGATCACGCTACCCATATTCGCATTGGTTCTATTGGCTTGGACGCAAAGATTGAGAGCTGGGAACAGTTTCAAACACACTCTGTAATATATATATGATTATGGCAAAGAAAAGTGGATTGAGGCCTCTCTGGAATAAAAACGATATCAAGAAGATGTTTGATAAAGTTGGTGAAGATGCTGAGAGGATAATTGTTGGAATATTCCAGCAAGCAGGTGAAGAGTTTGTGAAATTCGCTCGTATGCAGGCTCCGGAAAACAGTTTCTATGATCACACGCAAAATCTACGTAACTCTATCGGGTTTGTAATCGTTCGTGATGGTAGGATTATCAGAGAAGACTTTAAAGAACAAGGTGGAGGAAAAGAAGGTGTCGTAGCTGCAAGGCAATTATGTTCAGAGTTGGCCAGAACCTATTCCTCGGGATATGTTCTTATAGGGGTTGCGGGAATGAAGTACGCAGCTTACGTAGAAGCAATAGAAAGCAAGGACGTAATAACACGTGCTGCAAGTTTTACGGAGGAGCATATTAAGAATATGGGCCAATCGCTTTTTAAAAGATTAAGCATATAGGTATGGCAGATGGATTTGATATAATAGATATGGTCTCCTCGGCTGTAGAATCTGCTGATACTGGTATTCTCTTGTGCAAGGATAATTCCGCTGATGGTGAGAAAGAAAATCATATTGTTGTCCGGACTACCGGCGTTGAAACTAAAGATTATGTAAACAAGGCATCTGTCGTTAATGTGAATGTTTTTGTAAAGCGTAATAGTAATGGTACCACAAAACGGTCCATAATGAAAGATGCCTGCCGGAAGTTGGAGCATGCATTAAAGAATATATCTATACCTGTTGGTATGTACTGGAAATCACGGATTATATGGATGGAACCTACGGGAGGAGCCAAAGAAGGCTTCGACTGTACGAACATTCGATTAGAAGTAATAACCGAATTAAATAGATAATTTATGAAAGGAAAAAGTTTAGCAGTAGGTTGCGCCTACTTTGGTGTAGCTGATCCCGGGGATGGAGTACCCGGAACTGATTTCACGCAAGTTGAGATTGTAGAAGAAAACTCCGTTGTTTTTAACTTTAATGACCCTAATACGGTCAACTTCCGAGCGGAAGGGATGGATGAACCCTGGGCAGTATTCGATAAAGCGGGTGATCCGGACTCTATTGAAATAAATATTCCATCTCCTACGGCAGATGAGATGGTACTATTTTGTGGAGGAACAAAAGAAGGTGATAAGTGGATTGCTCCTGTTACACGTCCAAATCTTCGTAAAACAGTGAAATTGCAAACACTCCCTTATGACGGTAAATACACTGAATATGTATTTGTCAATTGCAAAATTCTGGGTAAACTGAACCAGGCACCTAACTCTGAGCAATCAGATATCCTGCTGGTAAGGGCTACGAAATTAGCTGCTATCACCGCGGATGGAAAGCAGATGGCTCCGTACACTCGTGAGGTGAAAGATGTTGTGGTGATTCCGGAAGGATAACGCCTGATACTTATTATTGATTGAAAGCTCTGGTATATGCCAGGGCTTTTATATTTTAAAGTAAAAACATGGGAGTAAAGCTAGTATTACAACAGGAAGCACGTTCAGCTGTAGATGAGCCGGTACACATACCGTTTGAATTTAAGAACGTGCCTGATGGAAAAGAAGTAGGGGATTCTATTGTCATTCGCCCGGCAACAGTAAGAACATGGTTTAAATTAAAACCGCTTTTAGTTCTGATTGAGAAAGAGGATCTGGGTAAGATTGTATCTGTGGGTGAGAATTCTTTTAGTGATGCCACTCGAGATATCATGTGCAAGTATGATGAGCTGATCTTTGAAATCGTCTGTATTGGTATACATAATGAGGTTGGAGATATCCCTGAGTGGTTAAAGAATGTGCTAAAGGATAGCTGCACTTGGGAAGACATCCTTATTCTCTTTAATGCCATCGTCTATCGGTTGGGGACAACATCTTTTTTGAATACTATCACAGCCGCGCTAGCTGTGAGCCCGCTAGGCGAAGAGGAGATAATAGCCCTTCAGGAAAACAAAGAAAGTTGGACCAGCAAAGCTGTTTTGCCTTCCTAGTTTCGATTAATGAAGCTTTTGGATATACGCATCAGCAGACACTAGATAGTAGCATGTGCGTGCTCCTGTCGATGATTAAAGAGCATAATTTCATTATTAATGAACGGAATAAGCAGTATTCGTCTGATGATGAAAAAAAAGAAGCCGATGGAGAATATGTCTACGTGACTGACTTTGAAACAGGGGAGAGGAAGAAAATTAAGCAGGTAAAATCTATTTGAGGTTATATATTATTTATGAAGTTGTAATAATTCATGATGTTTTAGATTTAATACTGATTATGCGTAGCCCGTCAGCTTGTGAGAAGTAGACGGGCTTATTTGTAATAGCTTTATCCAATCGGTTTGACTATTTCAATTTTTAAGCCAAGAGCATCCATAACACGAAAGAAAAATCCTACTCCCGGCTCAATGGTGCCTTTCTCTATTCTTGAAATATACGATTTATTCGTTCCTACTTTTTGAGCGAGATCGTTTTGAGTCATCTTTTCACTTTTCCGTGCAGCATAAATCATCTGTCCAACACAATAAGCGTATGCCTCTTTCCGGAACTCCTCTCTTTCTGGTGTGCCAACTTTACCGTAAAGATTATCTAATATATCATCCATACTTTTAACGTTCGGATTTGCTTTCATAATATTCCTCCTTTAATTTTAATGCTTGTTTAATTTCACTTTCAGGCGTTTTTTGCGTTTTCTTCTGAAAACCATTGAATAACATTACAATATTACCCTCATCAAAAACGAAAAACGCACGATAAATATTACTGTTATGCGATGCTCGCAATTCGTATACGCCATCTCGGATGTACTTTACGAAATTTGCGTTTATCCTTTCTTGGGTTTTAATCATATCAAGAACATAAGCTACTTTTTTCCTTGCACCGTCATCTAACGACATGAAGAAATCTATAAAGTAGTTTTTATAGTATAATATTTTTCTTTCATCATCCATGATGCAAATATAGCTAAAGTTTACATATCATACAACTTTTCGATAGGCTTTTTATACTTCAATCCTCTTCTAATCTGATAAGCAAACCCCTCTCTTATATTTTAAGAGAAATATCTTATGGGAATTATAAATAAAAATGGAGCTTTGATGATGGCTATTGGTGCCGATGCCTCTGATTTGTATCGTAGTTTAAATCAAGCTGAAACAAGGATAGATCAGTTCGGTAATTACGCCAAAAAGGCAGGCGTGGCATTAGGAGGAGTGTTTGCTATTTCAGGTGCAAAAGATTTCCTTTCTCAGCTAATAAAAGTGCGTGGCGAGTTTCAACTTATGGACACTGCGATTCAAACGCTTGTGGGAAATAAAGAGAAAGCAGATGCCTTGCTTTTGAAAGTTAAACAATACGCATCCGTTTCTCCGTTAGAATTTAAAGATGTAAGTAAAGCAACACAAATGCTTCTGTCTTTCAATATAGAAGCGGAAAATGTGCCAAAATATCTTGAGGCGATTGGAGATATTTCAATGGGTGAAACTGCAAAGTTTAATTCACTTGTACTCGCTTTTTCTCAGATGTCATCTACTGGAAAGTTGATGGGGCAGGATCTTAACCAGATGATCAATGCTGGATTTAACCCTCTTCAGATCATGGCTGAGAAGACTGGTAAATCAATCTCTCAACTCAAAGATGAGATGTCGGCAAGTGCGATCTCCTCAGAAATGGTTCAGCAGGCATTTATTGATGCAACGAGTGCAGGTGGTAAGTTCTTTGGAATGTCTGCCAATGCTGCAAAAACTATACCTGGTCAGATTTCCGCAATGAGCGATGCGTGGGATACTATGCTGAATACTCTTGGCGAAAAGAGTGAAGACGTAATTTCAGGGTCCATACAGGCCGGCACAGCATTAATCGAAAATTATGAAAAAGTAGGTAAAATTCTTCTTTCTCTCATTGCCACGTTCGGAGCCTATAAAGCAGCTGTGATAGTTGCTACAGCAATTCAAAGAGTGCACGTCCAAATGCAACTTCAAGCAGCATTGGCAGGAAAAGCATTAACAGTATCGCAAGCTTTACAGGCTGTTACTGCTTCAAATTTATCACGTGTTTGGGGTGTTTTAAATAAAACTATGCTTGCAAATCCTGCTGTTCTCATTACTACTATTGTCATTGGTCTTGTTTCTGCAATGTGGGCATTGTCTGATTCTACGAAGGCAGTTGATAAAGCGCAAAGGGATTATAATAAGAAAAAAGAAGTGGCTATTCAGAAGGAGCAAGAACATAAACAGAAGATTGAATCCCTCATTTCAAAAATAAACGAAGCGACTACCGCTGAGCTTGATCGTACTGGCGCATTAGACCAACTAAAGGCTGCTTACCCTGGCATAATTGAAAAGTATATTACAGAAGAAGGTCACCTGAGGAATATTATTGCACTGAAAAAGGAGATTGCAGAATTAGACTCTCAGGCTAAGGTGGAAAGAAGTCAAATTGATCTCAAAACCCTTGATGATAAAATACGAAACAAAGAAGAATATATCATGGGGATGTCTGGAAGCAAAGAGGCTATTCAGGAGGAGATTGATATGTTAAATGAGTTGAAGCGTCAACGTGCAGATGTCCAAAAGACTATCAATTCAGATACCCTTAATAAGCGAATCGTAGAAGCTAGAAAAATGTCTGATAGCGATCTTAACAAAATGATATCAACGTTAAAAAGACAGTTTGGTGCAGTTTCGGATGAAAGTATTGGACAGTTCGATCGTTCGGAAATTGAAAATTACATAAAATCACTTGAAGATATACAAAAGGTACGTGCTAACACAGTGCAAAATGAAGAATATTGGAAAAAGCAAAAGGAATCTGCTGAAAAAGCAATAAAAGCCATTGGTTCCGAGCAAAAAAAACTGCTTGATGCAGGTAAATTTGAAGGAATTGACCCTGCCATAGTCAAAACCTATCAGGAACAAAGTAAACTTCTGAAAGAGGCCAATAAAGAGTTGGAAGTCTATAATGATACTTCTGGTACCAACAACAAAATCCAATCCTCCGCTTACGAACTTCAGCGGGATGCTGATCGTCGACGTATCGATCAGATGCATGATGCTGTTGATCTGGAAATAAAGACTCGTGAGGAAAACATAAGCCAGCTTGAAGATTCTTACGAGAAAGAGGCTAAAATGCGCCAACTCAGCTATGACAAAGAGTATAACGATGTCTTAAAACAACAAGAACGCATGCTCCGTGCCCAACAGGATGCTGAGTACGACGAGTGGAAAAAAAAGAACCCGGATTACCAGAAGAAAGGACTTGTGTTTACTCCCACTACAAAGACGGCTGATCAGTTACCTGATGATCAAAAGAAGCAGCTTGAAGGCGGGTTTAATCTGGCGTACACAAGAAACGAGGGTGCGGAAAAGGATTCCTTGAAAAGATTATTGCAATCATACCAGGATTATGACACCCAACGCCTGGAAATAGAAAAACGTTTCAATAATGATATAGCTGAGTTACGTAGGCAAAGAGAAGAAGCACAAGCGAAGGGTGACACTAAACTTGTAGAGCAGATAGACAAAGCACTGGCCCAAGCAACGAAAGACAAGGGGAAAGAACTTATTTCCTTTGATTTCGATATGCTCAAAAAGTCTCCTGAGTATGTCAGGGCATTTGAAGATTTGAAGAATACTTCTTCCGAAACATTAGGCTCATTGTTAACGCAGCTTGATGAAATGAAATACAAGGCTGCCGAAACAATGAATCCGGATGAGTTGCGGGAATATACTAGTACGATCCAGTCAATCATTGACGAACTTGTAGAGCGTGATCCGTTTAAAGCACTAGCCGAATCTCAAAAGCAACTTACTGCTGCCGGAAGCGAACTGGCTAATGCTCAGGCTAGACTATCACAAGTAAGAAATGGCGCAAAGATAGTCACCAAGTCCGAGAAGAACGAGAATGGTGAACTTGTAGAAACCTACTTGTCCGAGAAAGATGCTATTGCCGACGTCAATAAAGCAAAGGACAATTATAGAAAAGCATCCAACACCGTTGTCAAGGCTCAGAAGGCGGTCTGTGAGCAGATGAATGAACTGTTCGATGCTCTTTCAAATGTAGGTAACGCAATTGGTGGTACCGCTGGTGAGATAATAGGCTTTATTAGTGATATTGGTTTGTTCGCCAGTACTACTATGGAGAGTATTACCAAGGTCTCTGATACTACTTCTAAATCTTTACAAGCAATAGAGAAGGCTTCGGTAATCCTTGCTATCATTGGTGCCGCCATCCAATTAATGCAGAAACTTAGTTCTTTTATTGGAAGTGCCCATGATGATTATTTGGAATATGCAGATAAGATTAAAGATATAAACCGGTTAACTGATGCCGTTAATGAGTATGGAATTGCAGTAATTAAAGCTCGCCAAGAAGAGGAGAATTGGTTTGCTGTAAATAACCTTCGTAACCTAAGAGATGCCAAGGAACTCAATAAAGGATATAAGAAGGCGTATGATTCGAAGCTTGAAGAACAGCAAGCAATCTATCAAAACAAGTCAGGTGGCGGGTGGCTTGAAGAATTATGGAAGCCTATAATGTCTGGGATAGATAGCACATTTGGAAAGCTATATGGCTTTAATATCCTACGCGAATATGAAGAAGGAACGACTGCTGCTGCAAAAAATCTGCGAGTTGAAACGCAGTCTCATAAAAAATACTGGTGGGGTGGGAGTCGATCACAAAAAACAGAAGATCTTCAAACGTGGATAAATAATAATAAAGACAAATTCGAGGGGTTAGATACCCAGCTTTTTGATGATCAGGGCATGATCAATACTGAGTTGGCAAAAAGCCTATTGGATAATTATGGTGATAAACTTGTCGGTCAAACAGAAGAGACTCTTAAAGCCCTTGTCGAGCTGAAGGAGCAGTACGACGAGTATATGGAGCAATTGCGTGAATACGTTTCCTCCATGTACGAGCCCATTGTTGACAACTTTGTAGATTCTCTCTGGGATTGGTTTGATGAGGGCAAGGATGTTCTTGATTCTTTCAAAGATTATGCCTCCGACACATTCCGCGACATCGTTACAGATGCGATGAAGACCCTCGCCATGAGCAGAATCTTCGATGGGTTCGATGATCAGCTTACCGATCTTTATGAGAAGTACGCTGCCGGAGAGATGTCAGAACAGGAACTCATGACTGCCGTGGCTGATCTCATGGGAGGTATCAACAAAAAGATTGAGGCAGAAACACCATTTATGCAAAACTTTATGAATGGTGTGAATTCAGCTTTCTCGAATATGGGATTTGATTTGAGAGGAGATCAGGAGCGCGAGGCTTCCAAGAAAGGCTTTGCTTCCATGTCTCAGGATTCAGCCGATGAACTTAACGGACGCTTTACTGCCATGCAGTACACAGGCGAACAGATCAAGGAGTTAGCCGGTGTTATCCAGTTAGACGTTGCCGACCTGAAAAAGATAGGTATGACTGCCGGTGAGACTCTCGCGGACATGCGTGAGATAGGCTTAAATCAGGTACTCTACCTAAAAGAGATCAGCAAAAACACCAGCGAATTATATATTATGAATGAGAGGCTTGAAAGCATGGACAGTAATTTGAAGAGTGCGAAAGCCAGCCTTGATAGCATGGATCTGAAAGGCTTAAAACTAAGACAATAATAAATTCTATTTATTAACTATTTAACAATATCAATTATGAAAGTAAATGTAACCAAGAAGAGTATCAGTGAAGTATATACTGATGGCAAAGCAACCCAGCAAGTTGATTCTATTGAATTTGCGGTAGTCGGAGATAACGGCGAATCCCTGGGACAGGGTTCGGTATTCAAGGAAGGTATCAGCTTATCGCTGTATGGCGTATCAGGTGATCCGGAGAAGAATATTAAAGTTCTTAGCGATACTGTATTGCCTCTATTCATTAACTCTAAAAAGTAAGAAACATTATGAAGATTGATTTAACGAAACTGAATACCGAAGTGAGATTCGGTGAGTTTGCGCCTATTAACTGTGCCAAGTTTGTATCAAATGAAATCATGGGCATGACATCCAGCCTTGAATTAGAGGAAGTATGCCGTGCTATACATGATACTGATGGTGAGGTTGAGATGCCAGAGGAACAAGTTGCGCCGTTCCTTGAGTTGGTTATGATCAGCGACAGCATCCTTGCAAGGGTGAAACGTGCTATCAAGGAACAGTTGGATTCAACTTCTAACTTGACTCTAAAATCTACGATGATTGCACCACCAAAGAAGAAGGCTAAAAACTAAAAGAGAGAGGATTGCACCCTCCCTCTCCAGGTTATCCCCTCCGTACGGTTCTCCGTACTGTTGTGCGAGTAGTCACACGAACCTGAGTTCTAACCCTGATTTTAACAGTAGCCATATCTGCCAGATTTTAAGCAGGCGACCATGACCCCGCCTACGTGAGCCATATTCAATATCTTAGATTTGGCAGGTTGGCTAAATACTGTTACTTGGCAAAAGTAATTATTATTTTATTACAATTAAAAATAATAGACAAATAATCAATATAATAAAAGAATGACTGGGAAACTATTCGTAGATGGTAAAGACGTATATACGCTATACGATGTTTTTGTAACCGATGGTGGATACAATGAGTTGGTTAACTTTCCTCCTCTGAAAAGCCTTGATAGCAACAATTGGGCAGAGGAAGACGGGGAAGAGTTTGACCTATCATCTCTTGTGTTAGATTCCCGGGAATTCAATATCAAGTTTGCGTGTACCGATTTATTCTCAAGGTTTGGGACTTTCATTAATCTACTGTCTGATGGAGCCTATCACTACTTTGAGTTTAAGGATATTGACAGGCCATACAATTTGCGCATGACGACCCAGAACGCCTTATCTCTTGTATCTACTGCCAAATCATTTACATTGAGATTTGCCGATGACTTTCCTCTTAATTCCGAGGAACATGTATACCAGGAGCCAAGTAGCACTATCAATTCACTGGAAGGTTATGAACTGGATGGCCGTAGCCTGTCTGATTACGGGATAACCGTTTTAGAGGGTAGCTTGTCTGAGGTATTGAAATCCCCGGCAGTAAAGAAAAACCTTCTGGTAAATATCAACTCGAAAAACGGTGCTATCTACGATGGTGAGTATGTCCAGTTCCAGACCAAGGATGTTAAACTCAACTGTCTCATGCGGGCAACTTCCTTAAAGGAGTTCTGGCGTAATTATGAATCATTTCTATATGATCTGATCCGCCCTAAAATAGAGGAACCCTACGAACGTATGCTTTACGTGGATGAAACCGGTTATGAGTATCCCTGCTATTATAAGTCTTGTTCCGTAACCGACTTCTCACCGGTTGGTGATATTTGGTTTCAGTTCAGCTTAACCCTTGTATTTACATCGTTCCGGGTTTCAGAAGAAGAGTTCTTCCTTGCCTCAGAAGATGGTTTTTTGATTATTACAGAAGACGGTGAATTTGCAATAGATCTATCAACATATGTCGATTAAAAGAGTAAGAATAAGTGATCTTCAATTAGGAAATGATCTCCGCGGTCTATACACCATAGGGGTTAAAACCATAGACGGAAGGCAAACGAGTGTTAAAGTAGGCCTTGAGTTCGTAAAGGATGCTGCCGACAATGCTAATGCCGCCGCTGAATCCGCTAAGAAAACAGAGGAGGAAATCAAAACGGCTGAAGCGTTACGTGTGCAAGCTGAATCCTCCCGGGCTTCCAGTGAGGCGATACGAGTTTCCAATGAATCCGGTCGCGTGTATGCCGAGTCAGTGAGAGTTTCCAACGAAACCGCACGTAAGTCTGCTGAGACTGGCCGTGTAAATGCTGAAACATCCCGTGTCTCGGCAGAAACGGCACGCAAGACAGCAGAGACGAACCGGGAAACTGCTGAATCTACCCGTGTTTCCAATGAGAATGCACGTAAAACAGCAGAAACGGCACGCATAAATGCCGAAACGTTACGGGAATCTAATGAATCAGCACGGAAGGTCGCAGAGACAGCGCGGGCAAATGCTGAATCAATACGTCTGACCAACGAGACTGCACGCGTAAATGCAGAGAATATCCGCATAGCCAATGAAGAAGCCCGTGTAAGTGAATATGGCGCGATCATTGCAGCTACCAACAAAGCAAAGGATGATGCTATCCTAGCCACTAAAGATACAAAGGAAGCTACTGCAAAAGCTATCGCTGAAACAGAGAACCTTGCCGGGATGAAAGCCGATGTCGTTGCTGCTACAAATAACGCTAACGAAAAGGCCATCCTAGCTAACACTGCTGCGGGTAATGCCAATGCTGCCGCAAGCAATGCGAATGAAAAAGCCGGACTAGCAAATACGGCAGCCGCTAACGCCAACGAAAAGGCAGGACTTGCCAACACTGCCGCTAATAATGCAAACGAAGCTACAACGCATGCTAACACAGCTACAGGAAAGGCAAACGAAGCCGCTACATCCGCTAATAACGCTGCGAAATCCGCAAACGATGCTGCTACTGCTGCCAACAATGCAGCCGGTAGTGTAGATGCTGCAAAAACCAATGCTGAGAACGCTGCCATAGCTGCCAACAATGCTGCTACAAGTGCAAATACTGCGACTGGCAAGGCGAATGAAGCTACTACCAATGCTAATGCTGCTGCTGTGGCAGCTAACGATAAAGCTGGGATAGCAAACACTGCCGCGATCTCTGCCAATGCTGCTGCTACCAATGCCAACGAAAAGGCAGGACTGGCAAATGTTGCAGCAACCAATGCTAACACCGCTGCGGCTAGTGCTAAAGAAATATCAGAGAACCCTCCCAAAGTATCCGCTACGGGTACCTGGTTGCTATATAATCTTGCTCAACATAAGTATGTTGATAGTGGCTTATCTGCCCGGGCACATAGTCCATACATTCAAGGTGGTAACTGGTGGGTGTATAATGATGATCAGAATGCATACTATAACACAGGAATCCCCGTATCATCTACCTACGAATTAACGAAGGCTAAGGTTGAAGCGGTACTTACGGGAACTATCAGTAGTCATGCTCACCTGTATGCTGCTTCTACTACTGCTGGCGGTCCAGCTACGAGTGCCAATAAGGTTAATGCAGCACTAACCATTTCACTCAATGGTAGTTCGCAAGGCGCGTGGGATGGTTCGGCGGCAAAAACTATCAATATCACACCGGCAGCCATCGGCGCGGCGGCTGCATCCCATGCCCATAACTACTTGCCCTTTCAGGATACTAGAAGTGCAGAATATGCTCCTTACAATGCAGCTATCCCTAAAGGACTAACGGCAAGTCACTTAAAAGGCAACTCAATAGATGGCTTAAATGATGGAGGAACATACCACAGTTCTGTATATATTCATCCCTGGGGAGATTCAAGTGGTGGTGCTGCTCATAATTTAGCATTTACAGACAATGGAAATATGTGGCTGCGTAGCGGTGCAAGTGCATGGGGAGCCTGGAAGAAGTTTCTGAACAGCTCAAACTACAATGAATATGCGCCAACAAAAGCCGGTGGTGGAGCAAGTGGAACATGGGCCATTGGTATTACCGGCAACGCTGCAACAGCATCCTCAGCTGCTGCCTGTACTGGGAATGCGGCTACGGCCACAAAATTACAGGCTGCACGAACAATCATTATTGGTAGTACGGGTAAATCATTCGATGGATCTGGTAATATTTCCTGGTCACTAGCGGAAATTGGTGTTCCAAGTACTACAGGAGCAAATGCATCGGGCACCTGGGGGATCAATATTCTCGGTCAGGCTAATGCTGTTGCATTAAGTGGGATAGCAGATTCTACAACCTATGGGTCATATGCGGGGATTATTCAAAATTCAACCACAGGGCCTAATAATGGAACTTGGTATAATAAACTAAAAATACTACATAATAACGCTGAAGGTTATTTCACTGAATTGGCCATGCCTTTTACTGATAGTAACCAAAGGATGTATTATAGGAGTATGATAAGTGGTGCTGCACAAGCATGGAAAGCTATTGCATATACATCTGATATTCCGTCGTCTCTACCTGCATCAGATGTTTACGCCTGGGCGAAGGCTGCAACCAAACCGAGTTATACGGCTGCCGAAGTAGGAGCTGCCGCTGCTAGTCATACTCATAACTATGCAGGATCAAGTACCGCGGGTGGAGCTGCTACTACTGCACTTGCTTGTACCGGGAATGCGGCGACGGCTACCAAACTGGCCACTGCCCGGAAAATAACATTAACAGGGCCTGTAAGTGGAGAAACAACTTTTGACGGCAGCGGGAATGTGACACTCGCTACCCTGTTAAACAGTTCCACACTAAAAGATATATCTGGATGGACCGGGTATCTCCCTCTAACATCATCAAGAATAACCGCACAAATAACAGAGAATGTAGTTGCAAAGAATAAACTTTATGTTTTAGTATTCACAAGAACCCTTGCTTTAGGCTGGCTTTACGGAGAATCAGTTGGTTCGATTGCCGATCCAAATTCAGTCTCAATGTTAGTAAGTTCCGGAACATGGAATAATTTAATTACCGGCATGTCTGCATATAATAGGACATTTGAAATAAACTTTACCAGTACTCCTGCAAATTTCGGTGGACTTTATAAAATATACTCAATTGATTTATGAAAACATATATAAAAATAGCTGAAGGAGAAGAGATCATCCAGGTATTGGATTACCGTGACTCACGTTACGAGTTAATTATTGACTCCATTGATTTAAGCGGCTTCATCGAAGTTGAACTAACGGATGAGCAAATAGACAGTATATCTAACAGGACTAAGCGCCTTTCTCTCATTGATGGTCAGGTAGTAGCGTATCAGGCGACTACTGAAGAGTTGGCAGTGAAATTACTGGAAGCTAAAGAAGAGAAAATAGCGAAAATCATAGCCTATGACAGTAGTAATGCTGTAAATTGCTTCTACGTTTCTGGAATGCCAATGTGGTTGGATAAAGCCACGCGCACAAGCTTAGCCTATACCATCGAAGTAGAAGCGGAAGCTGATCAACAAGTTACCCGCTTATGGTATGACTCACAGCCGCCGGTGCCGTTTGATTTACCGATTCCGGTAATGAGGAAAATGTTAAGTGCCTTGGAGCAATATGCTAAGGTTACATACGATGTTACACAAGGACATAAGGCGGCAGTGTATGGGCTTGAAACAGTAGAAGAGGTTCAGACCTATGATTACACTGCTGGTTATCCTGAAAAGCTAAGTTTTGAGTTATGATACCTGTAGAGATTAAAATATTCGGTATAGCAGCTAATGTGATAGAACTGGCTATATGTGTGGTTGCTTTGTCTGGTGTATTGATCGGGATCAGGAAATACCGGCGGGAGCGAAAAGAGAAACAACGTTTTAACAATCAGAAGTAAATAAGATATGAACATATACTTTAATGGTACCAATCTTGAACTGCTGGTAAATGATGAGAGTTACCGGTACCGAGCGATCAAGGGTGAGCATAGTCTTACACTTTATTACTCTCTTCCTGAGCATATAGAGATTCCACTTGGTGCATACTGTATTTATGAGGGCGAAGAGTACACACTGGAAAAGCCTGAGAACTTCACGATGCACAACACCCGGAATTTCGAATACACATTGATATTGGATGCTCAACAGGCAAAACTAAGCAAATATAAATTTAAAGATGTAACCTCCCGTAAATTGAAGTTCTCCCTGACGGCTAAACCGGAAGAGCATTTAAAAATGTTGGTTGAGAACCTGAATCAACGGGAAAGCGGCTGGTCCGTAGGGGATTGTATAGAAGCGAACGAGAAGGTTATTTCATATAACCATGCATACTGCATTGACGCGCTTTCTCAAATGGCCGATGAGTTTGACACCGAGTGGGAGATTGATCGAAAGAGAATCAGCCTGCGTAAAGTTGAATACAACAAAGACTTTCCCCTTCCGCTTTCCTATGGACGTGGAAAAGGCTTCAAATCCGGTGTTGGGAGAGCAAACGAGGGGAGTAAGCCTATTGAAATCCTATATGTACAAGGAGGTGATAGGAACATTAACCCTAGCGTATACAAAAGCCCTGAGTTATTGTTACCCAAGGGACAAGTCCTCGAATATGAAGACAGGAAATATATTTCAGATGCAGACGGTTTCTATATTCGCCGGTTAGATAAAGACCTGGTAACAGGAGTAGAGGATAGTTTAGACTGTTCACATATTTATCCAAGTAGGGTAGGTGAGGTTACTGCGGTTGAAGTGGTTAATGCTGAAAAACACTTCTATGACTTCATTGATAGCTCTATACCGGATGACTTAAACTTCAAAGACTGTTTGATACCCGGTGAAACTATAACCGTTATATTCCAATCTGGCATTCTGGCCGGTAAGGAGTTTGAAGTGAAATACACTCATACAGGAAAAGTAGATGGTGAAGACGTTGCTATACGTCGCTTTGAAATAGTACCTCAGGAACTAGATGGCAGGACTATGCCGGACGATACATTCAAACCCAAGAAAGGTGATACGTATGCTGTATTTGGAATATCCCTGCCTGATACTTATGTGTGTAACAATACAGAACAAGTCGGTGCATCATGGGAGATGTACAAAGAAGCTGCAAAATTCCTATATGAGAACGAGGGGCAGAAGTTTACATTTACCGGAGAGCTTGATGGAATCTGGGCTAAAAGGGATTGGCCAAATATTGGCGGTCGCATCAAATTGGGTGGATACATCTTTTTTAGAGATGAACAGTTTGAACCCGAGGGTGTGTCCATCCGGATAGTAGGAGTAAAGGATTATATCAATAACCCACACAGTCCGGTTATTGAGTTATCCAACTCAGTTGTTGGCAGTACCATTTCAAGCGACCTGAAAAAGATTGGTAGTAATGAGATTGTAGTTGATAACAAGCATAAAGATGCTCTTCAATTCACTAAACGTCGCTTCCGGGATTCCATTGAGACGATTGCAATGCTTGAAGATGCACTGCTCGATAACTTCACCAACTCAATATCACCGATAGCTATTCAAACGATGTCGCTGTTGGTAGGTGATGAGAGTTTGCAGTTCCGTTTCGTGGAAAGCAAAACCGATCTTACAGAAGTTGCGCATAATGTAATATGGGACAAAGAAACCAAAATACTCACATCCCCAAAGGGCATCTTACAGCACATGACGCTTGGGATAGATTCCATATCATCCAGTCACAAACCTAACGAATATAAGATTTGGACTGTTTATGAGTTTAACAGCCCACCTCTTACCGATGGTTCTAAAAAGTATTACCTATACGCAAAAGTTTTTAATACGGATGAAATGGTATCATTCGGATCATTTTATCTCAGCGAGAAAGCCATTGCCATGGAAGAAGAAAAAGGTTTCTATCATCTTCTTATGGGTATTTTGAATAGCGAGTATGAGGGTGAACGGAGCTTTGTAACATTGTATGGTTTCACTGAGATTCTTCCCGGCAGGATCACTACGGACCGGGTGGTATCTTCCGATGGGCAGAACTTCCTGGACTTTGTGGCTAATGCCTTCAGGGTTGGGAACTCTAGTACCTTTCTGGATTTTAACACCAAGGGGGATGGTAAACTCAGGTTGAAAGGTACCCTTATTCAAAATGAAGGTGGCGATGAGGACATTGTCGGTCTATTCCGGGGAGTGTATTCGGACCTATATGTCTATTATCGGGGCGATGAAGTAGTATATGAATATGAAGGTAGTACATCTACCTATAGATATATCCATGAGTACCCAAGTAAAGGGAATCCTCCTACAAATACCACATACTGGATGGTAGTCGCTCGAGGTAGGCCGGGTGAGGATGGTGAAGGAACTCCCGGTAAGGACGGAGACTTTTATGAATACCGGTATGCAGTTAATGGTTCAAGGATTGCACCACCCAACTTAGATGTTACTGCTTTCGAACCTGAAGGTTGGATTACCGAGATGCCGTCCGTCAATGATTTACAATACCTCTGGTGTACGGTTACCAAGAAATCTTCGACGGAACTACTTCAAAATTGGAGTAAGCCGGTAAGGATGACTCCCCATGATGGCAAAGATGGTGAAAACGGTGGTCCGGGTCCGTCAATGGTATACCGTGATGCATACAGTGACGATAAGATATATTACGGAACCAGTAAACGGGTTGATGCCGTTAAATTTCTCGGTAATTATTATGTCGCCCGTTCTGATGCCGGAGACGGTTTTGAAGGTCAGCCACCCGTTGTAAATGGCGTGATCAATAGTGACTATTGGAATGATTTCGGGGCACAGTTTGAAAGCATTGCAACAAATCTGCTTTTGGCAGAGAATGCGAATATAGCCGGTTGGATATTCACCAGGTACGGAGCAGTAATGCAAAAGATTTACTCTCAAAACACGACTAATGATGGAACTTCAAAAGCTACTCTGGATGGTGTAAATGCAAAGCTTGAATTAGCATCTGATACCACTAAATATAATCCTACAGGTGGTTTCTATAATGTAAAACAAACGATCAACCTAAGTAGTGGATCAGGATTACTCGAATCGAATACAACTGAAGGCGACAAGGCTTACTTTAGTTCGCAGGGAATTTATGCAAATAGTGCCGGTGTAAAGCACGAGACGAATGATTTCAATGAAGATGGAAGTTTTAAAGATATATATTCATCTATTGTAGCTTTAGGAAATAGAAACCTGCGAAAGGGGGATGTGTATAATGAAAGAGTTGTATGTGGGGTATACGGTGATGCTATAAATAATTATTCAGATCCTTCTTATGTTTTTGGCGGATATTTCAGAAAGTTGCTCGCACTCGGATTATACTTTGGTTGTAGACGAATTGATAAAAACACCTGGCTTACAGGTACTCATTGTTATATTTCTGCAATGAATACCTCTGATATAAACGTGTACTTGCCATCAAAACCACAAATAGGACAAATTATTATGATCCGGAGGGTAAACTCTTCAAATGTTACCATACAAGGAAATGGAATAGGTATTCATGTAGATAGTAGTACTACTGTTACTTCTAAAACTACAGCAAGAGGGGATACGGCTGTTTTGATTTATGATGGACAAAATTGGAATTTTAATTATTGGGTAAGATAATGGATATACGAGCAAGAATAATAGATAAGTACATGGTAGATGTACTTGATATAGATGAGTTGAAGCAAGCTGAGCTATTCAGGTTCAATCAAGGGTTGAATGATCTAAACTCTGATGAAGAATCAGAAGAGTATAAAGCTATCAAAGCGGAGTATGACGCTACTATCCAAGAACTAGATGAGATGGCTCATTTCTCAGAAAGTGAGACACCGCAAGTAGGAGAGTATGAAATCGCTGTTCCCTATTATGAGGAAATAGAAGGCGTTGTATACCAGAAGTGGGAAGTACGGTCGAATGATCCTTATTTGATCTCAATGAAGATTGGAGAACTGAAGAAGGAGCTTGCTAACGAGGATTATAAGATAACCAAATGCTATGAAGCTAGCCTGATTGGAGAGCCTGCTCCCTATGATGTACTTGCCCTACATCAAGAAAGACAAGCGATCCGGGATAAGATAAATGGGCTTGAAAACCAACTTCAGTGATATATTTATAATTAGGGATAACAATAAACTATATACAAATGGAAATACAAGGAATTGAAAAACTAATCGCAGCTGCATGGATTACAGCATGTGTGTTAATCACTCCGGTACTGTTTATCATATTTGATTTATGGGCGGGAATAAGAAAAGCTATTGAGAGAGGTGAGAAGATAACGAGTAATGGATTAAGGCGAACGTTTGCAAAGATAGCTAAGTACTATAATGTTCTTCTTGCGCTTCTGGTGATCGATGCAATTCAAATGGCCGGGTTCTGGTATGTTGATACTTACTATGAGCATAATTTCCCTGTATTTCCATTTATTGTGCTTATCGGAGCTATTGGTGTCGGTATCATTGAAGTGAAGTCTATATACGAGAAAGCAGACGAAAAGACAAAGCGGCAAACATCGGATGTTGCATTGCTTGCCGGAGAATTGGCAAAGCATAAATCTGATCCGGCAGAACTAGCCAAGGCTGTAGCTGAGTATTTGAATAAAGATAAGGAGGAAAAGAAATGAAGTATTTTACAATCGAAGAACTAAAGCACAGCGACACCGCTAAGAATAAGAGAATAGACAATACACCACCTCCTAAGGTTGTTGAGTCATTGAATAACCTTGTAGATAACATTCTTGACCCGTTACGCGAAGCATGGGGCAGACCGATTCATGTTAATAGCGGGTACCGGTGTTCCGCCTTGAATAGAGCCGTAAGAGGAGCTTCTACTTCGCAACACTTGAAAGGCGAGGCCGCAGATATAACAACAGGCAGCAAAGAAGGGAATAAGAAACTCTTTGAACTCATCCAGACGCTTGATCTTCCTTTTGATCAGTTGATTGATGAGAAGAACTATAGCTGGATTCATGTTAGCCATCGAAAAGAAAATAACCGGAGGCAGGTGCTCCACTTAAAATGATACTATGAAGACAAAGTATATCATACTCGTTTGTTCTATTCTAGTAGTTATCGCTTTCTTCGTTGGCCAGGCAACCGTATCAACTATCCCAGAAATCGAATACGTGAAAGGGGAGGAGATAGCCGGTTCCGTTCCGACGGGTCAGCTTGTTCCGGTCCGGGAGGTTATGCCTGAGTTTTCTTTTCTGCCTTATCGTCTGTTGATCATTAATGGTAAAGAAACGCAAGTTACAGATACCGCAGTTATCATAGCAGATTATGAGAAGCGCCGGGAATACTCACTAACTGCATTCGATGATAAAGAGAAAGGTAAACTAGAACTATACCCAACGGTTCAGTATAACTCTTTACAGTCGATTGACTGGAAGTTTACCCCGGTAAGCAAAGTTATCACACGGATAAAGAAACCCGTATTTCAGCCGTTCCTCTCTGCCGGATGGAGTACTTTGAATTATGTTTCAGTTGGTGCCGGTATGTTCTACCATGACTTTGGTGTGGAGTATCAGTATTTGAAAGGGTATAATGGAATGAGTGACGGACACATGGTTGGGGTGAAGTGGAAGTTTTGAAATTTGATACAAGCTAAAACTGTTAATCTAGTCATAATAATAACATAGTTATTATTAAAATATGCCTTTTGACATGGAACATTAAGAAAATTGCCTATATTTGCCATTGCAAATTTATTAAATGATTAATCATTTAAAGAAAAGGATGGATGTTCGTTGAGAATAGCTGTCCTTTTTTTTACTTTGAATTTGTAATGTAAATTTTGTTTTTATTTTTTTATTTTATATATTTGCATCAACCCGTAGAGACAGGGAAATCAGATTAATAATTTAATAATTTGCAAAAATGAAAGAAAAACAATTAGAGTTGGCTCTAATAGACAGAAATGTAGAAGAGGTTCATATTAATCAAAGAATTTTAGATGGTTATTTTAATGCCACATCATTATGTCAAGCCTGTGGTAAAAAGTTCAACGATTACAATAGATTAAAATCAACCGATGAATTTGTTAAGGAGTTATCTTCCGATACGGGAATTCCCGCAACGACCCTGATTCAAATTGTTACAGGTGGGGTTCCGCAATTTCAAGGAACTTGGGTACACCCTCAAGTTGCAATTAATTTAGCTCAGTGGGCATCTCCAAAATTTGCCGTGTTAGTTTCCAAGTGGGTATTTGAGTGGATGAGTGGAAATGTTCCTGGGGGGCAGAGTCTGCCTTATCATTTAAAACGTTATCTAATTAATAGAACGGAAATACCCCCAACTCATTTTTCTGTATTTAATGAGATTGTCTATAATCTAATCGCCCCAATGGAAGATTTAGGATATATTCTACCAGATAATATGGTTCCAGATATATCTCAAGGTAGAATGTTCGCCCAATGGGTTCGTGATGAAAAAGGACTGGAACCAAACGACTTCCCTACATACAGTCACACATATCCAGACGGAAGAGTTATTAAGGGGGTGAAATTGTACCCGAACTTCTTGCTTGGTGATTTTAGAGACCACTTTCATAATGTATGGATAAGGGATAGGGCTGCAAAATACTTTACAGAAAGGGACTCTAAAGCTATACCTCATTTACAAAAAATGATTCAATCTTTGCCAGCAAAGGAGACACCACATGCAGTAGAATCAAAGAAAAAATCATTGTAGTACTAATCGCTTACCGAAAATCTATAGAATTTTAACCAATAACTCCGCTTCGGAGTAAATCTGGGCTTTTTATCTATATAGTTTATACTTTGAGTCAGCGATTTTGTTGCGCTTACCGACCATTATTGTAATGTTGTTTATTTGTTTTATTTTAACAGACAAGTAGTGAGCAAATTATTAAATTAAGGAAGTAAATAGGTGGTATTTAATCGAATTGTTGAAAAGCATAAAGTAATTTTATTGGCTATTTTTTTTTGATATTTTTAACAGATAAAATTCTTGAAATGAGTAAAAAGATAAAAAGGAATGAACAGAATAACGAGCTGTCTTCAAGAATAACAAATATATTAAAATTCTTATCTGCTAAAGAATGGGGTGGTATAGCTGCAATTGTTGCGATATTAGCTTTAGTCGCAACAATTTACTATAATGAAGCCCCACCTAAAAAACTCGAAACATTGCAAATCGCTATAGCGGATTCTATTACTGATAGTTCTTATTTAAAAGAAGATGCATGTTTTTACGGAAAAGGAACAGCCATAAAGGGTGATAGCATAAAAGCATGGAGTATAGCTCATGAAAGAGCGCAAAACAATCTTGCAGAAAGTTTATCTAGTGAAGAAATAATAAAAGCTAAAAAATATGCGAAAATAGACTATGCTAAAAGTTCAATGCCTTTTTTAATGAGTGATGGTTGGAAAGCAGAAGTTGTGATATTTGTTACTAATAATGATTTGGAATAAAAATAACATGAATATAAAAAGAATTATATTTAGTGTGGTAATGATTGTTATTAATCTTGTAGGAATATCTGCACAAGTTGCACCTTGGTGGTGGATATATCCTAATAAATTACCAATTGGGAATAATTTTGATTACGTGCCTTGTATGGGAGAGGGAAAGAGTGAAACAGATGCAAGACGAAAAGCAGAAGCGGAATCGTACAGAATGTTTACTGCAAAAAATAAGCATGTGGAATTTTCAGAAATCACATACATTGAGATAGAGGAACATGGTTTAAAAGCGACGCTTCCTGAATATGCAACTAATTACACCTTTGTATGCAATCCTGAGCCTGAAAAAATAAGTGACAGTCATTATAAAGTTTATATTCTTTACGCATGGAGAAGAAATTTTAATAAACCTGTGAATTTTGGAGAGGTTGATACAAAAATTTGCGATGAGCTAGAGAGACAATTGGATTTTGTTGAGCTCAAAGATTCCAAAATATCTGTACAAAAAAACGACATTGTCTCTAGTAAATTATATTATGAAGACGCAAAACTTTTATGTGAGGGTTCTACTGTGGGTGGATATACAGATTGGCGTTTACCTACAATAAATGAACTGTCATTTATGTATTTAAATAAAAATAAATTTGATGTATCTTTATTTAGTAATAGGAATGTTTCAGCAAGAGGATTTAATCCTCCTATATACTGGAGCTCAACAGAAGTAAGTTTGCCTAGAAGTGTGAAGAAAAATAAAACATCTTATAAAGATGAACCTGGATATAAATTGATGATCATGTCCGATGGTAGAATAACAGATAGTAATCAATGGGCTAATGGATATAATTATTGTCGTTGTGTACGCACATTGCCTTAATTCGACAATTTGAAGGATTTATTTCCCTCTTAATTTCTGATTTTTGACATAAAACAGCGATATAATGAAAGAACAACTACGAATGTCAGAACAACCCTCTCGAACAATTAATGCAAAATCTCATAGTGGTGAAGCCTTTATTGTTAACAACACGGAACTTGCTATGAATCAGTTAAAAATAATGGATGGTATAACGAAAGTGCAAAGTAATGCTACTCAATTAATGAAGCAAGAAGATATAGAAGAATATTATATAAGAAAAATGAGTGGTGGAAAAGATGGACAAGAGAAATATGGCGGTTTATGTGGTGGTTGGGTTGCAAATTTTATTGAGGGTCCAAATGCTGCGAAGCATTTATGGGGGAGAATGAGGGTTGATATGGCTAAAGAAGGATTAAATGAAGTAAAAGATTTTGAGAAGATTATGAAGTATCAGCATTATATGATGATAGCAGATGGAGATGAAGACTCATTAGGAGACTTAACAAAGTATGAATTGTCTTCTTATGGAATTGCGATGAATGAAAAAGTTGCTAAATTTAAACAATATGTGGGTAGAAATTCTGATAAAAAAACTTTTTCTAATACCAAAGATCTTTTAGGGTCTCTTCTATCATCTATTCGAGAATTGAATAAAGAACATTGTCTCTATATAGGCTCTCCTGGTCATCACATGGCTGTTTGGTACAAAGGGCAGAATAAGTACATAGTATGCGAAACTCTAAATTCTGGCATTGAAGAATATAAAGGTAACGAGTTGAAAAATATTTTTGAATCTATAGATTGGAAAGAGTATAAAGATTATGAACAAGATGAAGATCAGGAAGACGAGGATCAAGAGGATGAAGAAATTTATTCTTGCTGGGTAAGAGATTTAGGCAAACGTTAGTTCACTTTAGTCCTATATATTAATTGCAATTCTGAAGATTTTGTATTTCTCCATTCTCATGTGTTGATGTTGGTAATTATTTTAAAATGCAATCCTCTCATTCTCCTTAGAATATTTAGAGAGTACTTGGAAGAAAAGGCAGCCGAATAAGCTGGCTATTAATAGAGGTATAATTTCATTTCTTCAATCGCTTGCGTTGCACTACGAACTATAACATATTTACTTCCGCACGCTTCTACTTGTCGCTGGAATTCTTTCTGTTCGTCAGATTGTCGTCCTTTTCCGGTCTTAAATTCCAGGCATAAACTAGCATAACCTTTCTTCGGTACTAATAAGATCACATCGGCCACTCCAGATCGCACACCCTGACGTTTTAGGTTGGCCGCTTCAATCTTATGCCGGCTTCCACCGTTTGGTATTGCAAACAGAAGTTTTTCGGGAAGTTTTGGGAAAAATAGCGGTACATGCTTGAAGAACTCTGACTGGATCCTGGCTTCCTCGTTATCGTGTACTTTCTTGGCCTTGGGCGGATTCTTTTTCTCTGCATAACAGTTATAACAAACGAAGCCGGCATCCGTAGGTATTACGGACACCGTTTCTTTTCCACATTCAATACAGGTTTCTTTATTCATTAGTACCGGAAGTCTGTAAAATGGATAATAATTTTAGGCTTGCTTAAATCTGATTTCTTAAACCAATCTTTGAAGTCTTGAAGGGATAATCCGTCATTCTTGGCCAGATTACCAGGCATTAATGCGAGCACTCCACCATTTTTACTAAACGTTCTCGGAAAATCAAAACTATTCATTGAGAATTGCAGTTCCTGATATCCTATTCCGCTATTCTTGTCGAATGTAAACAGCGTTTTTGTGGTAGAACCTTTACCATAAGGCTTTCCTATCCATTCGTATATTTCCAGTACAGCATTTCCTTTATTGATTTCATCAATACGTTTTTTCCAGTACTCAACGTTTTCTCGGATAGTATGACGTTTTGGGAAACAATTAAACTCTTCAACATATTGGCTGCATTTAGGACATTGAGGGTCGCTCCAATCTCCGGACTGTCCTATCTGGTAGCAGTCACACTCTTCACTACTTCCAACCCACCCGCATTTGCATTGTACTGGATAATATTCGTGTGTGGATTGCAATATCTTTTCACGAAAAAATGTTCTTTCTCCTTTTTTGGGGTGTGTAGCCGGAAATACCCGGCTTAATGGTAATCTATATCTTTTCATCTTGTGAGCCACGTTTAATTAATAGCATCGCAATCTCTCTCATGTCTGAAAGATGCGTCTCAGTTGCCTGGAGCTTTCCTTTCAGTAAGTTCTCGTTCTCTGTAGATATACCTATGCCTTTCGATGCATCGGAAAGAGCTTTTAATATGTGTGTAGCATATCCTCCAGGGATGGTTAGAAACGGTTTTATCTCCTGATTGATACTTCCATCGGCAGGAGACTCTACAATATTAATGCCCCCTTTTTTACCCTGCATAAAGAAGTGTCTACCTTCTTTTAGGTATATTTCTACCTTATCCCATTCATACAGTATATTTATCTTTGCTTCCATTTGTCTTTTTGTTTTATAATTCAACTATTCTATACTCACGTTCTCTAAAAGGAAAATCCTTTTTAATCTTTTCAAGGTGTTTAGCAGCTGACTCAGGAGACTTAAACATTTTAGCCCTATGTCTGAGTAAAGTTCTTGGAGGGTCGCCAACTTTACTATTAGAAACAAAACATGGGCTACTAGCCTTTATCTGAATTATCCAACGTTTGTATTTTTCCTCCATTTATCTTTTTGTTTAATTGCTATACCACATAATACTTTCTTGCTACATTCTCCATTTAGAAAATCAATAGCAAGCATGATAATTGCTCTCGACTGAATTGAATCGATAGGAGAGAAGTCGAATTGATTGTACTTTGTGATTCGATCTTCGAGAACCTTTACAGCGTTGGTGTATCCTACACGAACAGGACCAGGTAGTCTTTTCTCCTGAAGCCTTTTTTCGAGTGCTTCTATGCATTTCTCAACCTCGAAGTCTTTTGGTTTTTCCAACTTGGGAACATTGAGAAGTTTTTCGAGTCTCTTGTATTCCTCAGCTTCATTTCTCAGCTGTCTATCTATTCTACTTTCCATATTTTTATTTAGTTGCGATTCTGTTGAAAATATTGTAATCCCGTGTAACGCAGTTCGCCGGGAGTTCCTCTCTGGTCAATCCTGCTTGTTTGATAAACGTATCCTTGAAGTAGAGTTTGTTATCTAAGTGAGCACAAGCGAGAATAAAGCCTCTCAATTCTCTATAATCGTATTTCTTTCCACTTAAAAGGCCGACTTTAAAGAGGTCGCAAAAGTCTACAGATTTCATGACCATTGATAAACTGCTATCTAAGTCAATAATAGGCTCTATAGAGGCAAATGTTCTATATCCTTCAAATTTCATATCCATGAGAGCTATAACTCGGCTTTTATTGCTCGGGGCGTTAGGCTCTTCGCTATCACATCCAGTCAGTGTAACACCGTAAGCTATAAGCCTATTGTCCCATCTATAAGCGCTTGATACTGCACTAAACTCTAATGCTTCTTTCTGTCCCATTTTAGTCAATATCTTAACTGGTATTCTATTAGCCTGACAAACTCCTATTGCGAAATATGTTAGTTCTTTTGTCTCCGGAAGTAGAGGGTCGGTAGTAAATGAAAAGAATAATCCATGCTTTCTTAACTCTTCTACATTTTCTGATACTTCTTGAATAAATATCTTACATGCAGTATATTCGTCAACCAGGCCTTTCTGTAACGTAGGCTTGTCACCACCCAAAACCTTGGATGTCATACCCTTTTTATTAAAGCAGTACTTGCATCCAACAGAACACCCATTGTAGAAATTACATGCCCAATAACTGTACTCGCCGGCTTTCCCGGACGGATTGTATATTGCTTTACCTTTAAACTGTTTCTTCATGACTTAATCTGTTTTTTTACTTAATGTTAAATAAATCCGTTAACGTCTCGCAATTTCTGAATGTACATTCTTTGCAATCAACGGTACATGTCCCCTCGTAATAACATCCACAAATTTTTCGGAAGTTTTTTAAAGTGTTTTCTTTGGTACCTTTCTCAACAGCCTTGACTCCTTTCTTAAACCCTTCTACAAAAGCATCATGGCAAACTCTTAGAATTGCAGGCGTACAATGTAATCTCATCGGACATGTTCCGCACTTTTGACTTGCGAGGCTGGCTCTTCTTGCCAGTTTGGTTACTCCTTTCATGGTTGATTTTGTCTTATTCCTCATTAAACAAATTAGCCATCATATCCACGATATCCGTTTGAACATTATCCTCACCACCTACAACAGCGTTAGATATCTTTGCTTTTTCTTCTATTATATGCCACATCTTTTCGTCAATGGTCTTTTTCCCATGCATGTGGTACATCGTGGCACCATTCTTTAACCCATTACGATGTACACGGGATTCTGCCTGGTCGCGGTCGGCCGCCGTCCACGGCTCCTCGATGAAGAGTACATTTGAACATGCCTTTTGCAAGCCATCAACGCCAGCGCTTGCAGCTTTTATAGATGCAATGACTATCTTCACTTTCGGATTACGGACAAAGGCGTCGATCGATGTTTGTTTTTCAGTAGAGTTTTGCCGGCCGGTAATACAGACAGCTCCCGGGAAAACATGAAGTAGTTTATCCACTACATCATGTAGATTGCAGAAGATTACGACTTTCTGGTCATTTTCGATAAAGTCTTTCTCGAAGTCAACAGCTGCCCTTAATTTACCACGTGCGGAAATATCCCGGAGTATCCCGATGCGTACCATAACCTCGCCGCGCATAGCTCTAGCGAGCTTTTCATCATCCGCCTGCTTGTACTTAACCAGGTAGCTTAATAAATCCTTTTCGGCATCGTCATACTCCTTGCGGTTATCAATTTCAACAGAAAGTATTTGACGTGTCATTTCAGGAAGTTCGGTAAGCACCTCTTTCTTTTCTCTCCGGAAGAAGCAATTATTCCAGAGCTTATAGTTCAGTTCTTTCAGGTTACTTGCTTCGTTAGGCCCAGAACAATGACGCTCTACAAAATGCTTATATCCACCGAAATCTTCCATGCGTCCAAGAATAGACAGCTGTGATATAAGATCTTTAGGCTTATTTACCACAGGAGTACCGGTAAGGCCCAAAACCCATTCTTTGCCGGCAGCAATACCTTTAACGAATTTAGCCTGCTGAGTAGATGATGCCTTACATTTATGGCATTCATCTATAATTACGGACTTAAATAGATTTATAGACTGCCGGAATTCTACATCCCGGAGTGTCCATCGTTCTGACTTCTTGATTCTTTGTACGAAGTATTTCTTCAGGGATTCGTAATTCACAATAAACACCTGGTACATTCCAGTTTGCCAATAGAACGTCCATGTGTCACGTACACTATCGGTAAGAATCATCGCCTTTTTATCAGTAAACCGGTGCCACTCGCGCTCCCAGTTCATTTTTACGACATTCGGACAAATTACAAGTACCGGGAATGCGTCTGCAATAGTGAGTGTGGCGATAGATTGAAAAGTTTTGCCCAGGCCCATGTCGTCCCCGTTAATAAATCGTTTTAGTTGCAACCCACGGGCGATTCCTTTCTTCTGATAATCGTAAGGTTCTATCTTGAGATTATGTGGAATATCGAGTTCCGGAAGCGGCTGAACCTGGTATGCGATATCGCTCTCTTCTTTCGGAGCACTACCGCCCCATTCAACTTTCTCAAAACGCTGAACGAATCGAGCGAGTTGTTCGAGCTGAGGTTGGTAGGAGGAATGAACCTGCCACGTTTTTGTAGCAGGGTCGTATTTTCGCCCGCCACCATCAATATGGCTTTTGATTCCATCAACGATGGCGGGGCGGTATCTGAATTCTAACCGGTAGTATCCGTTAGATTGAAGTGTAATATTCATGACGTACAGGTTTTAAGCGAAGTTGTCAAAAACGACAGCCTTTTCTTTCTTTGATGCTCTCTTTTTTCTTTTCTTCTCTGCCGGCATTGATACACCGTCAATATCTGCATCTGCCGGAGCATCGGTGTCGAAGTCAAGTTGCGCCTGTTTAATTCCAAATTTTCCGTTAAACAGATATTCAGCAACCTCATAGTCGCATCTTTCAATTACTTGAAGTAATTCGCTGCCGTAAGGGTAGTTTTCATCCTCGAACTTTGTAAACGGTGCAATTACATTGAGAACCTGCCCAGTTTTAAGTAACTTCTGACCGATAATGCTAACACCGGCAGACTCGTCTGTACCTCCATGTACATATCCTGTAACCGAATACGCCGCAATCTTTTCCTGTAACTCTTCGTTCAAATCTTCTCCGATATTGCCTGAATTGAAAAGCCCGGATTCGGCTTGTTCTGTAATTGTAATCAGAAACGGCACCAACATTGAAAATGCAATTCTCATATCGTTATGTATGATCTGATCACATTCTTTATCTACCTTGTTGGTGTAGTTTGCATCGCGATAGTTTTCTTTGAACGATACAGCGCAACGGTCATTCTTAACAGTTGCCTTTTGAATCGTGTTCTGCGGGAGTTCTTTGTTTTCTTCCATATTCTTTTTGTTTTTGATCAGCCTTTAGCAAGCTGATGATATTGATTAATAAATAAGTGATAATTCCGATTCCTATCAATGCCGGCGAACTTGTCACCTCATTGTAGCCGATAAGTAGAATCGCAAGCAGCAAAAGCAATAAGGTCTTTGCTGATTCTTTATCGTTTAGTTGTCCATCTTTCATGGTGTTTGGTTATTTACAGGAATAATAAATATCGGTTCGTTTTTAAAATTGTAAAAACATTCGTACGACAATATCTCGCCTTTATAATGCTCATTAAATGAATTGAAGTCTGGGAATATGATCTCTGAATCTTCATTGGAGTCATGCACGATTATACTTCTATTTCTCATGTACCGGCACGCAATCATGTGATTCTTTTTCTCTGTTGATTTTATAACCAGGAAAAAAGGCATCCACATCTCAATTTCTTTTTCTCCAAATACAGGCTCTAAATCGAAAATTTCAATCGGGTTATTATTGTTGTAGACAATCATTTGAATAAAGAAATCATAATCAGATTGTTCCAGCCATCTGTTTAACTGACCGATATTGTTTCCATCCTTAGACCATTCAATCCTATTCTCTGTTATAATGTGGTTTTCCTGCAAAGCATTTGCTACTGAGTATAACCCACATCCATATTTGTTTTCTTGTTTATAGTGCATTGTTGTCAATTTATTTATATTGCAGTCTTTTAGCTTCAATCCAATCCATATACCAAGCGCGTGAGCGTTCTTGCATTTCTTTGATTTGTTCGGATGTTACATCATCGGGGTTGCTGTCTCCTATAATTTCTTCAAAAAACTCATCTTCTTTTCCGAATGGGTCACTTTCAATAAAATCATCGGTATTGCAAAATGGGCATGGCACATCACCACCACGAGTTAAACCCTCTACTCCGTCTATTACATCGTAGCTATCTAAGTCGTACAGATATCCGTCAATACATGTTGCATCAGGATATTTAGCTCCGAAAAATGGTATTTCGCAGCAATACTTTGACTCTTTATATTCTTTTTCCATTTTCCACTTATTTATGAACATACATCCCCGATAACCTCATTTCTTCTTTTGCCTTGCTTATCAACGTCCTACACCAATCAAGTTGATGAGTTGCGGTCCGGTTGCATCTCTCGCACCAATCAACCAAGTACTGTTCTTCTCTGCAAACAGAGTCAACAAGAGCATTCACCGTTTTAGCTGTGGCTTTCGTTTCTTTCGTCATATCAACTATGATTTCAAGAACCTCAGACTTCTTAGCCTGGTTGAGCCAATATTTTGCGTCAGCAAGTAATTTCCCGGTCCGAGAGATGTAAACAACTAAATCATTACCACGAAGTACAGTTTCCTCTATCTGTTCGCTCGCAGTGATATTCAGGAAGCTGTCTATCTCGGTAAGTTCCTCTAGGATTTGGCTTTGGGGTGTAATGTTCAGATTCATATTTTGGATTAAAATATATGGCGCCTATGCCATTTCGTGATAATGAAACAGAACTCTGGTAGCCAGTGGATATTCAGAAAGCACTCGCTTTCTCTCTGCTTTTAGGCTATTGGTTCCTACATTACAGCTACATCGGTAGATTACCTGATCACCGTTGTAGTACTCCATACAGAAGATTATATATTTTTTGTTCATAGCTTATACCATTAATTGCCACCATTTGAAGGCAAGTTCTTCATACTTTTCTTTTCCTCTATTATAGATATCATCGCCTCTGCGTATATGGGCCTTGAAAACCCTACAGTTCTTTTTGCTGATAGCAAATATGAAATCCAGGTTACTTCCAGCGATATCCATGTACCAGGCGCGTGATCGGTTCCAATCGAAATAGTCCATAGCTTCGTCAAACTGTTTTTGGCTCTCTGCGGCTGTAGTTTTCAGATCACCACCAAACCCTAATGATGATAGCCACCAGTCCCATTTGCACCGGGTGTCCAATGCGTACTCAAAGTTTCCGTATTGAAACCGCTGCCCTTTGTTAACCATGAATTTCTGTGTATCAGAGAACTTAAGCACATTGGCCAGGAACGGATCTTTCTTAGCTTCTGCTCGAAGGGAGCTATACATCGCTTCAGCAAGTTCAAAATCCTCCTGAGTGTATTGGACTCCATCGACTTTAAACTTGAAGTAGTCCACCCGTTCCGGCTCGGTTACAATGGCATCCACCAATGTCCCAAATTTGAAAGCTTTCTCTTTATCCCCAAACTGCATCTGGGGATAGAGAAAGTTCTTTAGTTCGGTCAAATCCGAGTTACTGACCTCTGAGCGTTGGAAATATGTATCAGGATTGGCCATCGTTATACCTTTTTAAAGAATTCATTCAAATCGGACTTCTTTTTCTTAGCGAAGAAAAGCTCTGCCGGTTCCGGCTTTCCAAATCTCCAGAATGTAATTGCAACACCGCCATATTCATGTTCAATCTCTGTAATGTCGATAATCTCACCTTTGAGAACTTTTTCCTTAAGATTATCTGTTTGAGCAATATTCTTTAACGCTTTATAGTATCCAGTATCCATACTACTTCGCCCTTACGTCCTCAACGTACTTAACGTAATTGGACTTGATGTATTCCGGCTCCTTGCCGTTAGCCCGCTTCTCACAGAAAGTAATCTGTTTCTTGAAAGCTTTTTCTAGTTCATCGATCGGTTGGGATTGTCCTTCATTGAGCCACCACATGTTAAATATCTCAAGGAAGCCGGTAGGGTGGAGGACCTGTATTTTCTCTTTAACCTTGGCATTGGAAGCTACCGGCGCCACCATGGCCGCTGACTGATCGAACAGACTAGCCATTTGTTCCTGCTGGGCTTTCATCTCAATCTCTTTCCGCTGCTGTTCGGCTTTGGATGCTTCTTCTTGTGTACGCTTGGCCGCTTCTTCCTGTTCACGTTGCAACTTCACTCTTTCAACTTCGGCGGCTGCCGCTGTATCACGCTGGCGGAGTTCCTCTAGTTCCTGAAGTTCTTTCTTCTTTGAAGCAAAGCGATCCTTGCACCATTGTTTAGCGTCTGTTATTTCGGATTTGAACTGGGAGGCAAAGTATTCATATTTACCGGATAATACTTCAGTACGCAAGGCCGCTTTGGCTTCACCACCGATAAAATATGTAGGTGCCTCACCTGAGAATGCATCGAAATGAGCCTTGGGATAATCGGTAGGGAAGAGTAGAATCATATTGGTTTCACGGTCAAAACCTGCGAGTGTCAAGGCATTGAACATCTTATTTAGTTCTTCCTTCTTTGAGCGTAAATACGTATTGAAGTGAGTTAAGAGCTTTTCTTCAAGATCACGTTTATATGTAGCTTTCTCTGCATTTAGTTTTGCCAGGCGCTCAGCCTCTTGCTTTCTTTTCTGTTCAGCCTCATATTTTTCCCGTGCGTACTTATCACGTAGTTTAGTGATTTGTCCCGGGATCGTTCCTGGTTCTTTGGGATCAAGTGATTTCTCCTGTGCTGTAAATGCAGAGCGGATCTTATCGAACAATTGAGTAATAGGCTTACGGCGTTCACCCATATTCTTTATTGTCGTTTTTGTCTTTTCAAGGTATTCTGCTGCCTTTTGGTCCAATGCTTCATTCATCCCGCCGTTACCTTCGATGGTGTCGAGAAGAGCCTGACCGGCTTCATTGCATTTGCTTACAGAAGTATTGCTTCTGTTTACTATATTATCAAAACCACCCATGATGGAGGTTACTTCGTCTATTTTAATGAGTTGATTATTCATGATGTTTTTGATTGTTTTGATGGGATGCCCTCGTGATTTGCGAGGGCATAACAGTAATTATTTCGTCAATGATATAAATTCTGGTACAGCACCATACAGGGGTGTCTTTCCATCCCATTTGTCAATGAATTGTTTTTGAAGTATTTCTTTTGTTAATCCTTTCGATGTAATAAGAGCCTGTTCTGTTTTAAGTCTCTCAAGTTCATTGACTTTCCTTTGTTCTTCGATCTGCTGATCCAATACAGAGATATTAGTATTTACTTCATTCCGGCTATCTATCTTCTCGCGGACTTTTTCACTAAATTCGAGTTGGGCACTAAACGTTAGTAAGTCAAGACCTCGTTTTTCAAATTCCTTCTCCACTATAGTTTCCAAACGTTTCTCAAAGACTAAAGAGCCACCATCAGCCATTAAACTATCGGTTTTATGTTTTCGACTTTCTTCTTTTATCAGATCATAGATTCGGGGTTCTAGTATATTATCCTCCAATGAAGACATAAACTGATCTCCTCCGCCAATATGCTTATTATCAAATACGACATCGATAGCCCTATCACGTATAACTTTATATGAGTATGTAGGCCGGGCTTTAAATTCGGTATTATCGGCAGCTTTTAAAGTCACTGGATCGGCAAACTCTCCACGCTGATCAAAGAGTGGAACCTGAAATAATTCTGTACCCCATTCCCACGTTGCAACGCGTCCGGTTTTAATTGTGAAGTCTTTCTTTCCATCTTTACCGTAATTCTCCATAAAAACACCGGCATAATTAGGAGCAACCCGCTCACAGGAAGACATTGTTAATACAGCTATAATAGCCGTTAATAAGAATAGTACTTTTTTCATTTCTTGAATTGTTTAATGATTTTACAAATAGGATAGATTGTAAGCAAACACACAAAAATGCCTATCCACGCATTAAAGTGGTTGTATATTCTACTGCCTAAGAATAATATGAGTAACATTAAATTTACCCATAACATAACTGTTTGATATCTGGTAATTTTCATCTGTACAATTGATTAGTTATTCGTTAATTTCTTTTTCTAATATTTCAGTTAGGGCTTGCAGTTGACCAACTATATAAGCCCTATCTAACTTACTGCACTTTTTAATGAGATCAAGCATTTCATCCATAATCCTGTGATACTCCTTTAGAAGGAACGCAGTATCGTTTTCAAATAGGTTATTCATTTCTAATTGTAGTTTTAAAATCCTTCTTCTTCGTCAGCCTCAGTTATTGGAGCAGCTACCGGTTCCAGAGCATCTAGCTGTTTATCTTCACCGAATGGTATATTGGAGTCATTGACAATTGGTTCGTTTACCTGGTCGCCTTCTTCAACGAATCCATAGTCGATAACCGGAGGCGCTTCTTCTTCAGTGGCCATAACAGTGTAGTTCCCGGTACGAACTTTCGGGTATGCATCAAAAGCATGTTTCATCATTTTGTTTTCAAGGAATCCCGGATCAATATTTCCATTGAATGAACTGTATAAAGCATTGGCTGAGCCCCTATTAGATTTTTCAGAGAAAGCAGCTAATCTTATCCAGTCTGATTCAAGCATCCATTGATAGTCTATTGTACCATCATTGCGTGTTATCTTGATAAATGCAGCTACAGGTTTGTTTGATGTACGTGGTACCTTAGCTACGTATTTAATCCGCTTTCTTTCGTTCTCATCAACATAGGCCTCGAAAGAATCACACTCATATACGATAACAGGATTATCAACGTGTCTCACCTGGCCGGCACGCATGCGCATGTAAACCTCACCGTATGCAGATACTTGAAGACCTGCACGCTTTTCCCAGTAATCACCGGTTGGTCCTTTTACTTTTACACTACGTGGAATAATATAGCATTGCGGCCTTCCGGATTGGTCAAGGGATAATCCGTTTACGGCAATATCAAGGAAACACCCGAGAAGAGACAGCTTACTACATTCCTGAAGTGCTGGTGTTTCGGTAAGTAGTTTGTTGAAATGGAATTTCTCACGATTGTAAATAGCAGATCCCTGTTCACTTCCCCATACTGCATTGTATATGGTGATGAACTTTTGCTCTGTTTTACCATAGTCCACAAGATCCGTATGTTTCAACGCATTAAGATCCTGGCTTGTAATTTGAATTGCATTACTCATAATTGTTTTGATTTAGTTAGGGCACGCCTCCAATAAGAAGAGTTAAAACGTCACTTAAAACTTTATTATTATGAAGTGGATGACGTGCCCTGGATTATTATTACTTTTGTATTGTCACTTAAAAATTTTATTTACGATGAAAGAAAAAGCATTCTATGAAGAAAAAGCAAAATCTCTAAGAGAGACAGTCTTGACTATTCAAAGCAAGGGGGAAACCCCTAGTTTAGAAGATGTATTCAACCCTTATCCTGGCATCAAGGAGGCTATATTGGAGTTTACTCATCTGGTATATTCCTTTGATCGTAACCTACCACTGAATAAAGACTTGGAAAAATTGAGAGAGTTAAAATTTTACCACGCTTCTTCTGGCATTTCAAAATATGTACCAAATAGTTTTGATCATATAATCTTCCACATAGACTTCTTTTTACATTACTTAAATACTTATACTGATTAAAATGCATCTTTAACTTTATCGTTGAGTTTACCGCCTATAGCCATCTCAGCACAATCAATCCATGATTGCTTTATTCTCTCCGGGAGTTCTTTTAAGAATTCTCGGTTTTTCACTTTCATACCAACTATTGAAATAGAGAATTCCGCTTCAAACAAATTCTCATCTTCTGGTATTTTTATCGTTATATTTGTTTCCATCTTTATACTTGGATTTAGTTATTGATTTTGATTACTTCTGAATTTCCTCTTACCCAGATATTACGTCCCTGAAACCATCCGAAATAGCAATGTTGAACATCAATTTCAATCTGATCACCTAGCTTCCGGACTACGTTTCCTGTTATGATAGAGCAGTCGTCTCCGCCGTCTATTCTGCGAAACCAGTATTCAATAGTTGCGTTCTGGTCCACTTGTAATTCTGATACTTGCATATACTTATTAATTAGGCTGTTTCTTTATTTACGATTGAATTAAGCCCTGCTTTTCACTACTGAAAAACAATCACACTCCTGTGATATGTCGCCTGGTTATTAATTAGTATTTATGCGGTCTAGCGTATCGTAGTACATCGGCAGCATTGCAAAACCATTTGCCATTTTGGGCTTTTGTTGGCTTCTCTGCTCTAATACTGCCATCACCTACAAGTTTGAAGAGTCTCGTTCGGCTTCCTACGATTTTTGCAGCTTCCCTTTGTCCGAATGACTTGTCATTCATTGCCAACATTATGTTAGCAAGTTTTTCATCACTACTCATATTGTTTTGTTATATGAAAAGGTTATTGTTTTTTGCGTATAGTATAAATTCAGATAGAGAATGTACTTTCACGCGCTGAAAGGCATTCCGCTTGTGAGTTCGGACTGTTTCGACGGATATGTACATCTGTTTGGCTATATCAGCTTCAGAAGATTGTTCATAGTAGCCTCTCATAACATTCAATTCGCGATCTGATAGGCGTGAATTGAATTTAGGCTTGCAGATAACACCTTGAAACTCACATTCACCATGTAATGGACATTCTGCTTCCTCAAAGTTGAAGTAGCCAAACTGATCAATATCCATTGTTGAATCATACTTAAGGAAGTTACACTTGATAAACCTTAGCACGATTAGATACTCATAGTATTGCACGTTATGTCTACTATTTGCATAAATCTTTGATAGAGCCTCTAGTGCTTCGGGGTAGAAGTCGCTAAGGTGAACAATGAATACTGTGATAAAATCACGATCTGACGGCTTTAACTCGCGAGTGCCATGTTCGTCATTGATCATAATTTTGCCTTTGGGCGTCTTATAGAACTCCATGTTTCTCATATACCAGCAGATTCGCGTGCAGGGAATAGGATTTCAACAGAAGAGCCAAGCATATCGGCAACGATCTTCTTTTCAATTAAGCTACTTGGAGCGGCGTAACCATACATCCATCTCTTGACGGAATGTGGATCACGTTGGGTCGCTTCTGCGATAGCGTCTACAAGTTCCTTTTTAGGAGAAGAGTAAATAACTGGTCGTCTTACAGCCTTAGGTAGAGTCTTAAAATACTCTGTGAGTGGTAAATTTTTGACATTCGGAACAAATTTATTGTCCGGTTGAGTTTTTTTGCTCATATTTGTAATAGTTTAAATGTTACGTATCTGTAATGGCTTAAATGCTACGTGGTGCGTGCATTTGTCTTAATCAAGAACTGGCATGGCTGAATCAAGTTTCTCAGGCCGGATAAAGCCTGCCGGTTCTCTTAAAAACATTATTATGAAGAATTTTATTGAAGTAAACGTCTCTAGAGAAAAAAGATTAGTCAACATAGCTTCTATTGCTTATGTAAAAAACGCTGGTGATAAGGCAGTAATTCTTTTGTCTGCTGTAACTAAAGCTGGAAATGACGGAAATATAGCTATGACTACCAACGAAAGCTATGATGAGGTTTGCTTACTCATTCAAGAGGCTCAGGACTAAAAGGCGGCTTATATTCTCCTCTTATAAATAGATACATCGCGTGTGCTTCAGATGCCAAAGGCTCAGGAATGGGGCTACCTGTATCTGCGTCTAAATGTGCTCCAAACGGTTTGGCTATGGAGGATTTACATACACATTTAACGCACCATTTTCGGAGGCGGTAGTCTTGGTAGCTTTTGAATGATTTGCTTTTTGAAAAAACAATAGCAATGAGAATGATCGCCAATAATACTGATAAGATGATGATTGAAGCTGTCATAATATAAAATGTTTTAGTTATTAATAGCACTTGGTTAATGATTACAAGTGCAAATATAATAATATTATAAATTACTATAATAACACTATAGTTATAAATTGTTAAAACTATAATATGATTACAGGCGAACGTCTAAAAGGGTATTTGAAAGCACACGGTATTTCAGCCAGGGAATTTGCTCAAATGATAGAAATGTCAGAAGCAATGGTTTATAAATATTATAAAATGGATGGAGTAGATACTAAAACAGTAACAAGATGGGCTGAGGTCTTACATGTCCCTATTATGACTTTTCTGGATGATGAGATGTATGAGAGGGCAACCCATAAAGCAACTCCAGAAGAATTAGCAGAGGCTGAAGAATACTATAATAGAAATAAAGACTATATCCGTTTTCAAAATCGTAGATTTTTTGGAGATTTAGCAGGCGCCTCAAAAGAGGTTCTTGAAGAAGAATTTAAAAAGATAAAAAGAAATCTTACTAAATCTGATGAAGACGAAATACTTAAACATGGAATAGGACCAATGCTAAATGACGCTGGATTTACTTCCCGCCAAGAAATTCATGGCAAATCTAATGTTAATATAGGTCGAGATAACAATGGTAAAATCTCCATATCCGAATGTGAAAGTAAATTAGAAGATGCTCTATTGCGGATAAAGCATTTGGAGGAACGTCTAAAAGACAAGGAAGAAATGATAGAAATTCTGAGAATGCAGTTGAAGAAATAACTTTTATGGAGTGAGATAGCCTTTAATTTAAATAGTATGGAAGGAAATAAGCAAGATTTAATTAATCTGATAGAAATAAAAGAAGGTTTACCTGGAATGCATCCAGATTTATGTGGACACTATTATTCTGCCTGTATGACGACATTGCATCGCATGGAACATCCAGAAAAGTTAAACATGGCTTTAAGTGGTGATAGAAAGGCCAATCTGTTATTAACATGGGATGATTACTTCGACGAACAATTTGATCGTTCATGGAAAGAGATTAATTATTGTACCGATCATGCTGCTGTTTGTATTTCATGCCTTTTGGCTATTAATGAAACAAGTTACACAATAGTAGAACGTTCATGTAAAGGAGATGGTTTTGATTATTGGCTTGGTGATAAAGATGATATTTTATTTTCTAAAACTGCTAGGCTTGAAATTTCTGGGATTTTAAATGAAACCTCTACTAATACACCAGAGCAACGATTAACCAAGAAACTTAAGCAAACAGACCAATCTGATTCAACCTGTTTACCAGCCTATGTTTCGATTGTAGAGTTTAGCAATCCGAGAGCTATATTTAAAAATAAAAGATGATGGAACTGAGAGACATTCACAATACTGCCATGTACAAAGTGGATCAAGGAGATCTGCAAAAGAATATGGGTAATCTTGAAATAGCTTTAAATTTGTATAAAGAGGCTTACTCTTTAGAACAAGATGCTGCACATCTTGCTCTTAGAAACAATCTCCCTGAACCTACAGTCTCAATCTTATTAAAAAGTTCAGCAGCTCTTGCTATGCGATGTGATTATAATAGAGATGCAGAGAAACTAATATCACTAGCTTTGTCACGTGATGTACCATTAGATATAGCAGATGAACTTCGAGATATGTTAGAAACGGTACACTTCAAACGACACTTTGAACTAAAAGGAGAAGTATTGGGTAGTGATGAGGTTCGGCTTGTTGTTGCAGGGCAAGGTGTTGGATATGGTTTTGCAAAAACAAATGAGGTTTTTGATAGAGTTGAAATATATGAAAAACTTACAACAAGGACAATAGAGAGAAAGTCAGGTCAGAAATACAGAACTTCAGGTGTTGTTCCTGAAAGTATGAGAATTCAGCCGTTCATATCAGCTCCACACGCAGCAAGTATGGCTTTTATTATTCGATTTGCGGGGCTTCAAGAACAGTCTCTACCAGGTTTTAGTCGTTTTGAAGAAATTATAGAAGACATAAATGATAATATTGAATTAATAAGTGCAGGAGATTATCATACATTAAAAAAGAATATCCCTGATGAGTCATATTTTGATAATTTTGTTGGTAGTGTTAAAAAATTGGCTCCAGATGGTAAAGTAGTTAAGATATTCGGAATAACATCCATGAAAGGTGGCGTAGCTAGAAATGTTGAATTAACTACATCAAAATTTCAAATATCAAGTGCTATAAAACAAATAGGAGTAGAAGAGTCTATTGACGGTGAACGAAAAACTGTTGATAAAGTGGATCAACATTCAGTAGCTTCTGGCATACTATCTATGGCTGATAGAGCAGGAAAAGTGAGAATAACCACGCAAGGTGGCGAAGAGATTAATTTTACAGTTCCAGATGGATTAGCTGATATCGTGAAAACATACTGGGAACAAAATGTCGTGGTTGATTTTGTCAAAAAAGGACGGGGGAAAGTTCTTCGAGATATAAATCTTTTCGAATCGGAATATGACGCTGACTAGAAAAAACAACTAGATTACTAACTAAAAAATAATCAAACTATTGTTATGAAGAGGATTTTATTAGCAGTATTATTATCAACTGTACTTTTATCGTGCAAATCACTTTATACTGAGAATGTTTATGTATTTGATTTCACGAAGTATGTAAGTAGCGGGTTCATTATTTCACCCATATCCGAAGGATTTAAATACGATCCAGTTTCTAATATAACAATGGAATTTAAGAGCGGACACTTAAATGGCCACAATAGGTTTGAAGGAGAGAAAAAATCTCCATTAGACAACAAGCCAGCCTCTTGGTTTAACCCTACAATGGACTATATGTTAGAGAAATTGGTAAATGAAGCAAAAAAGCAGGGAGCAAATGGAATTTTAAATTTTAAATCAGAGGGTAGGTATAATGGAAATGAATACGTTTACACATTAACCGGATTCGCTGTAAACATCAAAGAATAATCAACATGGAAACATTTATAATAGTAGGAGTCGCTGCACTGGACTTTCATAAATGCATGAATTCGGAAAATCATTTGTAGCATGGGATAAGAATAATTTTACAATGGAAACACTCTCAACACTTATATCTTGGCTCATCTCATTTATCGGAATAGGAGTTACAGTTCTTATTGGTGTTAATTTGTGGACTTCTTTGAGTATTGATAAAAGAATCAAAATGATTGTTCAGAAAGAAGTTTCAGAATTAAAGAAACAAAATATCGAACTTAGAAAACAATTACAAGCTTATTCTTTAGCGATTTCTGAGAGTTCATCTGGGTATCAGTATTACAGGCTTGGAGCAACAGCGGATGCTTTTTACTGCTATGCAAATGCTGTTGAATATGCAAGCAAAGCAGACGATAAGAACCTGCTGTCCGAGGCTTTGGATACATGTAAGGAGATTATGGAGAAAGATCCTCAGTGTATAACCGAAAATCAACATACATTAGAAAACCTAGATGCTATTCGGGATATTTTTGTGAATGTTCGTGATGAACGTGCTTATGATCTTTATTCTTATTTCGTTTCTCTTTCGACTCCCGATAAGAATCAATCTCATGAGGTATCACAACAAGGAGAAGAAATCGAATTAGACAATAAAGAATGAAGGCACCTGATAAAATAGTTCCTGTTGTTCCAATGATCATGAGAATGTAATTTACTATAGGATTCATGGTGGCAATGTTTTAATTTAAAATATAAACAATGGAAGAAAAAGACAAGCTTATAGCTTCTCTCAGAGCACAACTCCGCCAGGTGTTAAGTAAGAATAGTGCTTTGGAACAGGAAAATGCTCTTCTTAATTATGAGTTGGAGCAGCTAAAAGTAAAGAAAAAAACATAAATTATTTTTAAAAAACGAATCCTTTTGTTTTTTTGAAATTTCAGCAATAGCCGATGAACAGGCGGGTAGAGGTGTTTTTTTAGACTGCCCTTCTAAGGCGTGGGTCAAGCGTTCGAATCGCTTCGGAATCACTTAATAAAATCGCATTTATCTGATAATAAGATAAATGCGATTTTTGTTTAAATACGGTATAATGGCTTTTGATGGAGATGAAGGGCCAATCCGAAAAGTCGGTTGAATTGCTAAATTAACCTGGTTGTTAATCCGCGAAGTCACAAATATGGGTAAAATCAGATCAAAAAGATAGCATTTGTTTCGTTTTGATCACGTGCAAACTTTTTGAAAACCGTCAATGAGATGTTAAAATCAGGCTTTAGGCTTGCTTATGCAGTGTATTATTGATATTTGGAAGTGCCCCAGCGCAATAATTTCTACACTTGAGCCGCGTACTGCCGACAGCACGCGGCTCAAGTGTAGATAGCACGCGGCTCAAGTATCGACAGCCAAGCGCTCAAGTATCGACAGCACGCGGCTCAAGTGTTCAGCATGTTTCATTTTATAGATTATTATTCTCTGGTTAGTCTGTTTTAAGCGAAACGGTTGAAGTGTGTATTTGCTGTATTTGTTTTTACCCGTCCGACTATTTGTGATCTTTTTTGTTTTACTTATGACATTTGGGTGGTTTATTTTGTGAATTTAAATCTTATTGGTTTTTATAAACATGATTCTTTTGCCATTCTTCCCTCCCTTTCTGCCCCAAGCCCGGAATTTGCGATTACCGCTCCATTCTATTATCAAAATGTTATTTCTGTCATAATGAAACTATCTCAAGCATTCATCCTTAATAACTATGTTAATTTAATAACCGACTTTTTTGCTTGATCCCAATAAATCGTCATAATTCATATTTCCAGCTTTTATATCAAGTAATTGTTCTTTCCCCGAATATTCTCCTTTTAGCTTCGCGTTAAAGTTTTTTTAAAGATAAATCACATCAGATAACAAGTTTTTGGTGGCTGTTTCACGTCAATAGATGTGTAATTAACTAAACTAATGACTTCCTTACTTAAAGGAACCTAAAACCATTTTATTATGAAAAAGAATTATTCTTTTCTGTCTCTATTCTCTATGTTATTCTTATTTATGTCGTGTAGCGAAAGTGAAGATCCGGGGAAATACGTAGACTGGCGTGAAAGAAACGAAGCATTTATTGATTCATTGCAACAGGTCTTTGATTTGAAGCTTGATTCGGAGTTGAAAGCTTTAATTTATCAACGGGATAAAAGATACACCATTTATTATAAGGTGATGAAGAGTATCCCCGAAGGACAACCACCATTCTATACAAGCACAGTGCACTATTACTATCGGGAGATGCTGATTGATGAAGCTGTTTTTAACGCATCTCCGGCTATTGGATATTACACGAAATTATATAAACATCTGGATATCTTGAAATCCAATATAAAAGATGATAATTCCCTTGAATTCAGTTCTCCCCGGAAGTTTGATGTTAAGGAATTCGAGACTGATGCGAAAGAGATAGCTGCATATACAGAGGTTATGCAACATATGAAAACCGGTGAACGCTGAGAAGTTTATATACCCTGGCAATTAGCTTATGGATCGGGCGGCGCTAATATTGCGCCAGGGTATTCGGCAGTAATATCAGATATAATACTATATAAGGTTGACTATTGATGCCTGTTTTATGTATTCCGTTTCGATCCTATCCACGTCCATTTATGCCAGATTGATTCCAGGGGGCCCTGTTTATGAGATTTAAACCACCATTTGCAGAACCTGACCTGAACAACCAGAATAAATAAACCGATCAGCGCACTAAGCGTATAGCCGCTGTATGGTGCCAGATTTAATCCAATCGGGAAGAATATAAGTGCTCCAATGATAGACTGTGTAATGTAATTGGTAAGACTCATTTTACCATAAAACCGCAGATTGAATGTGAGCTTTTGGAATCTTTCCGATTGGTATAACAGAACAAACGAAGATACCAGAACTGCGGTAAATGCAAACTTCTGCCACATATCGAACGCAACGCCTACCGTACCGTTTATAATAGCATTATCGCCCATGACTTCCAGTTTTAATTGATACAAAGGGGCAAAAGCGATGGCGCCTATAATAAGTGCCCTTAACCAAAATTTGAGGGAAGAGTCTGATGGTACAAACAATTGTCTCCGGCCAATCAGGTAGCCAAGCATAAACAATCCTGCCGTTTGCAGATACCGGCCTGCCCCAACTGCCCAGAATAGGCTTGCTTTCTGGCCCGTTGTGATATTAGCCCAAAGAAAATCACCCCAATTTCCTGCTTTGGTATACTCGGCCACTTCATTATACATTTCACCTACCTTCAGGTTGGGTAAGGCGTATTCCGGATTAAACAGGCTCATTATATAATGAAACCATTCCACGGGTTGCAACAACATGACAATGGCAAATATCAGTATGGCTTTATCACTCCACTTACGAACGAGTATCAATACCAGTGCTACAATAGAGAACAGTAACAATACATCTCCACCGGGATACATGGCCGAATTGATGAAACTAAACACTACCAACAGAATCAACCGCCAGAAGAAACGAGGACCAAAATCTTTTCCTTTCCGTTGTTGATTGGTGAATTGAATATAAAAAGTAAATCCGAAAAGCAAGGCGAAGATAGCATATGATTTTCCGGCAAGCAGTGTCCATATTACGCTTTCCACACCTGTATCCAGTATATTCAACCATTCCGGCTGAGTGGCCGGATCGGGGAAAACAGGGTAAATGAAGTGTTCAATGCAATGAACAAATAAGATGGCCATGACGGCAAAACCGCGAAGCGCATCTACCACTTCTACACGAGGGATTTTAGTTTCTACCGTTACCATGATGAATTTGTATCTGTATATTGTGGTCTATCATTCAAAAATAAAACGGTGCAATGATACGAAAAAAAACTTTTTTTTCATATCCTTTTGAACAAAACAGAATGGACTGCGTTATATATATAGTTTTTCACTGTATTAGATATAAGATTAATTGGATAGGATTGTACGAGCTTGCGAAAGTTGAGTACATTAAGGACGGAAGCGTCTGTCCGGAAAAGTATAAAGCATCAATTCGCCTTGAATTGATGCTTTTTTCTTAATGTATCCATTTATTGACTACCTTACGTAGTTCGGGCGGGGAAATGGGTTTGGTCAGAAAATCGTTGCAACCCGCATCAAGAGCCAATCTCCTGTCGCTATCGTAGGCAAATGCCGTAAGTGCAATGATAGGAACCTGAGTGTTGGTTTTCCTTAATATGGTAACTGCATCTATTCCACTCATACCCGGCATCTTCATATCCATAAATACAAGGTCGGGAGATTGGGCGTTGAACAGTTCTATGGCCTCACTGCCATTGTATGCTCTTAATAAACGATAATCGCACTTAAGCAGTGCTTCAATCAGCAGGTAATTACTGTCTATATCCTCGGCTACCAAAATCAGGGGTTTATAATCTCCTGATGTGGCTCTTGAGCACGGAACAGTGGTTATTAAGTTTCCCGTTCCAACTTCGGATAAGGGTTGTTCGTCCTGTGTGTATGGATACGTAAACCAAAAGCGCGAACCTTCGCCCTCGCGAGATTCAACTCCGATCTTTCCACCCATTCGTTCTACCAGATTCTGGCTTATAGATAGCCCGAGGCCGGTGCCTTGTGAGAATGAGTCGAGTTTAACGAAACGATTGAAGATCTCGTCCAGTTTCTCTTCGGCAATGCCTTTACCTGTGTCTGTTACACTGAAACATACCTCGCCTTCTTTATCCAAAGCATAAGAGAGAATGATCGATCCCTTTGTCGTAAATTTCAGCACATTGGTTATAAAATTGGAGAGCACCTGTGTGATACGGTTCTTATCGGCATTGATTACCAACTGCGGTGAACTTTCGTCGAAACGGAGTTCTACTGCGCTGTTTTGGGTTTTATGCGAGAAAGTATTGATCACTTCCAGGCAAAGTTGGTATACATCCAGCGATGCTCTGTTGAACTCTATGGTGTTGGACTCAATCTTCGAAATATCCAGGATATCGGAAATGAGTTTGAGCAGCAATTCATTGTTTTCCTGCACTATAGGCAGGTACGAACGGCGCTCTTCCGGATTGTCGGTTTCGGCAAGTATGCTCGAAAAACCGATGATGGCATTAAGCGGAGTGCGTATTTCGTGGCTCATATTGGCCAGGAACGCCGATTTGAGCCTGTCCGATTCTTCGGCTTTTTCTTTGGCTTGAATCAGTTCCAGTTCCACCTGCTTACGGGTAGTAATGTCGGTGGCCAGTTCCATGATGGCCCATTTTCCATCGAGCCATTTAACTGCCATACTCTGGATGGTGTACCAGCGGTCGGTAACCGGATTGTAGTCTTCCCAGAAATGAACACCTGTGGGCTGGCGGTCTGCATCGAGGAGTTGCGGCTTCGGACAATGCGTACACATATCAGTCAATCCTGCGTTCAGCATTTCCCAGCATTTTGAATTTTCCGGTACGGGTCCTGCTTCTTCTCTGGCAGGTTTATTGGCAAAGTGTATTTCCTGGGTTTCATAATCGCTAACGAAAATATTGGCATTAATATTATCCAATACCTTTTGCATGGTTTGTTGAGACTGTTGCAGAGATGTTTCAACTTGCCAGCGCTTGGTGGCGGTAGATACGATTTGCGATATCTGGCTCATCAGTTCTATATCCTTTTCGTCCCACTGTTTATCCCAGCAAAAATTGAACGAAAGGAAACCGAAGTGCACACCCAGTTGCGATAATGGGAAGACGGCAATGGCCTTAACGCCTTGTCTTTCGAGCATTTGGGTAATGAAAGGGTCGAGCGAATAGATGTCGGATGTACAGATAATACCATTCTTTTCGAGCATATCGAACCAGGGCTTTCCAGCTTCGATAGTCATGCTCCGCAGATAATCTATGGCAGGTTCGATACCTTCGTTGCACCATTCGTTGGTACAGCCATAGGTAAGTCCGTCGAGGTGATTTTCCCATGTTGCTAAACGGTCAACGCCGGTATAACGGCCAATTTCGGCAAGTGCCATGTTCATGGCTGTAGGGATGTCTGGTTCCAGTTGCAGTATTTGTAGTACTTTAATGAACAATGCCTGACGCCGGTTAGTTTGTTCTAATTGTACGCGATACTGTTCCAATTCGTTGTCGTTTAGCTTCTGTCTTGAGTCTGAAGGCTTCATACTTGATTTATTGCAAAAATAAAAAGTTTATCAAGATGCAACCTGGTGCATCTTGTGTTTTGCAAATGTATACAATTAATTTATATCTGGGATTTTTTTTCACTCTCATTGGCATTTCTTATAAAAAAAGCGAATATTCGGAGGCTTTAGGGAGTATTCGATGTATATTTGTGATTGAAATATACCAGTAAAGACCTTATATCACTATATAATGAACCTTCAAAGACACTTGTTTTTATTTTGTTTGTCCTTGTTGGCGGCATGCTATTCTTTAGCAAATCAAAAGCCTTATGTCATCAACTATGCTCGCGATAAATATCATGCAGCCAGTAAGAACTGGTCTATTGGGCAGGACGAAAAAGGCGTTATGTATTTTGGCAATGACATCGGTTTACTTGAATCGGATGGCATGGGATGGAAACTTTATTCAATACCCAACTCTCCTATTGTACGTGCTCTGGCGGTAGAGTCTCATCATACCATCTATACCGGTGGTTCGGATGAGTTCGGACGCTGGGACAGGGATCAGTCGGGTGGGTTGAAATACACTTCTTTAAAAGATTTACTTCCTCCTAAAAGCCTTGATAATGAAAGTATCTGGCGTGTTTGGATAGATGGAGATAGAGTCTATTTCCAGTCCTTCACTAATATTTATGTTTATTATCAAGATACCATCGAACGGTTAACTACCCCTAGGGGCTTTATGCTGTTGGTGAAACTGCGGGACGAGTATTGGGTACAAGAAATGCATGGTCCTCTCTACCAACTTAACGACGGACGGTTGAGTAAAAATGAAGGCAGCGAATTCCTGAATGGAACCACCACCCGTGTCATTTTGCCTTATGGAGACGATCGTTACTTAATCGGTACTTCCACAGGCGAAATATATATATACGATAAAAAAAGTTTTATCCCCTGGAATAACACTCTTTCCCGTCATTTAAACGGATTGGAACTGAACTGTGGTGTTTATTGTGCCAAACGCAACACATATTATTTAGGAACACTTTTGAACGGGATCTATGAAGTTGATATTCACGGAAATATACTCAATCATTTTGATGCAACTAATTCTTTGCAGAATAATACGATTCTGTCTTTATACGAAGATAAAAGTAATAACATATGGATAGCTATGGATCGTGGCCTTGCCTATATCCGCTATACAGACGGATTGAGTTACTACCGCGCTGTAGACGGCAATTCCAGTTCGGTATATGCCGCCACATTATGGAACGGATATCTGTTGGTAGGCACGAATCAGGGTGTTTACTATACGCCGGGAGAGAAGACGAGTGATCTTGAAATGTATTCTTCCTTAAAGCTGATCGAAGGAACGCAGGGGCAGGTGTGGTCGTTCAGTCAGATAGATGGGAAACTATTCTGTTGCCACAACAAGGGACTACTTGAAATCCTCCCTGATTTCAGAATCCGACAGCCGTATCGGGTAGACAGTGGAGTATTCCGCACATTGGAAGCCACCATTAACGGAAAGAAAGTGGATATTATTGTTACGTATAAAGAGGTTAATATTGTAAATAAGGAAACCGGGAAGATAAATGTCATGCGGCAAATTACAGACCCTATCTATGATGTGGAAATAGACCATTTGGGTAACATCTGGTTGGAAACCGTGAGGCGAGGGGTGTATAAATGCCGGTTGAATGAAGACCTGGATGCTTTCCGTTACTATACTTATTACGGATGCGAGAATGACGAGACACTTCCTGAGCATCTTCAGGTTTTTAAGTCGAGCGGGCGTATCATTTTTCTAGGAAACAATCGCCTTTATACATATAATGAAAGCAACGACAATCTGCAACTTGATCCTCTTCTGAATCAGTGTTTCGAGAATGTGACCGATCTGAAACGTATCATACCCATTAACAGTGAAGAAAACTGGGCCATCACGGGAACGTCTGTTTATCGTTTCTTTTACGATGGTTACATTGCGCGTATAAATGAGGCGTACAAAGTAGAAACGGACAATCTGTCGCTTGTTACAGCTTCTGAAAACATTTCCGTACTGGATGATTCGCTATCACTGATTTGTCTGGATGTAGGGTTCATTCTCCATAACTCCCGTCAGAGTAAGCGCCAGATTGTACAGCTCATTCCGCCTAATCTTGAATATATGCATGCCGGAAGGGATCTGAACGACGGTTATGCCAACCTGGCTAAGCGCATTCAGATTCCGTATAGAGATAATACGGTTACGGTAGGTTTCTCCGTCAACAATGCTTTTGCTAATAACTTGTTTGTAGAATACCTGTTGGAAGGCGTAGACAATGTCTGGAGCCAGCCAGAGCAACGCAACAGCATCTCCTATGCTCGTTTGCCGCAGGGTAACTACACGTTGCGCCTCCGTACGACAGATGAACTGAACAATTATTCGTCCGATGCTATTATCAACTTTGAAATACTTCCCCCTTGGTATAACACCGTCTGGTGGTATCTTACTTGTTGCCTGATCGTTGCGTTTACTTTATTTGCCACCTTTTGGTTTATGAAAAGACGTTTGCAAAATAAGCATCTGCGCCTGATGAACGAGCAGCTTCAGAATGAAATAGAGGAAAAGAATGCGGAAATGTTTACTCAAACCTCGTTTATCATCCGCAAGAACGAACTTATTCTGAAAATAAAGGAGATGATAGATGAGATCAGCGCCAAAAACACTCAAAGATCCTTGCTTCCTCTTTATCAGAAAATAAACAATCTGCTGGCCAACAACTTGGATACGGAGGATGATTGGAAAATGTTTCTTATCAAATTCGAACAAAAACATCATAACTTCTTCAGAACACTGAAGGAAAGTTACCCACAACTCACCAACAACGATTTACGACTTTGCGCTTGTTTGAAACTAAACATGGATACTAAGGATATTGCTTCGCTGATGAACCTTTCCGTACGTGCAGTCGAAAACAATCGCTACCGCCTTCGTAAGAAATTAGACTTGAAGCCAACACAAAATCTGAACGACTTTTTCTTAGGTGTCATTTGATTTACAATTACTTAGCAGAGTTTGAGTACTAATTGAGTAGTTACTTATTTTGTTAAATATCGACGATATGTATTGTTGGTGAATACATTTTTTTGCCCTCTACCTATCGAAATCCATATATTTGTTTTCAAGTTGAATGAAGCACTGCGCAGCGCTAAAGATCAATGTAAACTAGTTATCCACTAAAAATTTAATGCGATGAAGAGTAAAACACATCTTCTGAAAAGAGCCTTACGGCTTAAAAGCCTATTCTTAATGGCGTGCTTGCTATTGGTTACAATGCCGGCATTCTCTCAAACAAAAACAGTAACGGGTACCGTAACCGATACATCGGGTGAACCACTGATCGGCGTATCCATTCTGGTACAAGGTACACAAAACGGGGTGGTTACCGATTTAGATGGAAAATACACATTAAATAATGTAGAGGGAAGTGCAACACTTACCATCAGTTATATAGGTATGTTGCCCCAGAATATAAACATAAACGGACGTTCGGTAATCAACGTAGTATTGAAAGAAGACTCGCAACAACTGGAGGAAATCGTTGTCATCGGTTACGGATCGGCAAAAGCCAAGGACCTGACGGCACCGATCACCGTAGTAAAAGGTGAGGCGCTCACGGCCATCCCATCATCATCGCCCATGGCTGCCCTCCAGGGAAAAGTTGCCGGTGTTAACGTAATCAACAACGGTGCTCCGGGCGAAGGTCCTATCGTGCAAATCCGTGGGGTTGGTTCATTTTCCGATAGCAAGCCGTTGTTTGTAGTCGATGGTATGTTCTACGACAACATCAACTTCCTTAATAATGCAGATATTCAGGAAATGACCATTCTGAAAGATGCTTCGGCAGCCGCTATCTATGGTGTACGCGCTGCAAATGGGGTGGTTTTGATTACTACAAAGAAAGGTTCCCGCAACCAAAAGACACAAATCTCGTATGATGGTTATGTAGGTATTCAGAAAGCATCCAATGTGCTTGAACTTTGTAATGCGTACGAATATGCTACGATGATGCTGGAAGGAAATTATGATGCATATCAGTCACACTTCAAACAATCCATCGACAAATATGGTGGCAGTTATGCTGATTCTGATTTCCACAACTGGACATTCGGAGCCGATAACGACTGGTATGACCAGCTTCTGCGCACTGCTGTTATGACAAACCACAGCTTGAATATAAACGGAGGTTCCGATAAGGCTGTTTATTCTATTGGTACAAGCTATTTGTTCCAGGATGGTATTATGGATGTTGATAACAATTACAAGCGTTTCAACCTTCGCAGTTCTGTAGACTTTGATGCTACAAACTGGCTGAAAGTAGGTTTCAGCGGCGTGTTCAGTAATTCGACCCAACAAGTGCCCAACAATACAGCCTGGCAGAAAGCCTTCAACTGTCCTCCCATCGTAGCGCTTTATGATGAGACGAACGAGAAAGGATTCCCTACCAAGTATGGTTCTCCGGATGCTGTTGGATATTCATCCAACTTCCATAATCCGATTGCAGCGGCCGAGTACTTCGACTCGAGCAAAGAGAATTACCAGGTATTGAGCAACTTTTATGCTCAGGTGGATTTTATTCCCAGCAAGCTGAATTTCAGAACAAACTATTCGTATAGCTTCCTTTCTTCTCAGGGTCGTGAGTTTACTCCGGCGTATTATGTGAGCAGTTGGCAGCAATCGGCCACCACTCAGTTGAAGAAAACCGAGAACAAGTACTATAACTATATCTGGGATAATACGTTGACCTACAATGACCAATGGGGCAAGCATAAATTCGGCGCTATGGCGGGTTATTCTATGCGTCAGGAGCAATGGCGTTATTTCGAAGGAAAGGCAAGCAATGTGCCCGACGGTGCTGATGAGTATTGGTATATTAAGAATGGTGATGCAACCGGTGCTACCGTAACCGATGATGGATATTGCTATCGTGGTCTTTCTTACTTTGCCCGGTTGAACTACAACTTTGACGATAAATACTTGTTAATGTTTACCATGCGTGCCGACGGTTCCAGCAAATATCAGGAAAACTGGGGTTACTTCCCCTCTGTAGGTGCTGCCTGGGTGCTCTCGGAAGAGCCGTTTATGAAGAACCAGAAATGGGCCGACTTCCTGAAAGTACGTGCAAGCTGGGGTAAACTGGGTAATGATGCAGTGAAAGCAAGCGATGGTTTTGCTTCAATTGCAACTGGTAATGGTGCATCGGGCGTATTTGGTAATACTACCATTGCCGGTTTCCAGAACAGCACATATTTCAGTTGGTTGAAGTGGGAAGTGGTAGAAGAGTGGAACGCCGGTTTCAACTTCATCACACTGAACAACCGGTTGAATATTGATTTCGATTACTTCCACCGCATGACGAACAATGCTGTAATTTCTCCGCTTCTTCCGTTCAGTACTACGACTCTTGCCGGCAACTACGGTAAGATCCTTAACTCGGGTATCGACGTGAGTGCGAACTGGAGTGATAAGATTGGTAAAGACTTTACATACCATATCGGAGCCAACATCTCGACATTAAGAAACCGTGTGAAAGACCTGAACGGTAACAGCATCATCAAAGGTGGAAAAACCGTTAACCTTGTGGGTAAAGAAATGAACTCTTTCTATGGTTTCAAGATGATCGGTGTGTATCAGACAGACGAAGAAATTGCTGCCGATCCTATCGCAGTGGCTAACGGTTGCGTACCGGGCGACTTGAAATATGCCGACCTCGATGGTAATAACATTCTCGATGGTAACGACCGTACAACTTTAGGTTCGTATATTCCTAATTTTACTTACGGCTTCAACCTGGGGCTGAATTACAAGAACCTTGACTTCCAGTTAACGACTTACGGACAGACTGGTGCTCAGATGTTCAACCGCAAACGTGCGCTCCGTTATTCATCGCAGAATTATAACTTCGACAAGGCTCAATATGACAATCGTTGGACTGGTCCGGGATCAACAAACTCTGATCCGTCGGCTGCCGGTCTGCTGAAGTCATGGAATGTTAGCGACCAGAAATACAGCTCGTACTTTGTAGAAGATGCCGATTTCTTCCGCATCCAGAACATTACGTTGGGATATACATTCCGCAACCTCAGAATGGGTGGCTACGTTATGCCCGGACTCCGCTTGAGCTTCACGGCCGATCGTCCGTTCACATCATTCTCGGCCAATTCGTTCTCTCCGGAATTGTCTGACAGCCAGGGTTGGGATACAGAAGTATATCCATTGACATCGACCTACACATTTGGCGTGAGAATTGATTTCTAAACTATAACACACTAAAAATTAGATATAATGAAAGCTTTAATAAGACCTTTAATATATGTAATGTCTGCTTTGATGGTATTATCATTTACGTCGTGTAATGATTTCCTCGACAAAGAGCCCGAAGGCAAAGTGCCCGAAGAGAAGGTGGACTATACGAATATGAGTAACATGTACCAGCCGGTATCCGGTGTATATGCAAAGATACGAACCAGTGGCATGCACTGGGTGATCTGGGAAATTACCACAATCCGCGACCAGGATGTCTTCAGCGGCCAGTTCAATGGCAGCGATTATTATAATTTAATGATCTACAAGTACAACGATTCTTTCTGGGGATTTGACGAAATCTGGAAGCAATACTACAACATCATCAAGGTGGCCAATTCGGCCATAGAGACGTTGGATTTGTATGCCGAGAATATCACGAACGATAATGATATGAAGAACTACAAGGCATATCGGGGTGAGGTGATGTTTATGCGTGCGTATGCGTATTATCGCTTGGTTCAGGCTTTCGGTCCGGTGACTATTCTTCGCGATAACAATCAGGTTGACCTGAGCCGTTCTACGATCAGTGCGGTTAATAAATATGCATTGGAAGATTTACAGTACGGCATGGACAATATGCCGCGTGTTCGTCCGAACCAGAATACACATATAGGTGCTGTAACTGCTTTTTCGGCTGCAACCCTGGCTGCAAAGATTCACCTGAACGAAGGGAACTATGCTAAGGTGGAAGAGTTGACAGATGATATCATTAAGAATGGTGGTTTCTCGCTTTATCCGGATTATTATCAATTGTGGAAGATTCCGGGAAAGCTGTGCGACGAGTCTATCTTTGAATGTCAACTGACTGATTTTGGTAATTCTACCGGCGATTTGATTGATGCGGACCAATGGTTTGTTTGTCAGGGTCCTCAGAACTCGGGTAGCAACATAAATGGTTGGGGCGATTGCGGTATCCTGAAATCTTTCCGTGATTGGGCGTATGCTCGCGGAGAAACGATACGTGCCACTACTTCTTTCTTATTTGCCGATTCGACAACGCCTGATGGCGATTATATCAAGCCGCAAGCCAACCCGAATAATGCAGATTGCTGGAATGGTAAAGCGTATACGCCGTCTACTCAGATGACTGAAGGACGTACAAAGTATGGAACGAACAACAATCCACGTATCTTTCGTTATGCTGATGTGTTGCTGATGAACGCGGAGGCTAAGATTAAGAATGGCAAAAGTGGAGATGCTCCGTTTAATGAGGTGAGAAGACGCGCCAAAATGCCTGAGTTGACTAATGTAACGTTTGAACAGGTTATGGACGAGCGTCGCATGGAACTGGTTTGTGAATGGGGCGAACGCTATAACGACCTTTGCCGCACAGGTTTGGCAAAGACTGCATTGGAGGGCTGGAGCGAAGATAAACAATACCTACCGCTTCCTTTCAACCAATATACTCAGATTCCCGATCTATTACTCGATCCCAAAGACGAATAGGCGGGCGGCAAGGTGCCGCTGCCAGGGTTCATACCCCTAGAACCTCAAGGCTGTTAAGTTTTCTGTGTTGAGACAGCGCAGCAATTCCCCTCCTTCCCGAGGAGGGAAGGGAGTTGCTACGCGATATAAGTCAAACAACGTTCGTTATAAATTAATTGCATCCATAATTATGAAAACATTCGCATTATTCATCACTATATCTTTATCCACCCTCACTGTGACCTCGGTCGCAGGAAAGGACACCTCCAAACGTTCGCCGCAGGAGATGGATAAGTTCATCACAGAGTTGATGGATAAAATGACCATAGAAGAGAAAATAGGCCAACTCAACCTTCCTGTTTCAGGTGAAATCACCACCGGACAGGCAAAAAGCAGTGATGTGGCCCGGAAGATAGAACAAGGTCTTGTCGGTGGACTTTTCAACCTCAAAGGTGTGGAGAAGATACGCGACGTACAGAAACTCGCGGTAGAGAATTCCCGCTTGGGCATTCCGTTAATCTTCGGTATGGACGTTATCCACGGCTACGAAACCATTTTTCCTATTCCATTGGGACTTTCCTGTTCCTGGGATATGGCAGCCATTGAGCAGTCTGCCCGCATTGCTGCCATCGAAGCCAGCGCCGACGGTATCTCCTGGACATTCAGCCCCATGCTGGATATCAGCCGTGACCCGCGTTGGGGACGTGTTAGCGAGGGGAGTGGGGAAGACCCTTTCCTGGGTGGTGCCATCGCCAAAGCCATGGTGTTGGGCTATCAGGGTGCCGACTTGAACAATCAACTCGGCCGCAACGATGAAATCATGGCCTGCTTCAAACACTTTGCACTGTATGGTGCCGGAGAGGCCGGTCGCGATTACAATACCGTCGATATGAGTCGCAACCGTATGTTCAATGAATATATGTATCCCTATGAAGCAGCCGTAAAAGCCGGTGCCGGTAGCGCTATGGCTTCTTTCAATGAAGTAGATGGTGTACCCGCCACAGCCAACAAATGGCTGATGACCGACGTACTGCGTAACCAATGGGGCTTCGATGGCTTCGTGGTAACCGATTATACCGGTATCTCCGAAATGATCGAGCATGGAATCGGCGACCTGCAAACCGTTTCTGCCCGTGCACTGAATGCAGGCATAGATATGGATATGGTAAGCGAAGGTTTTGTAGGCACCCTAAAGAAATCCATAGACGAAGGCAAAGTGAGCATCGAAACCTTAAATACGGCTTGCCGCCGTATGCTCGAAGCCAAATACAAATTAGGCTTGTTCGATGATCCTTATAAATACTGCGATTTGAAACGTCCTGCACGCGATATTTTCACGAAAGAACACCGCCAGGCTGCACGCAAGATTGCAGGCGAGAGCTTTGTGTTGTTGAAAAACAGCAGTACAACGCCGGGGTCCTCTGCGGCACCCCTGCTCCCTTTGAAGAAACAAGGTACGGTTGCCGTTATCGGTCCGTTGGCGAATACCCGTAGCAATATGCCCGGCACATGGAGCGTAGCTGCACGCCTTAACGATTATCCTTCTGTATACGAAGGGTTGAAAGAAGTCTTGGCAGGCAAAGTAAACGTCACGTATGCCAAGGGTAGCAACCTGATTAGTGATGCAGTGTACGAAGAACATGCCACCATGTTCGGGCGTTCCCTGAACCGCGATAACCGGACAGATCAGGAAATGCTGGACGAGGCTTTGAAAGTAGCCGCCGGTGCAGATGTTATCGTTGCCGCGTTGGGTGAGTCTTCCGAGATGAGTGGTGAAAGTTCAAGCCGCACGAATCTTAACATGCCCGATGTACAGCGGACGCTATTGGAGGCCTTGCTAAAAACCGGGAAGCCTGTCGTATTGACCTTGTTTACCGGGCGCCCTTTGACGCTGAACTGGGAACAGGAAAACGTGCCTGCCATTCTCAATGTTTGGTTTGGCGGAAGTGAAACAGCCTATGCTATTGCCGATGTACTGTTTGGTGATGTGAACCCTAGCGGTAAACTAACCATGACTTTTCCGAAGAACGTAGGCCAGATACCTTTGTTCTATAATCACAAGAACACGGGACGCCCGTTGAAGGAAGGCAAGTGGTTCCAGAAATTCCGCAGCAACTACCTGGATGTCGATAATGATCCGTTGTACCCGTTCGGTTACGGCCTGTCATATACTACGTTCCAATACAGTGACATTGCCTTGAGTACTCCCTCTATGGAGCATAATGGGTCTGTCGTTGCTTCGGTAACGGTTACTAATACCGGTAAGTATGATGGGGCAGAAGTGGCACAACTCTATATCCGCGATCTGGTAGGAAGTATCACCCGTCCCGTAAAGGAGCTGAAGGGTTTCGAAAAGGTTTTCCTCAAAGCCGGTGAAAGCAAAACGATTTCCTTTGAAATCACTCCCGGTTTGTTGAGCTTCTATGATTATGATCTTAACTACGTGGCCGAACCGGGAGATTTCGATATCATGATTGGTGGAAACAGCAGGGCGGTGAAGACTACCCGGTTGACTCTACGCTGATTGGAGTTGTTTAAATAATCCGACTGGTTATGATTGGTGTAAAATGGAATGGAAAGGAGTGATTTACTGTAGGGGCGGTTCGCGAACCGCCCAATGCCCAGAATACACAGGAAACCATTTTCGGGCGGTTCGCGAACCGCCCCTACA
>NZ_QVMI01000049.1:2025-20516 GCF_010500965.1 Bacteroides sp. 51 | reverse complement strand
GGACTATAAAAAGAGTACTGCTTCTATCCGAAGAGCAAAAAGCGCTTGCCAAAATGTTCGGATTTTGATTTGGGTGTCCCAGCGCCAAACTCAGGAAGATGGTGAAATTGTACCGACTTGCGGTGTGGGTATCACTCCTACTATTGCCCGTATGGCTAAAACGGTTATTGTGGAGTTAAATTCCTGGCATCCAAAGACATTGAGGGGAATGCATGATTTGTTAGAGTTACCCGACCCACCGCATCGCAAAGAGATTCCTCTTTATACTGTGCATGATCGTATCGGTAAAGACCATATAAAGGTTGATCCCCATAAAATTGTTATTGTGGAGACTTGTATGCCTAATGAGGGTGGCGGTTTCGCGCCGGTAGATGAAATTACAAGTAAGATTGGAGAAAATGCATCGGCTTTCTTTGCAAACGAGATAAAAGAGGGGCGTATTCCTGATACTTTCCTGCCTGTACAATCGGGAGTAGGCAATATTGCTAATGCAGTTCTTGAAGCTATGGGAGCGAATAAGGATATTCCTGATTTTGAGGTGTATACGGAGGTTATTCAGGATGCTGTAATTGGTTTATTGGAATCCGGCAGGGTAACATTTGCCAGTGGCGGCACGCTTACAGTAAGTAATCCGTGTATAGAGCGCGTGTACAAGAATTTACCCTTTTTTAAAGAACGTATTATCTTCCGTACGGCAGAGGTATCGAATAATCCGGAGATTGCCCGCCGGTTGGGTATTATTTCTATGAATACGACTTTGGAGGCGGATATTTTCGGGAATATCAATTCAACTCATGTAATGGGAACTAAGATGATGAATGGTATAGGTGGCTCGGGCGACTTTACCCGTAGTGCTTTTATTTCTATATTCCTCACTCCTTCTACTGCTAAGGGTGGAATAATCAGCGCTTTTGTACCCATGGTTTCGCATACAGACCACAGTGAACATTCGGTTAAGGTGATTATTTCGGAATATGGAGTTGCCGATCTTCGGGGTACATCTCCCCGCGAACGTGCCGAACGGATTATTGAGAATTGTGCGCATCCGGATTACAGGCCGCTATTACGGAAGTATCTGGAAAGTGGAGTGCAAGGGCATACTCCGGCTAATTTGTATAATGCATTTGCTTTCCACAAAGCGTTTATGGAGAAGGGGGATATGAGAGAGGCAGTGATTGGGTAATCTGTATTGGGCGGTTCGCGAACCGCCCAATACAAGTTTACTTCTTTAATAGTACACCTTCTATCGCTTCTTTAAAAGAAGCTTTTGGCATAGCACCTTGTGCCAATTGCGGTTGTCCTTCCATTGGAACGAACAGTAAAGTCGGGATGCTTCGGATATTAAACATGGCGGCCAGTTCCTGTTCGTTTTCGGTATTTATTTTATAAATATAAATATCATCTTTATATTCTTCGGCCAGTTCTTCAAGAATAGGTGCAATCATTTTGCATGGTCCACACCAATCAGCGTAAAAGTCAATGATAGCGGGTTTATCGCCCAGATATTTCCACTCTTGCGGGTTGGTTTCGTAGTCCATTACTTTGGTTAAGAAATCAGCTTTAGTCAAATTTATTGGTTTCATTTTAATCTCCGTTTCTAGATTAGTAACTTCTTGCTTTTTCTGTTGATTATTACAAGAGGAGAAAGCTACTCCTCCTACCAGTAACAGAAGAAGCAACATCTTATTGATATGTTCTCTTAAAAATGACAAATTCATAAGTTTATTTTTTGTTCTTATAAACAAAGAAAGCGCTTATTTTATTATAGAACAATTTTCCGGAGGAAAATGTTTTAATGGTTCTAACTAACAGTTGACACTAATAGTAAGAGACGACTGATTTATTATGGTTAATGCAGAATAAGGGTTACTTCATTCCTTTCCGTATCAGTTCTTCCAATTCCTTGATTCGTTTCATCAATTCTTGTTTTTGCTTGCGTTCTTCTTCCAGGTATTCTTTGAAGAATTCTAAGGCTTTATCTATAGGATCATAGTCATCTGTTGTCTCACCATAAGGCATAACATTTGTTGAACCACTATCAAACTCAAACGTATCATTCTCAATAATCACATTTCCAGACACTTCGGGCAATGTTTCCAATATCTCAACTGAAACATCTAATAGCAGTGCAATTATCTCCAATATGTTCCTTTCAATTACCTTCTTACTTTCCAATCGGTATACAGCCCGTTCGTTTGCCAAACCTATCATTTCGGCAAATACTCTTTGTTTTATACCTTTTAGTTGACGGAACTTCGTCACATTATGCCCCATGTGAACACTGGTTTGAGGTATTTCTTTTTCGTCTTCCATTTTCTTCCCGATTTTAATAAACAATCAACTATATACATTCAATGATGTTTGGCAAATGTAAGAAAATAAATTCAAATGCGGTTAAATACACAGCCACTTGTGTTTTTTACACACTTTTTTCTTGCAATAGTTCCGTTTAAAAGCGTTTACTTTACCGCGATTACTAACTATGTTAATATAAAAACATAGCAGAAACGAACCAAATGATTACTTATACTTACAAAACAATAAATAATGCAAATAAAGGCGTTTCAGTATATCCAAAGCCTGAATAATATACTATCTTGGCATATATTTTGCTACGGAATATATTGATATGAAGAAACCAAATACAAAAATAAGCCACTCGTTCATTCTTAAAATAATGGACTGGGCATACGATAAAGCAGTAGGTGGAATGCCGGGACTGGAATCGGCGCAACAGCTGGCAGAGGAGTTCATGAAAGAAGAAGGAACGCTGTCACAGAAAGCCAATAAACTTATCCGCTGGCAAAATGCCAAAGCCGGAATGAGCGGTTTTATGACCGGAATCGGCGGGCTGCTTGCCATGCCGCTAACCATACCCGCCAATATCGGGAGTGTGATTTATATTCAAATCCGCATGGTTTCCGCCATCGCTTATATGGGAGGCTACGACCTGAAAGACACTCGGGTGAAATCACTCGTTTTCCTCTGCATTGCCGGAAACACAGGTAAAGACATTCTTAAAAACATTGGTATTGCATGGACAGAAAAGGTGATTACAAATGCCTTGAATCACATTACGAAAGAAGCAATCATCAAGATCAATAAAGCGGTTGGCTTTAAACTCGTCGCACAATTTGGCGGCAAAGGATTTATCAATCTAAGTAAAGTAGTGCCATTAGTGGGCGGTATTGTCGGAGCAACTTTCGATGCGGTAACAACCAACGCTATGGGCAACTTTGCACGAAAGGTCTTTATAAGAGATAACCGTCTGAAATCAACAGCAGTAACAGAAACCCAACAACGGGTAATACACTTATAAAAACAACAAGGGAAGAAGTTTGAAAACTCCTTCCCCTGCTCCTCTCAAAAGAGAAAACTATGCCGCATGGAACCAACGGTCAGCGTTAGCTAAACTTGGCAGCGGCACCTTGCCGCCCTCGCTGCTATTTTATGGGAGCCCTTAGTTCCTTACCGGCTTTCCAGATTTTATATTTAATTTCGTATCCTTGTGGTGCAAATACTACAATGGGGAGTTTGCTGTTATATCTTACCAGTGTAGTTTGAGCCGAAACAAAGCGATCCTCGTTTGGTTTATTGCACGCCATCATAGTAGAGCGAGTCTGTCCGTTGGACGTAAACTCATAGTACGTATATCCCCATCCCTGAAGATCCTTCTCGTCGATTTTACCCATCAACGTGTGCTGGTTACAATCTACATTCATTACCTTACCCGGAACAATTTCCACTTTGAACAATGATTCATCCGCTTTCTTATCCAGGAATATGACATGTCTCACCATTCCCTGTTCAGCCTGCGGAAATGGAGCAAGTACCTTTTCACGTTCTTCCATAACTTTCTTACTTTGAGCGCCTGCAACACCGGCAAAAGATACCAGAGCAATGGCAAGCAACATGATTTTTGTTAATTGTTTCATCGTTTTTCGATTTTAATAATTGATATTAATAATAACAGTTTAGTCTACTATTTGTTTATTCCGCGCGTAGAATGTACCTTTGCAATATCACTTTTAGCCAATCCATTCCATGGATGATAATAAACTCTACATAAAGAACATGGTATGCCCCCGATGCATCATGGTTGTGAAAGCCGAACTCACTCGATTGGGTATCGAAACACAATCCGTTGAGTTGGGCGAGGTCACTTTACGCCAAAAACTCGGCGAAGATAAGAAAAAACAATTAAACGAAACACTCCATGCACTGGGCTTTGCACTGATTGACGATAAAAAGTCCCGCCTCATCGAACAAGTAAAAAACCTCATTATCGAACTCGTACGCCAGGAGAACAGCAACCTCAAAGTCAACCTCTCCGATTACATTGCCGATCGTGTGCATCACGATTACAGCCATGTAAGCAACCTTTTCTCCGAAGTCACCGGAAGCAGCATAGAGAAATATTTCATCGCACAAAAAATAGAACGGGTAAAAGAACTATTGGTATACGATGAGCTCAGCCTCAGCGAAATAGCCAACATGCTGAACTACTCGAGCGTGGCACACCTGAGTGCCCAATTCAAGAAAGTAACAGGATTTACCCCAAGCTATTACAAGCAAATCAAAGAAAAGAAACGCAAAGCACTAGATGAAATATGAAACTTTTACACCATTAACACGAAGGTCAATACAAAAGCAACAAAACAACACACATGAGATAAAGAAAACTTAAGAAATTAAACAATTTATTGAGAGACAAAACGATGGAAATACAAATTCCGATAACAACCCATCCACTCAACTTCACGAGGAGGATATTGGACTATGAAATACCCGGACTGAAATCTTTTGAAGATTTCGCCCTTTTCCTGGCTCAGGCATTCGAAACCGACGAAGTTTACCATCTGGATATACTGTTGAATGCCTTGCCCACGTGGGGCAATCAAGTCACAGAAGAAAACGTCGCCATGCTGGAACCTGCTTTTGAAAACATGTTTGAAAGAGTAATCCGTCAGAAAAGAAAGTTGGAAAACATAATTCTGGGGCTGGTATCTGCATACATGGAACACGTAGAAAGTAAGTACCCCTGCAAATCCCGGAAGCTTGAGAAACTAAAAACCCAGGCACTTGAGATTGATGAAGAATATGCGCGGGACTGTATAGGATATAAAAGATTCCTGATGCCTTTTGAGAAACGGATCATGCCATACAGCTTCACCGGATTCTGGAAAATAGGAATATACGCAATAGAGAAAATGCGAAACAACGACCCATTGCCTTTATTGTCCACCCCTACCCATTTACCCATATGGATAGATCCCATAGTACTGATCAACCGGATAGCCTGCTATCAGGAGAACAACCGGAACCCACATGATATGGATATGCAACTAGCCTTGCAACGTTGTAGACTTAGCAACACTGCCGAAGCACTAAAGCTGGCAAAACATAAACTTAAGGGCGAAATCAAAGACCTGATGCTATTTTTACTTAACCCCGAAGCAAGCCCAAACAAAACACCCAACCATCCGGCATGGTGGATAACAGCGGAGATTACCCGATCACCTGATATGTATTCCAATACTCCCTATACATGGGACATATACACAATGCCTGCTAAACCTGGAATATTCGGCCATCAGGAATATCAGGCCATCCGGATAAACACTCCCCCATGCCGCCATAATGAACACTCCTACGATTTGTTCATGCAATATACACTCAATGCAGAGGAAGACCACCTGTACTATGCACGCCCACACCTGCTGGATGATGCATACGCATCCATCGTAAAAGAAATACAAACCTTGGTTTTTGTATGGGATGAAGAGCCTCTACTCGCAATACACTACGCTAAAATGTTACAACAATTCCACACCCCATTACGGGAAATGCATTATCTATTCTTAGCCGTATGTTTACTTGGCCCCCACGCAACACTCAGGAAATATGGTGTACAAATCTATCTGGATAAAGTAAGTAATGGCACAATGGACAGTGCATGGTTGGAAAGAACCATTGAAAAGATGAAAGCAGGAAAAGCTGCACCACCCAAACGGTTTACAAATATATCCAACAACAGCATGATAAGAATAAGTCAACCACATAACTCAAAAATATGAAAGTACAATTTACAACTTTGCTGGCAATATGTCTTGCCCTATTCATTTCATGCAAATCAACACCTGCCGTTCCATACGAACACTCCGGCATTGCATTTACCTGCCCGGAAGGATGGGAAATCACCAACGACAAACATGAAGATAACATGCATTTCGTTTACATGGAGAAAACCGGATTTAATGCAAGCGGATTAATTACCGTTACCTGGATTGACGGGGAACTGGAATGGGAAGATTATATGGATAACACCATAGAAAGCTTCGAAGAACAGCCTATGTTCAAAGAGTTGGAGTTCAGCGAACCATCAGACACGGTTTTTAATGGATATGTAGCTTTGACCATAAACTATACATTCAATATAACAAGAATGCCTCATAGCGGTAAGATGTTTATTCTGGGTGATGAAGAGAAAACAATCAGTATCGTGATGCAGGAAGCGGATGAGGATACCAGAAAAAACAAGGACGGATTTGCCGCATTTATGGAAAGCTTTTCGTTTGAAGCGGTTAATATGATATAAACTTTTTCCAGAATAATGTAATACCTGCAAACATATCGTGGTGTAACTTTGTAGTCTGATAATAATAAATACAAAACCAACAGCCAGGATATGAAACCAAATAAAGATACAGCCAAGAAAACATTCCCTGTTCTTAAACTACATTGCGCTTCTTGTGCAAAAAGAGCAGAAGATATACTGGGCAAGCAGGAAGGCGTAATTAATGCTTCGGTAAATTATGCCAGTAGCAATGCCATAGTTGAATACAATCCCCATATCACATCGCCCCAGGAACTTCGGGAAGCCGTACAAAAAGGTGGATATGATCTCTTTATTGAAGAAGCAGAGCAGCAAGGTGCTGCTGCCAGGTTAGAAGAGATACACGCCCAAACGGCTGCTGATCTTAAGAAACGTACCATCTGGGCTGTAATCCTATCCATACCGGTAGTCATTATCGGTATGTTCCTGATGGATATACCTTACGCCAACGAAATCATGTGGGTGCTTTCCACCCCTGTTGTTTTTTGGTTGGGCAGGAGTTTCTTTGCAGGTGCCTGGTCACAAGCTAAGCAAAGAACTGCCAATATGGACACGCTTGTTGCCCTAAGCACCAGCATAGCCTATATATTCAGTGTATTCAACACCCTGTTTCCTTCATTTTGGTTAGACAGAGGTGTTGAACCTCACGTGTATTTTGAAGCATCCAGTGTAATCATAGCCTTCATTCTCTTGGGACGCTTAATGGAAGAACGTGCCAAAGGAAACACCTCATCGGCTATTAAAAAGCTCATCGGACTGCAACCTAAAACCGTAACTCTGATAACGGCCGACGGCGGGTACAAGGAAACCCCTATAGCCCTGGTCAACATTGGTGATACGGTAATGGTAAAACCCGGAGAGAAGATCGCCGTAGACGGAACTATTACTGAAGGACACTCTTATGTAGATGAAAGCATGCTTACCGGTGAACCGGTTGCCGTATCTAAAAATATAGGCGACGATGTATTTGCAGGAACGATCAATCAGAAGGGTAGTTTCCGGTTTAAGGCTCAAAAGGTGGGTGCAAACACGATACTGTCTCAAATCATCAAGATGGTACAGGATGCACAAGGAAGCAAAGCGCCTGTACAGAAACTGGTCGATAAGATTGCAGGTATATTCGTTCCCGTAGTTATAAGCATAGCTATCCTATCTCTTATATTATGGCTCATCCTTGATCCAACGAACGGGTTTACTCACGGGTTACTAGCTATGGTCACCGTATTGATCATTGCCTGCCCCTGCGCACTTGGTTTAGCCACACCTACCGCCATCATGGTAGGTATAGGTAAAGGAGCAGAAAGAGGTATCCTGATTAAAGATGCCGAAAGCCTGGAATCGGCCAAGAAAGTAAATGCCATTGTATTAGATAAAACCGGTACGATAACCGAGGGCAAACCTGTTATTACAGATATGATATGGCTCAACAACGATAATAGCCATGCAAAAGACCTGGCAAGCATCGAAAGGCTATCCGAACATCCACTTGCCGAAGCCATTGTCAACCACTTCAAAAGCATCCCCCCTGCTACTGTAAACGAGTTTGAAAGCATCACAGGAAAAGGGATAAAAGCAACCGTTGATGGAAACCTTTACTATGCCGGAAACCAGCAGTTAATGAATGACAATAATATAGTCATTGACAAGTACATTGAACACGAAGCTCAGAAGCTTGCCAATGGATTTAAAACCATTGTGTGGTTTGCTGATCGTAAAAATGTACTTGCCGTAATAGCCATTGCCGATAAGATAAAAGAGACATCCAAAGAAGCGATTCAGCAACTTCAAACCGCTGGTATCGAAGTACATATGCTTACCGGAGACAATGGCGCTACAGCCAAACACATAGCTTCAGAAATAGGCGTTAACCACTATAAAGCCGAGGTGCTACCTGCCCAGAAAGCGGCTTACGTTAAAGAGTTGCAAAACCGCGGGAAAGTGGTAGCCATGGTTGGAGACGGCATAAATGATAGTGCGGCTCTTGCGCAAGCAGACCTCAGCATTGCTATGGGTAAAGGGAGTGATATTGCGATGGATGTTGCCAAAATGACAATCATCTCATCGGACCTGACCAAGATACCGGAAGCCATAAAGCTATCCGTACAAACTGTACGAACCATTCGCCAGAACCTGTTCTGGGCATTTATCTATAACCTCATCGGAATACCTGTTGCAGCAGGAATCCTCTTCCCCATCAACGGATTCTTATTGAATCCGATGATAGCCGGGGCAGCAATGGCATTAAGTAGTGTTAGTGTGGTGACTAACAGTCTAAGACTCAGATGGACCAAATAAGCCCCACCATAAAGAAAGCCTATAACGCAACAGCCCCACTTAATAAGTTGCTCAACAATGTGTCGAGTGTGCGGGTACGAGAAGATGGCGGTATGGGCTCCAATTATAATTTCAGCCTGAACGGCTTCTCCGGCAATCAGGTGAAATTCTTCCTCGATGGTATACCTATGGATAATTTTGGTTCTTCCTTTAATCTGGCCAATATCTCCGTGAATATGGCCGAACGTGTTGAGGTATACAAAGGTGTATTGCCTGTCAGCCTTGGAGCAGACGCATTGGGTGGAGCAGTCAACATTATAAGCCGAAAAGATGCCAACTACATAGATGTATCCATGACGGACGTATCCTGGGACTGCCCGGAAAGATTCTGGCTTTCATCGCCAGCCTTATTGGTGCGTCTCTTCCTATCACCGGATTTATCTTCTGGATCAGGAGGAAAAGGAAAAGAAAAACGATGTAATGCGGCTGGGGAGACTTTTCAGCACTTTTTTGCATTTTAATGAGGACGTTTGAAAACCAGACGCTTTCTGTTAGTCGCCCCGCTCCCACCCCTAAAACTTCCTGCGGTATTCCAGTGGAGACAATCCGGTTTGCTTCTTGAAAAACTTACCAAATGCCGACTGATCCGAGAAATTTAAGTCCTCTGATATCTCCTGAATAGACATATTCGGTTTACGCAGTAAAATCTTGGCTTCTGCTATTCGTGCTTCATTTATCCACTCCATAACCGTCTTACCGCTTACCGCTTTTATCGCGCGTGACAGATAAACCGGAGTAACACACAACTCTGTAGAATATTGCGATACCTCATTCCACTCCTTCCCACGGGTCACGATCAAATGCATAAACTTCAGAGCCAGTTCCTCATTATGTGTAGCTTTATAGTCAGATCGCATCGCTCCCATTTGTTGCATACCACAATTAGTTAGTTCCATCAGAAAACTTCCGGCCTCACTCATTACCATAAACTGATGAAACATATGGTTCTTGCGCCGGATATTATTTCTTAAACGCTCCAGAACATCCGTCAGCATAACATACTCTTTAGGGTCTAATTTCATTATAGGGCTAAGCCGCCTGTTCATCAAATACTCTTTGGGAACATTCATAAACTGTGGAAACATTTCCTTCAAAAGAGTTTTTGAAAACATCACATAATACCCCCTGGCATCATGCGATACATTAATAGAATTCAGTAAATGCTTATGCGTCAACCCCAATGTCATATGTTGTGTGACACGATAAGGAAGATAATCGACCGTTATAATCAACTCCCCCTTGCTTACAAGTACAATACACAAAGCATCTAAACGCACAAGAAGATCATCGGGCTTGTTTGCCACCGATTTATTCCCATCAATCTCTATTATAATAATCTGATCCTGAAACGTTTCATCAGCATTTACTACCTGCAAAAACTGTTCAAAAGATACACTAATTTCCTCTTCCATACATTACCGGATTATGTCATCTGACGATTCTAAGGAGTAATAGACACCTTAGAATACAAAATGGAACAATCTATGTTAAATTCAGACCAAGTATCACTAAGCAGACACAAAGTTAGTCAAAAACGAACCAATAAAACTCAAAATATGAATAAAAGTTTTCCAAGTTTCTCCCCCATCTTTGCAAAGTCACCCGGATGAACGGGTAAATATAATAAAAACACATATAGTATATATGCCAAGAGAGAAAATATTAAAAACAGCAATGAGCTTATTCGCCCGATATGGAATAAAAGGGGTAAGCATGAACCAGATAGCCACCGCATTGCAAATGTCGAAAAAGACACTTTATGCAGAGTTCGAAAATAAAGAAGAAATGCTTTCGGAATGTCTGAAGTATGAAAAAGTAAGAATGCAGAAATTGATAGAAAAGAACGAAGAAGAAGCCCAGAATCCTTTGGAAGCCCTGATACTGGGAATGTCGACCATGTTCCACTACCGCTCCACCCTATGCCCGGCTTTCTTCAGAGATCTGCAACGATATATGGAGGCACAAGACATAGTACTGGCCACCAAAGCCAAATCACACGATCTGTATATGAAGTACTTCAATCAGGGAATAGAAGAAGGATACTTCCAATCCACCTTTGAATACGAAGCTATAGCATCGCTGTTTATAGAACAACTGGGAGATTGGAACAATCTTCAGCAACCCTACATCATACTCACATTCCTTCGCGGAGTATGCACAGAAAAAGGACTCGAAGTGCTCAATCACTTTACACTATTGAACATACAATTATAAAACCTCGAAACGGGCACATTGCCGTCCGCTCAAAATTAAGAAAGAAATGAAAAAAGTAACCCAAAAGAGATGTGTGTCGGTCCTTGCAGGAGTATTAGGCTGTATAATCAGCCTACCTGCCGGGGCACAAACCTCACAGGAAGTCCTAAGCCTGACATTGGATCAAGCGTTGGAAGTAGCCTTGAGCGAAAACCCAACCATACGTATTGCGGATCAGGAAATTACCAAGCAAGGATACGCGAAAAAAGGAACATATGCAGCCCTGTTCCCGCAGATAGACCTTGTAGGATCTTACCAGCGTACAATCGAAAAGCAAACCATGTACATGGACGGTGTAGATGGTATGAGTGGTGGCTTGAAAGTGGGAAGAGACAACAACTGGTCGGGAGGCGTAAGCGCAACCATGCCGTTGGTATCTGTTCCGTTATGGAAAAGCCTTAAGATTTCCGCTTATGATGTAGAACTGTCTGTCGAAAAAGCCCGTTCATCGCGCATTGAGCTGATCGACCAGGTGCAACGCTCATTCTACAGTGCACTTCTAGCACGCGATGCTTACAATGTATACAAACAGGCTTACGACAATGCCATCTACAACCACAAAGAGATCAAACAAAAGTATGAGCAGGGACTAGCTGCCGAATACGACCTGATCCGTGCGAATGTAAATGTGAAGAATGCAGAACCTAACATGTATGATGCCGAAAACTCACTTATACTGGCACGCTGGCAACTCAAAGCCTTGCTTGGACTCGACCTGGAAAGTGAAATCGAATGCATCGGTACACTATCTGATTATGAGGAAAACCTGATCCCCGATTTCGTTAGCATCAATACCGACCTGATGGATAACAGTCAACTCAAGCAATTGGATATTCAGCATGGCCAGCTGTTAAAAACCAAACAAATGCAGGTGGCACAATACTATCCATCTCTGAGCATGCAGTTCAACTACCAATGGAACTCCATGAATAATGACTTCAGGATGGGGCATTACAGATGGGACCCATACTCCATATTGGGAGTAAATCTTAGTATTCCTATTTTCTCAGGGGGTAAACGATACTCGGATGTAAAGCAAACCCAGATATCCATTAAGCAGTTAAAAGACCAACGGCTGGATACTGAACGTAACCTGCGATTAGCAGTTAAGCAATACACCGATCAAATGAATACATGTATCAAACAATACAGCGCCGCCAGCGCAGGGGTTACGGAAGCCGAAAAGAGCTACGTCATCACCATGAAACGATACGAAACAGGAGAAGGCACACTGCTCGAAATTAATGATGCACAGTTGTCGCTCACTCAATCACAGCTAAACCTAAACCAGTCTATCTATAATTATCTCGTAGCGAAATCCTCGCTGGAGAAGACCTTGGGCAGCGAGGCGCTGCACCCAAGTTCCATGCGGGTAACAAAGTAAAACTTGAAAGCCCAAAAGAGCAGCCTTCGGTGCAAGTCCAAGTATTGCGTAATCCTCTTTCTTTGCTCAATACTTCTACATTGAATTAACTATCGTTCAGAAGCGCAAGCAAGGGCTTGTGCCGGGGGAATTGCTGCTTGAAGCAAATTGAATTTTAAATAAATGAACCACCCCTACATCAACATAAAAAATTAATAGAAATAAACATATAAAGAGTATGAAAATGAGAAAACTTACCGGGATCACTCCCTTAGTCGTAATGTTACTCCTGACAGCTTGCAGTAACAAGAATCAGGTAACCGAAACTCCACAGGAGAAAATCAAGGTACAAGCCATGACTGTAACCGCTCGCCAGGTAGATCAGTTAGGTACATTCACCGGAACAGTAGAAGCAGAAATTGTAAACAATATCGCTCCACAAACCCCTATGCGTATCAAGAAAGTATATGTAGAAGTGGGCGACCATGTACGTGCCGGACAAAAACTAGCAGAAATGGATGCGGTAAACCTGAACCAAACCCGCCTGCAAATGGAAAATGATAAAACCGAGTTCGAACGTGTAGACGAACTTTATAAGGTAGGTGGCATCTCCAAATCGACCTGGGATTCCAAGAAACTGGCGTATGAGATATCCAAATCAACCTACGAGAACTTATTGGAGAACACCTTCCTCACAAGTCCAATCAGCGGACTGGTTACCAAACGTAACTATGACAGCGGAGATATGTATGGCGGTGGCACGCCTATTTATGTAGTTGAACAGATACAACCGGTGAAACTCATGGTTAATGTATCCGAAGTGCTACTCACCAAAGTTAAAAAAGGGATGGATGTAGAAGTGAAGCTGGATGTATTTGGTAGCGAAATATTCCAGGGCACCATAAAACTCATTCATCCCTCCATTGACCCTTCAACACGTACGTTCCCTGTAGAAATACAGATCAGGAACGCCGATGAACGGATCTTGCCGGGTATGTTTGCCCGTATCACATTCAATTACGGAAGCGAAAACCGTGTGATGGTTCCCGACCGTGCCATTATCAAACAAACCGGTTCCTCAGACCGCTTTGTATATGTATGTAAAGATGGTACATCATACTACCGCAAAGTAACTACGGGACAATTAATCGGCAATGAATATGAAATCCTGGAAGGTTTAGAGTCGGGCGAAGTCGTAGCCATCACCGCACTTAATCGTCTTAATAACGGTACAGAGATTGAAATAATTAATAATTAGGAATTTTGAATTTTGAATGACTATGCAGATAAATAGCGCAGCCTAATTCAAAATTCAACATTTAAAACTCAAAATTATTATGAGTATTTATTCATCAGCAGTAAAAAAGCCTGTAACGACGGCTCTGTGCTTCGTTACAATCATCATACTCGGTATATTCTCATACCAAAAGCTGGCAGTAGACCTCTTGCCACAAATTGATGAGAATACGATCATGGTCATGACTGCCTATTCCGGCGCCAGTGCCAGCGACATTGAAATGAATGTATCGAAGCCACTGGAAAATGCGCTCAACGGTATAAGTGACCTGAAGCACATCACTTCCGCCTCGCGCGAGAACATCTCTGTTATTACCCTCGAATTTGAATACGGTATAGATATCGACGTCGCCACAAACGATGTGCGCGATAAACTGGATCAGGTAAAATCCAGCCTGCCGGATGACGCAGACACTCCTATCCTATTTAAGTTCGGAGCCGATGATATTCCAATCATTATCCTATCGGTAACAGCCGAAGAGAGTACAAACGCACTATACAAAATCCTGGATGACAAAGTGGCCAATCCGCTGGCTCGTGTAAGTGGTGTCGGTACGGTTTCTATCTCCGGAACAGCTAAGCGCGAAGTAAATGTTTATTGCGACCCTTACAAACTTGATGCTTACGGGTTAACCATCGAAAGCCTGTCGCAGATCATCGGAATGGAAAACCGTAATACACCGGGTGGTAGCGTGGACTTTGGTTCCAGCACCCTGTCCCTACGTGTTCAGGGAGAATTTATTGATGCCAACGAAATGCTCGACCTTGTTGTTGGCCATAAAGATGGGAAAGCTGTCTACCTGCGCGATATAGCAAGGGTGGAAGATAGCGTACAAGAACGTGCACAGGAAGCATATACCGACGGAAAGCGTGGGGCTATGATCATCATCCAGAAGCAATCGGGAGCCAACTCGGTGAACATCGCAAAAGAGGTACATAAAAGATTGCCCGAACTTCAGCGCTCACTACCTTCCGACGTACAACTGGGAGTCATCATTGATACGTCCGATAACATCAACAATACCATGGATTCGTTGACGGAAACCATTCTGACAACCCTTGTTATTGTAATGATCGTGGTGTTTGTGTTCCTCGGACGTTGGCGCGCAACCCTGATCATCGGAATCACCATTCCGGTTTCATTGATCGGTGCATTCATCTACTTGTATGCTACAGGCAATACCCTGAACATCATATCCTTGTCGGCACTGTCTCTGGCTATTGGTATGGTGGTGGACGACTCTATTGTGGTTCTTGAAAACATCACCACCCACATCAACCGGGGAAGTAAACCGAAACAAGCTGCTATTTTTGCAACCAAGGAAGTATCGCTTTCTGTAATTGCATCTACACTGACTATGTTGGCCGTATTCTTACCGCTTACCATGATTACCGGTATGGCAGGGGTACTGTTCCGCCAGTTGGGTTGGATTGTAAGTATCATTATGATCATTTCAACAACAGCAGCACTTACCCTGATCCCGATGTTGAGTTCGCAGATGCTCAAACTGGATAATAAGAAAGGTAAGCTGTATACGTTGTTCTTTACTCCGATAGAAAAAGCACTCGATGCTTTAGACAGAGGGTATGGTAAACTGCTTAATTGGGCTGTACATCACCGCAAATCGGTTATTGTTCTGGCTATCGCCATTTTCGGAGGTAGTATGATGTTGCTTCCGTATATCAAAACAGAGTTCTTCCCGGCTATGGATAGTGCACGTGTCAGCATCACGGCCGAAATGCCTATCGGTACGCGTCAGGACATCACCCGCGACGTAGCATACAGAATAAGCGAAGAGTTCAAGGCTAAATATCCTGAGATCAAGGTATTGAACTACTCTTTCGGACAAGCAGATACGGATAATACATTTGCCAATATGAGCGAAAACGGTACGTATATCATGAACTTTAACATCTCTCTGGTAAGTATCGAGGAACGCGAAAGGCACATGACCGAAATTGCCGACCTTATGCGTAAAGACCTGGCAGAATATACCGAGTTGAAGGAGTATACGGTTACGGCCGGTGGCGTAGGAATGGGTGGAGAATCTACTGTAGATGTAGAAATCTACGGATATGACTTTGCACAAACCGATGCTATAGCTGCCGAATTGAGCGAACGACTGAAAAACCAGAAAGAATGTTCACAGGTAAACATCAGCCGTGGCGATTATATACCGGAAGTACAAATTGACTTTGATCGCCAGAAACTGGCTTTGAACGGACTGAATGTGACTACCGTGTCGTCTTACCTGCGCAACCGTGTCAATGGTTCGTTAGCTTCTTACTTCCGTGAAGATGGTGAGGAATACGATATCCGCGTACGTTTTGCCCCCGAGTATCGCGAAACGGTACAGGACATTGAAAACATCATTGTATACAACAATGCCGGACAAGGTGTACGTATACGCGACCTTGGAGAAGTGGTAGAACGCCTTACCCCTCCTACCATCGAACGTAAAGACCGTGAACGTATGATTACCGTATCGGGGGTAGTAGCCAAAGGTGCTGCACTGAGTGATCTTGTATCTAAAACAGAACAGATCCTGGCAGATATGGATATGCCAACAGATATTAGCTGTTCCATTGGTGGTACATACGAGGATCAGCAGGACACATTCTCTGACTTAACCGCACTGATGGTACTTATCATCATCCTGGTATTTATCGTAATGGCTGCGCAGTTCGAATCATTGGTCGATCCGTTTGTGATCATGTTCTCCATACCTTTCGCATTTACAGGTGTATTCCTGGGATTGTTCTTAACGAATACTCCGCTAGGTGTAATGGCGATGATCGGTATCCTGATCCTGATCGGGGTGGTAGTAAAGAATGGTATCGTATTGATTGACTACACAATCTTATGCCGCGAGCGTGGAATGAGTATTATCAATGCTGTTGTAACAGCAGGTAAATCGCGTTTGCGCCCGGTATTAATGACTACCCTGACCACTGTACTCGGTATGGTACCTATGGCCATCGGTACAGGCGAAGGAGCTGAAATGTGGAACTCTATGGGTATGACTGTAGCTTGGGGACTTTCAGTATCAACTCTTATAACACTTGTACTCGTCCCAGTTATGTATTGCATATTCGCCGGAGGAGGTGTAAAACGTCGCCGTAAAGAGATTGCCAACGCAGATGTATTGGAACTTAGAATCGAAGAATAATAAAAAGAACTAAAGTATGAAAGCTATATTTATTGCATTTAACCAGGCATCTTATGATATAATCCTACAAATCATGGATCGCGAACAAATACATGGGTTCACTCATTGGGATAATGTAGCCGGACGGGGAAGTAAAACAGGGGAGCCACATCTTGGCTCCCACGCCTGGCCCACCATGAATGGCGCTATCCTGACGATGGTAGAAGATCAAAAAGTAGAACGTTTTATGAAACTACTTCACAAGCTCGATATGCAATCCGAAGCACAGGGACTGCGTGCATTTGTACTTAATGTGGAACAAGCAGTTTAGGTAGGAGCTAGAAGTTAGTAGTAAGGAGCTAGGCCATGTATAAAACCTGACTCCTGACTTCTGACTCCTAACTCCTGACTTCTAACTTCTAACTCCTAACTTCTAACTCCTAAATTATGACAGAAAGATTACCCGTTAAAACCTATATGTTACGACCACAGAAGAAGTATGGCCCCATCCTCGGAGCCATACTCTTCTTCCTTGTTTCATTCTTCTTTTTTCAGTTCGCAACGGGACTGGAAAGAGTGGCAGGAAAGTTCCTTAGCCTTATATTGTTTCTACTCACACTGCTTATAGCATTTTTCTGTGTAGCTGGTTTTGTATATCTCAGGAAAGAGAAGTTCATTGGCTTCTTCATTTCCAGCGAAGGATTCAATGATATCTCAACCGGGCACCGCTATGGCATTGTACAATGGAAAGATGTAGCTAAAATACGAATCGTAGAGGATTTAGATCACAGGGGTAAGAAATATATCTGCCTCAAACTAAAGAATCCACAAGAATATATCGGACGGGAACCCGTGCAATACAAGAAACGTTCGTTGGAATTGAAATACCACTATTACGGCTCACCCGTCTGCTTCTCTAACAGAGGGATAAACTGTACATTCGAGGAACTGGAAAATACCGTCCGGATGTACTATGATAATTATCTAACTCGCGAAAAAGAAAAGGAAGCCGCAAAAGAGAAAAAAGCTACAGACATCGTGTAATTGTCATGGTTGCGCAGCCAAACTCCCCTCCTGCCCAGAGGCTGTGTAAAAACTCTTATTCGTCATTGCGAGTTGCCACTATATTAAAATATAGAACTATTTGATAATGACAATATCCACCCCCTGCCCCCGCCAGCGGGGGATACCTGCGGCATCGTATCCCCCGCTGGCGGGGGCAGGGGGTGGATATTGTCATTGGTAACCGTAGGTGAAGCAATCCAGCTTATATGTCTTGTGAACTGGATTGCTTCACCTACGGTTACCAATGACGCAAGCAATTTACCCTTCAAAGAACTTCCTCAGACTACACCTTTCCTTTTCTTCCGGCGTTATCCATCCTTGGCTATCGTAATAGTCATATAATGTATTTACCTTATCTATACATGCATTAAAGGTCAGTTCTATTTTACCTATTGTTTTATCGCATACTTTGCAC
>NZ_QVMI01000049.1:395-2014 GCF_010500965.1 Bacteroides sp. 51 | reverse complement strand
CCTTGGCTATCGTAATAGTCATATAATGTATTTACCTTATCTATACATGCATTAAAGGTCAGTTCTATTTTACCTATTGTTTTATCGCATACTTTGCACCGTTCGGGCGCCCATTCGCGCGACAGCTTATGGCGTTTGCGTATTTCCAGGCAAAGTTTGCCACGTTCTTCCTTTATCCTGTCCATTGTGGCAAGATGCATTTCCATAAATTCTTTATTTTCTTTTTCCATATTCTATTTATTATCTTTATATTAAGTATGTTTTTAATTCATTTATTTATATTGCTCCCACCACCCCGCCCTTTGGGCACCCCTCCTCGGGCAGGATGGGAGTTTGGCTGCGCAGCCATGACAAATAGCTCATGCGGCATCGTGAATCTGGCTCCGGCGCCTCGCCGGCTCTCCTCCTGCCTAGAGGAGGAGTACCCCGAAGGGGGGAGGTGGTGGGAGCAATCAAAAAAACTACATAACCACGATTATAACATCCGCCTATACTCCCACACCAGCGGAGAGAGAGTTCATAAATACTGTATTTTACCTTTAACTTTCAACTTTCAATTTTCAACTCTACACGTATCATCGGAGCAAATAAAGCCCCCAGTTCCTGTGGCGTATACAACGACCGCAGGAAAATAAAAACAGCATCATAAGCATCAGTATAACAGCTCCCATCCATTGCATAGCCAAAAAAGCCATTTAACACCTTCTCCAATTTAATACAAATAGGAAAGACCGTTTTTTCCGGCTCATATACAACCGCCACCTCTTTTAATTCTTCCATATAAGAAACATTCCCTTTGGCACGAAGTACGGTACAATCCAATATGACAAATTTAGATTTATCAAATGCACTGCAACTGATCTCACTTCCTGCCGGCAACATCATCATTTCTTTGGCATAAAGCAGATGTTTCCCTGCTACCTGGCTTTTAAGGAATATCTTACCTTCCAGCAGGAAGAACAGCCGGTAATGAGCCGCATGGGCTATATGTTCCACCCGTCCCCGCCTGAGCCGGTAACATTGTATACGGTTACCTTCATTCATATGTATTCTGTATTTTATCCATACTTTCTTTTTTAAGATGCCTTAAAAAGCCTCCCTGACCACGCCTGGCTCGGGAGACTTCGCAACAAAACAAATTTAGTGGAGCATGATCGTGATATCACATCATGGAATTGTTCATGCTTAACACGACAACGACTAATTCTATGATACACATAGAAAAAGTTTCTTTTCGATGACTCATTAGGGGTTCATTTACATTCAGCTCCTATACTCACACCTGAGAGTCTCTTCCAACTCCCTTTTCTCCAACCGTTCAATACCCATACCGTGAAGGCAGAGCACCGTGGAGCGGTTTGGCAGGTGTACCTGAAAACTCCCTGCCGATGGATCAGCTCTTAGCTAAACTTCCAAACCGGTATTCTAGTGCCGGCCAGGACAGTTTAGCTAAGCCCATCATTTTAGGTACAGCTTGGGTAGGCACACGTCGAGTAAACCAAGGGAATTTCACCCTTAGTTTCTCACGGAACCGTACGTGATAGTCTCCCATCATACGGCTCTTCGTAACAGAACACCAGGTTACTCTTCTGCTTCTTACCTGACATAGAAAGAGTAAA
>NZ_QVMI01000049.1:0-279 GCF_010500965.1 Bacteroides sp. 51 | reverse complement strand
TTCTCACGGAACCGTACGTGATAGTCTCCCATCATACGGCTCTTCGTAACAGAACACCAGGTTACTCTTCTGCTTCTTACCTGACATAGAAAGAGTAAAACCATACTGCCAGTGTACGAACAGATTAGGAAAATGTTCGACAATCCAACAAAAACGACGCTTGGAACGAAAGTAGCTAGAGAACTTATGTTTCTTTTGCAAGAACCGGATTAACCGGTGGTTTAATGCCTGAAACATCTGATCCATAGCTTTCAGACGATGCCGACCGTAGTAGTGTAT
>NZ_QVMI01000048.1 GCF_010500965.1 Bacteroides sp. 51 | reverse complement strand
AGAAGTCAATTCAAATCGTCACGCAACGAAAATCTTCTGAAACCACGATATACAAAACATTTCAAAGAACGATTTTTATTTTTTAGTGCCCACTAGTGAGTTTGAATATTAAATAAGTTATCTTTTTTCTTTCACGGGGAAAGTTATTCCCGAAATACAACTTTACTTTATAGTGTATATATAGAAAACGAGGTAAAGTAAAGTGCTTCCGGCTGCCTATCTGTGAAAGGCTTTACTTTACCCTATTATCTATGCACCCGAAGTAGAGTAAAGCATTTTAGTAGTTGAATTGGGGATTGAATTTATATTTCCGGGCGGCATCTTTTATTATCATCCGCTTGTTTTCCAGAAATTTCTTTAATTTCCCAAGTTTGTTCTCCCCATATTCACAGCCAATCGTTGCATATCCTTGTTTAAGGGCATCTATCAGGTCATTGTATCCATATGATTCAGCATCCGAAAATGTGGCTTCCAGTGCCTGCCTATGCTGTTCTGCTTGCAGTTCGGAATAGCTATAATGCTGGGATTTACCTTTCTTGTCGCTGAATGTATATTCACTGACTAATTCGGGTAAAGCATTATCATTGATACGGAATGCAAACGGCTGGAAATCCATTGCCCGGATATGGACTGCCTGAACAGTACTTATATCGTTATCGAATTTGTCTTTGGCGACTTCCAAAACGGTTTCGGCTTTATTGTTCAATTCTGTTCCAATATGCCCGCGTGCATTCTCATCGGCTTTGTTTTGGTGGAGAATGGTGTGGATATGGATTTGCCTTTCATCTGTCCATTGCATCAACTTGGATATAATCCTGGTTGATTCGCTCGGACTGTTGATGTCGTATACCATATCCCGGATACCGTCTATAATGACTAATCCTAAACCTTCCGTTTCGTAAATGGCCTTTTCTACAATAGCTATCCTTATTTCGGGCGTATGCCTGCGTAGTGAGAGAAACTCTAAATTGGTAAGTTCTTCATCTAATGGGAATCCTGCCATACGGGCAATCCGTTTCATTACTTTTTGGCAATGGTAAGGGCTTTGTTCGGTATCCACGTATAAAATCTTCTGTTTATTCTCCGGTAGCTCTGCATCGTATTGTAAAACGGTTCCATTCTTCAATGCAGCGGCTACAATGGCCGACACATTGAATGTCTTCTTGCTCTTTGCTTTGCCAATGGATGCACTGAAATTGCCAAGTGTGCCAATTGGTGAACCATGCACACGGAGAATTTCGGGTGCTATTACATATTCGCCGGTTAGTGTAAGCCGGGAAGCCTGCCAGAGGATGGTTATTTTTTCGCTTGGGTTTTGTGTTTCCATTATTTACGTCCTCCGGTTTTACGTCCTGCCAATTCAAGTGCAAGGTCGGAATCGACAATAATCTTCCGTCCTATCTGGGTGATAGCTCTATCAATCTTCCCGCTTTGTTTGATGCGGTTGGCGGTCGGCATACTACATCCGAATAACCGGGCAATGCCGGCTATTCCATACACATACTTTTTTGAGGAATCAATTACAGGTGTTACGACCTCTTTAGTTATCCCCTCGCTTTGTAACAGGTAAACCAGTTCTTCGCCTGTCATTTGCCAGAGCGGTTTATTTTTTAAATCGTGTAAATTCATATTACAATACTTTACTGTGAAACAATAGCCTTGTACTTCGGCGGATTATTGTTCGAACACTGCAAAGCTACAACCTCAATCAGGTGGTGATTGGGTGGTAACGCAAAATGAATATCACTGATAATCAGGTGATATTAAAAATATTTTGAGTGGTAAAAGTGGTAATCGAGTGGTATCAGGAAATATTTTTGAATATATCATCAATACAACGGGCAAAACGCTCGTTTTCCCGGCTTGGAATTTCAGAAACGGGAACTTTATACTTGGAATTATAGTAATCTTCTTTGATGCCGGCTGATTTTAGAATATCGGAACGCCATTGCGCACGGCTCTCCGTTTTAAGGCATTCATAGAGTTTGTATATCAGATAGCACACGCGGATACCTTCCCTGTCCTTAACCGTTAACCGGGAATTACAGGGTTGCAGATTAAGTAGCGCATAAAAATCAGTCTCCGAAAGGTTTTCAAACTGGATGTTGTTGCATTCCTGATGAATCAGCGAAACCAGATTCATATCGAAATATATTCCTGGCTTGATGGTCGGAGTGTTATTGGGTGTTTTTTTCTTTTCAACAGGAAAGTAATTGCCAAGCAAAGAAATAAAGGTGTTGCTCAAATCAAGAATGTCTCCAAATACATTGTGAATGTATTGAAAAGCATTTTGGTCGGATTCCTTTTGCTGCTCATAGAGATTCTTTAGCTTATCTTGTTCTTTCTTATATAGGTTCTCGACCTGCTCCTCTTTCCTTGTGAGTTGTTGCTCCGCTACTTTATCGTAGTTCCAACTTGCGGACTCCAACGAATTTCTGACCTGTGTAAGTTCTTGCCAAAGTTTATGTGTAGCTTCTAATTGTCCCTCTATCTTAAAGCGAACTGGGTCATGCCTACTTGTGCAGACGTTAAGTGTGTTTATATTGTCAAACAGTTCTTTGTGAGCTGTATATAGTTCGATATTCTTGCTTATTTCCTCTCTTAGGTTGACGGCGATTAATGCCAATTTCTCTTTATCTGTGGAAAGGAGCAGATGTAAAACCGCTTTTTCAAATACTTGTTTATCTTTGAAGGTATTATAGAAATCCGTGATACGACACTGGCTCTCAAAACTAAATTTCAAACTATCCGCTATCTGCTTATAGATTGAGTTCATCAGCCTGTATTGAGGCAACAGGTCTGTTAATAAGGATATGTGTTCATTTTTCTCCATTTTTTCTCACTCCAACTCGTTTATCTCTCGCTTTAACTCTGTCAGTAGCTGTTTCTCTGTCGGTAAATAAAGCTGATATTTACTTGCCATTATCGTTTTATTTTCTTCCGGCAACGAATATTTTACTACTGCATTGTTCTTGTCCGCACAAAGAAGGATTCCGATTGTTGGATTCTCATCTGCCGCTTTCTCATTCCTATCGTAATAATTCACATACATTTGTAACTGACCTATATCTGTATGTGTGATTTTGTGTGTTTTAATTTCGATAATTACGAAACAACGCAATAATCGATTATAAAAAACCAAGTCAATAAAAAAATCGTCATCTTCCAGAAGTATCCGCTTTTGTCGTGCAACAAATGAAAATCCATTACCTAATTCCAAAAGAAAGAGTTGTAAATTCGTTATCAATGCACTCTCCAAATCTTTCTCGTAATATGCTGCATCACGCTTTAACCCTAAAAATTCCAAAACCATAGGGTCTTTTATTATTTCAGTCGGTAGTTCCGGTGTCCTTTGCTTACGTGCGACTTCTAAGACCGCTTTTTTGTCATTGCTTAACAACAGTCTTTCATACAATCCCGAATTGATTTGCCTTTCTAGTTCCCGTCCTGTCCATCCGTTGTTTACGGCTTCCAATTCATAATACTCTTTTTTGTCTTCATTATCAATCTGCATCAAAAGCCGATACTGATACCAGTTTAATTGCGAACGCAGTGCGTTCGCAATTGGATATGTTCGGTAAAACTGACGGCATTGTTCTAACGTTCTAACGGAAAATCCGGTGCCGAACTCCGGCATTATATTAATTGATAGATTGCGTATTAGGTAGTTACCGTATTCAGCGCGGTCTTTCTCTTGCTGTTCTTCAACAAAAATACGTTCTCCTAATTTCCAATACATTTTTACCCGCTCAAAGTCAACACTTCTTATTGCTGAATCTCTGGCTGACGTAATAATACCTTTTATGTCAGAGACAAAATTACTGCGAAGTTTAATGTTCTTATTGGTCATAAAGTACTTGTATCTATCTTGTTTATAAATCGATTGTTCTGCAAAGGTACTATAATAAATTATATCTGGTTGAATTTATCCATTGCATTGGCTCTAATGTCGTCTGCAATATCTATATAAGGCTTCATAGCTTTATAATCATTGTGTCCAGTCCATTTCATAACAACTTGCGGAGGAATACCGAGCGACAGGGCATTACAAATAAAGGTTCTTCGCCCTGCATGGGTTCCCAATAGCACATATTTAGGCGTAACCTCCTCTATGCGCTCGCTCCCTTTATAATATGTTTCCCGAACAGGCTCGTTTATTTCTGCTATCTCTGCCAGTTCTTTCAGGTAGTCATTCATCTTTTGATTGCTGATAACCGGCAAAGCCTTATCGTTTTCAAAATGAACATCTTTGTATTTGTCCAATATTGATTTGCTATGGTTGTTCAGGTCAATAATCAGGCTGTCTGCCGTTTTTATAGTTGTGATTTCTATGTGGTTATCTTTTATATCGCTTTTCCGCAGGTTGTATATATCCGAATGTCGGAGTCCGGTGAAACAAGAGAACAGGAACACATCCCGGACACGTTCCAGATATTTTTTTGTTTCGGGGATAACACAATCACGAAGTTGGTTCAATTCTTTCCATGTCAGGAATATGACCTTTTTCTTGGTGCTTTTCAGTTTGGGTTTGAAGTCTTCAAAATCACGGTTGGTGTTATGTCCTTTCTTGGTACTCCACCGGAGAAACCATTTCAAGTAACTGATTTGCTTTTCTATCGTGCTGTTTCTCATATCCAGAGTAGTGCGAAGATAGTTGACGTAATCCATTAGTCGGGATTCGGTAAGAGTCTCAAAAGATAGGTTCTCATCAAAATTGTGCAGGTGGTTCCTTACGGCTGCAAACTTTTCGTATGTAGCACTTCCCCAACTGTTTTGGCTTCCACATTCTTTGATAAATCCATCAAAAGCCTTGTTAAATACAACTGATTTCGGAATTTCAACCTTTTCTACTTTCTGTTCCGATTCCGGCTGTTTATTTCTGTCGTTGAGCGCCCCTTTTAGTTGTTCGGGGGTGGGAATCGTATCCTGTACTTCAAACTCTTTGAATATCTCTTGAATATCCGTGTAGTATTTCAATAGGTCGGCATTAATTTCGGATGCACTTTGCTTCAACTTGTTTGTACAACCATTTTTTACCCGCTGTTTGTCAGCATCCCATTTGGCTGTATCAATCCGATAGCCGGTTGTAAACTCAATTCGCTGTCCGTGATAGATGACACGCATACGGATAGGAACGTTCTCTACAATGGCTTTACCGTCTTTCTTTCGACTTTCAAGAGCGAATACGATGTTTCTTTTTATATTCATGGGTGATAGTATTAATTACACCGATTAAGTCAACACCCAAAAATACACCCAATTTTTGAGATAGCAAAACAAATTTCGATATATTTTACGATATGGATTATCAAGTAATTGACTGATAATCAGAAGAAATAATGCTTTATGATTTTTCATGAAATCGTGGGTTCCGGTGCCGTCCATACCGCGGAAAGCCTAAGTCAATAGGCGCCAAAAAAGAGACAAGTCCTTCATATTCAGTGAATATGAGGGACTTTTTTTATTTATGTTGTCTTAGGAAAAAGCCAAAATAAAGCCAAAAAAAGACATTTAGTGTGTCCCATTTCATACCCCAAACCAAAAAGGGACACAGGGGGTACGAGAAATCAAAGAAAAAGGGGTACGAATTGTCCAAAATTGGCAGTGTGTTGTCGGGAATTGGCAGTCTGCATAAAACTCATTAACAGATAGTTTACTTTAATTTTGTAACATTAAAAAATGAGTTTATGAAAAGTACATTTAAAGTTCTTTTCTTTTTGAAAAGAGACAAGCAAAAATCCGATGGCAGTGTTCCTATCATGTGCCGGATTACAATCGACGGACAAATAAGCCGTTTCAGTACCAAATTAAATGTGCATCCTAAATCATGGGATGTAAAGTCGTCAATGGCTCTGGGCAGAACAAAAGAAGCTGTCGAGATAAATACCTTTCTGGAAACAATTAAAACAGGCTTATACAACGTTTACCATGATTTACTCACCAAAGAGAACAATGTTAATCCTGATCGGGTTAAAAATATCTTTCTTGGTCTTGAAATTAAAAACCAAACCGTACTCGAATTATTCCAACGGCATGTTGATGATATCGCTAAATTGGTTGGTATAAGCAGGGCAAAAGGTACACTTCAAAAATATGACGTAGCCCGTAGGCACATGGCTAATTTTATTAAAGAGTATTATAATGTTGCTGATATTTCTTTGAAAGAGGTAAATCACTCCTTTTTGAGAAATTTTGAAGTGTACCTAATGACAAGCTGCAAATGTAAGGAAAATACTACTGCTAAATTCTTACAGCGATTCCGCACTATTATTCTTTTCGCCAAAAATAACGGTTGGATTCACATTGATCCTTTTGCCAACTATAAAATAAAGTTTAAGAAAGTCGATAGAGGCTATTTAATGCAAGAACAAATAGACGAAATCATGAAGAAACAATTCTCTTCTGAACGTTTGGAGCGAGTAAGAGATATCTTTATTTTTAGCTGTTATACCGGACTTTCCTATATAGACGTAAAAGGATTGGATGAAAGTAATATCCGCATTTCATTTGATAATAATTTGTGGATAATGGGGAAACGTGAAAAGACAGGTACAAGCTACAATATTCCATTACTCGACATTCCAAAGCAAATTATTGAGAAGTATAAAGGGACGATGCCCAATAAGAAAGTTCTCCCTGTTCCAAGCAATCAAAAAGTGAATGAATATCTCAAAGAAATCGGAGCTGTTTGCGGTATTGACAAAGATTTAACATTTCATCTTGCAAGACACACTTTCGCCACTCTTACGCTTACAAAAGGAGTTTCCATTGAAAGTGTATCAAAAATGTTAGGTCATACAAACATAAAAACTACCCAAATTTATGCAAGAATTACCGATGTTAAGGTAAGCAACGATATGGCTTCTTTTGCTGAAAAACTTGAAGAAAGGCGAATCAAATCTAAATCTAATTTAGATAAACTTTTTGAATGCCTTTCATTGCATGAAAAAATGGCTTTATTTAATCTTCCCGGCACTCTGTCTGATGATCCCGAAAGATTAAAGCGTATATCTGTCATGTGGCATAGCCTTTCAGAAGAAGAAAAATTATCTCTCTGGTCTAATACTTTTGAAAATGAAGGCAATCTCACTTTTAAATCGGAAAAAGCCAATACTCAATTAGCTGTTTAACCCACTAATTTTTAATAGTAATGAAAAAAAATGAATATTCAACAGTAATAGCTCTGTTCGACGAGTATAATAAGAATGTATATAAGGTTAAAGCCTTATCTACCTACCTGAAATATGAAGCGGTGAGAAACTATATCGCTGATTACATTAAACAACGATATGGGAAAGTTGATTACTTGCTGTCCGAAATCGACGTCAATTTCATAATAGGTTTTGAAAATTACCTGATGAAGTTTCGCAAATATAACGTAAACACAGCCGCCAAGAAAATAGAATTATTCCGTCGTATTGTAAATATAGCCTGTGAAAAACAGGCTATATCCAACAACCCTTTTAGCCATTACCGGATTAAAAGGCAAGAGGTAGTTCGTGCCTTCCTTTCGGAAAAGGAGTTACAGTCTATTTTGAGCAAAAAGTTTTCGACTAAAAGACTTGAACAAGTAAGGGATGTATTTATCTTTTCCTGTTTTACAGGTCTGAATTATTCAGACTTATCAATGCTAACAACCGAAAATTTTGAAACAGATAAAGACGGTAATCCTATTATCAAAATTATGCGGAGCATGACATATACACCTGTTATAATCCCTTTGCTTTCAGTTCCGCAGAAAATTTTGAATAAGTACAGTCAAAATTTACCGATAGCAAGTAATCAAAAGATGAATGATTATTTGAAAGAAATCGGTGATATTTGCGGTATTGGTAAAAATCTCACTTTCAGGGTTGCAAGAAACACATTTGCGACTACTATTACCTATATGAATGGGGTACCCATTGAAACAATATCCCGAATGTTAGGACATACCAATATAAATACAACCCAAACATTGGTACGAATGGATAACGGAAAGATTGGGCGGGATATGTTGAAATTATCAGAACACCTTACAGGTATGGATACTGCATTAAACCTCTAAAAATATTTATCATGGAATTACAAATTATTCAAAGCAAGATTTATGAAATCCGAGGTATGCGAGTTATGTTGGATTACGATTTGGCTGAATTATATCAGGTTGAAACCAAAAATCTGAAACGTTCTGTTCGTCGGAACATAGACCGTTTTCCTCCGGATTTTATGATTGAACTCTCAAAGGAAGAGTACGATTTTTTAAGGTGCAATTTTGGCACCTTAGAAAATCAAGGACAAGGGCAACACGTAAAATACTTACCTTTTGCATTTACTGAACAGGGTATAGCCCAACTGTCAAGCGTTCTTAACAGCACGTTGGCCATTCAGGTTAATATATCTATTATCAGAGCTTTTGTCGCTTTACGACAATATGCACTGGGTTATGCGGAATTAAATCGTAAATTGGAGGAATTTATGGTGGAAACAAATATGCAGTTTAGTGATATTTACCAAGCTCTTACCGAACTTGCATCACAAAAGGAACTGGAAAATAAACCCCGTAAGCGTATTGGTTATAATGTTCAACAGGATGAAGAATAATATATTATGGAACGAGGATATATAAATATTAAAGAAAATAGTGAAAATCAACTGATTGTTGAAGCAAAACTTGTAAATTGCACCCTGTGGGTAACGAAACATCAAATTGCCGACTTATTTAATGTATTTGTCAATACGATTGGTAACAATCTACGGAGTATATTCAAATCCGGCTTGCTCCGTGAAGAAGATGTTACCCGAATACATAAATTTGAGAGCAACGGGCACCCATGCGAAACGGTACTGTATAATCTGGAAGCACTGATATTTGTCAGCTACCGTGTAGCATCTTTTGAAGCAAAAGCATTTCGGGAATGGGTAATGAAAGCATTAACCGAATATACCCGGACTGATAATAAAAAATCAACAGAAGTTCTGATAGTATATAACCTACACTCAAAACTTCCGGCTATTTCGATGAATTAATAAACGTTTAATACATTTAGATATGAAACACGTATTTTATTTACTTATCGCTGTTTTTATGGTTTCCTGCGGTTCAAACTCATCAACGAGTAATTACGAAAAAACCATTACTGATAACCTGTTAAAAGGGAGCGACACAAAAGAAAATCTCAACTTCAAAATTATTGAGATTAGCGAAACCGGCAACGTTACGGTTGCCGACAGTATCGCCTATCTTACTGATGAATTTCAGAAAAATAATCAACCTAACATCAGTAAGATTGAGCTGGCTAAAAAAATGAGTGAAGATCTACTGGCAAGAGAAAAAAATCAAGCTAAAATTGATAAATACAATGCTGATATTGCACGGATGAGCAATACTATTGATTCTCTAAAAAATCTTACTCCGGATAATCTTAACGGATATGACAGTAAGAATCCGAATGATGTTCTTGCCGTAATTGTTAGATGCAAATACTCAATCGCTCCGGGTGGAACAGCCGTTGAAGAAACATTTGATTTCTACTTATCTCCTGACGGCAGCAAATGCTACGGAAAAACCAGAGCAAAATAAAAATACATATCACAATCCAAATGGAGCCTGTATCGTAAAAATCGGTACAGGCTTTTTTTGTATATAGCTTTCCTTTCTGTGAGGAAAGTTCTGCGTTTTATTATGATAAACGCAAAGCAGACAACCAAATTTCCTTTTTTCTGTACTTCCCTCGGTATAATTTCTTCCTCATTTAGTTATGACCATAAAAAAGGAGGGGTTCGGAGTGAACGAGTATCAGGCGCGAATTTATTTCATGTTTATTGGCTGCACAAGATCAGACGTGTTTTTAAAAAAATCTTCCTCGATTCAAAATCTCTTTTGTAATAGATTTTAAGAAATTATCCGGGCAATAATTATAGCCTCTTTTCTTAAAGAAATGTATCTGCACCCCAATCAGGTACAGGAAAGCGAGTGTATTTTTTTGAAAAATCTTGATGCTGCCAAAAAGCACTGCGTGAGTAAGGCACCTGAAACTCGATCACACCTCACCCTCTCCATACTGGCATAAAAAAAAAGTCAGAAATTATGAGAAGTACAGAAAAAAATAGGAAACAACGACCGACAGCCTACCATCCAATTAGCATAAAATTGGTTTTAAAAATCGTTTTGGCGGTTTTGGGCTTCTGTGTGTGGGGAACAGGGTTTATTTGGGCTTTAGTGGGCTTGTATCTCTTTCTTCCTGTTATACGGGGTATCCTCTCCTTTTTCGTGGGTATGGGTGCTATAATCCTCTTTATTCTCGCAATGCTGACCTTTTTATAATCCCTTAAAATTTAGAGTTATGAGCAAAGTATTTTTATTAGGAGCAAACAAGGAAATTGACAAGGCTATACAGGTTGTTCAAGTCAATCAGGTTATCCAAATGGAGGGTTATAGCTATGACAGATATGTAGTCTATGACATCGTTAAAAATAACTGGGGTATCACTTACAAGCTGATTAACCTACGGAAAAAAGTTTTTCAGACAGCAGACATAATCAGACCATTAAGCGAAAAATTCGGTATCGGTTATTATTACGACAGCGAAAATCCTGAATTTATGGATGGTTTTGAAGTGGCGTTACTTCTTCAGGAAGCGAAAGACATAGTTAAAGCGGAAACAGACGAAGCCGAAAAAGAGAAGATAAGAGTAGAAGAAGTTAAGGTAATAGGGCGTAAACGTTTTGCCGAGATATTTCCCGAAGATGCGCAAGCGGTAATCGTGGCACGTCTGAAACAAAACGAAAGCGATAGTCAAACCGACTATTACGGAAGTAGCACACAACGCACCGTCATTTTAGGCTTTTCCAAACATAAAAGGGATATTTTTTCCGAAATGCGTAAATACGCATCAAACTTCGAGGAAACCGCCTATTTAGCCGAGTTTAACGAGGATTACGAAAATAGGGAAAAATACTCTATGGGTGCAGGGTATTATTTAGGAGAATATAGGCATAGCGGTTGGATAATTAAAAAAGTGCCAGTATATAACCGTGAACGCACTATTGAAGATTTTGCATACACAGCAGGAAGCGAAGATAATATACATATCAGTAAGTCCAACACAACGCCACCAACCAACCAGACAGGGGAAAGTAAATGCGGTTGTACAATGGTTGAGTATTCAGCCAAAGCAGTAGCGGTATTCGGGGAAACCAAAGCAATTAAAGACGAACTAAGAGCAATGGGAGGACGCTTCAACAGTCGATTAACCTTTAATGGGAAAAAAATTAAAGGATGGATTTTCCCGAAATCACAAGAGCAAAGGTTAGCCTATTATTTCGGATTGGATTAAACAATGTAGAACACAGGGCAGAGCCTATCTGCCCTACTAAAAACAATCACCATGAGAGTAGATATAGATATGAAATTCATCCACAGGTATAATAAAAACCTATCCTGTATAATTCTCGCAGAAACTGCAAAAGGGTGGAAAGTCAGCCAAACGGAAACCTTTGCCAACCCAAGAAAGAAGCCAAAAGTAACCGTCCAATTCTATCATGCAATTTGGTTTGATGACCAAAAAGGAGAATGGGACGCAGTAAATAATTAACAATCAAAAAACAATATATCATGTATTACGGATTAAAGAACCCCAATAGAAAACAAGAGTTCATTAATAGAATGAACCAACAAATTAAAGTAAATGAGAACCTTATAAAAGGTTTGGAAACGTGTGAGCCGTTTATCAGAGCCTTTAATGGCAAGGTAGCCAATTCAAAGCTAATTAAAGCCATATACACCGCAGAGAACCCGAACAACCTTTCTTACAGCATCACCGAAAAAAGAGGATGTAAAGGCATTGCAATCGGTATATCTGACAATAATCACAGAATGTATGCAAGTGTGGAGGGCAAAACATGGAATTATCTGACATCATACAACTGCGTTTTTCTCCTGCCAACAACCAAGCCTGATGAAAATTCACAAGACAGGATAAATGCGGATGAAGCAATCAAGCAAATTGAAATAGAAAAAGAATACCTCACAATTCTAATACAAGAATGTAAAGCCGATTTACAGATGTATGATGAAGAAATAACCGCATGGGAAGAACTTGAAAGGCAGATTGAAGCCTATGAACAAAAGTTCTCACCCAATCTGCGAGGAACTATAACAATGAGTGCAAGATAAAAGAAGTCAAACACGGGGCAGTAACCCTGCCCCACAAAATAACAGTCATGAAATACAGAGAATTGTCAGCATACGAAAAATTGCAAAAGATACAGGACATCAATTTTTGCAGGGCAGAACGCCACAATGTAGCTATATATCTGAACGCATTAAGACGTAACGACAGGGCGATAATAGAGGAATACGAGAGTTTTGGAAATACCCCTCGCCAGTTATTAATGAATAAACGAGAGTACGAAAGACATTTAGTATTTGGCTTCATTAAAAAGGAATTTAACGAATACGGTTGGTTGGAAAGACCTGATTTTTTGGAACGTGAAGAAATACAATTCCCACATCGGGACGGTTGGGCGGTATCTAACCATATCACACTGGGTAAAGGCTTAAACGGAAAATGGACTTATGGAATGAGTTACTCTCACAGTACAGGCGGATCAGGCTATGGGCTTAATGTATGGGGTAAAATATTCGACAATAGAAAAGACTGCCTGAAAGCAGCATTAAATGAAATGCTTACAGGACTTGAAAAAGACAGCAGTAAGACCGACCGATATGCAATCAATGTATTAAAACAAGCGAAAGCCTTATTTGACGAGATTACAGGGCGTAAACCTGTACAATTAGAATTATCATTCTTTTAATAAATCCAATCAATATGAAACCGAATAAAATAGCAATTATGTATAAGGGAGTTGTACATTTCCTGAACAGGGTAACAGGCGAAAGCAAGCATTATCAAATAGCTTTTGAAACTGACCGTTGGAGCATCCGTTTTTATCTGTTACAGAACGGTCAAATCCGAATAATCATAAATAAGTCTATCAAAAAGAGCGAAACGGAATATCATACGCATTTCTGCTATGACTGTTATTGCACACTTGATAAGAATGGTTTATTTCTCGATGACGTTCACGATCCTGCCACTTGCCGAAAGATAACCAACCCTACTAAATGGTTTACCATTGAACCCATGTTAAGGGATATTCACAACCAGTTAAAAGAAGAACTGGAAGCCTTGCACCCTTTCGACCTGATACACGATATAAGAGATTTAGAACACTTCATATACAGGAAAATGGAAGAATACGGAAAGGTAGAATTTACCGTAAACAACTCCCTACGTTTCGGTATCGGTGAAAATGCCTATACCACAAGCGAAGAAGCATTGAAAGCCAAAGAAAAAGAACCTGTTGTTTTGCTAAATCTATTCAATGGCAATCATATAATATCTAAAGACACTATCATCTTTTTCCTGTACTGGCTTTTGGACAGGGATAAAGAATTAAGTGTATCAGACGGACAAAAATTGAAAACGGTTGTCAGATCATTTGAGGAAAGTCCCAAAAAGCCGAATGAATGGTCTTTGCAAACTCTTAATACGTGGTGGCAATGGCTTAGTTTTGATGAATTTGAAGATATTACAGGTATAGAGCAGGACAGAGACGGCAATAATGAAATAGATGCAAAATTCCTTGATGATGCCAACCAATTTTGGCAAAATAAAACCTTTCAAGAAAAAATCAAAATTTATCAATCCAATTCACACTTACATGAGATTGTAAAAGAAAGGATTGAAGCATATGAATAACCAAAGGGCGGAGTAATCCGCCCATAATCTCAAAAAGCATGAAATTGAAAGTAAATAAAACAAATAAGACCTGCACAATTAGCGGACTAACTTCAACCGAAGTTGATGTAATATTGGGAATCGTAGATACTGCTAACAGGCGATGTTTCCGAGAACAAGAAGATAGCGGAGAATGGTATAGCAACGATGATTTTGTACTATCACTTACCGATGAACAACGACAAGCGTTGTCAAAAATCGGAGAAGAAATACAGCAAATTTATAACAGTTAATTATCAATATCATGGCACAGGAAAAAATAGACGATTGGATGCAAGATGCCAAAGACCTTGCAAAAGCGGAACGGGAACTCAAAATAGAACATTGGGTATATATAACCTTTGAAGTAAGGGACGAGGACAGAAACCGTGAAATACTACATATAATCGACATCCCTCGTGCCATGTTAGACCGTTGGCGGTGGGTTATTGAGTGGCGCAGGGCAAAATTGGTATGTAAATACCCCCGTAAGAAAATTTGGGTATATCACTGTGCATACGACAAGCGGACGGGATTGCAAACAGGTTTTGACTTCCTTTTAGGCAAAGTAGCTTCGGCAAAAGCGCAGATAACTAAGGTAGAAAGGGCAATCGCCAAATATATCGACTATATGACACACAATGACCTGTTTTTCAATCTTGAAACGGATGAAAAGTTACTCAAAGCCAAAGCCAAATTGGAACAGAAAAAGAAAAATTATAATGAAGCGTATGCCATTTTACAGGCAGAAGTCATCAAGCATAAACAGAACAGCACCATGTATAAATTATTTATTGGATTCAAAAAGTTGGGCGAGTTCAGCTCTATAATGGAAGCCAAGAAATACGCAGATAATAGCGGACTATCAGGTACTTTTAACCTGATTGGAGACAAGTATCAAGATAATTGGTATGTTTCCTCAATGCAAGTACAAACCTCTAAATAACAAAGAATATGACAACAATAAAAGACATAGATGGAAACATAATTGAAGTAACAGATTTGAACGCCGCCATTGACGAATGTAAGCGTTGTAAAGACAGTCCGTATAAAATGGAAAGCGGACACACCGTAGGCGAAAATTATGCCTATATGTTGGAACAACTGCTCCCGCTTCAACAACAAAGCCGTCGTTCACGTTGGTTGGAAGGTACAGAAATGCGCTACAATCAGGGCAAGCGTTTTACAAAAATGGATATTGCCTATGAAATCGGTCGGCACGAACCGTATCACCCTGCCTCTCTCTATTGGGATAGCCTGCGTCGAGAGGAACTTGTAGCGTTCTTCAATGAAATGTTCGGTACAGATATTCGTTGAATTTTCCTCTTTATACACGAAAAAATCCCGACGGAACACCGTCGGGATAGCTATTATATCACTAAATATTTTTTAGATTATCCTAATACAGTGAGTATTAAAATCTTTTAGTTAAATTCACGCCGTAATAAAAGTTATACAATATGTCAGAATCAATTAAAACCAACAATATACCAGAACAATGGGTTGCTTATTTCAGCCACATCGAAGATCATCCCGCTAACGTCCTGATGAACCTCGCGCTGGTAGACTTAGCCCCAATAGATAACCTCAAAGAGTTGCTGCTATTTACTATTCAGATGCTCTCCGCAGATGAAAACGGATTATTCACGGCAGAAGAAGAATCCGAGGTACTACACAGCATCCAAGAAGAAATCATCGAGGCTACCGAAAAGAAAAATGTCATCGTCGCAGGAATCGTTAAGTCAAACGGTCTGATGAATATGTACCTTTATGTAAAACACGGAAAAGAATGCGAGGAACTCTTAAAGTCCGTCATGAATGTACATCCCGAATACTCGTACAACATTGAAGTGCAGAAAGACAAGGATTGGAATACCTACTTCGACTTGTTGTACCCATCCAAATACGAACTGCAAACCATAGAAAACCAGTCGGTCTTATTCCAACTGGATCAGGACGGCGACGACTTCAGCAAAGAAAGGGAAGTGGATCACTTTATCTATTTCCCGACCGAAGAAGGGCGAGAGCAGTTTATTCGGGAAGTCGAAACGCTCGGATATAAAGTGGCGCTAAAAGAAACCGTAGATCATGGCGATTCCTATCATTTCGCATTGCAAATCTCCCGGCTAAACAATGTCATGCCCTCAGAGATTAACGAATATACATGGGAGTTAGTAACATTGGGTAATGACTACGGTGCCAAATACGACGGTTGGGGATGCTGCCCACAAAACAGCAGATAAAATATAGCTGATATAAAATAAACAGACGCGCGGTTTCCGCCCGTTACTATTCTTATGAGATCTGCAAATTATTTGAGAGAAAATATACAAATAATTTGCAGATCAAATGACATTATTTAATTTTTAGCAAGTTTCAATATCCTAATTGCCCCTCTTATAACAATAAGGAATACAATACTACCGATAATAAGGTCGGGTATCTGATTATTCAACTGCCATACTAAGAATCCGGCAAGAATTACCCCTGCATTTATTATTACATCGTTGGATGAAAAGATGATACTTGCCTGAATATGGGCATCTTTGCTCTTCGTCCTTTGAAGTAAAAGCAAACATATAACATTAGCAATCAAAGCAAGTACGGATATACCTATCATTGTTTGAAAAACAGGCATTTCCTCTGTACCTGTAAACCGTCTGATTACCTCTATAAAACCAACGGCAGCCAAAAGTATCTGGAAATATCCGCAAATCATAGCAACACGCTTCTTACGGCTTACGGCTGCACCGACTGCAAACAAACTTAATCCATAAACAAAAGCATCAGCAAGCATATCAAGGCTATCAGCAACCAATCCCATAGATTTGGATATAATACCCGTTGACATTTCAATCAGGAAAAAGCCGAAGTTAATAGCCAGTACAATCCAAAGGACTTTACGCTGTTTGCTATTTTCCTCTGCCTGGACTTCTCCTGTTACTTCTTTACTTTCAATAAAGCGTGAACCGAGATTCAAGGTAGCAAGCTGCTTTTCGATTTCCTGATAGTCGCCTGTATGGTAAACAGTAAATATCCTGCCTTTCAGGTCAAATTCCTGCTTTGCAACACCCTCTATATTTTGGAGTTTCATCCGAATGAGGTTTTCCTCACTCGGACAATCCATTTGTTCAATTTTAAAAATTGATTTATTCATTTTACAATTTAATTATAATCCCGGTATTCAGGATGAAACCGTCCAACGGTGCATAAATGTCCCGAAATTCAGGATTAGTCATCGAACCCGTATGAATGGTATCAAACCTTGTCTGCCGTCTGTCGGTAAAGTTCTCAAAGTTAGCATATATTGAGAACTTTTCCCAAATTCGTTGCATCATTAATCCGAAGACAAGGTAATCCTTACCTGTTTTACCGTCATTCAAATTTTGTTTTCCGGTATAATAAGCTTCCAATCCGATTTTCCATTTATCTTCCACCTCATACATTAAAACAGAATTGATTTTATGTTTCGGGGTTAAGGTTTTTTGGTAGCTTCTGCCGTCTTCCTTTACATCAGCATCCGTATAGGTATATCCGAGAAATAAACCGAAATCCTTATACTTAATTTTCATATTGGTTTCAGCCCCTTTACTATCCACGTGACCGTTAATGTTATTAAACTGCCAACGATTATTTTCAGCAGCTTGCAGTTCAAGCGGATTTTTCAGGTAAGTATAAAAGAATAACTGGTTTATACTTAAAAATACTTGGTCGCCGAACAAACCCGTTTTATAAGTAAAATCCACATTTGCCCCATAACTCCTTTCCAGTTTGTTCCTGTTGTCATCTATCGGCAAGACATTCTGAAACTGGATGCGTTCGCTATCTTCCGAAAAAATGGTAGGTGCTTTATATCCGAACCCACCACCTACACGGGATGAAAATTTCTCCGTTATCTTGAAATGAGAAGATATACGGGGTAGAACTGCAAAACCGTAATCGTTAATATAATCGGTACGCAATCCGCTTTCAAGATTCATCCAGTCCGTTATTTTCGTATTGTTCTGTACAAATACGCCTACGGTAGTCATATTGTAATCACGTAAAGGAAAATCGGTCAGTTTTTCTTCGGTAAACTTATCCGTCCACACATTCGCACCCGCTACCCATTCCGTTTTTTCTTTTGTATGTATATAAGATACTTCTGAAAAAGACGATAACTGGTCGCCGTCAAATTTGAAATCGGGAATCTCAATCTTACGGCTGAAATAAGTAATGCTGTTCTTTACATTTAATCTGTTTTGTTTGTCGAAACGATGTTCAAATGTAAGTTGGCTTGAATGCCTTTGTGTCTTGTTTCTTTCAAAATAGGAATGTTCTTCGTTTCCCTTATCTTTTACATACTCCATATCACCACCCAGACGGTTTTCAATCATGGAGTTTATACCGAAATTAAAATCTGTGTTTTCAGACAGGTACAAGAATAGCTTAGGATTAAATACAAACCTGTCGAACTTTGGTATTGCCGTAAAGCCAACATCTGACGGATCATAAGCCCAGTTACGGTTATACGATGCAAAAACGGTAGTACCTACCTTGTTGAATTTCTGACCGAAAAAGCTGTTTACATCAAGCCCTTTACCTGTTGTCCCATTCAGGTGGATTGAGAAATCCCTTTCCTTTTCAGGCGTTTTCGATATAAGGTTTACCAGTCCCGCAATAGCACCGCCACCGTATAAAGTAGAAGAAGAACCTTTTATTATTTCAACCTGCTTTAAATCGAGCGGTGGTGTCTGTAATAAACCTAATCCGCTTGCTGCACCTGAAAATACGGGAAAACCGTCTTTTAGTATCTGTGTATATCTACCGTCCAAACCTTGAATGCGAATAGATGAATTACCCGATATGGCTGATGTTTGTTGTGTCATAATACCCGTGCTTTCATTCAGAAGCATACGTATATCTCCGGGTTTCATCACTCCTTTTTCGCCTAACTCTTCGGCATTTATAAATTCAATACGGGTAGGAATATCTTTAAAAGTACGTGTCCCCCTTGTTGAAGAAACAACTACTTCCTGCAATGTTTCTTCATCAGGCTCAACCCTGATAACGATAGGTTCATCCGAAGCCAACGGGAATGTAAATTCTTTTATGGTCTTTTCATATCCTACATAAGTAATTTCAAACCTCTGTTTACCGTCTGGAATATTGGAGAGTACCGCTAATCCTTCAGCATCAGAAGATGTTCCGTTCGTAGTATTTTGAAGTATAATATTAGCACCGATTAAAGGCTCTTTGTTATCACAGTCTATTAGTTTAACGTTAAGTGTATTTTGAGCGAAAATATTGGAAATGCTGAATACTAAGAATAGCATCAGTATAATTTTTGTTTTCATTTTATTTCTTGTTTTTAAATCTTCAACTATAAATGATATGAGGATTACGATATTACAAAGAATGTATTATCGTAAAAATTGCAGGGCATATTCACAACGACCTGTATAATAAAAATTAGTTTATGCTTTTGGCGGTTGCCAGATTGAAGATTTATAATCAGAGAGAGCGTTTTTTACTATATAATCTGATTTATAATCAGGTATAGAGCCTAAAATTATTATTATTGGATTATAAAAACGGGCTTCCGGAAATCCGGAACAGGTATTACAATGTAGAAAAGGGGAACAACAACTATCATCGGAACAGTCGTCACAACTATTGCCTATGTCATTGCTCGTTTCAACGGTATCTGTATATATAGCTAAACATTTATCCTCAAAACAACATGGCATTACTGATAACAGTAATACATATATGGATAATATGAGGGACAAATATTTCATGCTGCAAAGATAGCGATTATGTTTTGCAACTTAGTTGCAAGTTTCGTACTATTTTCACAGATTATCTACTGTTTAATTTACGATTCTATTTCGGCTATTGCTTTTTCAATTTCAGCAAAGGCTTCGCTCATTACTTCCTCTACCAGTCCGCCGATTTGTGCTGCCATAGCAACCGAATTCATGCGCGAAATACGGGTTATACCATCAGAAGTCTGATATATAGATATGCGACATGGAAGTAATGATGAATAAAGACGTTCCATAGTAAGCCTTCGGTAATCCCCGCCTTTTAGTGTTTTCTTTTTTGTTCTACTTTTGGCATCAAAAAGCATTATGTTAACCCTACTCAAATTCCAAGAGATT
>NZ_QVMI01000047.1 GCF_010500965.1 Bacteroides sp. 51 | reverse complement strand
TACCTGCGGCATCGTATCCCCCGCTGGCGGGGGCAGGGGGTGGATATTGTCATTACAAATAGTTCTATATTTTAATATAGTGGCGACTCGCAATGACGAAGTGGGTTTACCAACCTATGACACACCCTCCTACAGTAATGCGGCATCGAAACCTGGGTGCGGCACCTTGCCGCTACTTATTCAACCAGGGTTCAGGGTTTAGCTGCTCACGTTCCTTGCGCAATTGAAAATGTAAGATCGTGCGGTTATTATCTGTTTTATCAGAGAAGATAGTACCCAGGCTATCTCCGGTTTTGACCTTCGTTCCCTTTTTCACCGAAGCAGAAGACAAGTTACAATAAACAGATATATAATTCCCGTGCCTTACAAGGATATTAGTCAGACCACTTACCTCAAAAACAGCCGTTACCTCCCCATCGAATATAGCACGCGCCTGTGCTCCCGGACGAGCCTGTATATCAATCCCTTTATTATCTAGTTTTACATTACGCAAGCCCTGCACATTATACTGTCCATATCCGTTGACCACCATATAAGCACCAGTCACCGGAACAGGGAGCTTCCCCCGGTTATTGGCAAAACTACCCGAAAGCTCGCGATCTGCCTTACTTAATGTGAAAGCCTTAGAAGAAGCAGATTTAGTATCCACAGGTTTCCCCGTGCGACGTGCCTCAGCTTCGGCAGCTTTACGGGATTTCTCGATTTCATCGGCAATTAGCTTATCAATCCGTGCATTCAACTTGTTGGCCTCGCGGCGTTTCTTATCCAGTTCTCCCTGAAGCGTTTTTTGTTTCTTCTGTAAAGCCGTAAGCAGGTTCTTCTTCACCTGTTCTTCTGTTTCCAAACGTTTACGCTCCTCTTCGCGCTCTTTCAGCAACTCCTCTTTTGCTTTCTTGGTATCTTGCAGTTCGGCACGCTTCTTTTTAACTTCTTCTTGTTTAACCAGGATTTCCTCGCCCTGCAAGCGTTGGTAAGTGGCATACTCATTTACGTAACGCAGACGGCGATAGGTTTGCGTCAGGGTCTTTGCCGAGAACACAAAAAGCAGCTTCTCCTCTACCGTCCGGTTTTTATAGAGATACTGTATGGAGGCTTCATATTTCTTCTTTCTATCGAGTAGACTTTCCTCCAACCGGACCAGATCGCGCTCTATGAGGTTGAGTTGCCGGTTGATAGTTTCCATATCGTTATTGATATACTCGATGTAGCGTTTACGTTCGGTGATTTGCCCGGTAATGGTGTTCAGGCTATTGAGTTGGCTGGTGACGTCGTTCCTTGCAGAGCGAACGAGTGATTCGGATTCGCGGATTTGCTTCTGTAGGGCCGCACGCTTGCTTTCCAACTCTTTTATTACGCTATTGGTTTGCGCAAAAAGAGTGGTTAGGAAACACAGGCATAAGGACAAACCTACAAGAAACCGTTTCATAATTTCTCCAGCATTTTTAATATATCGCTCAACCCGATTTCCTCGTAACGAGTAGGGATAGGGGTTGGGCTTAGCGTTTGCTTATCTACAGATAAACGGGATAGCTCCAATGTTGTTCGGCTAGGATCTTTCTTTTTCCCCACAAGGATGGTCATCTCCGATGGGAAAGTTGTTTCTCCTACAGCCACAAAGTTAGCATATTTCCATTGTAAACCATACTGTGAGGAGTGAGTTTCTATCGAACTACCTATCAGGCGGTTGGTTTGCATGGAAGTCAGGAAGGAATAGTTGAACTCGCGCGACTTGCGGGAGAGTTGTACTTCATCATCCTTTTCGAGTTTCGCGGAGAAGGATGAATAATCTTTCCGTGTCAGGTTGTACTTACCTGGTAAGAAGATAGTATTGGAGAAAAGAGACTGCAACATCGGGAAGTCCACCTCGGTATGGAATACTTCGCGCAACTCGCCCACGGGTACGGAGGCGTAACGCTTGTTCATACGGTCAATAACGAGTATATATTCGGGTGAGATTTCTATCCGGGCGGCTTCGGTACGGATGATGGGAAGAAGCAAGGAAATCTGTATCAACTGGTCGCGCTGCATCTTTAGGGTACCATTCAGTGTATATTCTCCTTTTTTGAGAGGGATGGTCATGCGCAAACGAGAGGAGAAAGAGTCAAAGACAGGGGTGTTACCGATTACGGCTTCCATCTGCTCCTCGCCAGTCAGCCGTGCACCGGTTTCGGTTTGGAGCACCATTTTACCCGACTTACAGGATGCAAGAAGGAGTAAGAGTAAGAGAAACAACAACCTCACAGCCTCACCCCGACCTTCTCCAAAGGAGAGGATGAAGGGGTTACACCTTGCGGCATGTGCAACTGTAACTTCCGCCTCCCTCTCCTTTGGAGAGGGTTGGGGTGAGGCTGTGGGTACTTTAATTCTCATCCGGTATATACTTTTTCTTTTTTATCTTCTGTTCCAATGTTTTCGACTCGCTGCCTTTCTCCTTGGCTTGCAACCAAAGTTTGACGGCCCCATCTACATCGCCGTTCATAAAATAAATATCTCCGGCATGTTCGATGATGACGTCGCTTGCTTCGGCGTCACTCTTCAATGCATCGTCGATGAAAAGGCGTGCTTGCACATAGTCGCCCTTCTCGAAAAGAATCCAGGCATAGGTGTCGAGGTAGGTGGAGTTATTGGGTTCGGCTTTGACGGTTTTGTAGCTCATTTCCTCGGCGCGGTCGAGGTCGCGGCGTTCGAGAGAGAGGTAATAGGCGTAGTTGTTCAACGCTCCGATATTGGATGGGTTGTAAACCAATGCAGAATCATAAGCGGCGTAGGCTTCCTTCATCTGTTTGCGGGTATGCTGAATGTCGCCGATCATGCTGTAAAAGTCAGAAATAACGGCTTTATCGGTTTGATCGGTCACATGTTGCAAGGCTTCGGTGTAGGTGGCTAGTGCCTCTTCGTATTGTTTTTCCTGGTAGTAGGCAATGCCCAGGTAGAAGTAGAATTCGATGGTTTCGGGGGAGACTTCGGTACCGGTCTTACAGATGCGTATCACCCATGCATAGTCGTTCTTGCGGATGGCCGTACCGAGAAGTGTCATTCGGGCCGCGGTGTTTGTGGGGTCCAGACTGAGGATATGCTCCAGTACGGGAACGGTTTGATCTTCCATTTTCTTGGAGATGAGGTACTGGGTGTAGAGCATCGGGATTTCTGTGTCTTCGGAGTCCTGCTCGATAAGGCGTTCGAACATGGATATGATTTCGGTACTGTCCTTACGCGACTGGGCATCGCCAACGATGAACTGGCGCATCAGGCTGAGTTTCAGGTCGGTGCCTACTTCTTTATTCAGCAGAATGGTGTCTAACTGCTGGTAGTAAAGTTCTTTTTCGTTGATGGCATCGTAGTAGGTGGCCAGGGATATTTGCGCCAGTGGGTTGTTGGGTTCACGCGCCAGGGCTTTTTTATATATCTCGTAGGCTTCTTCTTTTTTACCGTTTTGCAGATATACATCTCCCTGAACGGTGAGGTAGCGCATATCCAGCGGGTATTCTTTGACTAGGTTGTCTATCTCTTCGAAGGCTTTCTTGTCGTCTTTCATCTGCAAATAGATACGGAACTTCTCGAGACTGATCTGCTCGTTCTTGCCTATCGCGTTTTCTATGCGATTGAGGGTGGAGATCATTTTCTCGTAGTTTTGTTGTTTGCCATACAGTTCCATCAAGGCGAACAGGGGTTCTTGTTTTGCAGGGAAACGGACAACCATGGACTCCAGAAGTGCGATGGATTCGTCTGTTTTTTCTTGTTGCTGGTAGAAGCTGGCAAGGGCCTGGCTGTACCAGTAGTTGTTGGGGGCGTAGGTGGCGGCTCTCTTGAGGGATTCGAGTCCTAGTTCGGGTTGTCCCAGATGTTGATAGTACTGGGATATTTCGTATAGGGCGGAAGGGGCATTCGGGTCTATCTCGAGGCAGCGCTTGTAGAGTTCGAAGGCTGCGTCGTACTCATTCTGTGCCCGCATGCGGGTAGCTTCCAGAAAGAAATATTCGTATTTACGCTGCTGCTCGGGGGTGAGTTGCTGACGCACAACGGTGTTTACCTCTTGCGACTTCACTGCTTTGCGCGAGGAAGTACAGGAGATAAATGTGCCTGCAAGTACGAGAAGCAAGGCAGCGGTAAGGGTTTGTATGTGGTATTGTTTCATTTCTTTCTTATTGGTTTATTCATTTCTGAATGGTTATGATGTAAATGATTTACTGTAGGGGCGGTTCGCGAACCGCCCGAAAATGGTTTCCTGTGTATTCTGTGCATTGGGCGGATCGCGAACCGCCCCTACAGTTAACCATTTACTTTTAATTCATTTCCAATCCGTTATACACACCAAAAGCTATAACCTGGCTGGGGTTCCCGACCCCCGGCTTGCCACTTAGCGCCCTGTGTGACCAAAGCCTCCGGCTCCGCGTTCGGTATCGTCGAGAGATTCTACCGGTTCCCATTCGGCTTGTTCGTGGCTGGCGATGATCATTTGTGCAATGCGTTCGCCATCTTCAATAACAAATGTTTCGGAAGAAAGGTTAATCAGGATAACACAAACTTCTCCGCGGTAGTCGGCATCGACGGTTCCGGGCGAGTTCAATACGGTGATTCCTTTTTTGATGGCAAGTCCGCTTCGTGGGCGTACCTGCGCTTCATATCCCGGGGGCACGGCGATGTACAAACCTGTCGGAACAAGGCAACGTTGTAGCGGCTCCAGCGCAATCGGTTCGGAGAGATTGGCACGAAGGTCGACCCCTGCCGATAGTTTGGTTGCATACTCGGGTAGCGGATGTTTCGATTTGTTTATAACCTGTATCTTCATAATGAATCTGTTTACTATATTAATGTGCGAAAATAGACATTTTACCCCTATTTTTCATACATTTGCGCTTAATAAGTTGAAAGTTGAAAGTTGAAAATTGAAAGTTTAACTTAAAATTAGGATTTGTATTAAGTTTTAAATTAAGCTTTTAGTCAAACTTTAAACAATTCTGCGGCTATTCCGCATGGTAACTTTCAACTTTCAATTTTCAACTTTCAACTAAATAAAATGGATTGGAGAAAACTTATATCCGCCCAGCGATTCGGCATGGAGGACTTGAACCTGCATCGGCAGGAGAACCGTTCGGAGTTTCAGCGCGATTATGACAGACTTATTTTCTCGGCTCCTTTCCGCCGGTTACAGAATAAAACACAGGTGTTCCCGCTGCCGGGGAGTGTATTCGTGCATAACCGGCTGACGCATAGTCTGGAGGTTTCTTGTGTGGGTCGCTCGTTGGGGAATGATGTGGCCACGGCTATTCTTCAGCGGCAACCGGAGTTGGTGGATTCTTTTTTGCCGGAGATCGGTTCCATTGTCTCGGCTGCTTGCCTGGCACACGATTTGGGGAATCCGCCTTTCGGGCATTCGGGGGAGCGTTCTATTTCCACGTATTTCTCGGAGGGAAATGGCTCTGAGCTTAAAGGCGAGCTATCGGAGGAGCAGTGGTCGGATTTTATTCACTTCGAAGGGAACGCGAATGCTTTCCGCTTGCTTACGCATCAGTTTGAGGGGCGACGGAAGGGCGGGTTTGCGATGACGTACTCCACGCTGGCTTCTATTGTAAAATATCCGTATGCATCGAGCATGGCGGGCAAGAAGGGGAAGTTTGGCTTTTTTATGAGCGAAGAAGAGGGCTTCCGACAGATAGCCGACAGGTTGGGGATGAAGAAGCTAAGCGATAATCCGCTGAGGTATGTACGCCATCCGTTGGTGTACCTGGTGGAGGCGGCGGACGATATCTGTTATCAGGTGATGGACCTTGAGGATGCGCATAAGTTGAAAATCATTACTACGGAGGAAACGATCAATCTGCTTATTTCTTACTTCGACGAGGCCAGGCAGTTGAAGATGCGGGAGACGTTTAAGCGGGTGAGTGACACGAATGAACAGATTGCGTATCTGCGGTCGTCGGTGATTGGATTGCTGATCAGGGAGTGTACGCAGGTTTTCCTGGATAATGAGGAGCGGATTCTGGAAGGGGAGTTCGAGGGTGCACTCATCAAGCATATTTGCCCGAGGGCACGGGCGGCGTATAGGTATTGCGAGGAGATATCGGTTAAGAAGATTTATCGCTCGCGCGATGTGTTGGATATTGAGTTGGCGGGTTTCCATGTGATCAGTACGCTGCTGGATTTGATGATCAACGCGGTGAAGTCGCCGGAGAAGGCGTACTCGCGGTTGCTTATCGACCGGATGTCGGATCAGTATAGCGTTCATGCACCGGGGCTGTACGAAAGGATTCAGGCGGTGATTGATTATATATCGGGCATGACGGATGTGTATGCGCTCGATTTATATAGAAAGATAAAGGGCAATAGTCTGCCCGCAGTGTAGGCCCCGAGGCGGCGGCAAGGTGCCGCACCCAGGTTTCCATGCGGGTAGTATGTTCTTTTAGTGCTGCATAGAACTCCCCTCCTGCGGATTAACACAAGCTAAACCTGGCAGCGGCACCTTGCCGCTATTCGTCGGTTCGTTTATAGAAAACTTTGTTTGCTCCGGAGGTGATTTTGCAGTCGTGCGGATCGTTCTTTACGAAAGATTCGATGTGGCGCATGCGTTTATCTTCCAGTATTTCGTCGACTGCGATGAGTATTCCGGTTTCTTCGACATCGCCAAAGCCGTAGTTGATGGCTGTGCCGAACATGCGCATGGTTGGACTAAGGCTCATGTAGGCATTGACCAGCGGGGGGATGTTGTAGCCTAGTTTGCGGATTTCTGTATTCAGTATGCGGTAATCTTCTTTAAATGTATCTTTATTGAACAACTCTGCGAGCGTGGTTGTATCGGATTCCATGACGAGCGGACGCAGTGGGGTGATCAGGTTGTCTTTATCGCCGAAATGCTTCCAGAGGAAGTAGAGGATCATGTCGCGGCCTTGTGGGTGGTAGCTCGGATACATGGTTACTTTGCCGAAGAAGTACTTCACGTTGGGCATCAGCACGGTCAGCGCCCCCAGCCCGTCCCACAGGTTGTCGAGTGCAAAGAGGGCTTTGCTGCCGGCGCGGGTGGATTGGTATTCGAGGGTGACGAAGGAGCGTCCTAGTTCGATGGTGACGGGAAGGTATTCTTTATTGAATTGTTCGGAGAAGCTGAACATGTGGCTGGTGGCGAGGATGGGGTGCCCGTTCTGGTCGAAGCGTACGTCTGTTCCGAGGATGTAGCGGTATCCGCCCAGGATGTCTTCGGCTTCGGGGTTCCAGACGATGAGCTGTTTGTACGGGTCGTCCATCGTATCGTATTCGTCCCAATCGTATGCTCTGCCGGTACCGCCGCCTGCGGCACGAAAGGCGATTTCTCTCAAGCGCCCTATTTCTAACATGGTGTTCGGCGAGTCCTGATAGGTAATAATGTAGATTTGATTATTACTTTTGTTGGTCATGCGTAACCGTTTTTCTTCGGTCAGCTCTGCCTTAATCAGCTCTTTGTCTACCGGTGCGATAATATCTTCCATATCTGTCATTTCTCTTTTTGCGACAATGCGTCGCGCCCAAGTTTATACACTTCCTCCTTTACATACTCGGCCCACGCGGCCGGAGTTTTCGATTTATCAAAGGTTTGCCAAGGTATAGGTTTGCCAAAAGTGACGGTAAAGGTCTTATGGCGATTTTTAAACATCTCGTCGGCCAGGTAAAGCATGGCGATGTTCACTTTAATGCCCAGTGCTTTACATAGGTTGGCGAGGTTGTAAAAGAAATCGGAGTTTCGTCCGCCGAAATGAACGGGTACGACGTCTCTCTGATTCTGAATGCTTTTTACTATAAATGTCTTCGACCATTTGAGGTCGCGGATTACTCCTTTCTGGCGGCGCGAACAGAGTCCGGCCGGAAACATGATCAGCTGGTCGGGGCCTTTGAATCCGGCTTCGACCATCATCGGAAAGTCTTTGTTTTGCTTTCCGGTTTTATTGATGGGGATGCACAGCGGTGCCAGTCCCCGGAGGTTCATCAGCAGGTCGTTGACGAGGTATTTCACCCGTCCGTCGAAGTGCCGGCCCAGAATGTAGCCCAGTGCCACTCCGTCTTGTCCGCCCAGCGGATGGTTGGACACGAAGGTGTAGAGGCCGTCCTGGGGCAGGTTTTCCAGTCCGCGGACGTCGAGCTTCATGTCCAGAAAGTCAACGGATGCTTTTAAAAAGTCGACGCCGATCTCGTCTTTCGACTCTTCCAGAAATACGTTGATCTCTTTCTGATGGATGATTCGCTTCAGGTAGGAGATTACGAATCTTGGGATATATTTGTAGTGCTTCGGAGCTTTCTGCCGAAGTATTTTATCTACATCTATCAGGAACAAAGAGTCGTTTGCCATTACTTTCTATAAAAACAATTCTGCAAAATTAAGTTATCTTTTTAATTTATTGCAAGAAAAAAGATAAAAATACAAATACGACGCGGAAGGTTGGTGGATTTTTAGGGCGCATCGGGGGTGAATTGCAGGGGGAATGGGGGAATGGGGTGGGTGTTTCTGTTGGGTCTTGATGTATTTCTGGATGGTTTTGATTAGTTTTGGTGTATTTCTAATTAGTTATGAATGTAAATGATTAGCTGTAGGGGCGGTTCGCGAACCGCCCGAAAATTGTTTCCTGTGTATTCTGGGCATTGGGCGGTTCGCGAACCGCCCCTACAGTAAATCACTCCTTTCCCTCCCGTTATAAGTTAAACCTTTTAGTTCCCGAATTACAAATCAGCCCTTCCTTTTTACTACAAGCCCCATGAATACTACCACACAGAGTAATATTACTAATATTTAACTACCCGAATTCCGTTAAATATATTTAAATGCTAAACATTTCGCATCATCATTCGTAGTATATCCAAATATTGTAGTACATTTGCAGTGTGATTAATGAGTAAGCAAAAGCATGCCGTTGATCTGAGAACGATAACATAATAACAATCAAACACCAAATTATGAAAGCAAAACTGTACTTCCCATTCGAAGTAAACATGATTAACGGAAGCAAAGTAGCCGAGTTAATTGAAACACAAGGAGCGAAAGGCTTTGGAGTGTATATCCTGATATTGATCGAGTTGCGAAACAGCGTAAATTACCAGTGCAGTCCGAGTGCCATAAAAGGAATGGCAAGAAGGTGCAAAATCAGCCAGAAGACACTCAAAAGGGTGCTTTACGATTCGGGACTGTTCGAATTCGACCTACAACAGGAAGGGGAGATTATCTCTGCACCTTACATGGACCGGGCGATGGGTGCATACGAGGAAAAGATCCGGAAGAACGCAAGAGCAGGTAAGAAGAATGCGGACAAAGCCAAACGAAATGCAAGGGGGCAATTCACCATCGGCGATGGATCAATAGAAGAGAATAGAATAGAAAAGAATAAAACTACTACTTCTACTACTAACGTAGTAGAAGAGAAGCAGGAGCAGCAGATGGTTTTTAATTCGGATATAAATGCCGGCACTAATACTACCGATACTACAAATATTGCCGGTGCCGGACTCGAATCGTGGGAGACGTATCTCGACCTCGCCACCCAGGACAAAGAGTGGATGACTATACTGGCAATGAACTCCGGCATCAGCAAGCTGTTTTTAAAATATCAGGAAAGAATCATTGAAGCCTTCCGGAAGCACGTACGCTTGCAAGGCAGCGGAAGCAGTCAGCAGTCAGTAGGAGATATCAAGGCGTATTTTGCCAACTTTATGCGTCCGGGCACACCCACCCATAGCCGCGTAGCCGGCCTGCTCGCCCTGCTCGATGATGTGCATAACCGCGCCGGCTGCAACCCGTACGAAACCTTCGACGCGCAGACAGGCAAACGAAGTTATTACGGCAACCCCATACCCGCCGACGCACCCCCACGACCCAACGATAACGCCGTATGGAGCCCCCAAGAAAACCAATGGATCTAGCCCCGAGGCGGGGCGGCCAGTGGCGGCAAGCCGCGCTGCGCTGTAGGGAGAAATAGCCTCACCAACCGCGGGAAATAACTTCACGCCCGGCGGGAAAGTATCTTAAACATCATGAGAAAGTACTTTAAGGTGAACAAGAAACCGTCTTGTTTGGCCACAGCTATGCTCTTTTTTAACGAATAACCAATAAAAAAACACTCAAAATGATAAACTTTAGCAAATTCAACATCAATACCAACGGACGCACCAGCGGACGAATGAAAACCCACTGTCCGCAATGCCACGACCGACGCCGGGACAAGCGCGACCGGTCGCTCAGCGTCAACCTCGACACCGGACTCTTCTATTGCCACTACTGCAACTGGAAAGGCTGCGGCCTCGAGGGCGGCCTCGAGGCGAGGCGGCCAGGTTTCCATGCGGAACGGTCGGGTTCTCGTGCGCAGCGCGGCTTGCCGCCACTGGCCGGGGCGCCTCGCCCCCAACCCGCCGTCTTGGACGACCAAATCGTGCAGTGGTTCCAGAAAGAGCGCAACATCCCCGCCAGCACGCTGATCGCCGCCGGCGTCACCTCCTCCGAGCAGTACATGCCGCAAACGGGGCGGAAGGAACTTTGCATCTGCTTCAACTACCACGAGGGCGGACGGGTGGTGAACACGAAGTTCCGCGACTTGAACAAAAACTTCAAGCTCGTCAGCGGAGCCGAACTCATTCCCTACAACCTCGACAGCATTCTGGGCCAGCCCACGTGCACGATCGTTGAAGGCGAAATGGACGCCCTGGCCTGCATCACGGCCGGAATCACCGAAGTCGTATCCGTGCCCGGCGGTGCCAACTGCAACCTCTCGTGGATGGACCGCTTCGTCGACTCGCACTTTGCCGACAAACAAGCCATCTACATCTGCGTCGACACCGACCGCAAGGGTCAGCAGCTGCGCGACGAACTCCTCCGCCGCCTCGGCCCCGAGCGCTGCCGCATCGTCGACCTCTCGCCCGCCAAAGATGCCAACGAAGTACTCCTCCTCGACGGTGGTGCCGAGATGCTCCGTGCAGCCTTCGCCGCCGCCCCCGAAACCCCACTCGAAGGCGTCTACACCGCCGAAGACCTGGAAGATGAAGTCCGCACGCTCTTCGAAAACGGACTCGGCAGCGGTGCCGACACGGGCTGGCGGAACCTCGACCAGATCTGCACCTTCGAACTCGGCCGCCTCGCCGTCGTCACCGGTATCCCCGGCGCCGGCAAGTCCGAATTCGTCGACGAACTCGTTCTCCGCCTCAACCTCCGCCACCACTGGCGCGCCGCCTACTTCAGTCCCGAAAACATGCCGATGGCCTACCACATACATAAACTGGCCGAAAAGCTCACCGGATCGCCCTTCCGCAAGGGCCTGCTCTCCGACACGCAATTCCGCGCCACGCTAGACTACCTCAACCAAAACATCTGCTCCATTCTGCCCCAGGACGATTTTACGGCCCGGAACATCCTCGCCACCGCCCGCCAACTAGTCTACCGCCGCGGCATCCGCCTCTTCGTGCTCGACCCGGTGAACTGCATCGACCACGACATCCCCTCCGGACAGTCCGAAACGCAATACATGAACGCCTTCCTCAGCCGCCTCGCCGTCTTTGCCCGCCGCCACCGCTGCCTCGTCATCCTCGTCGCCCACCCCCGCAAGATGCAGCGCGAACCCGGCATGAAGCGCATCGCCACACCCGACATGTACGACATCAACGGCTCCGCCGCCTTCTACAACAAAGCCGATTTCGGGCTAATCGTCGAACGCAACCGCGAAGCCAAAGTCACCCGCCTGCACGTCCAGAAAGTCAAGTTCCGGCACCTCGGACAAGGCGGCACCGCCACCTACGTCTTCAACGCCAGCAACGGCCGCTTCACCGAGTGCGACGAGAAACCAGGACTAACACCCGATAGTATCGAATTCCACCCCCACCCGTTCGATAACAGCAGCTGGCTCCAAGAAGATGTGCAAGAACCGGATGCCTTCCAGGGAGCCGGGGAGAGTGAGCTTTAGGCAAGTAAAATGAGATGGAAATAAATGAAACTACAGCCTCACCCCAGCCCTCTCCAAAGGAGAGGGGGAATAGGAGTTACAGCTAGCGCACGGAACTGCGCAGCCATCTCCCTCTCCTTTGGAGAGGGCTGGGGTGAGGCTGTACCCCCCCCAAAAAAAAATCAAACGCTTATGAAAACAGAATCGAAAGACAGGTCCGCAGACCACACATTCATACACCGCCCTTACAACAAAACCGAACTGGCGCAACTGTACATGCCAAACTACATCAGGAAAGTAGCCCTACGCAAGTTCAATCACTGGCTACGCCATAGTCCACAGCTATGGGAAAGCCTGCAAGCCCAAGGATTCAACATCACCTCGCGCGATCTCACCTACGAGCAGGTACAGACTATTATAGATCACCTGGGAGTACCTTAACCCGGAAGGAAGCGCACAATTAAGACAGTTTAACAGTCCGGTTCCCTTCCGGAACTTGAGCGGAACTTGAGCGGAACTCTGCCCATCCGCAATACTCTATCTTTGTAGTACAAACAGGAAAGGAGTGCACCCCGAACCTCGAGAGTCTGCTCGAACAACCGACAGCCTCTACACAGTGAACATTAAATTATTTATTATCTAACAAATTAAAAAAAAGGAGGAACCAACATATGGCCATACCTGTAATGCGTTACCAACGCAACAAAATCATGAGCGACCCCGCGTCGCAAGTACTTAACTATCTTAAAGTCGTGCCCGGACATGCGAGGCTATACACCATCAAAGACGTGGCCGAGGAAACCGAAGCCATCGGTGGCATGAGCGCCGAAGACGTAACCCACGTCATGAAGTCGTTCATTCGCTCCCTGCGCAAGATCCTTGTCAAGGGCGACAAAGTAAAGATCGACGACCTGGGCATCTTCTATACTACTTTCAACTGCGAAGGTACGGAAGATGAAAAGGACTGCACCGTCAAAAACATCCGCAAAGTCAACGTGCGCTTTGCCGTAGACAACACCCTTCGTCTTGTGAACGATAGCACCGCCACCACCCGCGGCGCAGCAAACAACGTGGAGTTCTATGTGAAAAGCGACGTGTCAGCAACCGGAAACACCAACGGCGATAACGGCGGAGACGACGGCGGCGGCGAAGTGATAGACCCAGGATTCTAGCCCCGAGGCGGGGCGCCCAGGTTTCCATGCGGGGCGGCAAGGTACCGCAGCCAGGTTTTGATGTCGACTAAAAGGCTTGGCTGCGATACCCCGCCACAAGTAAAACGAGTAATAAATCAGGCACCGGCATCTTGCCGGTCAGCCACAAAACAAACAAACGATATGAGTAAGCAAAAAACATGGGATGTAATCCTGAAAGTAATCATCGCAGCCATTAGTGCACTGGCAGGTGCATTGGGTGCAAGTGCGATGACGTTGTAGAGTGAATTAATGAGACTGGGAAGGCTTTTCTTTTTCCAATGAACTGCCTTCCCACCAACTCTAAATAAAGTAAGAATTAATAAATATTATAAAGATGAATACAATACATTTCATTTCAAAAAAATATGTGCTACTAGCACTTTTACTGGCCATTAGCTTTTCCATAAAAGCACAATCTAAAGAATCCGATGCAGCCGGATACCTACACAGCTCCAACATCGGAGTTTCCACACCACAAACAGCCGACTTCATGCGATACGGCAATCTGGATGTGGAGCATTACAACGGACTGTTGAACCTCGAAATACCATTGGATGGTTACAAAGATAACGATTTCGACCTGCCTATGTCCCTCAAATACGTATCAACCGGCTTTATACCTTCTAAAAGACCATCTGTAGTAGGTTATAACTGGTTACTCAAATTTGGCGGCGTCATAACAAGAACCGTACAAGGCAGTCCGGACGACACCAGAGGTAACCCTAACAGGGAGTACAGGCGTTATATGAAAGATGGCTTTTTAGCAGCTATCAGAAACAGAACCTATACAGGTGCGACAGAAAGTTATCTAACTAATTTCAACATGCCCGAATCTTCCACATCAGGATACATACGGGGCGATGTTTACCATGACTTTGAACCGGATATCTTCCAATTCTCTTTTGGCAAACATTCAGGACGTTTTATTATTGGGAATAACACATTACCGATCTGCCTGGATGGCGAAGGATATAAGATAGACATAAGTGGATTATCCATTCAATCAAACAGTTATACTAACGCCCCAAACAATTCCACGATAACCATCACTACTCCAGATGGCTATATCTATGAGTTTGGAGGAAATACGACATATCTGGAGTATTTCTTACCGAATGAAACAGAATTAATAGCCAATGGTTTATATGCTCCAACAAGGCATATTACAGCATGGCATCTGAATACGATAACAGCTCCGAATAAACGTAGAGCCTCTTTCCAATATGAAAGTAAACTGCAACCGACTTATTATAACTATTTTCAGACAACCCGCTCGCTTAATGGAGGAATAAATCCGTCTCAAAGAAAAGCTGTTATAAAAGAATCAACATTAACCCCAATACTCAAAAAAGTACTATTTGACAATGGAACGGACATTATATTTACAACACAAGATAAAAGCACATTCTTCACTGCATATGACAATTCCATTGCCTATTCAAAAATATCTTGTACACATTCGGGAACGATAAAAGAAACCTCGTTCAACTACACATCTAATGGAAAGTATTTCTTTTTGAATCGGATAACCCAAAATGATGAAGTTCATACATTACATTATGACTTATCATTTACAGCCCCTGACCCTTTAACTTTTTCTTTGGATCATTGGGGATTCTGGAATGGAGGTAATACATCCCTTCCCGAAGACGTATTTCTTTATGGTCTCACGATTGATGAAAGCAAAAATACCTCCTCCGAAAAACCATATGCAGGTTCCTTAAAGTCCATTACATATCCAACGGGAGGCAAGACAGAAATTAGCTATGAACAAAACAAATACAATTCATACTCTAATTATGATGGAACAAGGATGATATTGCTTACTGGAATTGAGTGTGGAGGGATCAGGGTCAAATCTATTCAAGACTACGATGGGATAGATCAAAATAAATATTACTCCTCCAGACAGTTCGAATATAAAATCCCAAATAGTATGGGAAGTGGGGTAATTGGCCTTAAACCCCAATATATAACTAAGGAAAGCTGGAGAATGACAAATGATGGAACAGTTCGTCACCAAGAAGATGTAAGTTGCAATTCATTAGGGAGAAATGAAAATATAAATGAATACCATATCGGATATAGTGATGTTATTGAACGATTTTCCGACAATAGTTATATACATTATTCCTTTTCATCTCGCGTAGATATGAAAAATACGAATACAGGAACGACATATAGTCTTTATCATGGGGCACTTCACGGGTTAAGCCAGTCGACGGACTCTGAAATACGTAAAAAGGGAGATCTATACAGAACGAATGATCTATCTCATTTCCGTGGAAAATTACTCGAAAAAAAATATTATAACGCATCGGGTGCTAAAGTTCGTCTAGAAAAATATACCTACAATAAATCCCAAGCCGAAAGCAGATATAATGTATCTGTAGCATCATTGCCTAGAGGGAAGTGTTCCTATAGAATATACCTGACACCCTGTTTGCTGATAAAGAAAGAGCTAACAGATGCCAATGGAGTTGTCCAGACAATAGATTATCAATACAACAACTATTCACTGATCTCACAAGAGAAAACTACGAATAGCGACAGTAAAGAATTTATTACCAAATACAGTTATTCCACAGATTACTCCTACAGCATATTAGGGCCCGGTGAAAAACTTTTATTCGATAAGAACATATTGAGCAAACCTTTGACTATCGAAAAACTTACTCCAATAAATAGTAGCACCAATAAAACACTAGAATCTTTACGATTCACTTATAAAGTAGAATCTTATTTACCCGTTTTAGATAACGTCAAACGACTCAATGGTTCAGTCTGGAAAACAATCATAGAATACCCTCGCTATGACAGTTACGGAAATCCGATACATATCATAGAAAATGGGGCATTACAGAGTGTCTATTTGTGGAGTTATAGAGGCCAACAGCTAGTCGCCCAAATTGCAAATGCATCGTATACCGAGGTAAGCAATATAGCGCAATACACAGGATTAAATCTAAGTACATTAACAACCTCCAGTATACCATCAGACAACGATCTGAGCAAGCTAAACACACTTCGCACCTCCATACCCAAGGCGCAGGTTACAACCTACAAGTACAAGCCTTTGATTGGCATAGAAACAATTACAGATCCTCGTGGCTTTAGCACATATTACGACTATGACACCTCCAATCGGTTGAAGGAAGTTTATATCAAAAAAACAAATGGTGTAAAAGAGATACTAGAGTCTTATAAATACAATTATGTAAACAGATAAAAAAAGAATATGATTATGAAAAAAAGAATATTATTTATATTATTCATGTTATTGTCTTTCATAGGCAATACATACGGACAGAGCTTTAATCCCAATCTGAGCACAAATAGAAACTATGTGCTGACGATTACTCCTCAGGTGGAATCGACCAATGCAGACGGATTAGCAGCACATCAGGCACTACGAACTGTTCAGTATTTTGACGGACTGGGACGCCCTGTACAAACCGCACAAATACAGGCTAGTCCCAATAAAGCCAACCTTGTTACCTATCAAGAATATGATGCCAATGGCCGCACAGCTAATGCTTGGATTCCCGTAGTGGCAACCAGCAATAATGGCTCATTCGTATCATTAGGCAATGTAATGAGTAAATCGCTCTCCACATACAGGAATGATGCGAAAGCCCATACAAAAACAGCTTACGAACTCTCACCACTCAACCGGGTAATTGAGCAATACGGCCCGGGGCAAGACTGGCAGAACAATGAGAAGAAAGTACAAACTGCATACTTAACCAATAACACCACCTACCCCTGCAAATTATATCAGACCACAGATAATCTGGCCACAGTCAGCATATCCAGAGTAAGTAATACAACTAATTATACAGCGAATCAACTGTATGTAACCCGACAGATGGATGAAGATGGAAATATCTCCTATGAGTTCAAAGATAAACTCGGGCACGTAGTACTTACCAGGCAGATGGACGGAACAGACGCCCATGATACCTATTACATCTATGATAGCTATGACAATCTACGAGCTGTCCTGCCCCCCTTGGCAGCAGATAACCTGAGTGCCGGCACATGGAACGACAGCACTACCTACCTGCAGCAGTATGCCTATTTGTACAAATATGACGACTACAAGCGGTGTATTGCCAAGAAACTTCCGGGAGCAGAATGGATATATTATATTTATGATAAAACAGACCGTCTGATCTTTACACAAGATGGCGAACAGTACCCACATGGCGAATGGACATTCAGCATTCCAGATGACCTGGGAAGAACGGTACTAACTGGGACGTGTAAGAATACATTCAACTATCAGAATAACCCATTGGAAAATATTGTAATGAAAGCTACTTGGGCAGGAACAAGTGGAGCATACAAAGGATACAACATTTCTGGTATGCCCCCCGCCTCACCTGTCAAAATATTGTCAGCCCAATACTATGATAGCTACGACTTCATGACTTTATCCGGGTTTTCTGCACTAGAATATATAACACCCGAAAGTATATTCGGAACACGTTACACCGAAAGCTATAAATCCCTGTTGACCGGAACTTACTTTGCAGAAGCTGGCAACGGAAGCGAACAGATTTGCTCAGCCCTATATTATGACTATCGGGGAAGATTGGTTCAATCGCAAGCAACGAATCATTTGGCAGGAAAAGATTCAGAATTCATCGGCTATAATTTCGGTGGACAACCTGAGAAAAGAAAAGCAGTACATACCGCATTAGGTGCCACACAAACCCAATTGTACACTTATATATACGACCATGCAGGGCGACTGGAAAAGGTAACGTATAAATTAAATTCCAATACCCCTGTTACTCTGGCAGAGTACGCGTATGATAATTTAGGTAGAATGCAAAACAAAAAAGTACATACTACCGGTTCTGTAAACGCGCTATCATACGCCTACAATGTGCGCTCCTGGTTAACGGGGATTGTTGGTACTAACTATACTCAGTATCTATATTATAACACTGGTGATGGTGCACCCCGATACAATGGCAACATCAGTTCCATGACCTGGCGGACAACAACAGATAATGCCCAGAGGTATAAGTTTACTTACGATAAGCTGAACAGGATGACAGATGCCATATATGGACGCGGAATATACTTTAATGAAATTGTTGATTACCCCAACGAATACAATAATACGGTGTCTTACGACAAGCATGGTAATATAACACGCCAGATACGTGGTGGGGATGACTTGAGTATAAATCATACTGGCAATCAAATTACCACAGCGGGTAATAGCAGTTTCTCGTACAATAGAAACGGTAGCATGACCAAAGATACAGGTAAAGGAATTATGACAATTGAATATAATTCATTAAATTTGCCTAAGAAGGTTATCTGGAGTAGTAGCAAGTACACGGAATATCTGTATGATGCCTCAGGCAGGAAACTGCAAACAAAGCATGTCAATGGTGCTACTACCTTGACTACGGATTACTGTGGCAGTGTGATCTATGAAAACAGGGCGCTTAAGAGAATACTTAACGAAGAAGGATATGTTACGCTTTCGGGTACCACTCCATCGTACTATTACTATCTAAAGGATCATTTGGGTAACAATCGGGTTGTGGCACAAAGTACCGGAACACCCGAACAAAAGAGTAGTTACTATCCGTTTGGAAGTACATTCAAAACATCAGGCGAAAATGCGCAGCCATATAAGTTTGGCGGGAAAGAACTGGATGGTAATACGCAGTGGCATGACTTTGAGGCAAGGAATTATGATGACAGGTTAAGCAGGTTCACAACAATGGACGCGATGGCGGAGAAGTATTATGCGATTAGTCCGTATGCGTATTGTGCGAATAATCCGATGAGGTATGTGGATCCAACAGGTATGGTTCTTACTAGTCCAGATGACATCATGGTAAATACAGAAAATAAAGCCATAGATGTATTCAAAACCCAAGACGCATATGATCGGATTTTTATAGATAGAACTGATCCTATAATAACCGAAAAAGGATTTCTTGATTTACAGGCCGCAGAAAGCAGAGGCTATAAAGTTCGTCATTTAAAGGGGGCTGGATTTGATATTACAGACACAGGCTTAGCACTTTTAGGAGGCGAATTAGCTTTCGCTAAATTAGGTGGTTGGCTTGGCCAAACATTTGGTAAAATATTCTCGTCTGGTAAGAATTCTACTATAGTGACAAAAATGTTAACAAATAGCATCGAAATTGAAAATGCTGTATGGGCACAGAAAACATTTAATCATGCATTTAGCGGAAGTGGTAACTTTGCTGGTGAAACAATTAGTAGTCTGGCGAAATCTTTAATGAATGGTACTCGAACAGTAGCAGATGTTCCAATAGATGTTGTAGTAAGAAATGGACAAACATTTATCCTAAACACTCGTTCTTCGGTTGCATTAATGGAAGCAGGTGTTGCTCGAAGTTCTTGGAATGTGGTAAATCGAACGGGACAAGAAATGTTTGAAAAGATGCTCAGCGATCAACTTACAAGAAATGGATTAATAAATGGTACAAATATTATAAAACAATCAAAGGCATCTATTCTTTATATGGGTAAATAATAATCTTTTTATTCACAGCTAATTTATGAATTATAATAATAAAATAATAAACATGAAATTATTAGAAATAGAAAAAGAAATTCGGATTGACACAGGGGCTCCAATGCCTACAATTATCTCGACAGACAATGAATTATATCTTTCTTTTTATGTTGATAAAACGTTTGATGACCTACATCAACGGGATATAGGTTCTGACACAGGGATTGTTTCAATGGTTTTTAATCGCTGCTTAAAATACACCTTTGGAGTTCCTGATAATGAAACAATTGATGGACATCCATACAGGAAGTTAGGGTTGGAATCCTATGCTTTTTACGAACTGAAAGGCTCTAACATAATAAAAGAGCTACAAGATATGAGTAAAGTTCACCCCTATTACAATCCAAAGAAATGGGAAAATTACAAACATTATATCATAACATTCCATGATAACATGTTTGAATGTGTTGCAGAAGGTTTCAAAATTGAAAAAACAGAGACATCTATGCATAATCAAATTATATCTATTTGGGAGAAAATATCACCATTGTAATTTGATATGATTTTCCACTATTGTCTTACACTGAAAAAGCTGACTATTGCATAGCTACTCTTAAAGTAAATTTATATTAAGCAGCTACCACATATTAAAAAATGGTAGCTGCTCCTGAGTTTGGCGCTTTTCTCTCATTCAAATTCGTTTCCACTGACATTCAGTGAGTTATAATTTATTTGTATTCAAATAGGGTGTCCCATCTGTGTG
>NZ_QVMI01000046.1 GCF_010500965.1 Bacteroides sp. 51 | reverse complement strand
AATCTCTGAACGTCTACGAAACGACTCCGAATGTTTTAGGAGTTTTTGAAAGATAATCAATAGAAATACAAAGAAAGACGGGGTTAACCGAATACTTACGTTCCATATCATGCTCCAATATTCTGCCGGAATATTTGGGGTTGCACAATTCTATGACTTTTATCGGTAGCACTTCTTTCCCATTTTTGCGAAGCGTTTCCTGCATATCATGAATATGCTGTATTTTCCAGTTTCCGAGAGACTGGATTTTTTCGGATAGTTTATCGAAGGTTTCGTCATAACTGTAACGGCTTACGTTTTCTAAAAACATTGCGCTCTCAGGTTGTTCTGTTGATTTCATGATTCTTTTTTTATATTACTCTATGTTATTATTTAAACAATTTTCTTGCCAAAAAGGTTGCATAATACGTTTATTATCCGCTTTATTTTTACTATTTACATTGCATGAAGATACAAGCACCTTACATAATTTTATAAAGATTTTGATAGTCAATTTTTAACAGCTAAATATGCTAAAAGTCTGATTTTCTTTAAAAATGGATGTACATCATCATTAATTTAAAATAAAAAAGATTGATGAAAATCGAAGATTTTTAAAAGATCTGCAAATTATTCGTTTATTTTCTTCAGAATAATTTGCAGATCGTTCTAAATTACACTTTTTCCTTCCATTCAATAACGGCAAAGTTCCCGTCTGAAATCTCCTTCACTTTATTAATCCATTGCACTTCACTTAATGCTTTAGCTTTAAGGAATGGACTATTGGTTGAAGTCAGCAAAAGACTGGAATTAACCACCCACCATTTATTCTTAATTCTGGCACGTTGTAAGTCCTGTTGCAGTCTTTGTGCTTCAAACACAGGTGTTGTTTCCGGCAGGGTTACGATAACCACTTCCGTTTCCTTTTCGCTTCGCAAGCGAGGTAATAGGTTTTGAACCGCAGGGGTGATATTTCCCTGTGTCCGTTCTACTTCCTTATGATAACTTTGGGTTGAATCCAGCAGCAGCAACGTGTGTCCGGTTGGTGCAGTATCTATCACAACCACTTCATTATCCGCTTTGGCAACTATTTCGGCAAAGGAATTGAAAACGGCAATTTCCTGTGTGCATGGGGAACGCAGGTCTTCTTCGATATAACTTAAATCAGCATCACCCATTGTTTCCCTTGCTTTGTCAAGCACATTTTTCTGATAGGCAGCAAGCACCGCTTTTTCATCTATATGGCTTACTGTGATGCCGTCTATTTTCGTTTCGATATAAGCCAAATGGTTTGCAGGGTCAGTTGTAGTCAGATGCACTTTCACTCCTTTTTTAGCCAAACCACGAGCAATATTCCCGGCAATGGTAGTTTTGCCTACACCGCCTTTACCCATCGTGAAAATCACCCGTTTACCTGTTTTGTAGAGGTCTTCAATAACGCTGTCAATCGTATTGAAACTACGTTTCTCAATATCCGGACTTTCGTTCTTTATGGCTACATCCGCATTCAACATATTACGGATATTATCAATGCCTGTCATGTTATAAGAACGAAGCGGAACAATATAGGTGTTCAGTTTTAGCAAGGCTGCCGAACGGTTATTCAGCGCATTTTGCTGGTGTTCATAAATCTGTTTGGAAATACTATCGTCTGCATCGTAGTTTTCTAATACGCCATTTATGATTAAATGCTGTGTTTCGATACCTATATCCGACAACTCATTGGATGAACGTTCGACCTCTTTCAACGGGCTGTCTTCCGGTCGGCTGACAAGGAAGAGCGTTGTTTTAGACTTATCGGTTAGATTTTTTACCGCATGTTTATATACATCTTTGCGGTCTTCCAAACCTGATAATTGTCCTAAGCACGAAGCTCCGGTCGTATTTTCGTCAATAAAAGTATCCCACGCAGAAGGAAGTTGCAACATACGGAGTGTATGACCTGTTGGGGCTGTATCAAAAATGATATAATCATAGTTTTTGCTCTTATCTTCGTCAGTGATAAAATCAGAAAATTCATTGAACGCTGCGACCTCTACTGTGCATGAACCGGATAGTTGTTCTTCCATATTAGCAATTACACTTTCAGGTAATTTACCCCGATATGGAGCGATAACCGATTCCCTGTATTCGGCAGCCGCTTGTTCGGGGTCAAGGTTTACAACAGTCAAGCGGGGTACATCTTTAATGGGAGTACCTTTATTGTCTAACGGCATATCAAATACATCCTGTAAATTGGATGCCGGGTCGGTACTCAACAACAATACTTTTTTTCCACTATCTGCAAGACTTACAGCTGTAGCACAGGCGATAGATGTTTTGCCTACACCGCCTTTACCCGTGAAAAATATATACTGGGTAAGTTTTTCGTTTGAAGGATTATACTTTTTCATGTGGGTTATTTTTTTATTGTTAGTTCATCTTCTGAAATATCGAGCCATTCTGCAATCTGCTTATTTGATGGATACGCCTTTTTTATAGCAATTTCACCATCAACTGTGATTAGAGGAAATACGTCTGCTCCTTCTGCCATAAGGCAATCATTGACAACCTTCGTGGTTACATATACCTGAGGATGGTCTCGCAAGTTAAAACGTTCAACTATAATTCCTTTTTGTTTCAATGTTTCAACCACAACTGCTATACGCATCAACTCAGGGTCGATATTCACTCCGCACAATCCGGTAGGACAGCATAATGCAGGGTCATAAATTTTAATTGTTTTCATTTTTAATATTTTATTTGTTATTAATTCTATTTATTCAATGTTCGTAATGTAGCGAACTATTTGGTTAAAAAAATAGACGCTATCTGATTCAAAACAGCATCTATTCAATGCGTACAATTCTATCAATTACAGTAATCCATTGTTGCTGCATCACCAAAGTAACTGATTGCAGCAGTAGGGCAAAGAGGTTCGCAACCATGACAACCAGTTACACATCCATCAGGATATACAACTACTGGTTTCTCATTTTCTATCGCATAAACTCCTTTCTTGCATTTTTCAAAGCAAGCGGAACATCCTGTACATTTTTCCGAATCAATAATCGGATACCATGTGCTGCTCATAATGTGATGTTTTATAGATTCAGGGATTTCTTTATTTCTTCTTCACTCGGAACATACCCTTTCAACTTTACTTCTCCATCAACAACAACCGCAGGTAAAGACATAATGTTATACTTCATAATTTCAAGTATATTTTCTTCCTTCTTCAAATCGGCAGCAATGTTATTATCTGCCAACACTTTCCGGACAGATTCATAGGTTGTTTTACATTTGGCACAACCTGTACCTAATACAATAATCTCCATATTATTTATCTTATATTGTTATTTCTAATTAAATGCTTGTAATTATGTAGTAAATACCCACTATTATAAAAACGGCAGCGACAATCCATTTAAACCATTTCTGGAAGACACTCATCTTATTGTAGAATTTGCCTACGTTGCTAACACTGTATGCCAACAGCCATGCAATGATAATTACAGGCAACCCGGTAGCTATGGCAAATACAGGGGGAAGTAATAACCCTGACGGGCTGGCAATAGTCATCGGGATTAATCCACCAAAGTACAATACACCGCTATAAGGGCAAAAAGCCAATGCAAACAGCAAACCGAGCAGGAAAGCGTCGAGGTAGGTTTTCTTTCCTTTCTTGTTTTCTATTTTTGAGGTTAGCTTATTCATTCCCGGAACCTTTATTTTAATAATGTCCAACATGAATATCCCGATAATGACTAATGCTATCCCAAGCCACATTCCCCCAACATTCTGCAAAAGTTTAGCTACCTGAAACTGACTTGCTCCAAAATAGAAAATCAAACCAAGTGCCGTATAGGTAAACATTCTGCCGAGTGTATAGAATACGCCATTAAACATTACTCTTCGCTTATCGCCTATATCTTTACTAAGATAAGCGGTAGCTGTAATGTTGGTTGCCAATGGGCAAGGACTGATTGCAGTCATTAAGCCCAAAAGAAACGCCGTTAGTAATGGAAAGTTAGAGCCATCCACAAGATTCTGTAAAAACTCCATCATAATCTTTTATTGACTTCGGTTTTGATCAGGTCAGTGAGGTTTTCGGGAGTATTCAAAGCGTTGGCAAATGCCTTGTCGGTAATATCTATGGAATTATCCCCTTTGGCAATAATAAGGGCATTCCATGTTACTTCATATTTTTCTACGAGTGAAGCATTTTGTTTTTCATCGGTTTTTACTTCAATGAATTTCACGTGTGGATTGTCTGCATAAAGTTCTTTTATTGTCTTCTCTGTTACATCGCCTACCGCAATACAGGTTTTACAGCGTTGTTTACCGTGGAAATAGTAAACGTTCACCACAGAAGCATCCGCTACTTGCTCTTTAGCTTGCGTTTCAGTGGCTTGTCCGTTGTTTTTTTGTGCATTACCACCACAGGCTACCAGCAATATGGCAAAAAGCCCGATTAAAATACTTTTTTTCATACAATGTGTTTTTATTAGTTTGTACTATGTTTATTTATAATATTTCTTCCGAAGCCAAAAAGCCAAGTTCACTAACAGGATTAATACCGGGACTTCGACCAATGGCCCGACTACTCCGGCAAAGGCTTGTCCGCTATGTAATCCGAATACGCCGATTGCCACTGCGATAGCCAGTTCAAAGTTGTTTCCGGTTGCAGTGAAAGCAATAGAAGCATTTTTATCATAAGAAGCCCCCATAAACTTACCTGCGAAGAAACTAAGCAGGAACATCACGACAAAGTAGATAAGCAACGGTATGGCTATCCGAACCACATCCATTGGTATTTGTACAATCAATTCACCTTTCAGGCTGAACATAAGAACGATTGTAAATAACAGTGCAATTAAGGTTATCGGGGATATTTTCGGGATAAACTTTTCCTTATACCATTGTTCTCCTTTCAATTTCACTAATATAAGTCGGCTCAATATTCCCATTAAGAAAGGAATACCTAAATATATAGCAACCGTTTCGGCAATCGTACCGATGGAAATATCAACGATAGCCCCTTCAAACCCGAAAAGGGGAGGAAGTTTCGTAATAAACAACCAAGCATAGAAACTGTAAAAGAATACCTGAAAGATACTGTTCAGGGCTACTAAACCTGCACCGTATTCCGTATTTCCTTCCGCAAGGTCATTCCACACAAGCACCATTGCTATACATCTCGCTAATCCGATAAGGATTACACCTACCATGTATTCAGGGTAATCGTGTAAGAAGATGATGGCAAGTACAAACATTAATATCGGCCCGATAATCCAATTCAGGATTAACGAAACTGATAATATTTTTACGTCCTTAAAAACCTTCGGTAATTGTTTATAATCGACTTTTGCCAATGGCGGATACATCATTAAGATTAAACCGATGGCTAAAGGGATGTTTGTAGTTCCACTGGATAATGAATCTATTGTAGTGCTGAAAGATGGGAAAAAGTAACCCAGCCCAACCCCGATAGCCATTGCCAGGAATATCCAAAGAGTGAGATTCTTATCTAAAAAACTCATTTTCTTCTTACTCATTGCCTTTTATTTTTTCTATGTATAATTTATAAAATGCTTCTTTTATTTCATCCCGTACCCGGATATATTCCGAATGGATAAATTCTGGTGACCCTTTTGCTTCTGACGGATCTTCAAATCCTATGTGCAAACGGTTTTTCACTTTACCGAAAAAAGTAGGACAGTTTTCATTTGCCCCACCACAAACCGTAATGACATAATCCCATTCTTCATTCAGATACTTATCTACACTATCGGAAGTATGGCTGGATATATCTACTCCGGCTTCTTTCATTACTTCTATGGCTTTGGGATTAACCTTTCCGCTTGCATTTGTCCCTGCAGAGAATACTTTTAATGCAGGGTCGAAAGATTGCAGGAAGCCATGTGCCATTTGGCTACGGCAACTATTGCCTGTACAAAGAATTAAAACTTTTTGTGCATTCATATCAAAACATTATTAACAGCATCCGGAACTACAATCGCAAGCACTTTCAGGTTTTACACCTGTTACTGTAATAGAGAATATCTTTGAATTATTCTCCTTGTATTCATGGAATGATTTTTCATCAAGATGCTCTTTTAGGATATCATCAGGGACAACGATAGGTTTTTCCCTTTGTATTTTCACCTGTAAAAAACCTGCACTGAAAATCTTAACCATATATTGTTCTTTAGGAATTGCTCCTGCAATGCATCCGGCGTATAATTCTGCTACTTGTTTGATGGATTCAGGTAATTCACCTTCTAAAACCACATCCGAGATGCAGAAATGCCCACCGGGTTTTAAAACCCTGAAAATTTCATGGAAGATTTTATCTTTGGTTGGTAATAGGTTTAATACGCAGTTACTTATTACAACGTCAACGGAATTACCACCAATAGGCATATCTTCTATTTCACCTTTGCGGAAAGTGACATTTGTAAAACCTCTCTTTTGTGCGTTATTTCTTGCCTTTTCTATCATAGCATCTGTAAAATCAATACCGATGATTTTCCCTGTTTCTCCGACTTCAGCGCGGGCTACAAAACAATCATTTCCTGCCCCGGAACCTAAATCCACAACAAAATCGCCTTTTTTTAATCCGGCAAAAGCTGTAGGAAGTCCACATCCCAGACCTAAATCAGCATCTGCTTCATAGCCGTCAAGCTGACTGTAATCCTCATTCATAATGTTATACACATTATCAGAGGAACAGCATCCAGAGCCACAACAAGACGACTGGTTATCATTTTGTAAAGCAAGTGCGCTGTATTTTTGCTTTACCATTTCTTTAATTTCTTTATTTTCCATATATAATAATAAGTTTATCAAAAATTCAATTCGCTTTAAAGCGAATTGTCTGTAGGTTCGCAAACATACGAACTTTAAAGATAAAAAATTATGTATTACAACAATTGTCTGATATTTCTACTTCAGTCAATAAAGCTTCAAATAATCTTTTCGCTAAAGACCAGTTTTTCTGATTAATGCAATACTTAACAGATGGCAATGTAATTTCACCTTGTATCAAACCGGCATCTTTTAATTCATTCAAATGTTGCGATAAAGTGCTTTTCGCTACTGGTAACACTTCAGACATATCTCCATGATAACAACATTCTTGACTTGCTAACAATTGCAGAATAGCAATCCGTACAGGATGCGAAAGGGCTTTGGCGAAACGTGCCATTTGCACCTGCTCAACCGTATATCTTTTCTTCACTTTTTCCATCTTCTTCATTTTATAGTTCGCAAATATACGAATAGTTTTTTAATTCGCAAATATACGAACAGTTTTTTCAGACAACAAACTGATTAGTATAATTTGAGTTGTATAGTTCATTATTCTTTATTACGGCAAACATGCGGGCTACGAGTTTGGCTCTGATAGCATTTAGTACTGACATTTTATTTTTGCCCTCAGCAACTTTTCTATCGTAATATACCCTTAATCCACTATTCTTATTTTGAATAGCAGATAAGGCTGCTAAATGGAGTAAAGATTTTATACTTTTATTTGCTCTATGGGAAACCCGATTTTTAGAATGCTGACTACTTCCTGATGAATAACTGAATGGAGCAACACCCGCATGGCAACAGAATTTACGACTATCTGTAAATCGTGTAAAGCCTTGTGTTTCCAGTATCATTTTTAAAGAAGTTTTTTTACCTATTCCTTCAATGCTCAATAATAATTTCATCTGATGAGATAATAAAGCATCCTTTGCTACAATATCCTCAATCTCCGCTTCAATATTAGCTATTGCTTTATCTAATTCTTTAATAAGCAGAGATAATCTCTTTGACTTCAATTTATAGACTCTATCAGGCATATATTCTTTTTGATCTGATAATTGAGCTTGGTATTTAGCTCTATCAACACATAGCATATTTAATTCTGTTGTTAATAGCTTTATTGATTCAACACTTATAGTTGGGTGGTTATATATTTTAAGTTTATCTATATAACGATAGGCATATAAAGCAATACGCTTTGCATCTACGGGATCATTTTTTCCTCGTTGCAACCCTGAACTGTATTTTATTTGAGTAGGATCTTCTAACCAAAGTTTATAGTTTCCGGCTTGACAAGAGATTGTTAAAGGATAAATATATAATCCTGTAAATTCAGCACATACTACTATTTGTTCTGCATCTATATTTTGTTCTGCACAAATTACAGATAAGTAGTCCTCGATACTCTTTTGATGATTTGAAATAACATCTTGTTTCACCACCACACCATTACTCAGGAGGCAACAATCCAAGTTCTTTTTACTCACATCAATTCCAATAAAATAATAGTTTCCCATAATAAAGTGATTTAATGATTTATAATTTGGAAAGGCATTTGAATATATCCTAAAAACCTTAAATATCTTTCAGATAAAATTCTTATATAGGTCTAATCCAAGACAAATAACAAGTTCGTTATAGTAACATAAGTTATTCCTATTTTCCATGCTGATTTACTTGTTATTTTCCTTTCTTCTTAATTCATAACGTAAATCATTAAATATTCTTGAAATTAAATGAATAAAATGAGTCCCAAATAGTAACATAGACTTTACATTTCTCTTTTTCCATACGGTTCACTCATTATAGTTTATAAAATAATTACAATGCAAACCTAAGGTTTTTCCATGAGTAAAAGTAATCTAACGGAAGAAAAAGTAACAAAAAGCCTTTTAAACCTATTTGTTTTCATACATTTGAACAAATAGGTATTTTTGTCTTGAAATCTCAATAATATGCCTGTAAAAATAGAAAAATGGGTAGTTGCCCAAAAAAAACATAAATTGTCAGATAAGCACGTCCAGATGGCTCGTGAGTTGGGACTAAATCCCGATAAATTAGGTAAAATAGATAACCATAAACAGGAAACATGGAAAGTTCCGTTACCCCAGTTTATCGAAGATATATATATCAAACGGTTTAAACGGGAAGAACCTGTTACTGTTCGCTCTCTGAATGACATTATCGCAGATGACAAAGCAAAAAAAGAAAAGAAGAAAAAAGAGAAAGCTAAAAAGCGTGCTTTACGAGAACAAACCGATAGTAGCGAAAATAAATACATAGAATAATCTACAAATTCCACTATGGAAAGTAAATTGTAGATTAACAGATATTTAAAAAGTTAAATGAAATCATCTATGATATATATAAATTCTCTACTTTTGCATAAAAAGCGATAAGCATGAAGGTTGAACATATAACATATAAAGGCTCTACACTTGTTAGAGATACTGATGATATTACAGAGGAAACAATAAATTTACTCAAACCCTTTGAGGACATTAATAAGGAAAAGAGCAAATTGAAATTTCCTTTAACTAATTTGGAAGTCGTTACTACCATAGCCAGCAACGTTGCTATTTTTAACTTTGAAAAAAATAATATCCCTTTGTATATGAACTTTTGCTGTTTTGAAGCAAAAGACGCATCTATGGTATTGGAACTGGTTGATAATTTTATAGAGAAAAGAGGATTTGAGAAATTGACTACTACCCCCAAAGAAAGCTCTTTTATATATACAGTTCCTTGCTATCCTTCCGCTTCGCTTACAAGCGGAGAAGAAGAAATGATAATGGGCGAAGTGGAACTATACATATATTATTCCTTATATCTCAACGATTACCGAAAAAAAACAAATAACACACATTCTGCTGACACTACATCAAAAGAAAAAATAAAATACGAGGTGGGTAAGAGATTCCCTGATGAAAGATATTTGAATCAAATAGAAACAACTGCTGCTATTATTAATACAGCATTTTTTGATGTTTTTTGCAGTTTCCATGAACCAACGACAGAAGAAATAAGACTATTCCGAAAGGGGAAATTAGATGTTTACTTATATGAAAACTCTAACATTCCATTTCTGATTTTTGACATGGGTTTTTCTTTTGAAGTGAGTATTGATGTAACTAAAATTCCAGAGGAAAAACAAGACGATTGGTTAAATTCAGAAGCAAATATAATAACAATGTTTCTTGTGGATGCCGGAACCGGAATCATGCAGGGAATAAGAACAATAAGTATTCCCCCCAATTTTGCAGAAAAAATTAGGGATATATCGGAAAAGCAGTTACAGGAGGACATAAATGTAGAACAAGCAATAGATCAGATAACGGAACAACTTTCAACAGAGCAAATGATGAAGAAATCAACTCTAAAATATACCGTGAAATAAAAAACAAAAGAAGCATTAAAGTTAAATTTAATGCTTCTTTTGTTTTATCGAGGTCTGTCAAAATCATTTTCCATTTCCCACCTGATCCAATCCTCCAGAGAATCAAATTCGTGAGGCATCTTGTCCAATGAATGCCTGTCAATCTTCAGTTCCTTTTGTTTCTCTCTGTAATGTCTGTCTAATTCCTGCACCTTCCTTTGGTATTCCTTTTCCATTTGCCGACTATCAATTATCCACCAAGTTGTAAAGCCTACCACGAACAGGATAAATACAGAAACGAAAAGTATCTCCCCTTTTGAAATGTAGCCCATAGCCCGCAAATCCTCAAACACAAATTTCTTATACTCAATATAGTCTTTTACTTTAGTATAGATTGTCTTTATTTCCATAAACGGGGTTTATTATGGGTAACTGAAAACATATTAAAATAGGTTCTCTCCGGCTTTTCCTTAGATAACAAATGAACAAAGCCCGTGCGGGTTACAATCTCCACATAAACCTCTGTTTCGTCCAGATGTACTATGTCTTCAAATCGAATACAATCCCGTGTACTGACTAATTCTTTTTTCCCTTTCATTGCTTCATAGACATACTCATAGTCAGGAAAAATAAATAGTGATTCTTTAATCGAAATTCTGTGTAATACCAGTATAGGACGGATTTTATCACAAACAGTAAACTTATTTACAGGTGATTGCCTTTTAAGGTAAAGTTTAGAAATGGCTTTTTGTGCAAAATTCATGATCTCTCTGTAATATTATGTTAGTACCAAAAAACAGGCGCAAGAATTACTAAATATCGGCTTTGAGGTACCGCCAAGCACCCACTCACTCAATAGATAATAACCTCACGCCCTTGCCGGTATATGCGAGTAACATATATACAGACTGACGGAAGCTAACATCCATTACCATGTGAGTGAGTTCTAAAATATTTGGCGGTTTTCAAAACCTCACTATAATGCTGCTATTTCCTATGTAAGAACCATCCGATGACTGGCATCGTTATAAATGATCCTGTGTGCAAAAATACACAAAAACAATGGAATATTACTGATTTTGAAAACATAAATCAATAGCACGCCACTGTAAACTATCCTATTTGCTTGTTGATTTCTCGCTTGAATGTAAACGGACGAGCGATAAAAGGATAGCTACTGATAGCACCGCCAGTCGTTACTGTAATAGTTCCAAAATTAAATATACGTCCCAACACGTTCTGGCTTACATGCAATCCTTCGCATTTAGCCAGGACAAGTTCGACCGTTCTGCGGCTTATTACACCCGTTTTCAAAATTACTCGTTTATTAGTAACGGCATAAATCGAACCAACCTTTATCAAAACACGCTGTACAAGGGAAACCAACCCCAAGAACAGCAATGTTACACCTAAATAGCGTGTCATCCGGGCATCATCAAGATAACACATATAGCCAATACCCAACAATATAGCGGGTTGGAGAAAAAGAAATATATGTATTTTTGCCCTGTATTTTATTTCTTCTCCGGGCTGTAAATATGTAGATAAAAAGTTCATATTTTTGTTTTTTAGATTTTCCGCCCTTTCCCTTTTCGGTCTGGCTTTTTATTGATTTGGATAGAGTTTTTTTGTTTTTCTGCGGTAGTTTGTTCCACAGATTTGACATTTAGGTTTTTGCTCTTTGCATCATACCTTAATTCTCCAATTTTCACAAAACCATTAGATGTTTGTATATCCTTAACTCTAATAGATTCTCCATTATATAGCTGCTTATGCTGATCGTATGATAAGGGCTTATTTATTATATTTTCCACTCTTTTGTGGAATGTATAAATGTTATCGCCCTTGCTAATCTCTTCTGGAATATTGATGTTATATCCCTCAATAGCTTTTTTAGTAAATAAAATCATATCAGCAGTCCTCATATTAGAAGGAACCCAACCTAATGAACTGGGATCACTCTTAACGGCTGTTTCAGCAACTTCGGGTGTCCAAGCCTTTTGCGGTATAACGTGAAAACTTCTACCGCTCTTTTGTAAAGCATCTTTTGCTATTTCCGGTGTGATTAAATCATGACTAACAATATGTAACAACAAATCCACTTTTTCGGGATTAGTATGAGCTTTAAATACTTCCAGCAACATTTGAGATGATGTAACAGAATTAACAACAGAGAAATCGTTTTTATCTTTCCCGAAAGTATTGTCCAAAGCAATCCGACACAATTCATCGGTTCGGTCTTCATAAGGAATACCTATTAAGTTTTTCGGATTATCTTTTACCATTTTTCGATATTGTTCTTCCCCTTTCATTTCATCCAAAATATACGGAATGGCATAAGGACTGCTTTTTATAGCTAACTCACATAATTCTTTTGTTTTTTGGCTTTCTGGAATATGTGCCAAGTATGATCCGTCACGTTTTACAGCAGCTTCGCATAATTGTTTATCCTTAAATTGGATGGGGATATTGTAAAACAACTCTGGTTGTTTCTCAAAAATTTTATATGCCAAATCCTGTTTTATATAATCAGGCTTCATATTCTCCAAAAATTCTTTCGTAGTGGAGTAATCTTTGCATTGTTCATTGAAAACCTTTAGATGAATATCCTCAAACGGTATAAATGACAATATACGGGGATGACTGGCTGTATTTACCGCTTCCAGACAAACTTCATGTGTTAGTTTATCCGCAGGGAAATACTGTATTGCAAAAGCGTCTTTCTTTAAAGCCTGATTACATAGTTCCGTAGTTTTCATTTCATCGGGAACATATCTCAGGCTATGAAAGGTCGAATTAATTGCAGCCTCGCATAATTCCATCGTTTTATCTTTGTCAGGAATATTATATAGCCGCATACCATCACCTTTAACAGCCTCCATTCTTAACTCATAAGAATGAAGATGTTCCGGAATAAAGCCTAATACTCCCGGTTCATCCTTAACACCATACATGGCCATCTCCGCAGTCATAATTTGCGGATTGATGAAGCCGTATATATCCATCATATTAACCATAGAATTTTCATATAGCTTTATCCCATGCATACAAACGTCTGGATAAGGGATGAAAGCTAACACTTCGATACCCTCTCCCGTAATATCATAAGCGGAATGAAGGGCTCTTCGGCACATTTGTTCTGTTTTCATTTCTTCAGGAACAAACTGTAATGCCCAGCCGCTATTCTCCACAGCAACATTACATAGATCGGATGTTTTCATATTATCAGGTATGTACTCCAATGTTAAACCATCACCTTGAAGTGCCTTTTTCATAAGTTTTTCATTCAGAATATTTTCAGGCACATACCTTATATTATCGGGATCAACTTCAATGGCAGCCAGAGAAACACTTTCAGTTCGTCTATCTCCGGGTAGTGTCATAAATCTGTCTTTATCCTTACTGACAAATTCAGCATCTTGTTTTTCTTGTGGATTCATTTTTATTTATTTTTCGTTGTTATAATTTCAAAAAGGCAATAACACCATTTTTGGGGATTCAGATAGCGCTTACCTTTTCTTACTTCGTAATGCAGATGGCTACCTGTCGATACTCCTGTATTGCCTACACAGGCAATCTGTTGGGTTATACTTACCGAATCCCCTGCATTTACCATCGTCTTACTCAAATGGGCATAAAATGAATGGAAACCGCCTGCGTGTTCAATCTCAATGTAGTTCCCATATCCCGAACAAAAACCCTTGCGAACTACTATCCCGTTACCAGTGGCATAGACTGGGGTACCTTTGATTTTAGGAATATCAATCCCGGTATGAAATTTTTGTATTTTATAAACAGGATGATAACGCCTACCAAAGCCCGATGAAATATATAGCGGTTTTTTTATTGGAAAAATCACAGGATAGTCGGATAACTCATCAATAGACATTTGCAAAGAATCCGCTATCTGTTGGAACTCATTTATAGAATAGGCAGATTTCGTACAGTCTTCTATTTCCGATTTTCTGTTTAGAGAATCAAACGGCTGCCCCCATAAAGGCAAATGCAGCAAAACGGTGACGAATATTAGTAGGTATTTCATAATCAATCTGTAAAAACAGTAAGTACCCGAAATAATCCGGGTACTTTACTTATTCAACTTCCTCACCCCACAGATCTACGTCTGTCGGTGCATTATTCAACGAATGGGCTATCCATAGCCAGCAGAGGACGTTTAACACGATATAGCTGCATATAATCATGGACTGATACTTTTAGTAAATCATCATCTTCTTCATCATCCCCCTTGTCATTCTGCCAACTAAATGTTTTTTGCACGACCTGACCGAATGAATCTTCGATATATACGTCGATAACCTGCTGATCCGTACTGTGTGATGTATAATAGAGCCGGAATGTCGTTTTATTCAACGGATATAGGTCATTCGGTAGAAATACCGTTCCGTCATCCATCCGCAGTTCTCCTTTTCCATCACTTTGAAAATACCTGATAAAGAACCGGGCGTTATCATAGTCACCTTCCTTTACCAGTTGGCATCGAATCTCCGCACTCTCGCCCTGAACGATTTTTTTCTGGACGGGCATAGTAACAAGATCAAATGAATAAGCCTGCTGAATATCCAAATCGTCACTACAGGCACAGACTATTGCCGATAGCAATAGCGTGTATAAAAAATATGCTAAAAACTTTTTCATGTTTTTTTATTTTAAAATATTTATTGTTTTGTCATTTTATCAAAGACAGCATCAATACCTCTAACCTCTTCCTTGAAATCAGCAATAATATTATACTTGTCTATTTCCAGTTCTATTCTATCTTCTCCAATATTAAGGAGCATACGAGTTTTATCACTGTCATTAAAAACGTAGTTTACTTCCTTCGCTATTTTTTCAAAATCGTCTTTTGAAATAAACCATTTTAATGTGAAACCAACCCCCGCTGACAAAGCAGACATATTATACATATTCACAGGGACAGTATCATCCTGCGATAAATGTTCATTATTCCAGAATCTTAAAAATTCTAAGAGGTTATCTGATGTTGTTGCTATCATTTCTTCTCAAAGTTTAGTTTATTATAAATTTTAACCCTAATCCGTACTGGAAATGAAAATGCCCTGTTGATGTTCCCCACAATATCCGTTCACGGGCAGTCAGGAGCAATACAACACGGTCTGATAAATAGGTTTCCATTTCCAACGTAATAGCACCCCCATAAATGAACCGGTCTTTATTCCGGAGTGTGGAACCGTCAAAAAGTGTTTTTTCTCCCCAGTTGCTTGTTTCATATCCGGCAAGAGCAGATCCGCCCAAAGAAAAAAGGACTACTTTATTATGGTCGGAAAGAAATTTCAGGTAATAACCACCCTCTCCAGTGAACTGGCTGACAGGTATTCTGTCATCTTTATAAGGGTAATATTTATTCAGGAACTCGGCACCGAATACCCACTTATTTGCATGTTTGGTATAGGTGGCCATCGACAACCCGAAATAATAGCCCAGTTCATTCTTTTTGTCTGACAAATGGAATCCATCTACCATTCCACCAGTTACCTGTATGCCTTGCATACCGGGCAAACAACGCTGTGCGTGTGCTTGGTCTGCAAAGACCAGGCACAGCACAAACGTTAGTATAAGTAATAGCCGTTTCATGGTTATTTAACTTTCAATTCGTTGATAACTTTCGCCCTTATCAGGTCGGCATTTTCGACAACAAAACTTTGATGCCGTCCGCCCTCTTTTTCGTTCAGTTCGATGATAAGGTGCTTATCATCCGGTATCGTAAACTTCGGCAAAGTGAAAATCACACGTTCTGTCCGTTTTCCACCTATCAATGTCAGGTTATTATGCGCCCGGAGTGGTACAATTACCTGTTCCTGAATGGCTGTACGTTTCGCCAGTTTTTTATCTACAATCTTGAAAGTGATAAAATCTACATCAAACGGCACATTGGATGAGTTTTTGAGTTGCATGTGGAAATAAAGCAATCCGTTATGCGTGTAAATTCCTTTGAGTGTGTACTGAATACCGAAACGTTTGGAACCGATGTGCTTTATTTCCCTGTCATCATTTTTATAGATAGATTTCATTATCAGTTTAACCAGTAACGGCGATTCGCTACCCAATTCCCTCATGTAAATCTCCATAGCGTTATTTGGTCTGTTCACGGCTTCTCCATCATGGATAAAGTCGGTCATTTCGACACTCAATTTCACCGGTTCATCGGCATATTTAACATTAAAGGTATAGTATGCGCCATCGTCGGTAATGACCGCCAAATTGCTTTCACGAGAGAAGTCCCGGAGAGCAGCTTTTACACGCAATACGTTTTCCGCTCCAGCAGCTTTGGCTGCCAACAGGTCGGCAGAACCCAAATCGACATATCTTATAGCAGACGGGAAAATGATATGCACTGTCTTTGAGAATGTAACCTCCAGTGCGTACGGTGGTATCATCCGGTTAAAGGTTAGCGGTCTGGTCAGACCGTCAAAATAATCTCCGGTAGAGGGAGAAATATTTGCTGTTTGCTGTTTTTCTACGCTCTGTTTTTCAACATCCTGAGCGTTCGCTGTGAATACGCACCCGATAATAGCGAGTGCAAAAAGAATTTGTTTCATACGAAAAATTGTTTTAATTGTTAATTACTAAATACTATTGGATTTTTTTAGTGGTAGGCTTACGCCCTGTTTTATACCTTTGGAAGAAGTAATACCTGATGATTAGCTTTCAATGTTACTTCCACTTTACGCATTTTTTTACTGACGTATTGCGACAATCCCTGAATGGCGCTTCGCCCCAAATCGGCGGCAAGCTGTGAACCTGCGTCGTCTGTTATGGTAATGCTACTGCCCATCGACGTACCCATGTTGGCTGCAATTTCTTTAGCTGCGTTCATTTCATCCGAACCCGGAGCCGAAAATCCCCGCAATCCGTCTAAATCGTAAACATCCATTTCAACAGGTATCACATTATCTGCATACTGTATAGAAATGATTGTTACCTGAAGCCGCTCCCCGCTAATCTTCGCACTTCCTGTCAGAATAGTATTAGCAGGAATCAGAATATTTCCGGCTCTCATAGGCTCCAGTAAACGCAGTTGCATTTCTTTCCCATCGGAAAGTTTTATAGTCTGGCACACACAAGCCTTGATACCGTTTTTCTCCCTTACGCCTTCCTGTCCGGCAGCCGTGATAAATCCCATGTTACGGGGCTTGCTGTATTGCTCCAGAAACTCGTCATTATCCATTGGAGCTGCCAAAAGCGAAACAACACTGTGATGTACCTGTGACACAGGCTTCGGGGTTACTTTCTCACGCAGGTTGATTGTGTTATCCCCATTTTGTTGCTGCTGTCCGTCAGGCGTTACCTGTCCCTGTGCATTGGGCGTGTATTTGGCTGCAATCTGATAAGATTTTTCTATCAGTTCCAGTTGTTTATCCTCCGCACTTTTCGCAGCTTCGGCTTCTTCCAGTTTACGCTCCAATTCCTGCATACGCCGATCCAAAGCAAGCTGCTGTTCATCGGCTCCGCTTGCGGGTTGTTCATACCAACTGTTTAACTGGCGGTTTACATCCTGATAAGCATGGGCTGAAGATTGGATAGGAGAAGCCGCACTACGGGAGTTATCGGGAGAATCGGGAGTAACAGGAGCCGTGCGCACCTGTTTTTCGTAATCTTCCTGCGTTTTGCGGTCTTCATCTTCACCGAGCGAAAATGCAAAGTCTTGTAAACTACGCCTTTTATTTTCTTCTTTGTTACGCATGGCTTCCTGTTCGTAAGCTGTCCGCTTATCCCCTACAATACCTTCGTCTTTAGGGATGGGTAGTTCAGGGTTAAACCCGTCGGGTTGCTTTTCATCCTTTCCGCCGGAGGGCGCAAAGATGAGCCACATAGCCCCGATGAACAGCAAGACAAACAAGGGATAGACAAGCATCTTTTTCCGCTTCTGAATCTCCTGCGGCGTAAGCTCTTTTTTAGGCTTACTCTCTTTCTTTTTTTCAGTAACTTCCGGTTTCGGTTCGTTACCTTCGTTTTCCTTACTCATAATCAAATCTGTTTATTTGGTTGATACTATCTGCTTTCTGCTGATACTCCAGTTCCAGTTGCTTGATATGGTCTATCTGCATTTCCTGACCGCTTTTCTTTCCCATATTATATATGGAAGAAACCGTCATGTAGATGGAACCTGCGCCAAACACGAAAAGCATTACAAGGATTATAATAATCCGTCCGTCGGGCGTTATCTGCCCTAACAATGACCGCAGACCGTCTTCCATCCAGTCCCTTACGGCTGTAAGTTTTTTCTTTATCATGGCTTATCGGTCTATTGTTCTTAAATCCCTGTTTTCTATTATCTCAAAGCGTTCCATAGTGAACCCATGAGGATTATTGTCGCTTCTGACAGAGTTTATCAGGTCGCAGCGTGTAACAAGGCTTCGCTCCGTTACATTACTTGCCCTGATAATCATTTGCCGGGCGTAGGTCATTACCTTATAGGGATAAACATCGAGATTACATGCCACAGAATCAATCTGAATAATCTGATTGATATTACCCGACACAATGCGGTTGTAGTAACCTTTTTCCGACATATCCTGATAATAGCGGAAAGCACTTTTGTCCACCAGAAAGAGTGCCCTGTTGATGTTTGATTCAATGGCGCTTTTATCCGGTGATAAGGTAAAGAACAGTTCGTGAAATCGCTTGATATGCTCCCTTGCTTCAACAGGACGGTTTTGAGATAAGTCCTGTGAAAGAGCCAACATAAGCGATTTTCCTTCATCCAATACATAGATTTTCTGCCGTTGTGCTTCCGCAAAGCTGAATGAGTTCCAGACTGCATATCCGGTAATTCCTGCACACAGCACCACAAACACAATGGCGATAATCCTTATTTGCTTGAAACTTGTTTCAATATTTTTTAAACTTTTGAACTCCATGTTTTTAATTACATTTATTGGTTATTTACCAAGCAAACGACCGCCAACGTTTCCGGCTACTGATCCCGCAACGCCTCCGGCAATTCCACCTGCTTTACTTGCTGTTTTGTTTACTGCGCTTCCGTATGCACCCGCTCCACCTGATTGAATAATCCATCCGGCTACGGTCGGGATAGTGAAGTATCCGATAATTCCGATAATCAAGAATACGATATACACACCATTCGAGCCGTCGGGAATATAGTTCGGATCTTGCAACAAGGCTATATCCTGTTCAAGCATCAAAGTCTGTATGCGTGCCAGTACGGAAGAAAAAATGTCAGAAATAGGAAGCCACAGATATACGCTTATATAGCGTGTAAGCCACTGGGTGAGCGTTGCCTGAAACCCGTCATAAATGGAAAAGGCAAACGCAATAGGCCCCAGTATGGCTAACACGACAAGGAAAAATGTGCGTATCGTATCAATGACCAATGCGGAAGCATTGAACAGCAGTTCAAAGAAATCCCTGATTACCTGCCGGAACCATGCCTTGATATCATACCAAAGGCGTTCTCCCCACATACTGATAATTTCAGGCGTATCGGTAATACCGAGGTCTTTCATTTTTTGATCGTACACTTTATCATCGACAAGCCACGCTTTACCCTCACGGACACGGGCTTCGTACTCCAGATTATCTTTCTGTTGCTGATAGGCTTTCATATCCATTGTCTGCGATTCCAAAATGCTATGAGTACCTGTAACAATGGGACTCATAACCGCATTGATAGTTCCCAAAACCAGTGTAGGGAAAAACATTATACAAAGCCCTATCGCAAAAGGACGGAGAAGCGGAAACACATCAATAGGCTCCGCACGGCTTAACGCCTGCCATACCCTGTATGCTACATAAAAGAGTGCGCCCAATCCTGCCAACCCCTTTGCAACCCCAATCATGTTGCTGCAAAGAGGTATCATGTCTTGGTACAGATTCGCAAGAATCTGATGTAAGTTGTCAAAATTCATAACTGACTACATTTGTTTGATTACCAATATCTTTCGGCAGGACTACCGTAAAGAGATAATACCCTGTCCGTATCGCCTTTTTCTTTGGCACGGATATACGAAACCGATATACTCTTTTGGGTATAATACTTAGTCAGGTTACGATAGTCCAACATCTTAGTATAAATGTCATCTATCGCATCCATCCGTTCTTTATCGGACAGGGAAAGCCCGTTGCTTCCGGTAACTACGTTTTTCAAATCCGTTACCAACGCTCCCCCTTCCTCCAGTAGTTTGGCATAGCCTGTTGAGATTGCCGCCAGTTCATTCGGGGTAAAATTGGGATCACCCACCATTTTATTAAATCCGTTCACGTAGATGTCCGTAATTTCGCTGACCATTGAAATCGTCTTTTGTACCTTACGGGCATCTTTAATCAGATTGTGGACAGACTTCAAAGCGTCGTAGTATTCCTTTCCCTGATTGTAGATTTTGATACTTTTTTGCAGGTTTTTTATCATATTACCTGCCGTGGATGTACCTTGTATCGCACTTGTGATATTTTGCACAAGATTGGTCGGATCGGTTACAACCCACTGCGCTTTCGCCTGAAATGAGAACATAGAAAGTGCCACTATCAGGCACATAAATATTCGTTTCATACTTTTTATTTTTTAATGATTATTGATTTTGTGTACCTTAATCGTACACCCTTTTGTATTCGCCTTCGGTAGTAAGCAGAAGCATATCCCGCTCATCATCGTAGGCAATGCGAATCATACCGTAGAAATAGAAAAAGGTAATCCCCCAGCTCTGGCACAAAGGGACGGTAAACGCCGTGTTTTGTTTGTAAATAAACTTCAACCGGAACCGACTACCGTCATGGAATATTTTAAGTCCGGGGGAACCGCAAAGGCTTTCCCATGTCCCGCATATCTCTCTCATCGGGAAATGGGTATGAAGTTGCGGTGCCGCAAACGGCTTACTGTTTTTTCTTTTCATGGCATCTATCCTCCGTACTCCTGTCGCTTGCTTTCAGCAATCTGCTTAATCGCCAGTTCCATATTTCCATCCAGTTTTTCAGCCAGTTGCATCACTTCCATTTTCTCCGATTCTTCGGTTGTATAGGTGTAATATTCTTCCAGACTTACTTCTGTGGCATATACGGCACTTTGTACACCTCCTAACCCAAACCAGACTTCCTTGTATTTACGACTGGGTACATTGGACATATTGATAGAGAGTACCTGCGATTTTTCCTTTTCGGTCAATCCCAACAACGCCTGAATACTGTCAAATTTGTTCATGTATTTTCTTTGGTCGAGCAAAATTTTACAGTCGCTATTGTTGATAATACTCTCTTTCACAATAGGAGAAGCGATAATATCATCGACCTCCTGTGTAACGACAATCGCCTCTCCGAAGAATTTCCTCACAGTCTTAAAAAGATACTTAATGTACTCTGCCATACCCTCTTTAGCGATTGCCTTGCCGGGTAGGTCAGGGGCATTACTGCCCCCTCCCCCCCTAAGAACCGTACGTGAAAGTTTCCCTTCATACGGCTCAAGCAACTTTAAATTTCTATCT
>NZ_QVMI01000045.1 GCF_010500965.1 Bacteroides sp. 51 | reverse complement strand
ACAAGATTAGATTTCTTAGGGTCGTTGTAGACTACAACGTTGATAGGAGGCAGGTGTACAGGTAGTAATATCATAGCCGAGCCTTACTAATTGCCCGTTGACTTTCTTTTATTGAGGGTTGTTATATACTTTTAGTTCTACTAAGAATAATTTGCTTAACTACACGCTATAATCATAGTAAGTAGCACAAAGCATACAAGAATAGATTTGGTTTTTGTATCACCATGTTTTTGACATGTTTGATGCTGTTTAGTTCGTTGATATTGAGTTTTAACTGTCAACTATAAACTGTCAACTGTCAACTGAAATTTAGGTGACTATAGCACAAGGGTTCCACCTCTTCCCATTCCGAACAGAGAAGTTAAGCCTTGTCACGCCGATGGTACTGCGTAACAGTGGGAGNNNTCACGCCGATGGTACTGCGTAACAGTGGGAGAGTAGGTAGTTGCCGTTTTAGTGAAGCCTCGTTATTGATCCGATAAGGAAAGATAACGAGGCTTTTTTTGTTTATACGGAACTGAACAGGTTTCCTTAATTGTTATTTTCGTAGTTTATTTTCTTACGATTTTAATCTTTTTTGGTTGTCTTGTCAACCATTTGTCTTTTTCCATGAAACTTTCCTAAAGAATTCAGTTTTGCGCAATGTTTTTCTTTGTTATAAGATGGTTTTTTGTATTTTTGGTAAAAATTATACGAGAGAGTAAAAAAACTATTTATATAAACTTCTAAAAAGTCCCGTTATATGGAAAATAAAATTCAAGAGCTTACAGATAAGATCTACCGTGAAGGGGTAGAAAAAGGTAATGAAGAATCTAAAAGACTTGTCGAAAAAGCTCAGGAAGAAGCAAAGAAGATTATTGAGAATGCAAAAAAAGAAGCGGACTCTATTCTGGCAACCTCTCGTAAATCGGCAGATGAATTGGCAGAAAATACCAAATCAGAATTAAAATTGTTTGCTGGCCAGGCTGTAAATGCATTAAAATCAGAGATTACGAATATTGTAACCGATAAGATTGTAACAGAACCAGTAAAAGAGTTTGCAGCAAACAAAGATTTCCTGAATGAGTTTATTGTTGCGTTGGCTTCAAAATGGAGTGTTGACGAGCCGATTGTTATTTCGACAGCAGATGCTGATGCACTTAAGAAATATTTCACAGCAAATGCTAAAGCCTTACTTGATAAAGGTGTGAAGATTGAGCAAGTGAATGGTCAAAAAGCATTATTTACTGTTTCTCCCGAAGATGGTTCATATAAAGTGAATTTTGGCGAAGAAGAATTTATGAACTATTTCAAAGAATTCCTGCGTCCCCAACTTGTTGAAATGCTATTCTAAAAATATATATGCATCAAAAGTAATTGTTATTTTGATACCTATTGCTTTTGATGATAAATCCAAGAACTATGAGTAATTACTATTACTTAATAGCTGGTTTGCCCGACCTCACTCTTGAGGACAGTAAACTGAGCTATACAGTAGCCGATTTTAAAGAAGAGATATATCCGAATTTATCAAAAGCAGATAAAGGGTTGATCGACCTGTTTTATCTGAAGTTTGATAATGCGAATGTATTGAAGCTTTTGAAGAATAAAGATGCGGTAATTGATACCCGGGGGAACTTCTCTGCAGAAGAGCTAATGGAATACATTACTTCAATAAAAGAAGGTGGAGTGGTGAGTTCTAAAGATTTTCCTTCTTATCTGATAACATTCATTACTAACTACTATAATGACTCTGCGATAGATGATGATTTCAGATTATTGGAAAATGATCTGGCAGCTTTGTATTACGCGTATGGAATGAATAATAAAAATAAGTTTATTTCCTCATGGTTTGAGTTTAATTTAACCCTGAATAATGTATTTGCTGCATTAGCTGCACGTAAGTATAAGGTAGATATTGCTCAAAGTGTGGTAGGTGATACAGAAGTTACGGAAGCTTTGCGCACATCAGGTGCCCGTGATTTCGGCTTAACGGGAGAAGTGGATTACTTTGATCAATTAGTGAAGATCAGTGAGATAGACGAGCTTTTGGAGCGGGAAAAGAAAACAGATGTGTTGAAATGGAATTGGATTGAAGATGAGACATTCTTTAATTATTTCTCCATAGAGCGCATATTTGCTTTCCTGCTTAAAATAGAGATGATCGAACGTTGGCTGTCACTAGACAAAGAAAGAGGAAGAGAGTTATTCAGAGAATTCATAGACTCGTTGAAAGACGATGTGAGTATCCCGGCTGAATTTAAGTAAATAAAATCTAATAATTATATGGCGACAAAAGGAACGGTAAATGGAATTATTTCCAATTTGGTAACCCTCACTGTTGATGGGCCGGTATCGCAGAATGAGATATGTTATATCTCTACTGGCGGTGACAGGCTGATGGCTGAGGTTATTAAGGTAGTAGGTCAGAACGTATATGTCCAGGTGTTCGAAAGTACGCGTGGTTTGAAAGTCGGTGCCGAAGCAGAATTTGTAGGGCACATGCTTGAGGTAACGTTGGGACCAGGTATGCTATCAAAGAATTACGATGGTTTGCAAAATGACCTGGATAAAATGGATGGGGTATTCCTGAAACGTGGGGACTATACTTTTCCATTAGACAAGGATAAGAAATGGCACTTCAAACCTTTAGTAAAGGTTGGTGATGAAGTGAAAGCATCCGCATGGTTGGGACAGGTCGATGAGAATTTTCAGCCTCTTAAAATCATGGTGCCTTTTACTCAGGAAGGTGTATGTAAGATCAAATCTATCGTAGGTGAAGGTGAATACAGTATTTATGATACAGTTGCTGTTTTAACAGATGAGAATGGCAATGAAGTAAAAGTAGATATGGTACAGAAATGGCCGGTAAAAGTGGCCATGCCTAATTATAAAGAAAAACCACGCCCATTTAAATTGCTGGAAACAGGAGTTCGTGTAATTGATACGTTGAATCCTATCGTTGAAGGTGGTACCGGATTTATTCCAGGTCCGTTTGGTACAGGTAAAACTGTACTACAGCATGCTATCTCTAAACAAGCGGAAGCGGATATCGTAATTATTGCAGCTTGTGGTGAACGTGCGAATGAGGTTGTGGAAATCTTTACGGAATTCCCGGAACTGATTGACCCACATACCGGACGTAAATTGATGGAGCGTACCATTATTATTGCGAACACATCAAACATGCCGGTGGCAGCTCGTGAGGCTTCTGTATATACAGCTATGACGATTGCCGAATATTACCGTGCAATGGGATTAAAGGTATTGTTGATGGCGGACTCAACCTCACGTTGGGCACAGGCATTGCGTGAAATGTCTAATCGTTTGGAAGAGCTTCCCGGACCAGATGCGTTCCCAATGGACTTGTCGTCTATTATTTCAAACTTCTATGGTCGTGCCGGATATGTAATCCTGAATAATGATGAAACAGGTTCAATTACCTTTATTGGTACAGTATCTCCGGCTGGGGGTAACCTGAAAGAACCGGTAACAGAAAATACAAAAAAAGTAGCTCGTTGTTTCTATGCTTTGGAACAAGAGCGTGCAGATAAGAAACGTTATCCTGCGGTGAATCCGATTGATTCATATTCTAAATACATTGAATATCCTGAATTTGAGAAATATATCTCAGGAGCCATCAATGATGAATGGTTAGGCAAGGTAAATGAAATCAAAACCCGTTTACAACGTGGTAAGGAAATTGCCGAGCAGATTAACATCTTGGGTGATGATGGTGTACCAGTGGAATATCACGTAACATTCTGGAAATCAGAATTGATTGACTTCGTAATCCTGCAACAAGATGCATTCGATGAAATTGATTCTGTTACCCCAATGGAACGTCAGGAAGCGATACTCAATATGATCATTGATATTTGCCATACAGAATTTGAGTTTGATAACTTCAATGAAGTAATGGACTACTTCAAGAAGATGATCAACGTTTGCAAACAAATGAACTATTCGAAGTTCAATTCGGAAGCCTATGAAGGGTTTAAGAAAGAGTTGGCAGACTTGGTTGCTGAGAGAAGCGTTAAGAATTGAACATTGTGAATTATAAAATAATGAGTAATTCCAATCGTTAAATTGTAAATTGTTAAATCGTAAATTAATAAGATGGCAACAAAAGCATTTCAAAAGATATATACCAAGATCACTCAGATAACGAAAGCTACCTGTTCACTCAAGGCAACAGGGGTAGGGTATGATGAGTTGGCGACAGTAGACGGTAAACTGGCGCAGGTAGTAAAAATTGCCGGTGATGACATTACGCTTCAGATCTTTGAAGGTACCGGAGGGATTCCTACGAATGCAGAAGTCGTATTTTTAGGCAAAGCACCAACAATTAAGGTGAGCGAACAACTTGCCGGACGTTTCTTCAACGCATTTGGTGATCCTATTGATGGTGGTCCTGCAATTGAAGGAACAGAAGTCGAAATTGGTGGTCCTTCAGTGAACCCGGTGCGTCGTAAACAACCGTCCGAGCTGATTGCGACTGGTATTGCAGGTATTGACCTGAATAATACATTGGTATCGGGACAGAAAATTCCATTCTTTGCCGATCCTGACCAACCTTATAATCAGGTAATGGCAAACGTGGCTTTGCGTGCTCAAACCGATAAGATCATTCTTGGAGGTATGGGTATGACAAATGACGACTATTTATACTTTAAGAATGTATTCTCCAATGCAGGTGCACTAGACCGTATTGTGAGTTTTATGAATACAACCGAAGACCCTCCGGTAGAACGTTTGCTGGTTCCGGATATGGCATTGACTTCTGCTGAGTATTTCGCAGTAGAAAAGAACGAAAAGGTACTGGTACTGTTAACGGATATGACTTCCTATGCCGATGCATTGGCTATTGTGTCTAACCGTATGGACCAGATTCCTTCTAAAGATTCTATGCCGGGTTCTATTTATTCGGATTTGGCAAAGATTTATGAGAAAGCAGTGCAATTCCCAAGTGGGGGGTCGATCACAATTATTGCTGTAACAACACTTTCGGGTGGTGATATTACCCATGCGGTACCTGATAACACCGGATATATCACTGAAGGACAGCTGTTCTTACGTCGTGATAGTGATATCGGTAAAGTTATTGTTGACCCATTCCGTTCACTTTCCCGTTTGAAACAGTTAGTTACCGGAAAGAAAACCCGTAAAGACCATCCACAGGTTATGAATGCTGCCGTACGCTTGTATGCTGATGCTGCAAATGCCAAAACCAAGATGGAGAATGGTTTTGACTTGACCAACTATGACGAACGTACATTGGCTTTCGCAAAAGATTATTCAAATCAATTGCTGGCGATTGATGTAAATCTTGATACAACTGAAATGCTGGATGTGGCATGGGGCTTGTTAGGCAAGTATTTCCGTCCGGAAGAAGTGAATATCAAGAAAGAACTGGTTGATGAATTCTGGCCGAAAGACTAGATTTATTTACAATTAGACGATTTACAATTTACGATTGATATTACTTTATTTATCAATAAAAAGTTTTAATTGTAATTCCAATCGTAAATCGTAAATAATTAAATAGTAAATTTAAAATATGGCTATAAAATTTCAATATAACAAAACCTCTCTTCAACAGTTGGAAAAGCAGTTGAAAGTGCGGGTGCGTACTCTTCCGATCATTAAAAATAAGGAGAGTGCACTACGCATGGAAGTGAAGCGCTGCAAAACCGATGCTGTGAAACTGGAAGAGAGGCTGGAGAAGCAAATCCAGACGTATGAAGCCATGTTCGCACTTTGGAATGAATTTGATCCGACATTGATAAAAGTAAAGGATGTGCATCTGGGTATAAAAAAGATCGCAGGTGTACGTGTACCCATACTGGAAAATGTGGATTTTGATATTCGGCCATTCAGTTTGTTCAATGCTCCCAAATGGTATGCCGACGGTATTCATGTACTGAAACAACTGGCGCAGACTGCTATTGAACGGGAGTTCACTTTGGCAAAACTGAGTTTGCTTGAACATGCACGAAAGAAAACGACCCAGAAGGTGAACTTGTTTGAGAAAGTTCAGATTCCGGGGTATCAGGATGCTTTGCGTAAGATTAAACGTTTTATGGAAGATGAGGAAAACCTTTCCAAGTCATCACAGAAAATATTGAAGTCGCAACAAGAGAAGAGGAAGGAGGCAGAGGTATGATTACAAAAATGAAAAAACTCACATTCCTTGTCTATCACAGAGAGTATAACGACTTTCTGAAAGATATACGTGATCTTGGCGTGGTTCATGTAGCAGAAAAACAGCAGGGCGTAGTGGATAATTCCGAATTACAGGAGAATATTCGTTTGTCTAATCAGTTGGTTGCTACTTTAAATCAGTTCGAAGCGATTAATGCAAAGAGTGAGCAAACTGTAATCCAGACAGAAGGAAATCCTGAAAGAGGAATGGAGGTTCTGAAGGAGGTAGAAGAATTGCAGAATGAGAAAGCAAAACTAATGCAGCAATTGCAAAGTTATGCAAAAGACTCGGATGCTTTACGTCCTTGGGGTAACTTTAAACCTGAGAGTATCCGTGATCTCCATGATGCAGGAATGAATATTGGTTTCTATGTTTGTCCGGAGCGCTTATACAACCAAGACTGGGAGGATGAATATAATGCAGTAATTATTTCTACTATTGCATCTAAAGTTCATTTTATCACCATAACTAAGGTTGGTGAAGATGTGGATCTGGATGTGGAACATGTGAAATTACCAACTCATTCTCTATCTGGAATTGAAGAACTGACTACTGCTACGGAGAAGGCACTGGAAGAGAATAAAAACGAGATGTCTGTTCTTGCAGCAAAAGATGCATCCTCACTGAAAGCAGCAATAACCGACTTACATCACAATATTGAGTTTTCTAAAGTATTATTAAATACAGAACAAACTGCCGGTGAGAAATTAATGCTTTTGCAGGGCTGGGTGCCAGTGACAAAAGAGAATGAGGTAGCGGCTTATCTGGATAAGCACCATGCTTATTATGAAATAGCTAATCCTACACCGGATGATGATGTGCCTATTTTATTGAAGAATCACGGTCTTTTTGCCTGGTTTGAACCTATCTGCAAGCTCTACATGTTACCTAAATACGGTGAAATGGACCTTACTCCATTCTTTGCTCCTTTCTTCATGATCTTTTTTGGACTCTGTTTAGGAGATGTTGGTTACGGGGTATTCTTATTATTACTCGTTACGGGTTACCGGATGTTTGCTAAGAACATCGGTCCAAAGATGAAGCCTATTCTATCATTGGTGCAAATCCTTTCATTCTCTACTATAATCTGCGGATTGTTGACAGGAGGTTTCTTTGGATTCTCACTGTATGAACTCGATTGGCCGATTGCGCAGAAATTGAAGAGTATGGTTTCACTGGATAATAACCAGATGTTCCAACTTTCTCTTATACTTGGAGTTATTCAGATCCTGTTCGGTATGTTATTAAAGATAGCGAATCAGATCATACAGTTTGGATTCAAGTATGCTATAGAAACACTGGGTTGGGTGATTTTATTCTTCTCCATTCTTTTTGCCTCATTCTTCCCGGCGATCATGCCAATGGGAGGTACTGTGCATAAAATTGTAATGGGAGTTGCCGCTGCTATGATATTCCTTTATAACAGTCCGGGAAAGAATATTTTCGTTAATATCGGATTGGGATTATGGAATACCTATAATATGGCTACCGGGCTGCTGGGAGATATCCTTTCGTATGTGCGTCTCTTTGCTTTGGGACTTTCGGGAGGTATCTTGGCTAGTGTATTTAATAGCCTTGCCTTTGGACTAGCCCCGGATAATGTGATTGCAGGACCTATTGTAATTGTGTTGATCTTTGTTATCGGCCATGCGATTAATATCTTTATGAATGTATTGGGAGCTATTGTTCACCCTATGCGTCTGACTTTCGTAGAGTTTTTCAAGAATGCCGGTTATGAAGGTGGCGGAAAAGAATATAAACCTTTTAGTAAATAATTAAACGATAATATAAACAATAAAAATAATTAGATTATGGACATGAATTTATTTATTGCCTATCTGGGCATCGCGTTAATGATTGGTTTGTCGGGTATTGGTAGTGCTTTTGGAGTATCAATTGCCGGTAATGCTGCGATAGGTGCGTTGAAGAAAAATAGCAGCGCTTTTGGTAACTTTCTGGTATTGACTGCACTTCCTGGTACTCAGGGTTTATATGGTTTTGCAGGCTATTTTATGTTTCAGAATATTTTTGATATGCTAAAACCTGAAATGACTGGTATTCAGGCTGCTGCTATTTTTGGTTCTGGTTTGGCTATGGGACTTGTTTGTTTGGTAACGGCTTATCGTCAGGGACAGATTTGTGCTAACGGTATCGTAGCTATTGGTCAGGGACACAATGTGTTTGGTAATACACTGATCGTTTCCGTATTCCCTGAACTTTATGCAATTGTATCACTGGCAGCAACATTCCTCATGGGTAGTGCACTATCTTAATTGAATAATATTGAACAAAAAAGAGATCGTCCTCTTTCGGATGATCTCTTTTTTTATGGGGCTTGCAAACGTTTGTTAGTAAGGCTTAGTGTATATTTTCAATATAAAGTGTTCTTTTTCAATAAATAATCCCTATTTTTGCAGTTCATTTAAAAAAACAGAGTTTTAAAACACTATATGACTAACGAGCGGTTAACTCCCGATTATATATTTGAGACAAGTTGGGAAGTATGTAATAAAGTAGGAGGTATATATACAGTTTTGTCTACGAGGGCAAATACTTTACAAACAAGTTTTCGCGACAGGCTATTTTTTATCGGACCGGATTTGTGGAAGGGAAAAGAGAATCCTTTGTTTATCGAATCAGATAATTTATATGCAGACTGGAAAGAACATGCCTTGAATAAATCAAGGCTTTCGGTAAGAGTAGGTCGCTGGAATATTCCGGGTAACCCAATTGTGTTTCTTGTTGATTTCCAATCCTTTTTTGAACTTAAGAATAAAATATATTCTCAGGCATGGGAACATTATCAGGTGGATTCATTGCACGCTTATGGCGACTACGATGAAGCTTCTATGTTTTCTTACGCTGCCGGTAAAGTGGTGAAGAGTTTCTACTTGTATAACCTGACCCGTAGTGATAAAGTCGTTTATCATGCTCACGAATGGATGACAGGGCTTGGAGCGCTTTACCTTCAGATCAATGTGCCCGAAATTGCTACGATATTTACTACTCATGCTACATCTATCGGACGTTCCATTGCTGGAAACAGTAAGCCTTTATATGACTACTTGTTTTCCTACAATGGCGACCAAATGGCTGCTGAATTGAATATGCAGTCTAAACATTCTATAGAAAAACAAACAGCACACTATGTTGATTGTTTTACTACGGTAAGCGAGATTACGAATAAAGAGTGTGAGCAATTGCTAAATAAAAAGGCTGATGTTATCCTGATGAATGGTTTTGAGGATGATTTTGTGCCTAAAGGAGCTGCTTTTACTGGAAAACGTAAAAGGGCGCGTACGGCGATGCTGCAAGTAGCAAATAAACTGCTCGGAACAAACTGGGGAGACGATACGTTAATCGTAGGGACCAGTGGACGTTACGAATTCAAGAATAAAGGTATTGATGTTTTTCTGGAATCATTGAACCGTTTGCGGAAGGATAAGAGCCTGAATAAGAATGTACTGGCATTTATAAATGTTCCGGCTTGGGTAGGTAGTGCACGTGAAGATCTGAAGGTGCGTATAAAGTGTAATGACAAATTTACAACTCCACTGGAAATGCCGTTTCTGACACATTGGTTGAATGATGCGGCACATGATCAGGTCTTGAATCAAATGCGTTATCTGGGCATGAGTAATCAGCCCGATGATAAAGTGAAAGTAATATTTGTGCCTTGCTACCTTGATGGTAAAGATGGCATATTTAATAAAGAATATTATGATTTGTTGCTTGGACAGGATTTGAGCGTTTATCCATCTTATTACGAGCCCTGGGGATATACTCCATTGGAAAGTATAGCGTTCAAGGTACCTACAGTAACAACAGATCTGGCTGGATTCGGATTATGGGTGAAAAGCCTGAATCACCAGCATGGTATCCGCGATGGTGTGGAAGTATTGCATCGTACGGATAATAATTATTTTGAAGTAGCTGATGGTATTAAAGATACAATATCTTTTTATGCTGCTTCTACGGACGAAGATGTGAAGAAAATGCGAAAACGTGCATCGGAGGTATCCGAACATGCATTGTGGAAGCACTTTATTGAATATTATTATGAGGCTTATGATATTGCGCTACGTAATGCAGAAAAGCGCCTCAATGAATTAGGTATTAATTATTAAGTAAACTGAGTTAGTTATGAAGGTTAAAGTAAGTAATGCGAATACCCCGAACTGGAAAGATGTTACAGTAAAATCTACAGTTCCCGCGGAGTTAGAAAAGCTGGCCGAAATATCGCGTAATATTTGGTGGTCATGGAACTACGAAGCAACTGAGTTGTTTAAAGACCTGGACCCTGAATTATGGAAAGAATCTGGCCATAACCCAGTGCTTCTTCTTGAACGCATGAGCTATGAAAAGCTCGAAGCGCTTTCGAAGGATAAAGTAATCTTGAAAAGAATGAACGAGGTATATGCCAAGTTCAAGGATTATGTGGATGTGAAACCCGACGCAACTCGTCCTTCTGTGGCATACTTTAGTATGGAATATGGATTAACAAGTGTATTGAAAATATATTCAGGTGGTTTAGGCGTATTAGCCGGCGACTATTTGAAAGAAGCATCTGATAGTAATGTCGATTTGTGTGCTGTTGGATTCCTGTATCGTTATGGATACTTCACACAGTCACTTTCTATTGACGGACAACAAATTGCTAACTATGAAGCTCAGAACTTTGGCCAGTTGCCTATTGATCGGGTGATGGGAGCAGATGGCCAGCAGTTGATGGTGAAGGTGCCTTATATGGATTATTTCGTATATGCTTATGTCTGGAAAGTAAATGTTGGACGTATTTCTCTGTATTTGCTAGATACAGATAATGAGATGAATAGCGAATTTGACCGTCCGATTACTCATCAACTTTATGGTGGCGACTGGGAAAACCGTTTAAAACAAGAAATATTGTTGGGTATCGGTGGTATCCTTACTCTACAAGCTTTAGGCATTAAAAAAGATGTATACCACTGTAATGAAGGTCACGCTGCGTTGATCAATGTACAACGTATTTGTGATTATGTTGCAACGGGTATGACTTTTGATCAGGCTGTTGAACTTGTACGTGCTTCTTCTTTGTATACTGTACATACTCCGGTTCCTGCCGGACATGACTATTTTGATGAAGGATTGTTCGGTAAGTATATGAGTGGATATCCACAGAAGATGAATATTACCTGGGATGATTTGATGGGCTTGGGCCGTACAAATCCGGAAGATAAGAGTGAACGTTTCTGTATGTCAACTTTTGCTTGCAATACTTCTCAGGAAGTGAATGGTGTGAGCTGGTTGCATGGTAAAGTATCCCAGGAAATGTTTGCATCTATCTGGAAGGGTTATTTCCCTGAAGAAAGTCATGTGGGTTATGTAACCAATGGGGTACACTTCCCAACATGGAGCGCTACAGAATGGAAACAATTGTATGATAAGCATTTTAGTGAGAACTTTATGTTTGATCAGTCTAATCCTCAGATCTGGAAAGCTATTTATGATGTAGCTGATGAAGAAATCTGGAAGACTCGTCAGGCAATGAAAAATAAATTGGTTGATTATATCCGTAAGCAGTTCCGTGAGTCATGGTTGAAGAACCAGGGTGACCCTTCACGTATTGTGGCATTGATGGATAAGATCAATCCAAATGCATTGTTGATCGGTTTTGGCCGCCGTTTTGCCACATACAAACGTGCTCATCTGTTGTTTACAGACTTGGATCGTTTGTCTGCAATCGTAAATAACCCTAACTATCCGGTGCAGTTCCTGTTTACAGGTAAGGCTCACCCACACGATGGTGCTGGTCAAGGTCTGATCAAGAGAATCATTGAAATCTCTCGTCGTCCGGAATTCCTTGGAAAGATTATTTTCCTTGAAAATTACGATATGCAATTGGCTCGCCGTTTGGTTAGTGGTGTAGATATCTGGTTGAATACTCCGACTCGTCCGTTGGAAGCATCGGGTACCTCGGGTGAGAAAGCATTGATGAATGGTGTACTTAACTTCTCTGTACTCGACGGATGGTGGTTAGAAGGATACCGTGAAAATGCCGGATGGGCGTTGACAGAAAAACGTACTTATCAAAACCAGGAACATCAGGACCAGTTGGATGCTGCTACTATTTACAGTCTGCTGGAAACTGAAATTCTGCCGTTGTATTATGCACGTAATAAGAAAGGATTCTCTGAAGGATGGATCAAGTTTGTGAAGAACTCTATTGCTCAGATTGCTCCTCACTATACCATGAAGCGTCAGCTGGATGATTATTATAGCAAGTTCTATACCAAATTATCACAGCGTTTCAAATTGCTTTCTATTAATGATAATGCTAAAGCGAAAGAAATTGCTGCATGGAAAGAAGATGTAGTTGCAAAATGGGATTCTATCGAGGTTGTTTCTTCTGAAAAGATTGAAGCATTGGTTAATGGCTCTATCGAAAGTGGAAAAGAGTATACCATTACTTATGTGATTGACGAAAAAGGATTGAACGATGCTATCGGTATGGAATTGGTGACTACATATACGAATGCTGAAGGTAAACAACATGTATATTCTGTTGAGCCATTCAGTGTGATTAAGAAAGAGGGAAACCTGTATACTTTCCAGGTAAAACATAGCATTTCTAATGCGGGTAGTTTTAAGGTTGCATATCGTATGTTCCCTAAAAATGCAGATCTCCCTCATCGTCAGGACTTCTGCTATGTGCGTTGGTTCTATTAATAGAATGTTTGTATTCTAATATATTGTTGAGAGGACTGCCCAAATAGGGTGGTCCTTTTCTTTTTAGCTAGGATTACATGGTTTCCTAAAAATATCATCCAGAAATTCAGAGAAAAAACATAAGTATGACTTGCGCCAGAATCACACGCAGAAACATACTAAAAGGATAAACTGTTGCATAAGCCACAGATGGATTGTCGCCGGGTATTGTTTCGTTGGCGAAGTTCAAAGCCATGGGGTTGGCCATACTTCCACAAATCATTCCGGCAACAGAACCGAAATCTATTTTCATTACTTTGAAAGCAAGAATACCGATAATCAGGGTAGGGATGATTGTTAGTCCAAAGCCAAGGCCAATCCACAATAAACCTTCGGGGCGGAATACCGTTTCAAAGAAGGTTCCACCGGTTCTCAGACCCAAACATGCCAGGAACATGGACAATCCCAAGGCACGTAGCATCAGGTTGGCGCTTTGAGTAGTATAGGTAATCATATGCAGGCGTGGGCCGAAAGTACCAATTAAAATGCCGACAATGATAGGTCCACCGGCTAGTCCCAGCTTAACCGGTGTACTGATGCCGGGTATAGCAAGAGGAATGGCTCCTACTGCCAGACCGAGGATTAAACCGATAAATACGGCAACAAGATTGGGCTCTTCCAGGCTTTTTACAGTGTTTCCCAGTACTTTTTCCACGTTTTCAATCGCGGCTTTCTCGCCGATCACGGTTAAGCGGTCACCTAATTGTAAAGTCAATTGGGGTGTTGCCAGAAGCTCTACTCCGGAACGGAATACGCGGCTGATATTGATGCCGTACATATTGCGTAGACGTAAGGAACCGAGTTTCTTTCCATTCAATTCCGGGCGGGTGATGACGATTCTCCGGGATACCAATTGGCTATCTATAGCATTCCAGTCAATATCTTCATTGTTCCAATCGGTGGTTTCGTGCTCGCCAAAGAGTATGGTAAGGTTGGGGACGTTTTTCTCGGAAGTAATAACCAATAGGCGATCTCCTTGTCTGATTATTTTTTCCGAAGTGGGGATAGAAACATTGCCATCTCTCCACATACGGGAAATGACGAATTTGCATCGACTGAGGATGGCAATCTCTTGTATGCTCTTGTTGAATATAGCAGGGTTGTGGACTTGGAAAGCTGCGATATATGGTTTGTTGATCTCTTCTTTCTTCTTTAACTCCAGGTCCTTGGGACGTACAAGCAGTTTTCTTATAACAATAATAGCAAGAATAACCCCAAGGACCCCTAATGGATAGGCCACAGCACAAGCCAGGGCGGGAGTATTATTATCTACGCCCATTTGTAGAAGGGTTTGTTGAGCAGCACCCAGGGCCGGAGTGTTCGTTGTGGCACCACATAATAATCCAACCATATCGGGAAGGGAAACCTGGGTGGCGTAGCTGCCGATGATGGTTAAAGCCGTGCCTGTCAGAACAACAGCAATGGCAAGTAGATTCAATGTAAGCCCTCCTTTATTGAAAGAACTAAAGAAACCGGGACCCACTTGCAGACCGAGTGCATAGACAAAGAGAACTAATCCGAAACTTTCTGCATAGTTCAGTACATAAGGGTTGATAGCAAGACCGAAGTGGCCGGCAAGGATGCCAATGAAGAATACGAAGGAAACACCTAATGATATTCCAAATACATGGATTTTTCCTAATCCAAGCCCTATGGCGCAAATAAGCGAAAGGACAACGATGGCTTGCAGAGCCGATTGTTCAATAAGTAAACTATATAACCACTCCATTGCACGGGTTTATGTTGGTCGAATTATGGCACAAATATAGAAACTATTTATGGATAAATATGTGGAATGTCTTTAGATTTCTCATGCCTATTTGACAAAGCTCTTTTGTACCCATTTCATACCATACCAGCGGCGGATGAATATGGCGCCACGTATGTTTTCATCCAGGGCAAAAGCCGCCCACATTCCAGCCAGTCCCCATCCCCAATGTATGCCAAAGAGATAACTACAGCCCACTGCAATACTCCACATCACGACTAAACCTACGTAGAACGGATAATTCACATCGCCTGCAGCTCTCAGGGCGTTGGTTGCAAAGATATTGATTGGACGGCCGATTTCGAGAATAATGTCGATAATGAATATGATTGCCCCCATCTGAATGATTTCGGGGTTGGTGGTCAGTAATCCTAATATATTGGTACCGAAAATGGCCAGGATGCAAGATAGTGAAACGGTTATAAGAACTGCTTTTTTGGCAACATACTTGCCAAGAAGGAAAGCAGCATGCGGTTTGTTTTGCCCAATGAGATGCCCGATACAGATGGCACCTCCCTGTGCAATGGCAATGCAAAAAAGGTAGGAGAACATAATAATGTTGACACAGTAGGTTCGGGCTGCCAGAGCTTCCGTGCCCAGCATGTTGATGAAATAGGTGATAACTACCTGTGAGGAGCTATAAGACAGTTGCTCGCCGGCGGAGGGCATTCCGACTTTCAGCAGATTTTTCAGTTCAACGAATGGGAAAGGTCTGAAGTAAGCCAGGGGAAAGCGCGGAATATGTTTCTTGAATAAGATAATGAAAAGGATAATCATGGCTACTCCGCGGCTGAATGCTGTAGATATAGCCGCGCCTTCTACACCCAGTTCGGGGCAGCCGAATTTACCAAAAATCAGAGCATAGTTGCCAATGATATTCAGGATGTTTACCACTACGGTAACCATCATGGGATAAATAGCCTTGTTTGCACTGCGCAATGATGCGGAAAGCGTCAGGGATATGGCCTGAAAGAAGGCAAAGGCACCTACAATGCGCATATAATCTATACCATCGGCCATAAGTTCCGGGCCGAGTCCCATGACTTCGAGTATGCCGCGGCTCATAAAGAAAAGAAATGCGCTGATAATGCCCCCAACCAGTAGATTGACAATGAGCGATACACCTACAACCTGTACCACTCTTTTCTCCATTTTAGCACCGATGTATTGTGAACAAAGGACAGATGTTCCGAGGTTAATGACCTCGAAAACCAGAAAGGTGAGCATGATGATTTGGTTTACGACTCCAACCGCGGCTACACTCGTGTCGGAATGCCTGCTAAGCATCACCACGTCAATTGCTCCTAACAGCATAATCAGAAGAGTCTCTATGAAAATAGGGGCTGCCAGTTTGAATAACCTTTTCCGGATGCTTTCTTGTTGGATTCTCTGTGTCACTTTCTTATCTGTACTTTTCGGGGTGCAAAGTTATTCAAAAAGGCGGTCATTAGGTTTGATTTAGATCAATAATATAGATGGATATCCGGTTGTAGTGTTAAATTTTCTATAACGTTATTCTTTGACTGCTAGCGGGTTAGTGAATTGTGTTAAGATTCGGTTGAAAAAATGTATTCGAAAGATTTGCGTAGTCCAAAAGAACATTCTATATTTGCACCGCATTCGAGGGAGAATGCGGTTTAAGGAAGTGTGGGTGAGTGGCTGAAACCACCAGTTTGCTAAACTGACGTACGGGTAACTGTACCGGGGGTTCGAATCCCCCCGCTTCCGCTTCAAAGGGTATCTTAGGATACCCTTTTTTCGTTATATTCTTGTATTTTTCTTTTCATTATTATATCTTCGCACCGGATTAGGATTATCGTATAGTGGCATAAAAGTAATAGCTTAAACCCTTTTATGGCAATCTAATAACATGCAAACACATTAATAATTTAGAAAACAATGAAAACTAGAGCAATTTTGTTATTCGCATTTCTTTTTATTTCATCTTTGGTTTATTCACAAACCAACTTCAAGGTTCAAAACTCGTTTTTTGGTTGTAAATTTGGTTCCACCATGGAAACAGTGACTGAGGGTATCAAGGATTATGGCTTTAAAGTACAGCGACAGGGTAATGGAGTATTAAAAGCATATGATTTGTTATTTGCCGGATATGGGTTCCAGACTACAACATTTAATTTTGTATCGAACAAACTTTTCTGTGTAGAGTTCTCGCAGCACTTCACTGCCAAGAATAGTGCATTTAACAGATATAACGAGATTAAGAATGACTTGACCAAGAAGTATGGTCAGCTGAAGGATGGTTCTGACGAAGAACTGCATTATTATTATTGGAGTGATGATGATAATACGGTAAGTATCTCGATGTCGAAGAATGTGGAATTATCCAGAGCCGGTGCATCTTTTTTTTATGTAAACCTGATCTATATAAACAGAGAACTGAGCAGGAAAGAAAGTGAAAAGGGAATAGGGGCATTGTAAACAACAAACCTTTATCTTCTTTATTCTTGCGCGTTTGAGTATTTTTTCTCAAGCGCTTGAGAAAAGATACTCAAGCGCTTGAGAGTAAATCGTTCATATTCAATTGACTTATGAAACAGCCTCTAAAATTGTATAGATATGTTTTTATGCGTAGAAAAACAATATCAGTAATTGTGCTGATAACACGCGTAAGAACATTGTCAATGGATACACTGTGGCATAACCTACTGCCGGCGAATCGTTTCCTGCTGTTGCGTTGGCATAGGCCAGGGCAGGAGGGTCTGTTGTGCTACCTGCAATAAGTCCCATCAGGGTGAAATAATTGATCTTGCAGAAATAGCGGCCGATACATCCTACGATAAGCAAGGGGATGGTGGTGATAAGGAATCCATATCCGATCCATGTATATCCACCTTTGTTTACAATTGTATCTACAAAACCTTCTCCTGCACTTAATCCCACACAGGCAAGGAACAAGGCAATACCCACTTCGCGGAGCATCAGGTTTGCACTAAGTGTGGTATAAGTAATCAGCTTATATTTATATCCGAAGCGACTGATAAGGATAGCTACAATCAGCGGACCACCAGCTAAGCCGAGTTTTACCGGTTGTGGAATACCAGGGAACACGAAAGGAATACTACCCAGTACAATACCTAATGCAATACCCAGGAAAATAGTAACCAGGTTTGGTTCGTTAAGGCGTTTCATAGAGTTGCCCAGCAGTTCCGTTACTTTGGCAATGGCTACTTCACTACCTACTACGGTTAGTCTATCTCCCATCTGTATAGGCAATCCCGGATTGGCCACAAGATCTACTCCGGCACGATTTACGCGCGTAACATTCACACCATGCAAACGGCGCAGCTGTAGACTTCCCAGACGTTTGCCGTTCAGCTCAGTCTTGGTTACAACGATACGGCGACTGATCAACTGACTTTCTGTTGGAATCCATTGCTTGCGATCCATTTCAATCTCTTCGCCAATGAAAGTTCTGATTGCTTCTGCGTCCAGTGCTGTAGTGATCACAAAAATCTTATCATTTTCATGCAACCTGGTATTAGCATCTGCTATGTCAATTTTGTGTGTATCACTATACTGTACGCGTGAGATAACAAATTCACGTGGTTCCATAAGGCGCGAAATCTCTGCAATTGTATGTTCAAATACTGCCGGATTTTTCACTACTAATGATATGGCAGCAGCCTCGTGGTTTTCCTTGTTGGCTTCTTCTGTGAGTTTATCTGTTTCTTTGCTTAAATTGATACGGAATACATAGCGAACAAAAAGCAGAGATAGGATAATACCTACTACCCCAAGCGGATAGGCTACGGCGTATCCCAGTGCAATAGTCTCATCTCCCGTTCCAAGCACATCGCTGTATGCTTGTTGGGCAGCTCCTAATCCGGGAGTGTTGGTTACGGCTCCCGACATGATACCTACCATGGTTGACATCGGTATCCCGGTAACAAAATGTATTATAATCGTTGTTGCAACGCCCAGAAATACGATGCTACATGCCAGCATATTCAGCGTTATTCCTCCTTTTTTGAATGAAGAGAAGAACCCTGGGCCAACTTGCATACCCACTGAAAATACAAACAAAATTAATCCGAATTCTTTGAAGAAATGAAGAAGTTCAGGATGGACATGGAAACCAAAGTGGCCCAAAAGAATACCCATAAAGAGTACTAATGTTACACCTAAAGAAATGCCGAAAATCTTTATTTTTCCTAGCTGAATACCCGCGGCAATAACTACGGATATGATCAGGATAGAATGCCCTATCCCGCTGCCCCATAAGAGGTCTTTAATCCATTCCATTTTTAAATTTGTTGTTTGTTAATTCTGTAAGAGTCTGTTTTAATTTTCCACAGAATAATTATTATAGGTTGCTTTCGTTTTTTCTTTAGTACTCTTTTTGTCTGTTTCTTCTCTTTTCGCGGCTCAAATAGCCCGCTATTTTCGCCTTAAAAAGAAAACAAATAGCCTAAAAATAGCACTAAATAAAAGAACGAGTAAAATTTAAACAGGCTCTAAATAAAAAGCCCGATTTTGAAATCGGGCGCAAAGGTACTAATAATAAGATGCATAAACAAAGAATATTTATCTTAATCGTGTTTTACGACGTGCGCGAGATCTGGCAGAGGCACCTTGCCGCCTTTTGTATTTCTTGTACCGTTTATAAATAATCCATCCACTCATTACGGCTACCGATGCAAAGATGAGTATGGTGATTCCTACACCGAGGTTATCACCTTTTATGCGCGACCAGATGGCAAGTACTTCTTCTGTTTTGTCGCCAAAATCACGGATCATGGCACAACGCTCCACTACCGACTTATCCGGATACTGGATACGATCTACTTGTACACTGTCGGCTTCCGGACCAAACAAATAACTTAGGTCGGAATAGTAATCCAGTGTTTCATCTATTTTCTCTTCCAGAATTTCGGGGGTTGCAATGGCGCTAACATAGCCTATCTCGTCCATATTACGCAGTGCTATATCCGAGCGGCACATATAGTTGATAAAGTAGCTGGCGGCTTTTCGGTTGCGGGCATATTTGGGTATTACCCACCCGTCATACCAAATGTTGCTTCCTTCTTTCGGCACTACATAATCCAGTTCAACTCCTACCGCTTCAGCCTCTTCAATAGCCCATACAGCGTCACCACTCCAGGTCATATTGATCCAAGCCTTGTTTTTAGTCATCATTTCCTTTCCGAAGTCGGCTTCCCATCCGGCTATATTAGGCTTCATAGCTTTGAGATACTCTTCGGCTATTTCCATAGCGCGAGGGGAATAGTCGTTCATGAGATCCTCAACGGTGATGCTCCCTTCTTCCAGCTCCTTGGCATGAGCATAAATTATAGCTGTTCCGTAGGCATCACGATAGCTTTCTTTCATCAGAATTTTGCCCGCATATTTCGCGTCCCACAGGCATGCCCATGTTTCGGCATCCTCTTCGGGCACATACTTGGTGTTGTAGAGTATCCCTGCCGTTCCCCACATATAAGCAACAGCATAATCGCTTGCTTTCCTTCCCGGTTGGCTAAGTTTGTTTATCTCTTCCCGAATATAAGGCGCTACATCTTTTATGTAATTAGGCGTGTTACCAAATGTAGTGTCGATCGGAAGTAAAAGATCCTTTTTCAGCATTCGTTCAATGATGTATTCAGATGGGCAAACCACATCAAAATCTTCATGCCCGCGCTCTATTTTGGTGAGCATAATTTCATTGATATCGAATGTCTGGTAAACGATCCGGATATCTTCGCCGGTTTCTTCTTTATAATAAGCTTTAAAATCTTCTAATACACTCTCATCAATGTAGTCTGCCCAGTTGTATATCTTCAATACACGTTCCCGGGCATCCTGAGAATTGTAGCATCCGCTTAAGAGCAGAGCAAACATTAGGCTATAGAGTATTCTTTTTATCATTTGTTCTGCCTTTCTCTTTGTTTCTCGGCCCGCTTATTGATGATGATAAGCAGAGCCAATACGGTCACGAAAATAATAGTCGATAGCGGACGAAGTTCAGGGGTAAGCCCCCCTTTACGTGCATCGGCGTAAATGTAGGTCGATAAGGTTTCAAGCCCTTCATTACCGATAGTAAAGATCGTTACCGCAAAATCGTCGATAGATAATGTTACCGCAAGAATGAACCCACTGATCATTCCCGGACGGATTTCCGGAATGATAACTTTCCGCAAGGCTTGCATAGGAGTTGCCCCCAGGTCAAGTGCTGCTTCGTAAATATTAGGATTCATCTGTTTCAGGCGAGGCAATACACTGAGTACAACATAGGGTGTACAGAAAGTGATGTGTGCCAGTACAACAGTAGTGTATCCTTGAGATATACCTAACGAGACGAATAATAGGAATAGGGAAATACCTGTGATGATATCGCCATTCAGAATAGGAATGCTATTCACTAACCCGATCGCTTTCTGGGTACGTGCTTTCAGGTTGAATATCCCAATAGCCGCAATGCTGCCCAATAATGTTGAGGCTGTGGCAGCTATTAAGGCTATACTTATCGTGTTCAGCAGCGCATTCATTAAAGAGTGATGCGTTCCGGTATGAAACAACGATGTATAGAGTTTGGTCGAGAATCCTGTCCAGTTACCCAACACTTTGGCTTCGGTAAAGGAATAGATCACGATGATAATAATAGGGGAGTAGAGCAGAAGCAGCAATAGCCACAAATATCCCTGTGCCAGTATTTTCTTTACCATAGTCCACCTCCTTCGTTAGTATTGTTTTTATCGTCTGTACTGAAAAGTGAGGTCGCAGCTATGAGAAGTAGCATGATGAGTGATAGCGCTGCACCATAATTCCACATGCTGTTATTGATGTTTTCCTGAATGGTGGTACCAAACAACTTAATATTGTTCATGGTTAACAGTTCGGCTATGGCAAAAGTCGATATCGTCGGCATAAATACCATCATGATACCGCTCATAACTCCGGGCATGGAAAGTGGCAATACCGTTTTGAAGAATACCTGTACAGGGTTGGCTCCTAAATCCTGTGCTGCTTCAATATAACTCTTATCCATCTTTTGCAGTGTATTGTAGATGGGGTAAATCATGAAGGGGATAAAGTTGTAAACCATACCGAAGATCAATGCCCCTTCGCCCAGTGGCAGGTCGAAAAAGTCGAACAGCGCAACTGTTGCCAGTGTACGTACCAGGATATTTACCCACATAGGCAGAATGAAAAGCATAACCATCGTATAAGATTTGTTTAGCTTACTATTACTTAAAATCCATGCGGCGGGATATCCTAACAGGATACACAAAGCGGTAGTGATAATAGCTATCCCGATAGAGTACACAAATGTATTAATGGCTTCGGGGTGTGAGAAGAATTTGGCGAAATTGCTCAGCGTAAGTCTGCCACTTTCATCTGTGAAGGCATAAACTACGATCAGCAGTAGTGGGATAACTACGAATATGGCTGCAAATATAACGTAAGGGAGTGCCCAACTCTTACGCGAAAATAAAAAGACTGATAGTTTCTTGTTCACTTCCTAATCAAATTGAAAATTAAAACTTGGTCGCTAAAGCTAAGGTGTCTGCATAGAACCCTGGCTGCGGTACCTTACCGCTATGTTGTCCGGAGGAATCGTAATACCTACACGGTCTCCATCATCCCACACATCGTTGGTGTCTACATATACATTTTCGTCCCAGTCGGAGAGAACGGTGAGATGATAGTGATCACCCTTGTATAGAATGAATTTGACTTCGCCAGTTAGTGCTCCATCTTCTTCATTATCTTGAAGGATAATTTTATTGAAATCAACTTCTACCCATACTTCGCTACCCGGATCAATTCCGGTAACAGGTTTACATTCGAATGTCGTTCCTAAGAATTCAATATGGTTTTCGTCTAATAGTTTACCTTCAAAGGTGTTGCAGGTGCGCTCTTTCTTCATAATATGAATATCGAACGGTTTTACGATTAATCCCACTTCTTCACCTACCTGGAACTGGTGGTAATCCTGAACGAGGAATTCATACCCATTGCACAACACGGTCATTTCATAATGTACCCCTTTGAAGATGGATGATTGCACTACACCACTAAGTTGTGCTGCATCTGAAATGGGAAAAATATATAAGTCTTCCGGCCGAATAACCACATCTACCGGAACATTTTCGCCGAACCCTTCATCCACGCATTCAAATTCAGTGCCGCAGAAACGTACCAGTTTATCTTTGATCATGGTTCCGTTAAGGATATTGCTTTCACCAATGAAATCGGCTACGAACGAGTTGATTGGCTCATTGTATATATCCGTTGGGATTCCGATTTGCTGAATACGTCCTTCGCTCATCACTACAACGGTGTCGCTTAGCGTTAGCGCTTCTTCCTGGTCGTGGGTGACATATACAAATGTGATCCCCAGACTTTTATGCATTTCTTTCAACTCCATCTGCATATCCTTTCTCATTTTCAGGTCGAGGGCTGCCAATGGCTCATCGAGGAGCAATACTTCGGGTTCGTTAACGATGGCACGGGCGATGGCTACGCGCTGTTGCTGTCCGCCGGAAAGAGAATCTACATCTCTGTATTCATAGTCGGTCATCCCTACCATTTTCAGTGCTGCCTTCATCTTTTTCTCAATCATCTGCTTAGGCATCTTTTTCAGCTTCAGGCCAAATGCGATGTTTTCATAGACGTTGAGATGGGGGAAAAGTGCATATTTCTGGAAAACAGTATTTACAGGGCGCTTATGTGGTGGTATTTCGGTAACCTCTTTACCCGCAATTTTTATCTCACCTCTGGATGCCGTTTGGAACCCTGCAATAATACGCAGCAACGTTGTTTTTCCACATCCCGATGGGCCAAGTAAGGTGATGAACTCACCCTTTTTTACTTTTAAGGTAATATCATCCAAAGCCGTTTTGTCTCCGAAAAACTTTGATATGTTGTTTGCCTCGATAATATAGTTGTTTTCTCTCATAGCCACCTTCTGAAATTTGGGGTTCAAAGTTACATATTTCCTCAAAAAATAGTCTATCTTTGCGTTGTTATTATTCAATTAAAACGGATTAAATATGAAAAAGTTTACTTATCTGTTGGCTGTCGCTGCTTTTGGGCTGGCTTCTTGTACATCTAAGGGTTACAAGATCACAGGAACTATGGAAGGTTCTATGGATGGTGATACAGTATATATTATGGAGCGCGCAAACAGAGAGTTTGTACGGGTGGATTCGACAGTTATTGCAGATGGTAAGTTTATTTTTACCGGTGTACAGGATTCTGCGGTGAATCGTTATATCACCTATATGGGTGAGGATGATTTGCAACCATCATATCTGGATTTCTTCCTTGAAAATGGAAACATTAATATTAAGATGGTGAGAGCGGAAGGCGGTGATGTTGTTTCCGGAACTCCGGCTAATGATGCATATCAGGCATTTAAAGATAAACTGATGGCTGTTTATAACAAACAAAAAACGTTATCGGCAGAATTGTCATCTGCGACCGAAGAAGAGAGGGCAGCTAAGATGGAAGAGATGAAGGCGTTGGACAACGAGCAGGTGACTGTTATTAAAGAAGGTATCAATACTAATATCTCCTCGCCTTTAGGTCTTTTCTTGCTGAATTCCTATAATTACTACATGGAGTACGAAGATCTGGGTCAGATTTTATCTACTCTTCCAGCTAAATATCAGGGTGACGAGCGTGTTGTTCGTTTGAATAATCTGGTAGAAGTTGCAAAAGCAACAGCAGTAGGGCAGAAGTTTACGGACTTTGAAATGAATGATCCCGAAGGTAATCCAGTGAAACTGTCTGATTATGCCGGTAAAGGTAAATTAGTTCTGGTTGATTTCTGGGCAAGTTGGTGCGGACCTTGCCGTCGTGAAATGCCTAAACTAGTTGAGGCTTATGCGAAGTATAAAGATAAAGGCTTTGAGATTGTAGGTGTTTCTTTAGATAGAGATGCTGAATCCTGGAAAAAAGGCCTTGAACAAATGAATATGACCTGGCCGCAAATGTCCGACCTGAAATTCTGGGAATCGGAGGGGGCGAAGTTGTATGCTATCCGTAGTATTCCTCATGTGATGCTAATTGACGGTGAAGGTACAATCATCTCACGTGGTTTACATGGAGAAGAATTGCAAGCTAAATTGGCTGAGTTGCTTCAATAGAGGTTAATAAAATAATTATTCCGCGAGGATGTGTCATAATTAGTAAATCCACTTCGTCATTGGTAACGTAGTGAAGCAATCCAGTTTGTACGCTTTGTGAGCTGGATTGCTTCGGGTAACCCCTCGCAATGACGTGACAAAATAGACTTGACACACCCTCGCGGAATTGTTTCATTGTTAAATATCAATTGTATACAATATATTAAAATATTGTTTTTATATTTGTTCCAACTAAAATTATTTGATGTTTACACTTAAAGTTAAGAAGGCTTCGGTATGTAAATAACTTGTGAGAAATCACAAGTTATCCTTTGTAAGCGTCCAAAAATGACGTCTTGATGTTTATTTCTGTTTTTCTTAGTTTCGCGCTGTATAATTCTAATATTTTATTTTATGTACAGCGACAGTGAT
>NZ_QVMI01000044.1 GCF_010500965.1 Bacteroides sp. 51 | reverse complement strand
CACAGATGGGACACCCTATTTGAATACAAATAAATTATAACTCACTGAATGTCAGTGGAAACGAATTTGAATGAGAGAAAAGCGCCAAACTCAGGAAAGCATTAATGAGGGTGTGTCTATGACACACCCCTATTAATAGATTTCTGATAGTCTCTTGGTGTCATATTAAACTCCGTCTTGAAACAGGTTGTAAAATACTTCGGATCGGAGAAACCGGAAGAATATGCTACCTCTGCAATAGAGATAGATGAGCTTTTCAACATCTGGCAGGCATGTTTCAACTTGATATTCCGGATGAATTCGACAGGAGAGAGTCCGGTCATCGTTTTAATCTTCCGGTATAAAGACGATTTCGACATATGAAGCCGCTCGGCGAAGATATTCACATCGAAATCAAACTCAGACAAGTACTCTTCAATGATAGCGACGGCTTTCTTCAGGAACTCTTCATCAATGGAAACATACTCCAATCGGGAAATATTGATTTCCACATCAGATTTAAACTCCTCCTGTTTGCTCTTCTTGTTTGTAACGAAGTTGTTGATGCGCGCTTCCAGTACCTTTAGGTCAAACGGTTTAGATATATATCCGTCTGCTCCGGCATTATAACAGTCAATCCGGTCGTCCGTACTGCTTTTGGCCGTAAGAAGAATGATTGGGATGTGGCTTGTTTCCAGGTCCCCCTTCAATTTCTTGCAAAGTTCCAGTCCATCCATTTCGGGCATCATCACATCACTGATAATAATGTCTATGTTGTTTTCGGCGATAACCGAGAGCGCTTCTAATCCATTCATCGCGGTGAGTACCCGGTAGTATTTCGATAATATGTTGCTGATTAGTTTAAGCAATTCTTCATTGTCCTCTACCAACAGGATGGTAGTACCTTCTTTATTGCCATTCTTTTCTTCATTCAATTCTTCCTCCGAAGCCAGATTCATATCCTTTTCATAAGCGATAATATCCTCGGATTTACCCAATTCAAGCTCGTTATAACTATCCCGGTCGATAGGAAGGGTGATCATGAAGCTCGTTCCGCAATTTACCTGGCTTTCTACGTTGATCGTTCCGCGGTGTAACTCTACAAGGTCTTTGGTCAACGACAATCCGATACCATTGGTTTCACTGCCATTGCCTGTCTTATTATTATAAAAACGAGTGAACACATGTTGGATATCCTTCGGTTGAATGCCTACGCCGGTATCGGTTATTTTGATAAACAGGTGTGGATGTCCTTGTTTATCATATTGTTCCAACCTGATCTTAACCTCACCACCCTCCGGTGTATACTTAAAGGCATTGGATAGCAGATTGAATATAATCTTATCTATTTTATCGGCATCGAAGTAAGCGGGGATTTGATTCGGTTCCGAGTAAAAGTGAAACGTTATATTCTTCTTATCCATTAAAGGCAGAAAGTTGGTATAGCAGGTGTCTTTTATGAACATAACAATATCACCGTATGAAAGTTTTAACTTCATATTCCCGCTTTCTACCTTCCTGAAATCAAGGACCTGTTGTAGCAGTCTTCGCAACCTGTTGATGTTAGATCGCATGGTATCGAAGTGTTTAATCTTATCTTTATGTGTAGTCTCTACATCATCTATCAGGCAGGAAATGATGGTGAGTGGCGTCAGGAAATCATGCGATATGTTTGTGAAATACCTGAGTTTGATCTGGGTCAGTTCTTCTGTTTTGTCTTTCTTGATCTGTGCAATCTTCAACTCATTGCGTAGTTTTATCCTGTTCTTTATGGTACGGAAAGAAATATAGGCCAGGAGCAGGAATAAGGTGACATAAATGACATAAGCCAGGTTGCTTTCATAAAACGCGGCTTGTTTGTATATTTTTAATTGGGCAACCTGGTCACTCCAAAGACTGTATTCGTCGGTGGCTTTGATATAAAACGTATGGTGTCCTTTTTTCAGTTCACTAAAGATGGCAAACTGACGATTCTCTTCCGGGTAGATCCATTCATCATTAGTGTGGTCCATTTTGTAGGCATAATGGATTTTGGATGGCGATGCATAATCTAGTGAGGAGAAGTCTATCTCAATATTTTTGTCATCCGGGCCAAGGGTCAGGACTTGTGATTGGATATCAAATTGTTTGTTATTGTTTTGTAAAAAGACCGATCGATTGTTGATTTTGATATCAGTGATCAGTGTGCGCGGATTTCTGGCTGTTGCAGATAGTTTAGATGAAGGGGTAAATGCGGTGATTCCTTTATTCCCACCGAAATAAACTTTACCGTTTTTATGCTTATAGTACGATCTGATATTGAAAGAATTAACCTGCACTCCATCCGATTCGGAGTAGTATCTCAGTGCGCTGTTACCGGGATTGTATTCCGTTACTTTATTGTTAGTTACAATCCAGATGTGCCCATAATCATCGGATACGATATTTAAGATACTTTCTCCGGTCATCCTTAATTCTTTAGAGAGGTCGCGGAAGTTTTTCTCGACAATATCATATACAATGACATTACCTTCTTTGGTCCCTATCCATACTTTACCGTTGATGTCGGCACAGATGGCTTCTACGTTATTGCTTTTTAGTTCGGAACTGTTGCTATTGAAGTTTTCTACAATGATGTTGTTCGTGTCGGAAAAGTTAGTTGCCGGAATCCTGTAGATGCCGGAGTTTTTGCAACTGATCCATACGCTTCCCCGCGTGTCTTCCGTAATACTTGTTATGCTGTTTTCTGTAAAAGGAACCTCTTTGATTGTATCTGTATAATAGGGCTTTACGAAAAGGCTGGTGGTGGTTACGATCCAGATATTATTCCTTTTATCCTCAAAGAAAATATATGCCTCCCCGCCATTTTCTTTTATGTTGCTTAAATCAATCTGGCGGGAAAGGGTGATATGACCATTCTTTTTCTTCAGACAGTGTATGATAGACCCCACTTCTGTTCCTACCCAGATTTCATCGGGTATGGAACGGAAATCGGAAATACAATTCACAAGGTTTATGCCGATAAGATTCTTTAATGCTGGGTATTCGTTGAATAAAGATACTTTATTTTGTTTAGGATTGAAAAATGCAAGGCCTTGTCTGTTCTGGTTTATCCATATATCGCCTTCATCATCTTCATATATAGCAGTAACGTTGGGGGCTGTGCCGGTTTGCTCTTTTATCGTGGATAATGGATAGTTCTCAATAAGGGGTTTGTCGAAATTGATAACGAGCACCCCTTCACCATATGTACCAATCCATAAGTTTCCGGTTCGATCTGTGATAATCTCACTAAATATATTATTGTAATTGTCAAACATATGCGATATATCGATGTCTTTCCAACCATTGTTCTCATCATATTGCACGGCATGCAAACCAGAAATGGACATGAACCAAAGGGATTGGTTGTGGTTGTCCTGTGCGATACTGAAGAATGTATTTTCCGTTGTCTCTTTGCCATTGACTAACAGATGTTGGCGTGTGTACATATGTTCCTTGTCGGCATTTGGATTGAACCGGTAGATGCCATCGCCCCATGTGCAAATCCAGTAATTCTTCTGGCTGTCCTGGAATATTTTAAAAGGGTTATTTGTCTCACCTACTGGTGGATATTCAACAAAACGGTCTTGCTGTGCATCATATTTGTAGAGTCCGTTTCTCCAGAGAGTGGCCCATAGGTTGCCTTCCAGATCTTCGTATAGGAAATTAAGTCCTCCCCACGGGATGGATTCGTCATAAATTTTGTATGAGGTCAGATGGGGTGTATAACAATAAATATGGGAGCTTGTTCCAATCCAGACCTGTTGGTCTTTAGTAGTAACAATGGATTTTATTTCCTGATCTTGTAGCTCTTTGCCTGGGAAAGCTTCAATCTGATATGTCTTTTTATTTAATAGATTAAGTCCTTTCTTTGTTCCGATAAGTAAATAATCGCTTGCCGTTTCCCCAAAACAATTAATCTCATTGTTCGTAAGGAGAGTGGGGGTATTCAAATCGGACTTGAAAGTCATCATCCGATAGGCGTCGTAACGGGAAACACCATCTTCCGTACCAAACCACATGATACCTTCACGATCCTGATAAATCCGGCGGACAGAATAGGAGGGTAGTTGTTCCGTGATTTGGATCGGTTTAATCGCAACTTGTTGGGCATAAGTAAGTGAAAACCATGCAAAGATTTGCAGAAGAATGAATGAGTTTCTCTTTTTTAAATTCATAATTAAATTCTCTTTCCTGTATAAGTCTTTCCGGAATACAATATTATAAAGAATAATTCTTTTAATCCCTTTCTTTCAAAACTAAAGTTCATGTTTTACCCTCTAGAAACAAAGATTGATCTATTTTTAAACCTTCACTGAATGAATTTTCCACTTTTAACAACACGCTATCATTATGATTTATTTACTAACTAAATTGGTCGAATATTACTCCATTCCTTTTTTTCTTTATCTTCATATTTGCAGGCAGCGAGGCGTTGCCCACATCTTGCCATTAAGAGATCGAAGCCCTCTCTAGGTGAGTTATTGTTTCAACTCTAAGACTTAATAAATTATCTCCTAGAGATAATATGACCAAGATGTACATCTCGGTAATCTTATCAATAGAAGATAAATGGTTTATCATACTATGGGAAACCGGTTATCATTAAGAGATAACCAAAGAACTAAAGAAGGTAATGATGGCGTCTTATTGACTCGGTTTTAGGATTATAGTATCTTCTTGTGAGATATTTATATAGTGTTAAACTTAGGAGTGGTACGTTGCCACCCGTAATTATTTGATTTATGAAAAAACACAGTTTGTTGAAGAAGAAGTTGTGGCTCTCGTTGGAGAGTAAGCGAAGAATGCTTCTTCTGGTTTCTTTTCTTTTGTTAGGAATTTCTGTGGGTTGGTCACAGATAGTCAGTGTAAAAGGAGTTGTAAAAGACTCTATGGGTGAGCCTGTTATTGGGGCCAGTGTACTCCAAAAAGGTTCTACGGTAGGTACGATTACGGATCTGGATGGTAATTTTACCCTATCTGTACCAACCAATGCTACGTTAACCATTAGTTATATTGGTTATGAATCTCAGGAAATAGCTTTGAATGGTCGTTCCTCTTTAATTGTGACATTGAAAGATGATACACAAACATTGGACGAGGTTGTTGTTGTAGGTTTCGGTACCCAGAAGAAGGTCAACCTGACCGGCTCTGTGGGGATAGCAACTGCCAAAGAATTGGAATCACGTCCCGTAATGAATGCTACACAAGCCCTTCAGGGTTTGGTTCCCGGTTTGCAAATCACTACTAATACAGGTGAGTTGGATAAAGATATGAGCATCAATATCCGTGGTACAGGTACCATTGGCGATGGATCAAGCGGCAGTCCACTTGTATTGATCGATGGTATGGAAGGTGATATCAATACCATAAATCCGCAGGATATCGAATCCGTTTCCGTATTAAAAGACGCGGCAGCATCTTCTATTTACGGCTCACGTGCACCTTTCGGTGTAATTCTTGTTACCACCAAAAAAGGGAAAGCAGGTAAAACAGTTATCAACTATAATAATAGTTTCCGTTTCAGTAGTCCCATAAACATGCCCGAGATGATGGACTCCTATACCTTTGCCAATTTCATTCAACAAGGATATACCAATTCCGGTTGGGGAACATTCTTTAGTGACGATGTAATGAAGCAAATGATTGACTTCCAGGCAAAAGGCGGAACCAATGCAGGTGGATTACCAACAGACGGAAACGTATGGGGTAAACCTGCGGGAGACCCTTACAATAAAGGGTACGCGAATACCGATTGGTACAAGGAAATATATAAAGATAATAACTTCTCCCAGGAGCATAACTTAAGCCTAACCGGAGGTACCGAAAAGATAAACTATTATGCTTCATTGGGTTATTTAGATCAAAGCGGTACATTGCGCCATGGCGGTGATGGATTGAAACGCTATAACGTATCAGGTAAAATAAATGCCGAACTGACTTCCTGGTTAGATTTCAGCTACAGCATGCGTTTTGTACGTACAGATAACCATCGCCCAACATCCTTTGGTGGAGGCTTTTATGAGGCTCTTGGTCGCCAAACATGGCCTAACTTGCCCGTGTATGATGAAAACGGTTATTATTACAGTTCCCCATCTCCCGCTATGGGATTGGCACTAGGAGGTGAACGTAATGTGCAGAGCGACAGAGTAAGTCATCAGGGAGCTTTCATTATTGAACCGATAAAGAACTGGATAACAAACGTTGAGTTTAACTATAGTACCAGCACATGGGATGTACGTGAAACCTCTTTACCTTATTATAATCATGATGTCAAGGGAGACATCATAAATACCAATGGTACATCAAGTCTTTATCAGGATCACAAAAAAGAAAACTACCTGAACTTAAACATTTTCACAAGCTACACCCACTCCTTCAATGACGCACATAACTTTAAAATCATGGGCGGATTTCAGGCAGATGAGATGAAACAATCTTTCTTCTCTGCCAAAAGATATGGATTGCTGATTGAAGACCTGGCCGAACTTGATTTAACCAGTAACCTGGATGGCGAAGGCAAAGACAAAGCAATCGAAGCAGGTGGTTATCGCCACGAATGGGCTACAGCCGGTTTCTTCGGACGTTTGAATTACGATTATAAAGGACGATATCTGGCCGAAGTAAATATGCGTTATGACGGTTCTTCGCGCTTCCGTAGCGATAATCGCTGGGATTTGTATCCATCCTTTTCTTTAGGTTGGAACATTGCCCGCGAAGCATTCTGGGAACCTTTGCAAGATGTAGTGAATACCCTGAAACTGCGCGGATCATATGGTGAACTGGGTAATCAAAATACAACAGGATGGTATCCTACTTACCGTAAAATGGAACTGGGATCGGCCAACGGCGACTGGTTGCAGGGAGGTTTAAAACCCAATACAGCAAGAGTGGGTGAATTGATTAGTACGGCACTTACGTGGGAAACCGTTCGTTCATGGAACGTTGGTTTAGACTGGGGATTGTTTAATAATCGCCTTACCGGATCATTTGATGTGTACACCCGTTTTACGGACAATATGGTAGGTCCGGTTCCCGAACTACCAAACGTACTCGGTATTGGTGCTCCGAAATCCAATAACTGCGACTTGAAGAATACAGGTTGGGAACTGGAACTGGCTTGGAACGACCGCTTACGTAATGGTTTGGGATACGGTGCAAAACTCATGTTATCCGATGCTAAAACCATTATTGATAAATATCCGGGAAATCCAACGAACTCTGTTTGGTCCTATTGTGCCGGACGGGAAATTGGTGAAATCTGGGGATATGAAACGGTAGGTATCGCCAAAACACAGGAAGAAATGAATGCCCATCTGGATAAAGTAGGCGGACAACCTTTTGGATCAGAATGGGGTGCAGGCGACATTATGTATAAAGATCTGGATGGTAAACCCGGAATTTCAGAAGGTGCCGGAACACTCGAAGATCATGGCGATTTGAAGGTGATTGGAAATAACACTCCACGTTATCATTTTGGTATTGATCTTTCGGCCGATTGGAAAGGATTTGACTTCAGAGCATTCTTCCAGGGAGTGATGAAACGCGATTATTGGCAAAACAGTAATCTGTTCTGGGGAATTAAGGAAAGCGAATGGTGGTCCACCGGTTTGAAAGAACATGGCGATTACTTCCGCGGTGAAGCTATCGGAATAGACGGACATTTAATTTCGGCGAATACAGATTCATATTATCCCCGCCCATTGTTTGGCTGGGGATCAAATGGTCCGGGAAAGAACCAGAAACAACAAACCCGTTACCTACAGGATGCATCTTATATTCGTTTGAAGAACCTTCAAATAGGCTATACATTGCCAACATCGTTGACCAATAAACTCTCTATCAGTAAATGTCGTATCTATGTTTCGGGAGAAAACCTGTGGACTGGAACCTCACTTTCCAAATTATTTGATCCTGAAACCATCAATGGTGGTAATACGGACAGCAATGCAAATGGTGCAATCAAGAGTGGAGGTAATGCTTACCCACTTTCAAGAACATGGTCATTTGGAATTAGCGTAACCCTTTAATCTTTTAAATATCAGAAAAATGAAGGATAAAAATATAAAATCATTCTTTGCATTGATAATGGCTTTGAGTCTTATGTCATGCAACGATTTCCTCGATAAGGAACCGATGTCAAATGCTTCACCCGAGCAATATTTCTCAGATGCATCACAATTGGCAAACTATGCCAATAGAATGTATCCCGATATACTTTCTTCTCATTCCAATTGGAGTTATGGCATATTTGGCAATGATAATGATACGGATAACCAAACCGGTGTAACGGCTCATGACCGTTTTACTGCCGATCGTTGGAAAGTAGCACAGAAAGAAGATAATAACTGGAAGTTTGAGCAAATTTACCGCTGCAATTACTTCTTTTCCATGACGCTTCCGGCTTTTGGTGAAAATATGGATGGCTCCGCCAATACTATTGGAGGAAACCTGGCCGATGTAAAGCACTATATTGGTGAGGTGTATTTCCTGCGGGCATGCGAATACTTCAAACGCTATCAAATGTTTGGTGACTTTCCTATTGTAACCGAACCGCTACCCGATGAAATGGAAGCGCTTCGTCAGGCAGCCAAACGTCAACCGCGTAACGAAGTAGCCCGCTTTATTCTTTCCGATCTGGATCATGCTGCCACATTAATGAGCGACAAGAATATGGCTACTACACGTATCAATAAAGATGTTGCTTTATTACTGAAATCAAGAGTAGCGCTTTACGAAGGTACATGGTTGAAATACTTCAAAGGAACAGCCTTCGTACCGGGTGGAACCGATTGGCCGGGAGCAGCTCAACATACTAATTACCAATTTCCTAGTGGAAGCATCGACAATGAAATCGCTTTCTTCCTACAGGAAGCAATGGATGCCTCGAAGGCTGTTGCCGAAGCCTATAAAGGAAATCTTACCGAAAATACAGGTATTTTCCAACAAGAAGGCGATGCTGCAAATCCATACTACGATATGTTTGCCCAGGAAGATCTGTCGGGTGTGAAAGAAGTACTTTTGTGGCGTCAATATGCTCGTGGTTTGGTTACGCACAATGTAAATCCGGCTGCCTCGCGTGGAAATTACCGTATTGGAGTAACCCGCGGCTTTGTAAATAACTTCCTGATGTTGGATGGAACACCGGTTTACACACATGGAACCTATGCGGATGGCGATAGTTACTACAAAGGCGATAAGACCATTGCCGATGTACGTGTAAACCGCGACTCTCGTTTGTCTGTCTTCCTGAAAGAACCCAATCAGAAAAATGTACTGTTCGAACTTGATAATAATGAAGGAACAGATGTGGTAATGGTAGAGCCTTATCCGGAAATAACAAACGGAGATGGTGAACGCGGATATGCCACCGGATATGCTTTGCATAAGGGTGGGTCGCTCAACCGGAAACATTATAGTAATGGAGGCGGATACACCGCTGCCGTTTGTTACCGCGCAACAGAAGCCTTATTGAATTATATGGAAGCAAGTTATGAGAAGAACGGAACATTGGATGCAACTGCACGCGATTATTGGACCATCATTCGTCAACGTGCCAAAGTAAATACAAACTTTGATAATACCATTGCTTTGACAGATATGTCTAAAGAAGCAGAGAATGACTGGGGAGCTTATTCTGCCGGAAACCTGGTTGATCCGACTTTATATAACATTCGTCGTGAACGCCGCAGTGAATTCATTGCCGAGGGGCTTCGCTATATGGACTTATGCCGCTGGCGCTCAATGGATCAGTTAATGACAAAACCATATCATATTGAAGGATTCCATTTGTGGAATACCCCTATGGAAAGTTGGTATAATGACCTGAGAGCCGATGGAAGCAGTGATGCCAATGTATCGTCAAAAACGCAGAGCGAATATTTGCGCCCTTATCAGCGCAATTCGGGACAAGCAGGTTATAATGGTATGACATGGAAACTGGCTCATTACCTGCAACCTATTATGGTAAAACAGTTCCAACTGACAGGAGAGAATGGCGATATATCAACATCTACGTTATATCAAAATCCATACTGGCCGGTTGAAGCGGATCAGGCTGCAGAAAGATAAACTATAGGTATCAAGGTAAAAAGGTTTTCAGGATAACATTCTGTTGTATCAATACAACGCAGTCAAACTCTCCTCCTTTAGGCAGGAGGAGAGTCTATGCAGCATAAAATGCTCACTTTGAACGTTTAATAGAACATATTGAATGATAATTCAACCTCCAAGTTCTACCCTCTTCTTATATTTGCAACAAAGACATAAAAGTTATGACATCAAAAGAACTATTCCTATCTTTATTAATAGCTATTCTTCCTTCCTGCATCCATGCACAGGAATATGAACTGGTTTGGAGTGATGAATTTAATCACGTAGGTACTCCACATCCCGACTCCTGGAGTTTCGAGAAAGGCTTTGCCCGCAACCATGAACTACAGTGGTATCAACAAAATAACGCCTGGTGCAAAGACGGTTTGCTAATCATAGAAGCCCGGCGCGAAAAAAGAGAAAACCCGCTGTATGAAGCAGGAAATACCCAATGGAGACAATCCCGACCATACATAGAATATACCTCCTCTTCCATTAATACAGCCGGGAAACATGAATTCCTGTACGGTCGTTTCGAAATCAAAGCTCGTATTCCCATCGGTGGGGGAGCTTGGCCGGCCATCTGGACACTTGGTAAAGATATGGAATGGCCATCAAACGGCGAAATAGACATTATGGAGTACTACCGTATTAGAGGTGTTCCGCATATTCTTGCCAATGCTGCTTGGGGAACAGAGCAGCAATACAATGCCAAATGGGCTTCCAAAGCCATTCCTTTCTCTTATTTTACAGATGAAGACCCTGATTGGGCAAATAAATTCCATATATGGCGTATGGATTGGGACGAAACAGCTATCAAACTCTATCTGGATGATGAACTCTTGAACGAAATCCCCCTTGAACAAACTACCAACGGCTCATTGGGCAACTTTGCCAACCCTTTTAAACAACCACATTATCTATTATTAAACCTTGCTATTGGCGGTGATAATGGCGGAGAACCCGATATAACCGCTTTCCCCATGAAGTATGAAATAGACTATGTTCGTGTCTATCAAAAGAAAAAAGGCATTCGTTCAGGTGAAATCTGGCCGGATGATAAAGGTGTCCATATCAATGCCCACGGTGGGGGAGTGCTCTGCCACAACGGAACCTACTACTGGTTTGGTGAGCATAAAAGCGAAAAAACAAGCTCCGCATTAGTCGGTGTAACCTGTTATTCATCTACCGACCTCATAAACTGGAAGAACGAAGGCGTAGCTCTTCCCGTTTCCGATGATCCCGATAGCGATATTATAAGTGGTAGTGTGATGGAACGCCCTAAGGTAATCTATAACGAGAAGACCGGGAAGTTTGTAATGTGGTTCCATTTGGAATTGAAAGGCAAAGGATATGCTGCCGCCCGTGCCGCCCTTGCTATTAGTGACACTCCAACCGGTCCATATACTTATGTTCGTTCAGGACGGGTGAATCCGGATATCTATCCGTTCAATATGACGAAAAAAGAACAAAAGGCAAAACTTGATCTTAAGCAATTCGAAAAATGGTGGACGCCCGAATGGTACGATGCCGTAAACAAAGGTTTGTTTGTGAAACGTGATCTGGAAAGTGGGCAAATGTCGCGCGACATGACTCTATACGTAGACGATGATGGAAAAGCTTATCATATCTACTCTTCCGAGGAGAATCTGACTCTTCAGATTGCTGAACTAACTGATGACTATCAAGGCCACACCGGAAAATATATCCGTATATTCCCCGCAGGACATAACGAAGCTCCGGCGATCTTCAAAAAAGATGGAACCTACTGGATGATTACTTCCGGCTGCACAGGCTGGGACCCCAACGAAGCTCGTATGTTTTCCGCCCCATCCATTTGGGGACCCTGGACACAACATCCGAATCCATGTCGGGGAGAAAATGCAAAATTAACCTTCGGCGGACAAAGTACGTATATCCTGACAATACCAGGGAAAACAGAGAATCAATACATCTTTATGGCTGATATTTGGCGACCTAAACTTCCGATTGATGCACGTTACATTTGGCTGCCTATTCAATTTGATACCGATGGAACTCCGTTTATAGAATGGATTAATGAGTGGAAGCCGTAAGCCTAATATATATGAAAAATATATGGTATGAGAGACTATAGATTTGCAATAATCCTGATTCTATTTTCGGCTATTCCCATTGCTGTTCAGGCATTTAGTCATGACATTACACGCCGGTTGGAGTTCAAACAAATCAACTCACTGAATGGACTACCTAATGACGAAGTGCAGAAAGTATTCCAGGATAGGGAAGGTTTTATGTGGTTTGCTACCCGCTACGGATTGTGCAAATACGATGGTTATCAGGTAACCACTATAAAATCCGATGTATATAACCCGGACTTATTAACAAGCAATAATATCCGTTGTTTGGGCGACGATGCGGATCATAATCTGTGGATAGGTACATTTGAAGGGGTGAATGTTTTAAACAAAGCAACAGGAGTAGTCCGAAAAGGAGATGCAATAAAGGCGCGCAACGGTAATGTTCCCTCGATTTTAGTGAGTAAGGATAATACGGTCTGGATTAGTTTTGATACCTGTTTGTATCGGTATAATATTCAGGGTGATTCTTTAGAGATCGCCATAGATGAAGATCTTGATAAATTGTTCTATGGTTCAGAAAATGAATTGTTCGAAGATTCGGATGGTGATATCTGGATTGGCTCCTGGAACAGTGGACTGTATCGTTTCTCGCCTTCTAAAAAGAAATTATATACTTACCCTCCATTTAACCCGGGAAATTCCGCTCATACCATATTCGAGGATTCCCGGAAAAACATCTGGATAGGTAGTTGGAATGAGGGGCTTTATCTTCTGGAAAATCCAAAGGATATGGAACGTTTATCCTGGAAGGTGTATAAAAACGAGCCGCATAATCCATCCAGTTTATCTGATAATATTGTTTACGCCCTGAATGAAGACTTAAATACCGGAACCCTATGGGTGGGAAGCCGGAGCGGTGTTAGTATTATGTCTTTGGACCGCCCAGGTGAATTTATGAATTATACTCCCACCGGGTCTTCTTATTATATTCCTCACAATGAAATTAACTCCATCATACGCGATAAATCGGGTAAGCTCTGGCTTGGCTCTATTGGTGGAGGGGTTTTTATGGTCGATACCCATAAGCCTCAGTTCGAACATTTCCATTTCGAAGCACCCGATAAGAGTGTGCTTACCGTAGCCGTGCGCTCTTTGTTTGTAGATAAGGATGAAATGGTTTGGATGGGGATTGGCAATTACGGAGTGGCCCGCTATGATCGTATTGCCAATAAATACTTGTTTTATTCTGCAATACCGGAATTCTCTGAGATAAGGAATATGCCTACCACATATTCTATTATCCAGCGTAAAGAAACGGGCGATTTATGGTTTGGGTCTTATAATGGCGGAGTATATATTTATAGAAAAGGTCAGAAGGTAGAGCAATATATGCCGGGCAACTCGGATTTTGTTATGCATCACATCGTAACAGCTTTGTACGAGGATCAGCAGGGAAATTGTTGGGTTGGAACCCGTACCGGCTTAGGTGTAAAGCGTGCTGATGGGGTGGGCCATCTGTTCAAGAATATGAGGGAAGGTGAAACGGATCTTTCTTCCGCGTATATACGCGATATCATGGAAGATACGAATGGAGATATCTGGTTGGCAAGCACGAATTTGGGTTTGATTCGTATCTCGGGTGATGTCTATCATCCGGAATCTCTTCAATACACTAGCTATTCAATTGAAAACAAAAAGATTATAGCTAAGAGCATTATCTGTTTGAAACGCGATTCGCAAGGCCGGTTGTGGGTAGGTACGGAAGGACATGGGCTGTTTCTTTATAATCATCAGGAAGATAGGTTTGAGAGTAAGAGCATTGAGTATAATCTGCCCGGCGATTTGGTGGGCAGTATTGAAGAAGATGGTCGGGGAAATTTGTGGCTGGGAACGAACAAAGGGCTGGTCCGGCTGTCGGTGAGCCAGGATACTAAAACGGCCGAGTTGCGGGTGTACACAGCGGTTGATGGTTTGCAGAATAATTTCTTCATTCCACACTCTTCGTGTCAATTTGGAAATGAATTGTTCTTTGGCGGATTTGGCGGATACAATAGCTTTAAACCGGATTATCTGGATATAGATGCAAGGGATGTACCTTTTCAGATAACGGATATCAAGGTCTATAATAAGTCGTTTTCTGCATTAGATGAAACGGTTCGTAACCGGATATCTTCTCAGACTCCGACTTTCACTCAGAAGATAGAGATTCCATACAATTACAATAATTTTAATCTTGAATTTGCGTCGCTTACCTATAAAAATCCCGAATTGAACAAGTACGCTTACAGGCTGAATGGGTTTGATAAAGATTGGCAGTATACCGATGCTACCCGTCATTTTGCTTATTATAACAATCTGGAAAGTGGTACATATACCTTCCAGTTGCGGGCAACGAATGAAAATGGAATATGGAGTGGTCAGATGCGCGAACTGACAGTGGTTGTTCTGCCTCCGTTCTGGGCCACCTGGTGGGCGTATCTGATTTACTTTTTGATTACCATTGCTATCGTCTATTACGCCTACCGGGTAACGAAGAACCGCATGGTACTTAAAAACAGTCTGGAATTGCAGAAAATGGAAAAAGCGAAAGCCGAAGAACTGAACCATGCTAAACTGCAATTTTTCACCAATATTACACACGAACTTCTCACTCCGCTGACCATTATTTCGGCAACGGTAGATGAGTTGAAGATGCAAGCTCCTCAATATACAAATCTTTATCCGGTGATAAGTACTAATATACAACGGCTCATCCGTTTGCTACAACAGATTCTGGAATTCCGCAAGGCAGAAACCGGTAATCTGAAGCTGCGTGTTTCTCCCGGCGATCTGGCTGTGTTTATACAGAATGAAGCAGAAGCTTTTCAGCCGCTGATTAAGAAACGTAAATTGCACTTTTCTATTCTCTGCGATCCGGATACGATTTACGGATATTTTGATACCGACAAGTTGGATAAGATACTTTATAACCTCTTTTCCAATTCGGCGAAATACAGTCATGAAGGCGGATTTATACAAGTCAACCTGTCGTATGCCAACACCAAAGACTATGTGTTGATAACAGTGAAAGACAACGGTAAGGGGATTTCACTGGAAAAACAAAAGACGTTGTTTAAACGCTTTTATGAAGGCGATTATCGAAAGTCGAATACCATTGGAACCGGAATCGGGCTTTCTTTGGCAAAGGATCTGGTAGAACTGCATGGTGGAACCATTTGGCTGGAAAGCGAGCAGGATAAGGGGGCTACATTTTTTGTGCGTTTACCGATTGAACGTTCTTACTTCAAGGAAGAAGAAATTGATGAAGATGTGATTCCGATAACCAAAACGGTTTCGGGCATCGAAGCAACTCCTATTGAATCTGTTGGTACTAAGGAGGATAAGAAATATTCTATCCTTGTATTGGAAGACAACGAAGACCTGTTGCAGTTAATGATGACCCTGCTGAGTAGGGAATATAATGTTTTTACAGCAGAGAATGGAAAAGAGGGAATTGTAATTGTCGAGAATGAAGATATTGATCTGGTAGTTTCCGATATCATGATGCCCGAAATGGATGGCATTGAATTTTGTAAATACATTAAGGGAAAGCTAGAGTTTAGCCATATCCCGGTCGTTCTGCTGACTGCTAAAAATAAAGAGGAAGATAGGGCGGAGGCTTATGAATCGGGAGCAGACGGATTTATTAGTAAACCATTCAATCTTGCTGTGCTTCATGCACGTATCAAAAACCTGCTGAAAACAAAAGAGCGTACTGCCCGCGATTTCAAGAATCAGCTCGTATTCGAGGTGAAAGACCTGAATTATACCACGATTGATGAAGAGTTTATGCAAAATGCCATTGATTGTGTCAACCGCCATCTGGATGATCCTGATTTCGACCAGCCCCAATTTATTGAAGAAATGGGTACAAGTAAATCTACTCTATACAAAAAACTAAAATCCCTCACCGGACTAAACACATCTTCTTTCATCCGTAACATTCGCCTGAAAGCAGCGATTAAGATAATGGAAGAGAAAAAAGAAATCCGTGTGTCTGAATTAGCTTATGCCGTAGGTTTCAACGATCCCAAATACTTTAGTTCTTGCTTCAAAAAAGAATTCGGAATATTACCAACGGAGTATATGGAACGATTCTTAATCAGTTAATGAAACGGGGTTGAATGGTGGTTGGGTTTTGAGTATAACGGGTTGGAAAGGAATTGATTCTATGCTGACTTCAACATCCACCCCCTGCCTCCGCCAGGCTGTGTAAAAACTCAGGATCAGGTACGTCATTGCGAACCGTAGGTGAAGCAATCCAGCTTATATGTCTTGTGAACTGGATTGCTTCACCTACGGTTCGCAATGACGTACCCAAATTCTGATTTTTCACACAGCCTGGCGGGGGCAGGGGGTGGATGGTTGAGATAACGTATAACCCTACAGAAACACTTAACCCTACAAATAATATCCAAACCTGCTTGAAATAATATTTAAACCCATTGAAACTAACATCTTTTCTTGCAAAACTTAAGTCGGTTGGTTGCAACCAGCTCATTGGCCGGTTATAACCAGCTTATTAGCCGGTTGCAACCAGCCAATTAGCCGGTTGCAACCAGCTAACTAAATTTGCATAGAAAAAGAAGTTATAATTGACACATTCGAAAGTTGATTTCAGGCAGAAAGCAAATAAAGTTATTTCCCCTTCCGCCCTTTTGTAGAAACAACTATTTCAATACACATACCCTGGTCGAATTATAGTTCAAAAAGGCAGAATACCCCAAATTCGACCTCTGCGAACCATATTTCACGTCCTTTAAATTTTGTTCACACTATATTCGCTTCCAGAATGATTTCGTTTAATTAATGTTTAATCTTAAAGTTCATACTAGATGAAAAAACTAAAAACTACTCATCGACTTGGACATATTAAAGTCTTCACTGCTTTATTAATATGTATTAGTCTGTTCTTGAACATTCAGTTGTTGAATGCTCAAAATCAAAAAATCAATGTAACTGGTGTAGTTAAAGATGCAACGGGCGAAACCGTTATTGGCGCCAGCATACTCGAAAAAGGAACAACCAATGGTACCATTACAGACATCGAAGGAAAGTTCTCGCTTTCCGTATCCCCCAAAAGCTCATTGGAAGTCAGCTATATTGGCTATGCTCCGCAGGAAATTCCTGTAAGCGGAAAGACCTCTTTCAATATCACGTTGAAAGAAGACAGCGAAATGCTCGACGAAGTAGTCGTAGTAGGCTACGGTAGCATGCGTAAAAAAGACCTGACAGGTTCTATCGTTCAGATTCGTCCGGACAAATTGGCCAATGAAAGTCCTAAGAATGTACAAGACATCCTTCGTGGAACGCCGGGGCTACATGTAGGCTATGATGCCTCTGCCAAAGGTGGTGGTTCGCTTCAATTGCGCGGACAACGTTCGGTTTATGAAAAAGGCGGTCACAACGATCCGCTGATTATCTTAGACGGAATGATGTTCTACGGCGAACTCTCGGAAATCAACACAGACGATATCGGACAAATCGACGTATTGAAAGATGCTTCGGCCGCTGCTGTATACGGTGCAAGAGCTGCCAGTGGGGTAATCATCATTACAACAAAAAAAGGTAAACTGGGGTAAACCGGTAGTAAACGTAAACATGTCTGTAGGAGCTACCACCAGAAGCTCTTATCGCGAAATGTACAGCCCGGACGGATACATGCAGTACAGGGAAGACTGGTATAAGAAAGATACCTACGGCATGAATACCGAAACCGGAAGATACGAAGCCTACCAAACAAGCATGAAAGATAAGCCCGGCTACTACGACCGTCCCGAAAACCTGGGCCGCTATGGCGTTACGGCAGAACAATGGAGAACCTACGCAAACAATAGCGAAACCTCCGACCGCGGCATCTATGGTGAACGTCTGGGACTGGAAAGCGCGGTATTACAAAATTACATCAACAATAAAACGTTCGACTGGTATGACCATACCTTCCGCACCGGACTCAATCAGGATTATAACGCAAGCATCTCAGGAGCCAGCGAAAAGATGAATTACTATCTTTCATTGGGATACCTCAAAAATGAAGGCGCTGTGTCATACGATGACTATCAATCCATTCGTGGTAATATGAAAGTAGAAGGTAAAGTCACCAAATGGTTTGAAATCGGAGCGAATGTAAACTTCCAGGATCGTAGTGACGGTAACCTGCAACCCGGTTTGAAAACCGACTATTGGGAAGCCAACCAGATTCGCAACTCCCCCTTTAGTGATTATCGGAACGCAGATGGAACGTTGGCTCAATATCCTATGGGAGCCGATGTAAAGAGAGGCCATAACTACGATTTCGACAGACAATACCTTGAACTGGAAAAAGGATATACCGTATTGAACACAATCTTTACAGCTAAAGTGAAACTACCTTTTAATATTACCTATTCGTTCAATGCCTCTCCACGTTTCCAATGGTTCTACGACCGTTACTTCATGTCGGCCGATCTGCCCGGTTCAAGCCCTATTGATAGAGGGGTAAATCGCGAACAATCCAAGCGCTTCGACTGGTCGCTCAACAATACAATTTCCTGGGACTATACCTTCCTGGATAAGCACCATGTGAACCTGACCTTAGTACAAGAAGCCGAAGAACGTCGCTTCTGGAAAGATAAAATTGAGTCACGCAACATTCAACCCTCCGATGCATTAGGATTCCACAATACGCAAAACGGAACGAAAGAAAATAGTAGCTTCTCAACCGAAGATACACACCAAACAGCAGATGCCTTGTTGGGAAGACTCTTCTACTCGTATGACGATCGTTATATGGTGACTGCCTCCGTACGCCGGGATGGATATTCGGCATTCGGACAAAACAATTCATATGCCACCTTCCCATCCATAGCACTGGGCTGGAACTTCGCTAACGAAAAGTTCTTCAAATGGAACGACATCATGAGCACAGGTAAACTGCGTTTGTCGTGGGGTAAGAATGGTAACCGTTCATTGGAAGATCCCTACGTGTCTTTGCCCAACCTCGGTTCAGGAACCGGTGGAACAATGGGATACATAAAACCCAATGGCGAACTGGATGAAGTGAAATACCTGATGGTAGACCGTATGGCCAACCCTAACCTGAGATGGGAAAAGACAACCTCCTGGAACTTTGCTTTAGACTATGGTTTCCTCAACGACCGTATCACAGGGTCTATTGAGTATTACAACATGAATACCACCGATATGATTATGTGGCAAAGCCTGCCCGGATTCACCGGATTTGGTTCCGTAATCTCCAATCTGGGCGAAGTCTCAAACCGCGGTTTTGAATTCTCCATCAACTCACAGAATATCAGAACAAATAACTTCGAATGGAACACCACCTTCAATATTTCATACAACAAGAATGAAATTAAACACTTGTACTATGAAACGGAAGATATACTCGATGCCAATGGCAATGTAATTGGTCAGAAAGAAATGGACGACAAGAGCGCCAGAGATGGTAAAGGATGGTTCATCGGTAAAGCCATCAGCGAAATCTGGGACTACCGTGTTACCGGCATCTGGCAGGAAAGCGAGTTCGAAGAAGCGAAAAGACACGGACAAAGACCGGGTGACCCGAAAGTGGCCAATAACTATACCTTAGATGATGTTGTAAATCCGGACGGAAGCGTTACCCCTGTTTATAATGATAAAGACAAGGAATTCTTAGGACAAACAGCTCCTCCGGTGCATTGGCAATTGCGCAACGACTTTACGTTTTGGAAAGACCTGACTCTTTCGTTCAATATCTACTCCTACATGGGGCACAAGAGTCTTGAAGGCTATTACCTGAACCAAGATAATGGCGGATCATTGATAACCTACAATTTCAATACACCCGAAAAGAACTACTGGACACCCGAGCATCCAACCAATAAGTACGGACGTCTGGATGCACAGGGACCAAAGGGCATTACAGGTGTACGTAAACTATATAACCGTTCATTTATTCGTCTGGAAAATATATCTGTTGGCTATACACTACCGAAAGAATGGGTACGCAAACTGGATATGGAAAAAGTAAAAGTTTACGGCTCCGTAAGAAACGTAGCCACATGGAAGAAAGACTGGGAATATGGTGATCCCGAAACAAGTGGTCTGGCTACCCGTGTATTCACATTCGGATTAAATGTTACATTCTAAACATAAACAAGAATAATTATGAAAAAAGTATATATAAAAAGTAAGATAATGGTGATGGCTCTTACATCAGTAGTAGGTAGCTCCCTGTTATTTAATAGTTGCTCAGAGAGCTTTTTGGAACCCGATCCGCTATCATTCTACGAACCGGAATCGACATTTACCACAGAATCCGGTTTAAAAGCCGCACTGGCCGTAGCCGACCGCCATCTGCGCTCGTACTGGATGAATGTTTCGGCCAATACCAACTCTGTAGTTGCAGGAACCGAACTCATGTTCTCGGATTTGGCTGTTTATGGTAAAACCGATGCGAACGTAGGAAGCGTGAACTTCGATGTAGCTACCGGTTTAACGCCTACCGGCGGCGCAAGTGGCCCCGGAGGTAATGATGGAAATTACATAAACCATTTCTGGGCCGAAACATATACAGGTATCAAATATGCAAACACCATCCTTTCTTATGTAGACAAGGTAACAACACTCGATGAAGCAACCAAGAACATGTATAAAGGTCGTGCTTACTTCCACCGCGCTTACCGCTATATGGGATTGGTGTTTCAATATGGCGACGTGCCTTTGGTGACGAAGATCCTGGAAGTTCCCAAGCAAAACTACCGCTCAACCAAGAAAGAAGCTATCCTCGAAATGATTACTGCCGATATGGAAAAAGCAGTAGAGTGGGTGCCTGAGCAAGCAGATATGACCTATATAGGTATGGTAAACAAAGGCGCTTGTAAGATGTTGCTCGCTAAATGCTACCTGGCTACAGGGCAATATAAGAAAGCAAAAGACCTACTGGATGTAATCATCAGTAGCTCCGGATATGCTTTAATGGAAAATCAGTTTGGTGCATTCAATCCCGGCGGAGAACCGGAAACATGGCCAATAGACCGTAACGTAATCTGGGATCTGCACCGTCCGGAAAATAAACTGATTGCAGCAAATAAAGAAGTCATTATGGGTATTCCCGACAGAGGAGCCGACTCGTTTATTGAATTTAAAACCATGCGTATATTTGGCCCGCTTTGGCAAAACGGTAACTTGAAATCTCCGGATGGAAAAACAGTCGAAAAGTATGCACGCAATAACGGAAACTACAGAAAAGACTTAGACTGGACCAGAGCCATCGGTCGTGGAATCGGTACATTCCGCCCTACTTACTTTGCACAACAAAAACTATGGGTGGTGAACGGAGTGGAAGATGAAGACGATTTACGCCACAATACCACAGTAGGTAACTGGGTGAAGATGACTTCCTTGAAATATAATCATGCCAGTGATGCATATCGCGGAAAAAACCTAATGCTTTATTCGGATAAGGATATATATAATGATAAAGGTGAAATAACCATGCGCAAGGGCGACCTGTTGTGTCAGGATACCATCCGTTCCTGGTTCGACTTTCCACACTACAAACATTTCTTGAATGATGTGGTTCGTGAAGCAGATATGGGTGCTGTCGACTTTGACGGGGCTACCAAAGGTGGTACGGCCGACTGGTATCTTTACCGTTTGGCAGAAGCATACCTGCTTCGCGCAGAAGCTAAGTTTTATCTGGACGATGCAACAGCAGTAGACGACGTGAATGCCATACGGAAAAGAGCAAAATGCTCGCAACTTTATTCCGGAAAAGTAACTATCGGCGATATTATGGACGAACGTGCCCGCGAACTTTACATGGAGGAATGGCGTAACATGGAGTTGACGCGCGTGTCATACTGTCTGGCATTGAGCGGAAAACCCGATGAATGGGGAAATACATACGACTCAACATGGGATAAGCACAGTGGAACGGAAGTCGGTGTAAATACTCCAAGTAGCTACTGGTATAAACGTGTAACTCTTTGCGGGGCAATGTACAACAAAGGACCTATCCGTTCGGCAAATAAAGAAATAAACTATAGAATGGACAAACGCAATGTTTACTGGCCTATACCCGATTCGGCTATCCGGGCCAATAAACGTGGAAAACTTGCCCAGAATTATGGATACGACGGTTATGATGCAAATGTACCTATGTGGGAAACATGGCAGGAAGCTGTTGCCGATGAAGAATTAACAGATTAGTATATATAGGTAAGATTGTTTTTAGGGTACTAAATGTACATAGGTAGTTCCTTTTTGAGAGAACTTAAAACAGGAAGTCTTGTGTAGTGCAAAACTTCCTGTTTCTTTTCTCTTTGCTACTATCTTCCTGTTCTGACGATCTGCTTTGATTTGTCAGAGTGCAAAAATCAGTCAAATAGGTAGACTAATGATTCATATTTTCCAGTTTGCCGTGATTTGATTATTGGAGGATTCATATTTATATTTTATATCCCTACATTTGCTGTACCATACCATTAGAACTCAACCATGAATACCAGTAAAACCGTCTTGTTATCATTCCTGATTATGTTCCTGTTGCTACCGGTTCAGGGCGTTCAGGCGAAAAAGAAAAAAGAGTCAGCACCTACCGATCGTGAGTATTGGTGTAACCTCTTATACCAAATGTCGGCACCTGTCCTGAAGAATATGAGCGAGGGGAAACTACGCGCGAATATGCAGGTAGAACTCAGTCCCTCGTGGGATGGCCGCGATCAGGATGTCACTTACATGGAAGCATTCGGACGCCTGATGGCGGGACTTGCTCCCTGGCTTTCTCTTCCCGATGATGAAACTCCGGAAGGCTTGCAACGGAAACAACTTCGTGAGTGGGCATTGAAAAGCTACGCACATGCCGTTGATCCCGATAGTAAAGACTACTTGCTGTGGAACAAACACGGACAGGCATTGGTCGACGCGGCGTTCATTGCCGAAAGTTTTCTGCGTGCCCCCAAACAACTTTGGGAACCGTTGGACGATGTGACTAAACAGCGCTATATCAAGGAATTCCAGGGATTACGCCGTTTTACTCCGGTCTACTCAAACTGGATGCTGTTTGTAGGTACAATCGAAACTTTCCTCATGTCGATTGAGCAAGAATACGATGTTTATCGTATTGATATAAGTCTGCGGAAAACAGAAGAGTGGTATGTGGGCGATGGATGGTATTCGGACGGGCCGGAATTTGCATTCGATTATTACAATAGTTTTGTGATTCAGCCCATGTATGTGGAAATTCTGCAAGCATTGCATGCTGCCGGAAAATCGCCACGGGTGAATGAACAACGTTTAAATAGAGGTATGAAACGAATGCAGCGATATAGTGCCATTCTGGAACGAATGATTTCTCCGGAAGGTTCTTTCCCGGTATTTGGCCGCTCAATGACGTATCGGATGGGTGTATTTCATGTGCTGTCATTATTGGCTCTTCAGGAACAGTTGCCCGAAGGTATTTCCAACGGACAAGTACGCGCGGGTTTGACTTGCGTAATGAAGCGTATGTTCGCCGATCCGGGGAACTTCAACGAAAGCGGTTTTCTGCAACTCGGGTTTGTAGGTCATCAACCCAAGTTGGCAGATGTATATACAAACAATGGAAGCCTTTATCTGACGACTTTAGGATTTCTACCGTTGGGACTTCCTGCCGATCATCCGTTCTGGACAGATGCACCGGCAGAATGGACGGCAAAGAAAGCATGGTCGGGCATGGATTTTCCTAAAGATAAGGCGTTTCATGACAGGTAATTCATAATTCATAATTCAAAATTCACAATTCAAATGAATAGGTATAAAGTAATATTCTTGTGTATTTGTGCAGTGGCTTTCGCTTCCTGCCAATCCCGGGAATCACAAGCAGATAAGGTAATTGAGATTATACATAAGGTAAATAATTACTGGCAAACCAATAATCCCAAACATGGTAATTCGTTCTGGCACAGAGCAGCTTACCACACCGGAAACATGGAAGCCTATAATTTAACCAAAGAGCCTGAATATCTGGAATTCTCCCAGGCATGGGCAGAACATAACCAGTGGAAGGGGGCTAAATCGGATAACAAAGAGGAGTGGAAATACACCTACGGCGAAACCGACGAGTATGTACTTTTTGGTGATTTCCAGACTTGTTTCCAGGTGTATGCCGATCTGTACAACCTCGATCCTGCCGATTATAAAATAGCCCGTGCCCGTGAAGTGATGGAGTACCAGATGAGTACTGATTATAATGGATATTGGTGGTGGGCCGATGGGCTTTATATGGTAATGCCTGTAATGACTCGTTTATATAACATCACCCGGAATCCGTTGTATCTGGAAAAAATGCATGAGTATCTGCTTTTTGCCGATAGCATCATGTATGATGCCGAAGCCGGATTATACTATCGGGATGGTAAATACGTGTATCCTAAACACAAAAGTGTAAATGGTAAGAAAGATTTCTGGGCACGTGGCGATGGTTGGGTGTTGGCTGCATTCGCCCGGGTTTTACAAGACTTGCCTGAAGATAATAAATACCGCGACGAATATATCGAACGTTTCCGTGTGATGGCTAAAGCCGTAGCCGCTTCTCAACGCCCCGAAGGATACTGGACGCGCAGTATGCTCGATCCGGAACATGCTCCGGGACCGGAAACCAGTGGAACCGCATTCTTTGTTTACGGCATCTTGTGGGGAATAAACAATAACTTTTTGTCGAAAGAAGAATATGCCCCCGTTGCGGATAAAGGATGGAAATACCTGACCACCGTAGCCTTGCAACCCGATGGAAAAGTGGGTTACGTTCAACCTATCGGCGAGAAAGCCATTCCGGGACAAGTGGTAGATGCCAATTCGCAAGCCGATTTTGGGGTAGGGGCTTTTCTGTTGGCGGCATGTGAAATGGTGCGTTATTTGCAATAATTAATAATTAAAATTTTACCTGATGAACTGGAAAATCGTATTACCCTGTTTGATGCTATGTGCTTTAATAACTTCTTGTAATCAACCGAAAAAAGCACCTCGGAACATGCCTGCCGAAGAAGATATGTCGGCCTACCTGATGGTTTACTTTACCGACCCTACCCATAGTTTGTTTATGGCTGTGAGCGATGATGGATACTCATTCACGGCAGTCAATAACGCTCAGCCGATAATTGCAGGGGATACCATTGCCAGTCAGAAAGGTATACGCGATCCGCATATATATCGTGGTCCTGACGGTGCATTTTATCTGGCTATGACCGACTTGCATATCTTTGGAAAAGAAAAAGGATACCGGACCACTCAATGGGAGCGCGATGTGGAGGCTTACGATTGGGGAAACAACCGGGGATTTGTTCTGATGAAATCTTACGATCTGATAGAATGGACGCGTAGCAATGTTTTTATCCAGGATGCCTTTCCGGGTTTAGATGTTGGATGCGCTTGGGCTCCTCAGACAACGTATGATCCTGTAGCTAAAAAAATGATGCTTTATTTCACTATGCGAATCGGTCATGGAAAAACAAAACTCTATTACGCTTATACAGACGATGATTTTACCCGTTTGACGTCCGAGCCGCGTATTCTCTTCGACTATCCGAATCCTGATGTTCAAATATTGGATGCCGATATCACTCATCTACCCGATGGACGTTATTGTATGACTTACGTAGCACAGGAGAGTCCGGGTGGAATTAAAATGGCAATGTCCGATAGCATTCATAGTGGTTATCAATATGATGAACGATGGATTGATACTGAACCAGGTGCATGTGAAGCTCCGAACGTATGGAAGCGTATCGGTGAAGATAAATGGGTACTTATGTATGATGTCTTTAGTGTCAATCCCCATAACTTTGGTTTCTGTGAAACATCCGATTTTATCACTTTTACGGATTTGGGGCACTTTAATGAAGGGGTAATGAAAACAACGAATTTCACCTCGCCCAAACATGGGGCAATTATTCAGATCACCGCAGAAGAAGCCGATAGATTGAAGAAGCATTGGACGTTGTAGTATATTGTACAAGGGCATATTCTTCCTTCTTCCTTAAGTCTTTAGTGTATAACGGATTGGAAATGAAGGGATTTTAACCGCAGAGTTACGCAGATTAACGCAGAGTTTAAGTTACGATGCCGCAGGGAAAACCTAAAAAACTGCGTTAATCTGCGTAACTCTGCGGTTAAAAATTAATTCATAACCCTTCAAAGAACTTCCTCAGACTACACCTTTCCTTTTCTTCCGGCGTTATCCACCCTTGGCTATCGTAATAGTCATATAATGTATTTACCTTATCTATACATGCATTAAAGG
>NZ_QVMI01000043.1 GCF_010500965.1 Bacteroides sp. 51 | reverse complement strand
ACATGCAACTCAATTTTATGCTAATAATGTCAAAGAACTATGGAGGATAATAACCTCAAATACAAAATATTACAAGAAAACTTAACAGCCCTGCCTCCAGAGGGGGACACGTTGCCGCTGCCGCACGGGCCAGCTCCACGTATAAACCTCGCCGCCCTGCGGGTCGGTGGCTGTTACAGCCAATACATCGTGCTGTTGCCAGCCCTCGGGCAGATTGAGATTCACTTTCTTCCGTTCGCCCGGGTTGAGTTGCGGGGCAGGGATATTACCCTCTGCCGCTACTTTCTCGGCGAAGCTGCCGTTGCCCACAGGCTCTATATCGGTTAATCGATAAGAGAATTTGCAGGCAGCAAGATTGGTGAACATATATTGATTTTCGATTAAAAGATTCCCGTCCCACTGCTCCGGGATGGTACGGTTAAGCACCTGTATGGGCGACCAGATTTCTTTAACGGCATAGTAACTTCCTTCTTTCTCGCGGTAAGGGCCTACGATGCCGTCGGGCGCCGCATCGTTTTTGCAATCTATCCGGCCGTTTTGGTTGTTGCGGACGACGCCCTCATCGAGAAGTGCCCACAGGAAGCCTCCGGCGGGGGCGCGGTGCTTCATCATTACGTCCCAGAAATCGCGCAGGGAGGCGGCATTGCCACCGTCGAAAAGGCCGTGCATGAATTCGGTGGGGAAATAAACGTCGCTGTCGTAGAGGGTGGAGTTGACCACGTAGTTGTAGTCGGGGTAATGCTTGGTGTCGGTGCCGCGGAAGCGTTCCCACGGGTGCATCACGAAGCGTTGCTGGAGATCGTAGGTGAGGTAATCATCGTCTACCTCGGTATTCCAGCCGCCCTCGTTGCCGTTGGCCCAGATAACGATGGAGGGGTGGTTGCGGTCGCGCTCCACCATGGATTTTACCAGGCGGCGGGCGGTGGGGGTATCGTATTTCTTCTGCCAGCTACAGAGTTCGTTGATGACGAGCAGGCCGAGGGAGTCGCAAATTTCGAGGAAGTCCTTGTCGGGCGGATAGTGAGCCATGCGCACGGCGTTCATGTTCATGTTTTTGATGAGCAGGGCATCGTCTAAGGAGATTTGGCGCGACAGGGTGCGACCGCTTTCGGGCCAGAAGCAATGGCGGTTCACGCCTTTGAAGATGATGCGCTGGCCGTTGAGGTAGAAGCCGTCGGCCGGGCGGAATTCGACGGTGCGGAAACCGGTTTTCTCGCTGACGCGGTGCAGGAGTTGGCCGTCTTGCCTGAGTTCGGTTACGACACGGTAGAGGTAGGGCTGCTCCTGATTCCAGGGGGTTAGGCCACTGATGTGTGCGCGGAGGTCGTCTCCGGCGGGGGCGGTGATGATGTCGGATACGCGGGTGCCGTCGAGTTCTTCGACGTGCATGGTGATTTGTGTAGCTTCGTTACCGGCCGAGAGGTACGGGCGCACGGTGATGTTGCCATCCATGCGGGCATCGATAGCGAGGGATTGGATGTGCTGCTGCGGCTTTATCTCCAAAAAGACGGGGCGGTAAATGCCGCCGAAGAGCCAGAAGTCGGTTTGCCGCTCGGCGTTATAGATGGTTTTGTTGGCGGGGCGCTTGGCTACTTTGACTTCGAGCAGGTTCTTTTTGCCGTAGTGCAGCAGGTGGCTGATGTCGTAGCTGAACTGGTAGAAGCCGCCTTCGTGGGGCTGGCCGGCAAGCTGGCCGTTTATCTTGACTTCGGTGTCGGTCATGGAGCCTTCGAAGATGATTTCGATGTGTTGCCCCTGCCAGGCTTTTTCGGCCTTGAAGGTGTGGCGGTAGAAGCCGGTTTCGTCGGAGGTTTCGGGTTCTTCCCAACCGTAGTAGAAGGTACCGAAGCCCTGGGTTTCCCAACAGGAGGGCACGGGGATTTTGGTCCAGCGGTTGCTGTTGCGGCCGGAGGTGACTTTGAAATCCCAACGGATGGTGGTGTCTTTGTCGGTACCGGAGAGGTAGTGGCGGTGGGTATCAATTGCCCCTGCCTTCAGGCAGAGGAGCGCAATGAGAATGAGGAAAAGGAGTTTTTTCATGGCTTCTATTGTATTGGTTTAATAATTATCTTTCTGTCATACTCCCGCACCTGCGCCCTGTACGATGGGAACACCCCGCGCGCCGTGCAGCCTACGCCCGTGGTGGCATAGTCCAGGTTCACGGTTATCCCGTCCTGCTTTAGCAGTTGATAGGTGTACATGGCCTTCGTCAGGTTGTCCGTGCTGTACGGGTAGGCGTTGAAGTTGAACAGTTCGTTCATTTCGAATTGCAGGCCGATGCCGTTGTCGTCCGTGAGGCGGAGCCAGCGGGTATCGGTGCGCAGGCCGTAGTCCTGGGGCATGAGGTAGGGCTCAAACATGCCGTCGACGGTGTTGGTGTAAATGCCGGTGCGGTAGCCGGTTTTGCGGTCGGGATAGTTCTCCTGCGGGCCGCGGCCGTACCATTCTACGTTGCTCAGGGCATCGTTCACGGTGAGAGTCAGTCCCACGCGGGGTAACCAGAGGGGCATCTTGCCCTCGGGCTTGAGGTTGTGGGTGATCTCGATGGTACCATCACCGTGGATGATGTATTGGTAGGTGTTGAGGATGCCGTTGCACTGCACGCCTTCGATGTATAGGTCTTTTTTCTCTTTCCCGTCGGCGCCCATGAGTTCGGCGCTGGTGACGTTGATGTGTACGCGGCCGTTCACTTCCTCGGCAGTGAACGCGGTAAGGTGCCGCTGCCGGGTGTCGATGCCGGTGGAGTACATTTCGGTGGCCAGGGTGTTTCCATAGCCTTCTTTCCAGTAGGGCATGGCGGCGTTCCAGGCGTTCCAGTTGTCGAGTTCGTTGGCCAGGGGCGCGCGCCAGAGGTTGAGACGGAGGGGGGATTTGAGCATTTCCTTACCTTTATATATAAGGGAGGTGAGGAGGCCGTCGTTAAATGTGTAGCGGAAGTTGGTACCGGAGACGATGAGGCTGTTGCTTTCATTAGTAACTGCCAAGTTGCCTGGATTGCTTCGGGCGAGCCCTCGCAATGACGAGGATAGCGGGAATTCATCCCACGCTACTTCGTGCCCGGCCGATGCCCATAGCTCGTCCTTTTTCAGGAAAGAGCGGACTATAATTCTGTATTCCTTTCCGGAATTCATAGCAGGCTGTTTATAAGGAATCTCCACCCGCTCCCGGCTCAATGGGGCGGTATTCAGTTCCAATGTACCCGACTGAATCACCTTATCATCCTCCAACAACTCCCAACGGATATCGTACTGCGAAGCGTCGGTAAAATGGTTGCGGTTCCACACCTCGAGTAAGCCAGCCTCCGCATCAACCATCGAGAAAGATAGCGGCTGAACGGTCTTTTTCATCTGCCACATCTCGGGCTGAACGGTTCTATCGGGCCAGATGCTTCCGTAGGTGCGGGCGCCGATGCCATAACTAAAGAAATTGCCATTGTTGGTTTCATTATCAAAATTAAGCCATAGTTTCGCATCCTCCGCGCGAAAATCAGAAACAACATCCTTATCGAATACCCCGACATCGTCCATCTGCGCGTCGCAGATATAAACGTTGGTTTCCTGTCCGTGTGCTTCGGCATTGCGGCCGATGTTGATGGGGAAAGGGAAGTTGCGGATGTTGCCGGATACGTTGGCGTTGGCTTTCTTTTCATTATTGATATAGAGCGCCATTTCGCTGCCGTTGTACACGGCCGTCACCTGATGCCAGTTGTACTCCCAATTATCGGGCAGCGGGGCGTAGATGGAATGTTTCTTATCGGTGTAGATGTAAAATTCCAGCGATTCCTTGCCGTGCTGCTGCACGCCGAACTGGTGACTGCCTTTGGTGATGAACGAGCCGCAACTGCTGATGAGCTTGCGCGGATAGGCTTTGAATGTAAGCGTCAGCGCATCGCCGGAAATTTCTACGTTGTCCGAGCGGTAGACTTCTACCCATTGGTCGTGCCCATTGAGATCGAGTATAGTATTATTTTTATCTTTTACGAGCCGCGCATTTCCCATCAAATGTGCAGGGGTACGGTATGGCGAAGAATCTTCTACCTGACGGATTTCCTCCGTCAGCCCGGGGCTGACGAAATCCCAAATAGCGCCACCGATGATGCGGGGGTGACGGTAGATCACGTTCCAGTAATCGTCCAGCGCGCCGCCGCCGTTGCCGGCTACGGAGAGGTATTCGTCCATAAAGGAGGGGCGGGTGTCGTTGTCGCGACCGAGGCCGACTTGTATTTCGAGCTCCATCGGCGTGGGGTAACGGGGGCCGATGATGTCTTCGGCAGGGTGCGAGTAAGCGTTCCCGCCGTACATCCAGTAGCGGGTGTGGTCGAGAGATTTGCCCTCGTCGATAACGTGGGTGATGTTTTCGCCCTCGCCGCTCTCATTGCCCGCGCTCCAGAAGAGGATGCAGGGGTAGTTGCGGTCGCGCAGCACCATTTTGCGGACGCGGTCGCGATACATGGGTTCGTATTCGGGGCGGTTGGAAATCCATTCGGTGGCGTGGGCCTCGTCGCCCACCTCGTCGATGACATAAAGGCCGTATTCGTTGGCCAGTTCGAGGTATTTGTTCACCGGCGGGTAGTGCGAGGTGCGCACGGCGTTGAAGTTGAATTGTTTCAGCAGTTCGAAGTCTTTGCGTATGGTGGCCTCGTCCATCACATGACCGAGCTCGGGGTGCTGCATGTGGGAGTTCTGGGCGTTGACTTTCAGGGGCACGCCGTTGAGGTAGAACACGCCGTCACGGATTTCGGTCTTCTTAAAGCCGATGGTGGTTTGGATGCGGTCTTGCAGGGCGCCGTCGGCGGTGAGGAGGTCGAGTTGCAGGGTGTAGAGGTGGGGTGTTTCGGAGGTCCATTTCAAAGGCCCGGCAAGGTGCCGGCGCCAGGTTTCGATGCTGGCGGTATTATTGAGAACCTTGCCGCCAAACTCTTCGGCCTTGCCGGTATCCTTGTTAATAAGGCTTGCCTTTAACTGATACCCTTTCGTTCCGGCTCCTTTATAATCTTTGATTTTTACGCGGACATCCACTTCCGCATCTGTATACGTATCATCGAAATCCGTAATCACCTGCCAGTCGAATATGCGGATGTTGGGCGCGGCGTAGAGCCAGACATCGTCGAAGATTCCGGCGAGTCGCCAGTAGTCCTGTCCTTCGAGGTAGTACCCGTCGGAGTACTTCAATACGCAGACGGCGAGGGTGTTTTCGCCGGGTTTCAGGTAGGGGGTGATATTGTATTCGGAGGGCTCCTGGGCGCCCTCGTTGTAGCCTACTTCCTGTCCGTTAATCCAGACGAAGGAGGCAGAGGCTACCTTCTCGAAGCGGAGGAATATCTGTTTGTCGGCCTTCCAGTCGGCGGGGATTTTGAAGGTGCGGCGGTAGAGGCCGGTGGGGTTATAATCTGCGGGTGGGTGCGGCGGATTGGCGGGGAACGGGGTGGCCACGTTGCGGAACAGCTTGTCGCCATAGCCCTGCATCTCCCAGTTAGAGGGCACGTCGATGTGCGCCCACTTCTTGTCGGGATAGTTCGGTGCGAAGAAATTGGCGGGGATGCCGTCGGGCGTGTCGCACCAGAAGAATTTCCATTTGCCGTTGAGGGAGATGCTTTCGGCGGGGATGTGGTAGGCGCGGGGGACTTCTTGGCCGAGCTGGAAGAGGGCGGGGTTGTCGATGTAATGGGACAGGTTGTTGAGGAAGCTGCGATGTGGTTCCGCAGGAAACTTGGGTGCAGCGCCTCGCTGCCGCTGCTGCTGGGCGTGAAGGGTGACACCCAGGAATAGGGATAGGAGTAATAAGGTTTTCTTTTTCATGGTATTGTATCAAGTTACATTAATACAAAACTAACACAAATCTCCCATAAACCCGGGCGCAAATGTTTTAAATAGCAGGCATTATCAAAACCTACCCCAACCTGTAACAAAACCACCCCAACCGCTTTCCATAACAGCTGCATTACAAAACATACGGGCCCATTGAAGTGCAGGGGATATTGTATTTTTGCAACTGGGATACTCCCGCAAATACCAACAGGAATCAACAACATTAATCCCCGCAATATCATGAAAAAGCAAACCCTCTCCTACCTGCTCATCCTCGCCTTGCTGACCCTGCAAGGTTGCTCGGCGAGCATGATCGATGAGCCGGCCCGGAAGACTACCCTCTTTAATTCCGGCTGGAAGTTCATCCTGGGCGACAATCCCCGTGCCTCTATTGAAGCATTCGACGATACCTCGTGGCAGGTTCTCAACCTGCCGCACGACTGGAGTATCGAGTCCGATTTCTCGGTCGGCAATCCCGCCACCCCCGGAGGCGGTGCATTGCCAGGCGGCATAGGCTGGTATCGCAAAACATTCACCCCACCGGCAAGTCGCCGGGGACAGGTTACATATATTGAGTTTGATGGCATCTATTGGAATAGCTCCGTATGGATAAACGGCCAACTACTGGGCGAACGCCCCAACGGATATATCTCATTCCGGTACGACCTTACCCCGCACCTGAAATACGGACAAAAGAATACCATCGCCGTGCGGGTGGATAACAGCAAACAACCCAACTCGCGCTGGTACAGCGGCTCGGGCATCTACCGCAACGTGAGGCTGGTAACGGTCGACCCGCTGCACATCGCCCATTGGGGCACGTATGTGACTACGGAAAACGTATCGGCCGAGTCGGCAGGGGTAAGTCTGCGGGTAACGCTCGAAAACAACAGTAAGGAAACGCGCAATGCCGAGCTGGTGTCGGTTATCAAGGATGCCGACGGCAAGGTAAAAACCAGGATGAACAGCAAGGTGAGCGTGCTTAGGGAAGAGAAGCTGGAAACCGTGCAGGTGATGAAGCTCGACAAACCGCAGCTATGGTCGGACACCCGTCCTTATATGTACACCATCACCACGCAGGTGGTGGAAGACGGCCGGGTAATCGACGAGTACGACACCCCGCTGGGCGTCCGTTTCTTTGAGTTCGACCGCGAAAAAGGCTTCTCACTCAACGGCGAGCCGATGAAGATAAAGGGCGTTTGCCAGCATCACGACCTCGGATGTCTCGGCACAGCCATCAACGTACGGGCGTTGGAACGTCAGCTCGAAATTCTCAAGGAGATGGGTTGCAACAGCATCCGCACGGCGCACAACCCACCCGCGCCGGAGCTGCTCGACCTGTGCGACCGCATGGGCTTCATCGTGCAGAACGAAGCGTTCGACATGTGGCACAAACGCAAATCGCCCGAAGATTACTCGCACTACTTCGCCGAGTGGCACGAGCGCGACCTGACCGATTTTATCCTGCGCGACCGCAACCACCCGTCCATCCTCATGTGGAGCATCGGCAACGAGGTGCTGGAACAATGGGTACACATGGACGTGGATACAATCGACCTGCAACAGGCGAACATCCTGTTCAACTTCGCCAAGAGCATGAACCGGAACGAGCATTCCGAAGATTTGCATGCCAACGCGCTGCTTACCATCAAGCTGGCCGATATTGTGAGGGAGCTCGACCCTACCCGCCCCATCACCGCGGGCAACCAGGAGCCGCGCCCGTACAACAACCTCTTTAAGTCGGGGGCGCTGGATATTTACGGCTTCAATTACAGCGATGAGCTTTGGCCCGAACTGCCGGAGATGTATCCGGGGAAGAAATTCATCATCACCGAGTCGACTTCGTCGCTGATGTCGCGCGGCTTGTACGAAATGGCTTCGGACCACGTTTACCTCCGCCCCGAACGTTGGGATATGCCTTACGAGAATCCAGGCAATCAGTGCTCGGCTTACGATAACAGTCGCACGCCGTGGGGAACCACGCACGAGCGCACCTGGCAGCTGGTGAAGAAATACGATTTCCTTTCGGGCATGTATGTGTGGACGGGGTTTGATTACCTGGGCGAGCCGACGCCGTACTGGTGGCTGTCGCGCAGTTCATACTTCGGGATTATCGACCTCGCGGGATTCCCCAAAGATGTGTACTATATGTACCAGAGCGAATGGACGGATACGCCGGTATTACACGTCTTCCCACACTGGAACTGGACGCCGGGCGAGACGGTGGACATCTGGGCATACTACAACCAGGCGGACGAGGTGGAACTGTTCCTCAACGATAAATCGCTGGGCACACGCTCGAAAACAGGCGACGAAGTGAAAGTATGGTGGCGCGTTCCTTACGAAGCGGGCACGCTGAAAGCCGTCTCGCGTAAAGCGGGAAAAGAGGTGCTGGTGCGCGAAATCAAAACTACCGGCGCGCCTGTAGAACTTCGGCTGACTGCCGACCGCAAAACGATCTCCGCCGATGGCACGGACCTTTCTTTCATCACGGTAGATGCGCTGGATGCTAACGGTCTGCCCGTGCCTGTAGCGGATAATATGATTGATTTCAGCATTACGGGCACCGGGGTTATCGCCGGGACGGATAATGGCGACCCAACAGATCATCTGTCGCTTAAGAAGCCTGCGCGGAAGTTGTTCAGCGGGAAGGCACTGGTGGTGGTTCAGTCCGACGGCAAGAAAGGAAATGCTGAGCTGACGGCTACGGCCGATGGGCTGAAAGCAGCTACAGTAACAATCAAATGCAAATAAGCAGCGAGGCGACAGCGATGCGCTGCACCCAGGTTTTTAAATTAATAACCCAAATAACATGAAACAAACCCTTATCACCTTTTTATTTATCGCCCTCGGCTCAGTTTGCATGGCCCAGCAAGGTTATAATAACCCGGTCATCCCCGGTTTCTACCCCGATCCCAGCGTAGTTCGCGTGGGCGAAGACTACTACCTCGTAAACAGCACCTTCGAGTACTTCCCCGGGGTGCCCATCTTTCACTCCAAAGACCTCGTTAACTGGAAGCAAATCGGCAACTGCCTCAGCCGCGAGTCGCAACTCAATTTGAAAAGCTGCGCGCCGTCGGGCGGTATCTATGCGCCTACGATTCGTTATCATGAGGGTACATTCTATATGATTACCACTAACGTGTGCGACAAAGGCAACTTCATCGTCCACACGCAGGACCCTGCCGGGGAATGGTCGGAACCCGTTTGGCTGAAACAGGGCGGCATCGACCCCTCGCTTTATTTCGAGGACGGCAAATGCTATATGCTATCTATTCCCAACAAAATCACATTGTGCGAAATCGACCCTAAAACGGGCGAGCAGCTCACCGAGTCGAAACCCATCTGGGGCGGCACCGGCGGACGCTATCCCGAAGCACCGCACATCTACAAGAAAGACGGCTGGTATTACTTGCTTATCGCCGAGGGCGGCACGGAATACGGCCACAAAATAACGATTGCCCGCAGCCGCAACATTTACGGCCCGTACGACTCGAACCCGGCGAACCCGATCATGACACATATCAACGAGAATGCGCAGATGAATCCTATTCAGGCCGTTGGTCACGGCGATTTTGTACAGGCGCACGATGGCAGCTGGTGGATGGTCTTCCTCGGCTTCCGTCCGCAATCCGGTCTGCACCACCTGTTGGGCAGGGAAACATTCCTCGTTCCCGTACGTTGGGATAAGAATGCATGGCCGGTTGTCAATGGCGATGGTACTGCTCAACTGGAAATGGATTGTGAAACGCTTCCGCTGAAACCGCACGCGCCTGCACCTGTCCGCACCGACTTCGACGCGCCGCAAATGGGGCTGGAATGGAATTACCTCTACAACCCCATCATGTCTAACTACTCGCTTTCAGCCCGAAAAGGATATTTAAGATTGAAAACATCGACCGTGCAACTGGATGATCGGGGTGTCACGCCGACCTTTATCGGTCGGCGCCAGCAGCACATCAACTGCACCACCACCACCGCCATCGAACTCGACAAGGCTTCATTGAATGACGAGGGCGGCATCACCGTGTACATGACCAACGAACACCACTATGACCTGTTTGTGCGTCAGGGCGATAAAGACAAGCAAATCATTACGCTGCGCTATCGCCTCGGCAACATGAAACACATCGAGAAGGAGGTGGAGCTGCCGAAAGGGAAGTTTTACCTGCGCGTCGAGGGAAGCAATGATTTCTACAGTTTCTATTATTCTACGGATAACCGGACATTCAACCCGATGGGGAAAATGGACGTGCGCTATATCAGCAGCGAAACGGTAGGCGGGTTTACAGGGATTTACTTCGCGCTGTTTGCGGCTTCGCCGAAGGCTTCGAAAGGGGTGGCGGACTTTGAGTGGTTTGATTACGCGTATTAAAGACACAGAACTCAAAACCTCTGGTTAGTGCCATGCCGTTGGCACGATAGTGCCACCCGCTTGTCATAGCAGTGCCATCGACTTGGCACTACTGTGCCAACGGCTTGGCACAAATCATTAATCACCTATTCTTTCTCATTAACTACTAAATGCCATGAAGAATATATTACTAACAATCTTTTGTGTTTTATCCGCCGGCCTTTTATCGGCGCAGTACATCTATCCGTTCCAGAACACCACATTAAGTGACGACGAACGATTGGACAACCTGTTATCGCTGATGACAATAGATGAAAAGATAAACGCCCTCTCCACCGACTTAGGCGTGCCCCGCTTAGGCATACGCTCAACCGGACATTCCGAAGGGCTGCACGGATTAGCCCTTGGAGGCTCCGGCAACTGGGGAGGATTCAAAATGGTAAACTATCAGCGTGTTCCCGACGTATACCCCACCACCACCTTCCCACAGGCATACGGTTTGGGGGAGACATGGGACACGGAGCTGATTCAAAAAGTCGCGGATATTGAATCCACAGAAATCCGCTATTATGCGCAAAACGACAGATACCAGAAAAGGGGCCTCGTGATGCGGGCTCCCAATGCCGATCTGGCACGCGATCCCCGATGGGGACGCACGGAAGAATCTTTCGGTGAAGACCCTCACCTCGTGGCCGAAATGACGGTTGCCTTTGTAAAAGGACTGCAAGGCAACGACCCACGCTACTGGAAGTCGGCCTCCCTGATGAAGCACTTTCTCGCCAACAGCAACGAAGCCGGACGAGATTCTACCTCTTCCGACTTCGATAATCGTCTTTTTCAGGAATATTACGCCTATCCATTCCGCAAAGGCATTGAAGAAGGGGGTGCACAATCGTTTATGGCGGCCTACAACAGTTGGAACGGCATTCCTATGACCGTACATCTGGTAATGGAAAAGATTCGCAAAGATTGGAACATGAAAGGCATCATCTGCACCGATGGCGGGGCGTTGAGCTTGCTGGTAAATTCTCATAAATATTATCCTAATCTTACAGCAGGGGCAGTAGCCGTGGTCAAAGCCGGTGTAGGGCAATTCCTCGATAACTATAAGCCCTATATATACGAAGCCCTCGAACAAGGATTGTTAACGGAAAAAGATATCGACAAAACCATCCGGAACAATTATTACGTTGCCCTCCGCCTTGGCCTGCTCGATGGTACGCAGGACAAGATACCCTACGCGCACATCGGCGTTACGGATACCGTTTCCCCATGGAATAAGAAGGAAGTACAAGAGTTCGTCCGTCTGGTTACGGCTAAATCCGTTGTGCTGTTGAAAAACGAAAAGAAACTTCTCCCACTCGATAAGAGCAAGATAAAATCCATTGCCGTTATCGGCCCCCGTGCGGACGAAGTACTGTTGGATTGGTATAGCGGCACCCCACCCTACGCAGTAACCATTCTGCAAGGCATTAAAAATGCCGTAAGTAGCGACGTAAAAGTCTATTACGAAGCAGCAGACGAAATGGATAAAGCCGCCATTGCCGCCCAAAAGGCCGATGTAGCCATCGTATGCATAGGCAACCACGTATACGGCACCGACCCGAAGTGGAAATACGCCCCTGTTCCCAGCGATGGAAGGGAAGCCGTAGACCGCCGGGCATTAACCCTCGAACAGGAAGACCTGGCCAAAGTGGTGTACAAAGTCAACCCGAACACCATCCTCGCTTTGGTAAGTAGTTTCCCGTTCGCCATTAACTGGTCGCATGAGAACCTACCGGCCATCTTACACGTCTCTCACAACAGTCAGGAGCTTGGTAACGGGCTTGCCGATGTGATTTTCGGAGACTTCAACCCCGCCGGAAGAACCAACCAAACATGGGTAAAATCAATTGCCGACCTGCCGCCTATGATGGATTATGATATCCGCAACGGACGGACGTATATGTATGCCAAAGAGAAGCCGCTTTACCCCTTCGGATATGGGTTGAGTTATACCAGATTCAATTATTCTGGTATCACCTTATCTTCTTCTACCTTATCTAAAGGAAAAGAAATCAAGGTGTCTTTCAATATCAGTAATACGGGTGGCATGGACGGAGAAGAGGTTGCCCAGCTCTATGTATCTTTCCCGCAATCGAAAATTGTAAGGCCGGTTAAGCAGCTAAAAGGTTTTAAACGTATTATAATAAAGAAAGGAGAAAGCAAAACCATTGAACTGACCCTCAATGCCGATGAACTGGCCTACTGGGACAACGATAATGATGCCTATGTAATTGAACCGGGAACGGTAAACGTTATGGTGGGCGCTTCCTCCGAAGATATCAGGCTAACTAAAAGAATACAAATCAAATAAATCCATACCAACATTATGAAAACACGGATTATCCTATGCCTCGTTCTATGCCTCAGCATGCAGCTGGCAGCACAACAAAAGCGTATATTGGGCGAACCCATAGACATGAGTCTCGATTTTAAAGACTTCCATAACACCTTTTTCTTTGCCGATAAACTGGCCTCGTTTAATGCGGCCGACGGAAAAGGAAAAATCGCATGGAAACGTTCGTCCCTATATACCCGTCAGGCATTTAATGTAAATACCATATTGCCACAGGACTTAAAGATGCTCGATTTCCCCGGCGAAGCTTATGAACAAGACCCCGAACTGGACTTCACTATCGACTTCATCACCCCGCGTACCCTGCGGATCAGGATGCTGACAACGCCTGTGCAGCCGAAACCCTTCGACTCGCCCATGCTGGCAAAAGAACCGGGAAAAGACAGTTCGTGGAAATACTCCAAATCGGGTAAAACCCATATGTACAAAAGCAATTACGGAAGCATAGAGATTGAAGAAAACCCGTTCCGCATCATCCTGCGCGATGAAAAAGGCAAGCAACTGACCGATACCTGGCGCTGGTGCGACAATGACTCTTCACAGGTCAAAGTTATCCCCTTCAACTTCATCAAACGCGGAGTAGACAACAGCCGTGCCGTAAACCCCGTATTTTCTTTAGCTCCGAACGAAAAGATATTCGGTTGCGGCGAATCCGTAACCAAGCTCGATAAACGGGGGCAAAAAGTAAACATCTTCGTTACCGATCCGCAAGGACCCGAAACAGACCAGATGTATAAGCCTGTGCCTTTCTTTATGAGTAACCGTGGTTATGGTATGTTTATGCACACTTCGGCACCCGTTACCTGCGACTTTGGAAATACGTACGTAGGCGCCAATAAACTCTTCATGGGCGACGAAGCCCTCGACCTGTTCGTCTTTATCGGCGAGCCGAAAGAGATACTCAACGAATACACCGACATTGTGGGCAAACCGTCTATGCCGCCGTTATGGTCGTTCGGTACATGGATGAGCCGTATCACCTATTTCGAGCAAAGCGAAGGCTACGATGTGGCTTCGAAACTCCGCAAGTACAAAATCCCTTCCGATGTAATCCACTTCGACACCGGCTGGTTCGAAACAGATTGGCAATGCGATTATAAATTTGCGCCGTCCCGCTTCTCCGACCCGCAGAAGATGATAGACGATTTGAAGAAAGACGGTTTCCACATTTCCCTGTGGCAACTCACCTACTTCACCCCGAAGAACAAATATTTCAATGAAATCATAGAGAAGAACCTGCATGTAAAGAACGCCAAAGGAGAAATGCCCTACGAGGATGCAGTACTCGACTTCTCCAATCCCGAAACCGTAAGCTGGTATCAGGATAAACTGGCGAGATTGCTCAAAATGGGCGTTGGGGCCATTAAAGTCGACTTCGGCGAAGCCGCACCTATGGAGGGCTTTTACGCATCCGGCCGCGGTGGCTGGTATGAGCACAATCTCTACCCGCTTCGCTACAACAAAGCTGTTGACGACATTACAAAGAAAGTAAACAACGAAAATATCATCTGGGCGCGTAGCGCCTGGGCCGGAAGCCAACGTTATCCGCTTCACTGGGGTGGCGACGCTGCCAATACAGATATCGGCATGAACGCTACCTTACGCGGGGGACTCTCGTTCGGATTAAGCGGATTCTCCTTCTGGAGCCACGATATCGGTGGCTTTGTGACAGCTGCTCCCGAAGACTTATACCGCCGTTGGTTGCCTTTCGGTTTCCTCACTTCGCACAGCCGCGCGCATGGCGCCCCTCCGAAAGAACCGTGGTTATACAATGACGATTTTGTAAAAGCATTCCGCCTGTCCGCCGAAATGAAATACAAATTGATGCCTTACGTCTATGCACAGTCCAAGCAATGCACTGAAAAGGGTCTGCCCATGGTTCGCGCGCTCTTTGTAGAATACCCCAACGACCCGGGCGCATGGTTGGTGGAAGACCAGTATCTCTTCGGCTCCGATATGTTGGTAGCCCCCATGATGGAAACCGGAAACAGCCGCAATGTGTATCTGCCGGCCGGAAACTGGATCGATTACCAGAGCGGAAAAACCTATCAGCAAGGATGGAATACCATAGAAGCGGGCAAAATACCCGCCGTGATACTCGTACGCGAAGGCGCGGTTATCCCTCATGCCAAGCTGGCACAATCTACCGATAAAATCAACTGGTCGGATATAGAACTGAAAGTTTACGGAAACAAAGAGAAATCAACCGGACTTATTTGCTTACCTTCGGATAATCAATTAACGGATCTTGTTCTTACTAAATCCGGGAATAATTACCAGGTAGAAAAAGGGCAAATCAACGGTATTAACTATAAGATAAACAAGTAAGACATGAAATTTTACCGACTATTCTTTTTTCTCCTTCTTCTATCCGCCCTAACCTCCTGCGCGCAAGATAAACAAAACGAGTGGCAATACTATTTCGACCAGCCTGCCACCATCTGGGAAGAATCCGTTCCTCTGGGAAACGGACGCATTGGCATGATGGTACTCCTGAACTATCAGGAACGAAGAGTTACCGGATTGAAAACGGAAAGCTATATCTGACATTAAAGAAAAACGATCGAATAAAAATAAATACCAAATAGATTATCAAACAAGTATACTGAAAAATGAAAAAGTTATTCCTTTATGGATTATTCACCCTGTCCGTGTTACAGGCTAACGGGCAGCAAGGTGCTGCACCCAAGTTTGGATTGACCTATCTTGACGACTCACAGCCTATGGAGGAGCGCATTGAAGACGCCCTATCCCGCATGACACTCGAAGAGAAAATCGCTATGATACACGCCCAGTCTAACTTCACCACCCCTGGCGTGCCCCGCCTCGGCATTCCCGAAATCATGATGACCGACGGACCTCACGGCGTGAACAAAGAACTTGAGTGGAACAGTTGGAACAGCGCAGGATGGACAAACGATGCAGCCACCGCTTTCCCTGCCATGACCTGCCTTGCAGCCACCTGGAACCCCGAAATCTCCCTCAGATACGGGCAAGCTATTGGCGAAGAAGCACGCTACCGTAAGAAAGACGTATTGCTGGGGCCCGCACTTAACATCTACCGCACCCCGGCCAACGGCCGTAACTTCGAATATATGGGCGAAGACCCTTACCTCGTGTCGAAGATGGTACCCGCCTACGTAAAAGGCGTTCAGCAGAACGGGGTGGCTGCCTGTATTAAGCATTATGCCCTCAATAATCAGGAAACATGGCGTGGACACATCGATGTGGAGGTATCCGACCGTGCGCTGTATGAAATCTACCTGCCCGGTTTCAAAGCCGGCATACTCGAAGGCAATGCATGGGCCATCATGGGCTCGTACAACAAGTACCGGGGCCAGTGGTGCACGCACAACAAGCGGCTTAATAACGAAATTCTTAAAGGCGAATGGCAGTTCAATGGCGTAGTGATCTCCGACTGGGGAAGCACGCATAACACCGACGAAGCCGCCCTGAACGGACTCGATATCGAAATGGGAACGTGGACCGACGGTCTGACTACCAGTGAGAAATTTGCATTCAATAGGTATTACATGGCAGACCCTTACCTCAGGAAGATACAAGACGGTACACTTCCCCTTTCGACCCTCGACGATAAGGTGCGCCGCATCCTTCGCCTCAACCTACGCACCAACATGGACAGAAACAAACCTTACGGCAGTTTTACCACGCCCGAGCATTACGATGTGGCCCGCGAAGTAGCCGAGGAAGGAATTGTCTTATTGAAGAATGACAAAAACTTCTTCCCCATCCCCGTAGGCCGCTACCATAAAATCGTGGTCATCGGCGAGAATGCCACCCGCAGATTAAGCACCGGCGGCGGCTCGTCCAACGTAAAAGTGAGCAAAGAAATCACCCCGCTCGAAGGATTGATCGAAAAATACGGAGCCGACAAAATATTCTACACCATGGGCTACGGCTCGGGCCCAACATCTTACGGATTTGCGACCGAATCTCCCTACAACGCCGACTCCCTGAAACGCGAAGCCTTAGCGCTGGCTAAAGATGCCGATGTGGTACTCTATATCGGTGGACTGAACAAGAATTTCAACCAGGATTGCGAATCGGGCGACCGCCTTTCGTACGGATTGCCTTTCGGGCAGGACGAACTGATTGAAGACCTGTTGAAAGTAAATAAAAACATGGGTATCATCATTATCAGCGGAAATGGAGTAGCCATGCCATGGCTGAATAAAGTCCCCGCGCTGATGCAGTCGTGGTACCTCGGCTCGGAAACGGGAACGGCTACGGCGAATGTAATTTCGGGCAAGGCGAATCCGTCGGGTCGTCTTCCATTCAGCATCCCCAAACGCTGGGAAGATAACGGGGCGATGTCGTTCGGTACGATGTCTTATCCCGGAGATAGCATCCGTCAGGTGTATATGGAGGATATTTTGGTGGGCTATCGCTGGCACGATACGAGGAAGATTCCGGCGCTGTTTCCGTTCGGTTACGGCTTGTCGTACACCACTTTTGCGTATGGAAAGGCATCTGCCGACCGCGCGGCGTACGGCGAAAACGATGTGATTATGGTGTCGGTTCCCCTGAGCAATAAGGGCACGGTAAGCGGTGCGGAAGTGGTGCAGATATATGCTTCACAACATAAACCCTCTCTGCCGCGTCCGGTGAAAGAGTTGAAAGGTTTCCAAAAAGTATTCCTCGAACCCGGAGAGAGCAGAATCGTAGAGATAGATATCCCTGTGAAAGACCTGGCTTATTTCGACGATGCGGCACACGCGTGGGTGGTGGAGAAAGATAAGTTTACGCTGCATTGCGCGGCTTCGTCGACGGATATTAAGAGTTCGGTAAGCATTCAAATCAAATAAATAACAGCTATGAATAACAGAATATTTTGCTTTCTTTTCGTCCAGGCTCTTTGTCTGGCGTCCGCGTGGGCCGAAATCCGTCTGCCCGCCGTTTTCACCGATCACATGGTGTTGCAGCGCAATTCCGAAGTTACCCTCTGGGGCTGGGGCACGCCAAGCGAGCACATTGCGATCGTGCCCGGGTGGCTGGATGGGGATACGATAAAGACTCAGGTCAGCAATATGGGCAAGTGGTCGGCGCGCGTCCGGACAACAGAAGCGGGCGGCCCGTATATCATCCGCATCAATGGTACTTCGGAAGTTACGTTGTCGGACGTGATGCTGGGCGAGGTGTGGTTGTGCAGCGGTCAGTCGAACATGGAATGGAAGGCAGACTACGGCATCAACAACGGGGATGAGGAGGTGCGGAATGCCGACTTTCCTAACCTGCGCATTTTCCACCTTCCGCAGATAGGGGCTTCTACGCCTCAGGAGAATTGCTTGGCGCAATGGGTGCGCTGCTCGCCAGAGACGATGCGCAAAACCAGCGCGCTCGGTTACTTTTTCGGTCGCAATATCAGTGAAGAGTTGGATGTTCCCGTCGGCATCATTGTCGCCGCCTGGGGAGGTACTCCGGCCGAGGTGTGGACGCCGAAAGAAAGCATAATGTCGGACCCTGTATTGTCGGATTACTTCTACGGTTCCACTCCATGGTGGCCCATAGAGGCGGGTGCGCTGTTCAACAGCATGATCCATCCCGTTATGCCGTATGAGATTGCGGGATGTATCTGGTATCAGGGCGAGGCAAACCATACCCGCGCCGATTCGTATGCCCGTTTGATGCAGCGCATGATCAGTTCCTGGCGCGTAGGATTCAATAAGGAGTTTCCTTTCTATCTGGTTCAGATTGCTCCTTTCACCTATAATTCAACAGACAATGGCCCCGCCCGCCTTCGCGAACAACAGGCGATGCTTCCGAAAATAATGCACAAGGTGAAGATGATTACCGTTTCGGATTTAGTGGATGATATAAAGGATATCCACCCGCGGGACAAAAAAGGGGCTGGGCTGCGGCTCTCCCGTCTGGCGCTGGATGATGTGTACGGCAAATTTGTGGGGGATTATGAAAGTCCGGTGTTCAAAACCGCCCATTTTAAAGATAATCATATTGTCATCTCTTTTGAAGGAATTAAGAAAGGACTGGTGATTCGCGGAGAGCGGATTGAGGGATTGAAAATTGCCGGCGATGATAGAGTATGGAAAGTGGCGTCGGCAACGGTCAAGGGGAATGAGTTGATTGTATCGGCCCGCGATCTCAAATCCCCTGCTTTTATTAGTTATTGCTTCGATGATGATAGCGTGGGGAATCTATTCTCGGTCGAAGGCGTACCTGTAGTGGCGTTTGGTATTAATTTCTAAGTTAGCCACTGATTTTTATATGGATCATAATCACTCTGAAAAGTAGCCAGTTGCTAATCGGTAACTGGCTACTTTTTTTATATATCATAAGCCTTACCAGTCATCCGTTCGAAAAGGCGAAGCCAACATCCCTTCTTTGTTTAGCAGGTTGGTTTCTTCCGGATTATTAGCCCAAGCATAGCGCACAGCTATCGGATTATAGACTTGCGTACTGCTTACCATTACTTTATAGCCTTTGATCACGGCATCTGCCCCAACAAACTTCCGGTCTTTTCCGGCAATGGCAAAAAGCTTCAAAGGATCGCCACGGCTGGTCAATCAGCTTCCTGTTTCGGTAAACGTGAGGGCGATTTTATGTCCATCAACATTAATTTCTTTGTAAACCGGACTCGAGCTCACCAGCTTTTCGCCGTAAAGCAGTTTGCGTGCGCCAGGAATAACCGATGAGTCACGTCTTTTTTATTTAGCGGATGGATATCGTTCCACTCGCCTACATCATAGTTTACGGCCAGGGCGGTGTGCAACTTCTTTGGCGATTTGCAGTTGTGCCTCGCAAACTCCGGCCCATCCGCTTTCTAAAAGCTGCTTGCTTTGGGGCATGAAGTTGAGCAACTGCACCAGCAGAAAAGGCATTTCGGGCATATCCCAACGCTCGCGCCAGTTGGTGATTAGTGCTTGAAGTAGAGGGGCGTATTCGCTGGGGTGATCGTTATTGGCTTCTCCCTGATACCAGATGGTTCCGCTCACTTTATATTCGCGAATAGGGTGCATCACGCCTTTGTAGAGTCCCAAACCGGCGGTTTTGAGGTTCTTCAGTTGTTCGGCATACTGTTCTACTTCGCTCAGGTCTTTTCCTACTTTATATTTCCATGTACCGGTAAGGTCTATTTCCACATTATCGTCTACTATTTTATAGGATTTATCGTCTACAAAACTCGCCGTTTCCGGAGAGAGATGTCAGTTTCACGGTGATATTATACTTTCCCTCTCGCAAGATTCTGGGCGAGATATCCTATTTGCGCGGAGGATACATATAGGAAGTCGTCCGTTTACAAACACGGAATCGCTGTCGACAAGCGTCCCCAGATAGAGTTTGGCGTGCTTCCGGTCCATAGAGGAGGGTAAGTCGAAGGTTTTGCGATGCCAGACGATGCCTTTAGGATTCATTCTATTGGCTTTCTATGTGTCGGTACTTGCATGGCATGCCAGTCGGAATCATCGAGATTCTTGCGGTTCCATTGACAGGAGTCTTTGTCTTTCTCTACAGCCTTCATCCCTTGCAGGGCGGCTCGGTCTAAGAGCAGCGATGGAAACTTTTTGAGGTGTTCTTGGCTGATCCAGCTTTCTATCGCTGAGCCGCCCAGGCTAGACACGAGCATCCCGATTGAGCGAATATGCTGGCCGAAGTACTGACCAATAAATTTTCAGTCACACGAACCTTTTACTCCCTTATTTGGTGGAACACGTCGGTTATGGCCGTACTTCAGATTACAAGAGTATCTCGGTTTTTCCAACCACCAGGCTTTCCTGTCAACCATGTGGGAAGAGTTTCTCCATCTTGACACATATGCCCGTGGGAGGGATCGACTGTTGCCGCAACTACCGATGGTACGCTGTTCAAACATAAACGAACGGCTATATCCGGCGTAGTCACATTGGAGAAGATACTCATTGGTGTGATCATCATTTTGCTCAGGCAAATTGGTATACTTTCGGACGTTTAGCCTGGAATGACAAGCTTTTTTCCTCACAGATTGCCGAAGAATGGCTCGATTTGACTTTTACCACCGATCAACAGTTTATACAGCCGGTGAAGCAAATGATGCTGGATTATCGCGAAGCGGTTGTAAATTATATGATGCCGTTGGGCTTACACCATATTTTCGCCGAAGGCCATCACTATGGTCTGCAGCAGTAGTATGACCAGGTGTCTCGTCTCAATTGGACATGTACATATTACCACAAGGCCAGCAAATCAGGGATTGGCTTCGATCGGACAACTTCGGGCAGCAATGCCAACGGCCAATATTACACTCCACTCAAAGAGATTTATAATAACTCTGTCACCTGTCGCGATATATACCTGTTGTGGTTCCATCATTTACCGTGGAGTTATCGGATGAAGAATGGAAAAAACCTATGGAATAAACTTTGTCACCGTTATGACCGGGGAGTACAGCAGGTAAGGAATTTCAGCAAATCCGGGGTGAGATGGAAAAGCATATCGACCGGCAACGTTTCATGGATGTTTAATATAAACTCAAAATACAGTCACACGATGCGGTTGGTATAAGGATGCTTGCTTTATTTCCAAACTTTCTCGGAGATGTTGATTCCTTATGAGCTGGAACGATCTGTATATTATTTGGAGGAGCTAAAGGGAGATAGACTTGATTTGATACATCAGAATTAGGAGGAAATGACTCTGTATAACGTAGGAGTGAAAATTGGGTTAATCCCAGATTCTAAAATCAGAGATAAACAGCATCATAAATCTTGCACAATTACAAGAAATTGTCTATCTTTACATGACAAATATTTAACTAAATGTCGTACATTCTCATCATTATAGTTGCCTATTTCTTTTTAAGAATAGTCGGAAAGATACTCCGTCATTTCATGTCACTATCCAATGTTGGCTTTTGGCTACTGATGTTGGGATTGCTCTTCATTCCTCATGGTGCATGGATTAGCTTGGCAATCATTCTCGGGCGTTATGTTATTGCGCCTATCATGAGATATTTACCCAAAGAGAAAGAGAAGGATTATTCCCGAAAGAAAGGGAGTAAAAGCGATGGCACCAACTGGAATACCATCATTATGCTGGCCATTCCTATCTTTTGGCCATTTTTGATATTGAAATTATTCGTCAAGGATAAGACTCTGCCTAATGACAATAGTCCGTTTGACTATGAGCAGCATGAGAAGAGTAATGGGCGATAGCCTTATCGTTAGAAACCGTTTTGAATTTTATAGAATAATCTATTATTGTTTATATCTGGTTAAATCAGCCTTCTTTTTCGCTTATCTATCTCTTTATCCGCAGTCACATAGCCCGCTATGCTCCTTTAAATAAAGAAATAGCTAAACAAAAAATAAGACTAATTTATCACAGAATAAAATTCAAAACAGTTTCTTTGGTCTCTTTAATAAAATCCAGCAAGATATTCGGATTTAAATATTTCCCCTTATACTTAACCGACAAATGTAGATGTTCCCCTGTTGACCTACCTGTATTGCCTGTGATAGCCACCACTTCACCGGGCTTCACTACTGCATTTTTTTGCACCAACACCTCTGAAAGATGGCAGTAGCTGACGGTATAGTGTCCATGACGTATAGTGGCGTAGATACCGGAACGTTTGTCATGTCCCACCTTAATAACTTCTCCATCCATTATAGCATAGACTTTATTACTCCTTGCATGGAAATCGATGCCATTATGTAATTTTTGTTTGCCGGTGAACGGGTCACGCCGCCATCCATAAGGGGAATTGACAACCATATTATCCAATGGATAAGCTACACTTAGATACTGCTGAATCCACTCATCCAGACATTCTACTTTTGATTTCCCTACCTTAGTAGAGGAATCATTTTTATTGACTGTCCCAGCTTCGGGTAGATCTTGCTGTTTCTGTACCTTGTACGAAACCGGTTGTTTGTTTACCGTGTAGAACTGCGCCTGAAGAAAGAAACAATTCTGCAAGAGTATGAATATGAGTAGTAGTGATTTCATTGGGTAAAATTATATCTCCCCTTTATAATCTACGAGACAATGATCATTTAAACAATCATTCTTTAACTTCCTACAGATAATCATACTGTGTTTTTATACTCAAGACAAATATTCACTATTGTATCCTCATTTACTCCTTTGAGTATGAATGCAGGTATGATTTTAATCCATAATACTAAATAAGTCGAAAAACAGAGAGATAAAAGACAATGCGATATTTCTCCCCAACCCACTCCTCTATTTTTGCCCGAAAAATTACTTTTTAAACATATAGCAACTATGAACAGAAACAGATTTTCGGATGCGGAGATACCTTATAAAACTCTCCAAAAATTCAGTCTTACTCAGGAAATGATTGGTGACCTGCCTACTCATGCATTGTCACAGATTGAGGAGGGCTATCGTTCTCCGGTATTGCCTATCGAGTTTACTGATGAACAGGGGAATGTCTATAAGAGCCGTACCCGATTTTCCCTTTATCGAACGGAAGATAACCGGGTTGACGTATTATTCTATCCGCAGCTTGGACAAGTACGTCTTGATAAGTTCAGCGAAAAGAATAAAAACAAGTTGCAGTGCGACAAAGCGGTTATTGATAAAATGACAACCGCTGATGGTAAGGAAGTGCAAGCCTTTCTACAGATAGACAAGGGAACACAGCAGATACTCTATGTGCCTACTCCGGTAATAGGCAGAAATCTTCAGGTCATAGCTGATGAATTCCACTTGGGAAGTGCTGAAATCAACTGCCTGCGCAATGGCGATCCGTTGACTGTCCTGGCTGGTGATGATGTTATCACCATGGGCGTTGACCTGAATGAACCCACAGGCATCCGTATCTGTACAGGTGATGAACGTAAATGGAGCGCGGAAGTGAAGAAAGACTGGGAGAAGTATAACTACGGATGCTTCGGGTGCTGGATGGTGGATGAGGAAGGCAACCTGGACTACACCCCGGAAGAAGAGTACACCGATGAGATGTGGGAAGAGATGAAACGAAAAGGCGAAAGCCGCAAATCACCAGTTGCTAATCTCAAACTATAAGAACGATGGTGAAAGAGGAATTCTACACGGAAGAAGAGTTGGTGGAGAAAGTTCAAACTGGAGAATTTGGCTGGCTTGATTATGTCAACCATCGCTCACGGGAATGGAAACAGGAATATACAGTGTATTGCAAATCCAGAGGATTATCCATTAATGAAGAGACGGCAGAGGCCTATATCGAGTTGAAACAACAGCAACTGGAAGAAGCTCTGGAAAACGGTGATGGATAGAGCCTGTTTAAATTTTCCACAGAAAATTGTTATAGGATGCTTTTGCTGTTTCTTCATGCTTCTTTTTGTCTGTTTCTTCCTTTTTAAATGCTCAAATAGCTCGCTATTCTCACCTTGAAAAAGAAACAACCAACCTAAAAATAAGACTAAATAAACAAGCAAGCAAAATTTAAACAAACTCTTAACCAAACAATTAAGATATGACAATCAGAAAGAATACCAACCCTATTCCGCTAGATTTGCCTGTGGAATTGCAGGACATTCTCATCCGGAATGGAATGCGTGCGCATATCACGGGGAGCAGCAATGGGTTCAGCCTGATCGTGCAAGGTCACGATTCACCGGTGCTGAGATATCCGATCAACGAGAAACAACTTATGGCACTGACTGACCGCGGAACAAACTATACCAATAAGCGAAGCTATAACACCTTTGCCAGTATTGTGGCGGCAGACTTCGACATGCCCAAGGACTTTGTCCATGCACGGAATGCCAATGGACGTATAGCGATGGGATTGCATGGCTACCGCATAGGTGCGGGAGAATACGGACGAACGGGCGTGCCCCGACATTTCCATACCTGGGGGAACCGGTTTCTTGGCTGGACTCCCCGACAACAGGAAGGATTTCACTTGCGACGTATAGGTGGAAACCTTTACTATCCCGGTGCTCCCATGGTAGCTGAACGTCCTGACCGGCGTATGAAACCCGGAGAACTGCAAAGCGGCGGCTACGGATTTTATTATAAAGGCCAAAACACGGCTCCGGTGGCACCACAAGATGTGCTGAAGGATTTGCAGGCTATAATTACTCCCGTTCAGGCATTACCCCGAAATACAGAACCTGCAAAGCCTTACAAGGAAATGATCACTTCTCCAGTATATTTCACGAATGAAAAATGGCAGGAATGTCTGGGCACTCACGGTATTATTGTTGATGCACAGGAAAAGAAACTGACTATACAGTCCACTGCTACGCAAGCTGATTTTCAATATGATTTGACTGATGAGGAAGTGAAGGTACTCACAAGTAATTCTATTAAAGAAGCATCCGTAGAAGAACGATTGGGTATGCTCAATGAAATCATCAAGGAAGACTTCAACGGAGCTATTACATTGGAACTGCTCAATAGTGACCAGTCCATTAATATACCCTTACAACCCGCTGTTCAGGAAGACTTGGAAAAAGAATTGCAGACCATAGAAGTCCAAAACAACGGGTTGGGGGCGGATGACGGTATGGAAATACGGGCAGAACAGTCATTACCCAAAGGAACGGTCGTCATGAACGGCAATGACCTCGCCTATATGGACAACAACAAAGGCTGGTTCAGGGAAGGGAGGCATGGCAGAGAGGTGACGGTGGATGCTATACAGGTGGAGCCGGTAGCCGAAGGCAAATACAAAATGACTGCTGTCATTGATGGAGAAACTGTAAGCCATGAGATTAGCCAAAAGCAATATGACAAGTTTATGGCCATAGATGATTTCCACCGCATGAAACTTTTTTCGAAAATATTCGGGGAGGTGGACATGAAAAGCCGGGGTGACGGCGTGTCATTAGGAGTTAAGATTGGCGCTGCTTTCCTGGCAGGTGCCACGGTACTCGGAGAACTCGGAAGAGGACTCCATGACCGTCCCTGCCCGGAAGTATTCGTGGAGCATCACGGGCACGGACCGAAAGCTAGAGCTTATTTCAAGCCTGGAGTAGATACTCCCATGGATGTGGCTGCAAGAAATTACGAGGCGGCAATCAATACGGAAATGATGCAGCGGGAAATCCGTCAAGGAATGTAGGGTCGCTTCAGCCAATTTAAAATAAGAGCTTATGGCAGAGTTGAATTACGAAGATTTCAAACGGCGCGTCAATATTCAGGATTTGTTGGTAGATGCCGGTTACCGTCTTAACCGACGTGATGGACTACGTTACCCGTCATACGTGAAGGTGGGTAGTGACGGAAGGCGTGTGCGTGGTGACAAATTTATTGTAACAGGTAACGGGTTATGCTGTTTCCGGCCACCGGAACAGAAGAACTACAATGTCATCTCGTTCATCAAAGAACATCCGCATTTCTTTTCGGAATATACTCTGGGCATGAATACGGATCGATTGGTAAATCTCGTATGTAACCGGTTGTTGAACGAGCCAATTAACAGGCAGTATTCAGCCGTGGAAAAAAAGGAACGTTCGGAAAAGATATTTGATCTGCAAGCGTATAAACTGTTAGATTTCAGCACGGATGATTGGGACAGCCAGAAAGCTTTTTACCCCTATTTCAAATCAAGAGGTATTTCTCTTGATACCCAGCGTGCGTTTAGCAATCATTTTTTCATTGCCATGAAAGAAATGTCCCATGGAAAAAGGTATACCAATCTCTCTTTTCCCTTGCAGAAGCCTATTGACCCAGCAACCATCGTGGGACTGGAAGAACGGGGGCGCTCCTCTGGCGACGGAAAGGCTATCTATAAAGGAATGGCTGCCGGAAGCAATGCAAAGGAGGGGATGTGGATAGCCTGTCCATCAGGAAAAGCCTTAGATAAAGCCAAAGACGTGTATTGGTTTGAGAGTGCATACGATGCAATGGCTTTTTATCAAATTAAAAAGTGCGAACTGAATTACGATAGGAACCGGAACCCGGAAGGAAAACTATCACAACTTGACAATTCTGTATTTGTCAGTACCGGTGGTAATCCGAGTATTCACCAATTCAAGGGAATGATAGCCAAAACATCTGGGGCCAATCACCATCTGTGCTTTGACAGAGACCGTGCCGGACAACTATTTGCCATCAATTTCGCACTGACCAAAGCAGGAAAGACATTCAATACACATCTTACGCCTAAAGGTAAATTGATTGTGGTAGACACCACTGATAATTATCAGCGGCATGAACTAAATCCGGAACTGTTTGAGTTTGATCGATTGTTGAAAATACTGGGTGTAGATACCGGGGCACAGCGAAACGAAATGGCGGAATACATGGAGAGCTTACGGAATGAAGAGGATATTTTCTCCGGAGAAGAATACCTACTGCCACCTGATTTATTGAAAGCATACGGAAAGTACGAGAGTGCCTGTGAAGAATATCATTCGGCCAAATACAGTGGGTTGGTCTGTCAGGAAGATTTGGAAGATATTGGTGATGAGCTCAAGACTTCGTATGAAGCGTACAAAGCAGCCATGAAGAATGCAGTTTCTCAATATGAATCAGTCGGACGAATCATCTATCAGCCGTGTGATAAAGAATACAAAGACTGGAACGACCAATTACTGTGCAAAAGGATAATAGAAGAAGATAATAACGAGGACGAAGAAAGAACCTACCATTTTCATCGATAACCATGAGAGAAGGAACCGTAATAAGATTCAGAACGATATTTCTGCAACCTCACTGGTTGCAATTCATTATCAATGAGCTGCCGGGTATTTTGCTTATGATCGGTTGCCTGATTATAGGCGGTATTGATGCCATGCCGTTTGTCAATCTGTTTCTAGTTGCAGCGGGACTTCTTTCTTTGCGTCTGCTGTATAATTTTGTTTATCTGCGACGGATGGAATACCGCATCAATGGAGAGCAGCTTATTATGGAATATGGAGTTTTCACTAGAAAGAGTGACTATCTGGAACTCTACCGGATTGTGGACTTCAATGAACACCGTACCCTTCCACAACAAATTTGCGGATTGAAAACGGTCACGATCTATTCGGGAGATAGAAGCAATCCCAAACTGGTCATCATAGGAGTGAAAAATGATCTTGATTTAGTGTCGCTCATTCGTGAACGGGTTGAACAAATTATGTGCAACTCTCCATAATATATTTTATGATGAGCTTTCTCTTATGTAAAGTGAGCAAGGTCAGATAGCTGACTATTAACAAAATAACCCTGTTACTTAACCTTACCACTTTACATAACAAT
>NZ_QVMI01000042.1 GCF_010500965.1 Bacteroides sp. 51 | reverse complement strand
AGATAAGGTAAATACATTATATGACTATTACGATAGCCAAGGGTGGATAACGCCGGAAGAAAAGGAAAGGTGTAGTCTGAGGAGGTTTTTTGAAGGGTTATGATTGAAATGGTTTTGTTTAATCGCTCCCACCACCTCCCCCCTTCGGGGTACTCCTCCTCAGAAAAGAGGAGAGTCCCTGCGGGAGGCGAAGCAACTCCCATCCTTTCCTCTCGTTCCGTCATCACAAATGGCAAAGGTCTCCCCGACCAGGCGTGGCACGATCTGACATGCCTGCAAGTATCGGACAGCACAGGAATCAGTGAAAAGATCAATAAAACACGCTAACAATCAACCCGTTACAAATTTTTCTCAGAAAACTGCTCCGGGAGCTCAATAATTCTTTGCTATTTCGGTAAGAACCTGCACCTTTGTAATGTTGATCAACAAAAAGAGTGAAAAAGAACCTAAACATTAACGATTAAAAAAGGAGGTAACAATGGCTATTCCTTATAAAGTTGTGAAGAAGAAGTCGAACCCTTTGTTGGCTAACTCGCCGGAGAAGTATTATCCGCAGTTGGTCACACTGGGACGGAGTATTGACCTGGAGTATATGACCGAAAAGATCAGAGACAACTCATCGTTGTCGGGTGGTGAGGTAAAGAGTGTACTCATTAACTTCGTAGAGAAAATGAAGGAGCAGTTGCTCGAAGGTAAAACCGTGAATATCCTGGGGCTGGGAGTGTTCTATCTGGCAGCCAAATCCAAAGGTGTGGAAAAGGAGGAGGACATGACGGACAACGATATAACTTCGGTACGCATCTGCTTCCAGGCAAATAAATCGCTGAAACTCACCCGCACGACAACCCGCGCAAGCGAAAGAATGCAGTTCGTAAAACTGGAAGACTATCTGAAGTCACTGGGATTAAGCATCACTGCTCTTGACAAGAATGGTACAACCAAACCGGACGATGGATCGGGAGATGACGACGGAGACGATGAAGTTGTTGATCCGGGATTCTAGCGGGGGGGGGGCGAGGCACCCCGGCCAGGGGCGGCAAGCCGCGCTGCGCATCCTTAATTATTTAACCTAAACTTTAACGAATAAGAATGAAAAGTTCGACAAAAAATTTGATTTATAAGATTCTGATCGCCATAGCCAGCGCGCTGGCAGGGGTCATTAGTGGACAGGCAATGAATTAAAATATTGCTACTATGTATGAAAGAGGCTGAATTCTGAAACTTGTAGAAGACTTAGAATTCAGCCTCTACTGTTTTCTTCATGTTTAAAAGAAAAATTATCTTTCCTCTATAAATCATTCTTTTTATGTAAGTTTGTAAGTATGACCAAACAAGCAATACAGGATGGTCACTACAAGATGGAAATTTAAAAGGGTACCATGGCACAACATAACTGTGAAAACTGCTCCATAAGAGCAAAGTACGATAAAGACCCGAAGTCGATAATCGGGCGTTTCTGGCGTTGGCACATCAACTTCTGTCCCGGATGGAAAGGATATATCCGTTCATTGGACGAAGAGGAAAAGCAAGTATTGAAAGATAAGTATCAGTTGAAAGTATCGTGAAAGTTAAAAGCACTCCAATACCAGCAGATAGTTTGGTTATATCTATTTTGCGCTGATCAAACCATTCCATAAGATAATTGTGAAGAGTATGTTGAAGCAGGCTTTATCTATGATATGAAAGTCAAAAATTCCAAAAAATCACTATCTTTGCCATCATGATCAAACACCGTATAGCTCAATATATAGAAAAAGAACAACTGCTCACATTACAAGACAAAGTGCTTGTTACATTAAGTGGCGGGGCTGATTCCGTGGCATTGTTACGGATTCTATTATCGTTGGGGTATACGTGCGAAGCTGCCCATTGCAATTTCCACCTCCGCGGAGAAGAATCTAACAGAGATGAAAATTTCGTTGAACAGTTATGCCATAAGTTAAACGTTACGCTACATGTGAATAGTTTTGAAACACAGGCTTATGCATGTGATCATAAGATCTCTATTGAAATGGCAGCACGCGAACTTCGCTACAATTGGTTTGGGGCTTTAGCTAAAGAACACGACCACACAGCCATTGCAGTAGCGCACCATCAGGATGATAGTGTAGAAACCATGCTACTCAACCTGATACGTGGCACGGGGATCAATGGATTATTAGGTATCCACCCCAAAAATGGAATGATAGTACGCCCGCTACTATGCGTTACCCGGGATGAAATTATAGATTACCTACAGCACATCGGGCAGGAATACGTAACGGACAGTACAAATCTGGAAGATGAATATACACGCAACAAAATCAGATTGAAACTGATTCCGATGATGCAGGAGATTAATCCGTCAGTGAAAGAGAAACTATTCCAAACCGGAAGCCACTTGAATGAAGTTGCCACTGTTTATCAATACACCATTGAAGAAGGCAAAACGCGGGTACGGACAGAAGAAGGAGTCTCTATTCAAGCCTTGCTATCGGAACCGTCGCCAAGTGCATTATTGTTTGAGATGCTATTACCGCTGGGGTTTAATTCGCCTCAAATTGAGGATATTATGCAATCTGTTATTGCCGGACAGTCTGGAAAACAATTCGTCAGCAATCAAGGATGGAGAGTAATCAGAGATCGGGAATTACTTCTTATATATAAGGTAGGAGAAAAAGAAGAAAACAACACTACCCCACCCTTTCAATTAATATATGAAGAAGTAGAGTATACACCCAACTTTAGTATTAATAAAGATAAGAACATCGCTTATTTTGATGCAGATAAGTTAAAAGAGAAACTCACCATCCGCAAATGGAAGCAAGGAGATACATTTGTCCCCTTCGGCATGACCGGCAAAAAGTTAGTCAGCGATTTCCTGACTGACAGGAAGTTCTCTCTCTTACAGAAAGAGAACCAATGGGTCTTATGCTGTGGAGAAAAGATCATCTGGATTATCGGAGAACGTACCGACAACCGCTTCCGGATAGAGAACTCTACCCGGCGCGTAATGATTGTAAAACTACAATAAGGTTTGCGGCTGCTTCTGCTTAGGAAAGTTCTTCGAAAGCAAAGGTGCAAAAGGTGTATCAAAGCTACGGGCGCGTTCGGGACATGCTTTCACACAAGCACAACAACGAATACATTTCTCTACGATTGTATGTTGTTCCTCACCTTTTATGATTGCAGCGTTAGGACATTTCTTCACACAAATTCCACAATGAATACAAAGAGATTCATCGGTTACAGGGGCTTTAGGAACAGGAACCTCACTTTTACGCATTTTAATTACTCCACGTAGAAAGCGAAGTAGCCCGAAAAGAGATTGCTTAGGACGGCGTATTGAGCGCACATCTACCGGATATACTTTTCCCAACGTTTCCGCTGTACGTATTTTTTCGGCTACCAGTTTTCCGAAGTTATGGGCAAATAGCAAGTCATCCTGATCAGGGCGTCCCTGCGCAATGGGATGTTTTTCCGTATGATAAGAATGTTCGCCAACAAATGTAGCAGCACCTATCACCTTGAATCCCTGACGAATAGCGAAAGCATCCAACTCCATCAATGCCTTTTCATAAGCCCGGTTACCATAAACCACTACCAGCACAGCCGGTGTATCATTGCCACGTATATTTTTCATTCGTTGCAACGCCAAAGGCGCAACACGTCCACCATACACAGGAACAGCTATAACAGCCACTTCACTCCCGACAATATCCAATTCTCCGGCTTCGGATAATGTTACATCGGTTATCGTTATATTTTCCGTCTCCATTCCATGAACAATTCCCTGCCCTACTTGTTTTGAAGTAGACGTGGGTGAGAAACAAATCAGATGCGCCTTAGTCAATTCCATACGTTTTTTTAGTTTTATAGCCGGACAAATATACGCTTTATCAGATAAAAAAACGAGATTTTGTTTCCAAATTGAAATTTGTTACTATCTTTGCAGCGTAAATCCACTTGGATTTCCCACCAAAGTAGATAAACAGGATTTCTCTAATTCAATAAAGTATATCCCTAACTTACAAATAAAACATTTTTCAACATGGCAAATAGCCCCTTTTAATGGGCTGTCCAATCTGTTTGTGAACAGAACCTATGAATGAGGAATTAATACTTAACATTAAATATACGCATGTATAACATTATTCAGTTAAACGACAAGAACTTGTCGGAACTACAGTCTATTGCTCAGGAGTTGGGCATTAAAAAAACAGACTCATACAAAAAAGAAGAACTCGTTTACAAAATCCTTGATGAACAAGCAATTGTCGGAGCCACTAAAAAAGTTGCTGCGGATAAAATCAAAGAAGAGAAAAAAGAGGATAAGAAAAAACGTTCACGTGTGAGTGTAAAGAAAGAAGGCGACAAAGTATTCACCGCTTCTAAAACCGGAGAAATTACCAAAACAGAAACTGCTGTGAAAGCACCGGTAGCCAAACCCGTAAAAAAGGTGAAGGAAGAAGAGAAGCCCGAAGAAAAGAAAGAAGCCGTTGCTGAAGTTACTGAAACCAAAGCGAAAACAGCTACCGCAACAGCAACAAAAAAGAAAGTAACGGCAAAGAAAAAGACAACCGAGGAAAGTACAACTACTGAGAAAAAACAAGAGAACAAAGAAGTTGAAAATAAGGTTGTTGAAAGTAAGCCGGTTGCTAAGCCTGTAATTAAAAAAGCAGTCAAAGAAGAAAAAGTAAATGAAGCTCCCGAAACACCAGCCGTTGCCGAAGACTTTATTCCTATTGAAGACCTTCCGGTTGAAAAGTTCGAACTACCAGCCGAACTTTTAGGCAAATTCGAAGCCACAAAGGTGGAACAACCTGCAAAAGTACAGGAAAAGCCACAGCCTAAACCACAGCACCAGCAACAGCAGCAACAACGCCCACGTATTTCCCAGCCCAACGATAATAACAGAAATAACCATAACAATAATAACAACCAGCGTCCGCAGCCTCAAAGGAATGCACCGGCTCATAATAATTATGACACAGAAAACGCACCGGTTCAGGAGCGCAAGGTTGTAGAACGCGAACGTCCATACGAATTTGACAATATTCTTTCGGGAACCGGCGTATTGGAAATTATGCAGGACGGTTACGGATTCCTCCGTTCGTCCGACTATAACTACCTGGCCTCACCGGATGATATTTACGTATCACAATCGCAAATCAAGCTATTCGGCCTGAAAACCGGAGACGTAGTAGAAGGTGTGATCCGCCCACCCAAAGAAGGAGAAAAATACTTCCCATTGGTTAAGGTTTCAAAGATCAATGGACGTGACGCCGCTTTCGTGCGCGACCGTGTTCCATTCGACCACCTCACCCCTCTTTTCCCGGATGAGAAATTCAATTTATGCAGAAAAGGATACTCAAACTCACTTTCAGCACGTGTTGTAGACCTGTTTGCTCCTATCGGTAAAGGCCAACGTGGTTTGATCGTTGCCCAGCCAAAGACCGGTAAGACACTGTTGATGAAGGATATTGCTAATGCTATTGCAGCAAACCATCCGGAAGTTTACATGATTATGTTGCTTATCGACGAACGTCCTGAAGAAGTTACCGACATGGCGCGTAGTGTAAACGCCGAGGTTATTGCTTCTACTTTTGACGAACCGGCAGAACGCCACGTAAAAATAGCAGGTATTGTACTTGAAAAAGCGAAGAGATTGGTAGAGTGCGGACATGATGTGGTGATCTTCCTTGACTCCATAACCCGTCTGGCACGTGCATATAACACTGTATCACCAGCTTCCGGTAAAGTCTTGTCGGGTGGTGTGGATGCCAACGCATTGCACAAACCAAAACGTTTCTTCGGTGCAGCACGTAACATTGAAAATGGTGGTTCGTTAACCATTCTTGCTACTGCACTGATTGATACCGGTTCTAAAATGGACGAAGTTATCTTCGAAGAATTTAAGGGTACAGGTAATATGGAGCTTCAACTTGACCGTAACCTGTCTAACAAACGTATATTCCCGGCAGTTAACATTGTAGCATCCAGTACGCGCCGCGACGATCTGTTGCTTGACAAGCAAACACTCGACCGCATGTGGATTCTACGCAAATACTTGTCAGATATGAACCCAATCGAAGCTATGGACTTTGTGAAGGATCGTTTGGAGAAAACAAGAGATAACGAAGAGTTCCTTATGAGCATGAATAGTTAAGAAACAAACCTATTACTTGCAAATATTATTCAAAAGCGTGAAGAATTTGATTTTTCTTCGCGCTTTTTGCATTATATATCATCCCTTTTTGTATTTTTGTGTCGCAAATACCTATTGATGTATTTATTTTCAAGGAACAAAACAAACGGCGTTAGTGAGAGCATTCATTATCATTCTATTATTATCGTTAACCGGACAAGCATTTGCTATAGACAACGATGTCAAGCTAAAGCGCTTACAAACTTTCATTAGCAGGAATCTTCGATACTGTAGTGAAATGCCCATAGATAGTATCATCATATGGGGAGAATATTTTGAACCCACGCTTTTAAAAGAAAAACAATACACCGAACTTTTCGAAGTAATGTATCTTGTGGCCCATACCCATGCCATGCGTGGAGATATCGGACTGGCCATAAATAAAGTTCATCTTATTTCAGAGAAAGCCAAACTGTTAAACTATGATCTGGGATTTGCACTGGCCAGTCAGGCTATTGGAGACACATATACATACTCTAATATGTTACCCGAAGCCATTGCAACTTACAAACAAGCGCTGGATCTGTTAAATAACATTCCCCATACGGATCTCTACAAAAAACGACTACTTGGCAGATTGCTGCAAGTGTCTCTGACAGGAAATAATATAGAGGAGACCAACCATTACCTGACTCTATTTAATCATCTGCTTTCCGAAAAAGATACAGAAGACCCCATTTACATTTACCGGTTGGCTTTTAACGCGTATTATAAACTCCGATTAGGGGAACTGGACGAGGCGCATAAAATCTTACAACAGGCTTTTGCACATGCAGATCAATGCGGAACGCAACCTCTTCCTTATTTAATTCACATATCTGCCTTATACCACGAAGAGGTAGAGGATTATACAACTGCGCTACAGGAGTATGAACAACTCACCGACATACTATTCAGTGAATCGGGTTCCATCGGGCAAAACCAGATCATGACAGGTTATGCCAGGGTTCTGATGAAAACCGGGAAAGCAGAGAAAGCCAATCAACTTTACCAAGACGTAAACAAAGTGAAAGATTCGCTCAGTATCAATAGCTATACACGTCAGGGTAACCGCCTACATGCCAGCTACCAGATAGACACCATAGAATTCGAAAACCAAACAGAAAAGAATAACCTGGTACGTATGGCTATCATTGTAGGAGGAACAATTCTTATTTTGTCTTTCCTATTGGCATCTTATATAAGAAGAAGCAACAGAAAACTTGCAGCATCAAGGAAAAGCCTCGAAGAAGCCAAAAGGCAAGCCGAAACCTCAACACGCTCGAAAAGCATGTTCCTGTCTAATATGAGTCACGAAATACGTACTCCACTCAATGCCCTGTCGGGATTCTCTGCTATTCTGACAGAAGAGTCTATTGATAATGAAACCCGCCAGCAATGTACTGAAATCATTCAGCAAAACTCTGAATTACTATTAAAACTAATCAACGACGTTATCGACTTGTCTAGTTTAGAGTTCGGAAAGATGCAATTCAACTTTGAACATTGCGACGCCATAGTACTTTGCCGCAATGTGGTCGAAATGGTTCAGAAGATCAAACAAACCAGGGCCGAGATACTGTTTGACACTGATTTGGAGGAACTGATACTATACACAGATGACGCCCGTTTGCAACAGGTATTAATCAATCTGCTGATCAACGCAACCAAGTTCACACCTTCGGGCAGCATTACACTGAAACTATCTTTACAGAGTAAAAGTATGGCGCTGTTCACTGTGACCGACACCGGCTGCGGCATCCCATTGGAAAACCAACAGAAAATATTCAAACGCTTTGAAAAGCTTGATGAGCAAGATAAGGGAACCGGACTCGGCTTGTCGATCTGCCAATTAATCATTAAACACATTGGCGGCGACATTTGGATTGATCCGGAATATACCGAAGGCTCGCGCTTCTGTTTCACACACCCTATAAAGAAATAAAGAATAGGAGAAATGCATTACATGAAAAAAGTCATATCCATATTTCTTCTGTTCATTGGCTGTTCTTTTCTATTCAACGCCAATGCCAATGAAGTAGACAGCCTGCGTTTGCTCGTCGATAGGTTACCTCAAAATGACACTACCCGGCTGGCACATCTAAGGAAAATAGCTATTATTCAACAAAGCACACATCCCGGCCTCTTAGTAGCTCAAGAGTTGTACAAAGAAGCCAATCGTCTGAACAGTGACAAATACAAATGCTATTCGGCTTTTTACATGGCATTATACTATACCAACAATGGGATTTTAGATAGCGTCAACACGTATGCAAGCGAAGCTATCCGGCTGGCCGAAAAAGAAGAGATGTGGAAAACATACTTTGAAGCAGCCAAGGTTAAAGTCAATACGCTTATTATGAACGAAGAGTACGAATATGCGATTGATGAAGCATCAAAGATGTACAATAAAGCCAACGAATTAAATAATACCGACGGCAAGATTACAGCATCTATTTGCCTGGCTACTACATATATCGCGTCGGATCGCATCAATGAGAGTATTGAGACATTAAAGGCTGCTTATAAAGACAAAGCTAAGATCAAAAATATATTTGTGTTGACAGAGATATTGAGTTTATTATCTTCTACTGCACATTATGTTGACAATTATGATGATCTATATATTTATCTTAATGATTTAAATAAAGCAATACACGATTACTTAAAAAACAATCCGTTTAGTGAATCATATAACAGTATCTTCCTGTTCATTGATATTCATTACGCTTACTATTATGTGGCCAAAGGAAAGCCGGAAGAGGCATTAAAACATCTGGAAAAAGCCCAAAAGCTGAGAAACCATTATAGTTTTTCTATTTACAGCAATATTTTTTATGATGCGTATTCTGAGTATTACTTTTACACAAAGCAATACGACAAAGCCCTTGCGGCAATAGATTCATCTATAGTGGACCTCCAAACACTTATGCCTAAGGATTACTACAAACAGCTTATCAAGAAAGCAGTCATACTGAGTAATGCCGGAAAACATACAGAGGCTCTGGAACTCTATCAGGAAAGTATGCACGGTAAAGATTCCATTGACCATATTTTGTCGAGTAAGCAGATGGAGCAGATTCAGAATATATATAAGGTAAATAAGCTTCTTTTAGAAAAGGAACAAATCAAATCCAACCGGAGTTTTATTGCTTTGATTGTCATTCTGTTGTTCACCACCCTACTTGCCTTATTCATTATACGTGCTCTTTTTGTCCGCAAGAAATTAAAAGAGTCCGAGAATGAAATGCGTATAGCAACACAGATGGCCGAAGAAGCGAATGAAGTGAAGAATCTGTTTTTATCGAACATGAGTTATAATATACGTACCCCGCTCAATAGCGTGGTGGGTTTCTCGCAACTCATGGCGATAGATCCCGACATGGATGAAGCGCAGCGCAAAGAATACTCTACCATCATCAAACAGAATTCGGAAGTTCTGTTGAATCTGGTAAATGATGTACTTGATATTTCGCGTCTGGAAGCCGGAATGATGAAATTCAACCTTCAGGAATATGAAGTGATTACACTGTGCAGAGAGGCCATTTACACGGCCAAAGCAAAAGAGCAGCCTATACAGATTAACTTCCAGCCCGAATTTGAGGAACAGCAGATCAGGGTAGATACGTTCCGTTTCAGCCAGGTGCTTGTGAGTTTGCTAACTTATCCTACTCCGGTTAATAGAAGAACAACGATAACACTCACTGTAAGATTGGACAAAGCCAATCAGTGTGTATACTTCAAAACCGTTGGCAGTCCGATAGCTAATCCGGAGGCTGCTACACAAGAGGTTACCATACGAAATGACATCAATCTTCTTTTCCTGAAACGCTTCGGAGGAACCTATGAGGTTTATACAGAAACTCTGGAGGGTCCGGCAATAGTTTTCACTTATCCGTTGAGTATCTCTGAATAAAAGTGTACTTTTGCATTTCTTTGCGATTTAAACACTTTTACGTATGTATAATAACAAACAAATCTGGAGTATCAGCTACCCGATACTTCTGGGACTTTTGGCTCAAAACATCATTAATGTAACCGACACAGCCTTTCTGGGGCATGTGAGTGAGGTTGCTTTGGGCGCTGCCGCTATGGGTGGTTTGTTCTACGTTTGTATCTATACCATTGCTTTCGGATTTAGTGTAGGATCGCAAATCGTTATTGCCCGCCGCAATGGCGAGGGGCGTTATCAGGATGTAGGGCCTGTTATGAATCAGGGCTGTATGTTCCTTATTATATTAGCCATCCTGATGTTTGGTTTTACAAAAGGATTCGGTGGGAACGTTATGCGCGTCATAGTTTCGTCGGATGTGATTTACGATGCCACGATGGAGTTCCTTAACTGGCGCATATTCGGTTTCTTCTTTTCTTTTGCCAGTGTCATGTTCCGTGCATTTTATATTGGCATTACGCGCACCAAGGTGCTGACAATCAATGCAATTGTTATGGCTTTGACAAACGTTGTGTTAGACTATGCACTTATTTTCGGTAAGTTCGGTCTGCCCGAGATGGGAATCAAAGGAGCTGCCATTGCTTCGGTTATTGCCGAGGCAAGTTCTATCCTGTTCTATATTATCTATACTTATATTACGGTAGACCTGAAAAAATATGGGCTAAACAAGCTGCGCTCGTTCGATATGACTTTACTAATGCGTATCCTTAGCATTTCGAGTTTTACGATGTTGCAGTACTTCTTGTCTATGTCGACCTTCTTTGCTTTCTTCATGGTGGTGGAACGACTGGGGCAACGCGAACTGGCTATTGCCAATATTGTGCGCAGTATCTATATCTTACTGTTTATACCGGTCAATGCACTGGCTACAACAGCCAACAGTCTGGTTAGTAATGCCATTGGCGCAGGCGGCGTGCAATATGTGATGGGGCTGATCAGGAAGATTGCACGTATGGACCTCCTGATCATGCTGGTAGTCGGTGGATTGATTGCCCTCTTTCCCAAAGCGATTGTATCTATATATACCAGTGATGCAAGTCTTATTGCCGAATCAATACCTTCGGTTTATGTGATATGTGTAGCCATGTTGGTTGCCTCTGTAGCCAATGTGGTATTCAACAGTATATCGGGAACGGGTAATACGCGTGCCGCGTTGATTCTGGAATCGGGCACGTTGGTGTTTTATGTGGCCTACCTTTTGGTTGTCGGAACGGTTTTCAAAGCACCGGTAGAGGTTTGCTTCACCACAGAACTGGTATATTATACCCTGCTTCTGATTATCAGCTACATTTACCTGAAAAAGGCGAAGTGGCAGAATAAGGAGTTATGAGTTTTGAGTGGCCAAAAGCCGGATTAGGTGAATTAACTCATAACTCAAAACTCAAAACTCAAAACTTTTATGTAAATTTGCGCTCTTAAAAATGTAATATAACCCAAACAAGATATGTTCGATAATTTAAGTGAGAGACTCGACAGGTCGTTTAAAATTCTGAAGGGTGAAGGTAAAATCACCGAAATCAATGTTGCCGAAACGCTGAAAGATGTCCGCAAAGCCTTGCTGGATGCCGACGTTAACTACAAAGTAGCCAAGACATTTACCGATACGGTGAAAGAAAAAGCGCTGGGACAGAACGTATTGACAGCCGTTAAGCCCAGCCAGTTGATGGTGAAGATCGTACACGATGAGTTAACTACCCTGATGGGTGGCGAAACGGCGGAGATCAATATCAAAGGAAACCCGGCGGTTATCCTGATGTCGGGTTTGCAAGGTTCGGGTAAAACGACATTCTCGGGCAAGCTGGCCAAAATGCTGAAATCCAAAAAGGGAAAGAAACCTTTATTGGTTGCAGCCGACGTTTACCGCCCTGCGGCAATCGAACAGTTGCGCGTATTGTCCGAACAGATCGGGGTGCCGATGTACTCGGAGATAGATAGCAAAGACCCGGTGTCTATTGCCCGGAATGGTATCAAAGAGGCGAAAGCGAAAGGATATGACCTGGTTATTGTCGATACAGCGGGACGTCTGGCGGTTGACGAACAGATGATGAACGAGATTGCAGCGATCAAAGCGGCGATCAACCCGGACGAGATTTTGTTTGTGGTAGACTCCATGACGGGACAGGATGCTGTTAACACGGCTAAGGAGTTTAACGAACGCCTGAACTTCGACGGTGTGGTGCTGACAAAATTGGATGGTGATACCCGTGGTGGTGCTGCGCTTTCTATCCGCACGGTGGTGAACAAGCCGATTAAGTTTGTGGGTACGGGCGAGAAGCTGGAAGCAATCGACCAGTTCCACCCTTCGCGTATGGCGGATCGTATCCTGGGCATGGGTGACATTGTTTCGCTGGTAGAGCGTGCGCAGGAACAGTATGACGAAGAGGAAGCGAAACGTTTACAGAAGAAGATCGCCAAGGATCAATTCGATTTTAACGACTTCCTTAGCCAGATCGCACAGATCAAGAAGATGGGTAACCTGAAGGATCTTGCTTCTATGATTCCCGGCGTAGGAAAGGCAATCAAGGATATAGATATTGACGATAATGCTTTCAAGAGTATTGAGGCTATCATTCACTCCATGACTCCGAAAGAGCGCTCTAACCCTGCGCTCCTGAATGGTTCGCGCCGTGCACGTATCGCCAAAGGTAGCGGTACAACCATTCAAGATGTTAACCGCTTGCTGAAACAATTCGACCAGACCCGCAAAATGATGAAAATGGTAACCAGCAGCAAAATGGGCAAAATGATGCCCAAAAGAGGGTAACCAGCCTCACCCCAACCCTCTCCAAAGGAGAGGGAGCTTAAAGGATAGTCTGCAAATTCATAACCTTATTATAGAGTATAATGAAAGAAAATAATCAAAATATACAGTCGGAAGTAACCCCTTCCCCCTCTCCTTTGGAGAGGGCTGGGGTGAGGCTTATCGACGGAAAGGCAATCTCTGAGCAGGTTAAGCAGGAAATTGCGGCCGAAGTGGCTGAAATTATTGCCAATGGCGGCAAACGCCCACACCTGGCAGCCATACTTGTTGGGCATGATGGCGGTAGCGAAACTTATGTGGCAGCTAAAGTAAAAGCCTGTGAGGTATGTGGATTTAAGTCTTCTCTAATTCGCTACGAAGACGATGTGACCGAAGAAGAATTGCTGGCTAAAGTGCGCGAACTGAATGCGGACGAGGATATTGACGGGTTCATCGTGCAACTTCCATTACCGAAGCATATCTCTGAACAAAAAGTAATCGAAACGATTGATTACCGCAAAGATGTGGATGGTTTCCACCCCATCAATGTGGGACGTATGTCAATCGGACTTCCTTGTTATATATCAGCCACACCGAACGGGATTATCGAATTGTTGAAACGCTACAAGATCGAAACTTCCGGTAAAAAGTGTGTTGTATTAGGTCGCAGCAATATCGTAGGTAAACCGATGGCTATGTTGATGATGCAAAAGGCTTATCCGGGCGATGCCACGGTAACGGTATGCCATAGCCGTTCAAGAGATCTGGTCAAAGAATGTCAGGAAGCGGATATCATTATTGCCGCACTGGGACAACCCAATTTCGTTACGGCAGATATGGTAAAAGAAGGGGCTACGGTAATTGACGTAGGTACTACGCGCGTTCCTTCCGACAAAACGAAATCCGGCTTCAAACTTACCGGCGATGTACTGTTTGATGAAGTAGCTCCTAAGTGCTCTTTCATCACTCCTGTGCCCGGTGGTGTTGGCCCGATGACGATCGTTTCATTGATGAAGAATACCTTGCTGGCAGGCAAGAAGGCAATATATAATTGAGAATTGAAAATTAAAAACTGAGAGTTCTTGCTGCATAGAATTCTCAATTCTCAATTTTCAATTCTCAATTTATTAAAATATTCTTTCGAATGTTTGCAAAATAAAAGATAATACCTATCTTTGCACCGCATTAGCAAAAACATGGTGGATGTAGCTCAGCTGGTTAGAGCGTCGGATTGTGGTTCCGAAGGTCGCGGGTTCGAACCCCGTCTTTCACCCTTAAGCCCCTTAAAGGGGCTTTTTTTATAGCAAAGCGCGATTGAGCACAATTACCCACCACTCCTCCTATAAATTTCAAAAAACAACAAAAGAGTAGCATTCATGTGCCAAAACTGTTTATTCATGGGAGATGCAGGATGGTACTTCCCAAATAAAATGCTAGCACTCATATAGCACTACTAGCACTCATTTCATCCTGTTATAGTTTCAATTTAACATCTTGCTTTCAATAAAATCAAGTGCCTGTTTCATTTCGCTTTCCCGACCTAGGTGGAGAAGTCCGTCCGACCTAGGTGGGGAGGATTTCCAGACCTAGGTCGGGAAAGCGAAATGAAACAGGAGCAAGTAGAAAAGCCGGTTGAATTGTTAAATTGCCATAGCTTTTACTGAAGGTTTAGCGTATAACGGATTGGAAAGGAGTTAATTCTATACTGTGCCAAATCCACCCCCTGCTCCCGCCAGCGGGGGATACCTTGCGGAGACACTGTGTAGCGCAGCCTATCCCCCGCTGGCGGGGGCAGGGGGTGGATGGTTGAGATAACGTATAACCAGCCAGAAACAATCATAACCCTACAAAACACACAGTGCTGGCAGTGCTACATGAGTGCTAGCATTTTATTCGGGAAGTACCATCCTGCATCCCCCATGAATAAACAGATCAGGCACATGAGTGCCACTTTTTGCTTATTTAATAATACATATAGTATAAACAACCCAATTGTCGTTGCAAAGAACATACACGTTTTTAAAAAATTAACCCTAAAAGTTAACTGCCGAATGCCATAGCGTTTATTCATTTTTTGTATCTTAGCCTCAATTTCAACATACACACATATAATCATTCATGGAACAAGAAGTACCTTCCGGAAATAAGGCAAAGAAAATCCTGATCAGAACCGGATTAAGCCTATTAGGAATACTCGCAATATTGATTATCGCCATAGTCATTGTGCTGAATACGGTGGCAACACCTAAAAGAATCACTCCCATTCTGCTGGAGCTAAGTAAGGAATATATCAAGAGCGATGTCAAATGCGAAGCGGTTGATATCAGCTTCTTCGGCACCTTCCCCAACCTTGGAGTCAGCCTGCAGAACGGTAGTATCTCCACCCCAAGAGACACGCTGCTGGAATTCGACAATTTCATGATCGCCGTAAACCCTATGGCGTTCCTTTTCGAGAAGAAAATCATCATCAAACAACTGGAAATAGAAAACGCCGATATCTATGCCCATGTAGACACACTGGGGCAAGCCAACTGGGATATCTTCGTCTCCAACGACAGCACAAAAACCGCCTCCCAGGACACCAGCGCCTTTGTGATGCCCGAACTGAACATCAGCAACATCCGCCTACGCAACGTCAACCTCACCTACGACGACCTGCAACAAGATATGTTTGTGATGGTAGACAGCCTCGACATGCGTCTCAAAGGCAACCTGTCCAAAAAACACGCCGACCTGAACCTCGGCATACGCACCACAGGAATTACCTCATACTATCAGGGACAAACCTTTACCCGTGCCCTCCCCTTCTCCTTCCGCACCACGCTGGCACGCGACAGGATACTGAAAACCCTCGCCATAGAGAAAGGCACGGTTAAAGTCGGAGCACTGGAACTGAATACAAACGGAATGCTGACCCGTGACACCATTCCGGGAATGACCAACGTCGACGTTGATTTCAGCCTCAACGCCTCGTCGCTGGCCGATATCATAAAAATGATACCCGAACACGTATCGGACATTTCCTCCAAGCTCGTTGCCGAAGGCAAGATAGCATCCAACGGAAAACTCTCCGGAAAGCTGGGACAAGATCAATACCCACTGATCACCCTCGCCCTGCAACTGGCCGACGGCACATTGGCATCTGCCAAACACCCCCAAAAGCCATTCATAGAAGACTTCGACCTCGATTTCAGCACGCTACTCGATTTATCGGGCGCACAGCCATCCTCATTGGAACTTAAAAACCTGTATCTGCAAACAGCCTCCTCAAAGCTTACGGCAAAGGGTGAATTCAATCATCTCCTGACCAAACCCACCATCAATGCACAGGCAAAGGCAGACATCAACTTCACCCAAATAGCCGAGAAACTCCCGCTGGACGGCATGAAAATGGGAGGACAGGTCGACTTTGACTTCTCGGCCAAATGCCTGCTCGACGACATACTTGCGTCGGATTACGGAAAGATTGACGCCAACGGCGTGGCCAACATCAAAAACGTGAAATTCAACCACACCGCCGAGAACTTTACGTTCTACACCTCCAACGCCAATATCGCACTTGGAAGCCACGTAAAGGACAGCGTTGTACGCGATGCACCCAAAAGTCTGCTACGAAGCAAAATCGTACTCGACTCGCTCAACCTGAACTGGAAAAACGAAATGATAGCCAATTCCAGCCGGGTCAGCGCCCTCGTAACCACTTCACCACCCAAAGACACCAGCTCCATCGCTCCTGTCATGGTGGGCGGACGAATCAAAAACCTGCGCCTGGTGATGGGCGACTCCATCCGCATACGCGGCGTTCATGCCATTGGAGGCATAAATATACGCCCCAGAGCCGACATACCCAGCCTGCCCGAAATCAGCGGAAGCGTATCCATCGACACCGTGATGGGACGGGTATACGATATGGCCGGACGAATAAGCAAAGCTACATTCAAACTCAAGCTCAATAAACAACAAGTACGCCAAAGAATTACCATAGGCGACTCTGCTCAAAACAATTCCCCGCGAAGCGGAAGGGCATATGCACGCGACACGACACTCACCCGTGCACAACGCGATTCGATACGCAAAAGCCGGCTCGACCCCACAACAAACGTGTCTTTCCAGATCGAATCGCAAGAAACAAAAGACTTGTTGCGCAATTGGGATATCTCCGGCAATTTCTCTTCCAAAGACATGAGCCTGCGAACCCCGTATTTCCCGATACCCATCCGTATGCGGGAGTCGGACATGGCATTCACAATGAATACCTTAAACCTGGCCAAAGCACATATGCGCATCGGAAACTCGGACTTTACACTGAAAGGCGAGATAGACGGTATCCGCAGGGCATTATTGTTCAACGGCAAAGTAAGTGCGAAAATGACGCTGGATGCCGACTCGCTCGACTTTAACGAACTCATCAAGGCCGCCGTAACCGGATCGGAATATGGCGGAAAGAGCTACGCCGAACGGGACTCCATATCGAGCGTAGTACTGGATGAAAGCCAGCAGATTGCAGTAGACGAGGATACCACCGAACTGGGAATCTTCGTTGTACCCCGCAACCTGGATGTCGAATTTAACTCACGCATACGAAACGCCAGGTTCAGCGATATCGCCATCAAGAATATCCGCGGAAGGATTATCCTTCGCGATCAGGCCATTCAGCTGCCTCGACTGATGCTCAATTCCGATATCGGAAGCGCATCTATGACCATGGTTTACAAAGCTCCCAACACAAAAGGGGCGCACCTGGGCATGGAGCTGGGAGTGAAACGCATCAACGTAAAAGAGTTGATCGACGCCATGCCGATGATCGACGAGTTGGCCCCCATGCTTCGTTCGTTCGAAGGTGTGGTAGATTGCAGCATGACGGCAGTAACCGAACTGGACTCCATGATGAACGTCCGCCTGTCCGAAACCACCGCGTCTTGCGTACTGAGCGGACAGAAACTGGTATTGCTCGACGGTGAAACCTTTGCCGAAATATCTAAAATGCTGATGTTCAAGAATAAAAACAAGAACGTGATTGACAGCATGTCTGTAGAGATGATTCTGGAAGACGAAAAACTAATGATCTTCCCGTTCCAGCTCTCAATGGATAGATACAATGCGGCAGTTGGCGGTATACAAAACCTGGATATGTCGTTCGATTATCACATCACCGTACTTAAATCGCCTATTCCATTCAAACTGGGATTGAACATCTCGGGAACACCCGACAAGATGAAGATTCGACTGGGTAAAGCAAAATACAAAGATATGTTCACCGTGGCCCGCGAAAAGGATCTCGACAAAACAAATATCAATCTACGAAAGGAAATGGACGAAAAGCTACGTCAAAGCATACAAGATATCGCAGGCATGGATCTCACCCAACCCATGCGACGCCCAAGAGTGGAAATGCCGGATAGCCTGAAACGCGAATACTTCCAATTAATGGATAGCAGCGAGGCGCTGCACCCAGATTCTCTTACGGATGGAGAAACAACAATACCCATTGACACTATAAAACAAAATATTACTGAATAAGATATGGTATAAACTAATTCCACCATAGTACTTAACGGCTAAATATTACTAAAAAAGGGGGGCCAATGAAACATAGTACAAACTACGTTGTTTCATTGGCATTATTAACCCTTTAAAGTAATAGATTATGTTAGACAATATTTTGAACCTGGTCAAAGATACCATTGCCGGTTCGATAAGCAACAACAGTAATGTTCCTGAAGATAAACAAGCTGCAACCATTGAAACAGCTACCCATGCCGTAACCAACGGATTGAAGGATAACTTTACCCTAGGTAACTTATCCAGCCTGACAAGCCTGTTCAACGGAAACAGTTCGGTAAGTAACAACTCGATAACCAATAATATTATTGGCTCGGTAACAAGCGAACTGATCCGGAAAGTAGGACTCTCCCAATCTGTGGCCAACGTTATATCGACAACAGTCGTTCCGTTAGTGATGAAAGTAATCTCGGGCAAAGTTAACGACCCTAACGAGAAGGGTATCAATGTAGAATCGCTCATTGAAACATTCTCCGGTAGCAGTGGCCATGGCATATTAAGCAGTATTGGCAAACTGTTTGGAAAGAAAGTATAAATTAGCGTAATAATTGAAAATCCCGGGATGAAGCCTTACCGCACATCCCGGGATTTTATTATATTTGTTCATACCAATTCTACTGTTAAAACGATTAGTCACGCCATAAACATGCCAATGCGTAAGCCTAAACTGATCCTGATTCTTATTACTCTGGCGGTTATATTACTTTCCGGCTGTTCCACTATACGTTCCATTGGCAAAATTCCCTCCAAAGAACGCAGAGCAGAATTTGCAGTCAAATACCCCAACTTCATTAACAATGAGTTCAGAAACCTCTACGACGCATCCGACTCATTAATATACGTCGATACCACACGCATCCGCAAGGAAATCAAGATGCGTAAATTCACCAAAAGACCGAAGCTATCACAACCCATTCCATCTGTTAAAACCAACTTAAAAGACATCACATTCAATCGACCCACCATAACGTGGTTTGGTCATTCGTCTTACCTGATACAATCGCAAGGGTTCAATATCCTTGTCGATCCGTTACTCACTGACTATGCATCGCCCATATGGTATTTCAATCGAAGTATGCCGGGCAGCTATGTGTATAAAATAAAAGACCTTCCCCCCATTGATGTGCTCCTCATCACCCACGACCATTACGACCACTTAGATTGCCATACCATACGCAAACTACGCAAGAAAAACACCCATGCCGTTGTTCCGGTAGGTGTAGGTTCTTTCCTCAAACAATGGAATTGGAAGTCCGGACATATGCAGGAAGTATACTGGGGAGATACGGTCGATCTCGCTCCCGGCATCCGCCTCATCTCCACCCCCAGTCAGCACAGGTCAGGGCGCTGGCTAAAAAAGAATCAAACACTATGGACATCCTATGTGCTTGAAATACACGGATATCGTATTTTCATTGGTGGCGACAGCGGCTACAATAAACACTTTAAAGATATTGGCGATACATACGGACCATTCGATCTCGCTATACTGGAAAACGGACAGTATAACCTGGACTGGGCTAAGAATCACTCATTTCCGGAACAAACCGTGCATACAGCTCAGGACCTCAGAACACGCATGGTACTGCCTGTGCATTGGGCACGATTTGCCGCAGCTTATCATACATGGAATGAACCCATCAAAGAATTACTTCCACTAATGGATGACGCCGGAATACTGGTCACCATACCTCTTATAGGTGAACCGTATACCATAGGAGATCCACCCAAGACAGAGGTTTGGTGGGATTTTGAATAAAAAGTCCAAAATAATTCCATCAGACTCACAAAAAGAGTGATTTTTTTTCATATATTTAGAGCAGCAAGACAATTGTTGCTTATAAAGTCTGCATCAGAACTCTTTTTATCAATTATTTAAAACCGGCAACTTTGTTTTTTATGCTGATAGTGGTTTATATATACATTAGTTCATTCATTTGAAAAATCTATTAACAGGAACATGATCATACGCGAAAAACAGTTGGAGGTTCTGCAAAAAGCCTACCAGACCATGCAACAGACAAACCGGATGCAACTGCAATTTATTGCAGGAGAAGCCGGATCAGGGAAAACAGTATTGGCCAATATGTTTATGGAACAACAAGCAGAAACAGATCAGAACACGTTGTTCATTTCAAGCTTTTGCAGCATCCGGTCAGAGTACAATATTCCCTATCAGCCATTCAAGGAATTACTGAAAAACCTGCTCCATGATGTAAAAACAGGTGATGAAGCGAACAACAGATCCAGCAAAGGCGAGATCGTGCGGGAATCACTTAAATTCTGTGGTAAAATGTTACTGGAGAATGCTCCCGATCTGATAGGAAACTTTATCCCGGGCGCTTCCATACTTTCAGCTATCGGACAGGCTGTTTTTAAAGAAAAAGAGGAAGAAAAACCCACAAGCATAGAAGAATCTAAGATTCTTGAACAGTATGTAGATGCTATCAAAGCAATCGCAGCCAGATATCATCTGGTGTTGTTCATCGACAACCTGCAATGGATCGACAAACTATCGGTGAACCTGTTTTATCAGCTTATTATCGGACTAAAAAACTATCCGGTAATGATTATCGGTTGTTATCGCAGCACAGATATCAACATACCCATGAATGGTGAAAAACATCCTTTAAACAAACTCATCACCGAGGTAAAGATCAGCCATGGTAATGTATTTATTAATCTCGATACGATCAGTCAGGAGGAACGCATAGCGTTTATGAATCGCATGCTCGACCGGGACAATAATATATACGACAGGCATTTCCGGGAGAAATTATTTGAGCGGACAAACGGCAACCCCCTCTTTGTTAACGAGTTGGTTAACCTTCTGAAAGAACAGGGCATGCTGGTAAGGAACAACGATAATATCTGGACGAATAATGCCCAACTACACTGGAATGCTTATCCGGCACGAATAGAAGGTATTATACAAGAACGTATCGGTCGATTGGAAGACTCACTGATAGAAGTACTATCACATGCCAGCATACAAGGCTACAGCTTCATTGCACAAGTTTTATCAAAAACAATGGGCGAACCCGAACGCGACTTACTACTCACCCTCTCCAAAACCTTGCAAAAAGAGCATCGCCTGGTATATGAAGGCGACTGCATACGCTCAAACAAAGGTATAGTTTCGCGCTTCAACTTCTCAAACTATATCTTTCAACAATACCTATATCAGGAACTAAGTATGACCCAACGAATGATGTTACATAGCGATACAGCAAATATTATGGAAGAACTTTTCAAAGACAATCTGGATGAAGTGGCAGGTGATATTGCACGCCATTATGAGTTATCAAGCGAATACGATAAAGCAGTACGATATATTCAGATAACAGTCAACAATATGATGCGTATCTCAGCATACCAGGAAGCAAGTGTACTGACTAAAAAAGCAATCTGTTTTCTGGATGAACTTCCCAATGATGAAAAACACCTGAAAGTGCGCCTTTACTTTCAGGTACAACTCTGCACCTGTGCACAATCTACCAAAGGATGGGGAGATCCGGAAGTAAAAGATATATTCCAAAAAGCCAAAGAATTAAGCGAAAAACTGAATGAATTGGAATACATGGGAATCATCTTATTCGGCCTGTGGAGCATCCACCTGGCTAAACTGGAATTAAAAGAATGTCTGGAGCTTGCCCGTCAGAATATGGAGACTGCCAAAAAATTGCAGAACCCTGCCATGATACTCTCTGCCCGGATCGCACTGGGAAATACATTGTACTGGATGGGCGATTTTAAAGGCACTAAGAAAGAATTCACAACTTATCTGGATGAGACAGCAAACAGACCTCTGACTGATGAGACTGCCCGACTGAACCATCTATTTTCCTATATGTTCTTACTACTGATAGCCTTTCATGAGGATGAAAATGAATTGGTTACCAATTACCGGAAATATATCAAAAAGCTATGCGAACAAACTCCAAACCACTACTATAAAGTAGTTGGATACCAGGCTCTGAGTTGGCATGCTTTTCTAGAGGAAGACATAAGCGAACTAAAAGAATACGCCCAGAAACTCTATGACCAAGCCAGTCGTTATAACTTTCATTTTTATCTCGGCATTGGTGAAATCTTTCTGGGTACACACCTACTAGCTACAGACTGCAAAGAAGGATTAGGAACCATAAATAAGGGCTATCAACGATTAGTGGATAGTTGCAAGGCTGCACCGACAACCACACATAACATCTGTAAACTCTCTATTTGCAGGCACTACCTGAAGACACAGCAGTATGACCACTTCCTGAAACAGGCAGATGAGGCTATTCGTACTTCCACCGAAAGGGGGGAAACAAACTATCTGGATGAAATGTATCTTCTGAGAGCACGCTATTATAGAGAGATCGGCAATCCGGCACAAGCAAAAATAGCTGTAGAACAAGCACTACAGATATCCAGAAAGCATGGCTGTGTACGCACAGAGAAAAAAATAACAAACCTTTTTAACTAATATAATACCAAATCATCATGAAAAAACTAGGAAAAGAAAGTCTGGAAAATATAGTACGCGGCGCTTGTTTATTAGGTAGCGGCGGTGGTGGCGGATATGATGTCAGCATGCAATTCATTGAAAACTTCTCAGAAGGTGAGATTGCAATTGATAGTGCATCAATCGATGATCTTCGGAACTTAACCGAAAAGAAATGTGGTGTAGTAGTGGCCTATATGGGATCGCCCGAAAAAATGAGAAACGTTAAACATGTAGATGCAGCAGTGAATGCCGTACAACGACTATCGCAAGAGAAACTTGGTTCAGAAGGACAAATAGACTATATCATTCCGGTCGAGATAGGCCCTATTTCATCTACTGTTGCCTGTCTTGTAGCAGGAGAACTTAATATTCCCGTAGTAGATGCTGATGGAGCAGGACGGGCAGTACCAACTCTTGATTTAATTAGTTACTCAGGACAGATATCCGTTAATCCAACTATACTCAGTAGTGAAAAAGATGAAAAAGGAAAATATCATGATGTAATTCTGCAAATATCGGAAGGCGACTCTGAAGGTAGTGCTACTAAAATGGAATCACTGGCACGCCCTATTCTGAGCATGCCGGAATATAATCAAAGAGCAGGTTTGGCGATGTGGTTCTTTCCTGATATCACAGAAATAACTAAAGAAGGAATGTGTGTACCTGGTACATTAACACTATGTGAAGAGCTTGGCGAAGTTATTAAACTGGAACAGGAATCTGATCAACCAAACACCCAAGCTATCATAGATTTCTTTGAAGACTATGATTCTGAACGTTGCGTCAAAGAAATCTGCTCAGGTACATTGATAAACGCTACTACCACTACAGCCGGAGGATTTGACCACGGTATCATTACCATTCAAAATACAAAAGATACGTATAAAATTATTTTCCAGAATGAAAGCCTGATCATTTGGGATTCGTCCTCTCCTACTCCATTGGCTATGGCTCCTGATCTAATCGCCTTTCAAATTATTGAAAAAGAAGAAACAGATAGCGTATCAGAAGAAGGCGGAAAAGAAAGATACCGATGGGTATATACCAACGAAGATATCATGGAGGATAAACAACTAAAAGCTAAGTTTAAAGAAGCGCATATAACTGTAATAGGCCTTCAAGCTCCGAAAGAACTTATCAAAACAGAGCAAAAGGTTGGGGTCAAACGCACTGAAATGTTGATGAAGTATAACCATATACAAAACAATACTGTAAGTACACTACCCGAGCATTACATGAGCATCCTTAATGATTTGGGATATTACGGGGTATATGTTCCGTTACAGGATTAGATTTATAAATAATTAGATTATCCGCTAGGTAATTATATACCACTTTACACTGTTTAGACAAATAATTGCAATATGAAAACCATCATTTAAATCTATCTGTAAGGCTGAAAGCCTGTCGGACCTGGGGTAAGCGAGGAACGAGCGCAGCCCCAGGGGGGGGGTAGAAACATCTATTTCCCCACCCCACCCTACTTTTTCAAAAAAATATTCTTTTCTTTGTAACAACCTGCAAAGTTATCTCGTCTTGTATATGAAGGCCTCCCGTAAGCGCGCAAAAAAGAGGCTCATAATAAACAAGATCAATAACTATAAAACGAATAGATAATGAAAAAGTATATTGCCATACTTGCACTCTTACTAACCTGCCAGGTTGATAAGTTAAGTAAAGCAATCCGAAACCTGGACGACTCATCGTATGAAACCATGATCAGTTCCAATGAAGATGGTAACCGGACCAGAGTACTGGTAAAAATAGAAATTCACTGTAATACAATTACTAGGAAACTTTACATTGCAAGATATTCAGGAAATAACAAAAGATAGCGGTAGCAGCGAGACGCCGCACTCAGGCTCTTAAGTACAGACTTTTTTAATAGATAAAATCCATCGGTTTGCCGACAGAAATCTCCCCTTCACTTAAAGGATAAATCTTTTCTTGCCCAAGTTTGTTTTTTTGGCGAAATTGCATCGCTTATTTATTAATAAAAACATAACAAATGAAAAGATTTATCTTATATTTTTTTATGCTGAGTATACTGGCATTCACCGGTTTTTCATGTTCATCGGATGATGATATTCCGGGTTGGGAAGAAGAGACAGAAAACAATGAAAATGGTGATGCTAATGAAGAAGAGGGCGAGATCGAAGTTACCCCACCTTCAACAGAAGACGAAGCACTCGTTCCAAACTCTCAGGATTTATCTGCATTAAGCAATGCTGTATTTATAACATTCAGTAGCAGCGAAAATGCTACGGTCACGGCATTAAGCAATGTTACTTCAGAGATTAACGGCAATCACATTACGATTACGTCTTCCGCTACCGAAGGAGTTAACTATGTACTTTCGGGAATAACTACAAATGGTTCGGTTACCTTTACAAGTGATAATAAGTTCAACCTCCATCTGAATGGCGTAGGCATTACCAATCCATCGGGAGCCGCAATCAACAGCACGCAAAAAGCGGTATCAGTTAAGATTGTGGATAATACACAGAATCGCCTGATCGACTCGTCAACGAGCGAATACAAAGCTGCTTTTTATAGTAAAGGGAAGATGGATTTCAGTGGAAACGGTACGCTGGAAGTACGCGGTAAAGTTAAGCATGCCATTAGCTCAGGCAATGGGATTACCATCACAAGTGGTACAATATATGTAAAAGAAGCCGCCAGCGATGCGATACATGGCGATGGCATCACAATAACCGGAGGAACAATAACCGCTTATGCTACAGGCGAAGGATTGGATGCAGATGATACAGGATCTATTGACATTTCGGGTGGAACACTCAACATCACCACTATCGGTATTGCCTCCAAAGCCATTAACTCGGATAGTGATGTTACAATCAGTGGCGGGAACCTATTATTACAAACTACCGGAGATGCCTACTTTGACACGGATGAAAACGATACATCATCTGCCGCAGCAATCAAGTGTGATGGCAATCTGGTTATTGAAGATGGTGTAACATTAAAAACCAAGAGTACAGGAACCGGAGGAAAAGGTATTAATGTGGGTGGAACGCTTACGGTTAACGGTGGTACGATCACAGTAACAACCACCGGAGGACAGTATAAATATGGATCGTACGATACGGCTGCAAAAGCTATTAAAAGCGATGGCAATCTGACTATTAATAACGGATATATCAAGATTAGTACCTCAAAAACCGAGGCCGAAGGGTTGGAAAGTAAAGCTACGCTGACGATCAATAATGGTACAGTGATTATCCAGGCTTATGACGATTGCATCAATGCTTCAAACCATATTCAGATTAATGGAGGCAAAGTGTACTGTTACAGCACAACAAATGATGGTATTGACTCAAACGGTACACTAACCATCACAGGAGGGGTAGTTATCTCATCGGGAACAACATCACCCGAAGAAGGGTTTGACTGTGACCAGAATACATTCAAAATTACCGGAGGTATACTTATCGGAACAGGTGGTTCCACCAGCACTCCCACATCAAGTGTATCTACCCAACAAACGCTGATATGGGGTACAAGCGGCACATCGGGAAAGCTCATCAACATTACATCGTCCGACGGTACAAATATCATGACTTATAAGATACCACGTACATATAATTCAATGACATTGTTATACAGCAGTTCTGATCTTAAAACAGGTACAACATATAAAATTAATACAGGGGGAAGTATCACCGGATACTCTGATGAGTTCTATGGGTTATACACCGGAGGAAACTACTCGGGAGGAACACAATCGACTACATTTGCACCGAGCAGTAGTTCAAAGGTAACTTCAGTAGGCAATACCGGAGGGCCTGCCAATCCGGTCATGCTACCTACAGCATTCTTTGGGAAATAATCGGAAAAGACTCCAGATAACTACGGCAACGGCATAACTTATTTTTGTTCCGAATTTGTCAATGATCACGCCTACAATAGCAGCCCAACAGCATAGGCGGCCTGAAAAGCGGATACGATATACCCGTAACTGGCTTCGGTGATTTCCAAATCCGACCCGATAAATGGTTTAAGCATGCCCAATATCTGGCGATCAATATAGTTTATGGTTGTTGCAAAGAACAGCAACACCACAATTCGCCATCTGTAATTCCCGACTTTCGTGTTTATTCCTGACATATTTCGTGGATTTTATGGTATACATCTTCCTGTTCCTGTGGAGTATCGCAATATGTTACCACAATCAGCTTCACTCCCGGCTTCCACAGTTCTTTCACCTTGCCGGCTATAATATCAGGAGTGCCAACGATACGGGCATTCAATACAACTCCTGTATTGGTAAATGTGTCAGCAAAACCTTCGGTTGGGTTTGCATCAGGGTCAGTGCCTTTCGAGAATGCACCATCGGCCATTTTCAGTCCTTCTATCTTTATCACATCTTCTTTCTTACCGGACCAGTTGCCGCACGAGTGGAATACACCACCTCCAAATGAGCTTCCGGCTTTGACAAATGAGGGAACCACCATATCGTTATACAAATCGCCCGGTAGCATGATCATTGAATCGTCACTCATCCCGAAGCCATCAAACTTGCGGCAGGACGCAAATCCATGTCCGGGCTTAGCCAGGCAACTGCCAATCAGTTGTTGCTGGATTTTAGTATAATCAATCATCAGACCGGCAATACGGTCAAGAGCTTTCAACATGTTATCCGGGTCCAGATAGAAATCAACATAGAACTGGTTGGAGTCTACAATGTTGGACGCTACATTCAGGGGCGATTGAATATCACAATATGACATGGGCAAAAGACCTCTTGTTTGATCTAAGAAGTAGTGAATCATATCCAGAGTGTGCCTACCTATAGGGGTATCTTTTACGGGAGTTATCTCATTTTCAACAAGTTGTTGTATGGAACCGAATTTGCCATCTACAGCAGGAGCTTGTCCCGGTTCCCAAATATAATCGAACCCGAATGCCGAAGCTATGGTTCCGATGCCATACCACGGTTCCAGGAAGTTGGGTATATCTGCTTTAAAAAGCATGCTCTTCTCTAAAGCACCGAGTTGCCAGTTTAATGATTTTTCCATATCACAGGCATCCTGGGCAAACACATCTTTTACCCTCATCCGCCTGTAGACCAGTACACCTCCTTTATTACTTTGCCAGAAAGATTCACAACCTGCCAGTAGTTGTTGCTCGTAGGCTGCATATTTATCAAAATCAAATTTACCGGGAGTAAGTGGAGTCACAGCTGTAGCCTGTGAGTCGGCCTTAGAGTAGTCAAAAGTATCTTTCATTATTCTTGTCGATCGTTTTTATTTGAAAGGTAATATCACCCTTAAAAATATGACGGACAAGCAAGTGTACTGTAATCACAGAACGGGTTTAGTTTTCTTTTGTAGGGTTATGACTGGTATGAAACGCAGATTAACTAAAAAAGGTCGGTGCCATCCCATTGGTTTGCCCTAGGCATCCCATTGGTATGCCCTAGCCATTCCACAGGTTTGCCCTAGGCATCTCAACCTTAAGATT
>NZ_QVMI01000041.1 GCF_010500965.1 Bacteroides sp. 51 | reverse complement strand
AGAAGTCAATTCAAATCGTCACGCAACGAAAATCTTCTGAAACCACGATATACAAAACATTTCAAAGAACGATTTTTATTTTTTAGTGCCCACTAGTGATTTAACATATTAAATAGTGTAAATATGAAATAATATTTGTACATTGCATCATCGAGTTTGAATTTCTTTATAAAAAATAGAGGTTCAGCGAAACCTATTTTGCATTTAAGTGCAATCTGATAGTGTTGAAAGGGTAAGAGTGCCCACGAGTCATACGATCTAGCACATTGTAATCGTGCAATCAGATTGCAATTAAGAGGAGGAGAGGAGTCTCCTCCCTTTCTTTTATGGTAACGTGCCGTAATGAAATTGAATGATAAGACCCCCTATTTGACTGAAAATTAGACTTCGATCTGCCGGTAAATCTCTACTTTTATTCTCTCTAAATATAATCATTATGAATAAGACAAACCTGATTCTATTCTTCTCTTTCTCTTTGGCTTCAATTGCGATAATTGCGTGTAGTAGCGCTAAAACCGAAGCGGAAACGATCCGTACGAATGTTCCTTTAGACTCTATCGTGTTGAGCGACCCATGTATTTTAGCCGATGAGGTTACCTCCATGTATTACATGACCGGAACCGGTGGGAAACTTTGGAAAAGTAAAGACCTTAAACTCTGGAGTGGACCTTACGTTGTTGCCCAAACCGATTCGAATTCCTGGATGGGTCCGCGACCGATGATCTGGGCTGCCGAACTCCATTCTTATCAAGGCAAATATTATTATTTCGGCACGTTCACCAACCGCGATGTGAAGATAGATACCGTAGCCGGCAATGAAATCGAGCGCCGGGCATCGCATATCTTAGTCAGCGATAAGCCCGGTGGACCTTATGTGCCTATGAAAGACGAAATCTATCTGCCGGCAAATAAACCTACGCTCGATGGTACCTTCTGGATTGATAAAGATGGCAAACCCTACATGGTGTATTGCTACGAGTGGTTGCAAGCCATTGATGGTACAATGGAAAAGATAGAATTGAAATCTGATTTAAGCGGCTCAATCGGTGAGGGTAAACTCCTTTTCCGCGCCAGCGATTCGCCCTGGAGTCGTGAGAAAGATGCCGATGGCAACGACGTGCCGAACCGTGTGACCGATGGTCCTTATCTTTTCGAAACCGGAACCGGTCGGTTGGGCATGATCTGGACAAGCTGGATATATGATGTTTATACGCAAGGTGTAGCCTACTCTGAAAGCGGAACCCTTGATGGGCCCTGGATACATGAACCGGAACCTATCACTCCTCCGAATTTCGGTCACGGTATGCTTTTCCGCACCCTGGATGGCGAGATGTTGATGTCTGTGCATAGCCACAAGGAAATGAAAGACGGACGCTATCACCGTGTGCCCCATTTGTTTAAGGTAGATATAACAGGCGATAAATTGGTGGTTGGAGATAGGTATGCCGTCATGTTATAAAACAGAAAAGTCTATATCCAAGAATGACAGTTTACAGAAAAATAAGTAAAAAAATAGTCGGGCAAAAAGAATTATTACTCGTTGCCCGACTATTTTTAGGGTATTTAGCTAATTAGCTTTTGTCAGCTATCGCTTATTAACAAAGACCTCGTCCATACAGATATTCTGACCCGTCGTACGATAACTTTCGTAACTATGCAGGCGAATGTAACGCTTGTTCTGGTCGCCAAGATCGAACCAGTGAACGATGCCGTAATATTTATCATCGTAGCTTGTGGTTCCTCCATTCAGCTCTTCGCGTGTAAACGCATCCCACGTTCCGGTTGTAGCGGCATTGGGGCCCAAAACAGTCCAGTTTGTCAAATCATCGCTCACTTCAATCTTCACTCTTTTCGCAGAAGGTTCTGTCCACTGCAACCTCGGCATGATACCGAAGGAGTTGTATCCGATGTGTTCTTCGCCTAAGTCGAAGGTAAGAATATATGGATCGGAAGGATTACTGGCGCGATCTGTCAGTTCAATGTACGAATTGGTAGATTGTGCCTTGTTGGCTGGCCAGAAATTATCAAACAGTCTGGTGAAATGAGCCTGTTTATTAGCTGTGTTACTACTAAAATCGGCAATGCTCCATAAGCTCTTATTTAGACCGATACCATAGCCGGGCATGCCTTGTCTTACCATAATGGATTTTTCAAGCTGTGTACCCTTATCGAGAATAGTAACAGTAGCCACACGTTCCAGATTGCCAATGGTGTTGGCTTGAGGAATGGTTATGTAAACATTTCCATCTTTTCCATAAGCATCAATCCAGTCTGCATCAACAGATATATTGGCCTCTACGCCTTGGGCTGTTGCAATGAGCTTTTCTACCAGCGCATCGGACGAAACAACGATCTCGTTTACCTGTAGATAATCACCTCCCCATTGTATGTCGTCCAACGTACCTTTCACAGCAGTGAGTTTCAGGTATGCATCGTTGGCTATTTCGACTTTATCATTAGGGGTGGATAAGCGTATTGGAATTATCCACCGGCCTCTTGGCATTTGCGCAAGCTTAATAACCAGCTTGTTTGCGGCAACCTGCTCGCCTTCGGGCATGGTAACATTCTTTGCAATGGTGTAGTATTGAGGATCAAGAATATTTTCTCCCTCCAGAACCATAGTCGGATCAATAGAATAGATTATTTCCAGGTTTTCTGTTGTTTCTATATCCAGTACCGAATTCATATCCAGTTCGTGAGTTTCTGTCGGATCATCGGCAAAGTCTATGAATACTTCTCCCTTATTATCTCCATCGATTGACAAGATCGGCTGCTTCAAGGTTAAGGCCAGCAACAGATTGGATTTTTCGTCAAAGATGTTCTGTGAAGGACTGCCGATTGCCAACGGGATATAATAAGTACCGTAGCCTAGATTTTCCAGTACACTGCTTGTTTTAAGCGTTAGCGGAACAGATGTTTCATTCGCCCCTTTTGTAATTACAAAATTCTTTTCGAAGGAATAATACTTTTCATCCAGCATGGTGTAATCCGTTTCCTTGGAAGCATTATAAGCAATCAGATACTCGTTGTCTGTTGCTATGGTTCCCTCGAACTTATCCTGGAAGAATCCGCCTTTATGAATCCATACTTCATATACGTAGTCTTCCACCTTCATTAAGGTAATCGTTTTTTGCTGCAAATCGCTGTTTGCAATATAGGCGGTATCGTCAATCATTCCATCATACTTGCTATCCGTACATGAAGAAACGAGTAGCAGGACTAGAAATATAAAACTTATGTATTTTTTCATTGTCATTTGCATTTTTACCATTTATAATTCTGTACCAACAAATCATTCTTATTGATAGCGCTTTGCGGAATCGGGAAAAGATAAAAACTCGGCGTGAAAATTCTCTTTTCCACTACAGTACGTTGATAGAACTCTACCGGATATGAGTTTGTATTTATTTTGCCTACAGCCTGGATATTCATTCCATGAATGTTGTTACCCTCTGTGCGTTCGCCAGTCAGCCAACGGCGGCAATCATAAAAGTTCATCCCCTCGAAAGCAAATTCGATACGACGTTCGCGGCGAACCAGATCTCTTAATTGCTTCTGGTCGTTGACAGCTTCCGGATATGTTTCTTCTATATTGGGTAATCCTGAGCGTTCGCGAATCATATTCCAATACATAAATATATTAGGATCGTTCAGTTCGCCTGTTTCGATGCCTGCTTCTACATAGTTCATCAGTATTTCGGCATAACGCATATAGGGGATTTCACGTTTAACAGCTTTGGCCGGATTGCCTTCATATTCAGGCGACAGAAGCTTCATCGTATTGTATCCGGTGGTACAATGGTTATGTGATGCATCGGGACCATTATTGCCGTTCTTAAACATTTCCATAAAAATTCTTTCCGAAGTCTTATTAGGAATAAACCAGGTAAGTCCGCCATAGAATACCGATACATAGAAGCGAGGCTCACGGTCAATGTACATTTTGAACGTGTTGCGCTGTACCTTTTCGAGAGGATGGGTAAAGCTGGCAAATCCATCTTCAGCATATCCGGTTGAGTAATCGATATCGGGTTTATTGCGACTCTCATCCAGATAACCCCGGATTGGATAGCGTCCGGAATTCATGGCATAGGAATCAACCATTTCCTGTGTTGGCGCATATCCACCTGCATATCCTCCAACGCTATTTGGAACCATACGTTTATCGAAATAACCATCTGTTTCCAGAAATGAAAAAATCATTTCTTTATTCTGCGAGGTGACAAATACGGATTTGTAAGAGGAGTACGGGTCAATGTGTCCATTAGTGTCCAACACTTTAATCAGATCGTAACATCCCAGATTAATTACATCCTGGGCTGCCTGACGTGCAAGTTTCCATTTATTAAGGTCTTTCTGAGCCGGGAACAAAGGAGTTCCGTCCGGGTTTTTCACCTCAGCATACATTGGATTACCATTGAACTGGTCGCTTGCAGATTGCAGCAAGATACGAGAACGGTAGGCCAAAGCAATAGCTTTGCTCATGCGTGCATAGCTATTGCCTTCTTGTATAAGCGGCAGATAAGGATTCTCGGATAATTCCTTGAACTCGGTGGTTACCCATTCTACACATTCATCCCATGTATTGCGGGCACGATGCAGATCCAGTGAAGTGAAATCAACCAGTTCGTCTTTTAACAGGATAACAGGTCCATACATCCGCATAAGTTGCGCATAATAGTAGGCGCGTACGCAACGAACCTCTGCTCTCCACTGTTCTCTTGTATTTGAATCGACTTCGCTTTCAGGGCATTTGTCCAGATTGTGAAGAAAATAGGTGGCTTCGCGTATAGCCTTGTAATAGGCATACCATTTATCGTGCGGAGCAGAAGATGCTGTCCATGCACCCATGTCGAATGTTACCACGCTGGTATAGGCCATATCAACATCACTTGTGGAATGCATACTAGGCATTGTAGGCTCATTGTATGTCCGGATGTAGGAATATACCCCGAACATCGCCTTTTCAGTTGAAGCATAGGTGGAGAATATCTGATCCGGGGAACGCAAATCTTCCGGTGTTGTATCAAGGAACGAATCGCACGATGACATTATTATGGCAGATAGTGTTACCCATAATATGCGTTTCAAATGTATTGTTTTCATATTCATGTTTTTCTGTTCTAAATGTTAGAAGTTAATGTTAAGTCCCAGATTAAATATCCTTGAAGGTGGATATTTTCGCCCGTCAGTAGTACCCAGTTCGGGGTCGTACAGTCTCATATCAGCCGCCCAGGTCAGAAGGTTAACTCCTGATACATACACACGCAGGTTCTGAAGTCTCATATTATCTACCCAGCGTTTGGGGAAGGTATAACCCAATTCGACATTCTTCAGACGTATGAAAGAAGCGTCGCGGGTCCAGAAAGTAGAACGTTTTGCATTGTTATTGTCGTCCCAGGCCACATTATTCAGACGCGGATAGCGTGCATGCGGGTTCGGATTATCAACCGACCAATGATTTTTCACTACATCTTTAAGGAAGCCGTCGTTGTTGGCAAATCCCGATGAGAAAGGAATCATGGCCCAACCTTCTTCCTGAACAGTTACCCGTGCAGTTCCCTGAAAAAAGAAAGAGAGATCAAAACCTTTCCAGCCTAATGAACCTCCAAATCCGTAAGTGATTTCGGGAATGTCCGAGCGGCCGATTGGAATTTTATCAAAATCGTCTATCTTACCGTCTCCGTTTATATCTTGGTATTTGATATCTCCCGGACGCAACGTACTGTGAACAGCTTCGCTGAACTGCACCGGACTACGGTCTATTTCTTCCTGAGAATCGAACAGCCCAAGTGACTGGAAGCCATAGTACTGATAATAATTCCGGCCTATCTTGTCCATATAGGCATATTTATTCTGTTCGTCACCATCACGCAGGACTTTATTGGCTGCATAGGTAAAAGTACCGCGTGCCATCACATATACATCGCCAAACTTGTCATTGTATTCAAAAGAAGAATCGAATCCCCAGCTTTTCATTTTACCGACATTCACCATAGGAACTTTCTGCAATCCCACGTATCCGGGAATATTATTGTTGCGCACAAAGATATGGTCGCGAACATCGTGGTAAATATCACCCTGAATTTCCAGTTTGTTGAACAATCCCAGTTCGAAACCATAGTTCTGCTTGGTCGATACTTCCCATCCTACATTAAGGTTCGGAATTTCGTCCACACGCTCACCATTGGTACTGGTGTAATTTCCATAAATATAGTTTCCGGTATTGGCTACCGTACCCAGATAGATGAAACGTACATCGCCACCAATCTGGTCGTTACCTACCTGTCCAATAGATGCTTTAAACTTAAGTTTGGAGATAACATCAGTCAAAGGTTCAAAGAATTTTTCGTTGGATACATACCAGCCTACTGCCGCCGATGGGAAGAAACCTACCCGGTGTCCCGAAGCAAAGTTTTCAGAACCGTTGTATCCAAAGTTTCCTTCGATGAAGTAACGGCTTGCATAGTCGTAAGTGATACGTCCTGCCAATCCCTGGTTCTTATAGGGTAGAGATTTGATAGATGTGATATCTTTCCATGTCTCGTTTTTAACCCGTTGGTTGTACAACAATAATCCTCCTACACGGTGATCGCCGAACAAACGGCTATAGTTAATTGAGGCTTCCAGGTAAGTGGCATTGCTACCTCCTGAGGTAGTGCTGAAATTGGGTCCCGACTGTGTTACTTCCGGAGAGTTAAATATAAGATTTCCGTCGTCATCGCGTCCGGCCGCTAACCACATATCAGCCTGCTGGGTGTATTTATTGGTATGATATGCATCTGTATCAAAAGCAAATTTCAAACTGGCTTTCAACCCGGGTGTGATGAAAGAGAAATCCTGATCCAATCCCACCATTGAGTTCAATGTGCTCTTCCAGTTATTACTATAGCCTGCATTAGTAACCTGGTAGTATGGATTCTGTACGCCCTTTACCATACCCCAGTATCCATTGGAATAGCGGATAGGGAAAGCATTGGGATTCAATACGAAAGCAAATTTCCAGATATCGCTTTGATTAGCTGCTTCTCTCTTTTCTGTAAGGAATCCTCCCAGAGTAAGTGAAAGTACGGTATTGGGATGCAGGTTAATATCCAGATTTGAACGGAAGTTATAGCGTTTAAAGTTTGGATTACCATTGTATTTGCTACTACCTCCTTTAAAAATTCCATCTTCGTGATAGAATGCTCCTGAAACGAAATATCGGGCAATATCACCCCCACCAGATACATTGGCGGTTACACGTTGGTTCGTTGTGTTTGATTTAAAGATCTCATCCAGCCAGTTTACATTCGGATACAGGTCAGGATCTGAGCCATCCCGGTATTTCTGAATAGCTTCATCACTATAATACTTATAGCCCTTCATTTCGTTATATAAGGTAGCCCAATCTGTTGCATCTGCCAGTTCGGGAACTTTGGTAGGTTGAACAACACCGGCTTCCATCTTAACAGACACTTTCGGTTTACCTTCTGAACCACGCTTTGTTTTAATGAGCACCACCCCATTCGCTCCGCGAACCCCATAAAGAGCAGTAGCTGTTGCGTCTTTTAATAAAGAGAAACTTTCAATTTCTTCCGGATCTAGCAAATCTAATGTGCGTTCTACACCATCTACAAGGATGAGAGGTGTTTTATTTGCACCAAATGTAGAAATACCGCGAATCCAGAATTCGGCCGAGCTACCCGGCTGACCGCTTCGCTGGATAGATACGATACCTCCCAGTTGTCCGGCCAGGTTGGTTGAAATGGAGGAGTTGGGGACTTTCAGTTTACCAACTTCGATTGTACTGATAGAACCGATTACACTTTCTTTGCGTTGTGTGCCGTATCCTACAATTTGAACTTCATCCAAAACTTCGGTGTCCGGTGACATCTCAACAATTATATTATTCCGGGTCGAAGAGACTTCCGTTTCTATAGCTGCATAACCAATGTAGCTGATTACTAATGTTATAGTACGGTTGGCGGGTACGGAAACAGAAAAATTACCATCCATATCCGTTGTACTTCCTATACTAGTGTCTTTCACCCATACAGTAGCACCAATAAGGGTTTCTTTTGTTGTCTTGTCGACAACTCTACCTGTCACTTTCCGGGTAGAAGCTTGGGTGATTTCTGTTACTACCTCCGAAGCCCGGGCAGTTACAAATGGAACTGCAATAAAACAGAGAATGATAAGACTACTTATCAGTCGTTGCCATAAAGAGTTTAACTTTGTAGGTTCATTCATAATACATGATTTAATGTTACTGAAATTTGATTAATTGGATTTGCTTTTTCTTCTTGATGCGGGGGCGACCCCCTAGGTTTTCCACAAATGCTTTTCATACTTCTTTAGAATAAAATTAAAATGAAAAAGGTTATCTAGTTTCTTTTGGTAAAAGTGAAGAAAAATGGGATACGCGTTGGTATTCGTTTATTCAGAAATGGTTCTATTTTGTACAATCCACCTTAATATTCACTTTTTTATTGTTCATATCACTTCAGGCTAAAACTACTCTCATTTTTTTCATCGGAAGAAGAGGATGCTACCCAGACTTTGAAGTCTCCGGCTTCGGCTTTCATCTGCATATTGAGGTCGCAGAAAGCAAGATCATCGGCAGTAAGCGTAAAGGTTACCGAGCGCGTCTCGCCACTTTTCAACGCCAGTTTGCTGAAGCCTTTAAGCTCTTTCACCGGACGGGTTACGCTTCCCACCAGATCGCGTATGTACAACTGAACAATTTCTTCACCATCGCAATTGCCGGTATTGGTAACATCGGCGGTGACGGTCAACGTTTCTTTCATAGAAATCTCCCTTTTATCTAGTCTCATGTTACTGATATCGAAGGTGGTATAGCTCAGTCCGTAGCCAAATGGATAAAGTGGCGAATTGTCTACATCGATATACGAACTGCGATAATAAGCTTTCGGGTTATCCTTAAGCAAGGGACGACCAGTGTTCTTGTGGTTGTAATAGATAGGAACCTGCCCTACATTGCGCGGGAAACTCATGGTGAGCTTGGCCGACGGGTTATAATTGCCCGCTATCACATCGGCAATGGAATGACCGGTCATTGTTCCGAGGTACCAGGCTTCCATTATGGCGTCTATGTTTTTATCCTCCCAGGAAAGATCGAGTGGGCGTCCATTCATCAAAACCAATCCGATAGGTTTACCTGTTTTCTTAAGCTCTTTCAATAGGTCGCGCTGCGAACCGGGAAGCGTGATATCTGTGCGACAAGATGCTTCGCCACTCCAATTGTAGTCTTCGCCAGCTGCTACAAGTATAATATCGGCTTGGCGGGCTATTGCTAAGGCTTGCGCAAAGTTCGCAGTGCCGCGTCTTCTCTGATCGCACCCTTCGGCATAAAGGAATTTAATGTGGCTATCTTTGTATTTCTCAGTAATTCCTTCGAAAAGAGAAACACTTTGATTGTGATCGCCACGTCCGGCCCATCTGCCGTTCACGCTCTGTTTGTTTTTCACCATTGGACCTATCAGGGCAACGGTTTTCCGTTCAGTTGGCAAGATGGGGAAGAACTTATTATCATTTTTCAGCAACACGATAGATTTGCGTCCGGCATCGCGAGCTACTTCGAGAAATTCGGGTTTAAATAGGGTTGCCTTTTCACGTTCGTTATCCAGGTAGCGGAAAGGATCATCCATTAATCCGGTAATAAACTTCATTTCGAGAATGCGACGCACAGCACGGTCAATGGTAGCTTCGGATACACGTCCGGCTTCTACTTTGGCCTTCAGGTGTTCGAAAAATCCCCCGCCTGCCATATCCATATCGATACCGGCATTGGCAGCCAGTTGAGCCGCATGAGCCTCATCTGCGGCCACTCCGTGAGCGACGAGTTCGTTGAGAGCGTTATAGTCTGTTACCACAAATCCGTTGAAATTCCATTCATATCGAAGTACATCGGTATACAGGAATTTGCTGGCCGTACAGGGCACACCTGATATTTCGTTGAAAGCCGTCATGAATGTGGCCACACCGGCATTCTTAGCTGCTTCAAAAGGAGGAAGATACACATCGCGCAAAGTGCGTTCAGATACATCGACGGTATTGTAGTCTCTGCCTGCTTCGGCGGCTCCATACGCGCAGAAATGTTTGGCACAGGCCAGCACTTTATTTGTACGGGATAAGTCTTCCGTAGTTTCTCCCTGGAAACCTTTTACACGTGCTTCGGCTATGAGTGAACCGAGGTAAGTATCTTCGCCGGCGCCTTCCATCACTCGTCCCCAGCGAGCATCACGGGCAATGTCTATCATCGGCGCAAACGTCCAGTTTAAGCCTACCGCTGAGGCTTCTTCGGCAGCTATGGCGGCGCTTTTCTTCATCAGTTCCAAATCCCACGAACAGGATTCGGCCAACGGTATAGGAAAAATTGTTTTAAATCCGTGGATCACGTCGTAACCAAACAGGATGGGAATTTTCAGACGAGATTCGGAAAGCGCCAGTTCTTGCATGCGGCGTATTCCCCGTACGGAAGTCGTATTAAAGACACTACCTACCAATCCTTTTCTGACGTGAGAATCTATATCTTCGTTGATAACAGGACCGGTTACGTCCTCCCGGCAGGAGTATTGAGTCATCTGTCCGATCTTCTCTTCGAGCGTCATGAGTGCCAGGAGCGAATCTACACGTTCTTCGATACTTCTGTTATTACTATAGCTTGTCCATTTGCTCGAATTACTGCACGAGCTGATCATGAACGAAAGACCCACAAGGATAACAACTGCTAACTTCCTCATATTAAAATGCTTTTTAGTTGATTGTTAGTGATACCTTCTTATCCTTCACCATCACCCAATACTCGCCCGATTCCAGGAATCTCTTTCCTTCTCCATCAACAAATCCTAAATCGCGTATTGGATCAATTTCGAATCGGAACACTTTTGTTTCCCCTTTCCTAATCATCAGCTTATCGAAGAACTTGAGTTCTTTTATTGGACGAGAGATTGTACTCACCGGGTCTCTGACGAACCAATGAACTGTTTCGGCGCCATCCATGTCGCCGGTGTTTTTCACAGTTACTTCTGCTATCAGCTTATCTCCACGGTTTATTTTATCGGCAGACAAAGTAATGTCGCTGTATTCGAACGTGGTATAGCTAAGGCCGTGGCCAAACTCATACAGTGGCGTACTGGGGATATCTTGATACTTACCTTGATGAGGGCGGGCACTCTGCCGGTGATTGTAGTAAATAGGGATTTGTCCGGTTGAATAAGGGAACGTAATACTAAGCTTGCCCGAAGGATTTATTCTGCCTGAAAGGATTCCGGCAATAGGATTTCCGCCTGCAATACCCGGCTGCCAGATTTGGAGCATAGCGTCGCTTTGCTTCTCTAAACGAACCAGTTCCAATGGACGCCCACTAGATAAGAGTAGTATAATAGGTTTACCTGCTTTCTTTAATTCCGCAACCAAGTCTTCCTGAATTTGAGGCAGGGAAAGTGTGGAACGCGAAGCATTCTCGCCACTCCATTGCGCCTTCTCGCCCAAACAAACAATCACAGCATCGGCACCCTTCGCTAAGGTCAATACAGACTCGAATCCGGATCTATCTTCGCCATCAAAATTGCATCCTTGGGCATAAGATAGCTGCACTTTGTTTTTAAATTCATTTTCCAGTCCGGCAAAGAGCGTGACAGCATCGTCTGATTTGCCCTGAGCACGCCAGGAGCCGAGCAAATGCCAGTTGCTTTTTGCCATGGGACCAACGACTGCTATCTTCGAAATATTGGTTAATGGCAAAGTACTACCTTCGTTCTTCAACATTACAATTGATTCTTCTGCCAGTTGTTCGGCTATTTGCAGGCTTTGAGGTAACAGGAATCTTTCTTTCTCTGTGCTGGCGGGTGTATATGGAGTTTCGAAAAGACCTAAGCGGAATTTCAAACGGAGTATGCGCTTTACAGCATCGTCAACCAGCGCCTGAGGAACTTTCCCCTCTTCCACCAACTCGGCGAGATGTTTGTTGTAGCAATCGTTCATCATATCCATTTCAACTCCGGCAGTAAAGGCTTTGAAAGCAGCCTCCTTCTTATCGGCGGCCACACCTTGCGAACGGAGTTGTTGAATAGCTCCCCAATCGGAAACCACAAAACCGTCGTGCTGCCAGCGTTCTTTCAGAATTTCACGTAGAATGTACTGATTGGCTGTACCGGGCGTACCGTTGATATCGTTGAACGAGCTCATCAGCGTAGCGACTCCTGCTTCTACTCCGGCCTGATAGGGTGGCATGTAGGTATCCCAAAGGGTCTGACGGGATATTTCGGTGTATACATAATCGCGTCCGGCTTCGGAAGCGCCATAGCCGATATAGTGTTTGAGGCAGGCGGCAATCTTTTTAGGATTGGACAAATCATCGCCCTGATAACCCTTTACGGAGGCCACACAGAATACGGAATTGGTGTAGGGGTCCTCGCCATAACCTTCGGATACACGACCCCAACGAGCGTCACGAGCAACGTCAATCATGGGCGAGAAAGTCCAGTCAACACCTGACATACGAGCCTCTTGGGCGGCAACAGAACAGGCTTCTTCAACCAGTTTTGGGTTCCACGAACAGGCTTGCGCCAATGAGATAGGGTACATGGTACGATATCCGTGAATAACGTCATAGCCAAACAGAATAGGGATACCCAGGCGGGAATGCTCCATCGCCTTTTTTTGCACCTGGTTGCGCAAGTCGGGGTTGCTGCTGAAATAGATAAGCGAACCAATCCCGGCGGGAATATCGTTCACCGGGTCGGCCATATTGTTGGCATTGTCGTTACGACCCAGGGTAAGCTGGTTAAGTTGTAAAACCTTCTCTTCGAGGGTCATGCGCGAAATGAGATCGTTGACGCGCTTCTCAATGGGTTGCTTTGAATCCTTATACAAAGGTGTTTTTGTCTTCTTCTGGGCAAACAAGGTAGTAGCAAAAAGAAGAGATAATGCAATAATCGTTATTTTCCTCATAATCATATTTTTAATATTGCGATTCATTATATTTAGTTATTTAAACACCGGTTTTTCGGACAGTCTCATAGCCTCCTGATTGTTATTCTTCAACTCGAACACCACCACTTCGTTGCTGCCTGGGAGCAGTATATCCGCAGGTACCTGAATGGATTGTTGTTTTTCTTCCTCCCAGTACGAGCCGATGTAGTTACCGTTTATCCAGACTTCGCCCATGCCCCAGCCGGAGATATCGAGGTAGGTATCGTGCGCAGCATCCATCTGAAACGAACCGCAGTGGAAACCCGGAAGATTATTTTCTTTCTTGTCGTTGAATACCAATTTGTCAGGGAAGCAATCTCTTACTTTTAGTTGGGTAATAGCCCAACCCCGGATTTCTTCGCCATCCAGAGATATACTGCCGAACAAGCCTTTGAAATTATCCAGAATCTCAGGACCGTAGGTAATGCGACCAATGTTCTCTACATACAGTCTTAGCGTATAGGTTCCTGGCGATGCCGAAAGATGTATCTGTTTCTGGCTATCGGTGAGTGTACCTTGGAGTGCGTGGTCGAGATAAACAACAGCATAATCGCGTACATTCTCTACTTCCAGCAAGGCCTCGGCTTCATTGATGGTTAGCTGGGCTTGGTAAAGCATGTAACCAAACTCTATGTCGAAGTTGTTGAAGGGCAGCAGAGATTCGGACTCTACTGTCTCGCCATAGGCGGATTGCAGTGAGAAGGTAGCTGTCATCGGGATTTCCTGCGCATCGGCGGCAAGGGCGATAAAAAGGGCTACAAATACCCCACTCAAACTCAAGTTATTTCTCATTTTCATTTTGTCATAAATCCTTCGATGAACACTCCGCCCACTTCAACCTCGGGGTTAAAGGCATCGCTTCTCACATAGTTGTCGATACTTTTGAGGAGTTGGCGTGTAGCCGGACGTTTTTCGATATCTTTCTTTATGTCTACAGCCAGTACCAACAGCTTACCACCGCCAACTTTGGCTTCGAAACCAATGCCTAGCTTTTGGTTATTATCGTACGCATCAATTACCTGAATGAATGGTTTTAAACTTTGTGGAGTTTCCTGCATCTCAATCACTTTAGCATTCTCCAGAATATCCCACCACTGCCAATCGGTATGATAAGAGGTTACGAAGTCATTGAAAACCGGGTGTTCGTTGTGAATGAGACAACCGATGGTCATAGGCGGCCAGGCAAACATAATGGGGTTCCAGAAATGGTTGTGAAAGGTAGACTTGCGGCCTTTCACTTTGGCAGGCAACGGGGTGAGTACTACTTTCTTGCCTTGCGCCAATTGTTGCCGGGCTTTGTCATTGTACACGGTGGTGTAAAGAACCTCGTCGGTAGATGTCATAAGCTGCTCTTGCCGGGGGTATACCCAAATGTTCCAACTATTGTTGGTCTGGTTGTTTACAGACAGGTGTACGGTGAGTTTCGCAGGAGTGGTAATTTCTTTGAGGTGGAACGAGAATTCTCCCACGGGGAACACATCGTCGTTGCCGATAGACTGTGTTTTGAGATTGCCCTTGCGCAGGGTTTTGCCCGATTCATCCGTCAGCCACCATTTGATCTTTGCATTCTTTATGCCCGATTGGCTGAAGTTGTAGACCTCGGCTTTGCCTGTAAAGGTCTCGTCGGCAAAGTAACTGCTCTTTGTGTAGCGCAGCAGGGCCACGGTTGGCGCGCAGAACTCGCGGAATTTCTCTGGTGTAATTAGTCCCTTCGAATCCCAGAAGGGGTCGAGTATTCCCACAGGGGCATATCCCTGACCGGGGAAATCATTGATAGATAATAGCTGGAACCCGGCAGATTTGGAAGAGCGCAGCAGTGCTTCGATCACCGCTTTGTATTCCACCACGGTGAGTGCGCCGGATGCTCTGAAAAAGTCTTTCGCCTGTTCCAACATGCCGTTTTCTTTCAGCATATCGCGAAACACCTCGAAGTTGCGGGCTTCTACGGGGCTGTGAGCGTACTTGCCAATCTCTTCAAAGTTGGGATAGATGCAGCGCTGACCAGATTCGTGCGAAAGTACCGGCACATCCACATCCGATTCTTTGTTCCGGTCCCAATCGGTGTAGGGCAATCCTTCGTACACCTTTACGGGGCCTTTGTTGGTTTGCTGAGATACGTAATACTGGTCGCTTTTTACGCGAGTGCGGGCGGTTGAACCACTGAAGAGATGGCGCGAGTCGAGCTTGCGGCCGGTAGCAGTCAGTTCTTCGATGAAGTCGAAGTTTCCTGTAATCTCGTTGCCATTGCAGTAAAGAATGAACGACGGATGATTTCCGTATTCTTTCAGGATGGCACGCATTTCCCGACGGAAGAAGTCATAACGGGCCTCATCAGGTTCGGCGTCTTTGCCCCACATGGGCATCTCCACTTCGAAATAAATACCATGTTTATCGGCCATACGAAAGGCTGCACGGGGCGGACACCAGGAGTGAAAACGCATGTGATTCAGGCCGTACTCTTTCATCAGCAGCATGATACGCTCCCATTCGGCATCGTCCACCGGGGCATAGCCTGTTTTGGGAAAGACGGCGTTTTCGACATTGCCACGCAGATGAATGGGGCGGTTGTTGAGCAGTACATGGTTCTTGCCCTGTTTTACTTCGCGCATACCAAAGTTTACCGTTTTTTCGTGCTCGAATCTGACTTTGTCGGCATCGCCTCCGATACGGCAGGCGAATGTGTAGACATTGGGATTGAATTCGTCCCAACGCTTTATCTTGTTGCCCAGTTGCACTACGTCTTCAACGATAATAATAGAGTCGTTTCCGCTAATAGCTACCGTTTTATTCAGGTTGTAATCCTTTCCCGAAACAGTAAGCAGAGCCTCTCCGGTTACTTCCTTGCCGGTGTAGTTCTTAATTTTCATTTCCATCCTCACCGAATTCCCGGTGAGGTTGGGGTATAGTTGTACATCATCTATATACACAGGGTCGATGGCAACGAGTTTCATTTCGCCCAGGATACCGTTCCAGTTTATCTGAGTAAATTCGGTGTGGGCATGGTTCCATTTGTGGGTTTTGTATTGAAAGCGATTGTCGATACAAACGGTAATTCGATGCGTTTTACCCGGTGTAACAAATTCCGTGAGGTCGTGATTGTGGGGCACGCTAATGTAATCTATCTTGCTCACCTCTTTGGTATCTACATAGATGGAACTGAGCCAGTGGGTACGTTCAAAGTACACAAAAATTCGCTTGTTTTTCCATGTAGCGGGTATCTCAATGTCGCGTTGATACCAGGCGGGGCCCATGTATTCGTACTTACGCGTGAGGCGGTCGATGTATTTATAGGGTACTTTATAGCCTATCTGGTAATCGTCGGTGGTGCCAGGTAGTGTGATTGTTTCCTGCAACAGATGGTTGTATCGCGGTGACAATGATCCGCGACGAAAATCCATCACGTCGGTCTGGAATCGCCATACGCCCGACAGGTCGACTTCCTGCGTCTGGGCTTTTGTGGTAGTAAACGCCGTTATCAGCAAGGGGATGATAAGGAGTTTTTGAATGACTTTTCTCATGATTTATCGTTTAATTTTAATAAGTAAGTGTTTATAATTATTTCGCATATCAATAGCGCCGTTAGATACTCAGTTTTGCCAACGGCTTGTCAGTACAGTGCCAACGGCTTGGCAATACAGTGCCAACAGCTCGGCAGTACAGTGCCAAGCGCTTGGCAGTAATCGATTATGCTGCTAACACAAAACCAGGGATAATATGAGGTAATTATGAACACTTACTTAGCATTATTTATTCTTATAATACTCCCTCATTATATACCATGCTTTTTTGCGGAATCCCTGGTCGGACACCAATCCCTTACGGTTCCAGTCTTCCTGATTCGTGGGGTGGAAACGAAACGGCGAACGGAAGTCAAACAATATCCAGGGCGATGTTCCACGCAGATTGGGGATGTGCTTAAACATCTCCAGATTATCCCGGAATAGTGTTGCCTGATAGTCTTCACTCCATGAGCTTACTACATCTGCATCGCCGGTTTTTCCATAAAGGGCTTCTCCTCCGAATTCGGAGATAATAAGCGGTTGGCCCCGGGCTACATCCCAAATGGCTTTGTCAGGAGTAACAGGCCATTGGTGATACCATCCCATGTATTTGTTTACTGCTACCACATCCAGTTCTTTGATGAAGGGATCGTTCATCACAAACACCTGCCGCTCGCGGTTGAAGCGAACCAGGTCGAACGCCGCTACAATGAGGCGTGTGGTATCTATATCTTTGCAGCATTCAATGAGGTGTTTCAGGAATTCGTTTCGGGCAGGCGAGGGTTGTGTTTCGTTAGCTACGCCCCAGAATCCGAGTGCGCAACGATTCTTATCGCGTATCACCATCTCTCTGATCATGCCTCCGGCTTTGAGTTTGGTTTGCTCGCTCTCAAAGTCGATGCCTTGCCAGATGGGTATCTCCTCCCACAACAGGAATCCCATTTTTTCGGCCTGGCGAACGGTGTATTCGTTTTGTGGATAGTGTGCCAAACGGATCATGTTGCAGCCCAGTGCTTTTGCTTCGGAAAGCAGCATAACAGCATCCGCTTCGGAGAAGGCGCGCCCTTTGCGCTGCGGTATTTCTTCGTGAAAACTGATGGATTTCAGGAAAATGGGCTCATCGTTGAGGTAAATGTCTTCGCCTTTTACCACAATGTTGCGAAAGCCAATCATTTCTTCTACCATATCATTATCGGAGGAAACGATCACTTTATAAAGTTTAGGCGAGTTGGGCGACCATCGTTCGAGTTTCTTAATGTTGCTGATGGTTATACTGCCCATTCCCTGATTATTGGTAGTCAGTTTCCGTTTGATCTTCAATTCGGGTATTTCTACCTCAAGGTTAGCGTTTCCAATGTGTTCCGATAACTGCACGCGAACATCAATCTGGTTGGCTTTGTTCTTGTCAAGTTGGATGAAATAATCTTTGATGAAGATTTGCGGAGTCGATACCAGCATTACATCGCGGGTGATACCGCCGTAATTCCACCAGTCGAAGGCCATAGCCGGAATGGCATCAACAGTGCGGGTGTTATTTACTTCTACCGCGAGGAAGTTACCGGTGTCTTTCACCTTATCGGTTATCTCTATCTGGAATGGGGTGAAACCACCTTCGTGTTTGCCTATCTCGGTTCCGTTAAGATATATGTGGCAGCGGTAGTTCACGGCGCCGAAGTAGAGGAAGAGGCGTTTACCCGCTTCTTTCTTTGCATCGAAACGGCGGGCGTACCACACGGTGCCTTCGTAGTATTTCAGTTCGGGCATCTGACTGTTCCAGTCGGAAGGCACATTTAGCCGCAGACCGTGTTCGAAGGAGTATTCGTAAAAATCGGTTTTACCTTGCGGAGTTTTGTTCTGGTATATCTTGTTTTTCCGGCCCTGGCTATATTGGTCGATGATGGCTTCCCACTTTCCGTTGAGTAACCGGAAGTCTCTGCCGTAAACGTTGGTCATCAAATCCTGGGCGATAACCGGGCTGCACAGTGTGCAAATGAGGAATAGAAGGGTGATTGGTCTTTTCATGTTATTATTGGCTTTGTTAGTTTCTTGTTATCTTCATCGCATGTCCTCCGCCTTGCGCCATATCAATGCTTAGCTTCCTGTCGGCAGGGATTGTAATTACTTCCTTCTTATAGTCCGAAGCTATCCGGTTGGCATTTTTGCCATCCCTGAACACCTCTGCCTGCCAATTTCCTTCACCGAGGAAGGATAAATCAAGCGTCAGGGTACGGGCATCCCAGTTGGTGAGGGAACCAAGGTACCAAATGCCATCCTTTTGCCGTGCAATGGTGATGTACTTGCTTATCTCTCCGTTAATGGCAACGGTTTCGTCCCACACAGTAGGGATTTCGGCGATGAACGCTGTGCATTCCGGTTCACGTTCGTAATTCGTGGGACTGTCGCATAGCATATTTAGTGGCGATTCAAAGATCACATACTCTGCAAGTTGGCGGCAACGGGTACCCTGACTCATGGGTTCGTCGTTAATGCCACGATGTGTGCGGCGAGTGGCATTACGCATGGCACCCTGCGTGTAATCTACAGGACCGGCTACCATGCGGATAAAAGGCATGGTAACATCATAGGTCACCATATCCATTTCGGGGCCTGTCCATTTCATTTGTTCTAATCCGTTTACGGCTTCAAAGTTGATGACGTTGGGGTAGGTACGATTCAGTCCGGTTGGTTTGTAAGTGCCGTGAAAATCGACCATTAGTTTGTAACGGGCAGCGGTTTGGGCGGCACGGTAGTGGAAATCGACCATGGGCTGATCGTCTCTGTCCATGAAGTCGATTTTAAAACCTTTGATGCCCATTTGGGAATAATGTTTGCACACTTTTTCCATATCGCGATCGAAGGCATAATATCCGGCCCATAAAATGAGGTTTACGTTTCTGGATTTGCCATAGGCAATCAACTTGGGCAAATCGATCTCAGGCACCACCTGGAAGAGATCTGCTTGTAGATTTACAGCCCAACCCTCGTCGAGAATTACGTATTCCAGGTTGTTGCGCGAGGCAAAGTCGATGTAGGCCATATAGGTTTCGTTGTTTACACCCGTTTCGAAATCTACCCCCGACAGGCCCCAATGATTCCACCACTCCCAGGCCACTTTGCCGGGCTTAATCCACGAAACATCTGCAATGCGTGATGGGGCAGCCAGTTTGTACATCATATCACTGTCGGCCAGCTCGCGGTCTGCGGTAGAAACGATAACGATGCGCCACGGAAAGTTGGTTTTAGCCTTGCAACAAGCGATGTAGGGTTGCCGTTGGGTAACGATCTGTTGCAATTGGTTGTGTCCGCCCTGAACGGTTTGCGCAGGAACGGAAGCAAAGTCTGATTGAATGGATGTGGAGCTATCCCGGTTGATGAGAAACATTCCGGGATAGTTTTCCACATCTGCTTCGGCAATACAAATCTTTTTACCTTTCTGCATTTCTACTACCAAGGGGGAGAATGCCAGTTTGGCGGCATTCATATTACTTAATGTTGTATGTGTATAGATGTTTTCAAAGCTGTTTGCGTACTGGATTTCGATGGTTTCGTGTTTGCCTTTCACATAGGGAATGTAGGCGGTGTGATCTTGGACGAAGTTAAAAGAAGCATTTTCATTCTTCACGACAAAATCTTTACTTCCGGTGCTCACGAAACGGTAGGCCATGCCTTCGTTATAGGCACGGAATATCAAACTATAGTCGCCCTGAAAATTAAGGGTTAGTTGGTTGTATTGATCTCTGATTTGATTGCGCTTATAGAAATGCGTTTTGATAATCTGGTCGACACTGTTGCGTTTCATATTCTTCACCTTTGGGCGGATGCCGAAATACTTTCCGCCTTTCAGTTCCATGGACATGGTAGACGGGGCAATGATCTCGTCTTCATCGTGTTGCAATGTGTAGGTAATGGTTTCACCTACCGAGATATTCACCTGCAAACGAGCATCGGGTGATGTTAATTGGTATTTCTTTTGGGCAAAAGCCGGAGCTACCAGTATCAGTAAAAATAAGGTCAGTGATAAGTTTCTCATGGTTTATAGTTCTATTAATGCCATAAATAGCAGCTGATTATACTTAAATGCGTTACGTTTTTGGGGGTTATCTTATTGGGCTTTCCGCAGAACAAACCGTCATTAGCTTTCTGACACCCGGATGTCAACGATTCTCACACCCGGGTGTCAACGATTCTCACACCCGGGTGTGGAGAAGCCTAAAACAATTCCTTTTATGATTACTACTTGTTTATTTGATATTTATACAGTACATAGTTGTTCGTTTGGGGAAGAGTAAATTCTATCATCCCATTGCGTTGGACGGTTTGGGTAAACGGTTGTCCGTTGCCCATCACCGGAGTACATTTCACTTTGGTTCCGGCAGCGAGCCAAGTCTTTACAGGATAGCTGTTCTCCGGATGATTCTCTCTGTATATCAGAAAGTAACCCTCTTTATTGCCAACCGATTGAAAGCCTGTCCACGATTTCCCGCATGGTTCATCGCCCACGGGCAGAATAGTTCCTTGATGGAAATCATGTTGAATCTTCTTGTATTCAGTTATGGCTTTGCCGATGGTTAATGCTTCTTTAGGCAATCCGCTTCCTTCGAACCATGCCAGAGGCTGTCCGGCCATGGTAGTTGCGAAAAGATATTCGAAAGAATAATTACTTGGAGCAAATACATCGTCCGCATACTTCTCTGTATTGCGCCATTTGTTCAGAAACTCAATTTGCAGTTTCTCGGCAGGCACGTACTTAGCAAGTTTCCACAGATTGCGCAACGTCCAATATGGGTAATAGTTTTGCCAGTCAGTATATCTGTTTTCGAGAAAAATGTTCCCGTATTCATTGAACATGTGGTATCCACCACGGCGTCCAGCAGTTGCGTCAAGGTTGAAAACTACGTTGTATTCCGTCTCTGCCAATACTTTGTCGAACAGTTTGCGCAGATTTATTTCAGATTGCTTGGTGGGAATGGCCAGCCCATCTATTTTGAAAGTGCGTATCCCATAGGTGTTGTATAGGTCAATCATGGCTTGTGCATCTTTTTCCCAATCTGTATAATCGTTCTGTACACTGGGGTTGAACCACAGGCAGATTTCGACACCAAGTTTTTTGCCGCGTTTCACAATCGGATATAGTCCGCGCGGGTATTTCACCGGATCGGGCTTCCAGTAATTGGGGTTATCCCAGATGTTCTTGAAAGAGCCTTTGGCGATAGCCGAATTGGGACTGCGGCCTATCTGCCAACCGTCGTCAATCTGAAAATGGGTAATGCCAAGCTGTGCGGCACGTTCTACTTCAATCAGGCTGAACTCCTCGTTTACTTTAGAATCTTGGCTACGGTCGCCCCAGGTATTCATCATAACCATTTCATCTCGACCAGGTAGCAGCTTGCGAATATGCTTTTGGTAGCTACGTAAAGCGGTGAATTGTTCCAACTCGCTTCCGCTATAAACTCCTGTTACACAGCCATATGTGTTTATCCATTCATCGGGCTTAATATCGTTTTCGTTGATACCCAAACCTGTAATGGTAAAGTGCCCAAACTCTGCTGTGAAATCGTGTCCATTGTAAGCTAATTGCACGTTGTTTGAGGGAGCTTCTTTCAGATAAAAGAAACCGTGATTGTTTTCTGCATTTCGGGCAAATAGCAGGTTACCGCGATAGCTGTTTTTGCGGTAGGGAATTATATTTGTCTCGAATACCAGGTTATTGTTCCAGTCCGTAACATCGTAAAACTCTACAATCTGAGTCTGCCAGTGCTGGCCACCAAAGTTAAACTGATCGAGTACAGCATTCACTTGTTTAGACTTCATATCTTCGACAAACTCAATGTTCTTTTTGTCGGCCAGGTTCACGGTTCGCCCACCGAAAACCACATCAGTGCTGCCGCGCAGCCAAGTATTACAAGCTATGGCAGGGGTGTTGTCGTAAATCTTATATATTCGTTTTATATCGAGGGTGCCGAGGGTGTATTGCACAGTTACTTCAAGGTACGAGGGATGAATAACTGTTTCTGTTATCCTCTTCTTTTCATACATTGCATTCGTAGCAGCAGGCATGTTTTTGGTTACAACGAAATCGGGTTTCCGGTGCTTGTTGATCCACGTCTGGTTACTGTTTTTGTCGGTAAGACTATGAGTGATGAGGTTTCCGTTGTTCCAAATGAACTTGCGCTCAATCAGGGTATTACCCAAGGTAAGGGTATCTTTTTCCAACTGGCTGTAAGCTGTGCTTTGAGCATACAATGTCGCCAGATTGATAAGAGAGAGAATAGTTATTAAAGTTCGTTTCATGGCTATTTGTTCATTTTATCGGTAAAACCTTTTTCATTTGCTCTACAAAGATAGCTGCCATTCTTTGTTGTATATATTCGTGTTGTCCACGTCTGGGGTGCCAACCGTATTTCACTCCATCAATAGTCTGCGTATCCTGAGCATAGATCAGACTTGTTTGCTTTCCGGTGGCAGGGTGTGTGGCATTTTTAGAGAATCCGATATGTTTATCGAACTCTACCAACGGTAGTCCCCACTTCGAGGCCAGTTTACGTATGGAAGAATTAAAGGTTACACGACCGTCGTGCCAGTCGGTACAAAGCACGATAATGGCAGGCTTGCCGGCTACATAACAATCGGCTATGTATTTTTTGATAACATAGTCATAACAGATGGCATAATTATCACGGGTGAAAGGTGTTGGATAGGCAGTATAATCATCAAGTAACTGTGATTCTTCGAAAACATCCCTGTTGTGCACATGCATAATGACAAGCGCATTAATTTCTCTAAATTCTTCTTTGGTATACAAAGTACCTTCGTGCATCATGTTGGCGGTGTTGGCTATGGAATGTGCAGCTACGGCTTTGTTTACAGGCAAAGCGTTTAGATGTCGGCAACCTATTTCAAACCATCCGTTATGATCAGAAGCAAAGGAGGCCCCAGTTAAAAGAAGTTTGTATTCCTGAGCCGGGAGCGACATCAAGGATAGTAAAAAGAGGAATGTTAATAGTAATTTATTCATTTATACTTATATTTTTATCTTGTCTGTTTTTTCACGATTACCTCCAGGAGCTTCGTCCATCCGGAGGTCGTTTTTTCATTACTTACGGCTAATTGTATGTCTGGTTTGTTGCCGTTCTTCGTATCTACAATGGCCACAGCCCAGGTGTAGTTACCGGATGCCACGTCGACAATCGTCTCGAAGTCATAACTGGTCGTGCTTTTCTTTAACCACTTCGAAGGTTCGCTATCTGTGTCCACAAATACCTTTACAGCATTTCCACCGGCATCCAAAAGCGCAAAAGCAACTTTATATTTATAATTCCACTGAGGAATATTATTGGGAAAATACCCCCAACCTACATTCCTCCAGCGGTGTTTAATAGACACACTACTACCGCTCTTAATACTTTTGGGCAAATATACCTGATCGGGGTAAAGTCGATACCCGCCTTCTGCAATAAATCGCTGTACAAGGCTGAAGCTGCGCGTAAACCACGTTTCGGTTTCGTAACCTGCACGAAAGTCCATCATGTTAACGTGCGCTTCGGCTGAGAGATCAAACTCTCCCTTACGCACGTCTTCGGGATGTCCTTCCCGATATTTCTTACTCGAATCAATCCAATAACGATGAGTCCCGCCGGTAATCCATCCCCCTTCCATAATGATGGGTCTTTGATATGCCCAGTCGGCAGCAAATTGTTCCTCCCAATTTTGATAATAATCAGTCATGCCGAAAGCATCATGCCGAATACTGTATCCCTTATTAATGGCACTGGTGAGTAGCTTGCTACTATTTTCATTCGCAGATCCCCAACTAGCCGGATGCCCCACGAGGCGATGATAGTTAATAACCAAAGGCACTTTTGTAAAAGTACGTGCATATAAATCTGTTACCCATTCAAAGACTTCTTCTTTCAGTTTCTCGGTGTTGGCTGTTGTCTTTTCTCCAACACTTTCATAAATCACGTTGTGTGCTTCGCCCCATTTGCCCAATCCATACGCATCAACAAAAGCGCATTTGACAGGATCATTGAAATCCTTCGCCAATTCTTCAATCAATGTAGTATAATATGATTTAAACACTTCATCTTGCGGATAGGGAGTTCTGCGGGTAGAATTATTTTCATCGGCAAGGTAATACCTGGCTCCTGCATCGAACACGAATTGTGGTGTATTCAGTCCTTGGTCGCGTCCATCTACTACAATGCGAAAGGCGACAGGCAGTCCTTTATCCAATGCGCCTTGAATCAGTTGGCTAATCTGTGTGTTTTTGTCTCTCCAGGCATACACCCCAGGCTGAGGGTTTAGCAATCTCCAACTAACACGCAGATAGCAGGCAGAGGCATAGTCGATAGGTTTAACTTTCCTCCCCAGTTCGGGTACAAAGAATTCGGTATCCCAGTAAGATGGTCCGGCGGTGCGTGGGGCGTACATCACCCAACCATTCAGCGGGTTGCGTAGCGGGGTCAACCTATCGAATTCAGGTTGCACAAGTGTGGCTTCTGTTGACTTACCATCGTCATTACCGCTATTATCATTGTCTTCACAAACGTGAAGGGTAAAGCATAACAAGGTCGTCAATAGGGAGAAAATCATTTTCATAGTTTGTTTTTGCTATCATTAATAAAAGGTTATCACATATTTTATTACCGATAGCAAAGATGAAAAAACATACTATATCTGTGGGTATTCGTTTATTCGAAAATGGTTCTATTTTGTACACGAAGGCTTAAAACGATGTTTTTTCACCTTCCATCCTCGCTTTCATTATGAAAAAACAAGTTTTCTTGTTTAATAAGATAATCCGGCAGATGCCTTATTTCTTCTTTTTGAACTCTGACGGTGTCAACTCAAAATGCTTTTTAAAACAGATACTAAAATACTTGGGATTAACAAACCCTGTTTTATCTGCTATTTCCGATATCGTAAGGTCTGATTCCTTGAGTAATTGTGCACCCCGTTTCAGACGAATATCCATAATAAACTCCTTGATGGACATACCTACAATATCACTTATCTTCTGGTATAATAGTGTACGGCCTATTCCCATGTCGGACACGAATGATTCTACGTTGTAATCGCTGTTACTGATATTCTTTTCAATACAATCCATTGCCTTTTTCAGCAACTCCTCGTCCATAGACGATATGGTAATATTCGATGGTTCGGCAATGTATTTTTTGCTGTACAATTCTTTTAAATCATTTTGATTTTTTATCAGATTATCTACTTGTTTCAGCAGATAGTCCATGTCGAAAGGTTTGTCAATAAACACATTCGCACCACTTTCCAATGCCTTAATTTTATTGCCTGTATTCTGTCCAAGGGCCGATAAAACTATGATGGGAATATGACTCGTCTGGATGTTGGAGCGTAGTGTATAGCAAACATCAAATCCATCCGCCTCGGGCATCATCAGATCCGTAATTACGATCTGGGGATATATCTTCTTTGCTTTCGCTATTCCCTCAACGCCATTGTTTGCAGTGTATACATTGTAATGATCGGACAGACGTTGCTCCATGTAGGTTCGCAAGGCCAGGTCGTCTTCAATAAGAACAATGCTTGATGCTTTGCGGCTGCGTTTATCTTGTAGGCTGATTTCCTTTTCAGATTCTGCCAGAATGTTATCTATCTCCGAGATTGTGTACTCATACGAAACGGCATTGTCATCGATTTTTTTCATGCTAACCGTGAAAGGAAGCACAACGGTAAAGGTCACTTTAGAATCGCCCGATTGCAAAGTTACTATTCCATCCATACTGCTGACGAGTTCCTTTACGATGGACAATCCCAATCCTGTGCTTTCCTCAAATGCAGGTTGGCCGGAAGTGAGCCGCTTGAAAGAGTCAAAAATCTCTTCCTTCTTATCGTCTGGAATTTCCGTTCCTGTATTTGTGATGGCTACGGAAACATATTCCATACCCGCTTTTTGAGAGAAGCCCAGTTCTTCTATTTCTTCCGTGGATATTTTGTTAATCTTCACTCCCAGAAAACCATTTTCGGTAGTGTATTTTATGGCGTTAGAAAAGAGATTCGTGATAATTTTCTCAATCGCATCATGGTCGAACCGGGTGTAGAAACTATCCATATCTGCTCGTATATCTGTTTCAATCCCTTTCTTATTGGCATACAGTTCAAACAACGAAAAGATATCTCTGATGTACTGAATCAAATCACCCGATTGCAGGTTGAAAGTAATCTTCTGGCTTTCGATCTCTCTGAATTGAAGCAATTGGCTTATCATGCGCTGTATACGATTTATGTTCCGCTCGATAAGATTTACATACATGCTCGCATGCGATGATTGGTCCTGAGGAAGAAACTCTTTCAACTGCTTCAGCGGATCAATTACCAAACTAAGGGGAGTTTTAAGGTCATGTGATATATTGGTAAAAAAGTTGATACGCGCCTGGGTCAGTTTTTGCATATTCTGTTCTTTCATCTGTTCCATTTCAAGTTGATGCCTGAATATTTTCTTGTTGGTAAAATATCGCCAGATAAAGTAAACGATGGCCAAGACCAGCATGCCGTAAACAATGTATGCCCATTCAGAAAGAAATGGCGATGGTTTTACCTCGAAGTAAAGGGCCGAAATATCATCACCCCACAAATCATCGTTATTAGAAGCCATCACTTCCAATACGTATTTCCCGGCAGGTAGGTTGAAGAACTGTATTGTTTTCTGCCCTCGTGGCAAAAAATTCCACTGGTCAGAAAGCCCTGACATACGATAGGCATACTGGTTTCTTTCGGCCTGCAAATAACTGTTTGCCGAAACGCATATCTCAAGATTAACTTGTTTGTGTGATAGTATAATCTTATTATCGCCATTTTCCTTATAAAAGGATAAGGTGGAGATATCGCTTTTCAATGGAGATTTTTTAGTGCCGGAAACAATTCTTTCATTATTAATGAGCAAATCGGTAAAGAATACCTTAGGTTTCTGATTATTATATTTTATTTTACTGGGAGTAAACATAATAAAGCCATCGGTTCCGCCAAACAACATTTCTCCTTTAGATGTCTTATAGCAAGACCGCACATAAAACGCTCCACAAAGATTCAAATTCTCGATAGCTGATTTATTTATTTTCTTGTTTCTGAAATCGTAATAATACAAACCATCGTTAGTGCTGAACCATACATCTTTGGATGCATCATCTTCCAGAATGCCGAAAACAGTTTTCCCTGCCAGCCCTTCTTCCGCACCGAAATTAATATAGCTGCCATCTTTCCCCAATCGGTTTACTCCGCCGTTGCGCGTTCCGAACCAGATTTCAGATTCTGTAGTGATACAGAATGAGCAGAGATTATTCACCGAATAAGGCGCATTTTCAATGTAGTAATGTTTCACTACGTGCCTGGTGGTTATATCTACAATATATGCCCCTTGGTGGGTTACGAGCCACAGGTTGTTTCCTTTATCGCGATACAATGTTTCAATCTGCGTCTTTACCGGGTTCCCTTTTGAGTCGTAAATAGTAACCGATTCGACGGTACCTTTCTTCTTGTCTTTATACCTTAAATGAGAGTCCGGGTCGGTCATCCAAATACCAGAGTCTGCCTCCATCTCAAAATCATACACAGTCAAGTGCTGCGATGTTCCGGGAAAATACATCTGCATGTCTATGAAACATTGTCGCCGTTCATCAAACCGTTCTATGCCTCCGTTAAAAGCAGAGATATGCAAAGTATTTTGCTTTCTATTGTACCGAAGTTGTTTTATCATGTTGGAGGTAATGCCCGTTTTGTTTCCTTGCGTATAATAGGAAAATTTGTCTGTTTTTCTATCCCAGTGATTTAAACCTCCTCCTTCTGTTCCTATCCACAGGCTTCCTTCTTTGTCTTCTTCAAAACAGCTTACTATCGGATGACTAAGTCCGCCGGGGGTAGCTTTAAAGTAGTTTACATTGTTATCAAAGAAAGTCATATAGGCAAGTTTCCCTCCGTACGTACCTATCCAGACACCTCCGTCGGGATCAGGGTAGATAGACCACACCGAATTGTTCGGTAGCGAATATGTATCATGGAGATTGAACCGTAGGAGATTTATCTCCTCGGTATATGGATCTAACAGAAATAGTCCTGATTGTGTAGCCACCCAAATGGTGTTGAAGGAATCAATGTACAATTTCTTCGCCCATGCATTTTTGTTGTATTCGTGAGATAGATTATAGTGACTCACTATTTGTCCGTTACTGTCGCACACAAACAGCCCATCCATGTGGGTAAGTATATAAGTTGATTCATTGTACTCTATCACATCTTTAATAACTGGGTTATTATCGCCAACGGTAGCAAAGAGACTATATTCTCCGGTTTGCTTATTTAATCTGTACAATTTCCCGGTAGATGCAATATAAATATGTTCGCGGGTATGAATCAGTTCGGATATGAAAATATCCTCTGCTACCGGATATTGAGTGAGATCGGACAATTGATTGGGATGGAACGATTCTATTTTCCCATTCCTCACCAACCAAATGGTACCGTCATCACTTGCCATAATCGAACCGATGCTCCCTTCAAATAGAAGTTCGAAGTTATTGTTTTGGTAATTGAAGCGCAACAATCCATGGTTGGTAGCCACATATAGGCGCTTAAAAGTGTCGGTAACAATCTGTCCGTAAGACCAGTACGAGCTGGGCAAGAAGGTAGTTACCAGATCATTCATCTGGGTAAATGAGTTGCCGTTGTAAACGAACAAAGCATCGTAGCCACTGAACCACATTCGCCCGATACTATCTTTAGTAATACTATGGATGCCGCCGTAATAGGAGGTTTCGGGCATGGTATGAAAGCGATAGTCGGATGTATTTATGGCTAAACAACGGAGGGATATTGAAAAGAAAAGTAACCCCGCTAATAAAAATTTCATATTTTAATTACTATAATCGATTTTTCTTCTTTGTGTGAATTGAACAAAGGTAATAAAATAACCTGAGTCGATATAAGAAATTAAAATGAATATGCTCTATTTACATTCTTCTTTCGCTCAAACACATCCAAGTAATCCATAACCCCATAAACGCAAAAATGGCTGCAAATTATTTACTTACAGCTATTTCTTTTCTGGAAAATCCCATTAAAAATATCCCCTTTTTCCTGTTGAAAATACACTTTTCTTTTTGTTGATGGATATTACAACCTCAATAGGGCAAGTCCCATCTTTTCTAATCCGTTTTGTTGGAAATAGCAAAGTATAGACAAAATGACAGAAATGACATTTTGATAACAGAATGGAGTGGTAATTGCAAATTCTGGACTTGAGGAAGAAAGGGAAGGGAAAATGGCAAAAGAATTGTGTTTGCGAAAATCAAAAAGATTTGGATTTCCGAAACAGGCTACCTTAATGCTCGGAATATGAAAAAATGCATAGCGAATAGTCGGATGGGCCGAAATGGATGCAGCAAATACACACTTTAATTGTTTCGTTTGAAACAGACCAACCAGAGAATAAAGATCTATAAAATGAAACACGCTGAACACTTGAGCCGCGTGCCGTCGATACTTGAGCGCTCGACTGTCAATACTTGAGCGCTTGACTGTCGATACTTGAGCCGCGTGCTGTCGACAGTACACGGCTCAAGTGTAGAAATTATTGCGCTGGGGCACTTCCAAATATCAATAATACACTGCACAAGCAAGGCTAAGACCTGATTTTAACATCTCATTGACTGTTTTTTAAAAGTTTGCATGTAACCAGAATGGAATAAATGTTATCTTTTTGATCTACTTTTGCTCGTATTTGCGACTTGGTGGATTGATAATCAGATTGATTTAGCAATTCAACTTATTTTCGAGCAAAAAGAAAAGTTAGTTGCTAATCATTGTATAAACAATATTATGTTCCTATGAGCGAACTTACACGCTGGAGTCAACCACAGCGTCAACCGCCGCCCCGCAAAAGAAAAAGGCACCCAGAAGTGGAAGCCTCCCAAATGCCTTATTCTATCTGAAGTAGCGGGACCGAGAATTGAACTCGGGACCTCATGATTATGAATATTCAAAATTTAATGAATATTGCTTCGGAATATGCAAGATAAAACTCGTTAAGGTGTTGAAATCTAAATAGTTGCGAGGAGTGCGTGTTTGCGGGTAAAAACGTGGCTTTAGAATGGATTATAAGGAGATCGGTTAATACCGTACCTTGAACCGTAAACCAAGATGTAACAATAATACTTAACAAGATGAATGCTACTGTAAGTGTTGTTTGTTATAAGTCAAAAAAGCTTGCTAATGGAGAACATCCATTGATGATAAGAATTAACCAAGGAGAGTCCAGAGTTTTAAAATCACTAGGGATATCCATAAAAGCAATTCATTGGAACTTCACTAAGGGAGAGCCAAAGAAGAACTGTCCGAATAAAGAACTGATAACTAAATTGATAAATCAGCATAGAGAAGAATATTTAAATCAGATTCTAGTATATAAGACTGAAAATCGAAGTTTTACTCCCTATTCTTTGGTTGATAAGATAAAGAGAGAGGATTCTCACCATACAGTGCACTCTTTCATTAAGGAGATTATTCAAATGATGAGATTGGAAAAGAGATTGGGTAACGCCAATGCTTATGTCAGCAGCTATAACTCTCTTAAAGAATTTGCAAAGAACCTTGATATACCTTTCAGTGATATTGACTTCCCTTGGCTAAAGAGATATGAACTGTATCTACGCAAGAGAGAGAATGCTGAAAATACTATTGGAATCAGATTCAGAGCTTTACGTGCTATCTATAATAAAGCTATTGAAATGAATGTGGTGCATGAGAAGTATTATCCATTCAAGAAGTTTAAGATATCTAAGTTCAGTAAGAGTACATCTAAGAGAGCCTTGAAAAAAGAAGATATATATCGAATAATAGACCTTGACTTGAAGGAGATTACGACGTATCATAGTCCAATGCTTTATTTTAGCAAGGATATGTTTGTATTTAGCTATCTTGGCTGTGGTATAAATCTTATTGATATGGCGTACTTAAAGTATCGTGATATCATAGATAATCGTGTTTGCTTTGAGCGACATAAGACTGGTAAGAGTATCTCTTTTCAGTTACATGGAGTGGCTTTAGATATAGTTAATAAGTATAAGTCTGAACACTATTCCTTGGAGGATTATATCTTCCCAATACTTGATAAGGACTTTCACGAGACCAAACAGCAACAGCATGACAGAATAAGGAAGGTCAATCGAAAGATGAATCTATCTTTAAAGAAGATTGGAGAATATTTGCAGTTGAGCATTCCTTTGACGACCTATGTGGCAAGGCATTCTTTTGCCACGGTGCTTAAAAGGTCTGGTGTGAATATTGCATTGATTAGTGAGGCGCTGGGACATACAAGCCTGTCGACAACTCAATTCTATTTGGATAGTTTTGGAAATGAACAGATTGATGAAGCGATGAAGAATCTCTTATAAATTTAGAATGGCACTTTGCTCTCGTGAAGTGCTATTTTTCTATCTTTACAAACTATAAATTAATACTTGGATGGAGAATCAATTTGTAATACCCCTAGAGATACTGCAACGTATAGAATCTTGGTTAATAACGGACATAGGCTACGACCGTCCTATGTTTGAGGAAGAATTTGCAGAAATCACATATAGATTGGATTCAGAGGAAGAATCCGAATTATATCTAAATCTAACCTACGAAGATGAACCTGAATTAAAGGGAAATATCTATGAGGATGCATTTACTATCGGTAAGAACTTAGTAATTCCAATCTATCCTATTAGTAAGGACCCGCTTAAGATAAGTAAGGAATTATTGATAATTAATGTGGGTGAACTTAAAGATATTTGGAATAAGCATATAAAATCTCCCTCTGGACAGGATAAAGATGTATATTACGCCTTATTAATACTCTCTGCTATATATTGGAAGCATAAGGCAACTAAAGGATTTTTTGGACTCGCTCCCGGTTCAGATTTTGAAGTCCTAAGCTCATCGGAAAAGAGAGAAGAAATGCTTAGACTCTATATTCTTTTTAATGAGGAGAACAAGAATAACAAGAAAACTATAGAGGTTCGCTACAAGAACAAGAGTGAAGCTCTACGAAATCAGGACGGCTGGTTCACTGATATGATGAATCAGTACTTCTCCAAGCATCTTATAGTTGAAGATGTTGAAGACGCTAAAATTCAACTATCCGATTTCGATGTTAACTACACTACTTCTAAAGGTCGTAAGGCAGATATAACATATAATAGCTTACTTATAAGCACTTACAATCTGATTAAACGCTCCTCTCTCGTATCCACCAAAGGATTGTCTAACGATGAAGCCGAATTCATTATAGAATATTTAGAGTATTTGAAAATTGATAAGGATTCAGGTATAGAAGAACTACGTGCATATATCAACTACCTATTGAAGAACAAGAACGTTATACAGTGGTATAATTCTTATTTTTCTCCTAAAGAAGACATTCAGCCATAATTTTCTGTAGATCACAGACTTAAAAACATAAGAAATAGGTGTAAGTAAGCACCTATTTCTTATATTTTTTGTACATGTTAAACCTCTCCCCGTTTAAATACTTTCGCCATTGCTAAGGAGATACAGACCTCTGATTCTTAGCATATTATTAATTAAAAATTCAATAAACGATGGCAATTAAATTAGATGGTGGTGGCTCCACTTCACAAAAAGCCTACGAAAACGGAGAAGCATTTAAAGTGTTATCTTCGATGATTGTAAAGAAAGACAGGTTGACAATCTCTTTCTTTGCTGATAATGAAGGATATTCTTCTATTGGCGTTGAATCATCAAAAACTGCATGGTTCAAGTATCGGATTGATAATAATTCCTTCAATGCCGTTATTGGCTATTTGAGAGGTAAGGAAATCGATCTCTCTAAAATCAATCCGAATCAGACTGAGATTTATCAGACTGATGCAGACGGACTGGAAGATGATTTCAGCACTTATGTCTTCAAACAGTTGATTGAAGCTGGTTACATTCCACAGCTAGTTCCGTTGTTTCGCTCTGTTTATGGGTACATAAATGCAGTTATTCCCATGTTCAGAGGAAAGATAATCTTCCGCTTGAATCGGACGGAAGACCTTACTGATTACTTGTCAGATAAGGGACTTATTTAAACTCTACTAATCGAAGAGAGAATAGAGGTCGTTCTCTCTTCTTTTTGTTCGCCCAGCATGGGTGTCTTCTAATGGGTGCAAGTCCCTCACACGCCCTAACAACGGGAAGTGTCTAGCCTTCGGCAAGGGTGTC
>NZ_QVMI01000040.1 GCF_010500965.1 Bacteroides sp. 51 | reverse complement strand
CACACAGATGGGACACCCTATTTGAATACAAATAAATTATAACTCACTGAATGTCAGTGGAAACGAATTTGAATGAGAGAAAAGCGCCAAACTCAGGAGAAATCCCGTTCCAATCAAGTTGAAACGGGATTTCTTTATCTGTTATATCAAACCACCTTATTCGTTGCCGGATCAGGAAAGACCACCGTAGGCTTAAACCTCTTAGCCTCCTCAAAATCCATTAAAGCATAAGACATAATAATCACAATATCACCCGGCTGAACCTTCCGGGCAGCAGCACCATTCAGACAAATCTGTCCCGAACCGCGCTCCCCTTTAATTATATAGGTTTCCAAACGTTCCCCATTATTATTATCGACAATCTGAACCTTCTCTCCCGCAATCATATTGGCGGCATCCATTAAGTCCTCATCAATCGTAATACTACCTATATAGTTAAGGTTGGCTTCCGTTATACGCACACAGTGCAACTTTGACTTCAACACTTCTATCATCATAGGACAGTTCGTTTTTATTGAATATTTATAGCTCCTTATATTTAACGTTGTCTATCAGACGCACATCACCACAAAACACGGTTATACAACCGACTACATAATCCGAAGCATCCCACCGTTCCACCGTTTGCAACGTGTTACCATCTACTATAGCAAAGTACTCCAATTGCAAGCCCGGGGCATCGGCAATCGCCTCTTCCACAAACCTCTGTAACTCATAAACAGAATATGAGCCTGCAAAGTTACGACTTTTAAGCAATGTCTGTGATATTTTTAAAGCATTTTCACGTTCTTTTACCGAAAGGCGCGTATTTCTACTGCTCATAGCCAAGCCATCCTCCTCGCGAACAATAGGGCAACCCACGATATCAATATCATACCTCATCCGGCGCACCATCTCCCTGATGATGGCCAACTGCTGGAAATCTTTCTCTCCGAAATAGGCCCTATTGGGCTTTACCGCATCAAAAAGCTTACTCACAATCTGGCAAACCCCATTAAAATGCCCGGGACGATGCGCACCCTCCATCACCGTATCCAACGGAGGATAACTAAACTCACGGATATCGGGAACAGGATACATCTCCTCCACCGAAGGAGCAAAAACGTAATCCACCCCGACCGGCTCCAGTAACCGGCAATCAGCCTCCGATGTACGCGGATACTTCTTCAAGTCTTCCTTATCATTAAACTGAGTCGGGTTAACAAAGATGCTCACCACAGTAACATCGTTCTCATTCACGCTATATTTCACCAACGAAATATGTCCGGCATGCAATGCACCCATCGTTGGGACGAAACCTACGGTTTTACCTCCCGACGTATAGTTCAAAAGCTCACCCTGTAACTCCTTGATAGTATGTACTATTTTCATTCTTGATCAAGTATCTAAGCTTTAGCATTCGACTAAAACGCTGCAAAATAAAGTATTATTTGCCATATAAAGAAGAAATAGAAGAAATTTATCAAAAGAAACTTACTCGCAAAGGAAAGTAAAGGACAAAACACGCATTGATTATCAGCCTCTTAACAATTCATAAGGAATTATAGAAAGTCGTGATTTGCTTTAATGCGCGTTTTTTTTTATATCTTTGCAGAATATTTACGAAAGAATTATGGCGCAAGCGAACAAAGTTTTATTTATCACTCAAGAAATCACTCCTTACCTTCCTGAGTCAGAAATGGCAAACATCGGAAGATATCTACCACAATCCATACAAGAAAAGGGAAGAGAAATCAGAACTTTCATGCCGAAATGGGGAGATATCAATGAAAGAAGAAACCAGCTACACGAAGTGATACGTCTTTCCGGTATGAATCTGATCATAGATGACACCGACCACCCACTAATCATTAAGGTTGCCTCTATACAGGCGGCACGCATGCAGGTGTACTTCATTGATAACGATGATTACTTCCAGAACCGACTTCAGACAGCAGATGAAAACGGAGTAGAATATGAAGATAATGACGCCAGAGCCATTTTCTATGCAAGAGGTGTACTCGAAACCGTAAAAAAACTACGTTGGTGCCCGGATGTAATCCACTGCCATGGCTGGATCAGCGCACTGGCACCGCTTTATATCAAAAAAGCATATTGCGACGAACCATCTTTCCGCGATGTTAAGATTGTATTCTCCGTTTACGATAAAGACTTCAAGAACAAATTTAATCCGGATTTTGCGGATAAGCTCCTATTAAAAGGCATCACCAAGAAAGATGTTTCCGTACTTGGCGATAAAGAAGTGGATTATGCCACGCTATTAAAACTCGCCATCGACTATTCGGACGGAGTAATACAAAACAGCGAAAATGTAAACCAGGAAGTGATGGACTACGCCCGTCAAAGCGGCAAAATAGTACTTGACTATCAAAACCCTGATACATACGTTGATGCTTGCAATGAGCTTTACGATAAGGTTTGGGAAACTGAAAACAAATAAAAATATAAACCTAACATTCAATAACCTATGAATGCAAAAAATCTATGGTTAGTACTCATAACGTTGATTTTCTTTGGATGCGATGACAATACCGGCGACCTTGGAATAGGTATGCTACCAGGTGAGGACGAAATTACCGTTCATTCCGATAAATTTGACGTTAAAACACAGTCAGCCAAGTTTGAAGATGGTAAAGTTTATGCCAAAACAGACATAGGTTATGTAGGCCGCTTCACCGACAATGAATATGGATTTGGCTATTATGAAGGCAGTTATCTTACCGAACTTAACTGCGTTGATGGTTTGACATTCCCTAAACCATATGACGAAACCGACAATAGAAATCCAATAAACATGATTAGTTCGGATTTAGATAAATCTATAATCAGTGTAGATGTAATTTTAACATATTATGATTTCTTTGGCGACTCCATTACACCTATGCAGGTTAGTGTATACCGGCTTAATGAGAATCTGGAAAAATACTTTTATACAGATATAAAGCCCGAAGAGTACTACTCAAAAAATGATCTGTTAGGCAAAAAAACATTCTCGGCTGCCGATCTTTCTGATTCAACCCGATACACTTCAAGTTATGTTCCTACAGTAAGAATTCCGGTGCCTAAAGAAATTGGTAAAGAAATTATTGAGCGTAACTGGAATCATCCGGAAGACTTTGAGAACTCTGAAACATTCAGAAATTTCTTCAAGGGCCTATATGTTACCAGTGAAATGGGTAGCGGTACCGTACTCTATGTAAAGTTTACCGATCTGGAAATTACATATAATGGCTTTAACCTTGACAGCCTTGGCAATGTACTAAAGAAACATAACAGTGATGTTGACTCAATGTATGTAGGTAGTCGTTCATTTGCTTCTACAATGGAGGTTTTCCAATCCAATCAGATACAAATAGCAGAAGAGGAAATAAACATTAAAGTAGACGAAACTGAACATACATATCTTAAATCGCCTGCCGGTATATATACTAAAGCAGTTTTACCCATAGACAAAATTGTCGACAAACTGGATTTAGAGAAAGATACCATAAATGCCGTAAAATTGGTTTTCGATGCATATCATCATGATAAAACAAACGAATATAGCATGAGTGCACCCCAATCGGTATTGCTAATCAGGGAAAAAGAAGCAGAAAAATTCTTCGAAGAGAACAAACTGCCCAATAGCACCACATCGTATGTGACAAGCATCAGCAACAATCAATATACATTCACTAATATTATGAGGCTTATAACCACCTATATTAAAGAGATGGAAGACGCTAAAGCCGAGGCTGAAAAGAATGGTACGGGTTGGAACGTAAACCAATGGCTGGAGGATAATCCGGTAGCAATCATTCCTGTATATTTAGATACGACAGATTCATCTATTAACAATGTGCAGCATGACATGAAACCGACTTATGTAAAGCTCAAAGGTGGCCCCGATGGCCCTGCACTTGATTTACAGGTGATTTATACGAAATACAAATAACTCTCTGAAATTGAGATATAAAAAGAGTGATTCAAATGAATCACTCTTTTTTTTGCTTAAGTATATCTACTATTACTTCGTTGCTTTTTTCTTAGGTGCTGTCTTGGGCTTATCAGCCTTTGCTTTAGCAGCGGCTTTGGGCTTTGCCTCTTTGGGAGAAGCATCAGCTTTAGCCATTTTAGCTTTTAGTTTATCCAATTCTTTATGCAACTCGGTTAATTCCTCATCCTGATTCTTAATCGTGGTCAATAAAGAGTTTAATTCTTCGTTGTCAACATCTTCCGGATAAAGGGCATTTACACGTTTAATAAAGTCGCCCAAAATATTCATGTAGTTGGTAAAAGCATCATAAGGCGAATCGTATATTCCTCTGTAAAGGGCAATAGCCGAGTTTTTTGTTGTCATAAAGCGGAAGTTATTACTTGCCTGCAAATAATCCCAGTCTTGCTTAATACGACGGTCATTGCTCAAATAAACTCTTTCGGCTATACTGTATAGTTTATTAAATGCTTCACGCTGCATCACATTACCCAACCAGGTACTAAGATCTCTTTCTTCATCCACCCATGAGATCGGATAAGAAACCTCAATTGACGATACAGACTTCAATTTCGTAACAAGTTCTGTCGGAGTGGAGAAAGTAATACCCTTTGCTTTAGCACACGCCGGCAGCGCCTTAAGGAATTCCAGTATATTTGAGGACAAACTTTGAGCCATACCAATAGCCGAAAGCTCCATAAAGATATTGATTACTTGTTCTTCAGGAGGCAAAGCATCAATCCAGCTAATATATTTATCGGCAAATAAAGGATAATCACTCCAGTCCGAGTTAGAGAAACGCAAGCTGATATCATCCGATAGTTTAAAATCTCTCAGCAGAAGTTTAAGATTTGGCGCCATAGCACAATGATACAGGTAATGCGGACTCTTCCATCCCAAAACATGTTTAGCTCCTTCGGTCAACATACCTTTAAAACCAAGACTGGCCACCAATGCACCGATTTCATCGGAGTAAACAAGGCTTGAGTTACGGAATACTTTAGGCGTTTTACCAAATAGCTGCCTCATCTTTTCACTCTGGCGCATAACTTCTTCTTTGAAGCAATCTTCATTGCCCAGCGAAGACAGCCCATGCGAGTAAGGCTCGGCCAGGAACTCACAGCATCCGGTATCGTTTAGTTGATGTAGTAAATCAATGACATCGGGGGCATAGATTTCCAATTGTTCCAGGGCTACGCCTGAAATAGAGAAAGCCACCTTAAAGGGAAATTCCGGATTCTTTGCCATCCCAACCAATGTAGTAAGCGCAGGAATGTAAGAACGTTCGGCAACTTCCGTTATCGTTGTTTCGTTAGCATAATCATCATAGTAATAGTGATCTGTGCCGATTTCAAAGAAGCGGTACCGCTTCAAATGAATAATTTGATGTATCTCAAAATAAAGACAGATTGTTCTCATATCTAAGTTTTTTATTGTTATCTATAATTTTTCAAAACCTCTTCGTAAATGCCGCGTACTTTATAGCCCACGTTTTCCCACTTAATCTGATCGACTTCGATCTTACCTTCGTCGCGCAGGTATTCGTATAAAGCAGGGTAAGTACAAATGGAGTATATGGCATCTGCCATGGCATGAATATCCCAATAATCGGTTTTAATACATTTCTCTAAAATCTCGGCACAGCCCGATTGCTTGGAGATGATCGTCGGAACACTCACCTGCATAGCCTCTAACGGAGAAATACCAAACGGTTCCGATACGGAAGGCATAATATATACATCACTGGCTTTGAGCACCTCATACACCTGTTTTCCTTTCATGAATCCGGGGAAGTGGAAACGGTCGGCTATGCCACGTTCGGCCACCAGGCGGATCATCTGATCCATCATATCACCGCTACCAGCCATGACAAAGCGAACGTTCTTGGTCCGTTTCAGTACCATAGCAGCAGCTTCAACGAAGTATTCCGGCCCTTTTTGCATGGTAATACGTCCGAGGAAAGTCACGATTTTCTCTTTTGGATTCTTTCGTGGAACTATATCCATAATCTCTTGCGAAAGCGGAGATACGGCATTATGTACGGTAGATACTTTACGAGGGTCCTGGAAATATTTATGGATCACCGTCTGACGCGTCAGTTCGCTAACACACATGATGTGATCGGCGTGATCCATTCCATTCTTCTCGATCGCATAAACGGTTGGGTTTACGCTACCCCGGCTACGGTCAAAATCCGTTGCGTGCACATGGATAACCAATGGCTTACCCGAAACCTGTTTAGCATGAATACCCGCCGGATAAGTCAGCCAGTCATGGGAATGAATGATTTCAAACTCTTGCTGACGGGCAACTACACCGGCAACAATAGAATAATTGTTTATCTCTTCATGCAAGTTATCCGGATAACGACCGGAGAACTCCATACAGCCCAGGTCGTTGGTATGCAGGTAATTAAAATCGGCATAGATATGATCTCTCAAATCATAATACCACTGTGGGTCCATATACGATCCTACCCGGGAGTTAACATAGTCCCAACTTACATTACGCCAAACAATTGGCGTACTATTCATTCCCAATATCCTTAAAAAGCTCTGGTCTTCATCGCCCCAGGGTTTAGGAATACAGAATGTAATTTCCATATCGTCTTGGAGAGACATTCCTTTTGTTAGGCCGTAGCTGGCAGTACCTAAACCACCTAAAATATGCGGAGGAAACTCCCATCCAAACATTAAAACTTTCATTTTCGTTCCTCCTATTAATTAAACTTAGACAATAGCTTCAGAATACGCAGGATCTCGGCCACATTCATTGCAAATGAAATTGCCCCCCGTCCTTTGAAAGGCGGATTTCCATCGAATAACTCGGATATGGTGCCAATGCAGTGAGCCGTAATTTCTTCTTCAAAACCAATTAACTGACGTTCTACAAAGGAGATACCACTCATTTTATAGATACGTAGGTAAGCTTCCAGATAGAATCCCATCAGCCAGGGCCACGCAGTACCTTGATGGTAAGCATAATCCCGCTGAATCTGAGGGCCTACATAATTTGGATTATACCCCCCACTCTTAGGACTCAACGAGCGTATTCCTTTAGGAGTGAGCAATTCTTTGGTTATGATATCCAATACCTGTTTCTTTTGTGCACGGTCAAGAGGAGAATAATCGAGCGCCACTGCGAAGATCATATTAGGACGTACACTCCAATCCATCATATTTCCATCTACATAATCCAGCAGATAACCAAACTCATTGCGGAACACTTCTACAAAAGAGACTCCGGTAACCTCAGCCTGAGCATCTAAAGAACGAGCCAGCGGTTCATTATGTTCACGGAATAAATCGGCTATAAAACGCATGGCATTATACCAAAGTGCATTGATCTCTACGATATAGCCCGTACGGGGAATCACTGGACGACCGTTTGCTGTAGAGTTCATCCAGGTGACCGGTTTATCTGTTCCGTTTGTATACAACAATCCGTTTTCGTGCAAGAAGAGATTGTTATGTTTACGCTTACGGAAGAAGTCCATGATATCTTCAAGAAGCTGACCATACTTCGTACGGCAGTTTTCCCGGTTTGTTTCTTTAGCATATTGTTGTAACGCCCAGACAGCCCAGAGCAGCACATCCGGATCATCCATTTCGTATATTTTATACTCGGATGGTTGCTCTGCAATATAGTCATAAATGGCTTTTTGAGCAGTTGCCATGATACTCTCAAACTCTTCCGTTTCATCTATAGCCAGAGTTAAACCGGGAAGTGAAACGAATAAATCGCGTGCACGGCATTTAAACCAGGGATAGCCGGCCAGAATATAATGCTCACCTTCTTGTTTATTATGGAACTGATGAGCTGAGTTTTTCAAACAATGGAAAAAACTGTCGCGTGGGGTACGGTCGGCCACTGCTTCGTCGAACATACGCTTCAGTTGGCGGGGGGAAGTTTCGGATATCCCAGCAGAGAAAACAATGCTCTCGCCTTTCTTTATATCTACTTCAAAATAACCCGGAACGTAGAGATCTTCACGGAAATCGTATCCGCGCTCCTGCTCCTTCGGGTATTCTATGCCACGATACCAGTCGGGCATAAAATGGAATTCGTTCTTTTTGTTGAATTGCATAAACAACTCAGGATAACCGGCATACATGCAGGTTTTAATTCCATTCTCCACTCCCTGATATTCTCTGCTTGCTGTCGGGTTCTCGTTTGTATATTGCCTCACACTGCGAAAAGCCAGAAAAGGCCGGAACCGCAATGTAGTTGCCGAATGTGCTTCGACTAATGTATAGCGAATAAGGATTCGGTTTTCGTGGTGTACAAAGATCTTTTCTTTCGTCAGAATAACGCCTCCCACACGATAGGTTGTCACCGGGATTTTTTCACAATCAAACTCACGGATATATTTATGTCCTTTCGGACTAAAATTATTTCCTTGATATTTATGTAAACCCAGGTTAAACTCCGCACCGTGTTGAATTACCGTTTCATCCAACGAAGATAGCAACACATGATTTTCATCGTCAATGTTGGGTACCGGAATAACCAGCAACCCATGATATTTTCTAGTGTTACAATCTACAACCGTTGTACAATGATAAGCTCCCGATTTATTTGTACGAAGAATTTCCCGGGTAAGGGATTCTTCCAAATTAATCATAAGAGTCCTGTCAAATCGTAAATAACTCATAGTTGTGCTTTCATTAAAGGTTAATTTATATCTAAATGTCCCCATAACTGTTTATGGGATTCCCAAAAATACGAAATATGACAGGAAAGCAAAATAAAAAGATACTTTATTTTTCTTTTTTATTCCTTTTCTTTGTAGCATTGCAAAACAAATCAGAAAAATGCGTAGAATACGCCAAAATAAACGAAATAATAGAGAAATATGAAGCATGATATCCGACGAATTCTGGTTGCAATGGTTATTCCTTTGTTCCTGATTTTCGTTCTATACATGATAAAAATACTGGAAATCGGAATGGATTGGGACTTTACTCACCTGGGAGTATACCCACTCCAACAGAAAGGAGTATTCGGCATATTTGCCCATCCTTTGGTACATAGTGGGTTCCGCCATTTATTCGCCAACACCATACCGTTATTCTTCCTCTCCTGGTGCCTGTTTTACTTCTACAGGAGCATTGCTCCATATATCTTCTTCATCATCTGGATAGGATGTGGCGCGTTGACTTTTGCCATCGGAAAACCCGGATGGCATATCGGAGCAAGCGGAGTGATCTATGGCCTGGCCTTTTTCCTCTTTTTCAGTGGATTATTAAGAAAGCATATCCCTCTTATTGCCATATCTCTGCTCGTCACCTTTGTATACGGGGGCTTAATCTGGAATATGCTACCTTTCTTTGCAAAAGAAACAACTTCATGGGAAGGGCATCTCAGCGGAGCAATAACAGGTGTGCTGTGTGCTTTTGCTTTCCGGGAATATGGTCCGCAGAAACCTGAAGCTTTTGTGGATGAAGAGGAAGAAGAGACAGAAGAAGAGATGGAGGATGAGGAAAGCAAAGATAACAATGATGATAAACCGCAGAGTTACGCAGATTAACGCAGAGTTTTAAACTACAATTTGTTCCTTTGCGTAACTCCGCGTAACTCTGCGGTTTAAAAAACCTTCAACTCACATCCTTATAATAGACAAGTCATTGCTTCTGCAAAGCATCAATCATCAGCGTTATATTCGACATAAAGAGTTTAACTGCAATCGCGATAAGGATGATCCCAAAGAACTTACGGATCAGATAGATTCCTCCCCGACCGAGGAAACGTTCTACTTTATCGGTCATGCTTACCACGAAATACACCCAGATCATATTGAGCGTAAGGGCAATGAGTATGTTTATGCTGGCATATTCCGCACGCAGCGATAATAGCGTAGTAAAAGAGCCGGCACCAGCCAGCAAAGGGAATACGAGAGGAACCAAAGTTGCAGATTTTATGGGTCCCTGGTTCTTAAATATCTCAACGTCGAGCAGCATTTCCAATGCCATCAGGAAAATGACAATAGCACCGGCTACAGCAAAAGACTCGATATCTACATGAAACAGCTTCAACATCATATCTCCTGCATAGAAGAAGCCCAGCATTAAGGCAAAAGAGATAAGCGTTGCTTTCAGTGCATTTACGCTTTGTCCCCGTTCTTTCAGGTTTATGATAATTGGAATAGAACCAATAATATCTATCACAGCAAAAAGTACGATAAACGCACTGATCATTTCCTGAAAATTAAAGCTCGAAAACATGGTTCCTCCTTTCTGTTCTAAAATTACTTCTGCAAATATAGTTCATTTTTATGCATTTTATTTAAATAGTCCCCTAAAACTCCATCACTAATTTAAGAAATAATAAAAAAAACAAAAAGAAAGAGATTATTACAACACTCCTGTGTTATTGTTCGTAAATTTGTTATTAAACCAACAAGGGATACATTTATGAGCACCATGTTCAACACTTTACTCAAACTTCCGCTATTTCAAGGACTTTCGCAGGAAGATTTCACCAATATATTGGGAAGAGTAAAGCTACATTTTATCAAGTATAAAGCAGAAGACATCATCGCAAAAAGTGATACAGCATGCAAAGAACTCATCTTTCTTTTGAAGGGTGAAGTTGACGCACAGACAACTCCAGCCAGCCAGCTCTTTACATATATCGAAACGATTAAGACTCCCTACCTGATAGAGCCGGAGGCTTTATTTGGCATGAATCCCCATTTTAAATCAACCTACGTAGCTAAAACAGAGGTTAGCGTTATGACGGTAGACAAAATGCTCGTACTAAAGGAACTACTCAAATATGATGTTTTCCGTCTGAACTATGTAAACAGCGTAAGCAACCGTGCACAATCTATCTATAGCCGTTTATGGAAAACTCCGTCAAGCGGTACCCAAAACAAAGTGATACATTTCATACTTATGTATGCCGAAAGACTGGAAGGGGAAAAAACGATTGTCATCAAAATGGAGGATCTGGCCGAGATTCTTGATGATACGCGCCTGAATGTTTCAAGGGTACTCAATGATCTTCAGGAGCAAGGATTAATTGAATTAAGACGCAAAATCATTTATATACCCGAAATTAGCAAGCTCATTCCAGAATAACACTCTTTCATTAGAAAGAAACACAATTGAAGGTCTAGTCTAACACGTTGTTAGATTAGACCTTTTACATTACATCCTGATACATTATAAGCATAAGTCTTAATCCTGCAAATAACCAGATGTACATCTAGTTAGTAACCACATGTACATCTAGTCAACTACTAGTTGTACATCTAGTTGTTATTATCATTAAGAGATAATCAATAGATCTCTTAGTGATAACGATAACATAACTCTATTAAACAGAGAAGAAAACACTATTCCGGACCTCCTACCATACTTTAGTATAAGAATGAAACAGCAAACTGAAATTCCCAAAAATACTTAAATATCAGCACCTACTATTTGTTATTAGATTTCCTTAATTAACTTTGCAATACAAAGTACTTTTAATATGGATAAAACAAAAGCAATACAATCAGTAAATGAGATCAAAGAATTAATGGAACGTTCTTCCAAATTCGTATCTCTCAGTGGTTTGACAGGAGTTCTTGTCGGGGCATATTCATTAATCGGCTCTTGGCTGGCAGTACATATACTTGGCCTGCAAGACATTACCACAAACAATTACTCTCAGGTTTTAAACGTAACAACTCCTATAAGATTAAGAGTTATCGTAATTCTGGCAACAGGGGTATTAATAGCATCGATCATTACCGCCTTTACTATTTCATATTACAAAGCCAGAAAATCAAAGCAGAAACTATTCAATAAACTTACTTACAGATTAATTTGGAACTTTTCTATTCCATTGTTAACCGGCGGATTATTCTGTATAGCTTTACTGTATCATGGTCATTACGGATTAACATCAAGTGTCATGCTGTTATTTTATGGTATGACTTTAGTAAATGTTTCCAAATACACATTCTCCAATATCGGATGGCTAGGCTATGCCTTCGTTGTTTTAGGTCTTTTAGATTGCTTCTTTGAAGGGCACGGCTTGCTGTTCTGGACCTTAGGATTTGGCGTATTGCACATCATTTACGGTATTTTATTTTATTTTTTGTATGAAAGGAATAAATAGATGCTGGAAGACTTTCACCATATCAACAGGGCATTCGAAAACAAAGTACGCCTGGGCATCATGGCTATTCTTGTGGTTAATGACGAAGTCGACTTCAACACACTGAAAGAGCAACTATCATTGACAGACGGGAATCTGGCCAGCCACTCGCGTGCATTGGAAGAATTGAGATACATTTCATGTAAGAAAACCTTCGTGGGGCGCAAGCCTAAAACAATCTATAAAGCTACTAAAAAAGGGAAAGAAGCATTCAAAGAGCATATACTTGCCCTGGAAAGCTTTCTGAAATCCGATTTTTAATGCGACACAATTATTCATCAACTCTTATAATTCAAACGTATGGAAAATCTAAGCGATTACTCAAACAATTACCCTAATGAGAAGAAACCCGGTTTCTTTCAGCGCAACGCAAAAACGCTTAAAGCGGTTACTATCGGTTTTTTAGTTCTATTGTTACTCATCCCCATGAATATGATAGAAGACCTGATCCGTGAAAGAGATTACACGGAAAATGAAGCAGTGGGCGAAGTGAGCCAGAAATGGAGTGGCCGGCAAACAATTATCGGACCTTACCTTAACTTTGACTACATAATAACCCATGAATCAATGGTTGATGGCAAGAAAAACATTTCTACCGAAACCAAGAACCTAACGCTCCTACCCGATGAGCTAACGATTGACGGAAACCTCTTCACCGAAATTCGAAGAAGAGGCATCTATGAGGTAAATGTTTACCAATCGGCGCTGACGCTTAAGGGAACATTCAGTCCCGAGGAACTGAATAAGAGGGGCATCGACATGGAAAAGATTTGCTTTGAAAACGTAACGCTCTGCCTGGGAGTGGCCGATATGAGAGGAATAAGCGAACAGATACAGATTAAGCTAGGCGACTCGATTTACGACTTTGAGTCGGGCATGAACGGCAAAGAAATAGGCTATTCGGGTGTCAGCAAAATCATTGACGTTCCCGAACTGAAAGAACAAACGATACCTTACGAAATCAACCTCAAGTTAAAAGGGTCACAATCTATGTTCTTCATCCCGGTAGGAAAAACGACCAAGATCAATTTGCAGGCAGATTGGGGAACACCGAGTTTCGATGGCAGTTATCTCCCCGAATCGCACGATGTTACAGAAGAAGGTTTCACGGCCAAATGGCAGGTATTGAACCTGAATCGCAGTTATCCGCAAACAGCTATGAATTTCAGTAACGCCAGTGACATCAAGGAGTCCCGGTTCGGGGTTAACCTCCGGATGCCGGTGGAACAGTACCAACAATCCATGCGGACTGCCAAGTATGCGGTATTAATTATTTTATTGACTTTCGTGGTTATTTTCTTTGTAGAAACGATAGACAAAAAACGTATCCACGTCCTTCAATATCTGCTTATAGGACTAGGACTCTGCCTGTTCTACAGCTTGCTGCTTTCCATGTCGGAGCAGATGAGTTTTACACTGGCATATATTATAGCAGCGGCATTGACCGTAGGATTGATTGGTTTATACATGCGCGGCATCATGAAAAAGACCAAACCGGCACTCATTATGAGTGGATTGCTGCTGGCACTCTATACTTATATATACGTGCTCATCCAACTGGAAACACTGGCATTGCTGGCCGGCAGTCTGGGATTGTTCGTTATCCTGGCCATACTTATGTATTTCTCTAAGAAGATAGACTGGTTTAGCGCCAATTAAGAAAATAACTCAGGAACCGTACAAAAAGATTGCATTTCGCCGATTTTACTTACACGCGTATTTTATAAAAGTCTTCAATAAGATGTTAAAAATCGGTTTTAGGCATATTTTTGTAGTATATCACTGATGTTGAAAGCGCTTTAGCGTTCGGATATCTACACTTGAGCCGCTCGTTGGAAACAGCACACGACTCAAGTGTAAACACCCGAACGTTTGACTGTAAACAGTACACGGCTCAAGTGTTTGGAGCGCTTCACTTTTATAGGGTTTCATTCTCTCGTCAGTATCATCCCACATAACTCATGATGTTTTTAGAAAAGACAATTTCAGCAAACCATGGTGCTCATTTTCCTGATATTTAGTATTTTTGCGCAGAGATTCCTATTATTGCATTGACAGCCATGCCCAAACAACACACATTAGAACATGAAAACTGCGGTAACCATTTTACTCCTGCTCGCAATGACATCACCATTGGTAGTGATAAATGCGCAAGAAATATTCATTGACACCAACAGCCAGAAAATAAGCATTTCCGTAGGAGCTTTAAACGACAGCAAGAGTAGTTTGAAGGTTCTCGAAGACAATCATCTGAAGTGGAAATCAATAAAAGATATAGAACAAGTAGACCTACTACTGGGAAAAGACTTTCTTTCGTCTTTATTCAAAAATAATCTATACTTTAACATGGAAGGCTACGAACCCTTCTGGCAAGCATTCATAAACGACAAGAAGTTGATTTTCAACGACATGGGAAGCGACACAAAAGAGATGTTTAGTATAGATATTTACATCAGCGAATCCGACATAAACCCTACATTCTACATGATGTTTAAAAGTCCCGACAGCCGCGTTTTTGGAACAATAAGCTACCTGGGCCTGAACAACCTGGAACAAAACTATGGACTAGTGGAGTCGCTCAGCTTGTACAACGTTTACCTATGCAAAGATGATAAAACATACAGGGGATGTGCAGAAATAGAATTAGACAATAACCCATTTATAGAAGGGCTTGAAAACTGGGGTTGCAACGATTACTTTATACAATACACCCCACTATCCACCTCAAAAGACGTACAACTTATGTTGGTAAACATGGGCTGTGGAGATTTCCCGGAGAGATACTATCTTTTAAGTATAAAGAACAACAAAATAGTATCAAACTTATATGTAGCAGGAGAATGGTATGAGGATTTCAACAACCGTGAGTCCACCTCTTTTGACATAGATGCAGATTATAATATTATAGTAACAACAACCTGGGATAAAAAAGACACCACAGGAAGCGGTGGAACAAGAAGATACACCATTTTAGAAGACGGCAAAATTATAGAAATGAAATAGCCCCAACTTTTTACGGTTGAGGCTACTTCTATATTACTTAGAAAAGGTTTTTTCTCACTCCCATTCTATGGTCGCTGGGGGTTTGGAACTTATATCATAAGTTACGCGGTTTACACCTTTTACTTTATTAATGATATCATTGGAAACCTTACCCAAGAAGTCATAAGGTAAATGCGCCCAGTCGGCCGTCATGGCATCGGTAGAAGTAACCGCACGAAGAGCAACAGCATTTTCGTACGTACGTTCATCACCCATAACACCTACAGATTGTACAGGAAGCAGAATTACACCCGCCTGCCATACCTTATCATACAGCCCCCATTCGCGCAAACCCTGAATAAAGATATCATCGGCATCTTGCAATACACGAACTTTCTCGGGCGTGATATCACCCAGAATACGCACACCAAGTCCCGGACCTGGGAATGGGTGACGGGTAATCAGATGTTCCGGCATACCCAACTCGCGCCCTACGCGGCGAACCTCATCTTTAAACAACAAGCGCAATGGCTCACAAAGTTTCAGGTTCATCTTCTCGGGCAAACCTCCCACATTGTGGTGGCTCTTAATCACTGTTCCTGTAATAGAAAGCGATTCAATGATATCCGGATAAATGGTACCTTGCGCCAACCATTTTACATCTTTCAGCTTATGAGCCTCTACATCGAATACATCAATAAAGCCCTTACCAATAACTTTACGTTTCTTTTCAGGTTCGGAAACGCCTTCCAGTTCTTTATAGAACTTTTCTTTAGCGTCTACCCCGATCACGTTAAGTCCAAGACATTCGTAATCATTCAATACGTTATTGAACTCATTCTTACGCAACAAACCATGATCTACAAAAACACAAGTCAGATTCTTGCCAATTGCTTTGTTCAACAGTACAGCCACCACCGATGAGTCTACCCCACCGCTCAATGCCAGCACCACTTTATCATCGCCCAACTGCGCTTTCAATTCAGCCACAGTACTTTCAATAAATGAGGCTGGCGACCAGTCTTGCCTGCACTTACAAATATCTGCTATAAAGTTTCTCAGAATCTGAGTACCATCTTCACTATGGAATACCTCCGGATGGAACTGTACGCCCCAAACGTTTTCGTTTTCAATCTGATAAGCAGCAATAGCCACCTTATCCGTCGAAGCAATCGTTTTAAAGTTCTCCGGAATAGCTGTGATCGTATCACCGTGGCTCATCCATACCTGCGAATTTCCTCTCACACCTTTAAACAATACATTATCGGCCTCGAAAGACGCCAAATGAGCACGGCCATATTCGCGGGTTCCGGCAGATTCTACTTTTCCTCCGTTGGTATAGGCAATGTATTGCGCACCATAACAAATTCCCAGGATCGGGTATTTTCCGCGGATCTCGCTCAAGTCAACCTTAAACGCTTTATCGTCATATACAGAGAATGGGCTACCGGAAAGAATTACTCCTTTAACCGACTGATCACCAAATGGAAACTTATTGTAAGGCACAATCTCACAATAGGTATCCAATTCACGAACCCTGCGTCCAATAAGCTGCGTTGTTTGCGAGCCAAAATCAAGTATTATTATTTTTTCTTGCATAAAATAAAGGTGAGTTTTAATTTGCTCACAAAAATACAACTTTTATCAGGAATTTATTCTAATTCGGAATGCTTTATTGCGAAATTAAAGCGAGGAAAAATACACTCCCGACAAAATCACACCCCTACAACCGGTTATTTTCAATAAAAATGTGTTGAATAACGCTAAATTATGCCATTAAAAGAATAAATTGTGTCATTTTGACGAAGCAAATGAATTATCTTTGTGCCTTATTGGGAAAACAATACCACCCAATCACTTTAGTTGCAACAAAACATACTTAATGCTTAATAGCATGAATTCAGAAAATAACGAGATCTTAAGCCAGATACTGGTCGATCTCAACGTAGGATGGTGGAAAATAAACTATACAACTCAACAAATGTATGTTTCCGACCTCACCAAAGACCTGCTAAAATTACAATCCAATGATCTTTTCCTGGATGACTTTATTAAGATGGTTAGAAATGACTATCGCCAAAGCCTTCTGCAGAAAAAAAGAACCGAAGATAACGTAGGTACAACAAGGACTTTTCCTTTGTCGTCGCCCGGCAATGAAGAAATTTGGGTCAGTTCGAAATATATTGGCCAGAAGTATAATAATCAACAAGAAGAAATCGCCACAGGATATTTTCAGGTAATTCCCAACCCGGAAACCGCATCTCCCGAGAAAGGTGCCTCCCTGCGACTGAACAATCTGCTTTACCAACTCAACAGTGTATCTCAGATACTGCTATCATTCCTGAAAACCGATAGCACAGAAGCTGTAATCAACCAGATCCTGACCGATATCTTAAAGCAGTTTAAAGCCGGACGCGCATACATTTTTGAGTATAACTGGGAAAACGACACCCAATCCTGCACATACGAGATTGTAGATGAAAACATTAATCCGGAAATTGATATTCTGACTGATCTTCCGATTGCACACAACAACTGGTGGACCGACCAGCTACTTTCCGGCAATTCAATCATTCTATCGGATATAGAAGACCTGCCCGATGTAGCGCTCGAAGCCAAGGAATTACTTCGTGTGCAGGACATCAAGTCACTGTTTGTCATCCCTTTAGTATCCAAGAACGGAGTTTGGGGATATGTAGGAATAGACGTTGTAGATGGATACTATGATTGGAGCGAAGACGATAAACTCTGGTTTCATTCAATCGCCAATATTATCAGCATTTTTGTTGAACTGCACCGCTCGGAAAAGAATGCACTTCAAGACAAAGAACTATCGCAAAAGATGCATGAGGAACTGGACCGCAGCGAGAAAATCCTTCGCAACATATATGACAATCTACCCGTAGGTATAGAACTATATGACAAAAATGGCGTCCTGGTCGATATGAATAATAGTGATGTTAAGATGTTTGGGCTAACTCAAAAGGAAGAAGCTTTAGGGCTAAACCTCTTCGACAACCCCAACATTCCGAAACAAACCATCGACCTGTTACAAAATCAACAACCGACATCATTCCGAATAAGCTATTCATTCGATATTCTTGGCAGTTATTACACTTCCGGCAAAAGTGGAATCATAGAGATTTACACCAAAGCAAATCCATTATATGACAATAAAGGAAATCTTATCAATTATCTGTTTATAAACATTGATAACACCGAGATTAACCAGGCGTATAGCCGGATTGCGGAATTCGAAAGTTCATTCTCCATCATAAGCAAATACGGAAAGATAGGTTATTGCAAATTCGATCTGCTTACCCGAAACGGAGGAGGAGTACCGCAATGGTACTATAATTTAGGAGAAGAGCCCAATACGCCACTCAACCAGATCATTGGCGTCTACAATCATCTCCACGACGAAGACCGGGAGAAACTATTTGCCCATATACGCAGAGTAAAAGCAGATGAAATCAATGGATTTACCGAAGACCTTCGTGTATACCATAAAGACGGCACACAAAGTTGGACACAGGTAAACGTACTCAAAAACCCTGACAACACCGATCCGTCAAAGCTAGAAATGCTCTGTGTAAACTATGATATCACGAACCTGAAAGAAACAGAGAAAAAACTCATCGAAGCTAAAGAAAAAGCAGAAGTCAGCGACAGACTAAAATCTGCCTTCGTTGCCAATATGAGCCATGAGATACGCACCCCTCTGAATGCAATTGTCGGATTCTCCGGACTATTGGCCGACACAGAGGAAGAGGAAGAAAAGAAAGCATATGTGAATATCATACAAGAAAATAATGATATGCTTCTACAACTCATATCGGACATTCTCGACCTCTCGAAAATCGAAGCCGGAACGCTCGACTTTACTTATGGCGAAGTTGATGTCAATGCGTTATGCACCGAAATCATCAACACATATAAAATGAAGGCCGAAAATACCCCGGTTAAAATCCTGTATGGCAAGCACATGGCGTCATGTTATATAAACAGCGACAAGAACCGCCTGATGCAAGTGATCGGTAATTTCATGAACAACGCCATGAAGTTTACCCCCGAAGGAAGCATAACCGTAGGGTATGAAATGGTAGGAAAGGATAAAATTAAATTCTTTGTAGAAGATACCGGATGCGGCATAGCCGAAGACAAACAAGATAGTATTTTCCAACGTTTCGTGAAGTTGAACAACTTTGTACAGGGAACCGGACTCGGCTTGTCTATCTGTAGCAGCATCGTTGAACAAATGGGAGGAGAAATCGGAGTTACATCTACCGAAGGAAGCGGTGCCTGTTTCTGGTTCACTCATCCATATACCGCGGCAGGAAATGAAGAAGAGATTATTCAAGCCGTAGAAATTGAGACTGAAAGCATAGCGAATATAGAAGAAGACATAAATACGGAAGAAGGAAAAGCTATTATATTGGTAGCCGAAGATACCGATAGCAATTATCTGCTGATAAAGAATATCATAAGAGACAGATATACACTGATACATGCCGTAAATGGAGTGGAAGCTCTTGAAACATGGAAGAATAACCACGTAGACTTAATCCTTATGGATATCAATATGCCCAAAATGGATGGCATAACGGCCACAAAGGAAATCAGAAAGAAAGACAGCAAACTCCCCATCATTGCCGCAACAGCATACGCATTCGATGGAGATCGCCAAAAAGCATTGGAAGCAGGCTGTACAGATTATATAGCCAAGCCGATCAAGCCAAAGGAGCTATTGGGAATGATAAGTAAATACCTGTAGAGTTGAAAATTGAAAGTTGAAAGTTGAAAGTTGCCATGCGGCATCGTATAACTTTCAACTTTCAACTTTCAATTTTCAACTCTTTTTAAGTATATCCCGAATTTCCGTCAACAGCACTTCCTCTTTCGTTGGTGCAGGAGGTGCAGCCGGAGCAGCAGGTTCTTCTTCCTTCTTATGCGTTAATCTATTAATTAACTTGATAAAAAGGAAAATAGAAAAGGCGATAATCAGAAAATCAAAAGTAGCCTGTAGGAAATTTCCATAATTCAGTGCAACTGCCGCTGCTACCTCTTTTCCATCCGCCGCTATTTCGGCAGGTTTCATGACCCATTTAAGATCAGTAAAATTAACACCGCCAATAAGCAAACCCAGCGGTGGCATGATAATATCGGCAACAACAGACGATACAATTTTACCAAAGGCACCGCCAATGATCACCCCGACGGCCATATCTACTACGTTGCCTTTCATGGCAAAAGTTTTAAATTCTTGTAATAAGTTACTTTTTCCCATCTTTTTTTTATTTTAATATGATTTGAAGTGTGAATATAAAAACTATTTTGTAATTTTGCAGCGCAATTTGAAAAAAGAATATGCAGTACTTCTACATATTTTAATAACTAAACATTATAAAACCCTTAAAAGTTTAAACAAAATGATTAAAGTAGGTATTAATGGATTTGGCCGTATCGGACGTTTGGTTTTCCGTGCTGCTCAAACAAGAAATGACATCGAAATCGTAGGTATCAATGACCTTATCGACGTGGAATACATGGTATACATGTTGAAGTATGATACAGTTCACGGACGTTTCAACGGTACTGCTGAAGCAAAAGACGGAAAATTAATCGTAAACGGTAAAGCAATCCGTGTTACTGCTGAAAGAAACCCTGCTGATTTGAAATGGAACGAAGTTGGTGCAGAATATGTAGTTGAATCAACTGGTCTTTTCCTTTCTAAAGATAAAGCTCAGGCTCACATCGAAGCCGGTGCAAAATATGTTGTAATGTCAGCTCCTTCAAAAGACGACACTCCAATGTTCGTATGTGGCGTTAACCTGGATTCTTACGTTAAAGGTACTCAGTTCGTTTCTAACGCTTCTTGTACTACTAACTGTTTGGCTCCTATCGCTAAAGTATTGAACGACAAGTTCGGTATCGCTGAAGGTTTGATGACTACAGTTCACGCTACTACTGCAACTCAAAAAACAGTTGACGGTCCTTCTGCTAAAGACTGGAGAGGTGGACGTGCTGCTGCCGGTAACATCATCCCATCTTCAACCGGTGCTGCTAAAGCTGTAGGTAAAGTAATTCCTGAGCTTAACGGTAAATTAACTGGTATGGCTTTCCGCGTTCCTACTTTGGACGTATCTGTAGTTGACCTGACAGTTAACCTGGCTAAAGAAACTACTTATGCTGAAATCTGTGCTGCTATGAAAGCTGCTTCAGAAAACGAATTGAAAGGTATCCTTGGCTACACTGAAGACGAAGTTGTTTCTTCTGACTTCATCGGTGATGCTCGTACTTCAATCTTCGACGCAAAAGCTGGTATCCAATTGTCTCCATCATTCGTTAAAGTTGTATCTTGGTATGACAACGAATGGGGTTATTCTAACAAATGTCTTGAGCTTATCGCTTACATGGCAAAAGTTAACGGATAATTCGATTAACCATAATATATCAAAAGACTGCCCGGTACTTTCCGGCGCAGTCTTTTTTTATATCATATGAGGTGAATAATCACTAAAAACCACCCCCTATTTATCAAAGTAATAAACAAAATTGCTAATTTTGCCATTCACCCAAATAAACGGATAATCACATCACATCCTTTTATATATGAGAAGATTAAACTTAACACTGATTTCAATTTACATGATGAGTACTCTATCAGCTCAAAACCCATTCTTTGGTAAATATAATACCCTCCACGAAACTGCTCCTTTCGAGAAAATCAAGTTGGAGCACTACGAACCGGCTTTCACTGAAGGAATGAAACGCCAGCAAGCCGAAATAGATGATATCATAAATAATACGGAAGCGCCGACATTCAAGAATACAATTGTTGCACTGGAAACATCCGGAAGTTTTCTGGAACGCGTTGCAAGTGTATTCTATAACCTGAACGGCGCCGAGACAAATGATGAAATGCAGGCTTTGGCACAAAAAATCATGCCGTTACTTACCCAGCATGAAAACAGCATCAATCTCAACGAGCAACTCTTTGCCCGTATAAAAACCGTATACGATCAAAAAGACAAACTAACGCTTACTCCAGAACAGGAAATGCTATTAAACAACACGTATGAAAGTTTCATTCGTCGCGGAGCAAATCTTGAAGGAGAAGCGAAAGAAAAATATAAAGCACTGAGCACTAAACTCAGCACACTATCTCTTCAGTTCAGCGAAAAGAACCTGAAGGAGAACAATGAATACAAGCTGGTTATCACAGACAAGAAACAACTTGCCGGATTACCGGAAAGTGCAATCGAGGCAGCAGCACATACAGCTAAAGAAAAAGGAGTTGAAGGCTGGGTATTTACAATGGATGCCCCCAGCTATGGCCCTTTCATTAAATATGCCAACGACAGAGAGTTGCGTAGGGAACTGTATATGGCATACAACACCAAATGTACCCACGACAATGAATATAATACCGAAGACATTGTACGCCAGATAGCCAATACCCGCATGGAAATTGCGCAGTTACTGGGTTACAACAACTACGCAGAATATTCATTGAAAAGAAGTATGGCAGAAAGCAATGAAGCGGTCTACGGATTACTCAACGAATTGCTGGAAGCATACACGCCTAAGGCAAAACAAGAAGTTGAGGAAGTTAAAGCTCTGGCCCGACTTATCGAACGCCCAAACTTCGAAATCATGCCTTGGGACTGGTCGTACTACTCCAACAAACTGATGGAAAAGGAATTTAACCTGAATGAAGAAATCCTGCGTCCATACTTTGAGTTGGAAAACGTAAAGAAAGGCGTGTTCGGATTAGCCACCAGGTTATACGGAATCACATTCAAGAAGAACCCCGAGATCTCTGTTTACCACGAAGATGTAGATGCATACGAAGTATTCGACAAAGACGGCTCATTCCTTGCCGTGCTTTACACCGACTTCCACCCACGCGCAGGAAAACGCGCCGGTGCATGGATGAGCACATTCAAAAGTCAGTGGATAGACGAAAACACAGGCGAGAACAGCCGTCCGCATGTTACTCTGGTGATGAATTTCACGAAACCCACAGCCGATAAACCGGCACTGCTTACCTTCTATGAAGTAGAGACATTTCTACACGAATTCGGACATGGGCTTCATGGTATGTTTGCCAATACAGTATACGAAAGTCTCAGCGGAACAAGCGTATACCGCGATTTCGTAGAGCTTCCATCACAACTCATGGAGAACTTTGCAATCGAAGCTGAATTCCTCAATACGTTTGCCAGACACTACGAAACCGGTGAACTTATACCAGCAGACCTGATCCAGCGGATCAAAGATACATCCAATTTCAATGTAGCTACCCTTTGCCTGAGGCAACTTAGCTTCGGCTTGCTTGACATGGCCTGGTACACACGCAACACCCCATTCACAGAAGACGTGAAAGCATATGAAAGAGAAGCATGGAAAAAAGCACAATACCTGCTCCCGATTGATGGTACATGTATGAGCACCCAATTCTCGCATATCTTTGCCGGAGGCTATAGTGCAGGATATTATAGTTACAAATGGTCGGAAGTACTGGATGCAGATGCCTTTGCTTTGTTCCAGGAAAAAGGAATCTTCAATCAGGAGGTAGCTCAATCATTCAGGGATAACATTCTTTCGAAAGGTGGAACCGTTCATCCAATGACACTCTACAAACGCTTCCGTGGACAGGAGCCTACAGCAGATGCTTTACTTATTCGTAACGGAATAAAATAAACCTAAACAAAAAAAATATGAGACTGAAATACGCTTTACTTCTGCTTTTGTTATTGCCGGCACTTAGTGCATGCGACCAAACGGATGATGTATTAGATATCTTCACAGGGAAGACCTGGAAGCTTACCAATATATACACCTCTAAAGGAAAAGTCTGCATTGACGACTACTTTACAGGCGTAAGTCCGGAAGTTAAAAAAGAATCCATGAGGTTATGGGCTATGAAAGATAACTTCACCATTAGTTTCACCGGCGCCGAAGTAGATGATGGTGTCACTGGCGAATATGCCGGACGAGGTGCTCATACTACCATCTCAGGTAAATGGAATGCCAATGGAAGTAACAATGCTTTCTCAACCAATCAAGGCGATCCGGCCGGAAACGAAGATCTTTTAGGCCAGGTTTTTATCCGGGCAATAAAGACTGCATATAAATATGAGGGAGACACAGCCGGCAATCTGACGATCTATTTTAAAGAAGGTAGTACGGATAAATACCTCCTTCTTTACTCCCCTAAATAATAACAGTAATGAATACACTTCAAAAACAAACCGAACTGGACAAACGATACATCCGCATGGCTATGATCTGGGCCGACAACTCCTACTGCGAACGCCGTAAGGTGGGCGCACTGATTGTTAAGGACAAAATGATTATATCCGACGGATATAACGGCACACCTTCCGGTTTTGAGAATGTTTGTGAAGATGAGAACAATATAACCAAGCCTTATGTGCTTCATGCAGAGGCTAATGCCATTACTAAAATAGCTCGGTCCAATAACAGCAGCGACGGTGCAACCATGTATGTTACCGCCGCACCTTGTATAGAATGTGCCAAGCTTATCATTCAGGCCGGCATCAAACGGGTAGTTTATTCGGAGAAGTATCGCCTCGAAGATGGAATAAGGCTATTGGAACGTGCCGGAATTGAAGTATTATATATTTCACCTGAAAGTTGAAAATCACGATGCCGCACGGTAAATCGTAAATTGTAAATTGTCTAATTGTAAATGTAAATATGAGTACCAAAAAAACATTCCGTTTTACCCCGATCGTCATTGCAGTGAGTGTAGTGATTGGGATTCTTATCGGAACCTTTTATGCCAAACATTTTGCCGGCAACCGGCTCGGAATCATTAACGGTTCTACCAACAAGCTCAATGCGTTATTACGCATTATAGACGATCAGTACGTAGATACAGTCAACATGATCGACCTTGTTGAAGAAGCCATGCCGCAGATATTGGGAGAGCTTGACCCACATTCCACATATATCCCGGCCAAAGATCTGGAAGCGATCAACTCAGAGTTGGAAAGTAGTTTCAGTGGCATTGGCGTACAATTTACTATCCAGGAAGATACAGTCTATATCAATAGCGTAATCGAAGGAGGACCATCCGAAAAAGTCGGGCTCATGGCGGGCGACCGTATCGTAACTGTTGACGACAGTACATTTGTCGGCAAGAAGCTGAACAACCAATACGCCATGAAAACCCTGAAAGGACCAAAAGGTACACAAGTAAAACTCGGGGTTAAAAGAGCAACAGAAAAGGAAATTATCTTCTTTACCATTGTCCGTGGTGATATTCCACAGAATACAGTAGATGCTGCATATATGATTACAGATGAGTTTGGCTACATTCAGATATCCAAATTCGGACGTAGTACGCATATAGAGTTACTAAACGCGCTGGCAGTATTGCATCATAAAAACTGCAAAGGAATCATTATCGACTTACGTGGAAACACAGGTGGATATATGGAAGCAGCAGTGCGCATGGTCAATGAATTTCTGCCCGAAGGCAAGCTGATTGTGTATGCCCAGGGACGCAACTATCCGCGTACAGATGACTACGCAAACGGTACGGGAAGCTGTCAGAAACTTCCTATCGTCGTATTGGTAGATGAAGCCTCCGCCTCATCGAGTGAGATTTTTGCGGGAGCCATTCAGGACAATGACCGCGGAATGATTGTCGGTCGTCGTTCATACGGTAAAGGATTAGTTCAGCAGCCGATAGATTTCAGCGATGGCTCGGCCATCCGCCTCACTGTGGCCAGATACTATACTCCCTCCGGACGTTCCATCCAGAAGCCATACCAGAACGGGAAAGACAGCAACTACGAAATGGATGTCTATACCCGCTACGAGCACGGTGAATTCTTCTCCAAAGACAGCATTAAAATGGACGAAAACCTTCGTTACTACACCAGTCTTGGCCGTCCGGTTTACGGTGGAGGGGGCATAATGCCCGACATTTTCGTTCCACAAGATACAACCGGAGTTTCTTCTTATCTGAGTACCGTATTAAGTAAAGGTCTGATGTACCAGTTTACTTTCGATTACACCGACAAAAACCGCAGTAAATTGAGTGATTATGAAGATGAAGAGTCGCTTTTGAAGTACTTACGTCGCCAGGGAATAATAGAGCAATTCGTTAAATACGCAGAAACCAAAGACGTTAAGAGACGAAATATCCTTATCCAGAAGTCGTACAAGTTACTCGAAAAGAACATTTACGGACATATTATTTATAATATGCTAGGCAAAGAAAAATACATCAAATTCTTCAATAAGAGCGATGCCACTGTCAACACAGCATTGGAACTATTGGAGAAAGGTGAAGCTTTCCCTAAAGCTCCCGTAAATGAAGTTGTTGAAGAGTCTGCTACGGACAAGAAAGATGAAGGAAAGGAAAAAAGAACTGCGCAGTCAGATAAAAAGGCAGAAGACCGAACAATCTGGCTCTACGCTTAAGGCACTATCAACCGGCATACTTGAAACACTGGAGCAACATCCGGTGTTTCAATCTGCCCATACCATATTACTATACCATTCTCTGCAAGATGAGGTCCATACTCACGACTTCATTGAAAAATGGAGCAAATCTAAACGGATTGTTCTTCCGGTAGTTATAGAAGATGAACTGGAGTTGCGATCTTACTCCTCACCCAATGATCTGGCTATTGGAGCATATGGAATTCTGGAACCAACCGGGACTCCTTTCCATGATTATGACAGTATTGATTTAGCTATTATCCCGGGAGTTGCATTCGATACTGCCGGTTGTCGCCTTGGACGCGGAAAAGGATATTATGACCGGCTGTTGCCTAAACTTACCGCCCACAAAATCGGTGTTTGCTTTCCTTTTCAATTTGTAGATGAAGTTCCCGCAGAAGAGCTTGATATACGGATGGATGAGGTTTTATTTAGTTGAAAGTTGAAAATTGAAAGTTGCGATGCCGCATGGTAACTTTCAATTTTCAACTTTCAACTTTCAACTAAATATGATGTTCGTAATCACCATTGCCCTGACATTCTCATTCAACTTACGGATAATCAAGTCCTTGCCCATCAATAACTCCTGCCGGAGCACAGCAGAAGAAAGGTGCACATACAGCGTTTGGTTACGGATATATAATTCTTTGGTATATGAAGCAATATGTGGCCCCATAAGCTGCGGCCAGGAATCCAACAACCGTCGTTCGTTCAGTGGGCCTTCCAGACTCTCCTGACGAAGATACTTATGAATAAGTTGCCCTATAGATTCCGCTTCACGCCGTTTCATTGCTTTCCTCCTTCATCTCACCAATCTGCCCCTGCACCACTTCAAATATCTTATGGTCACTTCCTATTTTAAACAATATCCGGTCCAGATGCTCACGGTTGGTATCTGTGATAAAGATCTGCCCAAAGCCATCGCCCGCAACAAGTTTAACGATCTGTTCCACCCGCGAAGCATCCAGTTTATCGAAGATATCGTCTAATAAAAGCAACGGCACTGCCAGTCCTGTACGTTTTAAAAAGTCGAACTGTGCCAGTTTCAGTGCAACCAGGTATGTTTTATTCTGCCCTTGCGAACCTTCTTTCTTTATGGGGAAGTCTCCTAAAAGCATGTTCAGTTCATCTTTATGAATTCCCCGAAGAGAGTAGCCCATAATCTTGTCGCGCACACGGCTCTCCTTTATCACTTCCAGCAATGAAGCGTCGCGGGCATGTGACTCGTACGATAACCCTACATGCTCTTTATCCTGGGAAATAAAGGAATAGAAGTTCTGGAATATCGGAATAAATTCGCGGATAAACTCCTCTCGTTTACGGTACACCACTTCGCCGGCCTGCGCCATCATCTCCTCCCAAACCAGAAACAGTTCTTCTTCGACCGGTAGTTCACTCTTCAGAAGTGTATTTCGCTGTTGCAAAGCCTTGTTGTAACGAATCAACGCATCAAGATACTCCTTATCATATTGGGAGATAACAACATCCATAAACTTGCGGCGTTCCTCACTCCCACCCAGTATCAACTCCGAATCGGCAGGCGAAACCATAACCAGCGGGATGAATCCGATATGATCCGACAAACGGGTATATTCTTTCTTGTTTCTTTTGAATTGCTTCTTCTGCCGGCGCTTCATTCCGCAGTAAATCTCCTCGGGCGTTCCGTCGGCTGTTTCGTAGAAACCCTGTATCACGAAAAACTCCTGATCGTGGCGAATATTCTGCGAATCAATCGGATTTCCGGCACTCTTGCAGAAGGATAAAAAGTAAATAGCATCCAGCAGATTGGTCTTGCCCATACCATTCTGCCCGAAAAAACAATTCAGTTTGCCGGAGAAGTTCAGTTCAACTTCCTCCAGGTTCTTATAGTTGAGTATGGATATACGTTTTAATATCATATAACATCCTAAGCGTTAGTCTACAAAAGTAGAAAGAATTTCGGGGTTTAGGGGCCGGAAAAGAAAAAAAGATGGTGCTAAATTTCTTTTGTATATATAAATAAGCTAATTTTGCTGACCGAAATATCCAAGTCTTAAAGAATAACAAAAAGAAACGATATAAAATGGCAAATCAGAAAAACCACAAAGAAGAATTGAATGTAGAAGATGCACTCACACAGTCGGAAGCATTTATTATTAAGTATAAGAATATTATTATTGGTGTCGTGGCTGCTATCATCCTTATTGTAGCTGGTGTTCTGATGTATAAGAACTTATATGCCGAGCCACGTGAAGAGAAAGCACAGGCCGCTTTATTCAAAGGTCAGCAACTGTTTGAACAGGACGCTTTTGAAATGGCTTTGAATGGCGATAGCATTGGTTACAAAGGATTCCTGAAAGTTGCAGATGAGTTCAGTGGTACTAAAGCCGCTAATCTGGCCAGAGCTTATGCAGGTATCTGCTACGCAAATCTTGGTGAGTACGAAAAAGCCATTAAAGAACTGGATAAATTCAGCGGTGCTGATATGATGGTTGCTCCATCCATTCTAGGTGCTATCGGTAATAGCTATGCTAAACTTGAGCAACTGGATAAAGCTACATCTTACCTTGTAAAAGCTGCCGACCAGGCCGATAATGGTTCGTTAAGTCCTATCTTCCTTATGCAGGCAGGTAACATTTACGAAAAGCAAGGCAAATATGCCGACGCAGTGAAAGTATATACTAAGGTTAAAGACAAATACTTCAACTCTTATCAGGCTATGGATATTGATAAATATATCGAGAAAGCCAACCTTCAAAAGTAATTTAGTACTTCATTTAATATTAAAAAAGCTATCCTGTAGCATATGGGATAGCTTTTTTTACTTCAAAAACCCACCTCTATGGCAACAGCTTATCATAACTTGTCGGACTACGACTTGAACTCCGTGCCCAGCGCAGAGCAAATGAAATTCGGTATCGTTGTTTCCGAATGGAACATTAACATTACCGGTAAGCTTCTTGAAGGAGCAGTAGAAACACTGAAAAAGCACGGTGCCAAACCCGAAAATATTCTGGTTAAAACGGTACCCGGAAGTTTTGAACTGACTTATGGTGCAAACCAGATGTTGGAAAACTGCGACCTGGACGCTGTTATTATTTTAGGTTGTGTAATTAAAGGAGACACCCCACATTTTGATTATGTATGCATGGGAGTTACCCAGGGAATAGCCCAACTGAATACAACTAGCGATGTACCAGTGATTTACGGTTTAATTACCACCCTGACTATGGAGCAAGCTGAGGACAGAAGCGGTGGAAAGCTCGGTAACAAGGGGGATGAATGTGCAATTACTGCAATAAAAATGATAGATTTTGCTTGGAGTTTAAATAAATAGCACTATCTTTGTACCGCATTAGAAAAAAGGGCAAATACCAGAGTGGCCAAATGGGGCAGACTGTAAATCTGCTGTCTTTCGACTTCGGTGGTTCGAATCCATCTTTGCCCACTTTAATGTTGCGGAAGTAGCTCAGTTGATAGAGCATTAGCCTTCCAAGCTGAGGGTCGCGGGTTTGAGCCCCGTCTTCCGCTCTCAAGAAAAAGAGAATCAAAGTTTTGATTCTCTTTTTTTCTTTTCCGGCAGGGTGTCGCTTTTGCTTGCCCCCGTATCATATACCATTTAGCTAATAGCAGCCTTGCGGCGTCAGGCGAAGTTTTCTTGTTGAATATTTCGGTCAGTTTTAGGGAGAGTTCATAGGCTTGTTTGAGCTTAGGATAGGCTTCAAATAGGACTTGAGCTCGGACCTGTTGTTGCTCATTCCATTTTGATGGGTGCTTGAGTACAATATGTTGCCGATAGAGGCAAGTTTGATATACCCGTCATACAAAAAAAGCAGTTACATTATGTAACTGCTTTTTTTAAGTGGGCGTTGACGGATTCGAACCGCCGACCCTCTGCTTGTAAGGCAGATGCTCTGAACCAGCTGAGCTAAACGCCCGTATGCTTTTCTCTTAAAGCGATGCAAAGATAGGTATATTTTTTAAACTAACAAATGTCTGACTGAAAAATATTTCTCAATCCATCATAATTCTTTTCTTTTGCAGCCATATCTATTTCTGATACCTCTCAAAACCAAAAACCTGATACCTTTTATCTGCTTTTTCTAAAATCCGGTTACGGATCATTTGCGCAGCATTCATACTAAATGTAATACCATTACCACCATATCCCAAAGCAAAAAACATTCCCTCCCTACCAGGCCATTCTCCAATATAAGGCAAGCCATCTTTTGTAGAACTAAACGTACCACACCACGCCATACTTGTTTTAAAAGGTATATGTGGAAACAATGCCTGAATTTTCTTTTCCAACTTTTCAGTTTTCTTTCTCAACAACTTATCTCTCTTTACAGGATCACGAAACTCTTCATCTTCACCGCCAACAATTATCCGGTTATCTTTCGTTGTTCTGATATAAATATAAGGCTCTTTAGTTTCCCACAATAAGCTCCTCCCCTGCCATATTAATTCCGGAAAGACAGGTTCTGAAACTAAAGCATATGTTGATGTCAACTGCATCACCTTCTCCGGCAGGAATGTACCTGCCTCAAATCCGGCAGCTACAACCACGTATTTACATTTTATTTTATGTCCATTATCAGAGAGTAGTTCATATTCCGACTTCTTTTTATTCCACTCCACAATCTGAGAATGAGTGAAAAGCGTCAAACCAGATTTGGTCATATGGAAATCAAGAAGTACAGTGGCAGCCAGGTAAGCATCTATCTGTGCAGATGCATCATTCAATAAACCAGCAGGAGCATCAAAGCCATACATTTCTTTTATATCCTTTGCCGAAAGCAAGGTTGTAGGTAAACCGTTTTTTCTCCGTATCTCATACTCTTTTTCTATGATTCCAGCCCCCTTCTTATTGCTTGCATAAAAAAGACTGGGAACACGCTCGTAGTCAGGATTCACTCCTATACTTTCAAAGACATCTCGAACATCAGAAATTGCCTGTAAACAACATTGGTAAGCTAAAAGAGCTTTTTCTCCACCTATCATTCCGGCCATTTTATATAAAGGAACATCTATCTCATATTGCAGCAAGGCTGTACTGGCTGAGGAACTTCCAGTTGATGGAGTACGTTTATCAATTACAGTACATTTTATTCCCGACCGACAAAGTTCATGAGCAACAAGGGCACCAGTAATACCAGAGCCAATTATCAAAACATCAGTTGAATGATCCCGCTCCAACGGATTAAAATAATTATATAAAGAGTTTTTAGCGACCCAATATGGTAGCCCTGAATATAAATCCATAATACACACTTTTAAAACATTGAATATTAACACTCTACAAAACACATATAGAGAATCAATTATATAACAAATAAGATTTTTATTCGGTTTTATACCACAAAGTTAATTAACAAAATTCTATTTTAACAGATGTAAATTGGAGTTGATAATATTACACAATCTTTATCTCACGCAAAATGATTATTGATATGAATATACAATCATACTTTCCTGCAACTTCTTATTAATTTTCAACCGGAGAATGTTTTTCAATCGAAAGTAAATTTGCGGGAAGATAGAAGGTTTCATTTTTATCAATATAAACTATTACCGATTTTAAATGAACTGGCTTACCACTTACATAAACCACAGATTTAAATGCAGGAATTACGATTTCGACCATTCCTTTCTTTGCTGTTAAAACAGGCATACCGCTTGATTTATTGATCATGCATTCCCACCCATCAAAAACATGAGTATGTTTTGCAAAAATTTCCTCTGTAAGTTTACTTAAAGGTTTTTCCAGTCCCATAGCAGCCTGAAGATATTGGTTAATCTCAATATTGGTATTCATACCGATAGGAATATTTCCTTCAGGATGATAGGCTGCAAGAAAAACCTCCTCACCTGTATGCCCCCCTGATGTAAAACCAAAATAAGTTCGTGAGTTCTTTATACTGGTTATAGCCGACCAGAGATTTATACTGTTACTTTTTTCCATGTAATTACTTTCCTGGTTGTTTTTAGAACGAAGCAAAAGTTCATATTCTTCATCCGTCAAGTCTATATCCAAATGCTTTTTGAATATTCCTTTCATGTCCTCAGATTTGGCTACCAGTAACATTTTCTCAAGCCCTTCAGTTGTTATTTTGTATCTGGATATATTGCCAAATAAATCGTGAATAGTAGCCCGGTCGTAACTGGGCAGGCCATACCGGCCAATGCTAAATCCACTGTTTCCATGATCTGGTAGTACGATGACAGTCGTTTCTTCGTTTTTTGCAGCAAAATCCATTGCAACCTTCACAGCATCGTCAAAAGCCAGAAACTCTGTAATACAACCGATAGCATCGTTGCCATGTGCAGCCCAGTCAATCTTACTACCTTCGACCATAAGAAAAAAACCTTTTTCGTTTTGAGATAATCTTTTAATGGCTTTATCCGTCATCTCGGCTAGAGAGGGTATTTGTTCAGCATCCCTATCTAAGTCGTAAGGCAGGGCCATATCTTCAAATAAAGCCCATATTTTCTCTTTTCCATTGAAATTCCTAAATTCCAAAACATTATTCTGTATCAATCTTGCCCCTGTATTATTGAAATATTGCTTTATGTCTTCGGTAAGGATAGAATTACCTCCTCCGAACATAACATCTAAATTCTGGTAAGCCATTTGAGAGGCGATATACTCGTACTTACCCCTGTTGTAATAATGAGCAGAACAATCGGCAGAAGTAGCATGAGGAAATTCGACAGTTACAACCAAACCGGTAGCTTTTCCCTGCTCTATTTTCGCTGCCTCTAATAATGTGGCCAACGGTTGATATGCTTTTGATGCATCTATCGGAACAAGGTCATTTCCGGGGTCTGCTACAGGATAAATGGATACATTTCCTGTTTGTTGGGGCTGTCCGGTCATATAACACGCCGTTGTAGGAGCAGAATCACCTATAGGAGCATTTGAAGAATGTGTTTTTACTGTTCCGCAAAGATAGGGGTCTATGGCTAACGTATTTCCCTGATTATTGTAGGTTTTATACCAACGGGCGGCAGATACCACACCGATTGAGGTACCATCCGGGATCATTACTATTAGATTCTTTGTTGGTTGTACAGACCTGCGGTATTGTTGCTGTCCGCAAACGGAAGAAACAAATATGAGCAGGAGCAAGAAAGTAAAATTAAATTTCTTCATTATTGTCAGGAAATATAGATTATATAATCTAAGTTGATACTCTGTTCAAAGACAAAACGTGTGTGTCATAAGCCTATTTCGTCACGTCATTGCGAGGGTTTACCCGAAGCAATCCAGGCCACAAAGGGTAGAACCTGGATTGCTTCACTCCGTTACCAATGACGAAGGGATTTAACCGACTTATGACACACACTCATTAAGACTAATAATGTGGATTCTGAACCAAACGCCCATTCGTCTTATCAATTTCCGCCAGAGGAATTGGCAATAAATAGTCTCTGGCATCATTGAAATTAGCACCTTTTTCGGTATTATATTTGGCAGCATATGCTTTCATTACTTCACCGAATCGTTTTTGCCGCAACAAATCTTCGCGTCTCCATCCTTCCATCGCCAGTTCACAACGACGTTCATACCAGATAGCATTTCTCAACTCAACTTTATCTGTGGTAGTCACATCAGGCAATGATGTAGCAGGATTAGTCGCCGGAATATACACTTGCATATCTCTTCGTGGATCTTCGGGATTAGTATTCCGTGCCCTTTGTCTCACTTTATTCAAATAAGTTAAAGCTTCACCGGATTTACCGTTTTCATTCAGCGCTTCTGCATAAAGCAGAAGAATATCTGAATAACGAATCAAACGGATGTTGTAACTGATCATCCAAACATCGAATCCGATTTTGTCTATAGCAGGGACAGTCAGTTTATAATCCTGATAACCACTTTCAGCGCTGTTACTTTGGGTTTGCGTATCGCCAACATAGCGGTCGCCCGTTTGTGTAAATACATACGTAATACGAGGGTCGTCAGGAGAAAAAGCATCATAGAGGTCTTGTGATGGTGCATGGTAACCATAACCCTGATAACCAGGCACATTATTACGGCTAATGAAATAGTGGGGCACATTTGTTCCTGTCTCAACCGCTTTATTTTCAACCTTATTGGGGATTTCAAAAACAGATTCGATACTATTTTCGTTCTCTTTGGTCCAGTTCAGTCCATAATCCGGAAGCAGATCGTATTTACGAGAGTCTACCACTTCTTTCAGGTATTTCTCTGCGTTTGGATAATCACGTCTGAACATATAGGTTTTGCCTAACAACACCTTTGCCAATCCGCTGGTAGCTCTGTATTGATCACTGGAAGGATATTCTCCTTTGGCCGGCAAATCCGAAGCATCGGTAAGATCAGCAATAATTTGTGTATAGACTTCTTCTTCAGTTGCCCGGGTTATATACACCGCCTGTTCGGGAGTGAGCGGTTCTGTAAACAAGGGCACCCCTCCAAACGACGTAACCAACATGTAATACCCAAAAGCCCGCAAGAGTTTTGCTTCATTGATGTATCTTTCCAGAATTGCCGGATCACCGGTAGCATTGGGAGCATAATAAGTAACGTCATTGCAACGGTTGATGAGGGCATAAAGAATGTCCCACCGCTTACTTACATAACTATTTGTACTATAAACATTGAACGTCGAAAGATCGTATAATTCCTTTTTATCGGTTTCTCCCTTTCCTCCGTTTATGGCATCATCCGTATTGCAATCGCCTATAAAATAATGATTCAGCGCCCATTCATTCCAGGTCTGGCGCAATTGGAGGTATGCTCCGGTAAGTGCATAATCAATGTCGCTTTGCTTTTCATAAAAGTTTGTATTGTCCACACTCCCATAGTTAGATTCGTCCAGCGAACATCCCGAAACGAATAAAAGAGTGATAGTACAGACTATAATTGATATTCTTTTCATATTATAATAATGTTTATCAGATTAGAATTGTAAATTAACACCAAAAGTTATTGTGCGAGCCGACGGGTAGCGCGTTTGGTCTACTCCCATATTCAACGGATTGTCTACTCCCAGTTCAGGATCAAGACCTGAATATTTAGTTAAAGTGAACAAATTTTGTCCGCTGACATAGACACGGCAGGTAGAGAATAATTTCGTTTTAGCACACAAGCCCGGAGGCAGATTGTATCCTAATTGAATATTCTGCATACGAAGGAAAGATCCGTCTTCCACATAGAACGAAGATGCCCGGAAATTATCATTCGTTCCTGTTTTAGTCATACGAGGGTATGTAGCTTTATCGCCCTCTTTCCGCCAGGCTTTGGTATACGCTTCTTCCAATGCATTTTGTTGTCCGGCTGTAGCCAGACTACCTCTGCTTACATTCCAGATATCATTGCCAAGGGTTCCTTGAAAGGCCATAGTCAAATCAAAGCCTTTATAGTCGAAGCCTAAGTTGAACCCATAGATAAGATCGGGATTGGGATCTCCGATATATGTACGGTCGTCATTATCATTTATAGGTCCATCACCTTTGAGTTTTGCAAACTTGAAATCGCCCGGTTTTGCATTGGGTTGAAGTAAGTCTCCCGAAGCGCTTTTATAGTTATCAATCTCTGCCTGATTCTGGAATATTCCTATTTGTTTGTAGCCGTAAAATCGTCCGATAGGTCCGCCAACCTCAGTCCGGCCTGCGCTTCCTGTGAGATATTCGGTATTAAGTTTCTCTACTTCTGTTTTATACGTCGACACATTTGCGCCAATGGTATATCCAAAATCACCGATGGTGTTGCGATGGTTAACGACCAGCTCGAATCCTGTATTCTTTACATCTCCGGCGTTGAACCAGGGAGAATTGGAGTAGCTTGCCAATGAAGGCATAGGCTGTTGTAAAAGCATATCTTTTGTTTTCTTCACAAAGAAATCGGCACTCACGTCCAGTTTATTTCCAAACAATACGAAATCCGCACCTACATTAATTTGTTCGCTGGTTTCCCATTTCAGATCAACATTGCCTGTGTATGTAGGAACGTATCCCTGGGTAAATCCTCCGTCACCAAACCACCATTTATCAGTATTTCCTGTTCCAACCAATGTAAATCTGGCATCTCTGTCGATACGCTGGTTACCGATTTGCCCCCAACCCAAGCGCAACTTGATCTGGGAAACCGTATTCTCAATATCTAGGTTTCTGAAAAATTCCTCGTTTGATAGCTTCCAGCCTAAAGAGAATGATGGGAAATATCCCCACCGGTTTCCTTTGGCAAACTTAGATGAACCATCGGCACGAAAACTAGCAGTTGCCAGATAGCGATCATCGAACGAATAGTTGATGCGTCCGAGATAGGAAGCCATAGATGAATGGATCTTTTTTCCGTTTGCGTCGTTTACTTTTGTAAAAGAATCCAGTACCTGAGAAGACTCATCATTAGAAATGGATGTCCATTTCTCTGCCGAGAAATAATTCTCCCTGTTTCTTTCGTAAGTGAAAGCTCCCATTACATCAAAACTGTGTTTCCCGGAAGTAAAATAGTAATTCAAACGATTCTCTACTATTGTATTAAGCATCACTCTGCTCTCATTGTACAGTTTGGCATCCGTATTTATTTTACCAACAGAATTCGTTATATGATCGGCTGAGAAGGTTGGGTATACCGTCGGCTGAAAATCTTTCGATTGAGTGTTGTTTCTTTCAAAACTAAACTGGAACCGGTAAGTTAAACCTTTCAGCAACTTTACGCTGGCATATGCATTTCCTAAAACATTGAAGTTTTCCACGTTCCGGTCTCTTGCCCGAATAAGTTCTACCGGATTGCTGTTGAACGACCAGCCTGTAGGTGCATATTTGTTATATTGGTAGTTTTCTGAATTAGGGTCGACCAAGGGGTTAATAACCGGAGTAAATGGGTCGGCTTTCTGAATATAATCGAATGAAGATAAATGATTGATATCCTTCGATTCCATCTTGGCCAGGTTGACATTGGCTCCTACGGTAATACGGTCGCTAAGATCATATTCTTGCGTAAACCGGAGGGATAAACGATCGAATTTGGTCGTAATAATACTTCCTTCATCGCTCAGATAACCAGCGCTCAACGACGAACGGGATTTTTCGGAACCTTTGCGTATACTTAGATTATAGTTCTGCGTAAACCCTGTCTGTGTAACTTCATCCCACCAGTTGGTGTTATATCCGTTTTCGTACTGATGCTTGAATAAAGGATCAATAGCATCACCGTAAGAGGTGGTTATAAAATCGTAGTACTGGTCGCTATTCATCATCTTTAGTGCTTTATAGCTATTCTTTATTCCAATATAAGCATCTAAAGTGACCGTTGTTTCTCCCTTGCTTCCCTGTTTGGTCGTTATGAGTATGACCCCATTCGAACCACGCGAACCATAGATGGCACAGGCTGAAGCATCTTTCAACACTTCCATACGCTCAATATCCGCAGGATTCAATGTGTTGATATTGTCCAGAAACTGACCATCAACCACATACAAAGGATTATTATCATTAACAGTACCAATTCCCCTGACACGGACAATGGAATTTGCACCCGGTTGTCCTGAACTTGCGGCAACATATACACCTGCCGCTTTTCCTGCTAACAGGTTTGAGGCATTGGATACCGCATAGTTTTTGATCTCCTTACTTGAGACGGAAGAGATAGAGCCCGTCAGGTCGCTTTTTTTCTGCACACCATAACCCACCACGACTATTTCATCGAGTTCATTGTTGGATTGCAGTTGAATATTCAATACTGCCGATTTATCTACAGTAAGAGATTGCTCAACGTAACCCACGTAAGAACATACAACTTTATTGCCTTTGACATTCAGTGTAAACTTACCGTCAAGATCGGTAGAGACTCCGTTTGTGGTACCCGGTTCCATGACGATGGCTCCCATTAGTGTTTCTCCACTGGATGCGTCCCTGACCACCCCGGAGATTGTTTTTACTTCTTGTGCGAACAAATGAATGCACATCGTGAACATAAAACAGTAAATCAATAAACGTTTTAACATAGTATGAAATTGTATAATTAATAATTATTTATATGCAATTATATGCTGTCCGGCAGCTATAATTTTCCCGTTATCCAGAGTTAATTTAGTCCTTGCGGGAAGTACTACAATCAGAGAAGCTTCATCGGCAGGTATCTCAAATTCTACATTACCGGAAACATTTCTGGCTGTATAGGTTTTGCTTACCACATCAAATAAATCCACATCGCCTACTGCCTCAAAGTCTACGGATTTGCTTTCCTTATAAGGGTTATAATACAAATAAGTAGGGTATGGCTTCTGTGCGTAGAAATCTGTAGCATTGCAATTGAGTTGAAGGATACCTTTTACATTTGTTTCTCTTACAATTGCTCCGAAAATACCCATTGGAGAGGAGCTGTATACACTGAACATACTTTCGGTCGGATTGCCTTTTATCCATTTGGGACCATCACCTATGGCCACAGGAGTTACTCCTTTCAATGATTCTTTACCGTAATCATCGGCATAGCGCAAACCTTCGTATGAGATATTATTGTTCGTAATATTTTTCAATTCCGGTGCCCATTGGTGGGCATCATCTATTTCTAATGGGAAATATAAGCGACATGCATTTACATTGTTCAACATCCATTTCCCGATGGCACGGGCATATTGAGGCTGATATTTAACCATCGGCACAAAAGGCCATGCAGGTTTGATGCTGTTCATCAGGAAGCCATAACCGCCTCCATCTGTAATACTCCCCTGCAATCCGTTTACTTCATAATCGCCCCACTTTCCGACAATAATTCCCCAACCATTACGACCTTCCGGGTTTTGGCATCCGTCGAAAGTCCAGTCCAGTAGTTTCTGTACATCGTAATTGGTATTCTCTGTTGCGTTCAAATACGCTGCAACATATACCCCCAAAGGCAATAATATTTCATAGAAAGGGCTTTCTTTCTGAGACAGGAGTGCTTCTGTAGCGCTTTTGGCATGTTTCAGATAACGGGGATCTCCAAACTTATGATAAGCATTCAGTAGCACATAAGCATGTCCACCTGCGGCATCCTGCTGCAAAGGAATATGGTTGACTATTCCTTTCATTTGTCCATAGTCAAAGAAAGAATAGTCGTAATTACCATTCAAAACCGAATCGGCCTTCACAAACTGTTCGGCTACTGTTCGTTGAATTTCATCGGCACCTTCAATTCCGGGGAATACATCACAAAGGGCATAATACAATGCATTTGGAAATACATCATACCACCAGTCGCGGCCATAGCCTCCACCCAAACCGGCAACGGTAGAATAGGTATTGTTCATAACTATATTCCAGCCGCTGTCTTTATTGAAGTAGTTCTGCGACATTTTTACATAATTGTATCCATCCTGATTGGTTTTATCTACCCCAACCAAACCGGCTCCAAGCAATGCCGCGAGCGTATTCAGACTTTCGTGAAATTCTCCGTTGTGATTCTTGCCCTGACGAATATCTTTAACGGCTGTGTACAATCCGAATGTAGTTTGATCAATATTACGACGATTATCATCAAGCCAGATCAAAGGACCTACTTCACTTTTATTATTCCAGTCGAAAACAAAACTATCAAAAGAAAGAGCCTTAGCCTTCCAATCCAGAATTTTAATCGTTTCAGGCATATCAGGCATCAAATCAACTCTGTTGATTGATACTTGTTCGACCTTAGAACCAAAATCAGCCTGCTTCTCAGAGCAGGAGAAGGTCAGCAATAATGCTGAGCCAGTCAATAATTGCAAAATTTTACTCATCGGTGTTATTCGTATTAGAGGTTTCATTTATGATATTCTTAGCCAGAGGATAGGCCAGTAGTTGTAATGCACCAACCATTACCAAAGCATATTTAAGAGCGAAATCTTCCGAAATAAGATAGGCCAGTGCGATAAATAATATCAGACCGAATGCACGTCCCAAAAATAACCCGAATTCATGACTCAGGATATAAGCATATTCATTTCGTTTTTCCATTTTAGATGTGGCATCTATTGTTTGCATCATAATCGGGAAATAAGCCAGATCAAACAAAGGTTGGAAAACAACTTTGCAAAGCACAAAAACGATAACCCCTGTTGCCGAGAACAGTATACCATTGAATAGCGTACCAATGAAGAAGATTAATAATCCCACAACAAAAATTTTAGTCCGGTCTTTGGGTTTTGCCACACGCCCTAATATGTAAACCAGAACGGCTGTCAACGCTCCACTAATTCCCTGAATGAGTCCAAGCGCTCCTTCATCTCCTACCAATTTCAGAACCAGTATTGCAGGAGCGGTAACCAAAAAACCTTGTACCATCCCTTTTAAAGATGAAAGCAGTAACATCTTTCTCCACAAGCTACAGAAGCGAAAATAGAGAAAGTCTTTCTGTACCGGGTTCGTAAATTTACCCTTCCAAAGTATTACACAGGCCAGAACGGTAAGCACTACAACCATACATGTCACTATTTGATAAGCCTGGTTGATATTTACTTCATAGCCAAACAATTCTTTACCATCAATCCGGCTAATAAATGCACCGATGATCAGAGGAACGGTGATGGAGCCAATGGAAAAGAAAAAGGATTCAAGCCCGAAAAAATAATTCCGGTTATCATCAGTCGTATTATTCAAGGTAAGTAAATACCGGTTTGTCCAGAAGAAACCGGCAGCAGCACCCATTACAAATCCGGCTACACCAAGTTCCATAAATCCCAATGACTGGATAGACATCATGGCAAACATTGAAAAACCGCTTACCAATATTCCTCCGGCATATAAATATTTTACATTTATAGATCGTAGTAGAAACCCGTTAATCAGGGATGTTACCACAATTCCGATATACATAAATAATTGATAAAAAGCCACAGATATAGGGTCACTTGTGTTGCGCATGATGTATGCTCCAACAAAAATCTCGACCACCGGCAGAACCAGCGCATAGATCATGTTAGTCTTGAGCAAGGTCTGCATATTGAGTTCCTGTCCCTTAAAGAATAAATATTCTTTTTTAAGTTTGTTCATTACAGATTGTTTATTTCAGGGTATTCAATATTTCGGTAATAGAAAACTCTGCTCCGCATATCACTTCATCACTGGCGCCATAATACATTTTAATTGTATCGCCATCTATCAAATGACCGTTCGTAAAGACCACATTTCCAAAGAAACCTGTCTGTTCATATTCTGCAACCGGTTCCATGATAGGTTGTTCACTGCGTGCCAATACTTTAGTCGGATCGTTCAAATCGAGGAGCAATGCTCCGAGGCAATAGCGATGATTGAAATCGGCTCCATGATAAATCTCAAGCCAGCCTTTTTCTGTTTTGATCGGGGCAGCACCAGCACCTACACGTGCACAATCCCACATATCTTCGCGTGTGGTAGCAATACACTTATGATTACCCCAATGCAAACGATCAGGGGATTGCGCTATCCAGATGTAATTTCCTCCCAGTTCAGGACTGCTTGGACGATGCAAAGCAAAGTATTTTCCATTGATTTTTTCTTCAAACAAAGCACAGTCTTTATTATGTGGTGGGAAAATCATGCCATGACGTGTGTAGTCTTTCCAGTCTTTAGTATGAATCAAACCTACTCCAACAGCAACGGGTGATACCTCTGTAAAAGTGAGGAAAAATCCCTCATCGGTGGTTGCAACACGACAATCTTCTATTCCGAACGATTCTAATTCTCCTTCTCCAAAAATGGGAGGATATGCTGTCTCTTCTTTGAAACTGATACCGTCCGGACTCGATACTAAACGGAGATACGACAGGGTGGTCAGGTAGTTTTTACCATTATATCCTATCACGCGAGGGTCAGACGCATCAAGTTTCGGATCATTTTCATCGAAAGAAAGAACTTCTATTTTTCCTTCTTTGTTATATACCGGGAAACTGACTATACCTTTTTTCTGTGTTGGGCGTTCTGCTACGCGCAACAATAACCATGTTTTTCCATCGTGACGAAAAACACCGGGATTAAGAAGGCAGGTTATTTCCATTCCTTCGATTCCGGGTCTCAGATCTGAGGGTCTTAATAAAGGGTTTTGCTTAAATCTTCTTGCAATATCCATATTTGACTTTTTAATTGTTGATTGAAACTTTTTCCGGAACAAACCTATATAAGAAACGTATGGAAAGAGTATGCTATATTTCCAAAATGGTATACACGTGCTATAAAACATCTTTTTGAGTTTCTTTTCGAGAGTAATTGTACTAAAAAGGAATATCTTTGTGGTATGAGTTCAACGGCTTTTTTATTTTTATATAGAACCAGCATACTTCTCTTATTATTGGCATCGACAATAATAACCCCGGTTTATGCACAAATTGTTCATAAACAGCTTTCGAACATTGATGGGCTATCAAACAATTCCATCAACTGCATTTTTGAGGATTCACGATCTACCTTGTGGATAGGCACCTGGGATGGGTTGAATGCTTATAATGGGCGAGAGTTTAAAGCGTACCGTTACAATAAAAATAATCCGTACTCGATAAGTAATAACGTTATCCGGCAGATTGTAGAAGAAAGCGCAGAACGCATTTGGTTTGCAACCGATTACGGAATTAACCGATGGAATGCAGAGAATCAGAATTTCGACTCTTATTTTTGCGGGAATGATTATCCCATACCCAAACATGAGAAATCATTTCTTTTATCTAAAACCTCTCGCCAAAAAATAGTCTGCTACGTTCGCGAAGCAGGTTTTTTCTATTTTAATAATGATACGCAGGAATTCAAACCGTTGACTATCCCGAATTTAGATAGTGATCTGAAAGACTTTGCGATTGACAGTGATAATAATATCTTTTTCCTGACTGCCTCGCTAAAGGTCTGGCAAGGGAAGATTAATCATGAGGGTGATGGTATTGTGATTGACTTAAAGCCGGAAGCTATTGAGCAAACCGTACCCGTTTCCAATATTTTCCTTACGCAGAACAAGTTGATTTTGAATTATCGTGGGCATATAAAGATTATAGATAAAGAGAATAGTTATCCAACCACCATTGATGTAGATAAGAACAAAGAGGTATCTCAAATCGTATTCCACGATAATTCGTTGTACGTAAGTTATTATGAAGGAGGCTGTGAGCAATACGATCTTAGAGAGCGTACACAGTCTGTCGTAGCGGGCGATTTATTCAACAAAACGTCTATATTCTCCCTCTACATAGGCAGTCAGAATATCTTGTGGGTTGGGACTGACGGACAGGGGTTATATGAGATATATGAGCACAATTCACCATTTAAAAGCATCAAAACGAATCATCCGGTCAGGAGCTTTTGTGAAACGGATGATAAGAATATACTGATAGGAACAAAAGGTGATGGCATAAAACTACTGAAAAAAGATGCCTCTAAAATGATTGATTACCTGAATATATCCAACGGGTTAACATCCAATTCTATATACGTTGTGAAGAAAAACCAGGCGGGCGATATATTTATAGGCAGTGAGGGCGAAGGTATAACCATTCTGAAAGGTAAAACAAACAAAATAGAAAAGCTCAATGGTACGAGTGGTGTATATTTCAAATCAATTTATAGTATCTGTTTTACCAATAATGATTCTGTTTTATGGTTGGGAACGTCGGGATACGGTTTAATAAAAATTGAATTATACAAAAACAAGGAGTCGTATTCGATGAAGAACGTAACGCAATTCACATCAGAGAATACACAAAATGCATTGAATAACAACATTATATACACCATGATGCCTGATGATGATAAAACACATCTCTGGATAGGCACGCGTGGAGGTGGCGTCTATAAGTTCAATACAAAAACAAACTCATTTACATCTTGGGATGATATTTATAATATTTCGCTTACCAACAATGATATTTTGTCGATACAAATGGATTCGCACAAGAATTTATGGATAGGAACAAGTTACGGCCTGAACCACATTATATTAAATGGAGATTCTGCCGAAATCAAAGAATTTACCGACAATGAGTATTTGCCCAACAACACCATACACGGGGTGTTGGAAGATACAAACCAGACCATATGGATAAGCACCAATGCCGGAATATCGTCTATTAATCAGAAAAACAATACCATAAAGTCCTATACAGTAAACGACGGTTTACAAAACAATGAATTTGCCGACGGAGCCTATTTCAGAGGAAATGATAATATACTCTATTTTGGCGGTGTCAGCGGACTTTCGTATTTCGATCCCGATGTGTGACACGAAAAGTCGTGTAAGTGATTGTGTGACTATAGTTTAAACTATTGATTACACCTGCAATTCCGTTTGCAGTAGTCTGAGGACACGTGCATT
>NZ_QVMI01000003.1 GCF_010500965.1 Bacteroides sp. 51 | reverse complement strand
CTGATGCGGACGCATTGCAAGAAGAGGAGAAGGATAAAGAAGAGAAGAGAATATCCTCCCTAAATCCCTCCAAAGGAAAAGCCTCACCCCAGCCCTCTCGGACTATGGACGGCTGGAAGGGGTGATCTGGCAGTTGTTGTATCATACCAAGTGGGGAAAGATACAACAACCGGGACGGTTTCTGATAGCGGGGGTGAAGAACCATTAAACAATCTCCCGGAATTTGTTGTTCTATTAATTGGAAAAAACAATAAAAACATATATTATGAATTCAATCAGACTGCATGATTCCGGCTCTTCCGAAGCCTTGAGGTTCGAGAAGGCACCCATCCCCGAAATAAGTACCAAGCAAATCCTTGTAAAGGTGTATGCTACTTCTGTGAACCACATTGATATCCTGAAAGCCTCTGGAAAGCTCGGTGAATTACACTTTCCCTGGATACCGGGACATGACTTTGCCGGCGTAGTAGAAAACGTGGGCGAGAAAGTAAAAGGCTTTAAAGTGGGCGATAAGGTATATGGCAACTGTAACGGTGGCTCTTATGCCGAGTACCTGGTGGCGGATATGAATAAAACAGCCAAAATGCCCGACAACCTGTCGTTTGTTGAAGCATCCTCCGTACCCCATGTGGCGGAAACCGCCTGGCAAGCAGTGCACACCCACGGAACGTTGCGCGCCGGACAAAAAGTCCTGATACATGGAGCCGCCGGTGCAGTAGGAGCGTATGCCGTACAATTTGCCCATCAAATCGGTGCATTTGTGTATGCTACGGCTTCGGGTGGCGATAAAGACTTTGTGAAATCGCTGGGTGCCGATGTGGTTATTGACTATAAAAAGGAAGACTTCACACAGATAGCCACAGAGCTAAAACTGGTGATCGACCTCGTGGGTGGCGAAACGCAACGCCGTTCCTTCCCACTATTGGTAAAAGGCGGAAGGCTGGTAAGCACCGTATCGCCTATTCCCGAAGATGAAGCTGAGAAGTATTTCGTAATGGGTACGTTTATGTATATCCAGCAATCTGCAAAGGAACTGAAAGTCATCACCCGCATGATTAATGACGGGCAGATAAAAACAGATGTAGCCGCCGTTTATCCATTAAAAGAAGCCGCAAAAGCCTGGGATAGTATGTTGGGGAAAGACATCACCGCCTCCACCAAACCACACGGAAAGTTCGTACTCGAAGTGGTAGATACTCCTGACCGGGAAGATGTGTATGGGAAAGACACCACCAGCGAAACCCCTTTGGGTAATGCAGGGATAACCGGACAGCGGCTGCGCTCGCAGTGGCGGGAAGGGGAGTAGAATATATCAATAGAATGAACACAGAGTCATTCTTTTTATATAAGTTTGCAAAGAAATTTGCAGTATAATGGAATTTAGAACCAGAGTAGACATCCCTACCCATTCGTCCCAGATATCCCACTCAGACCAACTGATGCTGATGGGATCATGTTTTGCCGAGAACATCGGCAACATGCTGACCGACGCCAAGTTCCGGTGCGATGTAAACCCATTCGGAATATTATATAATCCGCATTCTATCCGCGCCAGCCTCCGGCAAATCATGGAGAACAAACAGTATACAGCTGCGGATTTGTTTTTCCACGACGAACACTATCGCAGCTATATGCATCATGGGTCGTTTGCCAATAATGATCCGAAGGCAATGTTGCGTGATATCAATCACCGCATCAGCCAGGCACACCGTTCGTTGCCCCACCTCAATTACCTGTTGCTCACATTCGGCACCTCCTGGGTTTATACGCTAAAAGAAAACGGGCAAATCGTATCGAACTGCCACAAGATGCCGGCAAACACGTTTGAGCGTACCCGCCTGACTGTCGATGAAATCGTAAAAGACTATACCGAACTTATACAAGACCTCCGGAAACTGAATCCCTCGTGCAAATTCCTGTTTACCGTAAGCCCCATTCGTCATGCGAAAGATGGCGCACATGGCAATCAATTAAGTAAAGCTATTCTACTATTAGCCATAGAACGGTTACAAGAGTTTTTCACCGATCATGTGGTATATTTCCCCTCTTATGAAATCGTATTAGACGAATTGCGCGACTACCGGTTCTACAACGAAGACATGAATCATCCTTCGCCATTAGCCCTGGAATATGTCTGGGAGCGATTCTCCGAATCCTTCTTCTCCCGGCAAACGCAAACGATCATCAAAGAATGCCAAAAAATAAAGAAAGACCTCCTGCACAGACCTATAAATAAGGAGTCTACAGCCTATAGAGCTTTTTTAAAACAAATAGTGTTAAAAATAAACGGAATTGAAGAAAAATATCCGAACTTAGATTTTGAAAAAGAAAAAGAGAGATGTCATACGCTATTGAATTCATTACAGAATTGATCGGAGCAAAGCGGATTGGTGGTGCTGAGGCTTCAATTGATTGGTTATTAACAGACAGCAGATCGCTGTCTTTTCCCGAAGAAACTTTATTCTTTGCACTCCATACCAAACGGAATAACGGCTCCAACTATATACCCGATTTGTACGCCCGCGGTGTACGGAATTTTGTAATCGAAACCCATCCCCCCACAAGGGGTAAAGAACCAGCGATAGATATCAGGCCGGCAGACTATCCGGATAGCAACTTCTTGCTCGTACCCAACGCTTTGAAAGCATTGCAGAAACTGGCCGAGTTGCATCGTGCCCGCTTCAATGTGCCCGTTATAGGAGTTACAGGCAGTAACGGTAAAACCATCGTAAAAGAATGGTTGCACCAATTGCTAAGTCCCGACCGGGTGATTGCCCGTTCGCCACGCAGCTATAACTCACAGATTGGTGTGCCCCTTTCCGTCTGGCAAATGAACGAGACAACGGAACTCGCCATCTTTGAAGCCGGAATATCCGAAGTGGGCGAAATGCGCTCTTTGGAAACCATAATAAAACCTACAATCGGTATCATCACCACTATTGGCGGTGCCCACCAGGAAAACTTCTTCTCCCTACAAGAGAAGTGCCAGGAAAAGCTACAACTCTTTAAAGGCTGCGACGTCATTATCTACAACGGCGACAATGAAATGATTGTGAATTGTATGTCCAAATCATTGATGTCGGCCCGTGAGATTGCCTGGTCGATGGTAGATAAAGATAAACCGCTCTTTATAAATAAAATAGAGAAAAAGAAAGACCATACCGTCATTCACTACCGCTATCTGGAAATGGATAATACCTATCAGATACCGTTTATAGATGATGCCTCTATCGAAAACTCATTGAATTGCCTGGGCGCCTGTGTATACCTGATGTTACCGCCCGAGCTGATAACCGAACGCATGGCTCTTCTGGAACCCGTAGCCATGCGCCTCGAGGTGAAAGAAGGAAAGAATAATTGCGTACTGATTAATGATAGCTATAACTCGGACCTGGTTTCGTTGGATATTGCCCTTGATTTTCTCTATCGCCGTTCGCAGGATAAGAAACTCAAACGCACGTTGATCTTGTCGGATATACTGGAAACCGGACAAAGCGCTTCTACCTTATACCGGCGGGTGGCCCAGTTGGTGCATAGCAAGAATATCGGAAAGATTATCGGGGTAGGTAGCGACATTGCTTCGGCAGCCGGTCGCTTTGATTCTACCACCGGAAAGGCAATCATGGAGAAGTACTTCTTCCCGAACACCGATGCCTTCCTGAGTTCCGAAGTGTTCCGGAACCTACATGATGAGATTATTCTGATAAAAGGTGCGCGCAGCTTTGGATTTGAACGGATATCCGAAGCGCTGGAACTGAAAGTGCATGAAACTATACTGGAAATCAACCTGAGTGCATTGGTCGATAACCTGAATCATTTCCGTGCCGGGCTACACCCTAAAACCAAAGTGATTTGTATGGTGAAGGCTTCGGCCTACGGAGCGGGTTCATACGAGGTGGCCAAAACGCTTCAGGAGCATCGCGCCGATTATCTGGCGGTGGCGGTGGCCGACGAAGGTTCGGACTTGCGGAAAGCGGGAGTAACTGCTTCTATCATCGTAATGAATCCGGAACTGACTGCCTTCAAAACGATGTTCGATTATAAGCTTGAACCGGAGATTTATAATTTTCATATCCTCGAAGCACTCATCCGGGCAGCAGAAAAGGAAGGGGTAACCAATTTCCCGATTCATATCAAGATAGATACGGGCATGCACCGGCTCGGGTTTAATCCGGAAGATATGCCGTTACTGATTAAACGCCTGAAGGGGCAGAGTACCGTCATTCCCCGTTCCATATTCTCTCACCTGGTAGGAAGCGACAGCGCAGCGTTCGATGAGTTTACCCGCGGGCAGATTGCACTATTCGATCGGGTTTCTACTGAATTCCAGGAAGCATTTACGCATCGCATACTTCGCCATATCTGTAACTCGGCAGGAGCAGAGCGATTCCCGGAAGCACAATTTGATATGGTACGCCTGGGTATCGGGTTGTATGGCATCGACCCGGCAACCAATGCTATTATAAATAATGTAAGTACACTTAAGACTACCATACTGCAAATACGTAATGTCCCTGCTAATGAAACCGTAGGGTATAGCCGGAAGGGGGTACTGACCCGAGACTCACGGATTGCTGCATTGCCCATTGGCTATGCCGATGGCCTGAACCGCCACCTGGGGAATAGAAATGCATATTGTCTGGTAAACGGTCAGCCGGCTTCATACATCGGAAATATCTGCATGGATGTTTGTATGATCGACGTAACGGATATCGATTGCCGGGAAGGAGATCAAGTCATCGTATTTGGCGATGACCTGCCGATAACGTATCTATCGGATAAATTGGGTACTATTCCTTATGAGGTACTGACAAGTGTATCTTCCCGGGTGAAACGCGTATATTATCAAGAAAATTAGCTCCAAGGCGGCGGCTTTTGCTTTTTTTTATCTACATTTGGGCATTCATTATTGATTATATCTAAATTTGAATCTAATAAAAACCGAATATGATGAACTATCTACTGATAAGCTTCCTTAGCGGATATGAAATACTTATTGTAGCATTGCTTATACTTTTGCTATTTGGCGGTAAGAAAATCCCCGAACTAATGAAGGGGCTCGGAAAGGGAGTGAAAAGCTTTAAAGAAGGCGTGAACGAGGCCAAAGACGAGATCAATAAAGCCAAAGAAGATATTGAAAAACCATCGGAACAGAAAAAAGATCCGAATCTAAACTAGTTTGGCAGAAAAAGAATTAACCTTTTGGGATCATCTGGATGAGCTTCGTATGATGCTCTTCCGGGTTATTGGTGCGTTATTGATATTGGGTATAGGATATTTTATTGCTATGCCGTGGATATTCGAAAACGTGGTGATGGCTCCATGCCATAACGATTTTATCTTTTATCAGTACTTGCATAAAATCGGTACGGCACTCAACCTGACAGGTGATTTCTTTACTCAGTACTTTGAGGTTAAACTGATTAATATTAATCTGGCTGCTCCATTCTTTATCCATATCTCTACTTCTGTGTGGATGGCCGTGATTACTATTGCTCCTTATATTTTATTTGAGATCTGGCGTTTTATCAGTCCCGCACTTTATCCGGGTGAGCGTAAAGGTGTGAAGAAAGCACTGGCGCTTGGCGCCGGGATGTTTTTTCTGGGGGTATTGCTCGGATATTTTATGGTTTATCCGCTTACGCTCCGTTTCCTTTCTACCTATCAGCTCAGTTCGGCTATTGAGAATCAGATTTCGCTCAATTCATATATTGATAACTTTATGATGCTGATCTTATGCATGGGACTGGCATTTGAATTGCCACTTGTAACCTGGTTGCTTTCTTTGCTGGGTGTTATCAATAAAGCTTTTCTTCGCAAATATCGTCGCCATGCTGCTGTACTTATTACTGTACTGGCGGCAGTTATTACTCCGACAGGCGACCCATTTACTTTAACCGCTGTAGCTCTTCCTCTGTATCTGCTCTATGAATTAAGCATCCTGATGATTAAGGATAAGGAGAAAGAAGAGGAGGAAAAGGATGGAATTTGAAATAAGCGACTGTTTTGAAATCCTCCTTTCCGCTTGTAAAGCAGAAAACATCACACTAAAGACTCGCTACAAGCAAATTCGTGATTTGCTGGAACGCATATGCCGTGAGCAAATGCAAAGCGAGAGCCTGCAAATGACCGATCTTTCCGCCCGGATAAACTATGTGGCTGTAAAGGTCGGTCTGAATCATGTAGAGCAGAACCGTTTACACACCTTTCGTATTACTTCAAATAAGATACTGAACCGGCAGGAAGAAGCCGGGCAAGAGAACCTGTTGCGTGATATCAAAACGCTGGCTTTCTTTATTCGTAAGGTTTATCAGACAGATATTCCGAAAGAATTATATCGATTGCTCCCTAAAACCGATGCTACTTATATAGTAAAGGCGCCTGGCAAACAGGTGGCTAAACGGATGCGCGTCTGCTTTCAATATATGGATGAACTCTATCTGTATGTAATTCCTACAGATGCAATTACCGATGAACCCTTACGCGTGCGTTACAACCTGCCGGAAATTAACGATGAGTTTGCCGAAACCTGTGAACTGCTTTGGCAGCATGCACAATTAAATCTTCTGGATGTGTCCGAAGATGAAGATGGGATACTTACTCCCCGGTTTATCGTTCTCGAACCAGATTATTTGCTGGATATCAGTTCGCTGGCCGAGTGTTATAAAGATTACGGGCATCATCCGTTCAATTATCAGTTAACCAAACTGCAACCCGTACAAAATGCGCGTCCCATTCTCTTGGGTAATATCGTAAACCTCTTTCTGGACGAATGGATTTACGCCAAATATGAACCGGATTATATGGAATGCATGAAGAAGGCATTCCGGACTTATCCTATAGAACTGGCTGCATGTAAGGACCTGCAAGATCCTAAAGAAGAAGCGGCATTTTTTGCTGATTGCCGCATGCATTTCGAACATATCCGGCAAGCGGTGCAGGAGATATTTAAGCAGTCGGGGTACCAATTAGATAAAACGGATGCAGTTCTCGAACCATCTTACATTTGTGAAGCATTGGGACTCCAGGGGCGTTTGGACTATATGCAACGGGATATGCGTGCGTTCATTGAAATGAAATCCGGAAAAGCAGACGAGTACTCCATCCGTAATACGGTAACACCTAAGGAGAATAACAAGGTACAAATGCTTCTGTATCAGGCGGTACTGGAATATTCAATGGAAATGGATCATAAAAATGTTACTCCATATTTACTTTATACCCGGTATCCACTGTTATATCCCGCACGATCATCCTGGGCTATGGTGCGGCGGGTGATTAACTTAAGAAACCGGATTGTTGCCGATGAATATAGTATTCAGCTGCGCAATAGCATCCATTATACGGCAGATAAAATAGGAAGTATAACTGCCGATCTTTTAAATGAAAGAAAAATAAAGGGGCGGTTCTGGGAACAATACTTACGCCCGGGAATAGATCGGACTGTACAGGCGATATCAAAACTGTCGGAAACAGAGCGTGCCTATTTCTATTCTCTTTATAATTTTATTACAAAGGAGCAATATACCGCTAAATCCGGCGATGTAGATTACGAAGGAAGAACCGGCGCGGCTGCTTTATGGCTGTCAACCCTGGAAGAAAAGCGGGAGGCAGGAGAGATACTGTATGATCTGCAAATTGTTGATAACCATGCCGCAGATGAACACAAAGCATATGTCATTCTGAAAGGGGAGCCGGATGCTGTATCTCCCGAAGAGATTGAAACGCTGCCTAATTTTCGGGAGGGAGATGCTATTGTGCTTTATCAGCGCAATGCGACTTCTGATAATGTGACTAATAAGATGGTCTTCAAAGGAAACATTGAAGCCATTGGGGAGGATACAATAAAGATTCGCCTTCGGGCAACCCAGCATAATCCCTCGGTTTTGCCGATGGATAGTTTGTATGCAGTAGAACATGATTCTATGGATACGGCATTCCGATCTATGTATCTGGGGTTATCTTCTTTTTTATTTGCCAACCAGGAGCGTAGGGATTTACTTTTAGGTAAGCGATTGCCGGAGTTTGATGTTTCTTTGGAGGAAGATATAAATTCCGCCGAAGATGATTTTACCCGGATTGCACTCAAAGCCAAAGCTGCCAGGGATTATTTTTTGCTGATAGGTCCTCCGGGGACAGGCAAAACATCTTGTGCACTCCGGAGGATGGTGGAAACCTTTTGCGAGGAACCTGGTGCCCAGATATTACTATTGGCGTATACAAACAAGGCGGTAGATGAAATCTGCAAAGCCTTGAGGAATATCACTCCCAAGGTAGATTTTATTCGTTTGGGCAGCGAACTGTCTTGCGAACCGCAATACCGGGAATATCTGATAGAGAATGTTCTTTCTTCCTGCAACCGTCGTTCGGCGGTTAATGATCGCATATCTCGTTGCCGTATATTTGTGGGCACAGTGGCCACGCTTTCCGGTAAGCAGGAAATATTCCGGCTAAAACGATTCGATGTTGCCATTGTAGATGAGGCTACCCAAATCTTAGAGCCGCAGATTTTGGGATTACTTTGTCATCGCAATGAGGATGGGAGAAATACAATTGGAAAGTTTATCCTGATAGGCGACCATAAACAATTGCCCGCAGTAGTACTGCAATCATCGGTGCATACGGAAATTCACGAAGAATCCCTTCGTTCTATTGGGTTGACGAATTTAAAAGATTCGTTATTTGAACGTCTTTACCGGCAGCAAGATGCTGCACCCAGGTTTCCATGCGGCATCGCAACTCCCCTCCTGCCAGAGGAGGGGTGCCCAAAGGGCGGGGTGGTGGGAGCCTTTGGTAAGGGTAGGAGTTGTGATAACTTTTTAGATATATTATGCAAACAAGGCCGTATGCACCCCGAAGTAGCTCATTTCTCTAATACCCATTTCTACGCAGGGAAACTGGAATCTGTTGGTTTACCCCATCAACTAGAAGAACAAGTGCCTTATCAAAGAATTGCTTTCTTCCCATCCGAGGCTGAATCACCCGCTTCTTCTGCAAAGGTGAACCATAGCGAAGCAAGTATTGTAACCCAATTGGCGGTTGGTGTATACGAACGAACAGGATCTGCGTTTGATCCAACAAGGACTTTGGGTATAATTACTCCATATCGTAGTCAGATTGCACTGATAAAGAAAGAAATAGCTCGTTTGGGGATTGATGCACTTAATCATATCCTTATAGATACGGTAGAGCGTTTCCAGGGAAGCGAACGGGATATTATTATTTACTCGTTCTGTGTGAACAAGAGTTATCAACTTAGATTGTTGTCGAATGTCATAGAGGAAGATGGTAATATAATCGACCGGAAATTGAATGTTGCCTTGACCCGTGCGCGCAAGCAGATGCTTATCACAGGAGTTCCGCATTTGCTAAATTTAAACCCTGTCTATTCAAATTTGCTAAAATTAATGATTACGGACTGAGTATTCACAAAAATATGCAGTTATTAATTTTTATTCTCTCTTTATGCATTTCATTAACATCAAAGTTCGCTAGAAAACTTTATCTTTGCAATACGTTTTTTTCATAGAGATTTAGATTTAAGGTTAGAAAAACTGGGAAGTCGTGAGACTTCCCTTTTTTATGCGGCAAGGTGCCGCGGCCAAGTTTCAATGCTGAATGCTTTCCAATCCTCCTGCTTTTGATGCTTTCTTCCAATCCAACTTTTAGTGCTTTCAGAGCCTCTTTTGAGGCTGAAAGAGTGAATTTATTAGGAAAATTGCTGTCCGAAAGTACAATTTGTTGCTTGGATACATTAACATAATAAATGTATCTTCCGTTAATGATCAGGCTTTTGCCTAAACGAATGAATGTCTGCGCATCTGTACCCAACTGCTACTCTATAATTTCTTCGAATGCAGCAAGATTGAAAAGCTTTCCGGGTTTACCCAGCTATTAATTTATCCGGATTTCATGAAATGGCGATCTGATTGTATGAAACTCCCGGAATTGGTGATGAAATGATTTTCAGAGATTGAAATGGGGACTGTCCTTCTTTGTAAATGTTTGAAAATCATATTGTTTGTATGCTGAATTGTTAATAAAGTCATCTATCCTATATGAATATTTTATTCAAAATTGTATGCTATTTGCGCTTAAAAGTGGTGTTTAGAACAAAAAAACGCCAGTTCGGGTACGTAATTCGTTGATTCGTGCACGTCACAACTTAATTGGGCGTTTTTAGCCCTTTTTGGCGAATTTATTTTAAAATTAATGATATACCTTTGCCCTAGCTTAAGTATGAAAAAAAGTTCGTTAATGAGCTTCTAGACGTATAGTACTTAATATGCCTAACACGTTTTTATGTTTGTATTTTGTTTAAATATCTTAGATTGCTTATGGAGGCTAGATGCTCATAGGTATAATCATAGACTAGCTAGCCTATATTATGGGTAGAAAGTTTAAAATTGTGTTTTATAATAGGAGTCAGAATAATATATTAAATGCTAATGCTAAAAGATCTAAATAATAATCCCTTTAATCTCGGTTTTAGACTATTGTAGCCGGTTTGTTTCCCGGTAATAATATAAAATTAATGTTTTTGAAATAATTATATGTTGTATTAAATTTTGAACAATTATGAAGAAAAAGTTCCTTAACTTTATGCTCCTTGGAGCATTTGCTTTCGCTTTGAGTTCATCATTTGTAGCCTGTAGCAGTGACGACTACGATGATGATATCAAAAGATTGGAAGAACTAATTGATGCTAACAAGAAATCAATTGATGCTTTGAACACTACGATTGCGAATGGGCAATGGGTGAAATCTGTTACGCCAATTAGCAATGGGGTAAAAATTACACTTGGTAATGATACCTCTTATGAAATAACTAACGGTAAAGATGGCGCTGATGGTGGTGCCGGTACTGCTGGTAGTGTTGTTAAGATAGGTGATAATGGAAACTGGTTTATCGATAACGTTGATACTGGTGTTCCTGCCAAAGGTCAAGATGGTAAAGACGGTGAAGATGGTAAAGACGGTAGCAGCGGTAGCGCTAGCGTATTTACTCTCGGTGACAATGGAAACCTCTTTGTTGATGGCAAAGATACCGGAGTGCATATTGGAAAAGAAGGCATTACTGCTGTTTGGGCAGATGGTGCTTTAGCTTTGTTCGGTGTTGAAGGTTTTGAAGATGGGTATAAAATTGTTTTGAATTCAGCTTGTTTGTCAAGCCTTCAGTTTGTACCTGCATGGATTGATAATGGAGTTGCAACTCAAGGATTCTATTACATTCACAAACTGAATACTGCAACTGTTGTTTATAACTCAGAGCCAGATATGACTTTCCGTTATAATCCTACTTCAGCTAATTTGAATGGTATTGACTGGAGCTTTGTTAACAGAACTGCTACTATTACCAGAGCAACTGGTGATAAAGGTGATCTTTTATCAATTGTAGGTGCACCTAAAGTTGAAGACAACGCACTAGTATTTAGAGTGAAGGGTGATGCTACAAAACGTCAGGAAACTATCAGTACTGGTGGTAATAAAGAAGATATCGCATATCTTAACGCAACTGCACCTGTAGATCCTAACAAGGCTGATGGTGATAAAATGGATATTCTTTCTGATTATATCAAAATCAGATTTGAAGCTTTGAATGCTTATATTGGTGATACAGTACAACTGGTTAAGGATAACCCAAAACAACCTTATGCTGTATATGATTACTATACAAGCCTTACTGCTTTGAAATCTACTCCTTCAAGTGTATTTAATCATGCTATCGCTTTTGATGGTGGTACTTATGACTTACATGACTATGTGTTTGCAACAGCACAAGGTATTTCTACATCTAGAGAAATGATGGGTAAACTTGGATTTAAAGGATATACTTATAAGTTTGCTTCTATTGCTTATACTCCAGGTTGGGATACTACTGATCAAGCTGCATTCGTTACATTGGATCAAACAACTGGTAAATTTACTATCAATATGGGAACTGCCTCAATAGACAGAACTCCTATATTCCAAGCTGATCTTATTGCACCAAGCGGTGATATTATTGCTACACATTATATCAAGTTTAAGATTACTAATAAGATTGTTAATCCTATTCCTGAAGTGGTTATTGACGCACAAGATATTCCTTATATGGATCTGTACGCTGCTCAACCTGCTTATAGAGCAAGACTTTCAATGGATTGGTTGACAATGAATAAGGAAGTATATCAGAAATTAGGTTTGTCACACGACCAATTTACAGCTATCTATGGCTTTAGTGCTTGGTTGACTACTGATGACGGTCATGCTTGGAATGCATTCGATCCTACAACAAATAAGGGTGACTTCGGTTGGCTTAACATGAGCTCAAATGCTCCTAATGTAGATACTTATGCATTTGGTGCTGTAATTGATGCTCGTACACAATTTGGTCCTCACGAATGGTTGATGACATTCACTGCTTCTGATCCAGCTCTTTATCCATCAGTTGTTATCAGATACAAGTTTAATCTTGTAGCTCCTGCACACCCAGAATTTGAGCCTAACTATGTGAGTCCTGCTCAGGCTGGTGGTACTGCAACAACTAAGGGTAAATTGATCAATGGTGTATACGAAATGCAAACTACATTGGCTGAATCATTCAAAGTTCCATCTATGAATAACTTCAAGTCAAAAGTTGTAGACGTTATCGCTGCTCATGCAAATGTTGTATGGAACAAAGAAAGACACTACTTTGCTTATGTAAATGGTTATCCTACTGCTAGCGAATTTACTGCAAGAGCAATTGAAACTCCAACTGCGGTAGCTTCTAACGGTGCAATAGATGTACCAGTTGATTATGTAAATGATTTCATTTCACAAGATATCAGATTGACCACTCCGCTTACTGACGATGCTTGGACATATGATGTGAAACTGAGATCAGAATATGTAAACAACTGTGTGGTTGAAACTCCATGGAAGGTATTGTTCGAGAATCCGCTGAATGTAACTATGAAGCCAATTATTCTTGCTACAGAAGAAGAACCTTCTAAGGAACAATTAGCTAAACTGTTGAATGTATACTTAGGAACAATTCAAGTTTACAAAGACGGTGTTGCACAAGGTACATATCCATCAATATACCAAGTTCCTGCAATCAATGCTATGGGATGGGATATAGAACGTACATCATTTACAAATGCTACTACACTATATCTGGAAAATACAACAGACATTGTTTGGGATAACCAAGGTACATCTCTGAACAACGATGTTACAACAGAAAAAGTGAAGTTGGTTGTATCTACTCCTTATGCAATCAAGACTGGATATTTCCCAATTACTCTTAAGAAAACAGTCGGATTTGTAGGTAACTAAGATGTAGGAAATACAGAAATGTATAACTAATTAAACTAAATAAGGAAGGTGCTCATTCGTGAGCACCTTCTTTTTTTTATTGATATTGGGTCAAAAGGAAAGTTGGGTGGGTTTCTGGTTTCTATACTTGTAGTGGAATCTATATTCTAATGTTGGCAAGATATCACCTTATCATCTCTTACTTTTCATAGTGTTTCTTGGATTTATTTAACTCTTAACGTAATAATCACCACCTCACTAGGGGCAAACATACGTACATTCTTTCGCGAAGTTCCTAATCCGTTTGTGATGATAACAGGGATGCCTTCGCTATTATATTTAAGTCCCGTCCTGAAGCGCCTTTCAAGAGGAGAGTGAAGTATAGGTGCATATAATCCAAAGAAAGTAACTTGCCCTCCATGCGTATGTCCGGCGAGTGCCAGATCGGTATGGGTTATGGGAACCTGTTCTGCATATTCGGGTGTATGGACTAGTGACTTGTTTCTTCATATGATATATTAATTCTCGTTTTGAGGAAGCTCAACCTCCTGCCTAATACGAGGTATATCCGCCTTTCTGATCATACGCACGATGTTCCGGTATATTTTATGGAAGCCAAAACCACCTTTCCTCATTTCCTCGATTGCTTCTTCTTTAGTATAGTCTTGAAAGACAATACGGTACATAGCCAGGACTCCCCCTGTACGGTCTGAACCATGACGACAGTGGATGAGTATTGGACCTTGTCTGTCTTTGATGATTCTCAGTGCTTCAACAACCTGCTTCTCGCTAAGGGAGTGTGCGTGAGTTTTCAAACGGTGAAGCTTTATATCGGTATCCTCCGCTTCGTCGTTGTCGCTATGGAAACGCCGCAGGTTTAGTACCTCTTTGATCCCGAAAGTTTCGAGGGCTTTGAAGTCTTTTTTAGAAGGTTGCTCCGAGCGGTAAACTCCTTCATCTATTTTGTATAGATTGTCCAGCTTACTATCCGGAAGCGTTATCTTTTCTGCCTTTTGCTGTTGAGCAAAAGCAGCGGTTATAATGATTAAAAGTGTGAGTATAGATAGTGTTCTTTTCATTTTCTGTACTTTTTGTTGATATATTGCAAATATAGGTAATAAAAAAGCCTTCCCCGAAAAAGGAAAGGCTCTTTATGTATTATTAAAAAATAATTAGTCTAATGTGATAGGTTTGTATTTGGGTACAAGTGACTTCATTACCACCCAACCAATCAGGTAAGCAACGGCACAGATGCAGAATACAACAAAGTATCCGGCTGGTTTACCAATAAAGCCCATAAATTCCATTTGAACTTTGTCTGCATGAACAAATAAGTTACCAGCGAATTTTTGTAGCAACATAGAACCAATACCACCAGCCATACCACCAATACCGGTGATAGAAGCAATAGCTGTTTTAGGGAACATATCGCCTACAGTTGAGAAGATATTCGCCGACCATGATTGGTGAGCAGCACCGGCAATACCGATCAGAATAACAGGCAACCATGGTGAGATGTTTCCAAGTGGTTGTGCAAACAATACCACCAATGGGAAGAATGCAAAGATCAACATAGCTCTCATACGGGCGGCGTATGGATTCATACCTGTTTTATTAATAATAATAGTAGGTAGCTTACCACCATAAATAGATAACATGGTAATTGCATAAAGCGTAAAGATCAATGCGATACCTAGTCCTTCGGAAGTCTTAATACCAAATTGAGTATTCAGGTAAGAAGGGGTCCAGAATAAGAAGAACCACCATACACCATCAGTCATGAACTTACCAAAAGCAAAGGCCCAGGTTTGTTTGTATGAGAAACACTTCCAGAAAGGCATTTTCTTTTCTTCGCCATCTTCGTCTTTAGCGGCTTCGCCTTCTGTGAGCTTATCTTGTTCGATGTATTCAAGTTCAGCTTTGTTTACGTGTTTGCTCTTAGATGGAGCGTCGTACATAAATACCCAGAATCCCATCCAGATGAAACCTAAAGCACCAATTACGATGAAAGCCATTTCCCATCCCATGTGTTTAGCTAAAAGAGGAATACTTAATGGAGCGATCAATGCACCAATAGAGGCACCGGCATTGAAGATTGAAGTAGCATAAGCACGGTCTTTCTTTGGGAAATATTCGGCTGTTACCTTGATTGCGGCAGGGAAGTTTCCGGCTTCACCTAATGCTAATACGCAACGGGCAACAAGGAAACAGTACATACTAACTGTTGCAATAACTACGGCTGTATCTCCAACTGCTGCTGTTAATTCTGCTGCAGTGCTTAATCCAACATAAGATTCGGTTATCACTCCGCAAAGTGCGTGAAGACATGCACCTACCGACCATACGCCAATAGCCCATAGGAAACCTTTCTTGCTACCCATCCAGTCAACAAAACGGCCGGCAAATAACATACAAGCAGCATAACAAATCGAAAATACGGCTGTGATTGTTCCATAATGTGATTCATCCCAGTGGAATTCCGGTTTGATAAACTCATCCCAGGTTAGTGATAAAACCTGTCGGTCAAGATAGTTGATTGTCGTGGCAAAAAAAAGCATCGCACAGATAGTCCATCTGTAGTTCGTCATCTTTTCACCCGCTTTTTGAAATGTACTCATGATGATTGATTTAATATTAATTAGTTTTGATTTGGTTCCAAAAATACATAATATTTGAGAAAACCACCTATAATTCTCGTTTATTTTCCGGTATATTTTGGTAATCCTATGATATTTTTGCGTAAAACCTCTAAAAAAGCAGAATATTTGTTGTTTGCGCACACGAGAAATAAATATTCCACTTATTAGAACGAATTGTGCACAATATTGATAAAATAGACTGTTATCTTTGTATGATACTACTCTGTGAGAAATACTATATTTATATCATCTAATACCAGTAAAAAAATGTGTAAGTTATTTTACAAACTTTTCTTCTTCGGAGCTCTCTTAGGAACAGGGGCAAGCACGGTGCCACTGATGGCTCAACAAGTGAGTGATAAACAGCCCTGGTCTGTGCGTATGGTCGAGTCGGAAATGATTCGTAACCCGGAGTCCTGGCAGCTGGATTTTCAATCCCGTTTGAAGTGGGACTATTGCCACGGTCTGGAACTACAGGCTATGCTGGATGTGTACGACACTTACGGTGGTGAACATATTTTTGATTATGCGTTGGCCTATGCCGATACTATGGTTCAGGCTGATGGCAGCATCTTAACCTACAAGCTCGAAGAATATAACATTGACCGTCTGAATCCGGGGAAATATCTGTTCCGTATTTACGATCAAACCAAAAATGTGAAATATAAAAAGGCGATCGACCTGTTGCGGAGCCAGCTTGATACGCATCCTCGTAATGATGACGGTGGATTCTGGCATAAAAAGATATATCCTAACCAGATGTGGTTGGATGGCGTGTATATGGGGTCACCTTTCTATGCGGAATATGCTTATCGCAATTCCCGTCCGCAAGACTATGCGGATGTTGTGAAGCAATTCCTGTTGGCTGCCAAACATACATATGATCCTAAGACCAAACTATATCGTCATGCAACGGATATAGCCCGTAAGGAGCGTTGGGGCGACCCGGTGACCGGACAATCGGCGCATAGTTGGGGACGTGCGATGGGATGGTATGCTATGGCTTTCGTAGATGCACTCGATTTTATTCCTAAACATGAAGCCGGACGTGATTCTATGTTGGTTATACTTAATAATATAGTCGAGCAGGTGAAACGGATACAGGATGAGAAGACCGGCTTGTGGTATCAGGTGCTCGACCGGAGTGGGGATAAGGGTAATTATCTTGAAGCGACTTGTTCTACGATGTTTATCTATACTATTTTCAAGGCTGTGCGTATGGAGTATATAGATAAATCTTATCTGGAAGTGGCCATGAAAGGATATAACGGGATACTGAACACCCTGATGAAGGTAGATCAGAATGGAGTGATTTCCATCTCGAACTGTTGTGCAGTTGCCGGGCTGGGAGGGGCGAACTATCGTTCCGGTACGTATGAGTATTATTTGAGCGAGCCTGTTCGCGATAATGATCCCAAAGCTGTTGGTCCATTCATCATGGCTAGCCTGGAATGGGAACGCCTTCAACGTTTTGGATGTAAAAGGGCTAAGTAGAATGGTTTGGAAATGAAATAAATAAACCCAATTTAAATAGTATGAAACGTATTATCAATTTCTTGTTTTTTATCATCGTATGCTGTGGCTATATGCAAGCGCAGGAACAGCAACAGCAAGATACAATCGTTGTAGCACGCGATGGAACCGGTAAATACCGTACAATTGAAGAAGCCGTCGAAAGCGTTCGTGCATTTATGCACTATACGGTTACTATATATATAAAGAATGGACTCTATAAAGAGAAACTGGTTATCCCTTCCTGGGTAAAGAATGTGCAATTTGTGGGTGAAAGTGCCGAGGGCACTATCATCACCTATGATGACCATGCCAATATCAATAAAATGGGAACTTTCCGCACCTATACGGTAAAAGTAGAAGGAAGCGAAATCACTTTTAAAGACCTGACCATTGAGAATAATGCCGCCCAGCGCGGACAAGCGGTTGCATTGCATACCGAAGGCGATAAACTGATGTTCATCAACTGTCGTCTCTTGGGCAATCAGGATACTATATTTACCGGCTCTGAGGGAACGCGATTGCTTTTCACTAATTGCTATATCGAGGGAACTACTGACTTTATCTTTGGCCCTTCTACCGCCCTTTTCGAGAACTGCGTGATCCACAGTAAACGCAATTCATATATAACAGCAGCTTCGACCCCGGAAAATATAGAGTTTGGTTATGTCTTTAAAAACTGTACGCTGACTGCTGCCCCTGGCATAGATAAAGTATATCTTGGCCGTCCGTGGCGTCCGTATGGTGCTACGACGTTTTTGAATTGCGAAATGGGCGAACATATCGTTCCCGTAGGCTGGCATAACTGGGGGAAAGCGGAGAATGAGAAAACGGCCCGTTATGCTGAGTACGGTAGTAAAGGTCCGGGAGCTAACCCTAAAGCCAGAGTGGGTTGGAGTAAGCAGCTGACAGATAAAGAGGTGCGCAACTACACCATCGAGAATATATTCAAAGATTGTAGCAATTGGTATCCGTATAAATAATACGGATGCTTTTTCATCACCGAAAAAACAATTCTATGAAAACACTTTCTTCTATTTTATTCCTGTCGGTATGCCTTTGGTTAGCCGGATGTAAGCCGGCCCAGAATACCGGAAGTGAAAACGCTGAGGTTCAGAAAATACGCTTGTTCGAGGGAGATAATCCAGACCCTGCTGTTGTATTATACAACGGGGTGTATTATATGGTACATTCTTCATTTGATTATTGTCCCGGACTTGTAGTCTATCAATCAACAGACCTGGTAAACTGGACACCAAGTTCGGCTGCCCTGAAAGATTATGTTGGTGCGGTCTGGGCGCCGGATATTTGCGTTCACAATAACCGTTTCTATATTTACTTCCCGGCAATGGGGGCGAATGGTAAGAAAACCAATATGGTGGTTTGGGCAGACAGTCCGAATGGACCGTGGAGCGAACCGGTCGACCTGAAAGTTGGCGGGATAGATCCCGAACATGTAGTTGGCGAAGATGGCCGGCGCTATGTGTTGCTGAGTGCGGGCGATTTGCACCCGTTGTCGGAAGATGGTTTATCCATAACGGGCGAACCTATTATTATATATAAAGGATGGGAGGTTCCCGAGGAATGGGATATCGAAAGCTTCTCGTTTGAAGGACTGAACCTGAAAAAGATCGGCGATTATTATTATATTCTTGCCGCACAGGGCGGTACGGCAGGTCCTCCTACGGGTCACATGGTTGTTCAGGCTCGCTCGCGTACATTGGAGGGGCCGTGGGAAAACTCACCTTCTAATCCGTTGTTACGTACCGAATCGAGGAATGAACGCTGGTGGAGCCAGGGACACGGACAGATCATCGACGGGGTGAACGGCGAACTTTATATGACATTCCATGCTTATGAAAAGGATTATTTGACTCTGGGCCGTCAAACCCTGATTTGTGAAGTTAAGCTGGACGCCGATGGTTGGTTACAATTAAAGGAAGGGCCTATTTCTTTGCCTTCTCCAACCCGAATGATGGAGAGGAGAATAAAGGATTTTGTGTGGCAGTCGTACAAGGAAAGTATTGACGATCGCGCTACTATCTCTTCGGATGCAATTGTTCTGAAAACCCGGGGGAAGACGCCTTTAGATTCTTCACCTTTATTATTGCGTAGTGGTGATCATTCTTATGAGGTAGAGGCGTGTCTGGAGTTTGATAATCCGGAAGTATCGGCGGGATTGATTATTTATTATAATAATTCGATGAATTACGGATTCGGTTTCCGTCCGGGAGAACTTGTACGCTTCCGCCGTGGAGGAATCAACCGTGCAAAACCATTAATTCCTATAGAGCTGGCGAATGGTAAATATACACTTTGGGTAAAGATACGGAATACGGAAAACCTGATATCGGGTTGGTATAGCGCAGATGGCCAGACGTGGAGAAAATATCCGTGGGGATTTGATATGCAAGGATACCATCATAATACATTGGGTGAGTTTCTTTCACTACGTCCGGGCATTGTTGCCATGGGCGGAGAAGGCGAAGTGAAGATTACCGGATTGACTTACAGAACATTGGAATGAAAAAAACACTTATTGCACTATGCACATCCTTGTGCGTTTTATCCTGTACTACTCAGCAACCCAGGCAAATGGCTGAGTTAACCGGATGGGATAAAGTTCCCGAAATACTCAAGAACATCAACGAACCGGTGTTTCCGGATGCCGTTTTCAATATCCTTGATTACGGTGCACAATCCGATACTACCTTTGATAGCCGCAAAGCCATTCTGGATGCTATCAATACATGCAACCTATCAGGAGGAGGAAAAGTCCTGATCCCTGCCGGGACATACAAACTGAATGGTCCTCTTGTACTTAAAAGCCACGTGAACCTGCATCTTGAAAAAGGCGCAAGGCTGGAATTCTCTACTAATCCCAGCGACTACCTCCCTATGGTATTGACCAAGTGGGAAGGCACGGAGTGTTACAACTATTCACCTTTTATATATAGTTACCAATGCGTTGACGTAGCACTTACCGGCGAGGGTGTGATTGATGGAAATGGTGCGGCTGTATTTAATGGCTGGCGACAATTACAGAATCCGGCCATGCAGAAGCTTCGTCAGATGGGTAATGACAGTGTGCCTGTGTATCAGCGTGTATTTGGCGAGGGGCATTACCTTCGTCCTTGCATGATCCAGTTCTTTGGTTGCAAGAACGTATTGGTTGACGGCGTGCAGATATACGACTCTCCTTTCTGGATCATCCATCCCGTGTATTGCGATAACGTGATTGTGCGCAATGTGTATATCGACGGGCAGAATTACAACAATGACGGATGCGACCCGGAGTCCTCGACCAATGTGCTGATTGAGAATGTACATTTCAATGTAGGCGATGATGGAATCGCTATTAAGTCTGGTCGCGACCAGGACGGTTGGCGCGTAGGGCAGGCTACGGAGAATGTTATTATCCGTAATTGTCATTTCTCTCAATGGGCCATAACGATTGGAAGTGAAATGTCGGGCGGCGTTCGCGATATTTATATTGAAGACTGCAAGATTGATAGCTGCCGGAATGGAATTTACTTTAAATCGAATATGGACAGGGGTGGTTTCTTCGAAAACCTCTACATGCGCCGCATCACAGCCGATATTTGCCTTTGGGGAATGGTCAACTTCCGTACGGATTATCATGGATACCGGGGCGGCAATTATCCGACTCTTTTCCGGAACATAACCATAGAAGATGTCGTATGCAACCGGGTAGATAGTGTGGCTTTGATGGCTAATGGTATTCCGGAGGCTAAATTGTATAACATCACATTGCGGAATATTGACGTTAAAAGTGCTCCTAAAGCCACCCAGATGCGTAATGTGGAAAATCTGGTACTGGATAATGTAAGGGTGAACGGGAAGCTGGTTGAGGAAGCAGAGGAGTAGTTTTTACCACCCGTATGGCTTCTCCTTTTTTGGGGGAACCTTCTTATAATCAGTGTGTTGCATTTACTAATTTTTTCATATATATGTAAAGGTGTTAACCTCAGTGTGTAAACGCGTTTACGTCTGCTTGTAAACCCATTTACGTCTGCTTGTAAATGGGTTTATCTCTGCATGTAAATGAGCTTATCTCAGTTTGTTAATAGAGCAGCATCGGTACGTCCGACTTATCCTGGTTAAGTGGTCGTTATTCGATGCTTGTTGCTGAAAATGTTGTTGACTCATAGCCTCCTACCTCTGGAAATAAAGAACCCGAATAATTGACACATACCAAAATTACCACATCAAAAAACAAAAAATACACATAGAGGATTTTAGTAATATCTACTTTCGTTGACAGTCGTTAAGAATTTAAGCGGGTTTTAGCTTATTTTCTGAAAAGTGCTGATGCAGTGAAATCTTAAATCTATGGTCAAAAAACGATCGTTTAATGACCATATAATAAAACAGAGGTTAAGAACCATTTTTTATTATATAAACTATTAAAAACACATTCTATGGAACTAAAAAAGCTTGCGAAGAAGCTAGCAGCTACTCTATTCTTGAGTATGCTTAGCCTTATTGCTTTTGCTCAGAATCAGGCGATTACCGGTCATATAAAAGATACTACCGGTGAACCGATGATTGGAGTAAACGTACAAGTTGTAGGAACAACAATTGGAGCTATTACCGATTTTGACGGTAATTATAGCATTCAGGCTCCTGCTAATAGTAAACTTCAATTTTCTTTTATTGGTTATTTATCTCAAACGATAACCGTTGGAAATCAAACTAAGATTAATGTAACACTGGAGGAAGATGCAGCCAAACTCGACGAGGTTGTAGTTATTGGTTACGGTACAGTGAAAAGACGCGATTTAACAGGTGCCGTTGCTTCTGTTTCGGGTGAAAAACTAGCTGCTAACCCAGTTACTAATGTAGCACAAGCATTGCAGGGACAGCTTCCTGGTGTACAAGTAACCTCTCAGGACGGTCGTCCCGGTGCCGGTATGTCTATCCGCGTACGTGGTGGTGGCTCTATCACACAGTCCAATGATCCGCTTTTTATTGTTGATGGTGTTCAGGTAAGTGGAATTGATGATATCCCTGCCGATAACATTGAGAGTATTGACGTATTGAAAGATGCTGCTTCGACAGCTATTTACGGTGCCCGTGGCGCTAATGGCGTAATTTTGGTTACAACTAAAGGTGCAAAAGAAGGCCGTACTATTGTGAAGTATAATGCATATTATCAAATAAAAGAAAATCCGGAAACATTAGATGTCCTGGACGCTTATGATTTTGTATATAATACATGGGCGTATGCAACCGCTTACGGTGAAGCTTACGGTAAAGGAGTCGCTTCTTATTATGGACTAGGTTCATCAGCAGAAAGAAGTAGTATTTCTGATTACAAAAATGTAAAATCGCACAATTATGTAGATGATATTATGCGTACAGCAGGTAGCTGGAACCACGACCTGTCGCTTAGTGGAGGTAATGACAAAACGAAGTTCTACGCTGCTATAAACTATACAGACGATGAAGGTACTCGTGTAAATTCAGGATATAGCCGTTGGAGTGCTAATGTTAAGGTTAATCAGAAAATAAATAAGAATTTAAGTTTCAATGCAGATTTGCGTTACACAGAGACAGAAATTGAAGGAACTAAATTTGATAATGCAACTTCAGCTTACAGATTCCGTCCGATTGATAATCCATTAGGCTCCGGAGATTCCGGTGATCTTTTTCAAGGATCAGGTAATGTGGAAGATCTTAGAAATCCTGCTCTTGCGGTTGATAATTATCTGAAAACAGCAACTGTACGCAGAATTCGTGCAAAAGGAGACTTGACATGGCATGTAATTAAAGGTCTGACAGCCAAAACAGAATTGTCTTTGAGCCGTAACTGGAACGAAACACAAGATTGGGATGGCGGTTTGGAACTTAAATATACCACTGCAAAGCTAACCAAGAAAGATGGTTATGGAGTACGTTGGGCAAATACATTAAATTATGAAGTGCAAAACTTGGCCGAAGATCACAGCTTATCTTTCCTTGTAGGTAACGAAATATTGGCTTCGAAATCTAACTCATCGGAGATATTCGGTGCAGGCTATCCTGACGGATTTACTATGAAAGATGCTTTCGGTATGATTAACATGACAGGTACAACAAGTAATTCTAAAGGAAAAGACTATTTCTCGAATACAATCGGAACTCCTACTCGTACGGTATCTTACTTTGGACGTGCCAATTACTCTTATAAAGGACGTTACTTATTGACTGCAACTTTTCGTGCCGATGGTTCCTCAAAGTTTGCTCCTGATCATCAATGGGGATATTTCCCTGCTGCCGCTGCTGCGTGGCGTATCTCTGACGAGGCATTTATGGAAAGTACCAAAGATTGGTTAGATAACCTGAAATTGCGTTTGTCTTACGGTACATCGGGAGCTGATAATATTGATGCTTCTTTGTGGAAAGAAACCTGGAAAACAAATAATATTACTGTAGATGGTAATCCTATTACAGTTTATGTGCCTGGTGCTTTGCTAGGAAATCCTGACTTGAAGTGGGAAACGACTACTTCACGTAATATTGGTGTTGACTTTGGTTTCATGAGTAATAGAATACACGGTAGCTTGGATGTGTATTGGAATACAACCAAAGATATTTTGATGAAAGTCCCTGTAGATGCTTCGGCTGGATATAGTTACCAGTTCCAGAATGTGGGTCAAACCTCCAATAAAGGTTTTGAATTGGCATTAGGATTAGATATTGTTCGCACAAAAGATTTTAGCTTGAATATCAATGCTACTTACAACTTCAATAAAAACAATATTGATAAGCTAAACGAAAATGCTTTGGCCGATACACACACCGGTTGGGGGTCAAGTATGCGTAAACCGAATTACGATTATATCATTCGTAAAGGTCAATCGGTGGGTCTGATTCAGGGATTCAAGTCTGAAGGATTCTATACAGTAGATGATTTTAATTATACAAATGGAGTATATGTATTGAAAGATGGCGTTGCTGATATAAAAGGTATAGTGAATTATCCTGATTTCCTTACTAAGCAGCTTGTTCCGGCAGGACAGATAGCTTTTCCAGGTGCTGCGAAATTTAAAGATGTAGATGATAGTGGTACAGTTGATGAGGACGATGTTACTATTATCGGTAAAACGTTACCTAAACATACCGGAGGTTTCAATTTGAACGGAAGATGGAAATCTATTGATTTCTCCGCAGGGTTTGTATATCAAATCGGTGGCGAAGTGTATAATGCTAATGCTATGCACACCATGATGGGCGATAAGGACACTAGTTTGGGTGCAAATCGTTTAGCAATCATTAATGATACCTATAAGCTTTATGATATAAATTCAAGTGGAGATATCTATTTAGTTACCAATCCGGATGAATTGAATGCGTTAAATAGAAATGCTAAATATCCGACATTCTTCTCTGAATATGGCATTGCCACATCAGAATTTATAGAAGATGCTTCTTATCTTCGTTTACAAAACCTGACTGTTGGTTATACATTACCTAAGAATTGGACAAAGAAAGTAGGAGTAGAGAACTGCCGGTTCTACTTTACTGGAAGTAACTTGTTTTGTATCTCAGGATATTCTGGTCTTGATCCTGATGTAAATACTAGCATAGATGGTGTGGATGGTTTCCCAACCCCTAACTATGATTATAATTCTTATCCTAAAGCGAGAACATATACATTTGGTCTTAATGTGACATTCTAAACATGAAATTAATAGATATGAAGAAAATTATATATTCAACGCTGTGTGTAGCTGGTCTATTTTTAGCTACCTCTTGTGAAGATTTCTTAGAAACAGGCTCCCCATCAGTAGTTGATGCAGATTTTGTATTCTCCAATATTGTAACAGCACGTGCTGCAATGGATGGCGCGTATGAAACATGGAGAGATTGTGGTCAGAACCATGTGTTTGGCGATGGTCTGTACTATGCCGTAGATGTAACAGGATCTGATATTGAAAGACACCCGGAAGCCTTCTCTAACCAAACCGGGCGTCATTATCCAGAGAGTTTATATCAAAACGGAACCTTCGTTAGCTCTTATAACTTATTGAGTTATCTTAAAGAATCTACCGGTTATGCCAGTTTATTTGCTGTGATTGGTAAGGCTAATTCTATTATTAATGCCATGAAAGGGGCAGCTAATTTTGAAGAATTTATGAATGCCGGCCAACCTTCGGACTTGAGCCAGTTATACGGGGAAGCAGTTGCATTGCGCGCCACGGCATACCGTGAACTGATCAGAAACTATGGTGATGTTCCGTTTCAGGTTCTGAGTGGGGTGGCTGCATCTGGTTTAACCTCTCGTGATTCTATCTATGATTTTTGTCTTGAAGATCTGAAAGTTGTTGAACCTTTGATGTATCAGGTAGGCACTACAGTTTCTGTGCCGAAGAACTTCTTCTCTCGTACTTATGTACAAGGTTTGATCGGACGCATGGCTTTGGAAGCAGGAGGGTATCAAACACGTCGTACTGACTTAGGTGCAGATTTCTATAAAGACGGAAAAGGTAATGTGTTGAGTTTTGAAAAATTAGGTACCGAAAATAATAATTGTTTCTATGGTCGCCGCTCCGATTGGAAAGATTGTTATGAGTTAGCAAAAACTTATTTTAAGGCATGTATTGACAATCCGGGTACTGCAAAGTTCCATTTAACAGATTCACGTAAGGGTGCAAATGGAGAGGTATATGAAAACCCTTACCAATATTTCTTCCAGCAAATGAATGATTTGGAATTTGCAGACGAGTCTATTTATGAATACGCCATGACGCAAGGTACAGGAAATAATGCTCGTCCGTATTCTTTCGGACGTGTATCCAGTGGTGGTGGATCAAGTGCCTATCCTTGTAAGTCTTATGGTCAGGGACGTATTAATCCGGCATTTTATTATGGTTTGTTCGATCCGAACGATAAACGTCGTGATGTAAGTATAGCTGTAACCGGTAGTGCTGGTAATGGTACGGAAAAGTTAATTCCTTTCGTTCCGGCATCTACAGCTAATGGTGGTGGCATGACATTGAATAAGTGGGATGAGAACCGTATGGCTTCTCCGTATGTAATTAAACAACGCCTTTCGGGTATTAATGGTCCATACATGCGTATGGCAGAAATTTATTTGGGCTATGCAGAGGCTTGTGCTGCTACAAATGACGAGGCTAATGCTAAAACCTATCTGAAACTGATTCGCGAGCGCTCATTCTCAGCTGGAAAAGCAAATACAGATGCGTTTATCGCTTCTTGCGGTAGCGTATTGGATGCTGTTATTGAAGAGCGTGGATTTGAATTTGCAGGAGAAGGTGATCGTCGTTGGGCTTTGATTCGTACCGGTAAACTCCCGGAAGCGATTAAGCGAGTGAAAGAATTGACTAAGGCAATGTTAGATGGTTTGAAAGCTAATGGATATTATACATTCAGTAATGGTAATACGATTTCTAGCTACGTGTGGACAAAGCTGGTTGATGCTAAAACCGAATATGGACATCGTTTGACTACACAATGTCCTGAAGGTAAAGAAGATGATCCTGTATTGTATCCGGGATGGCGTGGACAAAATAACGATTGGGCAAAATATGGTTGTGATTATGGTACAACTACCCCTAAAACCAATCTGGCAATTAAAGGACTGTTTGAATATATAGATCCAAATGGTCCTGAAGCGAAAGCATTGGAAGCCGATCATTATACAAAAGCAAACTGGGGAGCAGATCTGGTTAATTACTATGATGAGTATTATACATATCTTTTCTACGATTATGACTATGTAAAAGCACCAATCTATTTGTGGCCATTTACTCCCAATATTGTATCCACAGGCGGATTTACCAACGGTTACGGTTTTAAACAAGAATAAAATGTAACTATCCATAATCTATATAGGGTGTGTCATTAAGACCTTTGGCACACCCTTATAGTTTAATTATTACTGCTTAAAGAACAGAAATTCCCCCTTTCTCCATCTTTTTAGTTCTATTTTTGGGTTTGTGCTAAGTAACTAAACTTCCGGAACAATGAAAACACACCTTTCTATCCTATTCATTTTATATCTCTGCACTTCCTCTTTTGCAAAGGGGTATGCAGATTATACTCCGCTAGATAAAGCCAACCCCATATCCTTCCATGGAGATTACATCCTTTATCAAGGAAAGAAGATCATACTTAACGACAAAGCATTCTTCATCGATGGCCAACTCTCCGAATCGGAAGTAGCCAATCACCCTTATGTTTTCAATAGTGTAAACGAAGCATTTAAATACATCAAAGACGGTTCCGAAGCAGAACCAATGACACTGTACATTGCACCTTACGTCTACTGGATAGACGATCCCGACGATCCGGCTATTCGCAAACCCGTTAATGGTTCGATACCCTATGGCCAGATCGTAAAAAGCAACTGGTTGAGATTTTACGGATTAACCCAAGACCCTCAAAATGTAATATTAGCCAGCAGACGGGGGCAAACTCATGGAGCGGAAGGCAATTTTACCATGTTTTACTTTGATGGAGACGGAATCAGCTCGGAAAATATAACTTTCGGTAATTACTGCAATGTAGATTTAAACTATCAGTTACTTCCCGAACTAAACCGCTCAAAGCGTTCCTCAACCATTGCCCAGGCACAACTTATTATTTGTAATAGCGATAAAGTTGTGGCACGTAACACACACTTCATCAGCCGGTTGAACCTATGTCCGTTTGCCGGAGCCAAACGCATACTCTTCGATAATTGCTATTTCGAAAGCACCGATGATGCCCTTTGCGGTACCGGAGTCTACCTCAATAGTAAATTCACCTTTTTTAGTTCCAAACCCTTTTATCGTACCCAGGGCACAGGAGCAGTTTTCTTTGATTGTGATTTTGATGTACTGACTAAAGGTAAACAATACCTGACCAAAGTGGGTAGTCCTGTTACTATAGTCGATTGCCGTTTTAAGAGTTCATCCGAATCTCTCTATTTTGGTTGGACACAAGATCCCACCGATGATCTGCGTTGCTATCAATATAATGTATCATTAAACGGAGCTCCCTTATTCATCAACTCCAATAAACCCGAAGTTACAGTCGACATGACAGGTAAACCTGTATTAGAAGCCTATAGAGTGGAACATGAAGGTAAAGTAATATACAATACATACAATCTTTTGCGGGGCAATGACGATTGGGACCCGATGGGAGTAAAAGAGCAAATCAAACAAATAGAAAAACAAACAACAAAGAATCTGACCCAGATACCGACTTACCTGAGGATTTCACCTTCGGTTGCATCCGTAGAATCGGGTGTAGATTCAGCTATGCTTAATGCAACCGTCATGCGATTTGGCAATTATGAATATAAAGAAGAACCTATACTCTGGTCCGCAACTTCGGATGATAAACGGTTTATCCACTTGACTCCGACAAACAGCAATAACAGTTGCGAAATAAAAGGTATTAACGAACAGGAGGAAACAAAGCAGGTTATAGTTCATGCTGCAACTGCTACCGGATTAGAATCGGCTGCATCACTGACCGTTGCTCCCCGATTCCTGGAAGCTCCCCGGTTTATATCCTTGCCTCGTATCGTGAAAACAGAAAAAGGAAAGCTTAGAGTTGATTATACTCTCGATTTGGAAGGGCGTGAAGACCAATCGCTGATAACATGGTATCGTTCGGATGCCCAAAGGAAAGTGTTTAAACCTGTTGCCGTTTCGCGTTTAAATCAACCGGAATATACCTATCAATTATCGGATGCGGATGTAGGCCACTATATTGCAGCATCAGTAGAGCCCAAGCACCTGCGCTGCCATCCGGGTAAACCGGAAGTAGGCATGACACCTGCGTCTGTTGTCAGAGAGGACATAGTTCCCAGCCGTGAATATTATACTGATTTCCGGAACTTTCCGGTAACCCGCCAGCCGCAGGTTATTCCGGGATTCTGGACTGTTGACGGATATAAGCCTTCGGATTTGGGACAGTATAATTGGGAGATTCCAACCGGCGACACCTGGTATTACGGTAAAGGGCTGGATGGAATGAAAGGACTAGGCCTGGTACAAGCAGCGAAAGGCGCCCGTTTGTTATATACTCCGGTTGAACAGGATTATGCCGATATGTCTGTGACGCTTCATGTAGATCCCGGCAAACAGGCCGGCCAGGGATTTGGTAGCGCTACCGGTCAATATATGGAAATCTACATCAAATATGATACACGTACACTTACCGGATATGGATTGCGCATTATCCGTACAACTAAATACGACCATGCTGTAGATTTTATACTGATGAAATATGAAAATGGACAGGCTACTCCTATTACGGAGCCTGTATCATCTGTTTGCTATCGTACGGATTGCACAATCTCTTTGAGTGTTAAAGGGAATAAGTTAATAGTCCATGCAGAAACAGCTACGGAACTACCGGTTTCCGATAAGCCCGGATTGGCCGGGGTTGTTGACCTGCAAGCAGATATTCTTCAGAATAATTTTGGGGGAATGGGTATTCAGCATACCGGATCAGTAGGTGCTAGTGCAACTATGCTGCACTGGTTAAAAGCGAATTGGGAATAAAATTATATCAATAAACCAACAGATTGCCATGAAACATCACGTATTGTTTAGAAGCTTATTGTTCTTTTGGGGATTGATGAACGTATCGGTGGGTTTTACTCAAGAGCGTCTCCAATTAGATCTTTCTTCTTCATTCTGGAATATCACATTAGATGAGAAAGCGGAATGGGCGAATGACAAACTTTATCTTCCTCCGGTGGATGTCAAGCAACTTCCGGTAAACCTCCCTACCGGAGGGTGGCAACTATTAGATAATCCTGATAAGGAAAATGTAACGCTTCCGGCTACTGTAGAAGGACATTTATGGGCCAGGCGGGGAGATGCCTTTGGCGTAAATGGCAATTATGTAGGCGTTTCATGGTTTACAACGAAAGTCTTTATTCCCCGTGAATGGGAAGGGAAAAACATTCAACTGAAAGTCGGTGCCGTTCGTTTTCGTGCCGAGATATTTATTAACCGGAAACTGGCCGGATATGACCTGGTAAATAGTACCCCGTTTGATGTGAATATCACAGACTATGTAATGGCGGGCGCTGAAAATGAGATTGCATTCCGTATAACCGATCCTAACGGAAACTTCAACTGGAAAGATTCTCAGGTGTATACGTGGGGGGAGTATCGCACGAATCCGACCCACGGATTTGGTGGAATAACAGGTAAAGTATCTTTGGTTGCTACGGATAAAATCTTTGTAGAAGATATATTTATTAAGAACCAACCTGCTTTTACGGATATTGAAGTCGATTTGACTGTACATAATCTGACAAACACCATAACTACAAAAGATGTCCTTCTGGAAGTCTTTGAATATCGTACAAGTAAACGTGTGTACTCCCGGAAATATCCGGCAATAACCTGTTCGGTTGGAGAATCTATGCATTCTTATCCTATATCAATGCCGGGTGCACAGTTATGGAGTGTGGATCATCCTAATCTTTATAATTTAACCGTTACGGTAGGAGAAGATAAAACGACTCAACGTTTTGGCTTTCGCTGGTTTGAAGTACGTGACATAAAAGGTGATCGTCAATATTACCTAAATGGAAAACGCATCGTATTGCGTTCTGCTATCTCCTGGAGTTTCTGGCCGGACAATGGCATTGCTCCTACAGATGAACTGGCACGCCGTCAGGTGCAGATCGCTAAGGACCTGGGATTGAATATGCTTAATTTTCATCGCACCATCGGACAACCCAACGTGCTGGATTATGCCGATGAGTTAGGTCTGTTATATTTTGAAGAACCCGGTGGCAATCAATATCCCGCCAATCGTTTCGATGATAACGATATGCAATCCCGTTTTTATTTCGGCTTCCGGAATGAGAAGTTTGCACGAATGATCCGTCGCGACCGTAGCCACCCCAGTTTGATTATCTATAACATGCATAATGAGCGCGGTGCATATCCGCAGGCAGAAGATTATCGCCAGATGCGGATGGGGCATGAACTTGATCCGACCCGCATTCTGACCTATAACTCAAGCAATGGTGAGAACCCTTTAAATGAACGTAATACCCGTTTCAAACTTCATCTGATGCCCAATGATACCACTTTCTACGATTATGGCTGGTGGGACAGACACCATGCGGGTGGTCCGGGTGTTTACCATGATGCTTTATATATCGGTAAAGATAACTATCATCGTTTCTCCGATCATAAAGACGAGATCATTTTCTGGGGAGAAGACGGCGCGATTGGTACCCCGCCACGTTTACAGCTAATCCGTGACGAAATCTTACGTACCGGACGTAAAGAGGGTTGGGAAGCTGCCGATTATCTGGCTTGGTATGATGCCTACGAACGTTTCCTGAAAGAGCAGCAATTCGACAAAGCCTTTCCGACAGTTGACCATTTGACCCGTGCCATGGGTAATGTGGCTTACTACTATCAAGGCCGTGTCATAGAGAATATCCGCATCAGTAATACGGTCGATGGATATGCCGTAAATGGTTGGGAAAGCATGAAACTGGAAAATCACTCCGGTATTGTAGATAACTATCGTAACCCCAAAGGGGATGTTGGCCTGATTGCCCGGTATAACCGCCCTTTGTTCTTATCGGTAAAGATGAATCGCAAAGTGCTTAGTATAGGCGATACGACAACGGTTGACGTATATATTGTGAATGAAGAAAACATACGTGGTAACTACCAACTGAAAATAACAGCAAAAGATGAGGACGGAAAGGTTGTTGCCACGTCTATACATAAAGTAAAAGTTGAAGGGGGAGTAGTGTATGGGCAGAATCTCATTACCAGATGGCAATTTATTCCTAAACAAGCCGGATATACCTATATTGAAGCGGAACTATTGAACGGGCAGAAAGTAATTACCCGTGGCGATGATTCCTTGTTTGTAGTAAAGTTGAATACCGAAGGAATCACCGCAAAAGGTTCTATTGCCGATACTACAGGCGTGCTTCAGCAGTTTATGAAAACGGCAGGTTTTGATCTTCCGACATATACTACTGGTACGCCTACGGGTGACTACCTGCTTGTGGGAGCCTTTGAACCTCAACAATGGGGTAGTGGTATGAGTGATATCATGGAATGGGTATATAAAGGACATACTCTGATTATTGTTGATAATCCTGTGCGTTGGGCCGAATTCCTGGCTGATAAAGAAGTACTGGATTACCGTGATTCTAAAATGTTGGGTCGTTCCTGGTATGGAGGTAATTTCTTTAATCGTCAACATCCGGTATTTGACGGACTACCTGCCGACTGTGCATTCAATTGGGAGTATCAGTGTTTCTCGGCTTATAATCGCCGTCGTATTGGAATGCGCGTATTCAATGGCGAAACAATCGTAGGCTGTGTTTCCGATCACAAGAAAGAAGTTTATTCTGCTTTGAGTATTATTCCTGCCGGAAGCGGTCGCGTAATCATCACTACACTGGATATTCCATCTTGTATCAGAGATGTGAAAGCATATACAATGCCGGTAGATATTGATGGAATGAATGAATCTATGAATACGTTTAATACATCGGGTGGCAATCGGGCCAATGTTATCGGGCAGCAATTGTTGCTTAATCTTTTAAAGATTAAATAAAGATGAAGAAGATATCAAATTACAGATTGATAATTATACGCAAATAATATGAGAAAAATTGTACCGATATTATTAATGAGTGTGTTTGCAGGAATGTCTTGTACCCATAAGCCTGTCACTCCTCCTTCATTGAATGCCTTCAATGACGCTATTCATCATTGGAATCTTGAACACAAAGAACGGAATTATGCTCGCTATGAACCAACGCAGTACCGTGAGATTGCAGATAATTTTATAGCCTATCAGAACGAAGATGGCGGTTGGCCTAAGAATCTGGATTGGCTTGCGGTTTTAAATACCGATTCTGTTTATGCCGCACTAAAGGAATCGTATAAGAAGAGTACGTTGGATAACCGGAATACTTTCCCGCAAATAGAATATCTGGCAGATGTTTATCGCATAACCAAAGAACCCCGTTATAAGGATGCTGTGTTGAAAGGAATGGGTTATTTGCTGGATACTCAGAAGAGCAATGGCGGTTGGCGTGGCTGGGATGTAGATGCTATCACATTTAATGATGATGTAACCACAGGAGCTTTAGAGTTATTCCGTAATATTCTACAAGGTGATGAGAGTTTTTCATGGTTGGATGCCGCTACTCTTCAACGTATTAAAGCCGGTTACGAGAAAGGACTACAGATGGTGCTCGATTGTCAGGTTGTGCAGGATGGAGTGAAAACAGCCTGGGCGCAACAGCATGACAATGAAACATTGGTTCCGGTTAAGGCGCGTACATATGAGCTACCCGGAATAACTGCCAATGAAAGCTGTGAGGTTATCTCGTTTTTGATGGGGATAGAGAATCCTTCGCCGGAAGTTGTTGAATCCGTCAAGTCGGCGGTAGCGTGGCTTGAAAAGGTGCAGATAAAAGGGCTGCGGGTGGAGAGAGTAACTTTGCCTGAAGATCAGATTATTAACCATGAATATCCTTATGATAACGTTGTAGTAGAAGATCCTGATGCCGAACCGATTTGGGCACGCTACTATGAAGTGTCGGATAATACACCATTTATGTGTACCCGCGCAGGTGAAAAGGTATGGAAGCTGGCAGATGTAAACGCCGAAAGACGTACCGGGTATGCATGGTATGGTTATTGGCCAAAGAAAGTGTTGAAGATATATCCTGATTGGCTGGAAAGGGTCAGTCGGTAAACGAAAACGCCTCACCGCAACAAGTCGCGATGATTTCTTGGAGGACGTTCTTTGCAAGTGAGGGTACATAAAGGCGTTTTGTGTACCCTCTTAGGCAAAGTTTGAGGTAAAGAGAAAAATGGAGTGGAAAGGAGTGATTTACTGTAGGGGCGGTTCGCGAACCGCCCCTACAGCTAATCATTTACATTCAAAACTATTCAGAAAAACATAAAACTAATCATAAAAACCATGAAGAACGCATTACTAAAGAAACGATTGATAACAAGTATATTACTAATCAATGCATTACTGCTTTCCGGTTGGAGCCAATCCAAAACATCAAAAGCAGAAGCGCTAAAGACTATGAAAGCCGCTACGACTTTCCTGATGAATAACGTTACTTACAAAGGAGGATTCGTTTGGAACTACCTGCCCGATTTCTCCCGTCAATGGGGAGAGATGGAGGCTTACCGCACGATGGCTTGGGTGCAACCTCCCGGAACCCCTTCTGTTGGCCATCTCCTTTTAGATGCCTATCATGCAACGGGCGATGAATTCTATTACGAATCGGCAAAAACAGTTGCCAATGCTTTGATCTGGGGGCAATTACCTTGCGGAGGTTGGAATTATATGTTTGATTTTGCCGGCGAGAATTCACTAAAACAATGGTACGGTACCATAGGCAAGCAAGCCTGGCGACTGGAAGAGTTTCAGCATTACTATGGCAATGCCACTTTTGATGATGCCGGGACAATACACGCAGCCAAGTTCCTGCTTCGGATGTACGTGGAAAAGAACGATCCTACCTTCCGCCCTGCTGTAGAGAAAGCCATTCGTTTTGTGTTAGACAGCCAATACCCGATCGGAGGATGGCCTCAACGCTATCCGTTGATGTACGACCACCCTTTCCAGGGTAAAGAAGATTATTCTTCTTTTATCACCTTGAACGACGATGTAAGCATTGAGAATATCGAATTCCTATTGCAATGTTACCAAGCTATGGGGATACAGGATATCAAAGAACCGATTATCCGGGCTATGAATATACTTATTGTTTTGCAACAAGGCGCCCCTTATGCAGGTTGGGCCGATCAGTATACCGTAACAGATCTGAAGCCGGCTCACGCCCGCTCTTACGAACCCCGCGCCATCAATACATCGACTACAGTTCAGATGATTTACCAGATGATGGAGTATTACCAACTGACCGGTGAATCCAAATTTATTGCAGGTATCCCTGCGGCCATCAAGTTCCTGGAGTCCATAAAGCTGCCCGATTCAGAGTTGGAACGCTATGGCAGGCGCGCCCGCGAAGGATACGATACTTTTGTTCCCCGTTTTATTGATCCGGACACGGGTAAACCGTTGTATGTACACCGTGAAGGTTCTAACGTAGTAAATGGCCGTTATTATACCGATCAGGATATTACGAATACAATTTCCCATTACAGTTCGGGCGCATTCCTGAATATAGCAGGGATAAAGGAAGCGTACGAGAGAGTGAAAAATACGCCTGTCAATGAGTTTGCTAAAAACTCTCCACTACTTTCCAATGAACCGATTCCGTTGGATAAGTATTATAGCCGGATGCCTTATGGCGGCAGAGGCGATCAGGAGAAGGGAGTTTCGGAAATAATCAAAGAATTAACCAAGGAGGGTTACTGGCTCAGTCCACTCCGGATGATTTCCAATCCCTACCAAAAGTGTCCGCCAATGCCTGCCAGCAACGAAAAGAAATATACAGCCACGTTTGTGGGAGATACATACGATACATCGCCTTATAGCAGCGAAGAAACAGTTATGGGTATTTCTATGGCAGCGTATATTGCCAATATGATGAAGCTGATTGGCTATCTGGACAATAATTAGCGGTACGCTTCTACGATCAGGCTGACTTTACGGAGTAGTTCGCCCGAGTCGCGTCCAACGCCACTCTCGTGGTATTCTGCCAGTTCGATCCTGCCTTCGGGGTTCATCAGGAAAGTACTGCGGATGATTCCGGATTCGGGGCTGATTACTCCCAGGCTTTTCCCTACTTTGCCCGTGCGGTCGGAAAGCATGGGGAACTGTATCTTATTTACGCTTGGCGATGCATCATGCCAGGCTTTGTGAGCGTAGTGCGAATCGGGAGATATACCATACACTTCGACACCTATTTGGCTGAGGTCGTTGTATATATCTGCCATGTCGGCCAGCTCGGTGGGGCAAACAAAGCAAAAGTCGTTGGGATAGAAAAACAAGATGGACCAATGGCCTTTCAGATCTTCGGAGCCGATTGTAACAAAGCCTTCGTTGTAATATGCAGGCAAACTAAAGTCTGTTATCTGTGAATTAATAATCGCTTTCATCTGAATTTGTTTTAATGCGTTCCGTATTTTGCTTCCAATTTATCGATCAGTGTAAGGTAATCTGCCCGGCCTACAAGGAATAAATCTCCATCGGCAAACACTGTGGGCAGTCCCATGATGTTTTTTTCAATGACTTCCAGTTTGTTGATGCCTCCGTCTACAATTTCATGATTGATCTGGTCGCTGTAAACGGTGATCGCATCGAGTGCCTGAACAATTTCCGAACAAGCCAGGCAACTCAGGTTGACGTAGGTGGTGAGATATATCGGTCCGTTGAGCTTTTTGATGCGTTCAATAACTGTTTCGCTGGGCAGGTTTTTTCCTTTGCCGTCGCAATTGAGGATGGCAAGTACCAGAGACGAAAATTCATGTCCGTTTGGTGTACTTCTGAATTTGATTCTGGTGCTCTTTTCGTTTTGTAAGATAGTGAATTGCAAGCCATTGCCATCGCTGAAACGACAGTCTATATTGGTTGAACAAGATGCCAGATCATTGAGCATCTCTTCCAACTCCTGGCGTTTGGGGTGCTTGGGCGATACCACGGCATCCAAGGTATAATGTTGGCTCAGGTCTTTGAAAAGCGTACGTAGTTGATCTTTTAATACAGTATCTAACATAATTAAGTTTAAATAAGAAATCAGATTTTTCCTATGAGGTCAATAGAAGGCCTTATGGTTTCGTCTCCCTCATTCCATTTGGCCGGACAAGCTTCTCCCGGATGCGCTGCAATGAAGATTGCTGCCTTTAGCTTACGCATCAGTTCGTTGGGAAGGCGTATCACATTCTTATTATAGAATTCGGCAATTTTAATTAGTCCTTCCGGGTTAACTATGAACGTGGAAGGGTTGATTGCGCTTTCTTCTTCTGCCATTACTCCCAGTGCATTGCATAATGATCCGGCGCGGTCGCCTAGCATGGGGAACTGTATTTTCTGGATATCGGCAGACTCGTTGTGCCAGGCTTTGTGCACGAATTGCGAATCGGTGCTGATGGCATAGATTTCGCCTCCCATTTGGTAGAGTTCATCTTGTATCTCTACCAGCCCCATGAGCTCGTTGAAACAAACGGGCGAGAAGTCTGCCGGATAGAAGAACAGGATACTCCACTTACCCAAAACATCTTTTTCTGTAATGATTTTGAATATGCCGTCATGGTATGCCTGGAGGGAGAATGGCGGTATATGAGAATTAATAATTGATTCCATAACACTCGACTAATAAAAAAGAAATTCAAAACAAAATAAGCTAAAAAAAGTCAGATATTCGGTATAAAAACAATATTTATACTAATAAAGGAAGATTTTTACACCTATATTTGCGCAAATCGATGTATTCTTGCAGAACTATTAAATTAATGGGTAAAATTATGAAAAATAAATTAATCTTAATTTTGTTTTCTTTCTTGTGTCTGTCTTCTTTTAAAGCGGATAAATCAAAAATTACGATTTTCATGATTGGCGATTCTACTATGGCCAATAAGAAACTGGATGGTGGAAATCCCGAACGCGGATGGGGACATATGCTTCCGGGGTTTTTGAGTGAAGATATTCTGGTAGATAACCATGCACAGAACGGACGCAGTTCGAAGAGTTTTATTGATGAGGGGCGCTGGGATGCTGTGGTTGCTAAGCTGAAAAAAGGTGATTATGTGTTTATTCAGTTTGGGCATAACGATGAAAAGACGAATCCCGACCGGCACACTGTTCCCGGCACAACGTTCGATATTAATTTAAAACGGTTTGTCGAAGAAACCCGCGCCAAGGGGGGGATACCTGTGTTGTTCAATTCTATTGTACGGCGTAATTTCAATGAAGAAGGCGTATTGGTCGATACGCATGGCGAATACTTGAACTCACCGCGTAATGTGGCAAAGGAGATGAATGTTCCTTTTGTCGATCTGAATAAGATTACTCACGATCTGATGCAGGGAATGGGCGTGGAAGAATCTAAGAAATTGTTGATGTGGGTGGAGCCGAACACGGTTCCTGCCATGCCGAAAGGAAAGGAAGATAATACGCATTTGAATGTATATGGTGGCCGGGTAGTGGCCGGATTGGCTATGGATGCGATTGTTGAGGTGGTGCCCGAACTGGCTGCATATGTACGTAAGTATGACTTTGTTGTGGCAAAGGATGGAAGCGGCAATTTCTTTACTGTTCAGGAGGCGATTAATGCGGTGCCCGATTTCCGTAAGAATGTCCGTACCCGAATCCTGGTGCGTAAGGGTGTTTATAAAGAGAAGGTTGTGGTTCCTGCAAGTAAGATAAATGTTTCTCTCGTTGGTGAAGAGGGTGCGGTGCTGACGTATGATGATTATGCTGCTAAGCCTAATGCCTTTGGCGAGAACATGGGAACGTCCGGTTCTTCCAGTTGTTATATTTATGGGCCTGACTTTTATGCCGAAAACATCACTTTCGAGAACTCCTCCGGTCCGGTGGGGCAAGCCGTGGCTTGTTTTGTAAGCGGCGACAGGGCTTATTTTAAGAACTGCCGTTTCCTGGGGTTTCAGGATACGTTGTATACTTATGGAAAAGACAGTCGACAGTATTACGAGGACTGTTATGTTGAAGGAACTGTCGATTTTATTTTCGGGTGGTCTACCGCATTGTTTAACCGTTGTACGATACATAGTAAAGGAGATGGTTACCTCACTGCGCCTTCTACCGATAAGGGTAAACCGTACGGTTATGTGTTTTATGATTGTACATTAACAGCCGATACGGGGGTGAGCAAGGTTTTCCTTTCCCGTCCGTGGCGGCCTTATGGACAGGCGGTTTTCATTCGTTGCCATATGGGTAAACAGATTCTTCCCGAAGGGTGGAACAACTGGGGTAAGAAGGATGCGGAGAAAACTGTTTTCTATGCCGAGTATGAGAGTACGGGCGAAGGGGCTAATCCGAAGGCGCGGGCTGCTTTCTCGCATCAGTTGAAAAACCTGAAGGGGTATGAGATTGAATCTATCTTGTTGGGAAATGACGGTTGGAATCCGGTGCAGCATGGAGATCGATTGTTTGAGGTGGCGAGATAATATAAATACTTAGGCGTGCCTTATTGCTCGTTTGTGGTGATCTTTCTTAATTTAGGGAAAATCGCAAATCTTGCTCAGAATATGTTCTGAGGCCTTTCTTTTCTATTGCAGCAGTTCACGATTGTAAACTGCTGCAATGGAAAAACGAGTTTTTAGCGTGTTTAATATTTTTAATTGAGTAAAGGTGATGTGTGTAACTACTGAAAATAGTCTACTTATTGAAAATGGCGTGAATTCAGTATAAGACTCAGTATAGGATTCGGTATAAGGCTCAGTATAAGATTCAATATAAGAAAACAGTATTCTAATCTATCTGTAAGGCTTTCAACTAAATACTTAAAGGTTGAAACCCAAATTCTTCTAGATTAGAAACCCAAATCCTTCAATATAAGAAATCAGCTTTCTTATATTGACTCACCTTAGATACTTATTAAAGAAATCCAGCGTTTCCTTTTGCATCGGTTTGCTAAAGAAATGCTGCTCCTCCCAGATCTTAGTCACAAGCCTGTCCGTGGCCTGTTGACTCTCCCACACCTTTTGCATTTCGGCATAAGCCGCCTTCACGCCTTCTACCGGAAATAGCTTATCTCTCGTTCCATTGAAGAATAAAGACGGTTTCGGGCAAGCGATAGATGCCACATGCGGATAATCCATGAAACGGCGAATGCCGGGAATGATCATCGAATAAGCCGATCCCCCCTTGTTCTGATTATTGGTTGCAGTCATCAGGTGCTCAGTCGTATTCATCCAACAGATAGAAGCCGAAGCAGCAATCCGGTCCGTGGTTGCCGCCAGCATCCAGGAACGGTGTGCACCCATCGAGAAGCCCAGTGAACCAATCTTTTCAGGATTAACCTGGGGCAAGGTTGCCAGAAACTCCGCACTGCGTACGTCGTCCATCGTGATAATGCTTCCCCACGAAGTGCCCATTTGCAGCAGATTGGCAGCCAAGGCTTGCTGCGTCTCATAATTAGGCCCTTCCTTGCGCCCGCGTTCCCCCCATAATAAAGCATCAATAGCCAGTACTACATAACCATTGGCGGCAAAATAATCGCCGGTGTACTGTTCGTCATAACACCTTCTTGCCCAATCATCTGCATCGGCAAGCACTTCATCGGCAACCCCGAAAGGACGCACCATCTTCTCTTTGCCAATCGTAAAGTGCGCACCATGGTCATGCAACATAACGATGGCCGGAAACGGTCCTTTTCCCTCGGGAATCAGCAAATAAGCCGGAATGCGCGACCATTCGGACACATTGAAAAGTAGCTTCTGCGCCACATAACCATCACGCCTCTCGGTAGCCAGTAATTGTACATTATACGAATCCGGAGCCGGTGGAAGATCCTCCATGCAAACCATTAAAACATCCCGTGCTTTTGCCCGCCAGTCATTGAACGCGAGGTCTTCTTCATAACCCCAGGCCATAGGGAAAGTCATGTTTTCTTTTATCTTATTGTAGAAAACCGGCATGTTTTTGGTAACCTCATACGAGTCGTACAATTCATTCTGAGCTGCTAAAGAGGAGAAACTCAAGCTAATCAGGCAAGTCATTACTATCTTTTTCATCATTTGTCATCTTGTTAAAACACAGGCAAATATATCAAAAAATAGCCATAAATTCGTATCTTTATCGCCAGATGATTCATGCTAATGATAGAATGGCTACAAAAAAACTACTTACTTTAATATCTTTTGTGGTGGGGATTACTGTGCAACTACTTGCACAAGGAAACTGCTTCTTTACCCACTACTCTTCCGAGGACGGACTATCCCAAAACACCGTAATGAGCATGCTCCAGGACCAGAAAGGGGCCATGTGGTTTGCTACATGGGACGGCATCAACAAATTTAATGGTTACTCCTTTACCACTTATAAAGCAGGGCAGGGCAGTCAGATCAGTTTGACGAACAACCGCGTAGACTATATGTATGAAGATAAATATGGCTATTTGTGGTTGCAAACCTACGACAATACCGTGCACCGCTTCAATCCCCAGACCGAGACATTCGAACAAGTACCGGCATCGGGCGAGGGAAGCACATTCCGGATCACCTCTATCAATCTGCTGGGAAATGGTACAGTTTGGCTACTGACCGATGATGAAGGAGCCATTCGCGTATCCGTCAACCCGCAAACCCACCAGGTTACTCCCGAAATATACACACTGAAATCCGGACTATTCCCTGCCGACAAATACAATAAAGTGTATCTGGATAAAAACGGAAATGAATGGGTTCTGACCAACAACGGATTAGGAATGATACCCGCCGGACAAAAGACCATAGAAACATACTTTGTCGAAAGTCAAGGCACTCCCCAACATGCCGAGCAATCATTCTATGCCATATGCGAAGATGCGAATGAAATCTATTTCGGCTCGGATAAAGGACGCCTGTGGCGCTTCCAAAAAAAAGACCAACGCTTCTTACTGTTAGAAGTGCCTACTAAAAGGAAAATAGTCGGCATAAACAAAACCACCCCCGATGAGATCCTGATCGCTACGGATAAGGATGGATTTTTTACCTATCGGCTGTCTAATTATAAACTCACACACTACTCACACGCCACCTGCAAAGCTTTGCTAAACACCCCCATCCTGTCTACCTATATGGATAAAAACTCCGAAGTATGGTTTGAACAAGAAGAACCCGGATGTGTCATGCACTTTAACCCCTTTACACAGGAAGCCAAACTTGAACGATTGGTTATAGAACCTGCTGCTGCCGACCGCTCCCGACCAAACTTCCATGTACACGAAGATATACGCGGCGTGGTGTGGGTGCATCCGTTTGGCGGCGGTTTGGCGCGTTACGACCGCGAACAAAACAAACTAATTCCATTCTATAACGAACCGGGCAGCAAAGACTGGCGGTTCTCAAACAAAATACACTCCACCTTCTCGGATAAACAAGGCAACCTGTGGATAGGAACCCACTCTAAAGGTTTAGAGAAAGTAACCTTCAGGCCGATACAATTTCACCTCACCACACCTCACCCCGATGAAATCGAGTCGTTACGTAATGAAGTACGCTCGTTGCTCGAAGATAAAGATCAAAACGTTTGGGTAGGACTCAAAAGCGGCGAGTTGCGTGTCTATAACAAGAACAGGCAATATCTTGGCTATCTGACAAATACCGGCGTGATAGCAAAAACCGGAACTCCGATGAAAGGAGTGGCATACAATCTGTTGCAAGACAGCAACGGGGTCTTGTGGATCGCTACAAAAGGTGATGGACTTATCCGTGCAGAAAAGACCTCCGGAGCATCCAACGCATACCATCTGACCCGCTATGTTTATAGTGTAGACGACATCTACAGCCTCAGCAACGACAATGTATATTGTGTATATGAAGATAAAAAAGGACGGCTATGGATCGCTACTTTTGCCGGCGGACTAAACTACATGGATAAAGATGAAAACGGGAACGTCGTTTTTATAAACCATCGCAATCACCTGAAAGGCTATCCTATAGACAATTGCTATAAAGCCCGTTTCGTAACCTCCGACAATAACGGGCATATCTGGGTAGGTACAACCACGGGTGCCATATGTTTCGATGCCGATTTCACGAATCCCGAGAATATAGTCTTTCATCATTACGCCCGCGTGCCGAGCAATCCGAACAGCTTGAGCAACAACGACGTTCACTGGATTATCAATACCGCCCAGAACGAACTCTTCCTGGCCACATTCGGAGGCGGATTAAACAAACTCATGTCTATGGATGAAGAAGGAAACGCCACTTTCGCTTCATATTCCGTACACGATGGCTTGCCTTCCGATGTCCTGCTCTCCATCCGCGAAGACGAAAAAGAAAACCTGTGGCTTAGTACCGAACATGGCATAAGTAAGTTCCTTCCCTCTGCCAATCAGTTTGAGAACTATGATGATAAAAGTATTACCTTCCGCGTGCGTTTTAACGAAGCCGCTTCAACCATAACAGCCGATGGAAATATACTTTTCGGGGCAAGTAACGGCATCTTCCGTTTTCATCCGGATTCCATTTATAAAAGCAGTTATGTGCCTCCGGTATTGTTCTCACGCTTGTATGTGGCTAATCAGGAAGTCATTCCCGGCGAACATTCTATCCTGAAAAACAGCCTTGACAATACACAAGACCTGGTGCTGACGCACAAAGAAAATATCGTAAGCATACAATATGCCGCTTTGGATTATACCAACCCGGCCAATGTGCAGTATGCTTATATGATGGAGGGGCTGGATAAACAATGGACCTACGCCGATAAACTCCGTAGTGCAACCTATACCCATTTGCCCAAAGGGAAATATACATTTAAAGTGCGGTCGACCAACAGCGATGGCGTTTGGGTAGAAAACACCCGGTCATTGAATGTAGAGATTCTGCCTTCGTTCTGGGAAACGCCATTGGCATACTCGCTTTATGTGATATGCATTATTTTATTTATTCTGGTAGCCGTATACGTATTGTTCACCATTTACCGTTTGAAGCATGAAGTGTCCATAGAGCAGCAAGTATCCGACATAAAGCTGCGCTTCTTCACCAACGTATCGCATGAACTGCGTACGCCGCTGACTCTGATTGCCGGGCCGGTGGAATGCGTTCTGAAAAATAAAGACCTGCCCGCCGAGGCTCGCGAACAGCTATTGGTGGTAGAACGAAACACCAACCGCATGCTTCGTCTGGTGAATCAGATTCTGGATTTCCGTAAAATACAGAACAAGAAAATGAAAATGCAGGTTGGCCGGGTGAATGTTGTACCGTTTGTCCGGAAAGTGATGGACAACTTCGAATCTATAGCCGAAGAACATCATATTGACTTTGTACTCGAAACGGAAAAAGACGATCTTTATCTCTGGGTAGACGATGATAAGCTGGAGAAAATCATATTCAACCTCTTATCCAATGCCTTTAAATATACTGCTAACGGTAAGATGATCGCTGTATTTATTCGTGAAGACCAGGATACGGTGACTATCGAAGTGCGCGACCAGGGTATCGGTATTGCCGACAATAAGAAAGGCTCTATTTTTGTGCGTTTTGAAAACCTGATGGATAAAAACCTGTTTAACCAGTCCAGCAGTTCGGGCATCGGCCTGTCACTGGTGAAAGAACTGGTCGAGATGCACAAAGCCGTCATATCTGTAGACAGCAAGTTGGGCGAGGGAAGCAGCTTTAAAGTTGAATTCCTTAAAGGCAGAGATCATTATGATGAGAGCGTAGAATATATCCTCGAAGATTCAAACAAAGTAACCGTATTTGAAAAAGTTGTCGACGAAGATAATCCATCCGTAACGGAAGAAGTGTTGATTGGAAATACTACTGCAAGAAATCACCCTCAACAGGTCATGTTGCTTGTCGAAGATAATCAGGAGTTGCGTCACTTCCTGCGGAGTATATTCTCTCAGAAGTTTAAAGTAATAGAAGCGGTAGATGGAATGGAGGGCTGGGACAAAGCACTTAAATTCCTTCCCGATATCATTATCAGTGATGTAATGATGCCCGAAAAGGACGGCATTGAAATGATGAAGGAACTACATGCCGATGTAACCACAAGCCACATTCCTATTGTACTGCTTACCGCTAAAACTGCAATCGAGAGCAAACTCGAAGGCTTGGAATTAGGAGCCGACGATTATATAACAAAACCATTCAGCGCCACTTATTTGCAGGCGCGGGTAGATAATATTTTGTTCAGGCGTTCGAAGTTGCAAGCGATATATCGCGCCAATCTGATGGGAGAGGCACCAACGGAAACATCAGGTGCAACTCCTATAACCCATGCGGCGGATGGCGTGGATACTTCTTCATTATCAGAAGAAGACAAGCAACCCGCAATGAGCAGCATAGACCGCAAATTCATGGATAAATTGCTGGAACTGATGGAGAAGAACATGGATAATGGCGATCTTGTTGTAGATGATTTTGTGAGTGAGTTGGCGGTAAGCCGTTCGGTGTTCTTTAAGAAACTAAAGATGCTGACCGGATTGGCACCGATTGAGTTTATCAAGGAAATGCGCATAAAACGTGCAGCACAATTGATTGAGACAGGAGAGTTCAATATGACCCAGATCTCTTATATGGTAGGTATAAACGATCCGCGCTACTTCAGTAAGTGTTTTAAGCAGAAATTTAACATGACCCCAACCGAATACAGGGATAAAGTGCTTAAAAGATGAGAAAATGCTGAACAGACCTCAATAATTACACAAAGTTGTAGTTGTCTTTGACGTTCTTTGCAATATAGATTTTATCATTTAAATAATGGAAAACATGTTGCAAAGAACGTTCTCTTTTTTTATGTTATGTTTTGTAGCTCTGTCTGCCGGAGCTTGTAGTAGTGACGATTCGCCGGGCGAAGATGTTCCGCCACCGGTTGTAACCCCTGAACCTGAACCCGATCCGGAACCCACCCCATCGGTTGATTTTCAATTGCCAACCCACGAGAATGACGTTTTGCTCCGTGCATTTCCCGGTGCGGAAGGAGGAGGTATGTTCACTACCGGAGGTCGCGGAGGAAAGGTTATCAAGGTAACCAATCTGAATGATAGTGGCGAAGGTAGCTTGCGTGCAGCAATCGCTGCTTCGGGGGTGCGTACAATTGTATTCGAGGTAGATGGAGTTATCGAGTTGAAGAGCGCATTGAAAATCAACAAAGGTGATTTAACGATTGCCGGCCAGACTGCTCCCGGAGATGGTATTTGCTTGAAGAACTATCCGTTGGTAGTGAATGCCGATAATGTGATTATCCGCTATATCCGTAGCCGGATGGGCGATAAAGGCAATCTTTCTTCGGGGACGGATGCTCTGGAGGGGCGTTACCTCAAGAATGTGATAATAGATCATTGTTCTATTAGTTGGAGCACAGATGAATGTGCCTCTTTTTATGCAAATGAAAACTTCACCATGCAGTGGTGTGTTATTTCCGAAAGTCTTCGTAACGCTTCTCACGAGAAAGGAACTCATGGGTATGGCGCAATTTGGGGTGGTGTGAATGCATCTTATCATCACAACTTACTGGCTCATCATGATAGTCGCAATCCCCGTTTTGATGGGGCAGAGGTGTACGCGCCACTATCAGATAAGACACAACTGAGGAGTGATCAGCGCGCTGTAGATTATCGTAACTGTGTGGTTTATAACTTCTCAAATTATCCGGCTTATGGTGGCGAAGGGCAGAAGGTGAACTTTGTCGGTAATTATTATAAGTGGGGACCTGCTTCTACAGGAGGTCCTGGCGATAGTTTTGATAAAAACGGGAATCGGATTACGAATAGCGCTAAGAAACGTGAGTTCTTCTATTCTGTATCGGGTGTGAAAGAGGGTGTTGATTATGGCTGTCCATCCATATATACGGGTGGAAATACGAATTATCTTTTTCCAGCTCATAGTATAAATAATAATAACTGGGCTGGCTTTGTGCTCGACAAGAGTCCGGGAAGTACAACGCTTACTAAACTGACCACTCCGGTTGCTATCACTCCCGATGGTATAGCTGCCAGAGTAACGACTCATTCCGCAGAAACAGCCTATAGTAAAGTTCTTGATTATGCCGGAGCAAGTTTGAAACGCGATGCTGTAGATGCGCGCATAATGAATAATACACGCAATGGAGTTGCCCAGTTTATGACTGGCTCCAACCATAGTAAAAATGGCTATATTGACAGCCAGGAGGATGTTGGCGGGTGGCCTGCTTATACTGCCGGAACGGCACCTAAAGATACAGATGGTGATGGTATGCCCGATGAATGGGAGGATATGGTTGGTCTGGATAAAAACTCAGCGACAGATGGTAATACAAAAACTCTTGATGCTACAGGAAGGTATACAAACCTGGAAGTGTATTTGCATTGGCTGGTAAAGGATATTACGAACGGGCAGGTTGCAGGAGGGGAGTATGTTAGTCAGTAGAAGATATATGATTTATTGATAGATAATCCCCTAATTGTAGTTCTTGATTCGGATTAAATAATTTAGCGTTGGACTTCTTCCTGGAAAGTCCAACGCTTTTTCTTTTTTGCGTTGGACTTTTACCCCAAAAGGTCAACGGAAACCATCGGAAAGTCCAATGGAAAAATGTTTCTGCGTTGGACCCCTTTTCAGGCAAAAGAGGAATGGGAAATATAAGAAAAGGCTAGCCCGAGCGAGATAGCCTTTTCTTATATCATCAGAATTTATCTGATTACCACCATCTTTGATCACCAATTTTGTTATAGATCAGCTCTTCATTAGAAAGAGTGAAATTGCCTTTTGTAGCATCAGCATAACCAGGATCGAGTGTAGTATACGTACCAGTATCATTTTTTGCCCCCGACTGTGTACTGCCTGTGAAATTAGGAGCATTAAAGTAGTTATTATTGCTCATTTCTACGATTGTAGTAGCAGCTTGGTTCGAATAATATCCTGCTGTATTGGAAAGAATATTCTTGTTGAACGTAATCTCATGGTTTGCCAGACGGATATAAAGGATTCGTCTGTTGTTGCCATTACATACTGCATTAAATGTATTATTGCTTATGTTTATAATGCTTTTTACACTTGGGAATGCCGTAGAACCGCCGGCGTCCATTCTGAAGCCATCACGGGCAGCAGCACTGCTATAAACTGTATTGTTTGTAAATGTAAACGATGCAGCAATGGAGTTACGGAAGTCGAATAAATCACCACCGTTACATTCTATGTTCGAATAGATATTGTTGGTTATAGTAATAGATGCAATATTACATTTTGTATTTCCATACAATGCACCTTTCGTATAATTTTTAATCTCGCAGTTATTGATAATTAACGCACCATATGTTCCGTCCGCATTATACACTATTGTTTGATCGCCAGATGAATCGGTTCCATCAAGAATCAAAGATTCAAGCTCAAGACCTGCAGTTAAGCGAATAATAGTACCCTTCAATACTGGTTTTTCAGCTGGTCTAACTGCTTTCAAAGCAACAGATTTAGAAACTGTAAGTGTAGCAACCTCATAAGTACCTGGCATGATTGCAAATACGTCGCCTTCTTCAGCAGCTGCAATCATAGCGGCGAGGTCATCAGTAGCTTCTACTAGTATAGCACCACCAATGTCAATAGGAGTTGCAAAGCTAATTGTTCCACGAGTTTTGCTTCCGTTGAATAGAGTTGCTGTATAGGCAGTTTCACCAGTCAAACCTGTAATTGTTGCTGCACCGGCGGCAATGTCTGCAGCAGTCACATTATAAGTGATATCCCCGGGAGTCAAAACAATCGAAGTCGCAGTTTCTCCGGCAGGCCAACGTAAAGTTACCTGAGTAGCTTCTAAATCGTTTACTTCGTCGAGTGCGTAGAATATTTGCTCAGCGTCTGTCTTAATGCTGACTTTAGTCCATTTAGATTCGTTCTTAGTTTCGGATAGAGCTTTGACACGTATGGTGTAGTTCACTTCACCATCAAGCCCGGTGAAGATATAGGGCAAGTCCAAAGTCGTAAGTCCAATAGCACTTTCTGTTATTGTTCCTTCGCCAGCAGCAGTTTCAAATACCTCTACGTTATAAGTTTGCGCGTCTTTTACTTCCTTCCAGTTTACACGTATACTTGTTCTATTTACAACTCTAAGTTCAACGTTAGTTGGTGAGAATAGGCGGTCTACATCAATAGATGTGATCTCATCTGCAATGTCATCACTACAACTTGTAGCAAACCCCATTACTGCAGAAACAGCCAATATGTATGTGATTTTTTTGAAGAAATTATTCATTTTCTATAATCTTTTAAATGTGATTAGTTAGGAACGTTGTAACCGTCATTGTTAAGCATTCCGTTGCTGTTATCAATGAAGTATTGCCAGATAGGCCAGAATTGTTGTGTGTCTGGGTCACGACGAGCAAGTGCTTCATAATAAGGCACAGCATCACCGTCGCTAAGCAAGTTCCAGTTTTTGTTCGATTCGTATCCTAACGCTACTCCGGCTTCGTCGCTATGACCAAACTCTAAACCATAGATGGTAACGGTTTCGCCATCAGCGGCAGTTTGATAATAGATCTTATTCGGTAAATCGGCGTATTTACCTTCGCGGTTAGCCAACTGTTTCAGCTTTCCTTCTGATTCTTTGATCTTGCTACTCAACAGGTTCCAACGGATAAGGTCACCCTTACGTAGTTTTTCACCGGTGAATTCAAATGCACGCTCATCAACAATAGCATTACGGAATGCGTCTTTGCTTGCAGTAGCTGTAGTCATAAATGCTGTAACTTTTGCAGGATGGTTAGGGAATGCACGGTCGCGAATCATCTTCAGGTATGGAGCGGCAGTAGCCGGACCATCTAGTTCGTTGATCGCTTCGGCAGCCATCAACACTACATCAGCGTAGCGCATGTAAAGCCAGTTCAAACCATCGTCATTGTCAGAGGTTACAATGCGAGGCAACCATTCGTAACGATATTTACCAAAGTACCATTTGTTTAAGTTGGTAGGCACCTGAACACCATCTGTCCATTCGTAAGGAATACAAGTCACATCACGACGTACGTCATCTTTGTCATAATCATAGAACAATGCCGGGTTAGGTCCATTAGCACCACCTTTAGCTTGTCCGGTGTATTTGTCTTTAGTTGTATGTTTCAAACCTAAGTCGAAGATTACACGTCCACGGCCTTCGCTGAAAGGTATTTCCCAAAGCGATTCCAAACCGGCTTTCAAGCCTTCACCACAAAGAGTTTTGAATACCTCTTCAAATCCCTGCAGTTGGCAAGTACCACTATTGATAACATCCAAACAGTCTTGTTTAACCAATGCGAACATCTTCTCGGGTGCTAGGTCTGGATCATTGCTTAAGCGGATGCCATCAGCACGTTGAGAGTAACCACCGGCAGCTAAAGCCAGACGCGAGCGCAAGCCTTTTACAAATGCTCTGTTTACACGTTCAACAGAAGTTGTAACTGTTGAACCATTAGGCCAAGGTACCATGGTGGCAGCTTCGTCCAAATCGGCCAATAGTTGCTTGTAAATCACATCACGGTCTGACTTAGGAAGATAAACAGTTTCAGAACTGATGGGTTCAAAACGGGCAGGAACATCTCCCCAGGCTTTCAACAAGTCGGCATATACTACAGCACGCAAGGTTAATATCTCACCCAAAATCTGAGCCATCTCCGGTCTGCTTTCAACATTACCGTACGTGCGAAGACCACGAATAGCCAGGTTCGCACGTTCAATGCCTTCGTAGAACTTAGCGTAAGCATTGTTGTTTGTGTTCATTTGGCCATTGCTCACTTGTGTGTTGTAATTGGCTAAACGAGCAGCATCTGTATTTATATCTCTAAGACTATTTGTTACTTCACAGTCGTTGTTTGTTCCATAATGTACTAAAAAACGTCCGCGGTATGAATTTGTCTCACAGAACGATTGGATGATACCTGCGATGGCACCTTCCGCTAATTCAGGAGTTGAGAAAATCAACGACTCGTCCATAGAAGATTTTGTCGGTGCATCTAATATATCATCACAAGAGCTCATAGCCCCCACAATAGATAATGCAATTAAAGATTTATATATAAATTTTTTCATTGTGATATTTTTAAAACATTAGAAATTCAAGTTCAAGCCGAATACGATAGAACGGCTCTTAGGATATGCAGAGTAGTCTACACCCGGAGTTAAAGATGTTTTACGACGAGTTGAAACTTCTGGGTCGAATCCGCTATAGTTAGTCAAGCAAAATACATTATAACCACTTACGTAGAAACGACAGTTTTGTATTTTAGCTTTCTGAACTAAAGAGCGAGGCAATGTATAACCCAATGTCAATGTGCTAAGACGTAGGAATGAACCATCTTCTACAGCCCAGTCAGAGAACACATAACGTTGCATATAAGGCGACCATAAATTTGTGTTTGCATTCATTTGTGCCAATTCTGTAGGGTCATTGGAAATAGTTCCATCAGTTCTTAGGTTGGTCCAACGGTTTCCGGTAGCCATTTCAGATATCATGTTACGAGAGTGGTATTTGCTGGTAGATGTGTATTCTATTTTATTTGCATTATAGATATCATTGCCATAACTCCAGTTGAAGTTAGCGCTTAAATCAAATCCGTAAGCACGTGCGTTGATTGTGAAACCACCAGTATGCAATGGATTAGCATCGCCAATAATTTCGCGGTCGTTTTCATCAACAATACCATTGTCATCCAAGTCTCTCAGTTTCATGGCACCCGGACGTACATAGCCCGCACCAATTACTGCAGAAGCATCAGGAGCTTTAGTTTTGTCTAGATCCCAAGTCTTTGTTGCTTCGTTGTATCCGGTGAAGTCTGATACTTCGTAACGACCGGCACTTCTATAGCCATACATACGTCCGATAGAACCACCTTTTTCAATCCAGTAGTCAGTACCGATCTCGGTAGATGCCCAACCCGAATCACCTGATATGTATGTCATTTGTCCCAAATCATTGATTTTGTTCTTGTTGAAACCAATGTTTCCGCTGAAACTTAAACCGAAGTTTTTCTTATCTATAGCTACCCAGTTGATTGTTGCTTCGAAACCAGTGTTTTGTGTTTCACCCATATTGCGGTATTGGCTGTCGTATCCTGTTCCAACTGTTGGAAACTCAATCAACAAGTCTTCGGTAGTGTTTTTGTATACCTCAAATGTACCGCTCAGGCGTCCGCCTAATGTAGTGAAGTCCAATCCTAAGTTACGTGTAACGGTTGTTTCCCACTTCAAATCAGGGTTTGCCATAACTTTCGAAGGCGACCAGTAGCTTGAGTAATCATTTACCCATGCTGTAGTCGATGAGTTGTACGTTTGTGACATTTGTCCCGATGGAATGTTGTTATTACCGGCAGTACCGTAGCTTACGCGAAGTTTCAAGTCATCCAACCAGTCTTCTGTTTTTTCCATGAATGCTTCAGAAGAAATACGCCATGCAACAGCTGCCGAAGGGAAATATCCCCATCTGTTTCCTTCTGAGAATTTAGAAGAACCGTCGGCACGGAATGTAGCACTTGCGATATACTTGCTCTTGTAATCGTAGTTCAAACGTCCGAAGAATGATAATAGGATGTCATTTGGAGACAAGTTCTTGTCGATAGAGTATGGAGTACCTTGTGTCGATAATTTGTTCGACTGATCAAAGGTAAAGAAGCTAGGCAAACCGTGAACGGTTGAAGTCAGTTGTTCTTTCTTAGTAATCACATACTCTTGACCGGCTAGTACCGATAGATTGTGCGATTCAGGCAACAGTTTTTTGAAATTGTAGTTCAATGTGTTGGTACTACGGAAAGAGTGGCGGTCTGTATCTGCAAAAATGATAGCTGGCATTCCTTTGTGTGCTTCTGCGGGAGTATTTTTCACATAGTATGTAGATGAACCATAGAAACGGTTGTCTATATTGGTGTGTTGGTCAAGACCAACTTCAGCTTTTACATTAAGTCCTTCGATGATTTCCCAGGTCACGCTTCCGTTCATATTGAGTGATTTGCGTTTTTGGAAACGGTCGTTATCGGCCATTTTAACATGCGGGTTAATCAAGTTGAAGTCTGAATCAGTTTCACCACTGTCATCGCTCAATCCTGCTACTGGGAATGGAGAGTATATCATGGCGTCTTTCAAACGAGAGTCGGCCGAAGATTTTTCGTTCTGTTCGTTTGCACCACCACCTTTAATATCTGTACTTGAGTAACGGATAGAGAAATCTACAGCTACAGCTTTATTAGGTTTGGTATTCAACTTCAACGACAAATTGTCTCTTTTATAGCCTGACATCTGCATGATGGCTTTGTCGTTCATGTGATTATAGCTGAAGTTATATTTGATTTTATCGCTACCACCGCTGATACTTAAGTTGTGGTTGAAAGTGAATCCTGTGCGACCAAAAATTTGATCTTGCCAGTCATTTGCTTGAACATCTTTGTACAAATCCATATCTTGGTAATTTCCAAAGAATTTAATATACTGCTCAGGTTTGTCGGCAAGCATAGCGCGCTCGTAGTTCCAGGAAGCATAGTCGTAGGGAGAAAGAACATCCAATGTCTTGGCAATCTTCTTCCAACCTACATAGGCATTGTAATTAATGCTGATTTTACCTTCTTTACCACTTTTGGTTGTGACAATGATTACCCCATTTGCACCACGAGAACCGTAGATTGCAGTTGAAGATGCATCTTTTAATACGTCAATGGATTCGATGTCGGATGGTGCAATATCATTGATCGACTCAACCGGGAATCCATCAACAATATATAAAGGAGTGTTATCGCCTGTGATGGAACCGCCGCCACGCACACGAATTTTCATTTCTGCATCAGGAGAACCTTCTGTAGAAGTAATCTGTACACCGGCTAATTTACCGGAAATAGCTTCAATTGCAGAGGAAACTGGTACAGCAGCAATAGCGTCGGCACCAACTGAGGATACTGAGCCTGTTAAGTCTTTACGTTTAACCGTACCATAACCGATAACCACTACTTCTTCCAATGCCGTAGCATCATCTTGTAGTGTAACATCCAGCTTAGATTTTCCATTTACGCTGATTTCCTGCGGTTTCATACCTATATATGAAACAACAACGGTTGCGTTAGAACCAACTTTGAGGTTGAAGTTGCCATCGAAGTCGGTGATTGTACCATTGGTAGTACCTTTTTCCAGGATAGATGCACCGATAATGGGCTCTCCTGTTGTGTCTTTCACATTACCGCTTAGGGTAATGGTTTGCGCAGACAAATTAATTCCTATAGCCACGAATAGCAGGAACAATGCCGTGCGCATGTTCTTCATTTTGTTAGACATTCTTTGCAAGTTTAAATTAAATAATCAAAAATAATATTCTTTTCACCAAAGTGTTAATATCACAGTACAAAAATAGACGGAGGTTAACATTTATATGTGTAATATTTGTTTTTGAGGTGGTATTTTTTGTTCTATATAACAGAATCGCATCTGTGGAGTGTTAAAATGATACTTGAATGCTATTTGTATATGTCAATGGCAGTGTGTAATTTTTATCCATTTTGCTCAGTTATTACACCTCGCGTAGCAAGTTTATCTTTATTTTTGCTGTGTAACCATTGATTAAACAAATGAAACGGATTGTATTATTGTTATTGATATCAGCTATTGTAGTACTTCCTCTTATGGCTCAGGAGTTTGTGCCTATTTGGGAAGGAGGGGCTATGCCCAATAGCAAAGGGGTAGCTTTGAAAGATAGTATTGCCAACGAGCGGGTGTATCAGGTGGGTACTCCCGGCATGTATGTATTCCAACCATCGGAAGCAGAAAATAAAGGGGCTGCCGTATTGATTATTCCCGGTGGGGGATACGTCCGTTTGGCTTATCAGATCAGTGGCTGGCAACTGGCGAAATGGTTTAATACGTTTGGGGTGACGGCATTTGTGCTGAATCATCGTTTTCCGCAATCTCCCGATGTGAAGGTGAGCCATAAAGCGCCTTTGGAGGATGCACAGCGGGCTATGCGCTATATCCGTAGTCATGCCAGGAAGTATGGCATTCAGGCCGACAGGGTTGGGGTAATGGGTTCGTCGGCGGGTGGACATTTATCTGCTTGTTTGTCCACCATTACAGAAGACTGGGGAAGGGGTGGCGATGGGCTTGATATTTATCCCTTCAAACCAAATTTTACACTATTAATTTCGCCCGTTGTTTCCATGCGGGAATATGCGCATAAGGGAAGCCGGGAAAATTTGTTAGGTAAGGAACCCACTGAAGAGTTGTTGCATTTGTTTTCTTGTGATGAACAGGTCGGAAATGATACTCCCCCGGCTTTTATGGTGCATGCCACTGACGACAGATCCGTATCTTCGATGAATAGCGTACTTTATTATTCTGCGTTAAAGAAGAATGGGGTGGCTGGCAGTGCGATGCATATTTATCCGGCGGGAGGGCATAGTATATCTTTGCGGGATAATCCCGGAACTACCATGTCGTGGTCTGATCTTGCAGAGGGATGGTTGCGGGAAATCGGGATACTTGAGTAATGTGATCTATGATATATCGGATTTACGTTGAATGAATACGCTTGTTGTCCGGACTTACACTAAAGCCAGAATTTCTTCGGCAGTGTTTACGATATGATTTGGGTTGAAATCTTCCAGTTCCGCGCGCGGACGGAATCCCCAGGTCACTCCGCAGGAAGTGATGCCGCTATTCAAGGCTGTTTGCATATCTACTCCGGAATCGCCTACGTATAGTACCTTTTCTTTGGGCGTACCTGCGATGCGAAGGATGTCGTGTACAATCGTTGGATCGGGCTTGGGAGAGATGCCTTCGCGTTGGCCGAATACGGCAACAAACTTAATTTCCGGGAAGTAATGCGCAATAAGCGCCTCCGTGCCAGCCTGGTATTTGTTGGAGGCTATGGCTATCTGTTTGCCTTGCTTCTGTAATGTATCCAGCAGTTCGGGTATTCCGGGGTACGGACGGCTTTTATCCATTTTATGTTCGGCATAGAACGGGAGGAATAGTTCGCGTACGCGAACGATGTTTTCTGCTGTCTTTTCTCCTTCGGGAAGGGCGCGCTCAAACAGTTTATTGATTCCATTGCCTACCATAAAGTTATAGGAGGCTTCGTCATGCGTTGGGAAGCCGAGGCGGTTGAGTGCATAGTTAACGCTTTGCGCCAGATCGGCTATGGTATTCAGAAGTGTTCCGTCCAGATCGAATATAATAAGTTCTTTCATTGTTATAGGATTTTAAACTACAAAAATACGGAATAAATTCTTTACATGAAAGGGTAGGTCCAATGAACTTAAAAGTATTGATGCATCAAAAAAAAACTTTTGATTCGACGAAAATTATTTTTTGATGCATCAAAAATTTATTTTTGTTGCATCCTACCTCAGGAGTATCTAAAAAGGGCTTTCAACGATGAAAGCCCTTTGGTATAAAAAGAAGACAACTGTCTATTATTTCTTTGTCACTCTGAACCAATCTACCTCAGCCCATCCACCATCGTTTATGGTAATGGCAGGACGCGTGCAGAATGTTCCGATCTTTGTTCCGATCCATTTGCCTTCTTTCGCCTGGAAGGATTGACCGAACTTCTGGAATTTCTTTCCGTCGAGGCTATAGCTAAAGTCGCACATCACGATAAGGTCATGACCGCCTTCGCTTGCACCGATCTTTTTGCCATCGGCGCGGAATTGAACTTTCAGGTAGATTGTAGCGTCTTTTAGTTCGGTAGAAGCGTTGACTTGCTCGGTGCCGTCACGGTCTGCCTTCTTGCATTCCACTTGCGTGAGAACGAGGCCCTTGTCTGTATTCTCGAGGATCAATCCGGCATAATCCATACCCATTACTACAAGTCCGGTACGTTCGCCGGTATACTTCTTGGTTGGCTTGAATGTCAGTTTCATGGTGGCCACGAAATTGTCGGATGGGGTTTTCTGCAACATCAGGTTAGCTACATCCCACAGACTTTTATACTCCTTGACCACCGGATATGAGTACAGGCGTACATTCCCTTTGCCACCATCGAAGAAAGCCCATTTTTCGTTGATATTGGCATGCCATTGCCATTGCGGTGAAAGGGTGAATCCGTCGAATTCATCACTTTCCTGTGGCGTACAGATCGGATATGTTTTTCCTACATTGGGTTTTTTATATGTAAGTACCGGTTCTCCGCATCCGTCGCCATCTTTGTCTACACCGATCACTGGCCATCCGTCGATCCACTTCATCGGTTGAAGGTGCACAATGCGTCCGTAAGCACCTACATCCTGAAAGTGCAGGAACCAATCTTCTCCCGTAGTTGTATCTACCCATGCTCCCTGATGAGGACCATTGACTTTGGTCTTACCCTGGTGCAGCACATCTTTTGATTCATAAGGGCCATATACGTTTTTCGAACGCAATACCGTTTGCCAGCCCGTTGGCACTCCGCCGGCTGGTGCAAAGATGTAGTAATAACCGTCTTTCTTATAGAATTTAGGGCCTTCAATGGTTTCGTGGCTTTCGTGGCCATCAAAAATAATACGCGATTGGGTTACAGCTTTCGTTGCATCGGGCGTAAGTTCGCAAATGCCCAAAATACTTTTCAGTCCGGCACGGCTTCCGGCATATCCATGTACAAGGTATACCTTGCCATCATCATCCCAAAGGGGAGATGTGTCAATAACTCCTTTGCCGGGCTTAACCAATACAGGTTCCGTCCACGGACCTTTCGGGTCTTTGGCTTTCACCATAAAAGCACCCTGGTCGGGGTCGCCCCAGAAGATGTAGAACTCGCCGTTGTGATGGCGAATGCAAGGCGCCCATACACGGTTGCCATGCTCGGGGCGTTCCGGAGTTTCGATTGGTGGGAGCGCATAAGGTACGGCGGCACCGACGATGGTCCAGTTTACCAGATCTTTGGAGTGTAAAATCTGTAAACCGGGCAAACTGTTGAAGCTCGAAGAGGTCATATAGTAATCATCGCCTATCCGGCAGGCATCCGGATCGGAATAATCTGCATAAAGAATCGGGTTCTTGTATGTACCGTTTCCTTGGTCGGCTACCCATACTTCGGATACGTAGTTCTTCTGTGCTACCGCAGGAAGAGTCATTAATAAGCAGAGGCTTAAAGTCTGTGCCAGTCTTTTCATGATAAATAATATTGGTTTTATAAATGTTTCAATATTGCAAAAATAGAGAAAACTGAAGGCCTTAAGGGGCAAATTTGTACACGATAGGGGGAATAATTGGTCTTTACTTAAGAGTTACCGTCACCGGATTGTCCAATTCTTCCTTCCACTCACGTACATAAGCAAACCATGCCTCGGGAGTTTTATATCCAAAGGTTTCTTTCATGGATGTGAACATGATGTAGTAGCGGATATACTTCTCGCCCTTGGCTCCTATGGTATACAGATAGTTGTTATTGAGATACTTGGTATTGTCTCTGACCTCTTGTTTTACGTACTTTTGTGGAACATACGCCGCCATACCAATTGTTTCTTTGGCATATTTCACCGTATCATTTACCGGCCAGTCGGTGCCCCAGGAGGCAATTAAACCTTTATGATCCGAGAAAGCAACCGAACCTTTTATATCTTGTACCCCGGTACAGAAGGTTTCGTCTTTCAACGGCTCCTCGAAGAATGTTTCTACTATGGCATCGCGATGTCCGGCATACAGCGTATAGCGGTTGATCATATTCAGGCTTGCACCCTGATATTCCCACTCATTGGCTTCTATTTCTACCACAGTGCGCACCGGACCATACGCCAGAATGCGCTCAGTGCGGGTAAACACCGGTTCAATGTGCGTTGCTTTTGTTCCGTTCCAACCTTTCAGGGCGCCCACACCAGCGCTTCCGCCTACACGCAACACATCATCGCCAAAACCGCGCGCAAGTTGCTCATCCGTAGGATAAAACTGTGATTCTTCAATCTCAAGTCCTTTGTTGAACTTGCCGTAAGGGTCGACAGTCTGTTTCTGATCAAAGTATAAACGATAAGCCACCAACTCCGACTCAAAAGCCGGTCCGTGATGATGAAGCTGATTGTAAATGTTGCTTGTACCCGGAATGGTCAGCGAGCGGATAGGCACATGCTTTCCTTTCTTATCGCTCACAAGCATCTCTGCAAATACACGCGCTTTATACTGTTTTTCATTCTTTTCTGAAGATAATGTAACCTTAAGAGTTTTCTTGCCGTTGGCTGGAAGATCAATTACAAAAGCCAGTTCATCGGCTTTACGATCATTGTTCAGATCGTCCAACTGCGATGGGATTTCTTGCGAACCGTCCCATACCGTAGCCGATTTGGCCTGGAAATCCAGTCCGAGATCGTTCAGCTTGATGACCACCGGAGCATCGGCTTGCTCCTTCTTCCAGTTATTTTTTACTTCAATTGAAATTGTTTTTTCTGTAGCCTGTGCCCACATTGCGGTACAAACCAAAGCAAATAAGAGAGAAAAGAATATCTTTTTCATGGGTATATATATTTAATTCATGCAAAAGTAAAACATTAATGCTCTATTTTCACTATTCATTTTGATTGAAAGACTGTAGAATCGTACAATATTTAATAATCCTTCCATCCGGCTTCGACAAATGTTTTGCGTTCCATCTTCCTGGGGTCAAGTTTCACATACTTGATGCGTTGCCGTCTCCAGGTGTAAACAACATGTATCATGCCATCTTTGCTTTGAATCACCGAAGGGTAGGAGTATTGGTTAATGGGCGAATCTTCCAGTACAACGGAAGCATCCCAATGCACCCCATCATCGCTAAGCGCTATGTTGATCGGCGTGCGGTTCTTGTTCATCCCTCCGCCAGGCAAGTAGCGATAGTGGTTATAAACAAATACGAAACGTCCGTCTTTCAGGTTCACTGCATCCGTGCCCGAATTGTTATTGGGTAGTGTGGTGAGTTTCAAAGGCGTCCATGTTTCTCCTTTATCGCTGCTCCAGGTGGTTGCTACGGCACCGTTATTGCGGGTGCGGCAAAGCGCCTGAAGCCTTCCGTCTTTGTGCATCAGGATGGAGGGCTGAATGGCCTGTACGGTAGATATATCGCCACTACGCTTTACCTTATCCGTTTCTATAACCTCGGATGCTTCAATAGGTCCAACCATTCTCCATGTCTTTCCGTTATCATCGCTTACTTCAAAGTGCACGCGCCATCCAAGCTCGCCTTCCGTACTGCTGGGACAAATCATGCGGTTGTCTATATAAACCGGTTTGTTTTTAACCGGACCCAGGAAACCTTCCGGCAATGCCTCCGATCTGCTCCATGTTTTGCCATTGTCTTTAGAACGTACCAGATGTCCGCTCCAGCGAGGAACATCCAGCCCGACTTTGTAGAACAGGAGCAGTTCTCCGTTTGGAGCCACCGAAAGTACAGGATTCCAACAAGCGCGCTTCTCCTGATTACCAATGATGCCATCGGCCACCACGACAGGAACCGTCCATTTTCCTTTTACGTTCCGGCTTACCCAAATGCAACAATCCGGATTCTTTTCTTTTGTACCACCAAACCATGCGGCAACAAGCCCTTCGGGTGTTTCTGCAATAGTAGAAGCATGGCTTTCCGGGAATGGGGCTTCATCGAAAATGAATTCATCCACCAAAATTCCTTGCCTGTCTTTGCCGAAGGTGATGTCTTTGGGAATAAAGAAACTATAATTTCCCGAACCAATCTCACAGATAGAATATCCGTTTTCCGAGCGAAGTACACTTACCCCTTTTGCCTGGTTGAGCTTGCGTTTTCCTTCTGTAATATCATTTGCACTTTCATTGGGTAGCCAGATCGTTGCCGTTGTATTAGCCGGAATGGTTATATCCCATTGATAATCCACCGCAGTTTGCGTCCAATGGCTCATTACTTTTCCATACGGGGTGATATAAGAAGCCTGAATGTTCCTGATTTCCTCTACTTCAAAGGCCGGTTTCATCTCTAATTTGCTGAAACCGGGAGCAGCACTCTTTATACCCGCCAGATTCTCGTAACAGAACGGAAGCAAATCGCCCAGCAGCATGACATGGTTCCCACTGTTCATTTCAGGGTTTGCGGTATTTCCGTTCCATAACTCCCAGATGGTAGTTGCACCATTGGCTACCATATATCCCCATCCGGGATACCTGGTATGCGTGGCTAATACATAAGCTACATCAGACCGCCCCATCCGGGCAAGTTCGCGCATAATCCATTGAATGCCAATCACACCGGAGGAGACTTTTACCTCACTATAAAAGACCATGCCTTCAATGATATTCTTTTCTACCCGTGCTATATGTTCCTGTGGTACTATGTCGAAAGCCAATGGCAGGAGGTTGGCTGTTACGGTATTGTTATCATAACACTGCTTTTCTGCATTCCCGAAAGCCCGGTTAAAACCATCCTTTACTTTTATAGCCAGTTCATCGTATTCTTTTATATCATCACTTAATTGCAGAAGACCGGCAAATTTGCTCAGGTACTTCAGCATTTGATAGTAATAAGCTGTTGAGATCAGTTTGCCATCCGTAATACGTGCCGGATCTTTGGAATGAATAAGCTCGGGTGATTCGGGGGGTAAACACCAATCGCCGTACCTGTCGCGTGTCACTACATATTCCGGAGTCATAAATTCGTCCTTCATATGTTTCATCCAGAGCCGCATAGCTTGATAGTTCTTTTGAATAGGGCGGATGTTACCATATTGCTCGTATAGCATATCGCTGATCAGGACAAGGGCGGAAGGCCAGGTCATATTCTCACTATAATAGTTCCAGAAAGCCGGAGCGACATCGGGGATACATCCGTCTTCGCGTTGGGCCTCGCGGATGTCGTCCATCCATTTGGCATATAGCGGTCCGTTGGCCATAAGGAAGCTCTCGCCAAGCGCTCCCATAGCACGATCGCCCAACCAGGGTTGGCGCTCATTGCGTTGCGGACAATCCACGGGCATACCTTTGTAGTTTCCTCTGATACCCCAGAAGGCGTTTTGCAGAATCTGGTTCAATACCAGATTATCGCTTTTGAACTCTCCGGTAGTCTGCATATCGTCGTTAACAACCTCACCAATGAAATAATCTGGCGTTGGAGTGCCCGGATAACCCGTAACCTCAACATACCGGAAGCCGTGATAAACAAAACGAGGCGCCCACTCTTCCAAGTCTTTACCTTTCAGAATATAGGTATCTGTAACTAGAGCATCGCGTAGGTTGTCGACATAAAGTTCTCCGTTTTCCTGTAATATCTCAGCGAAGCGGAGTTTTACGCTATCACCTGTTTGTCCTTTCACTTTCATGCGAATCCATCCTACCATGTTCTGTCCCATGTCCAGGATGTATTTGTTGTTATTTAATTTATTGATTGTAACGGGTTTGATTGTTTCTACTACTCTCATTCCCGGCATCATTTGTGCACGTAGTGTTCCTTGCGGCAAAGCAGCACGGTCGGCGTTTTGCCATAAACTATCGTTATAGCCCACTTCAGACCATCCGGTTAATTCCTTCCGGGCATCATAATCTTCTCCGTCATATTCATTATTGCTGCGTATCGGTCCGTCGGCAGTGAGTTTCCAATCTGTATCGGAGACAATGGTTTCTTGCGTTCCATCGGTGTATTCAACAATCAGGTTCATCCGCAGCTTCGGGTAACCGTAATTGTTTATTTTATATTGTTTATAGTGTTGGCGCATGGTGTACATGCGTCCATTTCCCAATGTAACCCCAACTGCATTATCATTTTGCGAACGAAGCAGTGAAGTCACATCATAACTATTATAAAGTAATGTTTTCCGGTAATCTGTTGGTGCAGGAGCAAGAACCAAATCGCCCACACGTTGTCCGTTAATGAATAGCTCATATAATCCTAAACCGGAGATGTGTACGGTGGCCTGTTTTATTTCTTTGCCTAAGCTGAATTCTTTGCGCAAGTAACGTGCAGACAGGCGCGACCACTGCGACTCCGTATCCCACAGCGAAGCCTTCTCCAATCCTATCCACCGGCCTTTCCACCGGCTCTCTCCCAACAGGCCCATACCCCAAAGGGCGGTATCACTCCAGGGAGCTTCGCCTATATTCGTATTGACTTTTACTTTCCAGTAATAACGCTTGTTGGAAATGAACTTCGGACCTTGATAGTTAATCCACTGTGATGCGTTAGAGAATACTGTTCCCGAATCCCAGACGTCTGCCTCATTCTGTGCCAACTTTTCAGGGGAAGAGGCTACCAGAATCTGGTAACTGGTTTGAACGACTCCACGCTCATTGCTTACTATACGCCAACTCAGGCGTGGGGACATGGCATCAATTCCTAATGGATTGGTTAGCTGTTCCGTTTGCAGACCTTCTACAAAAACAGAACCGCTCTGAGCTGTCCCTACTAAGAGAAAGCTCAGAGCGATTAATGTGAGTAATCTTTTCACCTTATTTCCTATTTACTTAAAACTTAGCATTTCAAGTTTATTACCTACATTATATGTTTCTCCGTCGACCTTAATATCTTTTGAATTGCTGATACGAAGTGGTGAACCTTTCTTGGCATCTATCTTGATGTTGTCCATCGTTACGTTGGCTGCCTGGCTAATCACTACACCTTCTTTGGCATCGGTGATCATCACATCTTTTACTGTTACGTTTTCAATCGGCATTTCGGGAAGCCCGTTGAAGAACATAGCCCGGCCGGCACCTTTACAATATACGTTAGAGATGTGTATGTTGCGGAAAGCAGGAGTTTCTTCCGTAACCGGCAATAGCGTCATATCCTGTTGCTCTTCGTCTTCGGCAGTCACCTCATTAGGACCTTTTCCACCGTAGAATAAGTCGAATAACAGCGGTTCGTTCGGTATGTCGATCATATTAATATTATGTATGTAGATGCCTTCTACTACGCCACCACGTCCGCGTGTACTTTTAAATCTCAGACCAACATCTGTTCCGAGGAAGGTACAGTCGGCTACATAGATGTTTTTGACACCACCAGACATTTCGCTACCTACCACAAAACCACCATGGCCATGGAATACCGTATTATTCTTAACGATCACATTCTGGCAAGGCTCACCTCTTCTACGACCATCTTCGTTTTTACCCGATTTGATACAGATAGCGTCATCACCTGCGTCGAAGATACAATTAACGACCAATGCATTCTTACATGATTCCAAGTCGAGTGCATCACCGTTTTGTGAGTACCAGGGATTGAAAACCTTTACTCTATTCAGCGTAATAAACTCGCAGGAAAGCGGATGAATACACCAACTTGGAGAGTTTTTGAAGGTTACATCCTCAAGCAGTACTTTCTTACATTTAACAAAGTTAAGCAGTACCGGACGAAGCCACGGACGTATTTCATTCCAATCGGCTTCTGTTTCAATGCCTTCGGGGTTATTGAATTCTTTGGTAGCCATCGCACCTTTCAGTGCACCGGCTGTTGGATACCATATCTTACCATCCGCATCAACAACACCACCCGATTTAACCAGGTTGCTCCATTGTCTTTCGGTTAGTTTTTCCTTTTTAACCGGACGCCAGGCATCACCAGCACCATCAAACACTCCAAATCCGGTGATTGCGATATTTTCTGCATTGCGAGCAGAGATAGGTGATTGGCAACGGCGGGTATCTAATCCTTCGAATGAAGTTTCAATAACCGGATATGCATCAAAGTTGTCAGTGAAGAGCACCAACGCATTCTTTTCCGTATATAAGTTTACATTGCTCAGGATTTCGATAGGTCCGGTAAGCCACAACCCTTCAGGGATGATTACTTTTCCGCCGCCCTTGGCGTTGACGTCTTTGATAGCATTGTTAATTGCATCTGTATTCATGGCTACGCCACCACTTTTAGCACCAAAGTCGAGAATATTTGCTTCGTATGCAGGGAAAGAAGGTTGTTCTACTTTCGGCATATCGAAAGGAAGGTTCTCGTAGATGCTGTCATCAATAGCAACCGTTTTTTGCTGATTGCAGTCCGCGCAACTAGCAAAAAGCGTGGCACATACTACAGAAGGTATTAGAATCTTTTTTAATAGTGTCTTCATCCTTGAATGTGAATTCTATAGTTATTATTATATATGTATTTTTAGTTTGATCGTTAGTAGTTGGAATCATCTTCATAAACGACTCTCGCGAGCCGTTTAATGAAGTAATAATGATTCATGTTAACCTAATTCTAACCTTAAATAAATATTATGAAAAAACCTCTTATTTACAGTATGCAAATATATTATGGATATGCCTTGGAAATGTGTACTATTTGATAATATAGGTGTATTTTTTGTTGAATTGTGCTTTTCTTGGAGACATCAGGAGCGGAATAATAAGAAAGTTCTTATCTTTGCAACCAAATTTAACAAATTCAAATAGGTATGAGTTATAACTTACTGAAAGGTAAAAGAGGTATTATTTTTGGTGCTCTCAACGAGCAATCTATTGCTTGGAAAGTAGCTGAGAAAGCTGTAGAGCAAGGCGCGACTATTACATTATCAAATACACCGGTTGCCGTACGTATGGGCGAAGTTTCCGGATTGGCAGAAAAGCTGAATTGCGAGGTGATTCCGGCAGATGCTACCAGTGTGGAAGATCTGGAAGAAGTGTTCCGTCGTTCAATGGAAGTACTAGGCGGACCGGTTGATTTTGTTCTTCACTCTATCGGCATGTCGCCTAACGTTCGTAAAAAACGTACGTATGACGACCTGGATTACGATATGTTGGACAAGACGCTGGATATTTCAGCCGTATCTTTCCATAAGATGATCCAGACAGCCAAGAAATTGAATGCCATAGCCGAATACGGTTCTATTCTGGCATTAAGTTATGTAGCCGCACAGCGTACATTCTTCGGATATAACGATATGGCCGATGCGAAAGCATTGTTAGAGTCTATTGCCCGTAGCTTCGGATATATTTATGGCCGCGAAAAGAATGTTCGCGTAAATACCATATCGCAATCGCCAACACCGACCACTGCCGGTTCTGGTGTAAAAGGTATGGATAAACTGATGGACTTTGCAGACCGTATGTCTCCGCTGGGTAATGCGTCGGCAGATGAATGCGCAGATTATTGCATCATGATGTTCTCCGATCTTACCCGTAAAGTAACTATGCAGAACTTATATCACGATGGTGGTTTCTCCAGCGTAGGTATGAGTTTGCGTGCCATGGCTACTTACCAGAAAGGTCTGGAAGAGTACATGGATGAAGACGGAAACATTATTTACGGATAAAATGTTATATCAGTAGTCAGAAGTTAGTAGTTAGGTTATGTTTTTACCTGGCGGGATCGAATCATTGGCCTGGCTACTAACTTCTAGCTTCTGACTACTAAAAGATAAACTATGAAAGCGCGGAGATATTCTATTTTTTTATTAGCCATAGTACTGCTCGCTGCCTGTTGGGTAAGCGTAGGAGACTTGAATGACTATGCGGATAATGATGATATCTCCGTGGCTCGTTACGACCGCTTGCAGAATGAATACGCCCGCTTCAATAGTGTTTCCGCATTGCAGAAGATGAATACTACTTATGGCCGGCCTACTCAAATTCTTGTAGAAGAGATTCTTACCATTGGCAGTGTAAGCGATAGCGATATAAATGAAAAGATAAAAGCATTCTATTCCGATTCTACATTGCTGCAACTAGTGGATGATGTCGAAGCAAAGTTTGCCGACTTAGACGATGTAGAGAATGAACTGAACAAAGGCTTTAAACGCCTGCAAAAGGAACTGCCATCTTTGATTATTCCTACAGTATATGCACAGGTTTCCGCTTTGAACGAGTCAATAGTTGTTGCCGATTCATTGCTAGGTATCAGTCTGGATAAATACATGGGAGAGGATTATCCTTTATATAACCGTTATTATTACGATTATCAATGCCGCTCCATGCGCCCGGACAGGATTGTTCCCGACTGTTTTACTTTTTATCTGATTGGTGGATATCCACTGCCTCCTTTAACCGACTGGACTTTACTTGAACGGATGATTCGTCAGGGACAAATCTATTATGTCGTACAACAGGCGCTAGGGTATAAATCCATATCGGATGTCATTGGTTATTCTGCTGTTGAGGAGAAATGGTGGTTGGAAAATTGCTCCGAGGTGTGGGAGTATCTGGTACGTAACCGGATGTTAGCTTCTACAGACCCGATGGTGGTCAGACGATTAATGTATCCGGCACCTTCTACATCTTTCTTTGGCGAAAACAGCCCTGCATTTATTGGCGTTTGTATGGGAGCGGAGATTGTTTCTTCTTATATGAAAAAGAACAAGAAGGTTACCCTGGAAGAACTTCTTCATACAACTAACTATCAGGAAATCTTGATGGGGTCGGGGTATACGACAGAAACAGGCAGTGACTTCAACCGTAAACAGTAATCGTTTAATTGTAAATATCCAATGGATACCGCTCTATATCTTATTCCCGTGACTTTAGGCGATACGCCGATTGAGAAAGTATTGCCATCCTATAATAAGGAAGTAATCCTGAATATTAAGCATTTCATTGTAGAGGATGTTCGTTCGGCCCGGCGTTTTCTGAAAAAGGTAGAGCAAAGTATAGATATTGATACGCTAACTTTTTATCCTCTGAACAAACATACTTCTCCCGAAGACCTGTCCGGCTATCTGCAACCTTTGGCTGGAGGACAATCTATGGGTGTTATATCCGAGGCGGGTTGTCCGGCGATAGCCGATCCGGGTGCGGATGTAGTTGCCATTGCTCAGCGTAAGGGACTGAAAGTCGTGCCTTTGGTAGGGCCTTCTTCTATTCTGTTGGCTGTAATGGGGTCAGGGTTTAACGGCCAAAGCTTTGCATTCCATGGATATCTGCCCATTGAACCCGGAGAGCGTGCAAAGAAACTAAAGATGCTGGAACAGCGTGCTTATACAGAAAAACAAACGCAGTTATTTATAGAAACTCCTTACCGTAACCATAAAATGGTTGAAGATATTCTGCAAAACTGTCGTCCCCAAACCAAATTATGTATAGCTGCCAACCTCACTTGCGAGGGTGAATATATTAAAACCCGTACGGTGAAGGATTGGAAGAACCGTGTGCCCGATCTTTCTAAGATTCCCTGTATATTCCTCTTGTTTCAATGATTAGTTTAAGGTGATCGTATTCATTTTCGAACATCTCACTGAAATAATTCTGATCCAGATTAAACTCTATTTGCTGGAATGTCCATAGTTTTCCGCCATCGAACTTCGGATCGCACAGAATTTTATCTTCTGTACCTAAGTCCAGGATGAATAAATAGACAATGCGGTCTGTTTCTTCATTCTTGAACTTGTACTTAATACTGAATTCCGGTTTCAGACCCTCCCAGTCTTGTGGGAATACCTCTTTCAATAACCGTTCTACGCCGCTGTTTATATCTTCTTTGAAGAGCAGGTAAGTTTCCAACGGTGTGTCTGTTTTCCCTTTATCAATTACGCGTTGCATGGAGCGTTTAGCCAGAAACAGCATGTCATGGCTAACAACAGCAATACGTATAATCGGGTTCATGTGTTCGTTCTTATATTCTTCTGCCAGATTCTTATCCACCTTACCAATAACCTCTCCTTCCGGAGTTATTACCGGAACGAACTCGGGAGCTTTCACATCCCTTAGTATTCGTATCTCAATTTGCCCGATAATAATACTGAAAACGAAAACAAGAAGCGGGGCGATATGCAGCATAAACCACATATAGCTATTATCTAATGAACGGGTGAAGATCAGACCGATTGTGATAAAAGCAAAGTGTATCGTGATCAGTCCGAAGAATATACGGATACAGCTCAGGGTAAATGTAGTTACCCGGACTTGTTCCCGCAGTCCTTGTGCGTCTTTATTCTTATATGAGCGGGTGGAATATCTCTTTCTGTTCAGGAACAAAAGCAGTAGGGGGAGAATGATGGCCATTTCCAGTGTCAGGGGAAGCAGGTGTTGAGGCCATTCGTTTTGTGATCCCATAACAAATGCTATGATACTGAATGCTGTGAGTATGATTGTGCTTGATAGTGAGATAAAGTGTAGAGCCGGTGGTTTGTGCATGAAATAGTAAAGAAGAGTAAATGATACTCCTATAGCGGCTCCAATGTACACAGCCATATCGGCTGCAATGAATTCGCTTAGTAGCATCGCAATAATCACGGGAATAAATCCTAATGACATGTTAGACATAGCTGAAAGTCCACTCTCATTTTTCATCCTGGTAATTTTCTCCTTTCATATATAAAACAATAAGTATGGTGAATAAGTTCTTCGCACTATGCTTTCTTTATGTGTTTTTCGGCGTGGTAGGAGGAACGTACCAGTGGACCACTCTCAACTTGTTGAAATCCTTTGTTTAAGCCTGTTTCCTTATATTCTTCGAATTGTTGGGGCGTAACATACTCACGTACGGCATAATGTTTGTGCGATGGTTGCAGGTATTGTCCAATAGTAAGAATGTGGCAGCCTGCACGGATAAGATCGTCCATAAGTTCTTCCACTTCGTGTGTTGTTTCCGAAAGCCCTACCATAATACCCGATTTGGCGGTGGTGCCGCTGGCTGCAATCTGTTTGATTACGTTCAGGCTTGTATCATAACGGGCAGCGCTTCGTACCAGCGGACTGATCCGTTTCACCGTTTCCATATTATGGGAGATGATGTCGGGGCGGGCTTCGATAACCAGGTCAACCAATTCCGGTTTCCCCTGGAAGTCGGGGATAAGTACTTCGATGGTGGTTTCGGGGTTCAGTGATTTTATGGCACGAATAGTATTTGCCCAGTGCTGCGCTCCCAGATCGGGCAAGTCGTCACGGTCTACAGATGTGATTACGGCATGTGTCAGCTTCATGAGCCGTATGGACTCTGCTACTCGTTTGGGCTCTTCCGGCTCTAAGGGTAGAGGTTTGCCGGTTTGTGTATTACAGAATTTGCAGCTACGGGTACAGATGTTACCCCCAATCATAAATGTAGCTGTTCCCTTTCCCCAGCATTCTCCCATGTTCGGACATCGCCCGCTGTTGCATATCGTATGCAGGCAGTTTGACTCTACAATACGTTTGGTTTCTGTGTATCTCTCATTGGCTCCTATACTGATTTTGAGCCATTCGGGTTTGCGTATTCGTTCTTTCATTTGTTAGAAGCTGGTAGAGCGTGTGTTATAAGAATGTTTTAATTGTAGGGGTATACTTATAACACAACCTCACTTAATCATAAGTAAGTAATAAAGAAGTCCGTCAACCTTGTGTACAGGTGGTAACGGGTGTTTCCTCCATATATGCCATGATCCCGGTTGGTGTAAATTTGCATTTCAAACTGTTTGTCTGCTTGTACAAGGCACTCGCTATACTCTACAACGTTTTGGTAATGTACGTTATCGTCGGCCATGCCATGAACCAGTAACAAACGGCCATTCAGATTGTTTGCCCGGGTGAAGGCTGATCCGGCTTTGTAACCTTCGGCATTTTCTTTCGGGGTACGCATGAAGCGTTCGCCGTATATGGTATCATAGTATTTCCAGTCGGTTACGGGTGCTACTGCTACTCCCGCTTTGAATACCGGGGTGCCTTCACTCATGCTCATAATCGTCATATACCCGCCATAACTCCATCCCCAGATGCCGATGCGGTTTTTGTCTACATGGGGCAGGGTGCCCAGGTATTTGGCTGTTTCTACCTGATCTTGTGATTCTTTCACTCCAAGGTTCAGATAGGTGCATTTCTTGAATTCTTCGCCGCGTCCTCCGGTTCCCCGTCCGTCTACACAAACAATGATATAGCCTTTGGTGGTCATGTATGATTCCCAGCTGGGGCCCGCCCAGTTGTCGACTACCTGTTGACTGCCCGGTCCGCTGTATTGGAACATCAATACCGGGTACTTTTTACTTGCGTTGAAGCCTGCCGGTTTCATGATCCAACCATTCAGTGTTGTTCCTTGTGTGGTATTGAAGGTAAAGAATTCTTTGGTTGGCAAACTGTATTGCGTCAGTAGTTGTTTTACCGCACTGTTGTCTATCAGGGTTTTCATTACCTTGCCGTTATTGTCGTTGATGGTGCTAACGGGAGGCGTTTGCAGGTTGGAGAAGGTGTTGATATAGTACTTCATGGTGCTGCTGAAGTGTGCATTGTTTGTACCTTTGCCTTCTGATAGTTTGGTTTTCTTTCCTTTCTTGTCTACTTTGTAGATGGCTTTGCAGAGTGGACCTTCTTCGTTGCTTTGGTAGAAGAATGTATCGCTTGCTTCATCCCATCCCAGGAAGTTGGTGACTTCCCACTTGCCTTGCGTTACTTGTTTCACGAGGTTGCCTCCCATGCTGTACCAGTATAGGTGGGCGTATCCGTCTTTTTCGCTTACGAAGCTGAAATTATCTTTGTAGAACCTGATGTTATTCAGTATTTTCTCGTCAATGTAATAAGGACTTTCGTCACGAAGTGCGAGCTTGCAGATGGTTGAACGCGGATCGGCAAAGTAAAGGTCGAGTCGGTTCTGGTAGCGGTTCATGGTGACGATGGCCAGTTTATTGGCATCTTTGGTGAACTTAATGCGTGGGATGTAGCCGTCCGGGTCGAGCGGCAGGTTCATTTTACGTGTCACCTTCGAGCGGATGTCGAATGTATGCACCGATACTTTAGAGTTCGGTTCGCCGGTTTTGGGATATTTGTAGCTGTATTCTCCGGGGTAGGTATCGAACTGGCGGATGTGTGGAGCCATTCCTGCATAGATCGGCAGGTTGAATAGCGGAACTTCCGACTCATCGAAGCGGATGTATGCCAGCATTTCGCTGTCGGCGTCAAATTCCAGTGCGCGGTTGAATTCAAATTCTTCTTCGTACACCCAGTCGGGTATGCCGTTGATGACTTCGTTGAATTTGCCGTCTTCGGTGACTTGCGATTCGCTGTTGCCGTAGAGCATTTTAATCAGGAAGATGTTATTGTCGCGTACGAAGGCGATCATTGTGCCGTCGGGCGAGAATACCGGGGCTTCTTGCGGGCCGCCGTCGGTAAGTGTTTCCAGTTTATTGTTTTTAATAGAGTAGATGTAGTGTACTGCGGTATAGGAGCGGCGGTATTTCTGTACGGTTTCTGTGCGGATGAGTATCTTTGTTTCGTCGGGTGAGAAGGTGTATCCGTCGAATGTTTTGAAGTTGCACTCTCTGGCGGTGGTTACGTCGAAGACTACGCCAACCTGTTCGCCGGTGCGGAATGAGTATTTTAGGATTTGGGTGCCTTCGTTGTTCATGCGGGTGTAGTGCTCTCCGTCGGCCATGGAAACGATGCCGCGCAGGCTTTCGGCACGGAATTTACCGTTGGTTATCTCTTTCAGGTTTAAAGGTTGTGAGCCTTGTGCCCAGCTGTTGAGGCTGAACAGACAACATAACAATAGGATACTGCTTATTTTTCTCATAACTATTTATTTACTGTAGGGGCGGTTCGCGAACCGCCCGTAAATGATTTCAACTTCTTCTTTGGGCGGTTCGCGAACCGCCCCTACAACGTATTGCTTCCGCATGGAAACCCGGGAGCAGCAAGTTGCTGCCAAATTTAATCAATTTCTTTGTTTCTCTTCCTGTTTGCTACGCTTTATTTGCTACTTTTGCGTGTGTTGATTGGTTTTGAGTGAAATGGTTTTGATTGTTTCTGGTTGGTTATACGTTATCTCAACCATCCACCCCCTGCCCCCGCCAGCGGGGGATAGGCTGCGCTACGCAGTATTTCCGCAAGGTATCCCCCGCTGGCGGGGGCAGGGGGTGGATGTTGAAGTCAGCATAGAATTCATTCCTTTCCAAACCGTTTTACTCTTTTAAATTTGTATATGAAACATATATATTCTTTAGTTTTCCTCCTATTGCTCTGTGGATGCGGAGGAAGAACCCCTTCTTCAACTCAGCTTCCCAGTGATGGAGTCGTCGAATTGTCGCACGCCCGGCAATTCTCCATTACCCATGCCGATAATTACACCGTTGTAAACGTGTTCAATCCCTGGAAGCCGGGAGATATCTACGCTACTTACTATTTGATAAAAGATAGTCTCACCGAAACGCCTGTCGATGGTAACAGGGTGTTGATTCCTGTAAAGAGCCTGATGGCCAACTCTGCTACCCACCTTGGTTTTCTCGATCTGCTCGGTGAATTGCCCGTTGTGACCGGAGTATGCAGTGCCGATTATATTTATAACCCAACGATACGGAAGGCGGTGAAAGACAAACAGGTGAAAGACCTGGGCGACGCTTTCAACCTGAATATAGAAGAACTGCTGTTGCTTCGTCCGCAGGCTGTGATGACCACTGCTTATAACGCCGACGATGCAAACAGCAAGAAGATGCGGCAAACCGGGCTGACATTAATATATAATATAGAATGGCAGGAACAGAGTTTGCTGGGACGTGCCGAATGGATCAAGTTTGTTGCCGCTTTTTTCGACAAAGGAGCTTTGGCCGATAGTATCTTCCAGGCGGTGGAACAACGGTATAACGAAGTTAAATCGCTGGCTGCTGCCGTAGATTATAAACCAACCGTTTTGTCGGGACAGGACTACCGTGGCGGTTGGTCTATGCCTGGCGGAGAGAGTTTTAATGCCCACTTGTTCAGCGATGCCGGAGGCGATTATTATTATAAGAATGATCAGACCACGGGCAGTATCTCCACTACGATAGAGGAAGCCTTGCTTCATTTCAGCAAAGTAGATGTATGGGTTAACACACAGGCATCTACGCTCGAAGAGTTAAGGAAATCGGAACCTAAATATAAACTCTTCAAAGCATATAAGGAAGGCAATGTGTACAATACCCGTAAACGCTCTAATGCATCCGGAGGAAATGATTACTGGGAAGGTGCGGTGGCGCGCCCCGATCTGCTGTTGAGCGATATGATTAAGGTATTCCATCCGGATGTATTGCCGGATTACGAATTGACTTATCTCGAAAAACTGGCTCCATGAAAAAGAAGTTCGTCTTTTTATTGGCATTGCTCCTGCTGGCTCTTGTGGCAGATATCGCCCTGGGCAGTGTCAGTCTGCCGTTGAGCGAGGTCTGGGCAGCGCTGACGGGACAAAGCCAGGATGAGGTGTACCGTGAAATCATCCTTAATCACCGGTTGCCCAAAGCGCTGACCGCCATACTGGCCGGTGCGGCGTTGTCTGTGGCGGGGGTGTTGATGCAAACACTCTTTCAAAATCCGCTGGCCGGACCCGATGTGTTGGGGGTAACCTCTGGCGCAAGTCTGGGTGTGGCCTTGCTGACGATGGGTACTTCGGCTTTGCCGCTTTGGATGCTAACGGGGTGGGGACAGGTAACGGCGGCTGTTGCCGGTGCCGTTTGCGTGCTGCTGTTGGTTATTGTGGTTTCCATAAAAGTACCGAATGCCGTTTCACTCCTGATTATCGGGATGATGTTTGGTAGCTTTGCCGGGGCGGTGGTCAGTATATTGCAGAGCGTGAGCAACCCCGATACATTGAAATTGTTTGTGACCTGGACGTTCGGCAGTCTGTCGGCAGTTGGCTGGGATTATATGCTCGTCATGGCGCCTGTGATAGGGATAGGTCTACTCATTGCTTTACTCTTGCAGAAACAGCTCAATGTTTTCCTGCTTGGGCAGAATTATGCGAGCGGGTTGGGTATTTCTGTTTCCCGGCTGCGGTTGTTTACTATTCTGGCTACTGCACTGCTGGCCGGCACATCTACTGCTTTCACCGGTCCCATTGCCTTTATCGGAATAACCATGCCGCACGTAGCGCGCGGATTGTTCCGCACTTCGAACCATCACATTATTCTGCCTGCCTCGATATTGTGTGGAGCAGTAACGATGTTGCTTTGCGACTTGATTTCCGGGTTGCCGGGAACGCAAACCACACTACCCATCAATGCGGTTACTGCACTGTTCGGTGCTCCTATTATCGTTTGGATTATTGCAAAGAAATCCCATTAAAGTTTTTCGGGAAAAAAGTGTCATATCTGACATAGCCCATCGGAAGGCCGATGGATAGAGCGTTTGGGAGGGCGGCTTATCGCGCAGAAGTAACATCCTAGTGTCACAAGTATCACGCGGTGACGCGCAACCCAGTATGCGAAGGCTGCTTTGGTAGGCTTGTAGACCGGATGCGCAAGTTTCTTAAGTATGAAAAGACCCGGGTGTAACGGCCCAAAAGACCCGGGTGTTTCCATACAAAAGACCCGGGTGTTTTAATCCAAAACACCCGGGTCTTCCGGAACTTATGCAATAACCTCCATGCATTCGCGCCTATTTCTTTTTCAACACCAGAAGCAATGCGCCGTCTTCGCCGTAAAGCCCGGCAACCTTATCGGCAGATACGTCGAAATATTTTACGGCATTGAGTGCATCCAATACCTTTCTTTCTATACTCATGTCCGGGCACGCCATCATAGTGGCGGCAACGGCAGGAAAGGACAGTGAACGTGGGTTGTTTTCTTCGGTAATAAATCCGCCGTTAATCATGTTACATCCGGCATTACCGTGAATTCTTTTTGCTTTCAGATCGAATACAATAAAAGGCTCTTTTTCCAACTTAGCAGGCAATGCTTCGTCTTTGATTTCGGTAATCTTCCATTCGCCCTCCAAAGATGTAATCAGGTCTACCGTCGTTTTAGGTTCAAGAACTATTACCGGACGTTTGTGCGCGTTCGTGAGCGCTATCTTGTCCGCCCCCGCCTTCTTATATCCTTTTACGATTTTCAATGCGTTCAACACGTTCTGCTCCATAGTCATATCGGGACACATCATGCGGGTACCGGCAATCGTACTCAGGTCGAGTTCGCCAGGTTTGGAACTCCGGTCGAATGATCCCATCATGCGGTTACACCCGCTATTTCCGTAAATTTTACCAGATACGGCATCGAAACCGATGTATGGCACATTCTGACCAGTGCCCGGAGCAACAGCCGAGCCGTTTATTTCAACAATATTCCATTCACCATTCAGTGCGCCAAGAGTGACGACCTCTTTCGAGGAACGGCAGGATGTGACAACCATCATTGCGCAAATGGCGCATAAAGAAACAACTACTTTTTTCATCTTTATATAATTTAAGCTGGTTTAAGTAACAAATAACTGCTTGGACGATTCATGCCAGCCAAGTTAAAACCTAAGCAAATATATCAATAATAATAGAAAATCTCTATTTTTGTATTCTTATAAAAACATAACGACTTTATAAAAGTTCAATATTAAAACCACTAATTTAGATGAACAGAACAAAATTTATGCTAACCGTGATCTCTATGTTTCTTGCACTAACAGTCAGTGCCCAAGGAGATTATATCGTGACAACAGCCTCTCCGAAGAGCGAAACATCTGCCGGAGATGAAGCACAATTCGTTGTGCAGAATTTCCCTTACTACACCATCTGCAACCTGCAAGCCGGGCAAAAGTTTATGCTCATGGTTGAGGATAGCTATGGAATTGTGTCTACCTTTAAATCTTCCGCCACCGGACGCGATGTGAGCAACAGCAAACTGCAACACAAAATCCTTGAGTTTCAGGGAACCGAAGAAGCGAGAAAAGAGACTTACATCGGCGAGTCGGTATCCACCCATTTTATCTTTGAAGTCGAGGGAGAAAAGTACTATCACGAAGTGAAGGGCAAATCGCTGGCAGACGTCTGCGGATCGAACCCACGGGCTGCCATACATAACCTCGTATTCCTGGGCGATGTAGACATCGCACGCGAACTCTTGATGGGCAAGACATTGTACACAAAAGTTACAAAAGCCCGCGTAGACGAAGGCGGCGCGGGAACAGGCAGCCGCGAAGTGAGTATCGCACGCAATCTGGAAGTAACCGTAACCGCCATCGGAGTAGGAACCAGAGAGTGCCCGGTTAAAATCGTATTCGAAGACCGCGATGGCAATAAATACTTCCGCAACGTAATGTTCTCAAAAACCAACGCCGGACTACAGGACTCGGAACTGACGGGCGTAAACCTCGAGAAACCTTTCGCCAATGTATTTACATTCGTTGATAAAGAAGCAATAACAACCGAAGATATACGCGCAAAATACATCAGAAGACTGGCATACCCGAAACGAACCGTTGAAGCGAAAAAAGAGAGCGGAGGCACGCAATCGCTCCTGCGCTTCACCCCACTTGTTGTCAAAGATATGACACTGGGCGCATCAACCCTGGCTACGCTGAAACTGGAAGATCAAAAAGGCACCAACTACACCGTAGATGTAAACCTAAAGTATGATATTTTTGAACGTAATGCAGATTACATCGATGATATGTTCGGCTATGGCGACCTGAGAAAACAATACCCAAGCATAACAGAAGAAAACTGGCTGCTGCTGGGCAAAGGTGAATTGAAAACCGGCATGACCAAAGACGAATGTATGCTGGCACTGGGATCGCCCATACAAATCGTAGCGAAACCCAACACACGCACCGAAACCTGGTATTACCAGGGAAGAACCGTCGAATTCGATAACGGACGCGTTGTTCGTCTGCGGTGAGGCACCGCTGCCAAGTGCCGCAAGCGGCGCTGCGCTAACAATATTCACCCCCTGCCCCCGCTAGCGAGGGACAAGCGAGGTGCTTGAGCCAGGCTTCCATGCGGCATCGTATCCCCCGCCGGCGGGGGCAGGGGGTGGATATTGTCATTGGTAGATAGACTTATGATACCGCCCCTACAGAAAAATACCTTTAATTAATCAATAGACTATTCTAAATAACCCCTTTTTTTCTTTATCTTTGCTTAGTTTATTTATAAACCCGAAGTAATTTTAATCGTAAATCGTAAATAGTCAAATTGTAAATCAAAAATGGGTAAAGTTCTTATTATTGGTGCAGGCGGTGTAGGTACTGTTGTAGCACACAAGGTGGCACAAAATGCCGATGTTTTTACTGACATAATGATTGCCAGCCGCACAAAGTCGAAGTGCGACGATATCGTGAAAGCGATAGGTAACCCAGCCATAAAAACAGCCCGGGTAGATGCTGATAATGTGGATGAACTGGTAGCGCTATTCAACGATTTTAAACCGGAGATGGTGATCAACGTAGCCCTTCCATACCAGGACCTGACCATTATGGAAGCATGTCTGCAAGCAGGTGTAAACTATCTGGATACCGCAAACTATGAGCCGAAAGATAAAGCGCACTTTGAATACAGCTGGCAATGGGCCTACCATGACAGATTCAAAGAAGCCGGCCTGACAGCCATTCTGGGTTGCGGATTCGACCCCGGAGTAAGCGGTATATTCACAGCCTACGCTGCGAAACATTATTTTGACGAAATACACTACCTGGATATCGTAGACTGCAATGCGGGAGATCACCACAAAGCATTCGCTACGAACTTCAATCCCGAAATCAATATCCGCGAAATCACTCAGAAAGGACGTTACTACGAGAACGGCGAATGGGTAGAAACCGGATCACTGGAAATTCACCAACCCATCACTTATCCCAATATCGGACCGAAAGAATCATATCTTCTCTACCACGAAGAATTGGAATCATTGGTAAAACATTACCCGACCATCAAACGCGCACGTTTCTGGATGACCTTCGGACAAGAGTACCTGACGCACTTACGCGTAATCCAAAACATCGGTATGGCACGCATTGACGAGATTGATTACAACGGACAAAAGATTGTTCCGATACAATTCCTCAAAGCGGTACTGCCTAATCCACAGGATTTGGGAGAGAACTATACCGGCGAAACATCCATCGGATGCCGCATACAGGGTATAAAAGATGGTAAAGAACGCACATATTATGTTTATAACAACTGTAGCCACGAAGCCGCATACAAAGAAACCGGTATGCAGGGAGTAAGCTACACCACCGGAGTACCAGCCATGATCGGCGCACTGATGTTCTTCAAAGGAGAGTGGAAACGCGCAGGAGTGAACAACGTAGAAGAATTCAACCCGGACCCATTCATGGAACAACTCAATAAACAAGGATTGCCCTGGCACGAAGAGTTTGATCTAAACCTTGAGGTTTAGATAGTTGAAAATTGAAAGTTGAAAGTTGAAAGTTGGCTATGCAGGCAAGGCAGCCTGAGCTTAACAGTCAACTAAATCGAAGTCTTTCAAATTGAATCAATAAATTACTAAATAACAATAAATTAATAATGCACTAATAAGTTGTAAGTTTTAAGTATGAGGTTATTTTCTGGAAAACAAGACCTATTCCGCATGGTAACTTTCAACTTTCAACTTTCAACTTTCAACTAATTAACTATGGCGAAGAAAGACGAACTGAATTTTGATGCAGACAACAAAAGCGACAAGCTGAAAGCGTTGCAGGCTGCAATGGACAAAATAGAGAAGAGTTTTGGAAAAGGCTCAATCATGAAAATGGGTGACGGTATCGTGGAACAGATTGAAGTTATTCCTTCGGGTTCAGTATCATTGGATATTGCACTCGGTGTAGGAGGATATCCACGCGGAAGAATAATCGAAATCTTCGGACCCGAATCTTCCGGTAAGACAACCCTGGCTATACACGCCATTGCCGAAGCACAAAAAGCAGGAGGTACAGCCGCATTCATTGATGCTGAACATGCTTTCGACCGTTTCTATGCTGAAAAGCTTGGCGTAAATATAGACGACCTGCTAATCTCTCAACCCGATAACGGTGAACAGGCATTGGAAATTGCCGAACAACTCATCCGCTCATCGGCCATTGATATTATCGTCATTGACTCGGTAGCAGCTTTGACTCCAAAATCGGAGATCGAAGGTGATATGGGAGAAAATAAAGTCGGTTTGCAGGCACGTTTGATGTCGCAAGCACTGCGTAAACTTACCGGAGCAGTGAGCAAAACCCGCACAACATGTATCTTTATCAATCAGTTGCGCGAGAAGATCGGTGTGATGTTTGGAAACCCCGAAACAACCACAGGGGGTAACGCCCTGAAGTTCTACGCTTCGGTACGTGTTGACATTCGTCCCTCAACCCCCATCAAAGACGGCGATGAAGTATTGGGTAAGCTAACCAAAGTGAAGGTAGTGAAGAATAAAGTTGCACCTCCATTCCGCAGAGCCGAATTTGATATCATGTTTGGCGAAGGTATCTCCAAATCAGGTGAGATCATTGATATGGGAGCCGATCTGGGTGTTATCAAGAAAAGCGGATCATGGTATAGCTATGAAGATACTAAACTGGCACAAGGTCGCGATGCTGCAAAACAAGTGATACAGGATAATCCGGAACTGGCAGAGGAACTGGAAAAACGTATCCAGGTAGCTCTTAAAGAAAATCCGAAAGGCATTGCACCTAAATCGAAGAAAGGTGCTGCGTCAAAAGAAGAATAAAAGAACTACGCAAGCGGTGTATACAAATATATAAAAGAGACCGTTTCAAGAATCCTCCCCCTACCCCCTCCAGAGGGGGATAAGCTGCGCTATATAGCGTTTCCGCAAGGTATCCCCCTCTGGAGGGGGTAGGGGGAGGATTCTTGAAACGGTCTCTTTTTGAATTCTATATCTTCCTTACAAGACCTTCACCCTCCGCTTATACTCATTAATAGCTGCATCAAGCCGTTCGCGCGCAGTAGTATCCCCCGGCACATTATGCGATGGGTGAATGTATAAATGCACCCCACGCTCTGCAAGGATTTCGGCTACCGTGGTGATGGTCATCCATACCATAGTGACGAATGCAAGTGTAGACAATGGACCTACTTTATCGAAGTGATTCTTTAGAGGCACAGAGGCATCTACCAATGGCACGCAAGAGTCTACAACGATATCTGCCAGTTCAAATAAGGTCTTACCACAGGAGTGACGGGTTTTCTTACCTACCGATTCGCCGGCCGAACCATATACGATCACTTTCATGCCTTTCTTTTTGGCCTCGAGTGCTACATCAATATTCACATTGTTGATGCCGGTATGCGAGAACAACCAGATACAATCCTTCTGATCAAAGTCGTAGTTCTTCATAATCTCTACACCATAACCTTCCGTTCTTTCGAGGAAAAGAAACTGGTGAATGCCCATCTGTCCGATAATCTGTGTAAAGAAAGTCAGCGGAAGTTCGCAAAGCGGATGAAAACCAACGAAACTACCAATGCGCGGATACATCTCTTCTACCGGGATGGTAGCGTGTCCACAACCAAAGGTATGTACCCAGCGCCCCGCTTCGATGGTATCGGCCATTGCTTCGGCTGCTTTTTTAATATTCTCCAGTTGCGAGGCTTCGATGGTATTCATGATGCCATGCGCGTTTTTTAACCATTCAAGTGCTAACATGTTTTTGAATTTAGAATTAATAATTATGGATGTATAATCTATGTATTTAATTAAATCCGCGGCGGAGTCTTGCTACGAAACGCCCAACGGAACAACACGATCATGATGACAATCGCCGTGATCATCATATACGGGAAAACCGTGATACCAAACTTCTGGGAAAGAATACCCGTCAGGTTATTGAGCAACGTGTTCCCTGTTAAAGCAATAACCATGGCTATACTGAAAGCTGTGCCGGACAGTGCGGCATATCGTTGCCCCAGTATACTAAGAATAACAGGAAAGGTAGAGGCTACTCCTGCACCAATAAGAACCATTCCCAAGGCGGCCCGCCAGAATTCGGGGGATGCCATAAGCAATAGGAATCCTACTCCTGCCATAACCAGGCTACATATAAGTACGGTACTTTCTTTTACCTTTTTGAAGATAACCACCAATAACAAGCGTGCGGCAGTTAGTCCGGCTACCATACAGGTGAGTACAAGTAAGGCTTTATCGGCAGGGATTTCGGTGGTTCGTCCCAGATATGAGGTAGTCCAGTTGTTGGTTACCCCTTCGATCCCGCTTTGGAAGAAGAGAATCAGACTGAATAATAACAGACTTTTCTCTTTTAATAACTTGATACCTTCTCTGATAGGGAAACCTTGTGGCTGTTTGGGGGCAGGGAAGCGGATAAACATACAAAAGATGATGCAAATAAGCATCAGGACTCCCGTGCCTTGCAAGATAGTCTCAAAGGAATAATGTTTGGAGAGGAATCCCATAAGTACAGGGATACCTAGCGCACCGATACCATAAAATGCTCCGAGCAGGCTAAGGCGCGCACCTTTTTCTTCATCACTGGATATATCGGCTACCAGCGCATTTGTTTCCCCGTTAAGGATGCCGCCACCCAAGCCAATACAAAGAATAGATAATTGTAATAGCGGAATATCGCTGAATAAAGCAATACCCTCTAACCCTAATAACACAACAATACAACTAAACAGCATAAGTACCTTATGTCCAAAGCGGTCGACAATCGGGCCGAAGAGCAGTGAGCCTACCAACAATCCTACAGGTAGAAAGGTCACAAGTGCCCCAGCCTGAAGATCATTCAACATGAGTTTCCCGGTAAGCGAGGGGAGTACCGCTCCCATCGTAATCATCGAAACTCCAAAGAAGGACATGCCGATACAGGCCGCCGTGAATACCAGGTTTTTATTGTAGCTACTCATACGACTGATTTTTGATGGCAAGGAAAGCCGCACCAATCAACCCCGCATTACCCGATAGCTCGGATGCGACGAACTTTACCTGTTTGATGCTTAACGGTTGTGCCCATTTGCAGGCTTCTTTATAGATGTCTTCGATAAAAACCGAAGCAGGACCAAACACACCTCCACCCCAGATAATCTTTTGCGGGTTGAGGATGCTTACAAGATTAGCTGCTGCCATCCCCCACATCTCAATGGCTTTTTGTATGGTAGTAACAGCTATGTGGTCGCCTTCGTTGTAAGCACTAAATACATCATAGGCTGTGATACGGGTGATTGGCTTTTGCCGTAACTTTCCACGGTACGATTTGTCTGCACGCACCGCATCGCGTACCCGGGCACCGATTCCATTTCCTGAGGCATAGTATTCGTAACATCCGCAGGCATCATACTCTGGTGAATAGGGGGCTTGAAGTGCCATCCAGCCTACAGCGCCTATAATATCGCTATTGCCATGCAGCACATGTCCGTCGATAATGATACCTGCTCCGATACCTGTACCGACAGCCATGAAAATAGCACTGTGACAGTCTTTTGCTGCACCTTGCCACATCTCGCCGTACATATAACAGGTACGGTCACTGTCAATGTATATCTGTATACGGGGATCGGAAACACAAGTTTGCAGAACCTCTTTCAGCGGATAGTTTTCCCAACCGGGTATGTTGGGGGCCCATACCCGGCCTGTCTGGGAGTAAACTATGCCCGGAACGCAAATCCCTATACTGTCGATGGGGATCAGGCTCCTGCGGGCGGTGGTTAGGAGTTTGGATAGGATTTCTGCGGCAAGCTTGCCAACATCGTGTCCGGTTCTTCCTTTCAGAAGTCTCTTCCGGTTGAACAGCATACTGCCATCGGGCATGAAAACTGCACTGGCAATTTTTGTTCCACCTATATCTAATGCAATTGTTGCCATAGTGGGGGAGTATTGAGTTATTAAGGTCTTGATACAAATCTAGTGATTTATCTGGGTTAACGGATAGATTAATAGAAGAAAATATACTTAAATAAAGTGTTTGATCATAAAAATGTGTTTAATACATTGGGGCTTTAGTATTAATGCTTGAAACTGTATACACCATTATTAGGGGGATTAGTAAAAGGGCGTAATTTTATAAGCTTTCTTGTTTTTATGTTCGTTAACAGTTTGTTGAACCGCAGAGTTTCGCAGATTAGTGCAGAGCTTTTATTCCTTATTTATTTCTCTGCGTTAATCTGCGAAACTCTGCGGTTTAACAATTTTAATAAAGAAACACTCAATTTCAAAGCTAAACAGTATTTCAATTCTGTATCTTTGGAGCCTGAAAGAAAATAGATATCTATGGACACTCCATTTTTATATACCGATTTCTCCACTTTCCTGCGGAAATACTTTCCGGAGAAAGTGCAGAAAATATCATTGAATGCCGGCTTTACTTGTCCTAATCGTGATGGTGTAAAAGGACAAGGAGGATGTACCTATTGTAATAACCAGACATTTAATCCGGAATATTGCAAAACGGAGAAGTCTATTACCCAACAGTTGGAAGAAGGGAAGCTGTTCTTCGCTCATAAGTATCCCCAAATGAAATATCTGGCCTATTTTCAGGCATATACCAATACCTATGGTGAGTTGGACGAGTTGAAGCGGAAGTATGAAGAGGCATTACAAGTAGATGGGGTAGTAGGGTTGGTTATCGGTACCCGTCCGGATTGTATGCCCGATAACCTGTTGAACTTTCTGGAAGAACTGAATAAAACGCATTTCCTGCTTGTAGAGTATGGTATTGAAAGCACCAACGATATTACCCTTAAACGTATAAACAGGGGGCATACCTATGCGAATACCGTTGATGCGGTAGAACGTACCGCCGCCCGCGGAATTCTTTCAGGTGGTCATGTCATATTAGGACTCCCGGGAGAGACGCACGATGAACTTGTTGTACAAGCCGGAGAACTATCTAAGCTACCTTTGTCAACCTTAAAAATGCACCAATTGCAGTTAATTCGCGGAACACGCATGGCAAGGGAGTACGAATTATGTCCACAGGATTTTCATTTATTTGAAGTCGATGAATATATTGACCTCGTGGTTGATTATATCCGGCATCTGCGTCCGGATATCGTGTTGGAACGCTTTGTCTCCCAATCTCCTAAAGAACTTTTGATTGCTCCCGATTGGGGGCTGAAGAACTATGAGTTTACTGCAAAGGTTCAGAAAAGGATGAAGGAATTGGGCGCTTATCAGGGGAAATCCTACCGGGATTGAGAAATAATGCCTATTTTTGTGGCGGCTTTAATTTATTCCAACTTAATAAAGAATTATGAAAGATAAAACGAGAGTAAAAGGGAGCATTCATTATGTAGGGGTTAACGACCGTCAGAAACATCTTTTTGAGAATCTTTGGCCATTGCCTAATGGCGTTTCTTACAATGCCTATCTCATAGACGATGAGAAAGTAGCCTTGGTGGATACTGTTGATGTTTGTTATTTTGAAGTGTTTCTCCGTAAAATAAAAAAGATTATTGGTGAACGCCCAATAGACTATCTGATCATTAATCATATGGAGCCTGATCATTCCGGCTCAATCCGCCTGATCAAACATTATTATCCTAACATCACAATTGTGGGTAACCGGCAGACTTTCGGCATGGTTGAAGGTTTTTACGGAGTGACCGATCTGCAACATCAGGTGAAAGATGGCGATACCCTTAACTTGGGTAAGAATCAACTGACCTTCCATCTGACTCCGATGGTGCACTGGCCCGAAACCATGATGACCTATTGTGAAACAGAACAAGTGCTCTTCTCGGGTGATGCCTTCGGATGCTTTGGTGCATTAGGTGGTGGCTTTATTGATGAGAAAATCAATACAGACATTTATTGGGAGGAAATGGTACGCTATTATTCTAATATCGTAGGCAAATACGGATCGCCTGTACAGAAAGCACTGGAGAAACTGAGTGGTTTGCCGGTTTCTGCCATCTGTTCTACGCATGGTCCGGTTTGGACGGGCGATAATATCGAACGGGTAATCAGCATTTATGATAAACTGAGTCTTTATGATGGAGACGAAGGTGTAGTTGTGATTTACGGTAGCATGTATGGCAATACGGAACAGATGGCGGAGGCGATTGCAGCCGAACTATCTGCCCAAGGTGTAAAGAATGTCATCATGCACAATACCAGCAAGAGTCATGCTTCATATATTCTGGCCGATATATTCAAATATAAAGGAATCATCGTAGGTTGTACTACTTACAATGGACAATTATATCCTGAGGTGGAAGCCATCTTATCCAAAATATCGGGTAGAGATATGAAGAACCGCTATTTCGGTTACTTCGGATCATTCTGCTGGGCAGGTGCAGCCGTAAAAAAGATCGCGGAATTTGCAGAAAAGAGCAAGTTCGAGATCGTAGGCGAGCCAGTGGAAATGAAGCAAGCTATGAAAGAAGATACATATGCGCAGTGCGAAGCACTTGCACAAGCTATGGCAGAGAAAATGATCAAGTAGCTAGAAGTTAGAAGTCAGTAGTCAGGTCAATGGTGCAATGCAACATAGAAAATATACAACCTGACTACTAACTTCTAGCTACTTACTACTAAATAAACAACCCCCTTAAAACTTAAAACGTATGAGACTTATTATTCAGCCGGATTATCAGACGATATCTAAATGGGCAGCTAATTATGTAGCAGCAAAAATCAACAAGGCTCAACCTAGCCCTGAAAAGCCTTTTGTATTGGGCTTGCCTACAGGTTCTTCTCCATTAGGCATGTATATGGAGCTGATCGAACTTAACAAAAAAGGCAAAGTGTCTTTTGCTAATGTGGTAACATTCAACATGGACGAATATGTTGGCCTGCCACAATCGCATCCGGAAAGTTATTACTCTTTCATGTGGAATAACTTCTTTAATCATGTAGATGTTAAACGGGAAAACGTAAATATCCTTAATGGTTGTGCCGAAGACCTTGATGCAGAATGTGCGCGCTATGAGGCATTGATCAAATCATATGGTGGAATCGACCTTTTCCTGGGCGGTATCGGTCCGGACGGACATATTGCTTTCAATGAACCGGGTTCATCCTTAACTTCCCGTACTCGTTTGAAGACGTTAACTACCGATACGATTATCGCTAATTCCCGTTTCTTCGATAATGATATCAATAAAGTTCCTAAAACAGCGCTTACCGTAGGTGTGGGAACGGTACTATCAGCAAAAGAGGTATTGATTATTGTAAACGGACATAATAAGGCCCGTGCTTTGTATCACGCAGTAGAAGGTTCAATCAATCAGATGTGGACAATCAGTGCGTTGCAGTTGCACGAAAAAGGAATCATTGTTTGTGATGATGCGGCTACTTATGAATTGAAAGTAGGTACATATCGTTATTTTAAAGATATTGAAGCTGCTAATCTGGATCCGGAAACGCTGCTGTAATTTACCATTTACTATTTACAATTTACCATTTAAGTATGTCTGTATACCTGCATAGTAAATGGTAGATTGTAAATGGTAAATAGTAAATCTCATCGTTCTTCCAGCCAACCCGCTCCTTGACGAACAATCTCCGGTTCGTCTCCGGTACAGTTTACAATGGTGGATAGTTCAACACCACCGATACCACCATCAATAACAAGATCAACTTGATCACCAAATTTCTCGTCGATAAGTTCGGGGGTGGTGATGTATTCAATGTCGTCGCTCTCATCGTGAGGGAGCGAAGTGGTCATAAACGGTGCATCCAACAGTGTGGCTATTTCACAGATGATGGTATTGTCCGGCATGCGGACCCCTACCTCTTTACGGTTCTTAAATATCTTAGGCAACCGGTGGTTTGTATTCAGAATGAAAGTGAAGGGACCAGGCAGGTTACGTTTCAATAGCTTGAACGTTTCATTATCTACTTTGGCATACTCGCTAACCATGCTCAGGTTGGAGCAAATAATAGACAGATTGTTCTTACGCGGATCAATATCTTTGATCTTGCATATACGTTCAATGGCGCGCTCTTTCAATCCATGACAACCGATGGCATAGACCGTATCGGTGGGATAGATAATTAACCCACCGTCATTCAGAATATCTACAATCTCTTGTAGCGTCTGTGGGTTGTTGTTCTTCTGGTATAGTTTGACTAACATAATTCTTTAAGTTGAAAATTGAAAGTTAAATATATCCGCATGGAAGCTTGGGTGCAGCGCCTCGCTGTTCATTTTAATTTCTTCTTTAAGAAATCCAAAGCCTTTTCAGTAGCTTTTTCTTTAACTTGTTTTTCCAGTTCCTCTTTGTTCACGGTTCCTGTAGAGTCTGAACCCAGTCCCAGCTTTTCGCCCAGTTTCTCCAGCGCCTGGTCTTTGACTACATCTACAGCCTGTTTAGCCATACTTTCCATATCAATCGAGACTTTAGGAGAAGAGAATGAACCTCCGATTTTCAGATCGACAGTGGTGTATTTTCCTATGCCGGTTGATGCTGGTAGGTTGATCTTCCCGGTATATGCAATGGTTTGATCCAGTCCGGTGGTGCCTGAAAGGTTGAGGTTGTAGTCTTTCCACTTGATGTCGAAAGGTTTGGTCGCTACCCGTCCATCCTTGATGGTGAAGTCGATGGTCATATCTTTCACCGTGATGTTTTTCAGATCAGGTTTTCCTGCGGCATCGGCAATCTGGTTGAGAACATCCACATCGCTAAGGCTTAAATCTTTGGTCGATAAGCTACCGTTACCCTGCATAGTGGGGAGTACCGGACTCATCTGGCCATCCAGATCAGTCTGTACATTGATGCTTCCGGAGAAGTTTCCTTTCAGATTCTCGAAAATAGGTGCCATCTGACGTACCATATTTAAGTCTTTGTATGCTTGTGCAAAGCTGACTCCTGTCATTTTGAATCCGGCATTCAACTCCGGTTTCTTAATATTGGCTGTTGAGTAATAACCATTCATTACAACGCTGCCACCCATGGTATTCATCGAAAGATTGCGCATATCCGCTTTACCGCCATTGATCATAAGATTGCCGCTGATGTTATTGAAAGACATATTATCCATCAGCACTTCTTTCATATTGGCAGTCATCGTGAAGTTGATGTTTTGAGGTATTTCAACTATACCTGTGGCCGTGGTATCTACTGCTGCGGTTGCTGTACTATCTTCTGCACCGCCCATAAAATCATTCAGGTTGAAATGGTTGGAGCGGATATTCAGGTTACCTTTCAGCGTTTTGCCTTGCAAGGCATATGCCATATAATTTTCGAAACGACTGTCGGCGGTGATATCGTTTTTACCGATATTGACGGTTGTTTCGCTTAATTGCAGGTATTGTGGTGTGAAAGTCAATAGAGATTTAAGTATGGTGATATCCGGCATGTCTTTCATTTGCAGTCTCATATCCGATAGCCTGACTGTTCCCGAAGCCTGGAATTTGTCGTATTGTTCTTTTTCTACATACGACATGCGGCCGGCAACCGATAGGTTGGCATCTACCACACCATTCAGGTCCATGTCTTCCAATGGATATACTTCCTTAACTTTGCCCAGGTTGAGTATACCTTGTGCTTGCGCCTTAAAGTCGGCATCGCTAACCGGTGTTTTGATCTCGGCCGTTAATCCGAAAGTATTGCCTGCCATGCGGAAATTGAACGGGCTGATGGCGATTTCGGTTAAATCGGCACTACCTCCCGGGTTCTTAACATTGGCATGGATATTGATCTGATCCACACCTGCCGGCAAAGAAGGATAACGGAACATGGCATTCTTTACATCCAGTACCGCCTCGAATTGCGGAAGTGTATCGCCCTGCATAATTCCTTTGGCATGGGCACTCAGTGTGGCCGTACCGTCTGTTTTCAGGCTGCTGAATTCTTTGGCATAGATGGCGGGAATGAGCGACAGGATTTCTTTGAAGCCCACTTCGCTGGTCACCAGACTGAGATCCATTTCCATAGCAGGGTCTTTAAGTGCCACCCATCCGTCTACGCCTGCTTTAATAGCATTGAGACGGAACTCATTCTTCTCCAGTGTATATTTATTGTTTGCCAGGTCGGCATCAATATCCATCTTGGCGTAGATGTTGGCTTTGCTCAGGAATGGTATGTTGTCCATTTTGTAGGTAAGCGATTCAATATCTGTTTCCAGCTTTAAGGTGGTTTGGTCGCTGCCTAAGTCGCCCGAACAAGTTGCCTTCAGGTTTTGGATGTCGGCATACATATTGGCCTGGCGATCGTCATAGATCACATTCAGGTTGTTTATGACGAGGCTTTTGAGTTGAATCTTGAAAGGGGAAGATGCAGTGTCTTCTGTACTTTCAGTTTCTACGGCAGTGGAATCGCTCTTCATAACATCCCAGTTTACTTTTCCGTCGGGCAGGACAATGGCTTTAGCCCACACATCTTTGAGAGAAATCCTGGAAATGTCGTAGCTGTCGCCAAACAGCGAGAATAGATCGACCGTAGCGGCTACTTCGCCGGCACGCAGAAGAGTGTCATTCTCAAATTCTTCAATACCTTTCAGCCAGAAGTCGTCGAGTACGATAGAAGCTTTGGGGAAATTCTTGAATAGACTGATGTTGAGGGTTTTGAAATCAAATTGTGCATTGAGCATCTTGTTCCCTTCTGTTTTTACGAGGCTTTCAATCTTTCCACGGAAAGCGAAAGGGAGAACAATCATAAGTACAAGGATTACTCCGAGTGCAATTGCTGTAATTTTCAGACCTTTTTTCATAATGCTTTAATTATAGTTTTATTTTGGTGCGGATTAGTCAATATGAGAGTTTGGAGGAGGCATCTTGCCGCTCTTTTTTTTCTTTTTCAATATCTCTGCCAGACGCCACTGTACACCCGCCAGGTCCTCACGGCCGGAGCGAAGCAGGGCATCACCAAATTGTTCGTGTGCCCCTGCATGGTCGGGTTTCAGGGTGGTAGCCTTATCAAAGTCTGCTATGGCTCCATCTATATTATTGGTGTTGAGGCGTAGCTTTCCCCGGTTATATATCGCTTTAAATTCTACGGGATTGATTTGTATAGCGGTGTTGAAGCAATTTTCCGCCTCTTCGAAGTCACCATTATTAAATAAGGTGACTCCCTTGCGTACCCAGGCATCCGTCATTTCCGGATAAAGTTCCAGAGCCTTATCGTAATTTGCTATCGCTGCCCGTACATCATGTGCATGGGTGATTGCTTCATTTCCCATTTGGTAATATTCGCGGGCATACTTCTGAAGATTCTTCTTCTGTTCGGTCATCCGCTCTTTTAAATGAACGTTCTCGGCCTTCAGTTTGTTGATGATTCCCAGCTTTTTACGGATGAGCCTTTTGATATTAGGTTTCTCAATGTCATAGCGCGAATGGATGGCGATGAAGAAATGTTCCAGGAATGCATCGAAGTCTCCCTCATCGAATGCCCGGGTGGCTTCTGCGTATTGTACATCGGCTTGTGCTTGTTTTAGCGCTTTGTCTATGGCCTGGCGGTTATTGAAGCGTTCGGCAAAGTTCACAATCTCCGGGCGGACGAAGATGTCGCCCCGGCTGATGGGCTTTTTCAACTGGATACCTTCGAGTGATGTACACCGGCTTAATGCCACATAAGCCTGTCCGCCGGCAAATACGCCACCGGTAAAGTCGATGATCACCTGACTGAATGTAAGTCCCTGACTTTTGTGAATCGTAATGGCCCAAGCCAGACGGATGGGGTACTGAACAAATACGCCAAGCTCTTCCTCTTCTATTTCTTTTTTCTTCTCGTTGTATTTATAGCGTATATTCCGCCAGGAATCCTTCTTTACATCGAACTCCTGTCCCTGGTCGGTGACTACGTATATTGTGCCCTCTTCGTCAATGCCGCTCACTACGCCTATGGTTCCGTTTACCCATCGCCTGTCGTAGTCGTTCTTAATGAAAATGATCTGTGCACCGGTTTTGAGTACCAGGTCTTTGGGTGTTGGGAGACTGTTCTCTGGAAATTCACCGGTGATTTCGCCTTCAAACACGACCGGTTCGCCGGGCAGCTCTTCCAGTTTCTTATCATTGATGAAATCTACCGTATCTCTGCGAGTGGCCAGTGTGATGTACATATCCTCCTCGGACTCCTTGATGGACGTGTTGTACCGGGTGTTGAGGAGTTGCAGATCGGGTGCTCCGGCTGTGTTATTGCGTATCCGGTCGAGGATACTAACAAATACTTTATCTGTTTGACGGTACACCTTGCATAGTTCGATAGACACAAGGTCGATTTCGGCAAATACCCGGGCAGAGAAGAAATAAGGGGTAGGGTAGAAGCGGGTGATAATCTCCCGTTCATCGTTTTTAATTACGGGTTCCAACTGGAATACATCACCTACCAACAAGATTTGTTTCCCTCCGAATGGTTGGCGAAGATTACGTGAATAGACACGTAGAATACGGTCGATGGCGTCAATCGTATCGGCGCGTACCATCGAAATCTCATCAATAATAATCAGTTCGGTTTGCTCTATCAGTTTGCGGTGCTGTTTGTTGTACCGTAGAAAATCGTGTATCCTTCCCCGTTGTAAACTCAGGTTAGGATCGTCCGGCAATAGCGGATGAAAAGGAAGTTTAAAGAAACTGTGCATCGTGCTGCCGCCGGCATTAATGGCGGCAATCCCCGTAGGGGCGAGCACAACGTGTTTCTTTTTGGTGTTCTGGCAGATGTATTTTAAGAATGTGGATTTCCCCGTACCTGCTTTCCCGGTTAAGAAAACAGATTGTCTGGTGTACTGGATCAGGCTCAATGCGTCCTGAAACTCTTTGTTCTGGGTGTCTATAGTAAAATCCACGGAGTGCTTGATTAATCAGCACAAAGATAATATTCTATTTAGGTTTAAACACAGATTAACGCGGATTAACGCAGATATTACAATGAAAAAGATGTAATAAACCTGCTTTAATCCGCGTTAATCTGTCTTTAAATTACTTCGAAATGCTCCAATGCTTTCAGAATTCCGTCATTATCCACCGTGTCGGTGACGTAATCTGCTACTTGTTTCACATTCTCTTTGGCATTGCCCATAGCCACCCCAATGGCAGCATGTTTCAGCATGGAGATGTCGTTGCCGCCATCACCGAATGCCATTGTTTCTTCGAGTGCTATGTCGAAATGTTTGATGATCTCGTCTATCCCCCTGTTCTTGCCATTGCCTTTGGCTACGATATCTGTGAATGATGGGTTCCAACGTCCCGACTCACAGTGAGGGAGCAGTGTAAGCCACTCTTTTTCCTGTGCAGGAGTGATAAACGGAGATATCTGGAAGATTTCCATGTTCGGAACATCATCTATTTTTATCTCGGGCAGGGTGGGGATGTTTAATGTTGTTGAAAATTCGTCCGACATCCAGCCCGGATTGCAAATGCCCATCTTCTTCTCCTGTACAAAGATGCAGGATATCGATTTCTTTTTTACCAGATTGACAATTGTTTCTACATCTCCGGCAGGAATACTGCTTTTGTATATAATTTCGTCGGTTCCGGCGAAACAATATGCACCATTCATGGTGATATATCCGTCGAATTCCAGTTTACCCAGATTGTTTATAATGGCTTTGGAGCGTCCTGTCGAGATGAAAACCTTAATACCTTTTTCCTTTGCTTTAATAATACTTTCAATTGTTGACTGTGGTATACTGTGCGTTTTAAAGCTTACCAGTGTGCCGTCGATGTCAAAAAACAATGCTTTAATCATATTGCTTACTATTGTTTTGCGGGACAAAGGTACTAATAAAAAACTGGGAATAAACAATATCAAAATAAAGAATGTTACATTTGTAATAAGATTAAAAATGCTGTGTTATGAAATACAACTTTGACGAGATCATTGATCGCCGGGGAACCGACGCTGTGAAGATAGATGCAATGAAAAACATTTGGGGTAAAACGGATATGATTCCTCTTTGGGTGGCCGATATGGACTTCCGTACTCCGCTTTTTGTTATTGATGCCTTGCGTGAACGGTTGAATCATGAGATATTAGGCTATCCTGTGAAGCCGCAAAGCTGGTATACTTCTATCATTCGTTGGTTAGAGAGTCGCCACGGATGGAAAGTGTCGGCCAGCGAGTTGACTTTTACACCTGGTGTTGTAGCCGGACTGGCTACGATACTCCATAGCTTTACCAAGAAAGGCGATAAAGTGATGGTTCAGCCTCCGGTTTATCATCCGTTCTTTCTGCTGACGGAACATAATCACCGGAAAGTGGTTTACAATCCGTTGATTTTGGAAGATGGACAATATCGTATGGATATGGAGCGCTTCAAAGAGGATATTAAAGGGTGCAAACTCTTTATCTTATGCAATCCCCATAATCCGGGTGGCCGCGTGTGGGATAAGGATGAGCTCGTTGAAGTAGCCCGCATTTGCCATGAAAACGGAACGATTGTCGTATCCGATGAGATTCATGCGGATCTGACCTTGCCTCCTTTTCAGCACCATTCGTTTGCTACGGTGAGCGAGGAGGCGGAGAATAACTCTATCATCCTGATGTCGCCCAGTAAGGCATTTAATATGCCGGGGCTGTTTAGTGCCTATTGTATTATCAAAAATAAGAATCTGCATGCAAAGCTTCAGGAGCATGTAAGGGCTAACGAGTCGGATCAGGGACATGTGTTTGCTTATATCGGCGTGGCGGCAGCGTATAGTAACGGTACAGAGTGGCTGGATCAGATGCTTGCCTACGTGCAAGGCAATATTGATTATACAGATGATTTCTTTAAGCGACATATGCCGTTGATTAAAGTTATTCGTCCCCAGGCGTCCTATCTGGTGTTTTTGGATTGCCGTGAGTTGGGACTGCCGCAGGATGAACTCGTGCGTTTATTTGTTGATGGTGCGCATCTGGCTCTGAACGATGGTGCCATGTTCGGAAAAGAAGGCGCCGGATTTATGCGTCTCAATGTCGGTACCCCACGCGCTGTGTTGAGACAGGCATTTCTGCAATTGCATACTGCATATAACTTGTTATAAGACGTTTCCTTCTTTGCGTGTTTACTCTCAAGCGCTTGAGAATTTTTTATCAAGCCTTTGAGAACAAACACTCAAGCGCTTGAGAATAAATTCTCATCGGCTTGAGAAGAACCGGACTGTGCAGTGTAGGTAATATCAGTGTTGCTTCTTCTACAATAATACACCCCTCTGGAAAAAATAATCTATCCGTTTGCTTGCTTTTCTAAAAGAACTATGATATATTTGTGATATCAAAATGATATCACTTAAATACTCGCTTTATGGAAACAAAAGAATTAACTTTTAATGGATTTAAGATGAATGGATTTGCAATGCTTTTCATTCTTATCTTATTGTTAGCTGCTAGCGTTGTCTGTTTCTGGGCAATAAAGTTTATTGGAGGATGGGGCATCGCACTTGGAATGACCCTTGTTCTGCTCTTCTGCTGCCTGACTCCCGGTTTTATGACCGTAGAACCCAATGAAGCCCGTGCTATGGTATTCTTCGGGAAATACAAAGGAACATTCAAGGATACCGGATTCTTCTTTGTAAATCCTTTCCTGAATAAAAAGAAACTTTCGCTTCGTGCGCGTAATCTCGATGTAGAACCGATCAAGGTGAATGATAAAATCGGTAATCCGATCCTGATTGGTTTGGTATTGGTGTGGAAACTCAAAGATACCTATAAAGCCATGTTTGAAATTGATGCTCAGACTATGGCGGCAAGTACCAACCCTGCTACCGGCGGACAATCTGTAGCCGGACGTATGACGGCTTTCGAGAACTTCGTGAAGATTCAGAGCGATGCTGCGCTTCGTCAGGTGGCCGGTCAGTATGCTTATGATGACAACGAAGGTTGCGTAAATGAATTGACCCTACGCTCCGGCGGTGAGGAAATCAATGACGAACTGGAACGCAAACTGAACGAACGTCTGGCTATGGCAGGGATGGAAGTGGTTGAGGCCCGTATTAATTATCTGGCTTATGCACCCGAAATTGCTGCGGTAATGCTTCGTCGTCAGCAAGCATCGGCCATTATTACTGCCCGTGAAAAGATCGTTGAAGGTGCTGTATCCATGGTGAAGATGGCGCTTCACAAACTGTCGGAAGAAGAAATCGTAGAATTGGACGAAGAAAAGAAGGCAGCTATGGTTAGCAATCTGCTGGTTGTATTGTGTGCCGATGAATCTGCGCAGCCGGTAATTAACACAGGTACTCTACATCATTAAGCCGCAACCGATGTTAAAGAAATATAGTATAATCATTCTGCTTTGCCTGCCCCTGTCTGCGCTTTTTGCACAACAACAGCATATGCAGTGCGCCAAAGAATTGCTTGAGTTTACTTTGGCCGGACAGGGAGATAGTGTGCACGTGCGATTGAATGAAGAAGTTCAAAAGGCAGTCGTTCCCGCAGTCTTTTCCCAGACCTTGCAACAACTGGAGAGTCAGTTTGGTAAATATCAGTCGCACGGCGATTGGCAAACAGATACCGCCGGCAATATAACCTTATATTATACCGACGTTCAGTTTGAGAAATATGCTTTACGCTTTATCACCGCTTTCGATGCGGATGGCAAAGCAAATACCATTCGTTTTGCCCCTGTGCCCGCTCCTTCAACTGCTTCGGCCATAAAGATGAACGAGGCGAAGATGGAAGAAAAGCCTATTGAAGTGGTGTGTGGAAAGTTCAGATTACCAGGTACACTGACATTGCCCAAAGGAATGAACAATGTTCCTGTAACCATTCTGGTACATGGCTCAGGACCGCAGGATAGAGATGAAACCATTGGACCCAATAAACCTTTTCGTGATTTAGCCTGGGGATTGGCTGGGCGGGGAATTGCTTCTATTCGTTATGATAAACGAACCAAAGTGTATGGCGCCGGATATGCAGAAGGTGGTGGAACCTACGATGAAGAAACCGTAGACGATGCCCTGGCAGCCGTTGAACTGGCCAAAACCATTAAGACACTCGATGCTAAGCAGATATATATTATCGGCCATAGCCTGGGCGCTATGCTGGCACCCCGAATGGCCGAACAATCAAAGGATCTGGCAGGCATTATTATGATGGCCGGGAATGCACGCCCATTCGAAGAGTTGTTGCCGGAGCAGATTGCGTATATCGCTTCCCTTCAGGATTCTTCGCCCGAAACAAAGAAACAAATCGAAGAGTTAAAGGTACAAGTAGCCAATGTGAAGAAGTTGGGTACGGATGGTTTTGACGAAAACACTCCTCTCCCCATGAATATTCCCCGGTCATATTGGGAGTTTTCCAACTCTTATAAGCAGGTGGAAGTGGCAAAAAAGCTATCTTTGCCCATATTGATTCTTCAGGGAGAGCGCGACTATCAGGTGACTATGGAGGACTTCGGACTGTGGCGTTTCGGGTTATTCCGTAATCCGAATGTGGCCTTCAAATCGTATCCGCAGTTGAATCACCTTTTCCATGAAGGAAGTGGAAAGGCTACTCCGTTTGAATATAATAAAGAGGCTTATATGCCTAAGTATGTGCTGGACGATATAGCCGGATGGATAAAAGATAAAAAAAGTATCAATCAATAATGAGTAAAAAAGAATCTTCAACCAAAAGTTTTGTGCTGCGGGTAGATGCGGAAACCATGGAAGCCATTGAAAAATGGGCGGCTGATGAGTTCCGTAGCACAAACGGTCAGCTTCAGTGGATAATCGCTGAAGCACTGAAAAAGAGCGGGCGGGTGAAGAAACCTAAGAAAACTGTAAATAAAGAGATCACAAATAGTAACGAGGACGCACATGATTAATCTTGGATTTAGATCGGGCAGAAATATGCCGAATGTTTATTTGGAACTGACTCTCATAGATCGTATTCTGGAGGGATTGGCCATACTTTTTACCGTAGCAGCCTGGATTCTGGCTACTGTTGTTTATTTTGGTGTGGTTTCTCCGCCAAGCAAATTGTTTGTTTCGCCCATAGCTATGACGGTGGCGATGATTGTTTTTCTTTGGGCGAGCCGTGCGCCGATTCGTTTTTATAACTTCCCCGTGAAACTAAATGAGCGAAACTATGTGATGCAATATTTCATAGCCACCCGTTTTACTCGTGTAGTAAGTTTAATTATCTGCCTGATGAGTTTTTGCGGATTGTTTATGGAGTTGGAATGGGTGTTTGGAATGACACAGGGCTTCTTTCAGCTAATGATGCATATCGTATTGGGTGTTTTACTTCTTTCTTTTGTTTTTTACTATATCTTTGCCTTCCGTAATCGCTGAATGACTGTTGATTAACACTATATAAAAAATAGAATAAAATGAAAAAGACACTGATTCTCCTTTTTGCCTTTATGGCATTTGGTGTGCATGCGCAGGATATTACGAAAGCTGTAAACCTGGGTAGATACGCTCAAGCCAATGCTGCTTACCCCAAGCAAGTGGTGTTTATAGGCAACTCAATTACCGATGGATGGCTGAAGGCCAGTCCGGACTTCTTTACCAGTAATAACTTTATAGGCAGAGGGATAAGCGGGCAAACCAGTCCTCAGCTTTTGTTGCGTTTCCGTCAGGATGTGATAAACCTGAGTCCGGTAGCTGTGGTGATCAATATAGGCATAAATGATATTGCACAGAACACAGGAGAGTACGTACCGGAGTTTACAATGAGTTGCATACAATCCATGGCGGAGTTGGCCGAGTATAATGGAATAAAGGTTATTCTATCTACTGTGCTTCCCGGGGGAGAGTTTCCCTGGCGCAAGGAAATAAAGGATGTATCCCAAAAGGTGGATGCGCTGAATGCAATGATTAAAGCATATGCGGAACCTAAAGGATATCCTTATATTGACTACAATACACCCATGAGAGATGAAAAGGGAGCGATGAAAGCCGGATTATCTACAGATGGCATACATCCAACCAAAGAAGGGTATCAGATTATGGAGAAGCTTGCTAAAGAAATGGTTGACAAGGTAATTCGTTTTTAACAGATTGCCGTAGAGGGTGTGTCATAAGTCGGTAAAGACACTTCGTCATTGCGAACGAAGTGAAGCAATCCAGCTTTTACGCTTTGTAGGCTGGATTGCTTCGGGTAAACCCTCGCAATGACGTTATGACACACCCTCTACAGTATTTCGTTTTAGATGATTACTCTTCATCAGCAAACATAGGGTCCCATGCCGGTAAACGGATTGGCTTTTGTTTCATTACCTCTTTAACTTTGCCGGTAATATATTTCTTTTCCAACACCAGACGGAACATATATTCATTGAACCATTCATCCGTCATAATGAGATGCCCGTTATTCGCTCCCGGACCCCAACTGTTTTCTACCATCCATTTTTTAGGCGTACCATTAGCATCGAGGTCTACCGCCATTAGCGTCATGGCGTGCGAAGAACCACTGGCAAAGGTCTGGATGCGCTGTTTCTTATCCATGCCGAAAGTCGTATCAAACAGAGAACCGTAGTCGTAGTAGTTTACATCAAGCACACCTCTGTCGCGGTCGAAGAACTTGCCCACGTCGCAGGAAAAGTACATCATAGTACTGTCCTTAATAGATGCGATAGCCATTTCCTTGATTTCTTCAATCGGTAGGTTGACGTACGTCCAGTTTTTACCATCATAGCGGTGGCGGTCGTAGTCGATCTCGTATAGCTTGTAGAATTCGCGCGTGGGGTCGTTCATCAGCATTACGTAGTCGTTCTCAATGTCGCCACCGATGAATTCGTTATAGAAGGACAGGGGAGTGTATTCTTTCGTTTCCACGGGTTCGCCTTTAGCGTTAGTACGCGCCCAGGTAAAGGTTGCGGGTGGTTCTCCCAGGTTTAGAACCAGCATGCGGTAGATCGTTCCCAGCATTTCGGTTTTGCTCTTTTCCAGTGCAGGGAGTTTGGCTCCTTTAGCCGATTGCTCGCGTAGTTGCAAACCGTATTCTTTAAGTTTAAGGCCAATGAGGTTGGACATTCTGCCGGTATTATCGCTGCTGTTTGTCTCTACCATGGCTTCGGCAGGTACAACACCGTATTTGGTCAGGATGTCGAATACGCCAGTGAATTGCCCGCCGTCGCTCAATACATTCTTAAAGAGCCATTCCACATGGCGGTCGTCCATCGGTTGCGTTCGGGTGTCGATGATGCCTTGCAGGAACAGGTTGGACTTTTCGAGCTGATCCCAGAAGAAAGAATAGTTGGTGGAGAATTTGAAATCTCCCATACCATATTTAGCAATGGCTTTGGCGCGGAACACGTTCAGCCCAGTGAAAAGCCAGCAACGGCCGGATGATTTCTGGTTGGTGATGCCTTTGCTGTTTACCTTATGCGAAAAGTACGTATCGAAGTTATTCTTGCTCTCCGTGTTGATGGCAAGTTGATTGATGTTGGTGTTGGTAATAGCATTTTGGATGGCCTTATCGGCTGTGGTTCCTTTATAGGATTGCTTGATTTGTTGCAGCATTTCGGGGGTGATTCCTCCATCCGGTTGCTGGGCGTAGATAGGCAACGTCATGGCTGTTAGCAGGACAATTGACCAAAGTCTTTTTGTTTTCATACTGTTTTTTAATTAGGTATTGGTAAAGCAAAGATAAAGAGAAAAAGTTAGTAACTCAACTTATTCTTCTGCTCCATATCCTTTGTTCCCGACACAGGAATAAGCGTGAATCCCCAGTTGTACTCCTTATCAGAATAAATGGTTGCATACTCCGTTGCCCTTGCTCCCCAACTGTTATAACCGGCCACTCCCTGTTGTTTCCAGTCGAGGCATACTTCGATAAAATTGCGTGGATTCAGGTCGTTAATATGAGTTTGCTTGCGCATAACATCTTTTGCTTGGGCTTCATCTTTATTCGCAATTTCTTCCGGTGAGAAGTTGGTCCATTGGTAGGGTGCATCAGACTCCTGCGCATCCAGATCTTCCACCGTATAGCGGAGCGTATTGAAACCGATCAGGCTATCGGCCTGTATCAGTAGGCCCTTTTGATTTTTGTCCAGTGCTGCCAGCCAGCGGGTATCGGTGTGGTGTCCGTTTTCCTGCGGACGAACATAGGGGTGATACATCTCATCTACATTGGCACGATACAGATCGACTATGGTACCTTTGTATCGGTCGCAATAATTCTCTTCGGGACCACGACCAAAGTATTGGATGTTTTGCAGCGAAAGAGGGATGCGGAAGCGTACACCGATACGGGGAACTTCCAGCGTATTCTTTCTCTTTATATCTGCCTGGGCTTGCGGACTGTGGGTGGCCATGAGTTCGGCTTCGGATTTGCTGATAACGATTTCTTCCTGTTGTATCGGGATGAACCTGGCCGAAATATTCATAATGCCGGTGGGGTATACACGATAAGTTATGATATAGTGATTCCCGGTTGGCAGAACATAGGTTAAGATCAGGCTTACCGCCTGTTTCTCTTCCTTGATCTCATAGGCATCTACGGTGAAATTCTTGCTCGCTTCTTTCCATATTTGCAGACGCTTGGGTGCTCCGTTTCCATAATCGTTATCGTTGGGAGCACGCCAGAAGTTGGGTTGAACACCAAAGTCTTCGCTGAAATATTCAGTTCCGTCCACCTGATATGAAGTAGGAATACCTTTTACTTTATCAAATACAAATGCAAGTTTAGAAGAGGATAAACGGATGGTCTGCGGTTGGTCATCCACCTGAATATCCGACCCTTTTCCTGTTTGATATGCTTTCTTACCGGCATAAACAGGCAACTCGAATTGATCGTAAGCGATGATATGTCCTGCCGGAACCAATGGCTCAGCCTCTTTGGTGGTGACTTTGAAATTAATGAAATACTCCACTCCCGGCTCTGCCTTCAACTTGCTTACGGGCAGAATAACCGTTTGACTCTCCTGTGGAGCCAGCGATAACGGAAGCACAGCCCTCCCGATAACACTGTGATTAGCCTTGATCTGGTATTCAACCCGGTATTTGGACAGATCGGTGAAATAGAACCGGTTGGTGATTTTGATTTCGCCTTTGGCCAGGTCTGTCGCTTCAAATCCAATGTTTTGGTGGGTGTACTTCACTTCTGCTATGCCCGGATGCGGGTTCTGATCCGGCCCGATAATGCCATCGGCAACGAAGTTTCCATCGGATGGAAGATCCTTGCCGTAGTCTCCACCATACGTCCAGTAAGGTTTTCCTTTATCGTCATAGGCGAGTAGGGAGTGATCTATCCATTCCCAGAGGTAGCCGCCTTGCAGGTGCGGATATGCATTGATAGCTTGCCATTGGCCGTAGAGGTCGCCGGTGGAGTTACCCATAGCGTGCGCATATTCTGATGGTACAATGGGACGGTCGGCTCCTGATCTGCCGATTTCCTCAAGCCAGGCAGCCGATGGATATTGGGGTACATACATGTCGGTGTTCCACTCCCAAAGGGCACGCTCGTAACATACAGGACGGTTCATCAGGCTCTTGTCCTTTTCTTTGAGCCAGAGGTAAGCCTGATAGAAGTTATATCCATTGCCGGCTTCATTGCCCAACGACCAAATGGTCACAGAAGGATAATTCTTATTTCGCTCGAACATATTCTCTACACGGTACAGGTGATTGGCGAGCCATGCAGGGTTATTGCCGAGTGTACCCCCTTTCCTGAGGTTGTAGTACATGCCGTGCGACTCAATATTGGCTTCATCATATACGTACAGACCGTATATATCGCACATTTCGTAGAACTTACGGTCTTGCGGATAGTGGCTCAGGCGCACGGAATTGATGTTGTTTAGTTTCATCAGTTCGAAGTTGCGTTTCATTTCCTCCGGTGTAACGTAATGCCCGCTATATTGGCTCACTTCGTGTATATTAACGCCTTTGAGTTTGATAGGCTGCCCGTTCACATAGAAAAGATTCTGCTTTTTGCCATTGATTTCGATATCGCTCTCTTTGATCTCGATACGGCGGAAACCGACGTTGAAAGGGATGATTTCTTCTTTTCCGTCATTGGTAACCGTGATTAATAGTTTATACAGATTAGGGTGCTCCGATGTCCATGTCGATACTTTATTAATAGTGGCGTCGAAGTTTACGGTTTGCCCTTCGGCAGGTACGTTCAGGGTTTCGGTAGACGTAGCGATTGTTTTTCCTTTCGCATCCAGCAGCTCGTAGCGAACAGTTGCCGGGGAGGAACCTTGCGAAAGGGTATTCTTTATATCTACTTCAAGTTTGAAGATACCGTTGAGGTACATGTCATCGAGCGTAGAAATTACCCGGAAGTCGTTTACCGCTACGCGGGGTTGCGACCAAAGGAATACATCGCGTTCAATGCCACTGATCCGCCAGAAGTCCTGGCATTCCAGGAAGGAGGCGGTGCTCCACCGGTAGATTTTAAGGGTGAGTATGTTCTTACCTTCGCGAAGGTACGGATTGATCAGAAACTCGGCGGGGTTTTTAGAGTCTTCACTATAGCCTATCTCTTTGCCGTTAATGTACACATAGGTTGCCGAACGTGCTCCCCCGATGTGCAGGTAAATGTCTCGGTCTTTCCAGTCGGCCGGGATTTCAATATCGCGGCGGTATACGCCCATCGGACTGTAGTGCGGCAGGTGTGGCGGGTTGGGGTTCCGGGGCTGGAACTCATACCCGTGGTTGATGTAGATGGGAGAACCGAATCCCTGTACTTCCCAGTTGCCGGGGACTTTAATGTCGGCCCATGTGGATGCATCTACATCGGCATCTGTAATGTTTGCCGGTGCCATGCCGTCGTTTTCGGTATAGAAGAACTTCCATGTGCCATTGAGCAGTTGATAGTATTTGCTTTGTTCGTACTCTCCGGTGAGTGCGGCGGCGCGGCTGTCGTAGGTCATGAATGTGGTGCGCGGCTTTTCTTTATTGACCTGCAACACGTTCATATCGCGCCAGTAAGGCAGGGTTTCTTTTGCCTGTAGCGGTATTGCGAATAGTGCGATAACTATTAGCGAAAAGAATATCTGTGTTTCTTTCTTACTTGTTTTCATTTCTTAATCGGTTTAATGGTAGTTCTGTAAGTACCCCGTGCCTCTGTGGTTGAGGCTTTTAATGTGATTCGGGTTAACTCATTTCCCCATACATGCGTCAGTCGGGGGTCTTTTACTTCCAGAATTTCGGTTTGGGCATTTAGCTGCGATGGGTTATAAGATAACTCTGCTGCTTCGCCGTTGCCATCGATCCGGATGGTTCCTGGCTGGGTAATCTCTGCTTTTCCCCATACGATAAAGTGTTGCTGATTAGGCGTAGTAGGGTTATCCAACAGAAAATCGTCTTCGATATATAACGCATGAGATGCCAGGCGATACGTGCGCTGCCACTTCTTTACTCCGGCTTCTGCGGGGTATGCACCTGCTATGTCCAGTGAGAAGGTTTTCTTACCCGGATTTGCTTTTACCTGGGAGGCTTTGTACGAACGTCCATATTTCTGTTGCTGACCGTTGATTTGAGGTAAGTTGTGATAGTCGCTTTGCATGGTCCATATACTGTAACGGTCCTTGCTGAACGTTTTTCCGGTGTAAGTTTCTACGCCGATATCTATAAAGAGGGGAGTATTGTTGATATATAGATTGAACGTTCCAACATCGTTGTGGTTATGGCTTTCATCGTTGTGTCCTCCTTTGGTTGCCAGAAACAGGTTTGGATTGGCCTGATAACAAAACTCGGTTTCCGGATACCAGGTGTACGGCTTATGCGGGTGCACAGAGGCGAAACTGTCTATTTGTTTATCATACCGGAAGGCTTCTAATGCGCGTAGCATATCCCGTTCTACGGATATAGGCTGGTAATGTTGTTTCTTGAGGTAAGCAGCAAACTCTTCCATCTCTTTACTTTCCACTTTGTCGCCGTAACGGGCAATCAGATGATAGTCCAGTCGTTCCCGGGCCGATGCATCGGCGAAGTTCACCACCCATCCGTTACCTACATAAGAGCGTGAAATATATTCGCCCATGTTTTTAATGGTGGGTTCGGCAAAAAGGGAGAGTTTTCCATCGGTCGCCTGATATATTAAATCCAGATAGTCGAACAGCTTCCCGGCGGAATGCCCCCAGTAGGACGGACCTTCCTCGCACGCACCATCGCTTTTGTTATAGTTGATGTACTTATCTACCGATACCATGCTGCGGTGTACAGCTTTCGCCAGTTTCTCCGGATCGTTCTCTAATAACAGGAAACATTGCAAGACATTGGAGTTGCACCACGTATTCCAGTTGTTGACTAGGGAGTTTCCGTCTTTGGCTCTGAAGGCCATCCACCAGAAGCGATCCTCCGTCATATAAGGAATGAGGATACGCTCGTTGATTTCTTCATAAAGCCTTTTGGAGAACTGAGGAGTTATCTTGTCGAATTCTTCGTGCAGGAAATAGTATATCCAGGAGAAGGTAGCGGCTACATCGGTCGATACGAGTTCCAGTACATGGTCGTTTTTAACAGGGAAAGTGCCTCCTGCCCGTTGAACTACGATATGTGCCGAGATGGACCAGGAGGTCATTTCGCAAACATGGAACACGCCGTCGAGCAAGGCGTCCAGAAACCGTCCTTTCCCTTCGGCAAGCTCGGCGATGAACAGGCGGGTGATGGCATGGATATTGGCATTATACGGGTCTGACATCGGACTGCGGTCTCCCGTGCGGGAGTATGCCATGTAATCGGTGGCTTTTATCACTTGCCATTGATAGTTGAGGTATTTTTCACCTTGTTCAATGCAATAGGCGGTGTTATCTCCCAGGAAATCGTTCCACCCTTTCCGGTCGGTATAATCAGGATAGGACACCCACTTCTGGTCCATGACGAGCCAGTTGGTCAGTGTTTGTATATCTGCTTGTTTTTGCAACAGGTTACGTTCCTGATAGGCTCTTGCCGACAGTGTTATCAGCAGAAGCATACAGCAAAAATATATTTTTTTCAGCATGGTTTATTGAGCAAATTGTAGTCCGTTAAGTTTATTCCAGGCGCCACGGGTGAAATCGGGGATTTCTACGGGTGCGCTGTTGTTGTCTAGTGAAATCTCGGTGAGAGGGATAAGGCAGCACCATTCGGCCAGGTCGTACACATCCATATCGAGGGGTAAACCGTTTTGCAAACAGTAAATCATACGATAATCCATAATGAAATCCATGCCACCGTGACCGCCTACTTGTTTGGCTTTCTCTTCAATATCCTTCACGATGGGGTGTTTGTATTTCTGCATCAGGGCTTCCATCACTTCTTTAGGTAGAAAGTCGTGGGCGTTGAGGTTCTCATGATTGGCAGCAACTTCGGGGTCAATATCGCCTCCGTCCAGTGCATAGCCTTCTACCGGATATTTGTTGGCAAAACCTTTGGTACCGGTAAGCTGGTACATGCGGTTATACGGGCGTGGCGAAGTCACGTTGTGCTCAATCAGGATGCTTTTGCCTTTTTCGGTGCGGATCATCGTGGTGGTGTGGTCGCCGTTACGGAAGTCGGTCACGGTTTCGCCTGTTTTCTCTTTGATGTAAGCCGGGTTGCCCACTGCTTTGGTATCTACCGATACGAGATAGTTCAGCTTGTCGCCCCGGTGAATGTTCATGGCCTGGCATACAGGGCCTAAACCGTGTGTAGGATATACATCTCCGCGATGGGTGCGGTTGAAGTCCATGCGCCAGTTGTTCCAGTATTGATCCCAATACGGTTGCAGTCCGTGAATGTAAGCACCCTCACCGTGCAACACCTCGCCAAGTAAGCCTTGTTGCACCATGTTCAGTGTGGTGAGTTCGAAGAAGTCGTATACGCAGTTCTCCAACTGGATGCAATGTTTGCGGGTTTGTTCCGATGTATTGATGAGGCCCCATATTTCGTCCATGGTCATGGCGGCGGGTACTTCGATGGCTACGTGTTTGCCGTCTTTCATGGCCTGTATGCCTATGGTGGCATGGCTTTTCCAGTCGGTGGCTATGTAAATCAGGTCTACGTTGGGCAGGGCGGTTACTTTTCGCCATGCGGCGGTGTCTCCGTAGAATTCTTCTGTTTGGGGGAGTCCGCGTTTAACCAGTGTTTCGTTCACTCGTTTTGTGTTCTCTTGTTCCACATCGCACAGGGCAACGATTTCTACTCCGGGGATGTGCGTCATGCGGTTTACCGCTCCGGGTCCCCGCATGCCTAGTCCGATAAAGGCAACGCGTACAGTGGGTATAGGGTCGCAGGTAAGTGCCAACACATCAGTTTGTCCTGCCGGACGTTCGGGGGTGGGGGTTGGAATAACACGTGCACATTCGCGGGTTTGGCAACCGCATAGGCAAATGGCTACGATGATTAAGGTCAAAAAGTGATTTCTCATGATCATTTATATTGAATTTAATAGATTGATTTGCCGCTATATTGCTTTTTATACACTTCAGATCGTACTATAATCCGGAATGTTCTTTTTCTCTTTCTGTCAGGGTCTGGTTTCCGGCTTTGTTCTCGGGATGGTAAAACCAGATGATCTGATCCTGGTATGTGATCCCGTTGTACTTAGCCTTTACTTCTAACGTATTTTTCCCAACTGCTAAGTTAACATTTTCAAAGATATAATGAACCGGGGTCGTGCCTTTTTGTGCGGACTTAATTTCCTGCCCATTAACAAAGAGGACGGGTTGCCCCAGATTTGAATAAACATTAACAGTGGTCACGGCCTGATAGCGTTCCGTGTTTCTGCGTCCGGTAATATAGAGTACGGGCTCTTTACTCCAATTGGCTTTGTACCAGTAGAACGGGTCTTTTTTTGTTTTCCGGTCGAAGGTAACCAGTCCTTTCATGTTCCGGGCTTCGACACCTCCTTGTGCCGCCATGGGAGTACAAAAGTCGAACATGTTCCAGATGTAGGAAGCTGCCAGGTGGGGCGAATGTGCTATATATCCCCAGTGCTTCTCGTGCAGGCGGGTGGCGAAGGTTTCGTTGTAGGAGTTGGTGAATCCGCAACAGTCGCCTACCTCACCTGTCTGTTCGTCTTGCTGGTCGATGTTGGCTTCGGCGCCATATTCGGCCAGTATAATAAGGTGGTGAGGATAGTCTCTTTCAAGGCTTTCGAGCCAGGGTTTGAGATCTTGTGTTTTTCTTTCGTACCATCCGAAATAGCGGTTGATACCTTGTATGTCGGCTTGCATATTCACCGGGTGTCCGGCATCTCCATAACCATTGACGGCTACGGTGTAGCGTCCGGGATCTTCCGACTTGGCCAGGTCGTGGAGTTCCGCGGTGATTTCGGCGGTATAGTTATGCGGTATGTACACTTCGTTGTGCAGGCCCCATACATAGATGGAGGGGTGGTTGTAATTTTGGCGGATAAGTTCCGTCAGTTGCCGGCGGGCATTATCCGCCTCGTGTGTAGTGACCCGGTTGACGAACGGAATCTCTGCCCATACCAGGAAACCGATGCTGTCGCACTTGGCGTAGACGTACTCTGCCTGTTGGTAATGTGCCAGGCGAATGGTGGTAGCCCCCATTTCGCGGATAAGCGCGAGGTCTTCGTCGTGGTGCGCATGGGTGAGCGCGCTGCCTACCTGCCAGCGATCCTGATGGCGGCATACGCCGTACATGGGCACTTTCTGCTCGTTCAAATACAGGCCGTCACCCTTCTTGAACCGGATGTGGCGTACACCTAATGGTTGGGTTACTTCATCTGTTATCCTGTCTTGATGATCGACCAGTTGGGTGACGACTCTGTATAGATATGGGTCTTCCAGTCCTTGCCACAGGTGGGGATGGCGCAGGGTGAACTGCTGTTCGGCAGTTTGCCGTCCTTGCGGCGAAAGGATGATGTTGGTTTGCTGTTTATCTTTAATACGTCCGTCGGATTCATAAATGGTGGTAACCAACCGCATGGGTAGCGGGTGATTGTACTTATTTTCGAGCTTGGTACGTATGTTGATCGTTGCCGATTTCCTGCTTACCTCTTTCTGGCTGATGTATAGTCCGGGTGAGGCATGATCGGTGACGGCAATATGAACTTTTTCGGTGATGATGAGGGATACAGGCCGGTACATCCCTCCATATACACCAAACAGGTTGTGGTTGACGGGAATGACATCGGGGCGTGAGGCGTTGTTGACCTTGACGAGTATTTCGTTGGGTTTGCCAACATTCAGCAGGGAAGAAATCTCTACGGCAAATGCCGGATACCCCCCTTCGTGTTTCCCGGCAAACTGACCGTTAATGTAGACATGGGCGGTACTTGCCACGCCTTCGAAACGCAGAAAGATGCGTTTATCCTTATGCGTGAGGGCGGGAGTGTAGCTTTTGCGGTAGTAGGCTTCTCCGGCGTAGAAGCTGTTTTTCTCTGTTTGCATGTCGGTGGCATTCCAGGTGTGAGGAATGGTGACGGTTTCCCAGGCGGGATCGCCAAATCCGCCCAGGATGGATTGATCGGAGAGAAAGGGAGTGGCGGCAGCAAGGACAGGGTCGTGTTCGAATGGGCCTTTTTTGAATAGCCAGTTGTCGTTAAAGGGGATGGTGATGCGTCCGGAAGCTGGCTCCGGTGCCTCATCGGGCACCTCGCCGGTGGTGAGTTGGAGGAGTTCCGTACCTGCCAGCAGTAAGGCACCGGGGCCATAAACGGCGGTCATGTTGCGTGTAACGGCTTTCGGGTCTGCACCGATGGGTTGCACCCAGCCTAGGCGGCCTTCCTCGTCGATGGCTGTGGCCAGGGCTTTCCATGCCATAGCGATTTTGGGAAGGAATGTCTTTTTGTCCAGCAAACTGTTGTTTACACCATATGCCAGTGCATAGGTGATGAGCGAGGTGGCGCTTGTTTCGGGGGTGGGATAGGCATCCGGGTCGAGCAGACTGGCGTGCCAGAAACCTTTCACGTCTTGTAAATCGGCCAGCCGGGTGCACAGCCGGACGAACAATGCTTCGTAAAACGAACGGTATGCCGATGTGCGGGGCATGTGCTTAAGGATATTGACCAGTCCGGCGGCAACCCATCCGTTTCCTCTGCCCCAAAATACTTTCTTTCCGTTACGCTCTGTCTGGTTAAAATAACTATCGTCACGGAAAAACAGGCTGTCTGCCGGACTGTACAGGTGGTTGTATGTTCGATGATATTGTTCGTTCATGAAGTCGATATACTTGTTGTCTTGCGTAATGACCGACATTTGGGTATATACGGACGGTGCCATGAACAGGGCATCGCACCAGGTCCATGCCTGTTTGCTCTCGTAATCCATGGCCGGATGGGGTGGATGGTTGACAATGGCATCTAACCGTTCGCGGGTATCGGCAATCATGGCATCTTCCTTATAAAGTGCATACATGGCAAGGTAGAACTGACTGATGCAAAGCTCGTCGGCATGGTATATACCAAATTGGGGATGGTGGATGAAGTTGCGGGGGAGTTTCCAATTTGCGTCATTACCTGTTTTCAGCAACCACTCGCGGTATGGGGCGGGGTCCTGGGCCACCAGGCTCCACCCGGCCAGGCCGAGGAAGAACGTGGCGTTTGTCCAGGCATCAATTCCGTAGTCGTGAAGGTGGAATGCGTTGCCTTTGGCAGAGTAGTTAAAGTCGGACATTTGCTTTCGGGCAACCGCCTGAAGCGTGTGATATATCTCCGGCTTTGGGGGGAGGTCTGCTCTGCCTTGGGCAGCACAAATATATGGAGAACCTATTGATAGTATAACCGACAAGATGCCGGTAGCGAATGTATTTCTCATGGCTAACTTTTCTTTTGCAATTAAAGTTCGTTTCTGTAACTGACTTTGATTGCAAAAATAGGTAGCCGGGACTTGTTGCTGTTGCTGGATTCACTATTTGTTTTGCTCAAATCCGGCTCAGGGGCTTTTCTGTACGATTATCCGTTCTGTAATATATCTTCCTTTTCGGGTGCGCCGGGTTCGGCGTGCTGTTCGGGACGGAAGGGGTTGAAGTAGTAGATGCCCAACGTGTCGAGGTAGTTGAGGAATACGGGCAGTTTCTGCATAAACAGCGAGCACTCCTTTGACCTTGCAGGGGTCCAGGCGGCTTCTGCCACGGCAGCCAGGCGGGGGAACACCATAAAGTCGAGTCGCTTGGGTTGGGCGATGCGTTCCGTCCATATATTCAGTTGCAGGCCGATGATCTGGTCCTCGTAGTTTTTGGTGAAGTGGATGATAGGATCGGGGAATCGGTATATGTCTTCGATGGAGTTGTAACCGTTCCAGGTGCGCCCCACGGTATGCGTGCCGTATTGAACGAAGTCGCCGTAGAGTGGGCGGCGTGGGGTCATGATGACACGGAAACCTTGTTCGAGGGCTTTAACGAGTTGCGAGGGTTTGTCGTGACGCCACCACATCACTATGGCTTGGGTGGGCGATACGCCCGAATCCACAATCTCGTCCCACCCGATCATGGTTCTGCCTTTTTGGGTGAGCATATCGGCCACCCGGCGGATGAAGTAGTGTTCGAGGCCGAGTTCGTTTTTCAGGTTATGGTCTGCAATAAACTGCTGGATTTGCGGGTCGGTGAACCAGCTCTGGTTCCCGAAATGTACTTCGTCGCCCCCGATATGGATGTAGGGAGCGGGGAAGAGGCTGACGATCTCGTCCAATACATTATTGATAAACTGAAAAGTCTCTTCTTTGCAAGGATGGTAGGTAAAGTGCTGCCAGCGTCCTTCGCCGCCACCGGAGATTTCGGGGTACGCCCGTCCGGCCGCGCTGGCATGTCCCGGCATATCAAACTCGGGGATGATCATGATTTGGCGTTGGGCGGCATAGGCCACGATTTCTTTGATATCCTCCTGTGTATAAAACGTGGCGGGGGCTTGCGGGTCGTGCCAGTTGCCGATGGCTCCGACGGTGGTCAGTTTTGGATACTGTTTGATCTCGATGCGCCAACCCTGTTCGTCGGTCAGGTGCCAGTGGAATATGTTCATTCGCAGCGAGGCCATGATGTCGAGGTATTGCTTTACCTTTTCTTTGCCGAAGAAGTGGCGACTCTCGTCGAGCATGAAACCGCGCCAGGCGTAGCGTGGGGCATCTTCAATCCGGCAAGTGGGGAGGGTGCCTTCGCCCGCACGAGCCAGTTGCAGCAATGATTCCTTGGCATAGAACAAACCGGAGGGCGAAGAGGCTTCCAGTGTCACGACTTCGGGGGTGACATGGAGTCGATACCCGTCTTTGACTTGATCGCCGGTGGAGTTCAATATGAATTTGATGGTGTTTTTACTTTCTTTCCGGGCAAGGCGAATGGACTGAAGCTCTTTATCAAGCGTTGCGGCTAGTTGCCGGCTGTGTTCGTCCTGGCCTTCAACGGTTGTTTGATTGTGGATCGTAAAGTTGCCCTTCTGCACAGACTGTTTGGCGGGGGTGGGGAAGAGCGGTAGTTGTGCCCATAACTCCGGAATAATGATGAGTAGGCAACATAGGGTGAGTACTTTTTTCATGTGTAAATCGTTGGTTTTTATTTCTTTTCCGGACATTTCTTTGCAATTTATCCGGGTTTATTATGTGTACATAACGTTTGGGGTTAAAGATAGGGAAGAATTGGGAATGTTGTGTTACTGGATTCACTATAAGTTTTGCTGTAAATAAGTTGAAAGGTGTTTTTGAGGGTTTCTTTTGTCAGAATGTCAGTTGGTGACAAAATGATAATCGAGTTACGCTGTATGGCTTTGTTCTGGCCGGCGGTGAAGAGACGTCGGAAAAACGTAAAGGTGACGGTTTTGTGAAATCTGAATAGATAGTATATTGTGGCTTTTATTTCTTTTTGATTCGGTTTCGTTTGAGTTAAGTGTGATAATGCTGTTTGTTTTTCCATATAAGAATAAAGTGTCAATTTTCGCTTGTTCATTCATTTAGGAGAACCAAGAGAAATAGAGTAGCTTTTCTTCATTTTTCCGGCAAGAAACAAGCGTTTCTCTTTAGAGATAGTAGCATTTCACTCGTTTGCCTATTGCATATTAATGAAATGCAATAAGCATTTGAAGCGTAAGGTTACTTCATATGACGAAAATGCAATAAGCAAATCGGAGAAATGCCGGTTTCTCATACCCGTTTTTGTATCGTTCTCCTAGTTTTGAGGTGGTTTTAGAAGCTGGAAGGGGAGCTTTGATGAAGTCTTGAGTAAGCAATTTGTTTGATATTTGAGAGTTTTGAAAGTGAAATTGGCGAATTGTGATCAAAGCGTTTTTTTTGTGCTTGGGCTGAATTTTGATGATGTAAGGGGGGAATGTTAGGAACAATAGGCTGAGGAATTGAGTATATAAGGATGAAATATTAGGTATAAAATAATGAAATCTTAACCACAAGAAATACATTCTGTAAGGCTGAAAGCCTGTTAGATTTAGCCTAGGGCCAGGGAGTGAAACGACCGCAGCCCTAGGTCAAGTTCATATTTAGCAGGGAGTTCTGTAGGAACGATATACAAATCAATCTTACCCCTCCTTCTTCCTATACTTCTTTGCAAACGCCGTTGGCGTTTCATCAAACTCCTTCTTAAAAGCTGCCGTAAAATACGACTGGCTCTCTATCCCTACCCGTTCCATAATCTCCCGGATAGACAAGTCCTCCTCTACCAGCAGTCGGGCAGCCTTTCGCAGGCGATAATTCAAAATAAACTCGACCGTCGATTTACTTGTCAAACTCTTCACCTTATTATATAACTTCGCCCGGCTTATAGATAGTTCAGATGCAATATAATTCACGTCCATTTCCGATTGGTCAATATTCTTTTCTACAATCGCAATAAACCGCTTCAGGAACTCCCGGTCCTGCCGACTGCCTCCCAGTTCAGTAGTATCAGCAAAATAATTCTTGGCATAATACTCCTGCAACTTCTTCCGTGTAGTGAAGATATTCTGCACCGATGCCCGGAGCAACCGCGAATCAACCGGTTTCTCGAAATAAAGATCCGCTCCCGAGTCTACCCCCTCCAGCTTACTCTCCAATCCCGTTTTCGCCGTGAGCAAGATAAATGGAATGTGCGACAGGTTTATATCCCCCTTCACCTCACGGCACAACGTGATACCGTCCTTTTCGGGCATCATAATATCACTAATGATCAATTCCACGGGCGACTTGCGGAGAACATCCGTAGCGATAACGCCATTGGCCGCTTCAATCACCTCAAAGTCGGCAGAAAGCGATTCCGCAATCAATCCCCGCAAATCATCATTATCCTCCACCAGCAAGATATGCTTCTTCTCCGACAAGAGCTTCTCGCTCGACTCGTCCAGCTCGCCCATATCTACAGCCACCTCTTTATTCATGTCCATATCCTCCTGCGTATAAAAATGGCTTGCCTTCGACAGCGCCACCACCATATCCGTGCCCGATTCGCGCTCACTGTATATCGTTAATACCCCCTTGTGCAGCAGCACCAGGCTCTTTACCAGCGCCAACCCGATACCCGTGCCCAGATGCGAGTCTGCCTTATCCGAATTCACTTTGTAGAACCGTTCGAAAACACTGGCTATCGACTCTTTTGAAATTCCAATCCCCGTATCGCGTACCACAATCAGGAAAGCATCTTCCGGAATCGTATCTCCCTGCACGGTAAAATGATTAATATGCGAAGAATGGAATCCCTTTGCATCATTATACGTTTCGATAGAAATATGCCCACCCTTCGTTGTATATTTGAACGCATTATTCAGCAGATTCAATAAGATCTTTTCCAACACATGCCTATCTGCATAGACCGAAGCCGGCAGATCATCACATTTCACCTCAAACGTTACTTCCTTTTGAAGCGCATAATTCCGGAAATCATAAGCAATGGCACCGACCAGATGATTCGCATCCAGCGGAGCAACCTGTAAAGCCATCTTTCCGTTCTCAATCGTGCGGAAGTCCATCAGGTCATTTACCAGATTGAGCAAACGTTGCGCATTATTATCCAGGATACGGTGATATTCTGCCTTCCAGCCCGATTCCTGTAACTTTTCCAGTACCGCGATAATAAGGAATAACGGCGTGCGGAAGTCGTGCGAAATGTTGGTGAAGAAACGTAATTGCGATTGATGAATCTCCTCCTTCTTCTGTTTGTCTACCGCATCCAGATATAATTGCAGTTTCATCCGTTTACGGATATGATAATGCCGCAGAATAAAGAATACAATCGTGCCCAATATCAGCATATAGACCATATAAGCCGGCAAACTCAACCACGGAGCCGGCAAGCGTTTAATCTCTACGGTATAAGGATTTGTGTTCCACATGCCGTTGCTATTGGCCACCATCACCTCGAACGTGTAGTCGCCCGATGGAACCTTGGTATACGATGCCGAACGACCCGTAGCTCCGGTTTCCGTCCATCGGTCATCATATCCGCGCAAACGGTAACGGAAGCTGTTTTTACTCGGATTAAGGTAATTGTCGGATGTGAACGTAAAGCCAAAGGTAGACTGGTTGTGCTTTAATACAATACACTTAGGGAACCAGGTCGTGTCGTTTTTCGCATCACTGGGAGTAGGAGTGGCAGGAGCATGGTCAATCAGGAAATCCAGCATAATGAGGTTCGGCTCGCGTTCGTTACGGCTCAATAACTTAGGATTAAGTGCTGTGAAACCATTTGTGCCACCGAAATAAAGCTCTCCCGTACGGGCTTTGAAAGTAGATAGCGGATAGAAAACCTGCCCTTGTGTACCATCCTCCTTGTCGAAACGCAGGCACTGACCGGTAGAAATCTCATACCGAAGCAACCCATTATCCGTTCCCAACCAAAGATTATTCTCGTCGTCCGCGCATAAACTGAAAATCGAATAGATATTAAAACGCAGAATATCATCGTAAGTCGTAAACTCCTTTGTACGGGTATTAAACTTGATCAGTCCTCCTCCAATCGTACCGATCCACAAATCTCCGTTACCGTCTGTACAAATGGCCTGACTGTTGAGGTATTGATTGTCCGGCGAGAAACTTTCCACCTCCTTGGTCACCGTATGGATCATGTATAACTTCTCCGAAACCAACCACAGTTGATTATTCCCCCGGCAAAAGTCGTAAATGAATTCCTCCCTGTCGGAAAGCATATAATGCGTAAACTTCTGTTCGCTGAAAGAATAATACGATACTACGACTTTATTTAGCTGATACGTGATCCACAGCCCATTTTCGCCCTCAAGGATAATCTTGCGCAAATCGTTTGTAAGCAATGAATTTTCATTCTCCGGATCGTGCCGGAAATGCCTGAACTGCTTGCTGCGTGTGTCGTAACAATCCAATCCGCCACGGAACATGGCAATCCAAAGCCGCTGCTGCGAATCGTAAACAACCGATTTCGTATTGTCATAGGCCAGGCTGTTCGGCGAGTCTCCCTGCCTTAGATAGGTGAATTCGCCCGTCAGCTTATTCATCCGGTTAATACCTCCACCTTCGGTAGCAATCCACAAATACGTATCGTCTTCTGTAAACCCGCTTATCAGATTATGATTCAATGCACTAACCAGTGGGGTGTAACTCTTCAGCCATACACTCTCGTCCGGGTTCACATAACACAACCCACCGGAGTATGTTCCGATCCACATATTCTCCTGCCGATCTTTCGTAATGCTCCAGACCGAGTTGTTGGGCAAACTAAACGGATCAAACTTAGAATGTATATAGTGACTATACAGGCCGGTTTCGGGATTAAGGATATACAACCCTTTTTGCGTTGCAATCCAAACCGAACCATTCTTATCCATGCAAATCGTCTTCGTTAAAACATTTCCGCCGTTCTCCTGGTGGAAGAAGTCATAAACCTGTTCTATTGTTGCTGTAGGGATATCAATTCGGAATAATCCCCGGTCGGCAATCAGTACCCACAACTTATTGCGGTCGCGGGTAATGCTTTGTATATTCGCCCCTTCATCAAATGAATAGAAGTGCAAGAACTCGTCCGATTCATAACTATAGCGGTAAATATCCTTAACTGTACTTACAAACAAACTACGTTCATCGCCTGTATATGATGTACTCCGAAGAAGACTCTTGCCTTCGTAGAGCGGCGTGTGCAACGTACCATCCGGGAAACGAATCGTCAGTTTTCCCTCCTTTGCCATCCAAAGGTTATCATACGAATCTGTATATAACTCCGATACCGACTGATTCATTATCTTATGGAACGTTTCGACCCACCTGTCATATATATACAATCCATTGGCTGTTGCCGCAAAAACATTCCCCTTACCATCTGCCTGGATACCATTGAACTGGCGTGTCTTGCCCGAACCCATATGGACCTCGGCAGAGAAAGCCGTGTGGTAATTCTTGTACTCATAACCATTGAAACGATACAGGTCATTATCAATAATAAACCAAATTAACCCATCTTTATCCTGTACTATAGACGAAACCCCGTTGTAGTAGAAACCACCCTCGGGTGAGAACGTACGGAAACGATAAGATTCCTTTGCCTGTATTACGGAAAAGGCGGACAACAAGATGATTATCCATCCGGAAATAATTAACTGTTTGTGTATCATAGGGGTGCTGAGTTTACATACAAATATAACAGATTAGAAAAACACTCAAATATGTTTTTCTTCTTTTTCTGAAAATATAGTTATTTGAGCAAATGCAATAGTTAAATGAGCAAATGCCTTCTTCGCGATAGCCTGCTTTTATATATCTTCTGTAGAAATAAAAAATGAGGCACATAGTTATTTGCGCAAAAGATATAGTCAAACCGGCAAGCCTTATAAATAGTAAGAACGTATGTTTGCAGAACAAATTTGTGATCGATCATACATCTAATTACTAACAAAAAATAAGGTGAAAACAAGAACCTTTAAAAATCTATTGCTTATGAGACAATACTTATTATTGTTATTCCTCGGCGTCCTTTCTCTTACGGCAAATGCGCAAGTAAGCGTCAGTGGCGTAGTTACCGACGCAATGAACGAACCACTGCCGGGCATCAGCATCGCTGTGGAGAATAGCACAACAGGAACCATTACGGATTTGGATGGTAAATACAATCTTACCGTACCCAACAGCAATTCAACCCTTATCTTCTCTTTTATAGGATATAAAACGCAGAAGATAACAGTAGGAAACCGCACCGTCATTAATGTAACCCTTATGGAAGACATTGCTACCCTCGACGAAGTAGTTGTAGTAGGGTACGGTACACAGAAAAAGGTAAATGTGACAGGGGCAGTATCTTCTATTAACTTCGAAGACCAAGCCTTGTCGCGTCCTGTAACCAGCGTATCTTCCTCACTTGCCGGACTAAGTGCCGGATTGTCTGTTTCCCAGGGATCTGGTCAACCAGGTGCGGATGGTGCAACACTTCGCGTGCGTGGTGTGGGAACACTAAACGATAACAACCCGCTAATTCTTATAGACGGGATGATCGGATCAATCGACGATGTTAACCCTAACGACATTGCCTCCATCTCTATTTTGAAGGACGGAGCTTCGGCAGCAATTTACGGAGCACGCGCAGGCGCAGGAGTAATCCTCATTACCACGAAAACAGGGAACAAAGGAGGAAAAGCAACCGTAACATACTCCGGTCGCCTATCCATTATGAATGCGGTGAATCTACCTGAAACAGTAAATAACTACGCCGACTTTATGGAATATACCAACGAAGCCAACTGGCAGAGTGGTGGTGACGGAAAGACATTCGACGCTATAACGGATATTCAACTCTGGCGCGATAAAGCAAAAGATCCGAATGGTATTAATGAATACGGCTATCCTAATTATATTGCTTATCCGAATACAAACTGGCAGGATGAGACTTATAACAAGAACAGCATGAAGAGCGAACATAACCTTTCTATTTCGGGCGGTAGTGAAAATACACGCTACCTTATGTCGATAGGGTATGTCGACAATCCGGGTCTTGTAGATTATTCGGGTATGGAACGCTTCAATATGCGTGCAAATATAGAAGCGGATGTAGCCAAATGGCTGACTGTGGGGACACGTATCTACGGAAACAAGGATCGTCTCGGTGTTCTTGATTTCGACGGAACGGGAGATAACGCCATAAGCAAATGGCTGATGGCAGCCGTACCGGGAGTTACTCCTTATTATGATGGTGTGTACGGAGGAGCGGAAAGTATCAATGAAAATCCGAGTCCGATCAATATCCGTCAGCGTCTGGATGCTTACGCAACCGGGCGGAAAGATAGAACCCGTCTGAACACTACTATCTATGCAAAAGTTAAAATTATGGACGGTTTAACCTATGATGTAAACCTTAACTACGATCGCTTGTGGCAGGAAACAAATAAGTGGGGAAGTGCAAATAACGCAAGGAAATATAGCTTTAGCCGCGGAAAAGAAATAAGCCCGGCAACGGCAAATGACCAACTAAGTACTTCAAACAACCGTTACGATATATACTCCTATACATTGGAACATCTGTTGAACTATTCCAAAACCTTTGCAAAAGACCACGATGTTACAGCTTTATTGGGTTACCAGGAGTATTACTGGAAACAATGGGATAATGGAGCAAGCCGTAGAGGATTGATTGATGAAACAATTCATAACCTTTCCTCCGGTACCGAGGTATTATCTGCCACAGGTACAGTGAAAGACCGTGCGTCACGCGCTATTTTCGGACGTTTGGGTTATGCTTTCAAATCGCGCTATCTATTCGAGTTTAATATGCGCTATGACGGACACTCACGCTTCCACAAAGACCAGCGCTGGGGAACATTCCCTTCCGTATCGGCAGGTTGGCGCGTAACCGAAGAGAGTTTTATGGAAAATACCCGTAGCTGGTTGGATAACCTGAAACTAAGGGTATCCTGGGGTAAGAACGGTAACTATGGTGGATCAAGTGTTGGCGATTATGAATACCAGGGTGGATATTCTGCAGTAACGTACCCTTTTGGCGATTCCCAACATTCAGGGTTAGTGCAAAAAGATATCGCTAATCAACTGTTAAGCTGGGAAAATACCAGTACAACAAATATCGGTTTGGAAGCAGCCTTCCTTAATAACCGCCTGACATTTGAATTTGATGCTTTCTGGAAAAAAACCGATGGTATTCTGTACAGGATAACTATTCCTCTGACAGCAGGTGACAAAACAGCACCTCGTATGAACTTGGCCGAATTGGAAAATAAAGGATATGAATTTACCATTGGTTGGAGAGACCGCGTCGGAAAGTTCAACTATGGCGTATCTGCTAACCTGAGCTATGCTACCAACGAAGTAAGCAAATATAAAGGTACATTAGAACAAGGATGGGTAGACGGAAATTGGGTGTCTAATCTCGGCGATGTCTCTCAGGGCGACAGAGAGCGTGTTGTAGAAGGTAAAATGATGAATGAATACTTCCTGCGTACAGTATACAAGGGAACCGGAACCTATACCAATACAGACGGTACAGTTAATCCTAATGGAGGGCCACGTGACGGTATGATACGCACAGAAGCCGATATGGCGTGGGTGAAAGCAATGGTAGCCGCCGGATATACCTTCCAGGGACAAACAAAAATAGGCGAACGCGATGGCTTGTACTATGGTGACTATATCTACGCGGACAACAACGATGATAAAGTACTGGGTAATGACGCCGACCGTAAATTCCTCGAATCATCGTCCATACCGAAATACACGTATGGTTTCCAACTATATGGCGAGTGGAAGGGGATTGATGTTTCAATGAACTTTGCCGGTGCCGCTGGCTTCAAACTATTGATGTATGAAAAAGGTTATAATTCAACCTTATTCGAATTCGGACGTGGTATGTCACAGAAAGTAGTAGATAACCACTACTTCTATGATCCGGCAAATCCGGACGACTCACGTACTAATATTCATGCTAAATATGGTCGTATAACCCAGTCGACAGTAAACAACAATCACGTTTGGTCCGATCTTTATCTATACAAAGGTGATTATCTGAAACTGAAAAACCTGACTATCGGATACTCATTGCCTAAACAGTGGTTGAGTAAGATTAGTCTTGAAAAAGTAAGATTCTACTACTCGGGAGAGAATTTATTCAGCCTGGATTCATTCCCAGGCACAGATCCGGAGCAGGGAGCAACACCTAAGTATCAACCTATCAGACAACATGCCTTTGGTGTGAATGTTACATTCTAATTAAATTATCGTGATATGAAGAAAATTTTAATCATATTCAGTATTATACTATCGTTTACTTCTTGTAAAAGCGATTTATTGGATACTTACCCATATGACAAGGCTGGTAGCGAAAACATGTGGACAACAGAATCGCTGGCAGATCAAGGGGTAGTAGGGATATACGAAACTTTGAGGCAACCTATGATTGCTGGTAAAATTGACCAACTGGAAGCATTTGGTGTTTCGGGTAATAATGTGTGGCTTTGGGGGTGGATTAACTGGATGACAAACCAAGTGTCAGCTTCCGAAGGAATGTTTGCTAATTATTGGAAACAACATTATGAAATGATCAGCCGGGCAAATGATGCCATTGCGAACTTAAATAAAGCTCCGCTATCGGAGGAAAAGTACAATCGTTTGATGAGCGAAAGCAAGTTCCTTCGTGCTTATGCATACTATCGTCTGAATATGGTATTCGATGGCGTACCGGTTTATCTTGAGCCTACCAAAGCCGAAGATTTTACGAAAGCTCGTGAAACTGCGGCGTCCGTTTGGCAAACAGTAGTAGCTGATCTGACCGACTGTATTAACGACAATAACTTTCCGGCCCGTTATGAAGCTAGTAATACGCTCTATGGAAGAACTACAAAAGGCGCTGCTTATGCACTTCGTGGTAAAGTCTACCTTTGGCTGAAGGAATGGGCGAAAGCTGAAAGTGATTTCAGAAAGGTAGGAGAAGCAGGGTATAGTCTTTTCCAGGGAGAATTTGGCGACCTTTTCACAGAAGAAAATGAAAGATGTCCTGAGATGATTTTCTCTTTCCAATGTATCCGTACAATAGGTTTAGGTAACAACGTAAGCCGGTACTATGGATCACACATCACTCATGGATGGTGTATAGCCGACTGTGCGCCTAACACCGACTTCGTTAACTCATATGAATGGGCAGACGGCCGGCCTTTCGACTGGGAAGATGTTTTGCCGGACTATAATAGCATGACTCCCAAACAACGTGTTGTATATTTCTTCCGCAACAACATGACAGAGGCTGAAAAAACTGCAGCTGCGGCGGCAGGCGCAGATATGAGTAGATATCTGCCAACAGGTAACGAAGAACGTATCTTACGGGTATACACCAACCGCGATAAGAGAATGAACGGTTCGGTTATTACTCCGTATTCAACTTTCGAAGGAGGAGTGGCTGGTACTCCTAATACGTATACAATGCGTTGGCCATACCGTGGTTATGGTGCACCTAATTTTGATATAGAGTCCAACACCAAAACAAGTTTTTATTATCTCTATCGTAAATTCGTAGGTGTAGGCGTTGATCCTTATATCAACCGCGACAACTCACCAATTGATATTCCATTAATCCGTTACGCTGATGTATTACTGGGATTGGCAGAAGCCTTGAACGAACAGGGAAAAACCGGTGAGGCACTTCCTTTCATCAATGAGGTACGTGAACGTGCAGGAAAACTGGCGTTAAAGTCTGGCGGTAGTGGACCTGTGAACGTAAGTGACCAAGCCGATTTAAGAAATCGTATCCGTCAGGAGTTCCGTTGGGAATTCTGTGGTGAAGCTATTAGTTATTTTGAAGAAATACGTTGTGGTACATATAAAGAAGCTAAGTTTTTCCCAGGTGCAGCGTTAAAGAATATTGAAGGAAGCCAGGGACGAAGTGCAACAGGTCAGAAATTTGTCTGGGGCGATCGGATGATGAGATGGCCTATTCCACCGGTTGAAAGAGAAAGGAATCCTAATCTGACCCAAAACATTGGTTGGGAGAATTAACTCATCTTCTTACTTCAAATTGACCACTTAACACAAGTATATATGGCTGCTTTTTATTAGAAAAGCAGCCATTATTATTTATTAAATCATATCTTTGCATACAGAAATCATATCTTATTAATCTTAAATCCATTCAGTTTGAACAAGTAATGAAAGAAACATCTACATTTGTAATAAACCCCCTATAGTAAACTATATCGACCTTTATATATTAACTAATTTATTTTTTGTATATGGAAAATACTTACTTACACATCCTAAACCAATTTAATCTGGGCGACCAGGTAAAAGAAGTAACCCCCTTTGGTAATGGGCATATCAACGATACGTTGAAAGTCGTATCCAACGATGGTGAAGCCAGATATATTCTTCAGCGCATCAACCATCTTATTTTTACCCAAGTAGACGTTTTGCAAAACAACATCCATGTCGTAACCTCTCATATCCGGAAGAAACTGGAAGAGAAAGGCGAAACCGACATCGACCGGAAAGTGCTCACATTCCTATCAACTAAAGATGCGGTAAACTACTATTTTGATGGTGAGAACTACTGGAGAGTATGCCTGATGATTCCCCGTAGCCAAAGTTTTGAACGCATCACCCCCGAACTATCCTATCAGGCAGCCAAAGCTTTTGGAGAATTCCAGTATATGCTGGCCGATATCCCCGAAGGCGTATTACAAGAAACGATTCCTAACTTCCATAATATGGAATTCCGGCTGCAACAATTCCGGGATGCTGTTGCCGCAAATGCCGCCGGTCGTTTATCCGAAGTGCAAAACCTGGTCGGAGAAGTAGAAAAGCGCGCCGAAAGCATGTGCATTCAGGAACAACTCTACCGTGAAGGTAAACTCAAAAAAAGAATTAACCACTGCGATACCAAAGTCAATAACATTCTTTTCGACGAAGATGGTCAGGTGCTTTGCGTAATCGACCTCGATACCGTTATGCCCGGTTTTGTCCTTTCCGACTTTGGCGATTTCATCCGCACAGGAGCAAATACCGGTTTAGAAGATGACGAAGACCTTGATCGTGTAGGAGTTAATATGGATATATTTAAGGCTTATGCCAAAGGATATCTGGAAACTGCCCGCTCTTTCCTTACTCCATTAGAGATCAGCTTGCTTCCTTATGGAGCCCGCCTGTTAACCTATATGCAAACCGTACGTTTCCTGACGGATTATATCAATGGCGATACTTACTATAAAATACATACGCCCGATCATAATCTGGTTCGTACAAGAGCACAACTAAAATTACTGCAAAGCCTCGAGGCTGCCGGGCAGGAAATGGACGATTATATAAATAGTTTATAACGTTTTATTATCACAAACTAAAACTTCGTAGTACCATGAAGAAAAAGAGTTGGATTGCAGGCTGCTGTCTGCTATCCTGTATTTTGTTTGCCTGTGCTCCAGGTAATCAACAGCCAACAAGCCAGAAGAAAAATCTTCCAGAACATGTTATCCTGATAGGTTTTGATGGATGGAGTGCCTATTCCATGAATAATGGAGCAGATATGCCAACTGTTCGCAAAATGATGGCAGAGGGTGCTGTCGATTTGAATAGCCGCTCGGTATTACCCTCGTCAAGTGCCGTCAACTGGGCCTCTATGTTTATGGGTGCAGGACCGGAAATACATGGATATACAGAGTGGGGATCGCGCGTTCCCGAACTTCCGTCGCGTGTGGTAAACAGTGATAATCGCTTCCCTAATATCTTTGGATTATACAGAGATAAATTTCCAGAAGCAGAGATTGGCTGTATTCACGAATGGAAAGGTATTCATTATCTGATGGACACCTTAGCACTTAATTACATGGAACAGGCACCACATATTACAGATGAAAATCCTGCTGGATGCACTCCATTTGCCATAAAGTATATAAAGGAAAAGAAACCTAATCTGCTAGCTGTTATTTATGATAAACCCGATGGTACAGGTCATACTTACGGTTGGACTTCCTCGGAGTATTATTCCATGATTACCCATCTGGATAACAGTCTGAAAGAAATTGTAAAAGCAGTGGAAGAAGCCGGAATTTTAGATGAGACAGTATTTATTGTTACTTCTGATCATGGCGGAATAGAGAAAGATCATGGAGGTAAAACGATGGATGAAATGGAACGTCCGCTAATCTTTTGGGGTAAGGGTATCAAAAAAGGACACCAGATAACAGAATGCACAATGATTTATGATGTTGCAAGTACAATGGCCTATCTGTTGGATGTAGAACAGCCACAGGTGTGGATTGGTCGTCCTGTAATGTCAATCTTTGAATAAGTATATGAGCCATTCATACTGCTTCTTTATTGATTTATAGGATTTTATACTAACTTGCTGTACTCTAACTAAAGCTTTTAGTTTATATTAACTAAAGAAATTAGTTTTTAAACTAAAAGTTTTAGTTCTTTGTTCTCATTAAGTTGAAGAACAATGAAAGGACTAACTACAAAAGAAGAAGAATTGATGGGGTTTTTCTGGGAGAAAGGCCCGCTATTCGTAAAAGAAATGCTCGCATTTTATGATGAACCCAAGCCTCATTTCAATACGTTGTCTACCATTGTACGCGGATTGGAGGAGAAAGGTTACCTGGATCATAAGACTTATGGTAATACGTATCAATACTGCGCCATAGTATCTGAAGAAGACTTCCGTAAAGGAACACTGAAAAATGTAATCAGCAAATACTTCAATAACTCATACCTGAGTGCTGTGTCTTCTCTCGTTAAAGAAGAAGATATCTCTTTAGATGATTTGAAAAAGTTGATTGAAGAAGTGGAGAACGCACATCAATCGGAATGAGTATGGGAGTTCTCTTTGTTTATATCCTCAAAGCAGCAGTTTGCCTCGCGATATTTTATTTATTCTATCGTTTGCTGTTGAGCCGCGAAACCTTTCATCGGTTTAATCGTATAGCGGTACTGAGCATCTTAGTGATATCCTTACTTATCCCATTCTGTGAAGTAAAAGTTACAGAGCAGAACGAAGTGCATCAAACCGTACTTTCATTAGAGCAACTGCTCTTATTAGCCGATATGATGGAGGAAGTACCTGTACTGGAAACACAGAGTGAAAAAACGCTGTGGGTACACGTTATATTATACATTTATCTGGTTGGTATACTTTTCTTTACCTGCCGGAATCTCTACTCTTTAATCCGTTTGGGATTCTTGCTGAAATCCGGTAAGCGGGAGAAACTAGAAAACGGAATTATCCTTGTTATACATGATAAAAATGATCTATCGCCTTTCAGTTGGATGCGGTATGTCGTTATCTCCCGTAAAGATTTGGAAGAAAACGGGAAGGAGATTCTTATTCATGAACTGGCGCATATCCGCAAACGACATTCAATCGACTTGCTGATTGCCGATGTCTGTATTTTCTTTCAATGGTTTAATCCGGCTGCCTGGCTCTTGAAACAGGAGTTGCAGAATATTCACGAATACGAGGCGGATGAAACTGTAATCAAAGAAGGCATTGATGCTAAACAATATCAATTATTATTAATTAAAAAAGCCGTTGGCACAAGGCTCTACTCTATGGCCAACAGCTTTAATCACAGTAAACTTAAAAAACGTATCACTATGATGTTAAAAGAAAAGTCAAGTCCATGGGCACGATTGAAGTACCTTTATGTACTTCCCCTGGCAGCAATCGCAGTTTCTGCCTTTGCCCGTCCCGAAATCTCAAACGAATTGAACGAGATTTCTAAGGTCAAAGTTAATGATTTAACTGCAATTGTAGAAGCAAATGAGGTAGAAAATAGGATTACTCAATCTGTTCAACCAAAGAACGATACTACCGAATGGTATGTTGAAAGTGCAGAAGAAGTTCAGCAATCACGAAGAAACCAGGAACCTGACGTTATACACTCCTCATTGAATGTGAAAATCAGGAGTGTAAATACCGAAAAGGAAGAAGGAGAGAAAGAACGATTAAATGCACTCTCTTATGAAGATGAAACCAATTCTATAGTTCTTGCGATGGTAGTACCGAAGGATAAACAAGAAGGAGAGATGACGGTTAGTGCAGAAACAATGAGTTTCTCATTCTCTGCGGCTCAGGATTCTGCCAAAGTACCTTCTCCTAATATCAGTTTCAATAAAGAACCTTTATTCTTTATAAATGGGAAGGAAGTGGATTATTCCATAATGAGTGCTCTGGACCCTAATTCTATAGAGTCAATAGATGTTCTTAAAGACGAAACTTCTACACGTATATATGGTGAGAGAGGGAAGAATGGCGTTGTTAATATAACACTGAAGAGCGCAAAGGATAAACCCAATATAACTATAGATCCATTGTCGAAAGGAAATTTCATTGAAGGTACTAAATCTCATATTGAAGGCAAGCCTATTGTTCTGCTTGATGGGAAAGAAGTCGATGCGATAGATTCGATAGACCCATTGATGATTAAGTCTGTGAATGTTTTAAAGGACATCACCGGAGCGAATGAAGAGGAGATAAAGCTATTTATGCAGTATGGCGAAAAAGCCAAAGATGGATTTATACTAATCAAATCAAAGAAACCTGACGATAACACCGGAATTCAACTATTGGGTGTTCAGCGAACTAAGGGTATATTAGTTGATGGGCTTGTAACCGATGAATCGGGTAAACCAATAGTGGGTGCTATTGTTCAGGTTTCAGGAACAACAGTTGGAACCGTCACTAATATGGATGGTAAATTTCAAATAATGGCAGCAAATAATGCGACATTGACTGTTAGTTATATTGATATGGAAAGTAGTACAGTTAAGGTTGCCCCAAATGTAACAGTCAAGTTAAAAGCGGAATAAATACTCAATTAGATTATAGCGTTGCGGAGATACGAAAGTATCTCCGTTTCTTGTTCCGGATGGAACCACCGGATCTCTTCATCCCGTTTGAACCAGGTCATTTGCTTACGGGAATAGATACGTGAGTTCTGCTTAATCTTTTCGATCGCAAAAGGCAACTCCCATGTGCCATCCAGATAGTTGAACATCTCTTTATAGCCTACTGTATTTAGTGAGTTAAGATGCCGGAAAGGATATACAGCTTTAGCCTCTTCCAGTAGCCCGTCTTCTATCATCATATCTACCCGTTGGTTGATACGTGTGTATAATTCCTCCCGGTCGCGGGTAAGTCCAATCTTAATGATACGGAAAGGGCGTTCTTTTTTCTCTTGCGTGCGGAATGAGGTGTACGTTTTGCCTGTCATGTAACAAATCTCCAAGGCGTGGATGACGCGTTTGGGATTCTTCTGATCTACAATATTATAGTACTCTGGGTCTAACAGTTTGAGTTCTGCACAAAGGCGTTCCAAACCTTCTTTCTCATATCGTTCCAGCATGAGCTGGCGGGTTTCAGCATCAATAGTCGGAATGTCATCAATGCCTTTGCATACAGCATCGACATACATCATAGAGCCGCCGGTCATTACAACGGTATCTTTTTCCTGAAAAAGTTTATCGAGTAGGTTTAGTACTTCGGCCTCGTATTGTGCAGCGCTATAATAATCGGTTAGTTTAAGTGTCCCAACGAAGTGATGTGGGATACGAGCCAGTTGTTCTGGGGTAGGAGCCGCCGTTCCTATTTTTAAATCGGCATACAGTTGCCGGGAATCCGAAGAGATAATATCTGTCCCGAACTGCTCTGCTATGCGCAGGCTGAGTTCTGTTTTCCCGACACCTGTAGGCCCTATAAGTACAATGAGGGTTGTCGCCATCAATTGTTGCTAAAATTGTTCTTCTTCACCTGTAGGAGCAGCATTGCCGCCCATATCGAATCCTTCGGCATCGAAGTCGTCCAAGTCAAAGTCCTGATCACCATAAAAGTTCTCATCTAAGTCAAGAGATCCACCTGCAGCAGCCAACTCTTCAAAGTCGACTGTTTGCTTTGGAGCTTCTCCCTCTTTGTGTGTACAAATTGCAGCCTTAACTTCTTTTCCTGTGATGATTTCGGATAGTTCTATGAAGAAGCAACGCTCTGTCATGTAGTCGAATACATACAATAGCTTTTGTTTTTCATCTTCAATGAGTTCACTTAGTGGGGTTTCGCTCATTACCCAACTATCCATTTCCGGATCGGTATCCATTTCTTCCAGTGTGATTTCCTGTTCTTTTTCCCAATCATCATCACAAATAAAGAATGAAGTCATTTGGTCGTCCGTGTAGTTCACTGACTTTATTATAGCCTGATGGAAGTCAAAAAAAGTAGCTTCCGGGTCAATCTGTATTTCTCTTACGAAGTCATCTACTTCATCAGAGATTATGGTAAATCTGTATATCATAGTTTCACTGTTATTTGATGGTGTAAAAGTAGTAAAAAAGCTATAGAATGCAAATAAAGGAAGCAAAATGCTTCCTTTATTAGTTGAAAGTTGAAAGTTGAAAATTGAAAGTTAGGCTGCGCCATATTCCGCATGGCAACTTTCAACTTTCAATTTTCAACTTTCAACTAAATAAGCTTTCAGCTTATTTAATAATTCCTCTTTCAGAGCTCCGGATGAAGCTTACGATATACTCTACTTCGGGGCAGGTTTCAATTTCAGCTTCTACTTTGGCCAATGCATCTGAAGTGTTCAATCCACTTTGATAAATAATACGATATGCATTATGTATGTTTTCAATCGTCTCATTAGAGAACCCACGGCGACGCAGGCCAATAATATTGATTCCGCTATATGCAATAGGTTCACGACCTGCAATGATATAAGGAGGAATGTCTTTGCTGAATCGGCTACCACCCTGAACCATTACATATCCGCCTACACGGCAGAATTGATGCATCAATACAGCACCGCTGATTATAGCATTGTCGTCAATAATGATTTCACCTGCCATTTTTGTGGCGTTTCCGATGATACATCCATTACCAACGATTGCATCGTGCGCAACATGAACGCCCTCCATCAGTAGGTTATTGCTGCCAACAATGGTTTTGCCTTTTGCAGCAGTACCCCGATTGATCGTTACGTTTTCGCGGATAGTATTATTGTCGCCGATCTCAGCCGTTGTTTCTTCGCCCCGAAATTTCAGGTCTTGTGGAATGGCTCCGATAACCGCACCTGGGAATATGGTGTTGTTATTTCCTATACGGCTACCATATAAAACAGTGGCATTGGCCATAATTTTGTTGTTATCTCCAATAACTACGTTTTTATCGATATAGACGAAAGGAGCGATTTCTACATTTTCCCCAATAATAGCTTCGGGATGTATGTACGCTAAGGGACTTATCATATATGCCTCTAAATTTATTTGTTTTTTATTATTTGAGCCATGAACTCGGCTTCGCAGGTTATTTTTTCACCAACGAATACATATCCTTTCATGGTGGCGATACCACGCCGTATCGGACTAGTCAATTCTACACGGAAGATCAAGGTATCTCCCGGAACTACTTTCTGACGGAATTTTACGCCGTCAATTTTCATGAAGTAAGTAGAGTAGCGATCCGGTTCGTCGACGGAGTTGAGTACCAATAGTCCACCAACCTGCGCCATAGCTTCCACCTGAAGTACTCCCGGCATTACCGGTTCTTGTGGGAAGTGTCCCTGGAAGAAAGGTTCGTTGGCTGTTACGTTTTTCACACCAACAATGTAGTTGGCGCCGATTTCGATTACTTTATCTACAAGTTGGAACGGGTAACGGTGGGGTAGCAATTCACGGATACGGTTAACGTCCATAATCGGTGCTTCCTCACAGTTGTATATTGGCGCTTGTATGTCGTGCAGGCGGATTTCTTTCCGCATCTGACGTGCAAATTTATTGTTAACTGTGTGTCCCGGGCGGGTGGCGATGATTCTACCCTTGATTGGTTTTCCAATCAGGGCAAGGTCGCCAATTACATCAAGCAGCTTGTGGCGTGCACATTCGTTTGGCCATACCAATGGTTTATGGTTGATGTATCCCAACTTGCTGGCATCCATGTGCGGTACTCCCATTACATCGGCCAGCTTGTCGTAGTTTTCTTGCGACATTTCGCGCTCGTAGATAACGATAGCGTTGTCCAGGTCGCCTCCTTTAATCAGTCCGGCGGAGAGTAGCGGTTCAATTTCACGTACAAACACAAATGTGCGGCTTCCTGCAATTTCGTGTTTGAAATTGCTCATATCTTCCAACGTGGCAAACTGATTAGGGATGATGTCGGAATCATAGGATACAAGTACGTTTAAGCTGAAGTTCTCGTCGGGGAGGACGGTGATAGAAGAACCTGTTTCTTCGTCGCGGAATTCAATTTTGGATTTGATGATGTAGAAGTCTTTAACGGCATTTTGCTCTTCAATTCCTACTTTCTCGATTTCCTGTACATAATATTGTGCACTACCATCCAGAATGGGGAATTCAGGTCCGTTTACTTCAATGAGGCAGTTGTCAATACCAAGAGCGTACAATGCTGCCATTCCGTGTTCGACTGTGCTTACTCTGGCCTGGCCTTTAGAGAGTACGGTTCCACGGGTGGTTTCGCTAACATTGTCAGCAACGGCGTCAATGATGGGTTTGCCTTCCAAGTCGATACGTTGAATCTTATATCCGTGGTTTTCGGGTGCGGGATTAAACGTAACGGTGAGGTCAAGTCCGGTATGCAGACCCTTCCCCTTTAATGAAAAACTGCCTTTTAACGTCTTCTGTTTTATCATTGGTTATTTATTTATTTGTTTTTTCAATTCGTCTAATTCTCTGCGAAGCATTTTTACTTCGGTTTGTATATCAGGCAAATCCTTAAAGGCTATAGATGCTTTGAAATACTGTTTAGCATCGAACGCCGGCGATCCCATGACCTGGCAGTTATCTTTGATGCTTCTTTGAATGCCGGATTGTCCTGCGATACCTACTTTATTGCCAATTTTAAGGTGGCCTGCTAAAGCTGCCTGTCCGCCTATCTGGCACCATTCACCTACTTTAGTAGAACCGGCAATGCCTGCTTGCCCGGCCATAACGGTATGTGAACCAACTTCAACATTGTGGGCTATTTGAATAAGATTGTCTAGTTTGGCACCACTGTGAATAATGGTAGCGCCCATTGTCGACCTGTCGACACAGGTGTTTGCTCCAATCTCCACTTTGTCTTCCAGAATCGCGATGCCGATCTGAGGAATCTTTTCGTATCCGTCGGCTGTTGGTGCAAAGCCAAAGCCATCGGAGCCAATAACGGCTCCGGAGTGAATGATACACTCATTTCCTATTCTACAGCCGTGGTATACGGTGGTATTGGGATATAGGATACAATTGTTTCCTACTTTTACGTCATCACCTACGTAGGTGTGTGGGTGGATCATTGTATTATCTCCGATCACTGTGTTCTCGCCGATATATGCAAATGGTCCGATATATGCGTTTTCACCGATTTTAGCGCTTGGCGCAACAAAAGCGAGTGAGTCAATTCCTTGTTTCCGGGGTTTGCTGGCTTCGTAGAGGGACATTAATTTGGCCAGACTTTCGTAGGCATTGTCTACTTTAATAAGGGTGGTGTCAATCTCTTTTTCCGGATTGAAATCTCTATTAACCAATACAATGCTGGACTGTGTTGTGTAAATATATGGTGTATATTTGGGATTCGCTAAAAAAGAGATTGCTCCGGGTATTCCTTCTTCTATTTTTGCAAATGTATTAACCGTTGCATTTTCGTTTCCGATGATCTCTCCTTGGATAAATGATGCAATTTGCTTAGCCGAAAACTCCATATTTTATTCTGTTATTACTGTATTTATATCCGCTCTATTACGTTTATAAAAAGTTTCATTCGTAACTATAATCCCTTAATTAAAACGCAAATAACGGGTTTTTTTTTCAGATTACCTTACTCTTTAGGGTATATTTTGCAATGGGGCATCGCTACGTAGGTAGCAAATGTAGTACTTCTTTACCTTTTTGGAGAGTAGGGAAATGTTTAACATATCTGACGCTTCTGCGATATTTTTGATATTTCCATTATTGTACATAATGTCAATACTATCATCAGCAGGGTCGTACATGTTCTTCTCTGTGCTGGGGGTAGACACGAAATAAGTAGTCGCTTCGGAGAAAGAAATGCCTAATCTGTTACTGATTTGCAAAGTTAGTTCTTTTTTTTGTTCTTCGCTAAATGGTTCATTAGATATCTCTACTTTAAATATTTTACGGTTGATTAATCCCTGGCTTAGCGTTGATAATATCTTGTCGGGATGGTTGCTCCAGACTTTAAGCGAAGTCCAAATGTCATTATCGTCTAACTGAATGAAATTTTCAAGACATTCGTTGTCGCGATAGAACCTGTTCCGGTCAATGTTCTGATACAAAAAGAAATGAAAGGCGGGGGAAGTAAAGAGTTCAACACCTTGTTGAGCCAATTCTTTGGCGCGGGATAGTGCACTAACCAACATGCTTTCGTAAGCAACGGAGGTTTTATGTAGGTAAACCTGCCAGTACATCAGTCGCCTTGCCATCAGGAAGTTTTCTATGGAATAGATGCCTTTGGATTCAATGACCAGGTGGTCGTCTTTAACGTTGAGCATCTTGATGATACGGGCGGAGCCGATATTTCCTTCGGTTACGCCGGTATAAAAGCTGTCGCGGCGGAGGTAGTCCAGGCGGTCCATATCTAATTGTCCGCTAACGAGTTGGTGCAGGAATTTCTTGGGATATTCGTCTTTGAATATACGTATGGCCAGGTCGAGCTTGCCATTGGTTTCTTCGTTGATGCGTTTCATCAGCAGCAGAGAGATTTCTTCGTGTGGCACGCCTTTGATGATTGTGTTTTCAAGTACGTGCGAGAAGGGGCCATGACCAACGTCGTGCATCAGAATGGCGATTCTGACTGCTTCGGCTTCTTCATTCGTGATGTCGTGGCCTTTTGACCTGAGTTGGATAATGGCTTCGCCTGTCAGATAAAACGCCCCCAGTGAATGCTGGAAGCGTGTGTGTTGTGCCCCCGGATACACAACAGAGGTAATACCCATTTGCTTTATTCGGGTAAGGCGTTGTAATACAGGGTGTTGTATGATATCATATAACAGCCCTTCGGGGATATTGATAAATCCGAATACCGGGTCGTTAATGATCTTTCTCTTGCTCATAATCAGTTGACAGTTGATAGTTGACAGTTGATAGTTGACAGTTAACAGTTGATAGTTGACAGTTGATAGTTACCATGCGGCATCGTAACTGTCAACTATCAACTGTTAACTGTCAACTGTTTAAGCTGTTCTGCCATATCTTGCTGTACTTCTTGTGCAGCTTTGCGGGCAGCTTCGGCAAATTTTTCTGTTTTATCGGCGTAGATGATAGCGCGTGAGGAGTTTACGATTAATCCGCAGGTGCTATTCATTCCGTATTTGCAAACTTCTTCGAGTGAGCCGCCTTGTGCGCCAACTCCGGGAACCAACAGGAAGTGGTTGGGGGCGACTTTACGTATGTCGGTAAACATTTTACCTTGTGTGGCGCCTACCACATACATCATTTGTTCGTCACTTGCCCATTCTTGTGATGTTCTTAGTACTTTTTCGAAGAGGCGTTCGCCATTGGCGTCTTCTGTTAACTGGAAATCGTGCGAGCCTTTGTTGGAGGTTAAGGCCAACAGGATGACCCATTTCTCAGGATAAAGCAGGAATGGTTTTACGCTGTCTTCGCCCATGTATGGGGCTACGGTTACGGAGTCTATATTTAGTTCGTCGAAGAATGAACGAGCGTACATTTCGCTGGTGTTGCCAATATCTCCTCGTTTTGCATCGGCAATGATGAATTGATCGGGGTAGTTTTCTTTGATGTAGGTTACGGTCTTTTCGAAGGCAATCCATCCTTTTACGCCCAGGCTTTCGTAAAAAGCAAGGTTGGGCTTATAGGCTATACAAAGATCGGCAGTAGCGTCGATGATGGCTTTGTTGAAAGCGAAGATCGGGTCTTCTTCTTTTAATAGGTGTTCGGGTATTTTCTTGATGTCTGTGTCCAGACCAACGCAAAGGAATGATTGTTTGCGTTTTATGTTTTCGAAGAGTTGTTGTTTATTCATATTATATTAAGTTGAAAGTTGAAAGTTGAAAGTTGTCCTGCGGCATCGCAATTTTCAACTTTCAACTGATTATAGTTCATTTTCTTTCATTCGCTCCGCATTCTCCGCCACAATCAGTTGGTCGATGCAACCTTGAATGTCTCCATCCATAAAGGCGGAAAGGTTGTAGATTGTATAATTGATGCGGTGGTCCGTAATACGTCCCTGCGGATAGTTATAGGTACGGATTTTTGCCGAGCGGTCGCCCGTCGATACCATTGTTTTTCTTTTGGATGATATGGCGTCCAGATGTTCTTGTAACTTCATGTCATACAGGCGGGTTCTCAGCATTTGCAGTGCCATTTCTTTGTTGGCCAGCTGCGAACGGGATACCTGGCACTGGATTTGTATTCCGGTGGGTTTGTGGTAAAGCTGTACTTTGGTTTCGACCTTGTTTACGTTCTGTCCGCCGGCACCACTCGAGCGTGCGGTCTGGAACTCCAAGTCGGCCGGGTTGATTTCTACGTCAACCTCTTCCGCTTCCGGCAGTACGGCTACGGATGCTGCCGATGTGTGTACGCGTCCCTGGGTTTCGGTGGCAGGCACGCGCTGTACGCGGTGTACGCCACTTTCGTATTTCAACGTACCGTAAACATTATCTCCGGATACGGTGAAAATGATTTCCTTGAAACCGCCCGATGTTCCTTCGCTGCTGCTGGTCACTTCCGTTTGCCAGCCTTTCAGTTCGCAGTATTTCATGTACATGCGGAACAGGTCGCCTGCGAAGATTGCAGCTTCGTCTCCTCCGGTTCCTCCGCGGATTTCGACTACGGCGTTTTTGCCGTCTTCCGGGTCTTTCGGTACCAACAGGAGTTTGATCTCTTCTTCGAGTTCGGGCAGGCGGGTTTGAGAGGAATCCAGCTCTTCGCGTGCCATTTCCTTCATTTCCGGGTCTTGTTCATTGCCCAGAATGGACTTTGCTTCTTCTATGTTAGCCAGTGTTTGGATGTACTCCTTACGGGCTTTCATGATGTCGTCCAGTTCTTTATACTCTTTGGTGAGTTTTACAAATCGTTTCTGGTCGGCAATGACAGACGGGTCGGTGATCAGGGTTGATACTTCCTCGAACCGGCTTACCAGACCTTCCAGCTTATCTAATATGTTATTTTCAGCCATGTATTAATATTCAAATGTTCCGAATTCGCTTTTAATAATCAGTTCTTTCTTTTCGCTTGCTTCTACGCGTCCTACAACTTGTGCGTCGATATTGAACGACTTGGAGATGGCGATCACTTCTTCGGCATGTTTGGGCGATAGATATACTTCCAACCGGTGGCCCATGTTGAATACTTTGTACATTTCTGCCCAGTCCGTTCCGCTTTGTTCGTGTATCGTTTTGAACAGCGGTGGAACGGGGAAGAGGTTATCTTTTATAACGCGTACATCGTTAACGAAATGCAGGATTTTGGTTTGCGCACCGCCCGAGCAGTGTACCATACCGTGGATTTGGGGACGCAGCGCATCCAGCAACTTCTTTACTACCGGCGCATACGTGCGGGTAGGAGAGAGCACCAGTTTGCCGGCATCTATGGGTGAGTTTTCTACCTCGTCGGTCAGTTTCAGGTTGCCCGAGTACACCAGTTCCGATGGCACGCCGGCGTCGTAACTTTCCGGATATTTCCCGGCCAGATACTTGGCAAACACATCATGGCGTGCCGAGGTAAGTCCATTGCTTCCCATTCCGCCGTTGTATTCCTTTTCGTATGTAGCCTGTCCGTAAGATGCCAGACCAACGATCACGTCTCCCGGACGGATATTGGCATTATCAATCACATCGCTGCGCTTCATACGGCAGGTCACCGTGCTATCTACGATAATCGTGCGTACCAGGTCGCCCACGTCGGCCGTTTCGCCCCCTGTGGCGTATACTCCAACGCCCATTTCGCGGAGCTCGGCAAGCAATTCGTCCGTTCCGTTGATGATGGCAGAAATAACTTCGCCGGGAATAAGGAGTTTATTACGTCCGATGGTTGATGATACGAGGATGTTGTCGATGGCTCCTACGCAAAGCAGATCGTCGATATTCATAATGAGCGCATCTTGTGCAATGCCTTTCCAAACAGAAATGTCGCCGGTTTCTTTCCAGTATAAGTAGGCCAGTGAAGATTTGGTTCCTGCACCGTCGGCATGCATAATGTTGCAATATTCAGGATCGCCACCCAATATATCAGGAATGATCTTGCAGAAGGCCTGTGGATAAAGCCCTTTATCAATATTCTTGATTGCGTTATGCACGTCTTCTTTTGATGCAGATACGCCTCGCATCATGTATCGTTGATTGCTCATGAGTTATGTGATTTTTGTATACAGCCGCAAAAATACTTCTTTTTTTTGGGGCGGCAAGGTGGTGCAGCCAAATTCTTGCATTATGGGCTTCTTCTTTCTGCGGCGAAGCGACCTTATGGCGCATGGCGTTCCTTAAACTGCAATCGCATTGAATTGCTTATTTGTTTGATTTTCCGACAAAGTTTGAAACGTTCGAAAAGACCCGGGTGTACCAGCCCGAAACACCCGGGTCTTTTAATACAATACACCCGGGTGTTTCAATCAAAAACACCCGGGTGTATGAAAATAAGAGAAACCGGCACCCGAAACTTATAACGGTTCTTCTTTAGAACAACGCTACTGTACGCGTCGGGACGCTACACTGCGTGATACTTGTGATAGTAGCGTGTGACTTCTCCGGAAATTTGCTTTCGGATAATCTTCTGTATATTAGTCTGTTAGCTGGGCTGGTGACAGATATGATACTTTTTTTCCGAAAAAAACTTCTGTACAGTTGTTAGAACTCTACTTTCGGAGCTACATCGGCACCTTCTTGTGCTTCAAAATAAGGACGCTTATCGAATCCGAACATGCCGGCAAAAATACTTTTAGGGAAGCGGCGTATGGTGGTATTATACTCCTGAGCAGCTTCGTTAAAATCCTTCCGGGCTACATTGATACGGTTCTCCGTACCTTCAAGCTGTGCCTGTAGTTCAAGGAAGTTCTGGTTCGCTTTCAGATCGGGATAATTTTCGGTAATAGCCAGTAATCGTCCCAATGCGCTACCGATTTCCCCTTGTGCTTTTTGGTATTTAGCAATAGCTTCGGGAGTCAGGTTATTCGGGTCTACTGTTACCTGTGTAGCCTTTGAACGCGCTTCAACTACACCTTCCAAAGTAGATTGTTCGTGAGTGGCATATCCTTTTACCGTATTAACCAGGTTAGGAATAAGGTCTGAACGGCGTTGGTATTGCGTTTCTACATTGGCCCATTTCGTACTGACGTTTTCGTCCATCGTAACCATGCCATTGTATGCTGAAGCTCCCCAGATAACGAGAATAACTAAAACGCCCACAATGGCAAGAATAGTAATCGTTGACTTTTTCATGTTGTTAAATGTATTAATATTAATTTATAATTGTTTTATTTAGAGTCCTTGCCGACCGCTAGAAACGGGAACCGGCTCCGCCGCCACCGCCGCGGCCACCACCAAAGCTACCGCCGCCGAAACCGCCACCAGATCTGCCTCCACCGCCGAAGCCTCCTAATCCACCACCAATAATCGGTCCCATACCACCACCGCGTCCACGGTAGTTTTCATCGTAAGATTGGTGCTGGCGTTTCAGGCGATAACCACAATTGCGGCACGTATATGTAACCTCTTCAGTTTTCACCCCATCCTTTTTGGAGATAAGTTTGCTGCCGGTACGCTGTAACTGATGTTTGCCACATTTTGGGCATTTGCTGGATTGCCACATCGCAAAGAGTGCAATACCGAAAAAAACAGCAATAAAGCCAATAACTGCCAGTATAATTCCCCAACCTTCAATTTCTTCTTCCTCCTCGTAGTCATTTACCATCGAGCCATCCAGCCTTCCACATACGGCACGGATACCGGCTACCATACCTTCGTTCCAGTTTCCATCTTTCAGGTAAGGTATCATCTCCTGCGTCTGAATTCTTTTACAAATAGCATCAGGCAAAACACCCTCCAACCCATATCCGGTATAGAACTGGATACAACGCTGGTCGGTTACCAGCAGAATAACAAGACCATTGTCTTTCCCCTTCTTACCGACTCCCCAGGTATTTAACAATTGATGAGAGAAATCAAAGCAATCGGCCTCACCAATAGATGGAACTACGGCTACAACAGTTTCGATCCCGGTTTGTTGCTCCAGATTGTACAAAAGGTTATCCATCGTACTGGTAGCCTCCTGAGATAATATACCCGACGGATCGCATACATACCGGGTTTTATCCTGTAGATGTATCTTAGGGATATTATCTACCGTATATACCTTATCCTGTGCCTGAGCAGTTATGATCAAGGTCAGAAACAATAATGAGGAAACTATGATACGTTTCATAATTATTATAAGTTTATAGAAGAATAACGAATTTGTAGCTATTTAGTTCTTGTGATGGTTATATGTATTTGTCGACAAATGCTTTGACTCTGGCAGTATATTCCTCTTTGTTATCCTTGTAGGCCGCAGCATGTGCGGCACCGGGCACAATCCATAGCTCTTTCGGGTCCGGTTTAGCTTCGTACAACGGATACACCATCCATGTAGGAACATACGTATCTGCATCGCCATGAATGAAGAACATCGGTAAACTGCACTTCTTTACCTGATTTAAAGCAGAAGCTTCTTTGAAGTCCCAACCATACTTCTGTTTGCACAACCAACTTGCGGCATGCAATAATGGAAATTCCGGCAGACTGAACTGCACCTCTAGCTCCTGCGAGAATTCGTCCCACACACTCGTATAACCGCAATCCTCTACAAAGCATTTTACATAATCTTCTTGCTGCTCGCCCGAAACCATCATCGTTGTTGCAGCTCCCATAGAAATACCATGCACTACCATCCGGGCGCTATCACCGTAAATTTGATTCGCCATTTCCATCCATTGAAGCACATCCAACCGGTCTTTCCATCCCATCTGTATGGCCTCCCCTTCACTGAGTCCATGATTCTGCAAATCGGGTAACAGGATGTTATAACTCAGGTCATGACTATACATATATCCGATTTGCATTATCCGTATCGCATTATCCGTATAGCCATGTACAATAACCGCCGTCTTTGCCGTAGGCTGGGAAGCAGCAACATAATAGGCATGGAGCTGTTTGCCCTTCCGGTTAGTGATAGTCGTATCTTTTAATGCGTTAGTCTGCTGAAGACTATCTAACCATTCATCCACAAAAGGATAGGTTTTCTCCATATAGTGATAGGATTCCACTATGTTCTTGCCACTGGAATTGGAGACTAAAGCATAATCAATCAGGTAGAGTCCACCGCCAAAAGATATAGCAATGAACACTACAAACAAGATTAATATAGAATAGATTACCTTCTTCATTTACTGGGGAATTAGAAACTTCGTAGCGGCTCGTTGCCGTTCCATATCTCCCATGCGGCGAAAGCTTGAAGAAGCAGCATTTCCAGCCCGTTCTTAGTGACGGCGCCTTGTGCTTCTCCTTTCTTCATAAACAGCGTTATATTCGGATTATATAATAAGTCGTACAATAAATGATCCGGAGTTAAGTATTGATAAGGTATATCCGGGCAGAAATCTACTTTGGGGTACATTCCTACCGGAGTACAGTTTACGATAACCTTATATTCGTCCATGATCTCGGGGGTGATCTCTTCGTAAGTAATCGCACCTTTCTGTGCAGTGCGTGAAACATGCAGACCCTCTACTCCCAGATTCTTTAGCCCGTGAAACACGGCTTTCGATGATCCGCCCGTACCCAATATTAGTGCCTTTTTATGCTGAGGCTGTAGCAAAGGTTCAATGGATTGTGTAAATCCGATAATATCGGAATTGTATCCTTTCAGTTTAATCTTACCTTTTACACGGGTGATTTTAATCACGTTAACCGCACCGATGGCAGCCGTATCTTTTTCCAGTTCATCCAGAAAAGGAATGACCTGTTCTTTATATGGAATGGTTACATTCAGTCCTGCCAATGTAGGATTTTCAAGTATAACCTCCATAAAGTCATTGATTGTGGGTATTTCGAAATTAAGATACTCTGCATCAATACCTTCGGCATGAAACTTCTCGTTGAAGTATCCTATAGAAAAAGAATGCCGCAAGGGATAACCGATTAAACCATACTTCTGCATATAATTAGTTTTGAGTTATGAGTTTTGAGTTATGAGTATTGAGTTTTGAGTTATGAGTTGTGGGTTGATGTGTAGAGTTTGGTTTATCCCTTATGTGAAAACCTATAACTCACAACTCATAACTCAAAACTCAATACTCATAACTCAAAACTCACTTGGTTGCTGTGTATAACGTACAAATTCCGAAAGTCAGGCGTTTGAAGTTGACTTCCTTAAAACCAGCGCGGGATATCACCCCCTTCATCACTTCTCCTTGCGGAAAAGCCTTTATTGTTTGCGGGAGATATTTATATGCGCTATTATCTTTAGACATGAGCTTTCCTATAACAGGAATAACCACCTTTGAATAAATGGCAAACAACTGTTTCATCGGAAACTTATCGGGAGTAGTCAGTTCAAGAATAACCAGATGTCCTTCTTTCTCGAGTACACGATATATTTCCAGCAGACATTTGTCCAGATCCTCAAAATTGCGAATCCCAAAAGCTATAGTGATTGCATCGAAACGTTCATCATCAAAAGAAAAAGAGGAACTATCTTCTTTGGCAAAGCTGATCTTATCGGACAGCCCCTCTTTCTTAACTTTATCTCTTCCCACATTCATCATACCTTCCGAAATGTCCGTTCCGATAAGCGTATCGGGTTGGAGCTGGCGGCAGGCGAGGATCGCAAAATCTCCCGTTCCGGTAGCCACATCCATGATGCGCTTCGGGTGGAAAGGTTTGAGCCAGGCAATGGCTTTCTTACGCCAACTTCTGTCAATACCTAAGGATAGGGTATGATTCAATCGGTCATAAGCATGCGCAATGTTGTCGAACATATGTTCAACCTGCTCTACTTTTTTGCTGTCGCTGCCGTAAGGCTTGATGTTTTCCTGTGGATAATTCATTTATCTTTCTTTCAGGAACGCAGTGATATTCTTTTCTATACGATCAGTGATATCTTCCGTATCTGCTTTAACGAATTTCTCTCCAACGATGTGTTCGTATAGTTCTATGTAGCGTTCGGAAACAGATTCCACATACGCATCGGTCATCTCAGGCACTTGCTGACCCGCTTTACCCATAAACCCATTGTCCATTAACCATTGGCGAACGAATTCTTTAGATAATTGCTTCTGAGCTTCACCCTTTTCGAATTTTTCTTCGTAACCTTCGGCATAGAAGTAACGAGAGGAGTCCGGAGTATGGATTTCATCAATCAGATAAACCTTACCGTCATTCTTTCCGAATTCATATTTTGTATCTACCAGGATAAGACCTTTCTCGGCAGCCATCTCTGTTCCGCGTTGGAAGAGTGCATAGGTATACTTCTCCATCAATTCGTAGTCTTCCTTGCTTACGATACCTTGAGCGATGATTTCTTCTTTAGAAATATTTTCATCGTGACCTTCATCAGCCTTGGTGGTAGGAGTAATGATCGGTGAAGGAAATTTCTGGTTTTCCTTCATTCCTTCCGGCAAGGTAACGCCACAAATCGTATGGTTTCCTGCTTTGTAGTCGCGCCATGCGCTACCGGTAAGATAGCCACGGATAATCATTTCCACACGAAAGCCTTCGCATCTGATACCTACGGTAACCATAGGGTCGGGAGTTGCTACCTTCCAGTTGGGAACAATATCGGCAGTAGCATCCAGGAATTTGGACGCTATTTGGTTCAATACCTGTCCTTTATAAGGAATTCCTTTAGGCAATACTACATCGAATGCGGAGATGCGATCACTCGCAACCATAACCAGAAGGTCGTCGTTGATGTTATATACATCACGTACTTTTCCGTGGTAAACACTTACTTGTCCCGGAAAGTTGAAATCTGTTCTTACTAATGCTTTGCTCATAATATATAGTTGCGGCAAGGTGCCGCTGCCATTTTGCCCTACGGGCGGTTATTATTATACATTTTCAATCTTGTCATCAGAAACTTTGGGTGCAGCACTTCGCTGCCCGCCACTGGGTGCGGCACCTTGCCGCTCGTATTTCTCATAAGCGTCGACAATGCGCTCTACGAGTTTATGGCGAACGATATCTTTTTTATTCAGTTCCACAAACGCGATTCCCTTTACATTCCTCAGGATTCGCATAGATTGTACCAATCCGGATATCTGGGATGGTGGTAAGTCTATTTGAGTAACATCGCCGGTAACGATCATCTTGGTATTCACTCCCATACGGGTAAGGAACATCTTGATTTGTTGTGCGGTGGTGTTCTGTGCTTCGTCCAGAATAACGACTGCATCATTCAATGTTCGTCCACGCATAAATGCCAATGGAGCGATCTGAATGATATTTAATTCCATATATTCCTTCAACTTTGCCGCCGGGATCATATCCTGTAAGGCATCGTAAAGAGGTTGCAAATACGGATCGATCTTCTCTTTCATGTCGCCAGGCAAGAACCCCAGCTTCTCTCCGGCTTCTACAGCGGGGCGACTTAGAATGATCTTTTTGATCTCCTTATTCTTAAGCGCCCGTACAGCCAGGGCAATAGCCGTATACGTTTTACCGGAGCCGGCGGGCCCTACCGCAAATATCATATCATTCTTGTTGAAGCCTTCCACCAGTTTCATCTGGTTCTCGCTTCGGGGAATGATGGGTTTCCCGGTAACGCTGAACACAATTACATTTCCGGCCTTTTCGGCTTGTGGAGCGTTACCCTTAATGATATCGATGATCACATCTTCCTTAAGCGAGTTGTACTCTGCGCAATATTTCTCCAGTCTGATGATATTCTCCTCAAACGAAGCCATTTCCTCCTCATCGCCCAATACTTTAATTACGTTGCCTCTGGCCACAATACGCAACTTGGGATATAGTGCTTTTATCAGTTGCAGGTTAGCATTGTTGACGCCATAAAAAATAACCGGATCAATATCTTCTAAAACTATCAGTTTCTCTATCATCGAATGCTTTTAAGGGTTCCTATAATAATTTAGGTAAAACAGAACGCAAATTTAATGAAACGTTTGAATACTTTGGCGGCACAATCTGAAATAATTTGTATTTTACTATCTTTGCCGGCTAAAATCACCCAACAAAACAATATTTGAATGTTTATGAAGTCAATAACAAGGGTGTTTTCATATTACAGCGGTGAATAAAGATTTCATTGTGATAAATAATAAGGCATAAGGAACGGAAAAAAGTCAGTAAAGTTGTAAAATCAGGAACTTTTATATAGCTTTGGGAGTACTCTGTTGATACAGTGAAAGATAGCAGTTGGAGTAAACCTTAAATATTATCTGACATGGAAATATTCTCTTGGATAAAGCGTACACTCGCCTTTATAGTCATCATACTTATAGGGCATACCATTCTGTATGGACAAAACAAATTGGCCGAGGAATATATAAAAGAAGCCGGTGACTTTGCTGTGATTTATAGTGGCGAACTGGAAACAAATTACAATCCATTCTTTTATTTGAATGATCCATATTACATCTCGCAGGATTATACTGTAGGTGAACTCGTTTACAGGGGTAATACTTATGCTAATCAGAAAATGCTGAAGTATAATCCACTCAATATCCGTACGGTTAATATTTATGATGGCCGTTATCTGTTTGGAGGAGAAATGTATGAATGTATGATTTCTTTTGTTAGCCATCGACAGAACTTGTCGGCTATACAATTGGATGAAAACTCACAGTTATTGCCTTATGATTGTCCCTTCCTACCCGAAACGGATAAAACTGAGTATGCAGATGAGCAAGCCAGAAAAAGTTTAAAACCGGATTTTCGTCATACACTTTACTGGAACCCTTTTGTTGAATCAATTATTCATGATTCATCGGCCGAAATGTCTTTTTATACTTCTGACCTTGCAGGAGAATTTAAAGTGGTAGTTGAAGGTTTTACTAAAGATGGAAAAGCTATTTACGGAACAACACTTTTTAGTGTTGTACCATAGTTTAAGGTTTTATAATTTCCCGTAATGTTTTGTTGTATTGAATACCTAACAGATTAGAATAATTGGTGCGAAACTCCTGGTAACAGGATTTCATCTTCTCAACCTCTCCTAACTTATATAAGAGGAGGCATTGTACCCGAAGTGCCTCTTCATTAAGGTAATCGTGTTGGAGCAATGTATCAGCAATTTTAATCCGGAACTCGTCGTTTGTAATGTTGGGATCGTTCAGCAATGAAATCAGCATCTCTATTGTTTGATACGAGAAGCGTCCTTTATGATGATTCAACCAATCTGATTCGATTCGGGGGAGTAAAGCTCCATTATATAACAAGTTTAGCAGAATGTTAAGATGGAACTCATCATTAAATCTGTTTTCTTTTATACCTTTATAATATGTTATGATTTCACTATAATCACATAATACGTCCTCACCAAAGACTATTTTCCAATAATTACCTTGATTAACGATTTCTACATGACCCACTTTCTCGAATATACCCCGTAATTTAGTGAGCGATACATTTCTGTTGTTTCTGGCAGCGTATTTGTTCTTGCTGCTCCACAGTTTCTCAACGATTGTATTTCCGCTGATTCCATCTGGATTCTCTTCTGTGCCTATGATTAACATGGTTAACAGTAACCTTAATCTTGGAGTAAACAAACTGGAAATATCATCTCCGTTCTTGTCTTTCACCACGAAGCCGCCCAATAACCGTATGCATTGTTTGGAGAGATCATGGGATGTTCGAAGATATCTTATTGGTTCTGATTCTTCTTTAATCTCTTCATGGTTTTTATCTTCTTTCACTACCACCTCTTCCTCCACCACACCGACTTTAGAAGTCTTCTTTTTGCTTCTTATGTAGGAGTAGAACCCAATGAAAATAATAATCGGAATAACGATTAAGAGACTGTAATACATGGCGATAGGTTTGTAATTGCAAAGATAACGGTATTTTTTTGAATCCCGGGTCTTCCTCTTCTGTTTTTAAGTTCTTATGGAGAAGATTAGGAAAGTTGTTTTCTCTTTTCTACCTTTGTATGGTAAAACAAAAGATATATACATATGAAACCAATAATTGCTCCTTCTATTTTATCGGCGGACTTTGCCCATCTGGCAAAAGATATGGAAATGATAAATCGTAGTGAAGCGGATTGGGTACATATTGATGTAATGGATGGCGTTTTCGTTCCTAATATATCTTTTGGGTTCCCGGTATTGAAGTTTGTGGCTGAATTGACCGACAAACCACTTGATGTGCATCTGATGATTGTTAATCCTGAAAAGTTTATTCATGAGGTCAAAGCATTGGGAGCGCATACGATGAATGTGCATTTTGAGGCATGTACGCATTTGCACCGTGTAATCCAGCAAATACGTGAGGCAGGCATGGAGCCCGCAGTAACTATTAATCCGGCTACTCCAGTTGCTCTGTTGAAGGATATTATCCGCGATGTATATATGGTGCTGGTTATGAGTGTAAATCCAGGTTTTGGCGGACAGGCTTTTATAGAACATTCGGTGGAGAAAGTTCGTGAACTACGTAAACTGATTGATGAAACTGGCTCAAAGGCTTTAATAGAAGTTGATGGAGGTGTAAATCTGGAAACTGGTGCACGTTTGGTCGCTGCAGGTGCTGATGCCTTAGTTGCAGGGAGTGCAGTTTTTGCAAATCAGGACCCGGAACAGATGATTCGCAATTTAAGAAATTTATAATCGAATTTTGATTGTCTGTTCCTAAATTCTACATATATACTGCATTCCGGTTATTTGTTCCGTTTGTAATGGGCATTCTTTTAGGGAACTACTTCTTTTTTGAGGGCATACGATTATCTTTTACCTTTTCTTTGCTGATCTTGCCTTTATTTCTCTTCTTATTATGCATCACATATCGGACATTCCGGCAATACTCTGCTCGTTGGCTTTTCGGATTATTAGGTTATTCTTTTTTTCTTGTATTCGGAATTTGTTGGCAGAATGTGAATTTGCAGCAAACTGTAGTAGATTTTCCAACTCATGAAAGTATTTACCGGGTTGTAGTTACAGAGCACCCGGAACAAAAAGAAAGGAGTATCCTCTGTAACGCGCGAATCATGCCGGAGGCATGCCATGTTTTGTTATATTTTTCATTAGATTCTATTGGAAAAGAACTAAGTCGTGGAGATGAGTTGCTAGTTTCAACCGGTCTGTCATTGCCTGCTTCCCGGGGTAATCCCGAAGAATTTGATTATGCGCGATATTTGATACATAAAGGAATTAGTGGAACAGGATTTGTCTCTTCGGGGAAGTGGATAGTCACGAAACATCACACTCAACGGACAATGCGGGATTATGCTACCGATTGCCGTGATGATGTATTGGCTCTTTATCGCAACCTTGGTTTTGAACAAGATAATTTTGCAGTTTTATCTGCATTGACCGTAGGTTATAAAGAAGAATTGAGCGAGTCGATACGTGAATCTTATTCGGTTTCCGGTGCGAGCCATGTGTTGGCCCTTTCCGGTTTACACATTGGCTTCTTATATGCTCTTCTCTTTTTCTTACTGCAAAGAATACCTGGAAATTCTACAGGTATGAAGGCTTTTAAGGTAGGGACTGTTATACTTTTATTGTGGCTTTTTGCTTTTATTACCGGATTCTCTCCTTCGGTAGTTCGTTCGGTTATCATGTTTTCCTTATTAGGTATCTCTATGTTTTTTCCCGATCGTCCGGTTTCGTTGAATACACTTTGTATTGCAGGCTTTGCCATGTTGATTTATAACCCTTCATGGCTATTTGATGTCGGTTTTCAGCTTTCATTTATGGCGGTTGCTGCTATTTTATTGATTCAGCCCTGGATCTATAAACGATTTATTTTCAAGAATCGTTTTCTAAATTGGCTATGGGGGATTGTAACGGTTTCTATTGCAGCTCAGATTGGTGTTGCCCCTTTGGTCTTATTGTACTTTTCCCGTTTCTCAGTCCATTTCCTTCTGACGAATATTTTGGTAATCCCTTTGGTAACACTCATTATTTATATGGCAATCGGTATGTTGTTACTCTCTTTTATTCCGGTTGTAGGGCAGATGATTGCATGGGCGTTGAACCTTCTTCTGGAACTTTTGAATGGAGTGGTTAGTGGAATTGAGAAACTTCCGTTTGCATCAGTGGATCATGTTTGGGTATACCGGTTTGAGGTTATACTTTTTTATCTGGCTTTATTACTCCTGGGGTGGTATGTGGTGCGTCGGCGCCCTCGTTTTATCCTGGCCTTTTTAACGGTTGTTCTGATGATGTCTGTTTATCGGGTTTATATGATTGAGGCAGATCGTCCACGCCAAAGCCTGGTATTTTACAATGTTCGGAATTGTCCGGTGGTTCATTGTATTTTACCTGATGGCAGGTCGTGGTTAGCCTATGCGGATACTGTTCCTGACGATCAACGCTTAACTCGTGTTGCTTCTGGTTATTGGAACCGGCTTCGTTTGTCATCTCCTGTTCCTGTATTAACGGATTATGCGGAAAACTGTTTTATTCGGCATAATAATATTCTTTCATTTGGAGGGAAGCGGATTTGTATAATCAATGATAATCGTTGGCGTGAGGTAAAGACCGAGTCACCTTTCCCAGTTGATTGCTTGTATTTGTGTAAAAACTATACCGGTCGCATAGAGGGACTTACATCTGTTTTCAACATACAGCATGTCGTTTTAGATTCTTCTTTGTCTGATTATCGCCGGAAGGTATTACAAGAAGAGTGCACCCGTTTGAATATCCCGTTAACGTCGTTGTCGGAGCAGGCTTCTTATTTTAAATATCCGATTTAGCCCGTGTTTAAAGATAAACATGTATCTTTGCCTTCAATTTTAAAAATTAGAAGAAGCGTATGCTAACTAAGGTTATTGAGCAATCAAATATAGATCATTTTACGAAGTGGTTTGAACGGGCAGACAAGATCGTTATTGTTTCCCACGTTTCTCCAGATGGCGATGCTATCGGTTCATCTCTTGGACTGTGGCATTTTCTGACTTCGCAGGATAAGAACGCATATGTAATTGTTCCTAATGCTTTTCCCGATTTTCTGAAATGGATGCCGGGGAGCAAGGATATTTTGCTGTACGACCATTATAAAGAATTTGCAGATCAATTGATTGCCGAGGCGGATGTTATTTGTTGTTTGGATTTTAATGTACTGAACCGTATTACCAATATGGCAGATAGTGTTGCGGCATCTCCTGCACGTAAAATCCTGATAGATCACCATTTGCATCCCGGTGACTTTTGTCGTATTACGATTTCCCACCCTCAGATATCTTCGACATCAGAGTTGATTTTCCGCTTGATTTGTCGTATGGGATATTTTTCGGACATATCTAAAGATGCTGCTGCATGTATTTATACCGGTATGATGACTGATACGGGTGGTTTTTCTTTTAACTCCAATAGTCCCGAAATTTATTTCATTATCAGTGAGCTGCTTTCCAAGGGCATTGATAAAGATGAAATATACCGGAAAGTCTACAATACATATTCAGAGTGTCGTTTGCGATTGATGGGGTATGTTCTTACACAAATGAAGGTGTATGAAGATCATCATTCGGCACTTCTTACGTTGACTATTGAAGAACAAAATCAATTTAAGTATGTGAAAGGCGATAGTGAGGGGTTTGTGAATATTCCACTTTCTATCAAAAATGTTCGTTTTACTTGTTTCTTGCGTGAAGATACAGAAAAGAATATGATAAAAATATCTTTGCGTTCAGTAGGCGATTTTCCCTGTAATAAAGTAGCTGCCGAATATTTTAATGGTGGTGGACATCTGAATGCTTCGGGAGGTGAATTTTATGGAACAATGGAAGCTGCTATTGCGAGATTCGAAGAAGCCCTAAAAGCTTTTGAACCACTGTTAAAGGTTAAAAGTTGAATCTAAATGGTTAAAGGTTGAGAACTTTACGGAACATCACTTTTAACTTTCAAGGAAAAAAAATACTTTTGTGATCATATTTAAAAAAATATAATGAAAAAATTAGTCTCGTTATTCTTGTTGATGTTAACCTGTGGCTTGGCGTTCCAGGCATGTAGTGACTCAAAGACCTATGCAGAAATGCTGGAGGAGGAAAAAGATGCCATCAATAATTTTATCAAAACGAATAAAATCAAGGTCATTTCTGCTTCAGAATTTGAAAAGAATGACAATAAGACCAATGTCGATGAAAACGAATATGTGCAGTTTTCCAATGGCGTATATATGCAAATAGTTAATTATGGTACGGGTAAAGACAGTATTAAAAGCCGTGACGTGATAACTGTTCGTTTTGTGGAATATGATATATTGACAGAAGATACAACTTTGACTAATTATGCCTGGCCTACTTGGCTGGATGTATTTGACTATACAATTTCGGGTACAACGGCCTACGGACAATTCAGACAAGGAGGGTTGATGTATTACAACTATCAAAGCAGTCAGGTTCCGGAAGGTTGGCTGGTTCCTTTGCAATATATCAAATCCGGAGCTGAGGTAAAGTTGATTGTTCCTTCTAAAGTAGGACACACTAATGCCATGCAGTACGTTTATCCATTCTATTATCATTTAAGAAGAATTCAGGTTTGGTGATTTTGGTCTTTAAGACTATAATGACCTAATGACAAACCTCTAACCCCCTATAAATATGACCCTTATTAAATCAATCTCCGGAATCCGCGGTACAATCGGCGGGCAGGTAGGAGAGGGACTCAATCCCCTTGATATTGTAAAGTTCACTTCGGCGTATGCCACATTGATTCGTAAAACCTGTAAATCTACAAGTAATAAAATCGTTGTGGGACGTGACGCACGTATTTCCGGTGAAATGGTAAAAAACGTTGTGGCTGGTACCCTGATGGGTATGGGTTGGGATGTGGTAGACATTGATTTGGCTTCTACCCCAACAACAGAATTGGCTGTAACTATGGAAGGTGCTTGCGGTGGTATTATTTTGACTGCTTCTCATAATCCTAAACAATGGAATGCGCTGAAACTTCTGAATGAATATGGCGAATTTCTGAATGATGCCGAAGGTAAGGAAGTGCTTCGTATTGCCGAAGCTGAGGAGTTTACCTATGCTGATGTAGATCATATAGGTACATACCGCCAGGATTTGACTTATAATCAAAAACATATAGATAGTGTTCTCGCTCTGGCTCTTGTAGATGTTGAGGCTATAAAGAAAGCTAATTTTCGCGTAGCAATTGATGCAGTAAATTCTGTGGGTGGAGTTATTCTTCCTGAATTACTGGAACGCCTGGGAGTAAAACATATCGAAAAGTTATACTGCGAACCAACCGGACATTTTGCTCATAATCCTGAACCTTTGGAGAAAAACCTCGGTGATATTATGGGATTGATGAAAGGCGGTAAAGCAGATGTTGCTTTTGTTGTAGACCCTGATGTAGATCGTTTGGCAATGATTTGTGAAGATGGCACGATGTATGGTGAAGAGTATACGCTAGTTACCATTGCCGATTATATATTGAAACATACACCGGGTAATACCGTTTCTAATCTGAGTTCAACCCGTGCATTGCGTGATGTGACTCGCAAATATGGTCAGGAGTATTTTGCTTCTGCTGTGGGCGAGGTTAACGTGGTGACTAAGATGAAAGAGGTAGACGCTGTTATTGGTGGTGAAGGTAATGGTGGAATAATTTATCCCGCCAGTCATTACGGACGGGATGCTTTGGTTGGTATTGCTTTATTCCTGAGCCATTTAGCTCACGAAGGAAAAACAGTAAGCGAGTTGCGTGCAACCTACCCTTCTTATTTTATGGCTAAGAATAAGGTTGACCTGACACCGGGCATTGATGTGGATGCAATCTTGGCTAAAGTGAAAGAAATATATAAGAACGAAGAAATCAATGATCTTGATGGCGTAAAGATTGACTTTGCTGATCAGTGGGTACATCTGCGCAAGAGCAATACAGAACCGATTATTCGTGTATATAGCGAGGCTCCAACTGCGGAGGCTGCGGAAGAAATTGGTCAAAAGGTTATGAATGTAATCTACGAATTGGCTAATAAATAAAAAAAGTAAAGGTAATTATGTGAGAAGGGGCTGTGAGGCCCCTTTTTCGGCAGACTCAAAGTTGGGAGTGAATATCCCTTTTCCGAAACTCTCTTTAATTTCTTCCATGCTCCAGAATCGTCCACCGTCTAGTTCACTGCTGGGCTGGATTTCTCCATCGTAGACTGTTTTATACACAAAAACCAATTCCTTCTCCCTGTCGGATTCAAAAACGTAGCTCCTTATAAATTCCGGTGTGAAATCTGTAATGTTGAGTTCTTCGCGGGCTTCACGTTTTAGTGCAATCTCTACGCTTTCTCCCAGATCAATATGCCCACCTACTGCGGTATCCCATTTCCCGGGCTGTATATCTTTCCATTCCGGGCGCTTTTGCAAATATAGTTCTCCTTTGGAGTTGAATACGTGAAGATGTACCACGGGATGTAGCTTTTTGCTGCCATCATGGCATTCCCCACGAGTGGCGGCTCCTATGATGTTTCCTTGTTCATCAACAAGAGGAAAAAGTTCGTTGCTGTTATCTTTTTGAGTCATGCTGCTTCTTTTTTTTTCTTTCTTTTCTGCTTTCAATATTTTGTCCGGGCTATTCAACTGTAGTAAGATAGTTATAGCAAATATCACACTATGGAATTAACAAGGATGAATCACCATAACTTAGAAAACGAAAATCATGTTCCAAAGCGTAATCATAAATGCGATGCCAATCTCCTTTTACGAAAGCCGATACGAGTAATAGTAGTGTGCTTTGTGGTTGGTGGAAATTGGTTACTATAGCTTTAACGATTTTGTATTCATATCCTGGTGCAATAATGATCTGGGTGCTGGTATGTAAAGCGTCCATTTGGTTACGGGTAAGATATAAAACTATATTTTTCAGTGCTTCTATTGCTGGTATATTTTCTTGCGTACCATAAGGTTGCCACTGATGAACGTGCAGTTCCTCTTCTCTCGCATCGGGATTACCGCCCAATGTGACACCTATATAATATAAGCTTTCCAGTGTTCTTACCGATGTTGTTCCTACGGCTATTGCTTCTCCATGATGTGCTATGAGCTTTTCGATTGTTGAACGTGATACGGATATATATTCCGTATGCATCTCATGCCCTTCAATTTCTTCACTTTTTACTGGTTTGAATGTCCCTGCACCAACGTGGAGGGTTAGTTCCTCACAATCTATACCCTTTTCTTTGAGTTTATCAAAAATATATGGAGTAAAATGCAATCCGGCTGTGGGAGCGGCTACCGATCCTTTTATTTTCGAATATACTGTTTGATATGTTTCTTTATCACTATCCTGGGTTTCCCTGTTTAGATACGGCGGTATGGGGAGCTCGCCGAAAACTTCCAGAATATCTGCAAAAGTTATTTCTGGGTTATTCCATGAAAAATCTACCCAATGGCTTGTACCACAGCTTTCTCCGCGTGTTGCAATCAGCGTAATGTGCTGCCCCTTTATATTAAGCTCTTTGTGTAGACTTCCCTCTTTCCATTTTTTCAGGTTCCCTATCATGCATAGCCATGCTGCACGTTCAGTTTGCTGGAAATTCAAGACATAGTCATTGGGTGATATCGGTTCCAGACAAAATATTTCTATCAATGCCCCTGTTTCTTTGCGGAAGTGTAGGCGTGCCTGAATTACTTTCGTGTTGTTGAAAACCATCAAACTACCTTTCGGGAGATAGTCGGGGAGGCTGGTGAATACATTTTCTGTGATCTCTCCGTTACGGTATACCAATAACTTCGATTTGTCACGTTCTGGTAAAGGAAATTTGGCTATCCGTTCGTCCGGAAGCTCGTAATTGTACTCACTAATTCGTATATGTTTAGGACTTTCTTTCATCAAATTCGTTATTTCACCGCAAAAATAGCGATATTTGCCGATAAGAGTTGAAAGTTGAAAGTTGAAAGTTGAAAATTATTTGTTAGAGAACTCTACAATGGTTTTTATTTTCCAATTTTAACTTTCAACTTTCAATTTTCAACTTTCAACTTATATAATGAAAATAGGAGATAAAGTGCGCTTTCTGAATGAAGTAGGAGGCGGTATTGTAAAAGGATTTAAGGGAAAAGATACGGTGTTGGTAGAAGATGCTGATGGTTTTGATATTCCCATGTTGGTTAGAAATTGTGTTGTAATCGACACCGATGATTATAATATGAAGCCAAGATCTTCGGTGAGTGTTGCACCTAAAGTAGAAGAGCCGGCCAAACCGGTGAAACCTGAGATAACTTCCCGGCCGTCGGAGGTGCGGGGTGGCGATCGGTTGAATGTTATGCTGGGATTTGTTCCCGATGATGTAAAAGCGATAACCAGTACCCCTTTTGAAGCCTATCTGGTTAACGATAGTAATTATTACCTGTATTACACCTATTTGAGTGCAGAGGGTAAGGCATGGAAGAGTCGTTCGCACGGATTGGTTGAACCTAACACCAAGTTGTTTCTTGAAGAGTTCGGTAAAGACATTCTGAATGAGCTTGAACATGTTGCCGTTCAGTTTATCGCTTTCAAGGATGATAAAACGTTTGGCCTGAAGCCAGCAATTAATGTAGAGTTAAGGATAGATACGGTGAAATTCTATAAACTGCATACTTTCCGCGAGTCGGATTTCTTTGAAGAACCTGCCCTTATCTATGATATTGTTAAAGATGATGTTCCGTCAAAGCAGGTTTTTGCTTCAGCAGAAGATATTCAAGCTGCCTTATTGCAAAATAAAAATGCCGGTGAGCGTCCCAAATCTCAACCAATAGTAAAACCCGGTACCCGTAATGGAGTAGTTGAAGTAGATCTTCATATCGATGAATTGCTGGATGATACTACGGGAATGGATAATAGCGAAATGCTGAATTATCAGTTGGATAAATTTCGCCAGGTGCTCGAGCAATATAAAGGAAAACGCGAACAGCGCATTGTGTTTATCCACGGTAAGGGAGATGGTGTGTTGCGTAAAGCTATACTCGATGAGTTAAAACGTAAGTACCGGAATTATACCCATCAGGATGCTTCTTTTCAGGAATATGGGTTTGGAGCTACGATGGTTACCATAAAATAAAAAAAGAAAGGGTGTCATTTGGTTATTAACATGACACCCTTTTCTTTCATTATTATATTAATATCAATCATGAGCTTACTTGATTTCAATGCCCCTGTTTTGCAAGGTAACGTTCATTAATTTGATATACTTTGCATACTGTTCGGCAGACAGGGTTCCTTTCATCAGTTTCAAATTGCCGTAAACAGCGTTTTGAAGCATTTTATCCTGATTCTTTTTAGCTCTTGTAGCACGTCCCATTTGTTCGTCAAAGAACGTAGTGATGTTTGCCACTTCTTCTGTCTGTGCAGAAGATAATTTCAGATAGTTGCTCAACTTAGTTACGTTGATGTTACCTTCCCATGTTGTTGCAGTTGTAGGTTGTTTACCTGCTGCAAAGCTACTTGCAGATAGGCAGATTACTGCCATTGCTGCTAATACTAAACGTTTCATAATAATACTTACTTTAATTTGTTATACCTAAAAACTTTTTTAACCTTAAAAACTATTACCTATTGAAAACATATCTAAGCGCTTAGTCTTTCTTTTTACCTATGCAAACTTATAAATATGTTCTATAACATAAAAACAAAGCCAATAGAAATATGTTCAATAACATGTTTTTTTTGATCTATATCAATTTTTGTGATTTGTTTAGAGTTGTTTCAAGGTGAAAGTGAAACGTTTTTGTAATATCTTCCCCGGTTTTTAGGGTCAATCCGAAAAGCCTGTTGAATTGTTAGATGGCTATAGACGTTATTGAAGGATTGGTGTATAACGGTATGGAAAGGAGTGAAACTCTCTCCCTGTAAAGGATACTGTTTATACAATGATTAGCAGCTAACTTTTCTTTTTGCTCGAAAATAGGTTGAATTGCTAAATTAATCTGATCATCAATCCGCCAAGTCACAAATACGAGCAAAAGTAGATCAAAAAGATAATATTTATTCCATTCTGGTTACATGCAAACTTTTAAAAAACTGTCAATGAGATGTTAAAATCAGGTCTTAGGCTTGCTTGTGCAGTGTATTATTGATATTTGGACGTGCTCCAGCGCAATAATTTCTACACTTGAGCCGCGTACTGTCGACAGCACGCGGCTCAAGTATCGACAGTCAAGCGCTCAAGTATCAACAGTCGAGCGCTCAAGTATCGACAGCACGCGGCTCAAGTCTTCAGCGTGTTTCATTTTATAGGTTTTTATCCTCTGGTTGTTCTGTTTTAAGCGGAGTAATTAAAGTGTGTATTTGCTGTGTTTGTTTTAATTCATGTGGTTATTTGTAACGCGTTTTATTTTATTCCGAGCATTAAGATAGTCTGTTTAGGGAAACTAAATCTTTTTGATTTTCGCAAATGCGATTCTTTTGCCATTTTACCTTCCCTTTCTTCCCCAAGCCCGGAATTTGCAATTACCACTCCATTCTGTTATCAAAATGTCATTTCTGTCATTTCTGTGCAGAAACAATCATATTTCATATAATGTCTCTTTATTCATGTGGAGAGATGAGATGGTGGGGTATAGGAACGATTGAATGTAATTGAACTTACGGATATGAATTAATCTACCCAAAGCAGATCGCTCATAATACTATCCGATATAAAGACCCCTTTGGGTGTAAGCCGAAGGTGGTCTTTTTCTATAATAAGTTCATCGGTCCGAAGGTACTTTTCTGCATTCTGCAAAGTATAGTTCAGGTAATCAGTTCCGAACTCTTTTTTCAGCTGAACCAGAGATAATCCCCACATGGTACGGATGCTGGTAATAATAAGATCATTGTATCGGGTAGGTTTATTTAAAGTCTCAATTTCAAAAGAACGTTTTCTACTCTCTATACCTTCTATATATAGATCTATTGAAGCTATATTCCATTCTCTCGATGTGTCATTGAAGGAATGTGCAGACGGTCCGCATCCCAGATATTTGATTCCACGCCAGTAAGATGAGTTATGGCGGGAATATTTGCCGGGTAAGCAAAAATTGGAAATTTCGTAGTGTTCATATCCTGCCGTAGAAAGCTGGCGGGTAAGTTCTGAAAAGAAAAACAAACTGTTGTCTTCGCTCACCTCTGCCACTTCTCTTTCCTTAAGCATATGATATAAAGGTGTGCCTTCTTCGTAAATCAGATGATATGCAGATAGGTGTTCCACTTTTAATTCTATAGCTTGTGAAAGATCATATTTCCAGCTTTCGGGCGTTTCTCCGGGGAGTCCGTAAATCAGGTCTATGCTGATGTTATTAAATCCTGCCAACCGGGCATTCTGTACGGCTGCGATGGCTTGTTCGGCCGTATGCCGGCGTTTAAGTAGCCTTAGCGTTTCATTATTAAAGGTTTGTATCCCAATACTAATCCGGTTGAATGGTAATGAAGATAAGGCTTCCAGATATTCGGGAGTGAGGTCATCCGGGTTGGCTTCGAGTGTGATCTCTTCACAATCTTCCATGCCGTATATTTCATGAATCGTATCGAATACCAGTCGGAAGTCGGTTGGTTGAAGCTGGGAGGGGGTACCTCCACCCCAATAGATTGTTTGTATGGGTTCTCCATTCAGATAGTCTTTTCGCAATTCAAGCTCTTTGCATAACGCTTGTATATAGCGTTCTTTTAACTCTGATTGTGTGGTAGAGTAAAAATCACAGTAGATGCACCTTGTCTTGCAAAAAGGAATATGTATGTATATACCTGCCATGATTATTTCTGATTTCTATAAAGAACAGCCTGTCCGGTCATGAACTCAAAGAATCTGATCATGATAGAATCACCGTTGATTGTATGCGCTTCGGGGTGGAATTGAACACCCCAGACAGGAAGCCCGGTGCTGGATTCAATCGCTTCGGGAATACCGTCGCAAGACCATGCGGTGACCCGAAATCCGGGAGCAACATCTTTAACAGCCTGATGATGATGGGAATTTGTGACAAGCTCCGTTTCTCCTGTAACAGTAGCAATTATAGAACCAGGCAACAGGTCTATGTAATGAGTCGGATATTTACTAGGTACTTTCTGGTTATGTTCCACAGATGTATCCTCGTATTGTGAAGGGATATCCTGATATAGCGAGCCTCCAAAAGCTACATTAATCAATTGTTCCCCACGACAAATGCCAAAAGTAGGCAACTTTCGGTCGGCAGCCAGGCGGATGAGGGCAAGATCGTAAACGTCACGTATATCATTCACATCGCCTAATTCCTCAATAGGCTCTTCATTATAATAGCTGGGATGAACATCTTCTCCTCCTATAAGGATGAGGCCATCCAGCATAGATATAATACGCGCCAGATCTTCTTCGGTTTCTATAATAGGAACAAGAATCGGTAAGCCACCAGCTTTTAAAACCGATTCAGTATAGGTTCGTCGTGCACTTGAAAAATTATTTTCAGGATGTGAACAAGAAATACCTATAAGCGGTTTTATTTCCTGAAGAGAGGTTTGCGGAAATAAGTTTTCTGCAAGTAAGAAAAACAAGGCGAATAAGAGTAGCTTTTTCATATATACAAAAATAAGAAAATTTACGATTAGACTATTTACGATTTACGATTGAAGTTACTTTTTAGTGTAAGAATGCCTTGTTTAATAGGCAATTCTGGTACTAACTTCAATCGTAAATCGTAAATCGTCTAATCGTAAATCAAAAATGTGTTGAATAACATGATTCATAACATTGCTTTTGTATTTATTAATTTATAATTTGCGAATCACTTAAAAATAGGGTATGTGAAAGCATACTGATTGTATCATTTAAACCCTAAATATTATGAAAGTATATCAAACAAACGAAATTAAGAACATCGCCCTGTTGGGAAGTTCTGGCTCTGGGAAAACCACTCTCGTAGAAGCTATGCTCTTCGAGAGTGGTGTTATAAAACGTCGCGGAACAATTGCTGCAAAAAACACTGTTAGCGACTATTTTCCGGTAGAGCAAGAGTATGGATACTCTGTATTTTCGACAGTTCTGAATGTAGAATGGAATAACAAGAAACTGAATATAATAGATTGCCCGGGTGCGGACGACTTTATAGGAGGTACAGTAACAGCTTTAAATGTAACCGACACAGCAATCATTCTTCTCAATGGCCAATACGGCGTAGAGGTTGGTACACAAAATCACTTCCGATATACAGAAAAATTTGGTAAACCGGTCATCTTCCTGGTGAACCAACTTGATAATGATAAATGCGATTATGACAATATACTGGAACAACTCAAAGAAGCATATGGCTCAAAAGTAGTTCCTATTCAATATCCGATTAAAACCGGACCGGATTTCAACGCACTGATTGACGTGTTGTTGATGAAAAAATACTCCTGGAAGCCCGAAGGTGGCGCTCCGATTATCGAAGATGTTCCTGCCGAAGAAATGGATAAAGCCATGGAAATGCATAAAGCATTGGTAGAAGCAGCAGCTGAGAATGACGAAGAACTGATGGAGAAATTCTTCGAACAAGACTCACTAACCGAAGACGAAATGCGCGAAGGTATCCGCAAAGGATTGGTTGCACGCGGTATGTTCCCGGTTTTCTGTGTATGCGCAGGAAAAGATATGGGGGTACGCCGTTTGATGGAATTCCTGGGCAATGTAGTACCTTTCGTATCAGATATGCCGAAGGTGATGGACACCGCCGGACAAGAAGTGGCTCCGGACCCTAAAGGGCCGACATCACTTTATTTCTTCAAAACAAGTGTTGAACCACACATTGGTGAGGTTTCCTATTTCAAAGTAATGAGTGGAGCGGTAAAAGAAGGCGACGATTTGGTGAATGCCGACCGGGGCTCGAAAGAACGTATGGCTCAGCTTTATGTCGTGGCAGGCGGTAACCGTACGAAGATCGAAAGATTGGAAGCAGGTGACATTGGCGCGGCAGTGAAACTGAAAGATGTGAAGACCGGCAATACGTTGGATGGAAAAGACTGTGATTATAAGTACGATTTTATCAAGTATCCGAACTCAAGATACTCACGTGCCATCAAACCAGACAATGAAGCGGATGTAGAAAAGATGATGGTTGCTCTTAATCGTATGCACGAAGAAGATCCGACATGGGTGATTGAACAATCGAAAGAATTACGCCAAACCATTGTACATGGCCAGGGAGAATTCCACTTGCGTACATTGAAATGGCGTCTGGAAACCAACGAGAAATTGCCAGTTAAGTTTGAAGAACCACGCATCCCTTATCGTGAAACGATCACTAAGGCAGCACGTGCAGACTATCGCCATAAAAAACAGTCGGGTGGTGCCGGACAGTTTGGTGAGGTGCATCTGATCGTGGAGCCTTATAAAGAAGGTATGCCCGTTCCTGATACATATAAATTCAACGGACAAGAGTTCAAAATGAACGTGAAAGGAACGGAAGAAGTTACACTGGATTGGGGCGGTAAACTGGTATTTGTAAATAGTATTGTGGGTGGTTCCATTGATACACGCTTCTTACCCGCTATTATGAAAGGTGTAATGGCACGCATGGAACAAGGGCCATTGACCGGTTCTTATGCACGTGATGTACGGGTGATTGTATACGATGGAAAGATGCACCCGGTTGACTCTAATGAAATCTCATTTATGCTTGCCGGACGTAATGCATTCAGTGAAGCATTTAAGAATGCCGGACCTAAGATCCTGGAACCTATATACGATGTTGAAGTGTTCGTTCCATCCGACAAGATGGGTGATGTAATGGGTGATCTTCAGGGGCGTCGTGCCATGATTATGGGTATGAGCAGTGAAAAAGGATTCGAGAAACTGGTAGCTAAAGTTCCATTGAAAGAAATGTCTTCCTATTCAACTGCATTGAGTTCGTTGACTGGTGGACGTGCTTCGTTCATTATGAAATTCGCAAGTTACGAACTCGTGCCAACCGATGTTCAGGACAAATTAATCAAGGAATTTGAAGCCAAACAGACAGAAGAGTAACTATCTGTAGCTGAGATATGTAAGCCGCTGTTCCTTCGTAATAGAAGGAATGGCGGTTTTTATTTCAATAAGGTGTATAAACCAAATGCTTCTTTAAGAAATCTTTAATTTTTTATTAAATTTGCAAACCAAAAGGCATTATATTTTGTTGTAACTACTAAAAAGCGGAATGAAAATTGCACTTTCGGTTAATTAAAGAAAAACCTCGGTTAAATCAGGTTAATATGTTAGGAGTGTTAATTAGGGAGTGTTAATTTTGTTGGTATGAAAAAGTCAACGATTTGGATTTTGGGTGTTGTTATGGGACTTTCCTTCCTCAGCTTGCTTTATTTGCAGGTAAGTTACATTGAGGAAATGGTGAAGATGCGTAACGAACGATTTGATGATTCCGTACAACGAAGCTTATATCAGGTTTCGAAGTATATGGAGCTTGAGGAGACGAGGCAATGGCTTATTAATGACGTAAATGAAACGGAAGCCAGGGCTTTAGCGCAGTCATCGGCTAGTGAAGATATCATTCAGCAGACTAAACAATATTCTATTGCCCCTGATGGGTCAATAACTGCGTTTGAACTGAAAACGATAACAACTAAGCCTTCTACGCTTTCGAAAGTGAGGATCACGGGAAAGAATACGATTCCGCAGACCTCGAAAAATCTGACGGAAGCGATAAAGAACCGCTTTCAATACCAACGTTATTTGCTCGACGAGGTGGTTTGGCAAATGTTACGCCGGGCTAGTGACAGGCCGCTGGAGGAACGAATTGATTTTAAGAAGCTAGACAACCATCTCAAGTCGGAGTTTGTAAACAATGGAATAAACATACCGTATCACTTTACGGTTATAGATAAAAACGGGCGTGAGGTGTATCGTTGTTCGGATTATGAAGACAAAGGAAGCGAAAGCTCATATAGTCAGATTCTTTTCCAGAATGATCCACCAGCACGAATGAGTATGGTGAAGGTACACTTTCCGGCAAAGAGAGATTTAATCTTTGATTCGGTGAGTTTTATGATACCTTCCATGGTGTTCACTTTTGTATTGCTCATTACGTTCATATTTACGATTTACATCATCTTCCGCCAGAAGAAGCTTACGGAAATGAAGAATGACTTTATCAATAATATGACGCATGAGTTTAAAACACCGATATCGACCATATCACTGGCTGCGCAGATGTTGAAAGACCCAGCTGTAGGGAAATCTCCACAGATGTTCCAACATATTTCGGGAGTGATTAATGATGAAACGAAGCGCTTGCGGTTCCAGGTTGAGAAGGTGCTTCAGATGTCCATGTTCGATAAACAAAGGGCTATTCTGAAGATGAAAGAGATCGACGCCAACGAAATGATTACTGGAGTAATCAACACCTTTACATTGAAGGTGGAACGGTATAACGGAAAGATTACCTCCAGTTTGGATGCTACCGACCCGATTATTTTCGTGGATGAGATGCATATTACCAATGTGATATTCAACCTGATGGATAACGCGGTGAAATATAAGAAACCGGAAGATGATCTGGTACTTGATATCAAGACATGGAACGAACCGGGCAAACTGATGATATCCATACAGGATAACGGAATCGGTATTAAGAAAGAAAACCTGAAAAAGATCTTTGATAAGTTCTATCGGGTACATACGGGTAATCTTCATGATGTGAAAGGATTCGGATTGGGATTAGCTTATGTGAAGAAAATAATTCATGATCATAAAGGAACAATCCGCGTGGAGAGTGACTTGAATGTAGGAACTAAATTTATAATTGCATTACCTTTACTAAAAAACTGAGAATATGGAAGAAAAATTGCGTATTTTGATGTGCGAAGATGATGAGAATCTTGGCATGCTTTTAAGAGAATACTTGCAGGCTAAAGGGTATACTGCCGAACTGTTTTCGGATGGCGAAGCTGGATACAAGGCTTTTTTGAAAAATAAATATGATTTATGCTTGTTTGATGTGATGATGCCTAAAAAAGACGGATTTACATTGGCGCAGGAAGTACGTGCTGTAAATGCGGATATTCCAATCATATTTTTAACTGCAAAAACATTGAAGGATGATATATTGGAAGGCTTTAAAATCGGAGCCGACGATTATATTACTAAACCGTTCAGTATGGAAGAGTTGACCTTCAGAATTGAAGCGATCCTCCGTCGTACGAAAGGGAAGAAGAATAAAGAAAGCAGCATTTACCGCATTGGTAAGTTTACGTTCGATACCCAGAAGCAGATTCTTTCTATTGATGGCGAAAGTACGAAACTGACAACTAAGGAGTCTGAACTGTTGGCTTTACTCTGTGCTCATGCAAACGAAATCCTGCAACGCGATTTCGCTTTGAAAACAATTTGGATTGATGATAACTATTTCAATGCCCGTAGTATGGACGTATACATCACCAAACTACGTAAGCACCTGAAAGCCGATCCAACAATCGAGATCATCAACATCCACGGCAAAGGATACAAACTCATCACTCCGGAAACCGAATAGCGGCAAGGTGCCGCTGCCAGTGGCTGCAAGCCGCGCTGCGCTGTTCTTAAGTGAGAGTAATATATAGAATGAGAGGCTGTTTAATCACTTAAATGGCCTCTTCTTTTATTTGTAATCTGCTGCAAATCTTTGCCATAATGCATTTGCAGGATTCTACAAACCTGTATGTTCTTGCTTATGTTACTTTTGTATTTGATAATTGCGGGTAATAAATATAGAGTCCGGGCGTTGGATATGAAGCAACTCATTGGCAACTACCTCTATAAGGTCAGAGTAGAGCAAATCCGGTTAATCCGGAAAGATGTAGCTAAGCAGAGTGGCGTCAGCGTAAGAAACCTCATAAATATAGAAACCGGATATAGTACCTCGATGTGTTGTGTTGTGCAAATTTACTAATTCTATGTATTTGCCAGCACCTTCTCTAATGAGAGTCAGGGTGGCTTTTAGGGCGTTATTGTGCCATTTCGATGTAGAACTGTTGTCAAAATCAAACAAGCGATTGTTGATTCTTTCGAAAGTAAAAAGAGAATCCGATAATAATTGTCTTACTTTTTTTTGTCTTTTGTTATTCTAATGTAGTAATTTTGCATAAACTTAAAAACAAAAGATCTATGGCAAGTATCACATTAGTTTATCGCCCTTCCGCCCGGAAAGGGCGACATGCGGGCAGTTTATCCTTGCGTTTGATTCATGAACGGAAAGTAAAAACAATCACATTAAAAGGTTGTCGTATTATGTCCGATGAATGGGATCAGGACACACACAGTATCCTGATTCCCTCCGATAATCCCAGTCGGGCCATTTACCTGAGAGCTGTTATTTCCAGGATTAACGATGAAAAAAGTTTAATAAACGGTCTTATCCTATCGCTCGAAAGCAAAGGACGCTATTCGCTCGACAACCTGTTGGGGCTCCTTCAGCCGGAGCATGATGAAAGTTCCTTGCAGGAGTATGTCGAAACTTTGGCTAACACCCTGATGTCACGTGGTCAGATCCGTGCGGCGCGTTCTTACCGTACGGTAACCCATGGTTTGTTCTCCTTTCTCAAGAAGAGCGATATTCCCTTGACCGGAATCAATGCCCGCCTGATCAAAGACTTTGAGAGCTATCTGAAAAATGAGGGGCGGATGCTGAATACCATATCCTACTATATGCGCAACCTGCAGGCAATCTATAACAAAGCCGTACAGGAAAAGCTGATTATCGCTCGCAATGAAGAGAACCCATTTGCGGATGTGTTTACCGGAGTGGTAAAAACGGTGGTGCAGGCGCCTTCCATGGATGAAATCCGCCAGCTGCTCAATATTGATTTTGAGGACCTCCTGCGTGGCAAGCCACCCGGTAGCCGTGAATATGCTTACTTTAAAAACCTGTGGGATACCCAGCGCTATTTTAGCTTCTGTTTGTATGCACGGGGGATGTGCTTCGTGGACCTGGCCTACCTGAAGAAGTCGGATATCCAGGGTAACTTTATCCGATATTCCTGCAAAAAGACCGACCAGCAGATTGATATACGGATTATAACTCCGATGCAATCCATTATCGATAGTTTTGCCGATGAAGCTTCGGATTCGCCCTATGTATTTCCCCTTATTCGCCAACTGGACAAACCTTCATATGTTCACTATGAAACTGTCCTGCGTACGCAGAACAACCGGATGAAAGAGCTTTCCATTCTGGCGGGGATAGATAAAACGATAAGTATGCATGCGGCGCGGCACATGTGGGCTACTATCGAGAAATCCCTCAATATTTAAGCTCTTACGTTTTATCATCCTAAAGGTTATGGAACTGCTGAGGATGATGAACAGTTCAGAAGGATTATGAGGAGTGGGTTAGATACTGTTTTATTTATTTCTTAAGGTTTTACGGCCTCACCCCGACTACGTTTGTGATATTTGAATACAAAAAGGAGAAGCCTTTTATAGACTTCTCCTTTTTATTTCGTGATGTTTTCTAAGGGAACCTTAATCGGTGATTCTTTTATTGATAATAATATAAGTAATCAAACCAACAACTACTGCAACAACCGAACCACCTAAGATAGAGTTGTTATTTACATTGCCTGTGAATGCACAAGCTATCAGTGTAATAGCACCAGCTAGAATGAGTAGTATTCCCAGATTCTTTAATAAACCTTTCATTTGTGTGTATTTTAAATAGTTATTATATTCCTACTCGCAAATTAAAGCATAATTATTTAACGAGGAAAATTATTTCTGCAAAAAAAACATTAATCAATCTAAATAGTTAATGCAAGGAGCACATTCTGAATCAAATAGATACTCAATCTTTGGTATTGAAGAATATTTTTCGTAGTACATCCTGACTTACGCGTAGTTCTTCAAGAGTTACATTGTTCAGTGCTTCCTTAAGTGTTTGAGTGGAAATAGCTCGTGCTTTCTCTTCCATATCCTTCCCGGTTTTGGTCAGATGGATGAGGTTGGTTCTACGATCCGCCTTGTCGGATATGCGAACCACCAGGTGCTGGCGTTCCATATTGTCGATAAGGCGCGTCATGCTGGGTTTGTCTTTAAAAGTTGCATTGCACAACTCTTGCTGGGTAACTCCGTCTTTTTCCCACAAAAAGATTAAGACAGTCCACTGTTCCGGAGTGATTTCCAACCCGTTCTGCCTGAAGTTACGATATAGTTTTCTATTAATTGCCGCCGAAACTTTTCCATTCAGTATGGCGAAGATCAGCTTAATGTCAAAGTCAAATTGCTCTATCATGAAATTATTGCTTAAACAACTAGACAAAGTTACTTCTTTAAATTGAGAATTGGAAATGGAGAATTGAGAATTCAAACCCGTATAAGTTTGTTTAAGTAAACAATGGATTAAATGCCGTCTTCTTATATATTTTCAACAATTAATTATCTGTTTTCCATTTTCCATTCTCAATTCATTTGGTGTTTACGGATAAAATCTCTACCTTTGCGCTCGCAAATATTAAAAATTAAATCATTTTTTAATTAATCAAGTATGAATCAATACGAAACCGTTTTCATTTTGACTCCCGTTTTGTCTGATGTACAGATGAAGGAAGCGGTAGAAAAGTTCACTGGTATTCTTAAAGAAGAAGGTGCTGAAATTATCAATGAAGAGAACTGGGGCTTGAAGAAACTGGCTTACCCAATTCAAAAGAAATCAACTGGATTTTATCAGTTGGTAGAGTTCAAAGCTAATCCTGAAACAATCGAAAAGCTGGAATTGAACTTCCGTCGTGACGAACGTGTGATCCGTTTCCTGACCTTCAGAATGGATAAGTATGCTGCTGAATACGCAGCGAAAAGAAGAAATGTGAAATCAACTAAAAAGGAGGAAAACTAATCATGGCACAGCAAAATCAATCGGAAATCAGATATTTGACTCCCCCATCAGTAGATGTAAAGAAGAAAAAATACTGCCGTTTCAAAAAGAGCGGAATCAAGTATATCGACTACAAAGATCCCGAATTCCTGAAGAAATTCTTGAACGAACAAGGAAAGATCCTTCCTCGTCGTATCACAGGTACTTCTTTGAAGTTCCAACGCAGAATTGCTCAGGCTGTTAAAAGAGCGCGTCACTTGGCGTTACTCCCATTCGTAACCGACATGATGAAATAATAGAAGGAGGAAAAGTATGGAAATTATATTGAAAGAAGACATAATAAACTTGGGTTATAAGAACGATATCGTAACAGTTAAATCTGGTTATGGACGTAATTATCTGATCCCTACAGGAAAAGCGGTTATCGCATCTCCTTCTGCAAAGAAAATGTTGGCTGAAGACTTGAAGCAACGTGCACACAAACTTGAGAAAATCAAGAAAGATGCAGAAGCAGTGGCTGCTAAGTTGGAAGGTGTAACTTTAACTATTGCAACTAAAGTTAGTTCAACCGGTACTATTTTTGGCTCTGTTGGTAACATTCAGATTGCTGAAGAATTGACGAAAAAGGGTTTCGACATCGACAGAAAGACTATTGTTGTAAAAGACGCAGTGAAAGAAGTTGGAGCTTATAAAGCAGTTGTAAAACTTCACAAAGAAGTTTCTGTTGAAATTCCATTTGAAGTTGTTGCTGAGTAATCAGTTATCAACACCATATAGAAAGAAAAAAGACCAGCCAAAGGGCCGGTCTTTTTTCTTTCTATATGGTGATATTTAGGATCAGCAGAAAATTAGGTGGACTAGTAAAATTTCTCTTTATTTTATTTCTAAAAAAGGTCGGTGCCATCCTAGTGAAATGCCCTAGGCAAATCATTGGAATGCCTAGGGCATCCCAACCACATAGTAACTATACAATAATTAGCAACCAACTTTTTTCTTGATTCTATTTAACTGCTATAAGTGCATAAAAAAAGTCTGGAGTGCTTTAGCACGACAGACTTTCAATTCTCTCAGATTAGTTAGTTCGGCTTATTCAGCTACAACTACTTCTTCTTCAACTACTACAATAGTGTCAGCAGCAGCCTCTGCTTCAGCAGCAGCAACAGCTTCTACAGCTGCGATAGAATCGGCGATGCGGATAGAATCAGCAGTAGCTTTTTCTGCATCAGCCTTTTTGTTACCGCAAGATGCCAGAGACATAGCAGCGATAGCAACGAACATAAATACTAATTTTTTCATTTTCTTTTGCTTTTAAATCTATAATACAATCTAGTGCTTAATAAAACGATGCAAATTTATGTACTTTTTCAATACCTTGTTCTTGAAAATGCAATTATTTTATAAAAAAGGTATTTGTTTCAATAAAAAAGGAAATTAATGCTATTTGCTCTCTTGTTTTATTCCTCTGCGATGCTGTTGTATAAATACCGTTTTATGCTCTTCTTGGGAGTTTTCTCGAACTCTGTTGGGTATAGTTGGATCTGGCTAACCTTTTCGTAAGCTGCAACACTATGATTCAGGTTTTTCAGATTCTCATCCATTATTGTTTTTACGTTCTCGGGAGTGTTCAATCCCAGAGAGTCCAATGCTTCATAATCGGCATAAACCAAGGCAACCAGTTTCTTACCTCTTTCAATGACAAGGCTCTCCATGATGAACGGCAAGTTGCTTAATTTCGCTTCGATTTCTTCGGGGAAGATGTTCTGCCCGCTTGGTCCAAGGATCATTGTTTTGCTCCGGCCGCGAATGAATATATTGCCATTCTCATCCATCGTGCCGAGGTCGCCTGTGCGTAACCAGCCATCTTCGGTGAATACCTCATCGGTTGCTTCTTTATTTTTGTAATAGCCTGTCATGACATTCTCGCCTCTTACCTGGATTTCGCCGACAACGGCTTCCGGATATTCTTTGTATATTCTGGCTTCCATGATGTCCAGGACTTTTCCGGATGATGTCGGTACGAACTCATTCCAGGGAGCATAGCTGATCAGGGGAGCACATTCGGTCATGCCATAGCCGATAGTGAATGGGAACTTTATCCGGTAGAAGAACTCCTCTACTTCGGGATTCATGGCGGCTCCGCCAATAATAACTTCTTTGAAACGTCCTCCCAGTGCTTCGATCAGCTTCTTGCGGATTTGTCCGTAGATCTGGTTGTCGAGCAATGGAATATTGAGTGCCCATTTCATTCCTCTTTTGTTGATCAGCGGTTGGATCACGTTTTTGTATATTTTCTCAATAACAAGCGGTACGGTAATGATCAGGTTGGGTTTGACTTCTTCAAACGCCTTCATAATGATTTTGGGCGATGGCGTTTTACCCAATAAAGTTACATGCGTGCCTACGGCGGTTGCGGTGAGAAAGTCAAAGGCACACCCATAGGCATGCGCCAGAGGTAAGAATGACAGGACTTTGTACCCTTTCTTTAGTAATTCCGTCCGGATTCCGAAGGTGACATTCCCGGCGAGATTATTTCCGGTGAGCATAACCCCTTTACTGAAACCTGTAGTTCCCGAGGTGTAGTTCAATAGCATTACCTTATCATTGGAGAGCGTGGTGTATTGGATGTCTTCTACACCGAATCCATCAGGGTATACTTCTTCCATTTCCCGGTCAATGTATTTGATGAACTTCTGAACCGTTTCTCCGTCGCGTTGATGCAGGCAGCGGAAGTCTGTCAGGGAAAACACACCACGGATTCCCAGCATTTTCTCTTCTTCCAGATTGTCCCAGATGGTATCGCTGGTGAAAAGGAAAACCGATTCGGAATGATTAACGATATGGTGTACGTCGTTGGGGTTAAAGTCCTGGAGAATAGGTACGATGATTGCCCCGTATGTTATGGTGGCCATATAGGCGATGCACCACCGGGCGTTGTTCTTGCCGATCACTGCGATCTTATCTCCACGGCGGAGGCTGCAATGCTTGAAAAGCAAGTGTAGTTTAGCTATTTCTTCGGCTACTTGTCCGTATGTATATGTCGTATCTTCACCATAATCCGTATAACAGGGAAGCTCCCAGTTTTCGCGGAAACTGCTTTCGTATAGTTTGATGAAATTCTCTTTTATCATTGCACATTTATTGTTTATTCGTGCAAAAATACAAAAAAGGGTTTAGTATTAAGCAGTTAATAGTTAGAATCTGTATAGTATTGCAACTTTCAACTTTCAACTTTCAACTTTCAGCTTTAAAAAGTGTAACTTTGCCGGGCATTTGAGCGCGATGAATTATGATAGATACTACTGTTTTTCAAGATAAAACTGCCGTTTACTATACTTTGGGCTGCAAACTGAACTTTTCGGAAACATCTACTATTGGGAAGACGTTGCGGGAAGCGGGGGTTCGCACGGCCCGTAAAGGCGAGCAGGCCGATATTTGTGTGATTAATACCTGTTCCGTAACCGAGATGGCCGACAAGAAGTGCCGGCAAGCCATACATCGTATGGTGAAGCAACATCCCGGAGCTTTTGTTGTTGTAACCGGGTGTTATGCACAATTGAAGCCAGAGAATATTGCGAAGATTGATGGTGTTGATGTGGTGTTGGGCGCAGAGCAGAAGAAGGATTTATTGCAATATCTGGGCGATTTACAAAAAAAGGATGGGGGAGAGGCGTATACTTCTGCCTTAAAAGATATCCGTTCGTTTTCTCCTTCGTGCTCGCGGGGTGATCGTACCCGCTTCTTCCTGAAAGTGCAGGATGGTTGTGACTATTATTGTTCCTATTGTACCATTCCTTTTGCCAGGGGGCGGAGCCGGAATGGAACGATTGAGTCTTTGGTTCAACAAGCGCGTGATGCCGCTGCCGAAGGAGGAAAGGAGATTGTGCTGACAGGAGTTAATATCGGAGATTTCGGTAAATCTACCGACGAAACATTCTTTGATCTGGTGAAAGCGCTTGATGAAGTGGAAGGTATACACCGTTATCGCATCTCTTCGATAGAACCCAACCTGCTGACGGATGAAATTATTGAATTCGTTGGCCGGTCGAAACGATTTATGCCTCATTTCCATATTCCACTTCAGTCGGGTAGTGATGAGGTTTTGAGGCTGATGCGCAGAAAATATGATACTTCCCTTTTTGCCTCGAAGATTAAAAAGATCAAAGAAGTGATGCCCCATGCCTTTATCGGGGTAGATGTAATTGTGGGTACACGAGGGGAAACGGATGAACTTTTCGAACAGGCATGTCAGTTTATTGCTGGTGTTGATGCTACCCAGTTGCACGTCTTTAGTTATTCCGAGCGGCCGGGAACGCAGGCTTTGAAAATAGATCATGCGGTTTCGCCGGAAGAGAAACACAAGCGTAGCCAGCGTTTGTTGCAGCTTTCGGATGAGAAAACGGTAGATTTTTATGCCCGTCACATCGGAAAGTCGGTAAAGGTATTGATGGAGAAATCTAAACCGGGCACCCCTATGCATGGGTTTACTGAAAATTATATCCGTGTTGAGGTAGGAAACGATGAGGCGTTGGATAATCAGATCGTAACTGTACGGTTGGGCGATTTCAATGAAGATAAAACATCGCTTCTCGGAACGATTATATCATAAGAATTGCAATGGTTAAGGTTGCTATTGTCATATTGAATTGGAATGGGTGTGAGATGCTCCGGCGTTTCCTGCCCTCCGTTGTGGAGTATTCAAGTGCAGATGATGTGGCTGTTTATGTGGCCGATAATGGGTCTACAGATGATTCGGTCGCTATGTTGCATGAGCAATTTCCTGCTGTCCGGTTAATCTGTCTGGAAACGAATCATGGTTTTGCAGATGGCTACAATCTGGCTTTAAAGGAAATAGAAGCCGAGTATTTTGTTCTGCTTAATTCCGATGTTGAGGTTACACAGTCGTGGTTGATGCCTTTAATCGGCTATATGGATGCTCATCCGGAAGTTGCTGCTTGCCAACCGAAAATTCGTAGTTGGCACACAAAAGACTACTTTGAATATGCAGGTGCCGCCGGCGGTTTCCTCGATGTTTATGGTTATCCTTTTTGCCGGGGGCGTATGATGGGCGCTGTCGAGAAAGATAATGGTCAATACGATGCGATCATTCCTGTATTTTGGGCTACAGGTGCAGCGCTTTTTATTCGTTCGGCCGATTTCCGTTCTGCCGGCGGTTTGGATGGGCGCTTTTTTGCTCACATGGAAGAGATTGATCTTTGCTGGAGGTTGCGCGCCCGGGGGCGTGGTATTGTTTGCATTCCTCAAAGTCTGGTGTACCATGTAGGAGGGGCGACATTGAAAAAAGAGAACCCCCGGAAGACTTTCCTTAACTTTCGTAACAATCTTGTAATGCTTTACAAGAATACTCCCGATGCCGATTTGTTGCGTATTATGCGTGTGCGGTGCTTCCTGGATTATTTGGCTGCTTTTCAGTTCTTCCTGAAAGGACAGTTTCCTAACGCTAGAGCAGTGCTCCGTGCACGTAGGGAATATCATGCCATTAGGAAAGATTTTTCAAGTAATCGTTCGGAGAATCTGGAAAAAACAATTGTCAAATCCATTCCCGAACAGATTAAAAGCTGTATATTGGTACAGTTTTATGTGAAAGGGAAGAGAGCCTTTTCGCAACTATTGTTCAACTAAAGGATAACAACGCATGAAGAAGTTAACTCGTAAGATAGGGCTCGTAGCACACGATGCTATGAAGAAAGATATGATCGAATGGGTGGTTTGGAACTCGGACGTATTAATGGGGCATAAATTCTATTGTACCGGCACTACGGGTACATTGATTCTGGAAGCCTTGAAGGAAAAACACCCCGAAGTAGAATGGGATTTCACGATTCTCAAATCCGGTCCGCTTGGTGGCGACCAGCAAATCGGTTCCCGTATTGTAGATGGGCAGATAGACTATTTGTTTTTCTTTACCGATCCTATGACCCTGCAACCCCATGACACGGATGTTAAAGCCTTGACCCGCCTTGCTGGTGTTGAGAACATCGTATTCTGTTGTAACCGGTCAACGGCCGACCATATCATATCCAGTCCTCTGTTTCTTGATCCGGAATACGTCCCGATTCGGCCGGACTACTCCAGCTATGCTAAACGGTTTGAAAACAAACCTGTCGTACAAGAAGCCGTGGAGTCTGTGAATAAGAGAAGAAAGAAGAAAAGCTAACTAACGTGAGTTTGATATAAGAAATCAGCTTTCTAATCTATCTGTAAGGCTGAAAGCCTGTCGGATTTAGCCTGGGGTCAGCGAGGAACGAGCGCAGCCCCAGGGCGGTGAGCCACCGCAGGCAATGAGTTCTGCAAGAACGGCATATAATCTTAATCTCTTTGTATATCACTCTTTCAGAGTTCCTTATTGAGACCCGTTGCCATCCTGGGGCTGCACTCACTTCGTTCGCTGACCCCAGGCTAAATCCGACAGGCTTTCAGCCTTACAGATACATCCCTTTATTTCATTTCTTATATTGAACTTACTAATAAAACCGTTGAAACATTACTGCAAAACCTTCTCAGCGTCACTGAGAAACTTTCTGAGCATCACTGAGAAACTTTCTGAACATCACTGAGAAACCTTTGCAGTAGCGTTGCAAAACTATTGCTGCATCTGGCTATCGGTTTGCTGTAAGTTCAACACCTGCGAAAGCTATATCTGCTCCCATAGGAGGGTTTTGCTTGGAAAGTTTAATGGTAACAGTTTCAATGGTAGGAAAGTCCTGAAAGATTCTCCGTACAATTCTGCCGGCAACATGTTCCAATAGTTTGGATGGAACGGCCATTTCTTCCGTCAACAGCCGGTAAATATCGGCGTAGCTTACGGTGTGGGTAATGTCATCGCTCTCTATGGCCTGACTTATATCGGTTTTCAGCTTCAGATCAATTAAGAAAGTATTGCCCACTCTGGTTTCTTGTGGCGATACTCCGTGGTAGGCATATATAGATACCTGGTTCAGGTAGATGTAAGATTCCATTATTGTTTTTCTTCTATGGTGTTTTCTTTTTCTTTTGTGCCCTCCTCTTCAGGAAGATTGTCTTTTCCTTTATTTTTATTTTTCCCGTTGGCCAACTTCTCCGTAGAGAAAAAGTCTTTCTGTGCAACAAACTGTGGCATGATCTTTACGATGAATGGAGTTAATGCCAGCGATACTCCTAAAACCACAATCAATATAGTGATAGCCAACGCCCATTCATTATGAATGAATTTGCCAAAGAATTTCCAACAGAAATGGAGGATAAATGCATGTACCCCCAGCGTGATAACCGAATATCGCCCCAGATATGAAATGATTGGTGCCTTCTTAAACCGTTTGCCGATAAGCATAATTGCAAAAATTCCTGCAAATGCAGCACCATATACCTGGAAGATATTACCTTCATAACTATTGGTACGCATACCAATCTTAGACGCGATGAAGTACATCGCAAGAACAGCTACGGCTACAAATCCGGGGATTAATTTATCGAACCGGTGCGGCATAAGGAAGAAGTTATAACGTCTGATCCAGAATCCGGCAACATAGAACGGTAATGCCGTCATTGCAACATCAATGTATAACGGAAGCTCTATACGTAATTTCCCAAGTGTAAAGCCCGTGACCCCGATGAGCAGTGAGACCAGGAACATCAGCGGCAGATGTTTATCACGCAGAGAGTGGACGAGGTAGAATATGATATTACAATTAAATAAAGCGACCAGGAACCAAATCGGCGGATTGAAATCAATCAGGTCGTGCTTATGGAAAATGATGAGTAGGTCGCTCCATTCTACCGGTAGTTGAAAGGCTCCCGGTATGACTTTCCAAATAATATATTTGGCCATGAATGCACCTACATAGAAAAATGTAAAAGGAATGATCAGTTTATTGATCTTGCGGATGAAGAATCCCCAAAAACCCTCGTAGGATTTGAAGAAAATACCCGAGATAAAGAAGTAAAGAGGCATTCTGAATGATGCAATAATGTTATGGCTGTCCATCCTTTCGAATGGCCCTCCGATATGAGACATAACAACAAGTATAATACAGATTCCTTTTGTGAGGTCGACGAACTCTATACGTTTTCCATCATTCATTTCTACGCCTGTCCTTTAGCATCTTAAGTTTGTTGCAAAGATACAATCAATAAATGATAAAAGGCCCTTTTCGAACTCAAAAAGAGAGAAAAAGACCTTTTTTTTATTGTTTGCTGATAATTATTTTTCCGCACCCCTTCCAGCGCTCATTATAAGCCTTTTTATCTTCTCATTCAGGCTATCTGCTTTCATCAGTTGCTCAAGCGTCAGGTGCATCCGGTATCTCCAGTAATGTTTCGGATTTGCCGGAATATTAATTCGTTCTTCCTGCACATTAGGATTCCTCCATTTGCTATCTATAGACATCCAATCCTGAAGAGCAAGAATGCACAACATCGAGTTGCTGTATAAATGATTGCGTACTACTTCTTCGCAAACTTCGGGAGTTGCCACTGCCGGAGCGGTTCCGTAATGCCCTAACATCTGGTTATAATATCGTTGTATCTGCAGATAGTCCTCCTCCCACCAGCCACGAAGTGTAGACATATCGTGAGTAGAAATTGTACATACTGAACGATACGGGTATTCGTTGAGTACACCAAACTCGTGTGCCGAATTCTTTGGCATTCGCTGAACCTCCAGACTTAAGATGCGCAAATCGTTCATTGCCGTAGCTACGCTATTAGGAATCATCCCCAGGTCCTCGCCACATACCAACATGCGTGTAGACTGCGTTAGCTGAGGCAGTTTCTTCATGGCTTGCTGATACCAGAAATCGTTATGGCGATGATAATAGTATTGATCATACAAGCGGTTGAATACATCTTTCTCCCAATCGGACAAAGCCCGGTAGATAAAATCATGCTGCACACTGATACGTGGGTGGAATCTTTCCGGGTCTTTATGATCTCTGACAAAAAGAACATTACTAATCAAAGCATATAACCCATCGCGAACCCAGATGCTATCCGTATCCGTTTTTCCGGCAAAAAACGCTTCAACCTTTCGTTGAGTGTCGAACTCCGGACGCATACAATATATTTCCCAGGCATCTGTTGGCTCAATAAATGTTTCTTTTACATATTCGGTGTGTGGTCCGAATATTTGTTGAAGAAATGATTCGTGGATATAAGGAGTCAGGAACACCTCTTCACGGAAAGGCAGTCCGTAGCCTTCAATTTCTTCGCGGCTCATGGGCAGTGCAGGCACAAATTGCCCCAATAGCCCATGCACGGCATCCATTGGGATTTGCCAGATACGGAAGAAACCAAGGATGTGGTCGATACGATAAGCATCGAAGTACTCCGACATTTTATGGAAGCGCTTCATCCACCATTTATATCCGTCTTTTTCCATAACATCCCAGTTGTACGTTGGGAATCCCCAGTTTTGACCATTAACAGAGAAGTCATCGGGTGGGGCACCTGCTTGTCCATCCAGGTTGAAATAATAGGGTTCTATCCATGCTTCCACACTGTTTCTGCTGATACCAATCGGAATATCACCTTTCAGGACCACACCATGCTCGCGGGCGTAAGTCGTCGCCTCCAATAATTGCAAATGCAGGTTGAACTGTATATAGTAATAAATAGCAATCTGATCATAGTGAGCACTGCCGGGTTGACATAACAAATCAATTTCCTTATGACTATATACAGAGTGTACCGGCCATTCCCTGAAGTTTGCTGTCTGGTAAATGTCACGTAAATAACTGAAAGCTGCATAAGGCTGCAACCACTCTTTATTGGATTCGAAGAATAGGCGGAAAGCATCTGATGCCAGCACTTTGTTACCTTCTTGTGCGAATATGAGTTGGAAATATTCCCATTTAGCCTGATCGACAGCTTCATAGTTTACGGTAGAAAGTGCATTCAGCTCTTTCTGCTTATCAGAAAACTCGGCCAGTTTCTCCTTATCTTTAATCTTTCCGATTTTACTCATGTCCATATAAAGCGGATGGAACGCGTAAATAGAAATACTGTTGTAAGGGTAGGAGTCGGTCCAGGTATGGGTGATCGTTGTGTCATTGATCGGTAAGATCTGGATGAACTTTTGATTGGTGTTGATAGCCCAGTCTACCATTTTCTTTAAGTCACCAAAGTCTCCGATACCAAAGCTGGTTTCCGAACGCAATGAGAATATAGGGATGGCAACTCCACTGCCTTTCCATGCCAGCAGATTGAAGTACACATACCTGTCGGATATGATGTAAGTTTCGTTTTCTTCTATCTGTGGATTAGATAGATAGCGATTCGGGTTGTCCTCCCATGCTTCTGCCTTTCCGGTTCTTTTGTTGAATAGAACGAACTTATATTCTAAAGGAAAAACTAATTTGGAAGCATCCAACTCGGCTTGCCATTCGGGGAAAGCAACATCGCTCATTTGCCAGGCTTTCCCGGCATCCCAATTGCCCAGTATTTTCTGATTACCCGAAATGGCCAGGCAATAATCTTCACTGATACGTGGAGCGTAAGCCTTAATCATCAATCCTTTCTTAAACCCTTTGGGTGCTTCTTCCTTATGTGGATGTACCAATAACGATTCGGTAAAAGCAGAACTATAGAACTGTTGTTGCTCGGGAATGTTTTTCCAGCAGTCGAACGTCCGGTATCTTTTCTTACTGTTCCCGGATAAGTAGATGTGGCGCGAAAAGCTCTTCCACTCTTCGCGTACAGGCTGTCCATCGCGGTAGATGTAGTAGTTGTATTCGATTGTTTTGTTTTCCGGTATTTGTATTTCTCTCTCTACAGACCAATGAATGCCATCTACTGTACGTAGTGGGGTGGCTTGTGCAGGGTCGTTATTCCCCAGCTCAGGTACCGAACCCAGTACTCTAACTTCCTCTCCCCAATTAGTGCGATATTCGATATGAAATGATAAAGTCATATATATTAAATTAAGTTTTATTCCAAAGGATGATGCAAGATATTATATTCTGATCTTACTGCAATCCTGAAGGCTCTTTGAAATAAAAATAATACTATGCAAACGTTTGTGTAAGCTATGCTTAATAACATAAAAAGGGGCCCATGAGGATCCCCTTTTTACTCTTTTTACATATAATTAATCTACATTTGGTCATCCACATCTGGATGCTCCGCATGTGGTGCAAATAAGACATCCTTCTTGATAAACCAGCGTCTCATTTCCACAGTTCGGGCATTTCTTGCCCTTTGCCTCTGTTCCGTCCTGAACATATTTCTTAAGTGCCCGCTCCACACCGTTCTTCCAGGTATTGATGTTTTCGCTGTCCAATTGTAATGAACTAACCAGCTTAATGACCTGTTCGATCGGCATTCTCCAGCGGAGTACTCCTGATATCAATTTTGCATAGTTCCAGTATTCCTTGTTGAACTTCTCGGATAGTCCTTCGATAGTTGTTTTGTATCCGCGTTTATTCTGGAACTGGAAGTCGTATCTCTTGTTTCCGTGTTCATCAACATTCTTGATGATCTTACCCATAGTGACGCTCTTAGGTAATAAGATACCTTCGTCATCATCCTGTAAACCGGTGAAGATCTCATAAGGTCTGCCATCGAGCAATCCGACAAAAGCTACCCATTTTTCCTTGTTATTCTGGAAACGAACAACATCAGCCTCAAGGGTCTGCGGACGGGTTTCTACAACTGTAGGCGGTTTACATGGTGGAAGCTCTTCGCCTTCTTTTTCACTTTTGGCAGAAATAAGAACTCCCGAACGCGATCCGTCACGGTAAACCGTACATCCCTTACAACCAGATTTCCATGCTTCGACGTATAGACGGTTAACCAGTTCCTCATCAACATCATTAGGAAGGTTGATGGTTACACTGATAGAGTGGTCGACCCATTTCTGGATTCTTCCCTGCATTTTAACCTTCATCAACCAATCTACATCGTTAGAGGTAGCTTTATAGTAAGGTGATTTTTCAACTAACTGGTCAATCTCTTCCTGGGTGTAGCGTTTTGCAGGATCGTATCCGTTTGCCTCCATCCAGGTCACGAACTTGTGGTGGAATACAACATATTCTTCGAAGGCATCACCTGTTTCGTCTACAAAATCAACACGTACTTGTGCGTCATTTGGATTGACTTTTCTTCTGCGTTTATATACAGGAAGGAACACAGGCTCAATTCCCGATGTGGTTTGCGTCATCAGGCTGGTTGTTCCTGTCGGAGCAATGGTAAGACATGCAATGTTACGTCTACCATACTTCTTCATTTCTTCGTAAAGCTGTGGATCAGCTTCGCGCAGGCGGTTGATGAATGGGTTTTCTTTTTCTCTCTCTGTATCGTAAACTTCGAATGCGCCACGTTCTTTGGCCATTTCAACAGAAGAACGATAGGCTCCTAACGCAACTTCTTTATGTACCTTTTCAGAGAATTCAGTCGCTTCTTCAGTACCATAGCGTAGGTTAAGTGCGGCAAGCATATCGCCTTCGGCTGTAATACCTACGCCGGTACGTCTTCCCTGGCCACTCTTTTTATATATCTTATCCCACAATACAAGCTCGGTGCGCTTTACTTCTGATTCTTCAGGGTCTTCATTGACTTTTTCCATGATCTTCTCGATCTTTTCGAGCTCAAGGTCAATGATATCGTCCATAATACGTTGTGCCAATCCTACATGTTTTCTGAACAGTTCAAAGTCAAAATAAGCATCCTCTTTGAACGGATTAACTACATACGAATAAAGATTGATTGCCAATAACCGGCAAGAATCGTACGGGCAAAGTGGAATCTCGCCACATGGGTTGGTCGATACGGTTTGATAGCCCAGATCAGCATAACAGTCGGGAACAGATTCACGAATGATTGTATCCCAGAATAAAACTCCCGGTTCTGCTGATTTCCATGCATTATGCACGATCTTTTTCCATAGACCAGACGCGTCTATTTCCTTCTTTAGAATAGGATCATTGCTGTCTATAGGATATTGTTGGGTGTAGCTTTGACCTTCGACTGCCGCTTTCATGAAATCATCATCCAGCTTAACCGAAACATTAGCGCCGGTCACTTTACCTTCGGTCATCTTAGCGTCAATAAAAGACTCCGAATCGGGATGTTTAATGGATACACTCAACATCAAAGCACCACGACGTCCATCTTGCGCAACCTCTCTCGTGGAGTTGGAATATCGTTCCATGAAAGGTACCAGGCCAGTTGATGTTAATGCTGAATTCTTTACCGGAGAGCCTTTGGGACGTATGTGTGAAAGGTCATGCCCAACGCCACCACGTCTTTTCATTAGTTGTACCTGCTCTTCGTCTATCTTGATGATAGCACCGTAAGAATCGGCAGCACCGTCTACGCCAATCACAAAGCAATTCGATAATGAAGCTACCTGATAGTCATTTCCGATACCTGTCATCGGACTTCCCTGGGGTACAATATACTTGAAATGATCAAGCAGATCGTATAGTTCCTTCGCACTGAGTGGATTGGCATATTTAGCCTCTACCCGTGCTACTTCATTGGCGATGCGCCAATGCATATCCTCTGGTGATTTTTCATAGATGTTTCCAAAGGAATCTTTTACCGCATATTTGTTTACCCAAACTCTTGCGGCAAGCTCATCACCTTGGAAGTACCGTAAAGATTCTTCGAAGGCTTCATTGTAAGAATACGTTTGTTTTCCCACGTTGTTTTGCAACTAATAAGTGTTATTTAAATAAGTAATGTTTGTAGAAGTTATACTTATTATTGATAAACGCTCGGCAAAGCTATGAATGTTTTTTCTTATTTCAAAATAAAAAACGGGTAAGTTATTAACAGGTGTGAAGTTTTCCGTTTTGAACTATTAAGTCGTTGTGAATTAGATGGATGTGATTTTAAAAGGCTTCAAAAGTTTTCCAAAAAGAAAAATCACTTCTATAAATATGCCTGTCCTGTTTTCGGGAATGATGAACTATAATAAGATTATTTAATTATTGAATTGGCCGAATCGTTATTCTTTGTTTTATCTTTGCAAAAAAATATAGTATGGAATCAATGAAAAACAGACGGACAATCCGGAAGTATTTGTCTAAAGAAATTTCTTTAGATTTGTTGAATGATTTGCTCGAGACTTCATTCCGAGCTTCCACAACGGGAAATATGCAGCTTTACAGTGTTGTTGTTACCCGCGATCCTGTAATGAAAGAAAAATTGTCTCCGGCTCATTATAATCAATTACCTATAAAAACAGCTCCGGTTGTACTTACTTTTTGTGCCGATTTCGGACGGTTCACGAAATGGTGTGAAGAGCGGGGGGCCGTTCCGGGATATGATAATTTCCAGTCTTTTATGAATGCTTTTATGGATGCGTTGATTGTAGCGCAGACATTTTGTACAGCGGCCGAAGAAGCCGGGTTAGGTATTTGCTATTTGGGAACTACCACTTATAACCCTCAGATGATTATCGAAACGCTGCAACTGCCGAAGCTCGTATTCCCGGTGACAACGATTACTGTTGGTTATCCGGATGGAATGCCGGAACAGGTCGACCGTTTGCCTTTGGATGGAATTATACATGATGAGTATTATCATGATTATACTTCGGAGGCTATAAGTAGAATTTATGCTTATAAGGAATCGTTGCCGGAGAATAAACAGTTTGTAGCGGAGAATGATAAGGAAACATTAGCGCAGGTGTTTACCGATATAAGGTATACGAAGAAAGATAATGAAGCTATTTCTGAAAATTTTATGAAGGTTCTTAAGCAACAAGGATTCTTATAGAGTTGAAAGTTGAAAGTTGAAAATTGAAAGTTAGGCTGCGCACGGAATATAATTCCGCATGGTAACTTTCAACTTTCAACTTTCAATTTTCAACTAAAAAAGAGATTATCTCTTTTTCTTCAACGAAGTTTCTATACTTTCCAGATCTGCCCGGAATGTTTTATCTACTTCGCATAGTTCTTTCACGATTTTGCAGGCATGCAATACGGTGGCATGATCCTTTCCACCGATTAGCTGACCAATCTTAGATGAAGAAGAGTCAGTATGCTTCTTTGCCAGAAACATGGCGATTTGCCTTACCTGAACTACTTCTCTTTTTCTTGATTTAGTGTGGATAACTGATGTGTCAATCTCGAAGTGTTGGCAAACCGTTTCGATAATTGTATCTATCGTGATGGCCTTTGTTTCGTTACGTACGATTTTGCGAAGGATACGTTGTGCCAAATCCAGATCTATATCTTTATTATATATAGTAGAATGTGCCATGATAGAGATGATAACCCCTTCCAGGTCACGCACGCTTTCGTGTACATTCTCGGCTATATATTCTATAACCTCAGCTGGGAACTGCAAGCCATCGCGATGTAGCTTGTTTCTCAGGATATCTTTTCTCAGCTCAATGGATGGCTTTTCAAGTTCGGCTACCATTCCCCATTTAAAACGGGTAAGAAGCCTTTCTTCCATGCCTTGCAACAATACCGGTGCACGATCTGAAGTAAGGATCAATTGCTTTCCATTTTGGTGCAGGTGATTAAAAATGTGGAAGAATGTATTCTGAGTTTTGGTAACTCCTGCAAACTCCTGAATATCATCTATGATCAGTATATCAATTGTCTGATAGAAGTTGATGAAGTCATTGGTCGTATTGTTGCGTACAGAGTCGGTATATTGCACCTGAAATAAATGGGCAGATACATAGAGTACTCTCTTTTCAGGATATAATTCTTTAATCTTTGATCCAATGGCATTGGAAAGGTGGGTTTTACCTACTCCCGATGCTCCATGAAGGAATAAAGGGTTAAATACGGTTTTTGCCGGATTCTGAGCAACGGCTTCTGCCACACTTCTTGATAGCTTATTGCTATATCCTTCGATGAAGTTTTCAAAAGTATAGTCCGGATTCAGTTGTGAATCCAGGTCTTGTACCGCCGGAGCCTTTAAAGTATTAGGAGCTTTATTGCCGTTACGTATAACACTTTTCTGAGATGTACTGATAGGACGATTGCTGGCTTCAAGATTAATCGTGGTCTTGGAGCTATTATCAACCATTACGTTATACATCAATTTAGTTCCTTCGCCTATTTCTTTATATAGAGTTGCGCGTAGCAAATCTATAAACTTATCTTCTATGAATTCATAAAAGAACTGGCTAGGGACTTGTAAGGTTAGAGTTTTGTCTTCATATTTCAAAGGTGAAATAGGGACAAACCAAGTGTTAAAGGTCGTTTCGGGGACGTTGTCTTGAATTACTTTAAGACAACGATTCCACAACCCGACATGATCAGATTCTATCATACGGCTATCAATACACAATTATAATATAAGCTAAACTTCTACACTGCAAAATTGAGAATCTTATTTCAAAAAAACAAATGCATTTTTTTCTTGCGTTTCTCGACAAAGCAATAATGTATTTAATTTCAGGGAGTTATACGATTTGAAAATTATCTTGTTGATAACTCAGGCTTTGTGTGAATTAACTCTCTGTATGTTAGCTTGTTGTCTTGTTAATATCTTGTTATTTTCCAAGGTTTGACTCAATGAAAAATACGCTTCTTTCACTCACTGGGCTTAGGTTACGGACCTTTTTGTTGAAGGATTAAAACGTCTTTGTTATTTAGATAAATTCTATATAGCAGGATTATTTTGTTTTGTCTTTCCTACCAAAAAGAGAGAAATGGACATAGCGTTTTGGATGCGCTTGCAGGTCTTCCAGGAGGCTTGCTGCATTATTGGCTGTCGCATTTAGGTTATTGTAAAAATTGGGCTCATTCAAGAGTAACCCAATAGAGTTATCTTTTCTGTTTAATTTGTCTGTAACTAATTTTACGTTATACAAGGTAGAGTCTATTTTGCTGAAAGTAGCATCGAAGTCGATTTCTTTTAGGTTGCTACTAACCTGGATGAAGTTGTCTCCAATTGTATTTAATTTGGCCGTAAGCTGAGGAATATCGCGGCGCATCAAGGTGTTCAGATGGGCGGTAGATACTTCCAGGTTGGCCGTTGTATTTCTGATTGATTGTAGCGTTGCGGGAATATTCTCGTCGCCCAGAATACGATTGAGTGAGGTTAATATGGAATCCAGCTTGGGCACCATTTGCTCCACTTGCGGAAGCAGTGCGTTTACACTAGCCATCATGCCTTTGTTTTCTTTTCCGGGGATGGTATCGCCAATGGCATAGCTCTCTCTTGGATTGTTGACCATCATGATGTTCATTTTCACGCCTCCCAGCATTTCAGTCTCAAGCTCTGCCCAACTTCCTTTGGGAATGCGGGTATGGGTGTCGAGTTCTACTTCTACGGTGATGTTGCCGGGGTTGTTATAATCGTAGACGATGTCGTGCACCAGGCCTATTTTGTATCCGTCGGCAAATACGGGGCTTGAAATGGTTAATCCGTTGATATTTGCATATTTCACATAGAAATAGCTGGTTGGTTTGAACAGGTGTACTCCTTTCAGGTAGTTGATGCCATATATGAGTACAGATAGGGCTATGATACCGGCTATTCCGATTCTGACTTCTTTGGTAAATATCTTTTTGATTTTAGATGTTATCATTTTAATTGTTTTTCTTTTTGAACTCTGCAATGGCTGCATTAATATTCATTTTCTTGCCGTTCTTAAATGCTACGATAAACAGGCCGGGGAATTTATCGGATATGCTTTTACGCACACGGATTATCTCATTGTAATTCCCGGAAGCGCCGTATGTGTATTTGTATAATCCACTTTCTTTATAACTGTCTACTCCTTTCAAACCTTTGAATTCTTTATGATTGGTATCCAGGGGTTTGGTTGAAGCGAGTATTTGTACTTTGAAGATGATATTGTCTGCGGCCGGTTGAGTTGCAACGCTTGTTTCGGGTTTACCAGTCGTTGTTACCGGTTTGGTGGCTGCCGCTGGTTTGTTGTTGGTAACGGGTTTGGTTTCAACCGGTTCTTGTTTCGTCGATGGGCTTGCGTATCCTCCGGATGCCAACCGGCTTTGGTGTTCGTCTTTGTATTGCAGAAACGCGCGGTATATTCCCCGTGAGAGATTGTCGACTCCTTCGGTTGAAATGAGATACCGTTCTTCTTCGGGTGTGGAGATGAATCCTAACTCGATAAGCACGCTTGGCATGGCGCTGGCTTTAAGTACGAGGAATCCGGCCTGGTGTACCCCGCGGTCGATGCGGCGGCAGGTTCCTTTAAAATGCTGCTGGACGATGGAAGCAAAGTGTACGCTTTGCGACATGTATTTGTCTTGCATGAATTCGAATATAATATACGATTCGGACGAGTTGGGGTCAAAGCCTGCATACCTCGTCTGGTAGTCATCTTCGTATAAGATTACGGAGTTTTCGCGTTTAGCCACGCTGAGGTTGGCTTCCGACTTGGCCAAACCTAATGTCCAGGTAGATGCTCCTTTGATGGTGTTGTTTTTGGCAAGGGCGTTGGTGTGTATGGAGATGAATAGGTCGGCTTTGGCATTATTGGCTATTTCGGCGCGGCGGTCGAGGCTGACAAATACATCATTGCTTCTGGTGTATACAACGTTTACGTCTTTACAATTGCTCCGGATTAGGTTGCCAAGTTTCAATGCAACTTTCAGGTTGATATCTTTTTCCTTGGAGATTTTCCCGATCGCTCCCGGGTCGTGCCCCCCATGTCCGGGGTCAATAACAACGACAAACTCTTTGGCTGCAATATTATCTATGCATAAAGGTGATGCCAGCAACCATATGCAGATAAAGGTGAATAAAACAAACTGTCTGCGAAACATCATTATTATTATAAAATTAATGTGCAAATGTAGTAGAATTTTGCAGGAAACTACCTACTTTATAATAGTTTTCTGCATTTTTGGTCCGTTTTTCATTAGAATTTCCCTAATTCGGCGTTACTTTGCAGGGAAGAAAACATAAATAGGTCTACACAATGAAGATTGAAACGATGGTATGCTGAAATTTTTAAAAAACTGGACATTGCCTGTTGCCATGTTTGTTGGTGCGGTGGGGTACCCATTGTTTATCAGGCTTTCTTTTCTGACTCCGGCACTGATTTTTATTATGTTGCTATTGACTTTTTCTAAAATATCGCTGAGAGAGTTAAAGCCACGGCCTTTGCATGTTTGGTTGTTGGTAATTCAGTTGGTGGGGGCGGTTGCGGTATATTTGTTGTTGCGTGGAGTTAACGAGGTATTGGCGCAGGCTGCAATGGTGTGTGTGATTTGTCCTACGGCAACATCGGCTGCTGTGATTACGGCTAAACTTGGGGGAAGCGCCGCTAGTTTAACGACATACACTTTGCTCGTGAATATGGTTGTGGCTGTGGTAGTTCCTATCTTGTTTCCTTTGATTGAGCCGCATCCCGAGGTTACTTTCTGGACGGCATGTTCTATTATTCTGGGAAAGGTTTTTGTGCTGCTTATCTGTCCTTTCCTGCTTTCTTTATTGTTACGTAAAGCACTGCCGAAAGTGCACCATACGTTATTGGGCTTGCATGAGCTGGCTTTTTATCTTTGGGCCTTTGCTTTGGCTATTGTGACCTCGCAGATACTTTCTTCTCTGCTGAACTATGCCGAAGACGTTACCATTGGAATACTTATGGCTGTGGCTACCTTCGTTATCTGTTGTTTACAATTCTTTTTAGGTAAAACTCTGGGAAGTGTTTATCAGGATCGTGTGAGTGGTGGGCAGGCACTGGGGCAGAAGAATACGATTCTGGCTATTTGGATGGCTCATACTTACCTGAATCCATTGTCGGCCGTCGGTCCTGGTTTTTATGTGATCTGGCAGAATATGATTAACTCCTGGCAGCTTTGGAAGAAGAGGAAGAGAGAGGGCGAGGGCACTAAATTGTAGGTCAGGAATCTGCCTACAGTAACCTTGTTATGATTGTGACATTGATTGGGCACTGCCTTGCCAACAGCTTGGCACTGCTTTGCCAACGGCTTGGCAATACACTGCCAACAGCTTGGCAATACACTGCCAAGCCGATGGCAAAACTGGGTACTTTATTCGAAGAAAGGGGCTTCTCCTTGTACCTCCTCAAGTACTTTTGCTACTTTGCTGATTTCTTCTTCTTCTCCGCGTATCAGAAGTGTAACTGCTCCTTCGGCACCGCCAATTCCGCCCGAGGCGATATGGATGACTTCTACGTTAGCGAAGGCTTTTATGGCTTCGATTTCGGTAAACACTTCACCGGGTATGAACTTAAGAGTAGGCGTTTGTCCCAACTCCACAATCCGGGCAACGGTTGCTTCTATATCTTCCGACGAATCTTTCTCCAATCCGATTGGAATAATTAATCGTATCTTACCCGACTCTGCCAAAGGAGTCAATGCGCCAATTGTACCTCCAGTGGGGGAGCCAACTAAAACTGCTGCTTTCTTTTGCCGGTAGTTCAATAAGTTACCCCCTTTAAACGCGATAGCACCTTCTTTAAGAAGAGCTATTGACTCGTTTAATGGCTGCGTCTTGGCTTCTCCATTTTCCAGGTATACACTGCCCAGTCGTTGGCTTACTTGTTTGGGCGTATAGTTCTTTTTAGGAACCAAATGTCCCGTCAGTAAAGAGCCGGCAATGAGTGTTTCATTCAAAAACTCTTCGGCAATGTAGTGGTTGGTACTTCCGGTGGTAATAAGCACCTGACCTTTTTGAAGATTTTCAGCGACGGGGGCATAATGCTTCAATCCCTTGGCTATTAATCTTTTTCCTTCTGCAACTGTTAGTGTTGTCCACATTTTATAATTTCCTTTTATTTGTTGTACTTCGGGAGAACTCTCGGGCTTGCTCGTTGTCGGGTTGCAACTTGTAAGCGAGCACATTACAAGTCCGCAAATGATTGGTCCGAAATAAAGAATCTTTTTCATGTCTAATCAATTTTGAGTATTATACAATATATATTTCTTTCTCATTTCCTTATACCTGTTTAATCCTTCCTGCCATTCCTTGCGTATCTCCGCTTCAGATTTACCGGCAATAATAGCAGTTCTCACCTTGTTGGTGCCCATCAGTAGATCCATCCAGCGGCTTCGCGAGAAGAATGCTGCACCTTCGCCCGATTTTTTATAAAAATCAATCACGTATCGTAACGTAAGCCCATCAACATCTTTCGCTTCCCGCAAATCTATGCCATAACACGGCTTATCTTTATGCATGGGGTTCTTATCAAATCCGGGAAGCGAGCGTGGAGTGAACGTAAACTCTCCATACTTTTTATTGGGCGCCCCTAATACCTGAAATGGATATGTCGTTCCTCTGCCCACACTGATTTTAGTTGCTTCGAACGGACAAAGCGATGCATATAAACGGATTGACTGATCGTTCGGTAGGTTGGGAGAGGGTTTGATGGGTAATGAATACGGTTGTCCATGCATCCAACCCAGCATCGGAATAACAGTAAGCTTACACGTCTTCGGATTTGCCTTTAGCCACCCCTCGCCATTAATCATGCGAGCCAGTTCGCCCACCGTACACCCATGAAGCACCGGAATGGAATGCATACCAACGAAACTCCGGAAAGCCTGATCAAGAATAGGACCATCGATGTAATCGCAAGGATTTGGGCGGTCGAATACAAGAAACTCTTTTTTATGCTCTGCACAAGCCTCCATAACATAATGCATCGTACTGATATAAGTATAGAACCGTGCTCCAACATCTTGTATATCGAACACAATAATATCTATTCCCCGAAGTTGTTCGGCCGTAGGCTTTTTATTATTACCATACAGAGAGATGATAGGAGTGCCCGTGCGACTGTCTTTTCCGTCCTTGACCACCTCTCCTGCATCGGCATTTCCACGAAAACCATGCTCAGGGGCAAAAACGGCTGCTACATCAATCTTTAATGAAAGCAGCGTATCCAGCAAATGGGTTTGCTGTTGGCCTACAATAGACGTATGGTTGATTACCATACCCACCCGCTTGCCTTTTAACAGCGGAAGATATTCATCTATACGTTCAGCTCCTGTAACTACGCGCTCTCCGGCATAAGATGTGACAGACAACCAAGATAGGAAAAGAAAAAAAGTGAGTCTTAAAAAGTCAGATGCTTTCATTTTTGTGATGGTTATTTTGTAATATTGCACAAAAATAAGATTTAAGTCTTTAAGTTTATGAGTTTTTCAGTTTTTAAGATTATAGATACGTATTATCCCGAGAATAACGAATTGAAACACATCTTGCTTACTCATAGCCGTTCGGTAGCTGAGAAGGCCGTTTCCATAGCCGAAAAACATCCCGAATACCAGTTGGATAAAACCTTTCTTTATGAAGCAGCCATGCTTCACGATATTGGAATTCTACTGACAGATGCCCAGGGCATTTTTTGTTTTGGCGATCAACCTTACATCTGTCATGGCTATCTGGGAGCCGAATTAGTCAGCAAGGCCGGCTATCCCCACCATGCTTTGGTTTGCGAGCGACATACCGGCGCCGGCATCTCTTTAGAACAAATCATTGAACAAAAACTCCCTTTGCCCCATCGCCCAATGCTCCCAATAAGCCTGGAGGAACAAGTGGTGTGCTTTGCCGATAAGTTTTTTTCAAAAACACATTTAAACACAGAGAAAACAGTAGAGAAAGCTCTTAAGAGTATTTCCCGCTATGGAGAAGACGGGATTATCCGTTTCAAGAACTGGTGCGAGATGTTCTTATAGTCACTAAAAAATAATTAAAATACCCTATTCTCACGTATATTTCTGAGAGAATGTGTACTTTTGCCAGCGCAAGCGTAAATGTATAGGTTAATGACGTTGTTAAAAGCAAATATATTTATATCATTCTTATTGCTCGTTCTGTTCCTACTAATCTCTGGTGACGCTATGTCGCAACGTCGGGGAAAAGGAATTGAACCGCGTGATAGCCTGGGCGTTAATGTGCCGAATGATTCTATCGGACAAGATTCCTTGTCTCTGACTCCTGTACCTGAAAAGAAAAAACAACCTCTGAACGCACCGGTGATTTACGAGGCAAATGACTCCATTGTCTTTACCGGCGACGGATACGCCCATCTCTATGGAAGCGGGAAAGTGAATTACGAAAAAATCGAGTTGACCTCACAAATCATATCCATGAATATGGATAGTAGCACAGTATACGCCCGTGGAGTGGAAGATACCTTAGGAGTGGTAACCGGTACTCCCGTTTTTAAAGACGGTGAAACGCCTTATGAAACAAAGACTATCCGCTATAACTTCAAGAGTAAGAAAGGTCTTATCAGTAATATCGTAACCCAACAGGGTGAAGGATATGTTGTTGGTAATAATGCCAAAAAAGGGGCTAATGATGAACTCTATATGAATAATGGCCGGTATACAACGTGCGACCATCACGATCATCCCCACTTTTATTTGCAGTTGACCCGTGCCAAAGTACGCCCTAAGAAAAATGTAGTTACAGGTCCTGCCTATCTGGTAGTAGAAGATGTTCCTTTGCCTATTGCCGTTCCCTTCTTTTTCTTCCCATTCTCAAGTAGCTATCAATCCGGGTTTATCATGCCGACGTACATGGATGATAATAGTAAAGGTTTTGGACTTACCGGTGGAGGGTATTATTTTGCAATCAGCGATCAGATGGACGCTAAAGTAATCACCGAAATATTCACCAAAGGTTCCTGGGCATTAGGAGTAGAAACCAATTATAATAAAAGATACAAATACTCAGGAGCTTTGCAAGCCAACTATCAGGTAACGAAAACGGGAGATAAGAACATGCCCGACTATCTGGTGGCTAAAGACTTTAAGATCGCGTGGAATCACCGTCAGGATGCAAAGGCCAGCCCAAACAGCACCTTCTCTGCCAGTGTGAATTTTACGACCAGTAGTTATGAAAGGCAGAATGTGAACAACTACTACAATCCCAACCTGATGTCACAGAATACAAAGACATCCAGTGTGAGTTATTCGCGTAATTTCCCGGATCAAAACCTGACGATCTCTTCTACAGCGAATATCGCTCAAACTATGCGTGACTCTTCAATCGCGGTGACTCTGCCCGACTTGAATATATCATTAAGCCGTATATTCCCCTTCAAACGCAAAAGAGCAGTAGGAGAGGAACGCTGGTATGAGAAAATATCACTAAGCTATACCGGTCGCTTAACAAACAGTATTAAGACAAAAGACGACCAACTGTTCGAGAAAAGTCTGATCAAAGACTGGACAAACGGAATGAATCATAGTATTCCAATTAGCGCTACATTTACCTTGTTTAAATACTTTAATATAACTCCGTCGGTGAATTATACAGAACGGTGGTATACACGTAAAGTAATGCAGGCATATGATGAGGAACAGAAAAAAATGGCGCCGTCCGATACGGTGTATGGCTTCCATCGTGTATATAACTACAATGCCAGTTTAGGTGTTAGCACCAAACTCTATGGTATGTACAAACCGCTATTTGCAAAGAGTAAGGAAATTCAAATCCGCCATGTAATGACTCCACAGATAAGCCTAAGTGCTGCTCCTGACTTTGGTTCCCCACGATATGGCTATTATGAACCTTATAGCTATACGGATTCAAATGGTAATGTACAAACTGGCTATTATTCTCCTTATTCTTATGACGGAGCGCCGTTTAGCCCTCCGGGAAGAGGTAAGCAAGGAAGTGTTAGCTTCGACCTTTCGAATAATATTGAAGCTAAATGGAAATCAGATAAAGATACTACCGGTTACGTCAAAAAATCAATCATTGATGAGTTGGGTGCGAGCATATCCTATAATATGGCTGCCGATTCTATGCAATGGAGTGACCTTTCCTTGCGCGTGCGTATCAAATTAACCAAGAGCTATACATTGAACCTGAACTCGTCTTTTGCAACTTATGCATATGCATTCGATAGCAAAGGTAACGTATATACAAGTAAACGTACAGAGTGGTCGTATGGTCGCTTCGGTCGCTTCCAGGGTTGGGGATCTTCCTTTAACTACAGCTTTAGTAATGATACCTGGAAAAAGTGGTTCGGACCTAAGGAGGATAAAGATGAGAAGCCACCAGAAGGAACCCCGACAGGTGAAGAAGAGGATCCCAATGCAGAGTTGAATCCCGATGGTACCCCAGTGAAACGCGTTGAAAAAGCAGAAGCCGGCGCGGATGGGTATCAGGAGTTTAAAATGCCGTGGACGTTGAATATCAGCTATTCATTTAATATTCGTGAGGATAAAACCAAGCCTATAAATGATAAAACCATGCGATATCCATACAAGTATACGCATAACTTAAATGCTTCGGGTAATATAAAACTGTCTAATAAGTGGGCGGTAAATTTTAACTCAGGATACGACTTTGATGCTAAAGAAATTACCCAGACTACTTTCAGTATATCCCGTGATTTGCACTGCTTTAATATGACCGCCAGTCTTTCTCCTTTTGGACGCTGGAAGTCATATAACTTTACGATCCGTGCAAGTTCAAGTATCCTGCAAGACTTGAAATGGGAACAAAGAAGCCAAATGAATAGTAATATTCAATGGTATTGATATTTACGATTTGATGATTTACTATTTACGATTGGAATTACTGATGATCATAATATCTGTAATTCCAATCGTAAATAGTAAATCATCAAATCGTAAATATCAAACCCTCTTCACCAATTGATTTCTTCTTTTCCGTGTGCTTTCAGATATTCGTTAGTGCGACTGAAATGCTTATTTCCGAAAAAGCCATTGTATGCAGATAAAGGTGATGGATGTGCAGAACTTAATACTAAGTGCTTATTGCGGTCAATGAATGCTCCTTTCTTTTGTGCATATGATCCCCAAAGAATAAAAACAAGATTCTCTCTGGCATTTGCAAGTTCGCGTATAGCAGCGTCTGTGAATGCTTCCCAGCCTTTATTCTGATGTGAACCTGCCTGATGAGCGCGTACCGTAAGGGTTGCATTCAATAGCAGAACACCTTGTTCGGCCCAACGGGTTAAATTTCCGGTGCTTGGAGGATTTGTTCCTATATCTTCTTTGATTTCCTTAAAGATGTTGATAAGGGATGGCGGAAATTTCACCCCATCATTCACGGAAAAACATAACCCGTGAGCCTGACCCGGTCCATGATAAGGGTCTTGTCCGATAATAACAACTTTAACCTTGTCGAATGGGCACAAATTGAAAGCATTAAAAATAAGCTTACCGGGAGGATAAATGGGTTGTTGCAGATATTCGTTACGCACGAATTCAGTTAGTTTATGAAAATAATCCTTCTCAAACTCCGGTTCTAAATGTGTTTTCCAGCTTTCTTCAATTTGTACATTCATAATTATGTAGTTTTTATATTGTTTTATTTAGCAAACATACGTAAAAATGCTGATATATAGACAAGCTGTATTATAGAAATGTTATAAAACAAAAAAAGGAGCAAATGGTGTTATGCTCCTTTTTCGTGTTCCGAATATATGGAATAGTATAGGGTTCCTAACCTCGTTGCGGCACGCTGCCGCCTAAATTAGTGGCATATCAAGTCGTTGACACTCTTCTCTCATGTCGTTCGGCCAGATACTTGCCTGAATTTCTCCGATATGTGCTTTGCGAAGATAGTACATACAAAGTCTGGACTGTCCGATACCACCTCCGATGGATAAGGGTAATAAATCGTCCATCAATCTTTTGTGGAAGTATAGTTCCAGTCTCTTTTCTTCTCCTTCTTCTTTTAATTGCTTAAGCAAAGCTTCTCTATCCACACGAATACCCATAGAAGAGAGTTCTACTGAACGTTGAAGTACATCATTCCAGACAAGGAGGTCGCCGTTTAATCCGGGTAAACCATTGAGTCCTTCACTGGTATAGTCATCGTAGTCAGGAGCGCGCCCGTCATGTTTCTTTCCGTTGCTAAGTTTGCAGCCAATGCCAATGATGAATACCGCACCATATTTCCTGGCTATTGCATCTTCGCGTCCTTTAGGTTCCAATTCGGGATAGAGTTGCAATAACTCCTCCGAGTGGATGAAATGTAATTTCTCTGGCAGGCAAGGCTTGATTTGTGGATACATTTCATAAACCATGTATTCTGTACGGACCATAGCGGCATAGATACGCTCAACGATTTCTTTTAGAAATGCTGCATTGCGGTCGTTAGTTGTAATAACTCGCTCCCAGTCCCACTGGTCAACATATAGAGAGTGTAAGTTACCCATTTCTTCGTCAGGACGAATGGCGTTCATGTCAGTGTAGATACCATATCCTGCTTCGATATTGTAATCTGCCAATGTCATTCTTTTCCATTTGGCTAATGAATGTACCACTTCTGCCTGCATATCTCCCATGTCTTTTATGGGGAAAGATACCGGGCGTTCAATCCCATTTAAGTCGTCATTGATCCCCATTCCTTTAAGTACAAAGAGTGGAGCAGTAACGCGGCGCAAACGAAGTTCAGATGAAAGATTCATCTGAAAAAACTCCTTGATTTGCTTAATGCCAAGCTCTGTTTGTTTCAAATCAAGTATGGGTTTGTAATTCTGTGGTTTTATAAGGTAACTCATAAGTTGACTATTAAAAATTGCAGGCAAAGATAGGAATAATATTCATATATTGTCTTTGATATAGTTAAATTCTTAGCAAAATGATTGTTGTTTAGCGAAATGCCTTTCCAAAATAATATATTGTGTGCTTGCTTTTTGAGGAAGTAAGGAAAAAATAGCAAATCATTAGGAGCATGCAGAGTTTTTTCTTAATTTTGCAACTGCTTTTCGAAGTGATATAACTTTGAATATACATCTGCACCTGTAGTTCAATGGATAGAATGGAGGTTTCCGGTACCTCAGATAAGAGTTCGATTCTCTTCGGGTGTACAAATGATAAATCGCAAGTATCTGGTATAGATTCTTGCGATTTGTGTTTATGATGCTTACTTCCGGAAGAATCATCTATTCTTTAAGGACCTTATAAAGTTCTTCCCATGCATTGCAAAATGCTTGCATTGATGGAAACAACAGGTTGGCACCGGCATCAAGCAAGACTTTATCATCCAATGGCCCTGTATTGACTGCTATGGTGAATATTCCCGCTGCAACTCCGGCTTCTACTCCTAGTGGTGCATTTTCAACAACAATAGCCTCATTGGGCTTTAGATTGCCTTTCTCCAATGCCATGAGATATGGTTCGGGGTTTGGCTTACCATATTTGACATCGAATGCCGTAACCATAAGGTTCTGCTTGAATGTATGTGGGAAGTTATTTTCAAGTCGGTCGAGTAAAGAAGTTTGCCCGGAACCGGTTACTACCATAGGTGTTAGCCCACTTGCTTTTACTTTTTCCAGTGTACCCTTTGCTCCCGACATTGGCTTTGCTTCAGGAAAACTGTTAAATGCAATTGTCTTTTCCTTGTATATTGCTTCGATCTCTTCCTGGCTTGCTTCTCTGTTTTGTTCCCGGTGGCATACGATATTGATTGTGCTGGCTCCGGTTCTTCCCTCATGCAGGTATGCCTCCTCACGGCTTAGCGGCATTTGATGTTCGCACATCACTTTATGCCAGGCTTCTGCATGGTAGGGCATAGAATCAAACAGAACGCCATCCATATCAAATAAAACGGCTTTTAAGTTGATTTTGTTATAATGATGGGTATGGAGATAATTGTTGATTGAATCCTTATACATGGTTTAAGTGTGCTAAAATGAGCGGCAAAGTTACATAATATTGCCGTAAGTTGTCCTGTAGCGGCTTTATTTTTTGTGTATTTGCAGATTATATGTATTTTTGTGGCACAAGAATCTATATGCTCATGAAGAAATATTCATTACTATCTTTATTGCTATGTTTTCTATTTGCTTGTTCTGATGATAAAACGGACATGCCGCGGATAGAGTTATCGAACCTCTTTTTGAATGGAGAAGATAAAGATTACTCCCGTAACCTGAAAGATATACTTCCGCTAAGTGCAGGAGATTATATAAATGTTTCTTTTAGATTGTATGGTAATGAGGCCGATTTAGCTTCGTTTGTAGTAGGGAACGAGGATAGCAATATTAATGCTAGGATATCTTCTTATCCGGAGAATGAAGTTGCCAGTGATTTCTTGCCAACTGACGACGAGATGTTACGATATAAAGATGGTATCAGGAGTACTTGGGTGGAAGTAACATTGAGGGTGAGGTCTGCAAAAGAAGAGGAAGTAAGACCTGCTTTTTACTTGAACTCTAAAGCACCCGATTGTGAAGGAGCTGTTTACTATCTGGATTTAACTACTACTGCAAAGCCTCGGGCAAGCGAGGAAGAATAATATAAACGAAGTAATAATAAATAAATATCCCCAAAGTTTCAGAGAGAACTTTGGGGATATTCTTTTATTTTCAATCAATATAAAACTGGCATTGGCACCTTGCCGGTTGCCGGTTATAGTCTTGATTGGATAGCTTTTGATTCTTCTTCGTATCCGGGTTTGTTGAGTAGTGCAAACATATTCTTTTTGTATGCTTCTACACCTGGTTGGTCGAATGGGTTTACTCCAAGAATATAGCCACTGATACCACAACCTATTTCGAAGAAATAAAGTAGTTGTCCGATATTATATTCGTTTAATTCGGGGATAACGATGCGGATGTTAGGAACGCCTCCATCAATGTGAGCGATTTGGGTTCCAAGCTCGGCCATTTTGTTTACTTCATCTACATGCTTGCCTGCCAGGAAGTTTAATCCATCTAGGTTAGCTTCATCAGAAGGAACGGAAAGACTATAGTTTGTTTTTTCTACAGAAATGACAGTTTCGAAGATTGTGCGCTCACCTTCCTGTATCCATTGTCCCATAGAGTGCAGGTCGGTAGAGAAATCTACGGCAGCAGGGAAAATACCTTTGTTTTCTTTTCCTTCCGATTCTCCGTAAAGTTGTTTCCACCATTCGCTAACATAGTGAAGTTTAGGATTATAATTGACCATGATCTCGATCTTCTTGCCGTTCTTGTAAAGCTCATTACGAGTTGCAGCATAGATCATAGCAGGGTTTTGAGCAAATGGTACATCTACTGCACAGGTTTTTTCCATATCGGTTGCACCGGCTACAAATTTAGTAATATCGAATCCAGCAATGGCGATAGGCAACAAACCTACAGGAGTCAGAACAGAGAAACGTCCACCTACATTATCAGGGATGATGAATGATTTATACCCTTCATTATCTGCAGTAATACGTGCTGCTCCTTTTTTGGCATCCGTAATGGCTACGATTACTTTCTTGGCCATTTCTTTGCCTCTTTGGTCCTCGCATTGTTTTTTCAACAAGCGGAAAGCAAGAGCCGTTTCAGTTGTTGTTCCTGATTTGGAAATATTGATAACACCGAATTTCTTGTCTTTCAGGAATCCGGTTAGTTCATACAAATAGTCTTCGCCAATGTTATGTCCGGCATATACGATAACCGGGTTCTTTTTATCGTTCTGTAACCAAGTGAAGCTATTAGAAAGTGCTTCAATAACAGCACGTGCGCCCAGGTAGCTTCCTCCGATACCGGCAACAACTACGACTTCGCAGTTTTCTCTTAGCGTATTAGCAGTTGATTGAATATCAGCAAGAAAATCCGCGCTGATGGAAGACGGAAGGTGTAACCATCCTAGGAAATCGTTGCCTTTTCCTGTGCCGTTTTCCAAAGCTTCTCTTGCAACTTTAGCTTTTGCTTCGTACGCTGCTACAGCTTCTTTGGATATGAATCCGAAAGTCTTTTCAATGTTTAGGGTAATCATACTTATATTTGTTTTAAAGGTTGGTGACAATGTACCGCAAGGAAACCTCGTTGCGGCACGTTGTCGCTATCTAAATGAGTCTGTAAGCAATTTAATCTCGATCATAGGTGATATGCGTTCATACAGAATGTTGTACATGGCATCCAGTATTGGCATATTTACGTGGTGATGCTTATTTAGTTCTTTAATACATTTGGTTCCGAAATAACCTTCCGCAATCATTTCCATTTCTATTTGTGCACTTTTCACGGAATATCCTTTTCCGATCATTGTGCCAAATGTACGGTTGCGGCTAAAGTTCGAGTAAGCGGTGACCAGTAGGTCGCCCAGATAAACAGAATCGTCTACGTTTCTGTCGATTGGATGTACGGTGTTCAGGAAGCGGTTCATTTCCTGAATCGCATTTGATATGAGTACAGCCTGAAAGTTGTCTCCGTATTTTAGCCCGCTACAGATACCTGCTGCGATGGCATATACATTCTTTAGGACGGAACCATACTCAATCCCGGCAACGTCATCGCTGATAGATGTCTTTACATAGCTACTGCTTAACCTGCGTGCCATGATTCGTGCCTTATCTTTGTCAGGGCAGGCTATGGTGAGGTAGGAGAGACGTTCCAGTGCCACTTCTTCCGCGTGGCAGGGTCCACCTAGTACAGCTATATTGTTAGGATCAACCCCATAAACTTTGGCGAAGTAATCGGATACGATCAGATTCTCGTCGGGTACGATACCTTTGATTGCTGTAATTATGAATTTATCTTTTAATTTTAACTTGAGCTTTTTGAGATGAGCTTTCAGGTATGGGGAAGGTGTGGCAAAGATCAGTGTATCCGAATCTTTTACGATGTCGTTTATGTTGGAGCTGAAATTGATTCGTTTGGTATCAAACCGCACACCTGTAAGGTATGACGGGTTGTGTCCCAATCGTTTAAATTCTGCTATGCGATCGTCTCGACGCATATACCAGTTTATCGTATCTTCCTGGGCCAGAACCATTTTTGCAATGGCGGTGGCCCAGCTTCCTCCTCCCATTATGGCTATCTTACCGGGTAGTTTCATGTCAACAGAACTAAGGCGTTAAGCGTTGAGTTTCTTGATCCATTCAGCTACATCGTTAACCGACAGGCTGCTTAATTCTAATTTGTATTTTTTGTTGATACCCGAGATATCCTGGTGTAGTTTTTGTGGATTTACATCCTTCATTTCTTCTACTAGGTTATATCCGACTTTTTGTATTGCGGGTACCCATTCTTCGGGTACACCTATTTCTTGGTATTTGCTTGCAGGGTCTTTCTTAACGGTTTTTTCCGGGCGCATTTGCGGGAAGAACAGTACTTCCTGAATGGTGGTTTGTCCCGTCATAAGCATGGTCAGACGGTCCATGCCGATACCCATTCCCGATGTCGGAGGCATTCCGTATTCCAACGAACGTACAAAGTCCATATCAATGAACATGGCTTCATCATCGCCTTTTTCGCTTAAGCGAAGCTGATCCTGGAAGCGTTCCAACTGGTCGATTGGGTCGTTCAATTCGGAATATGCATTACACAGCTCTTTACCGTTTACCATAAGTTCAAAACGCTCTGTCAAATCCGGATTGCTGCGATGGCGTTTGGTCAACGGAGACATTTCAATTGGATAATCGGTGATAAAGGTGGGTTGTATGTAGTTTCCTTCGCAGAATTCACCGAATATTTCATCAATGAGTTTTCCTTTTCCCATTGTGTCGTCAATCTCCATGTTCAGCTTCTTACAGATTTCACGGATTTCATCTTCGTTCTTTCCTGTGAGGTCATGTCCTGTAAATTCTTTGATGGAGTCGAGCATGGTAACCCGTTTGTATGGAGCCTTGAAGTTAATCAGGTTGTCGCCAACTTTAACTTCGGTGGTGCCATTTACGTCAAGGCAAACTTTCTCAATCATTTTTTCCGTAAAGTCCATCATCCAGTTGTAGTCTTTGTAGGCTACGTAGATTTCCATAACGGTGAACTCCGGATTGTGTGTGCGGTCCATGCCTTCGTTACGGAAGTTCTTTGAGAATTCGTAAACTCCCTCAAAACCGCCTACAATAAGGCGTTTTAGATAAAGTTCATTGGCAATGCGAAGATATAAAGGTATATCCAGTGCATTGTGATGTGTAATGAACGGACGAGCTGCCGCTCCACCCGGTATGGATTGTAGAACGGGTGTTTCTACTTCAATATAGCCTTGGGCATTGAACATTTCGCGCATGGAGTTATACACCTTTGTGCGTTTAATGAATGTTTCTTTGATACCTTCATTTACGGCAAGGTCTACGTAGCGCTGGCGGTAACGAAGTTCTGGGTCTTCGAATGAATCATAAGCCACACCATCTTTGTATTTAACGATAGGAAGCGGTTTGATTGATTTGGCCAGTACGGTAAGTTCTTTGGCATGAACGCTGATTTCGCCCATTTGTGTACGGAACACAAATCCTTTGATACCAACGAAATCACCTAAGTCGAGCAAACGTTTAAACGCCGTATTGTATAATTCTTTATCTTCTCCCGGACAAATGTCGTCGCGGGTGATATACACTTGTATACGTCCTTCAGAATCTTGTAATTCGATGAAAGATGCCTTACCCATGACACGGCGGCTCATTATTCTTCCGGCGATAGATACCTGGCGAGGCTCTTCTTCGTCCTTGAATTCGGCTTTTATGTCGGTTGAATAGGCGTTAGTTACATATTCTGCTGCAGGATATGGGTCGATACCCATAGCGCGAAGTTCATTCATGCTGTTGCGGCGAATGATTTCTTGCTCACTTAATTCTAATATGTTCATTTTGTAGCGTATTTACACAATTCGGGGCAAAAATACGAAACATTTCCTTAACTTTGCATACTTTTAATAAAAATAGGTATGTCAGGACAGAAAATACCCACGGCGTTGGGTACAGAAAAGATTGGTAAACTCTTAATGCAATACGCCATTCCGGCTATTATCGCAATGACAGCCTCCTCTCTTTATAATATGGTCGATAGTATTTTTATCGGGCATGGAGTGGGCACATTGGCTATTTCAGGACTAGCATTAACATTTCCTTTGATGAATTTAGCTGCGGCTTTCGGCTCACTGGTAGGAGTAGGGGCGGCTACGTTGGTTTCGGTAAAGCTGGGACAGAAGGATTATGATACGGCGAAGCGTGTACTGGGGAATGTGGTCATACTCAATGTGGTGATTGGGATTGTATTCTCTGTGGTTACATTGCTTTTTCTTGATCCGATACTTTATTACTTTGGTGCCAGTGAAGATACAATTGGTTATGCCCGCGATTATATTAAGATTATATTAATAGGGAATGTCGTAACGCATCTATATTTGGGTTTAAATAGCGTACTGCGTTCTGCCGGTCATCCCCGGCAGGCTATGGTGGCAACTATTGCAACGGTTGTAATTAATACGGCGCTTGATCCGATCTTTATTTATTGGTTTGATTGGGGAATCCGCGGTGCGGCTATTGCTACGGTGGTGGCGCAGGTTTTGGCTTTGTTGTGGCTGATCCGGTTGTTTATGAATAAGAATGAGCTGATTCATTTCCATAAAGGAATATTCCGGTTGAAGAAGAGTATCGTGACGGCTTCCTTATCTATAGGTATGTCGCCTTTTATGATGAATCTGGCGGCTACGGTGGTGGTTCTTCTTATTAATCAGGGGCTAAAGGAGCATGGTGGCGACTTGGCTATCGGGGCTTATGGAATTGTTAACCGTTTGGTATTCCTGTTCCTGATGATTGTGATGGGGCTTAACCAGGGTATGCAACCCATTGCCGGATATAATTTCGGTGCCCAGCTGTATCCTCGTGTTACGCAGGTGTTGAAACTTACGATTTATATCGCCACGGGAATTACTACGGTTGGCTTTCTGATGGGGATGCTGATTCCCCGGTTGGCGGTATCCATATTTACCTCGGATGCAGAAATGATTGATCTGGCTTCGAGAGGGCTGCGGATTGTTGTTATGTTCTTTCCTTTTGTTGGTTTTCAGATGGTTACTTCCAATTTCTTTCAAAGTATCGGAATGGCAAAGAAGGCGATATTCCTTTCGCTTACCCGTCAGGTGTTGTTTCTGATTCCTTGTTTGTTGATTCTTCCGGATATATTGGGTGCAACGGGCGTATGGATGAGCATGCCCATTGCCGATTTGGTGGCGACTATTACAGCGGCTATCATGTTATGGCGTCAGTTCCGCGTTTTTAAGTTGAAAATTGAAAGTTGAAAGTTGAAAGTTACCATGCCGCATCGTAACTTTCAACTTAATTAATTATATTTGGTTACTGAAACAAACAAATAAGGATAATGAACGATAAATATGTGATCAATATTGGCCGTCAGTTGGGGAGCGGCGGTAGGGAGATCGGAGAGAAACTGGCCGTACGCCTGGGAATTTCTTTTTATGATAAAGAATTAATCAATCTGGCTTCCAAAGAGAGCGGACTTAGTGAGGAGCTTTTTGAGAAAGCCGATGAGAAACCCTCGCAAACCATCATTGGCGGATTGTTTGGTGCCCGCTTTTCATTGTTTACAGATAGCTCCTTGCCTTATACGAATTATTTGAGCAACGATGCGTTGTTCAAAATCCAAAGCGACGTGATCCGTAAGCTGGCAGCAGAAAAATCGTGTTTGTTCGTTGGCCGTTGTGCCGATTATATTTTGCGTGAGAACCCCCGTTGCGTCAATGTATTTGTGACGGCCTCTCTGGAAGAACGGATAAAACGTTTGTCTGCATCGGGCGATTTAACCAAAGAACAAGCCGAAGAACTGATTGCTAAGACGGATAAAAAACGTTCCGAATATTATAACTACTATAGCTATAAAACCTGGGGAGCCGCATCTACTTATCATTTGTGTATTGACTCTTCCGTATTGGGCATTGAAGAAACTGTGTTATTCATTGAACAGTTTGTCAAAAGGAAGTTAAATCTGTTTCATTCTTAATATTTTATTCTTTTCAGAACTATGTCCGGTTTAAGGCGAATGTGTTATTCCTTTCGTCTGTCACACGGAAATTGCAGTGCTTTTATTTGACATATTAGTGCGTGTTTTCTTTCTAATTAATAGGATGAAGAAAAAAGGCATGAAAACTTGAAAAAACGCCCCTGGAGGGCGTATGGCGCCACTTCTTACTCATCTGTTTTTTTTGATGCGATAAAAAATAATTTTTGATGCATCAAAAAAATATTTTCGTCGAATCAAAAATTTATTTTTGTCGCATCAAAATTCCAGGGGATATTAATCTGGAAAAATAAAACAGTATAAAATCTGTATAAATCCATTTTAGTAAATAGGTTCGTGATGCATGATAAGGATGACCGACGCATATATGGATTATGTGTTATCAATAAGATAACCCGTCGTGCGAAAAATCCCTAAAAAAGGATATTGGTTTTAAGTAATTCTGTATATTTGCAGGGTTTACGTATAACATATAGAAAGAATTAAAGAAAAAAATCATTATATAAACTGATTTTAATTTTAAATAAACTATGGCAGACAGTAAAGAAAAACTCTTCTCGGATTTTCCTTCCGTTTCGACCGAAAAGTGGATGGAGAAAGTAGTGGCCGACCTCAAAGGGGCTGACTATGAGAAGAAACTCGTTTGGAAAACAAACGAAGGATTTAAGGTAAAACCTTTCTACCGCATGGAAGACATCGAAAGCCTGGCTACGACCAACGCGCTTCCCGGAGAATATCCTTACCTGAGAGGCACAAGAAAGAATAATAACTGGATGATTCGCCAGGAAATTCGGGTGGAAGATGCTAAAACAGCAAACGCTAAAGCATTGGATATTCTGAATAAAGGAGTCGATTCTCTTTCTTTCCACGTGAAAGCAAAAGAACTTAGCCCCGAGTTTATTGAAACGTTGTTGAACGACGTTCATGCAGGAGCTATTGAATTGAACTTCTCAACCTGTCAGGGTCATGTAGTGAAGTTGGCCGAATTATTGGTGGAATATTTCAATAAGAAAGACTACGACTTCAAAGAACTACGCGGTTCAATAAACTTCGACTATTTCAACAAAATGCTGACCAAGGGTAAGGAAAAAGGTGATATGGTGCAAACTGCCAAAGCATTGCTTGAAGCCATCCAACCCCTTCCTTTATACCGTGTGTTAAATGTAAACGCATTAACCTTGAACAATGCCGGAGCATATATCTCGCAAGAACTTGGCTACGCATTGGCTTGGGGAAATGAATATATGGAGCAACTCACCGATGCAGGTATACCTGCCGGATTCATTGCTAAAAGACTGAAATTCAACTTCGGTATCAGCTCTAACTACTTCATGGAAATCGCGAAATTCCGCGCCGCACGTATGCTATGGGCCAATATCGTTTCCATGTACAAACCCGAAAGCCTTTCCGACTGCGAAAACAGAGGACCAAACGGAGAGTGCCGTTGCGCAGGACGCATGCACATCCATGCCGAAACCTCTTCTTACAACCTGACTTTGTTCGATGCACACGTAAACCTGCTTCGTACCCAAACCGAAGCAATGAGCGCGGCTTTGGCTGGTGTAAACTCAATGACGGTTACTCCATTCGATAAAGCCTATCAAACTCCCGATGAATTCTCGGAACGTATGGCACGCAACCAACAACTGCTGTTGAAAGAAGAATCTCATTTCGACAAAGTGGTTGACCCCGCTGCCGGATCATATTATATCGAAAACCTGACTGTTTCCATCGCTCAACAAGCCTGGGAAATCTTCCTTAAAGTACAAGAAGCAGGTGGTTTCTATGCTGCATTGAAAGCCGGAAGCGTACAACAAGATATCAACGAAACCGGTAAAAACCGTCATAAGGCTGTGGCTCAACGCCGCGAGATTCTGCTGGGTACCAACCAATACCCTAACTTTACAGAATTGGCAGGCGATAAAAGACCAGTTGAAAAGGCCTGTTGCTGTGGTGGCGATCACGATAAATGTGAAAAGGATGTGGAAACATTAAACTTTGACCGTGAAGCCAGCCAGTTCGAAGCCTTACGTCTGGAAACAGAGGCGTCGGGCAAGCGTCCTAAAGCATTTATGCTGACCATCGGTAACCTGGCCATGCGTCAGGCTCGTGCTCAATTCTCTTGTAACTTCTTCGCATGTGCCGGATATGAAGTGATTGATAATCTGGGATTCCCAACCGTTGAAGCCGGAGTTGAAGCCGCAATGGCTGCAAAAGCAGACATCGTAGTGCTTTGCTCGAGCGACGATGAGTATGCCGAATATGCTATTCCCGCATTCAAGGCTTTGGCCGGCCGCGCTATCTTCGTAGTAGCCGGTATGCCTGCAAATGCCGATGAACTGAAAGCTGCCGGTATTGAGAACTTCGTCAACGTTCGCTCTAATGTGTTGGATACATTGAAAGCTTACAATGCACAATTATTGAGTTGAAAATTGAAAGTTGAAAATTGAAAGTTACCATGCGGCATCGCAACTTTCAACTTTCAATTTTCAACTTTCAACTAAATAAAAAAACAATGAAACCAAATTTTAATAATTTAGATATATTCGCCGGACTTCAGCCTGTAAACGGTGCTGAATGGCAAAAGGCAAATAATGTCACAGCAGGCTGGGAAACCCCGGAACATATTGCTGTGAAACCGATTTATACCAAAGAAGACCTCGAAGGCATGGAGCATCTGAACTATGCAGCCGGTATTCCTCCTTTTCTTCGCGGACCATATTCCGTGATGTACACCCTTCGCCCATGGACCATCCGTCAGTATGCCGGATTCTCTACTGCCGAAGAATCAAATGCATTCTACCGCCGTAACCTGGCTTCCGGTCAGAAAGGACTTTCGGTTGCGTTCGACTTGGCTACGCACCGTGGCTATGACCCCGACCACGAACGTGTAGTTGGCGACGTAGGTAAAGCCGGTGTATCCATCTGCTCGCTCGAAAACATGAAAGTGTTGTTTGATGGTATTCCATTGAATAAAATGTCAGTGTCTATGACCATGAACGGTGCCGTACTTCCTGTATTGGCATTCTATATCAACGCCGGTCTGGAACAAGGCGCACAACTGGAAGAACTTTCCGGTACTATCCAGAATGATATCCTTAAAGAATTCATGGTGCGTAATACATACATTTATCCGCCAGCATTCTCGATGAAGATCATCTCTGATATTTTCGAGTATACCTCTCAAAAGATGCCTAAGTTTAACTCCATCTCTATCTCAGGCTACCATATGCAAGAAGCTGGTGCTACGGCAGATATTGAGCTGGCTTATACATTGGCCGACGGATTGGAATATCTTCGTGCAGGTACTGCTGCCGGAATCGACATCGACGCTTTCGCCCCTCGTTTGTCATTCTTCTGGGCCATCGGTATGAACCACTTTATGGAGATTGCTAAGATGCGTGCTGCCCGTCTGTTATGGGCTAAGATCGTGAAGCAATTCAACCCGAAGAACCCGAAATCACTGGCATTGCGTACACACTCGCAAACATCTGGTTGGTCGCTTACCGAGCAAGACCCATTTAATAATGTAGGCCGCACTTGTATCGAAGCAATGGCTGCTGCACTGGGACACACTCAGTCGCTCCATACCAACGCGTTGGATGAAGCTATCGCACTTCCTACCGATTTCTCGGCACGTATTGCCCGTAATACACAGATTTATATTCAGGAGGAAACCTATATCACTAAGAACGTTGACCCATGGGGTGGTTCTTACTATGTAGAGTCTTTGACGAAAGAGATTGCCGACAGAGCCTGGGAACTTATTCAGGAAGTTGAAAAACTGGGTGGTATGGCGAAAGCTATCGAAACCGGTGTTCCTAAAATGCGTATCGAAGAGGCTGCTGCCCGTACACAGGCACGTATCGACTCTGGCTCTCAGACTATCGTAGGCGTGAACAAATACCGTCTGGAAAAAGAAGATCCGATTGATATTCTTGAAATTGACAATACGGCTGTTCGTAAAGAACAAATCGAACGCCTGAAAGAACTCAAAGAAGGTCGCGATGAGGCTAAAGTACAGGCTGCCTTGGAAGCTATCACCAAATGCGTGGAAACCAAAGAAGGCAACTTGTTGGAACTTGCAGTAGAAGCCGCTCGCGTACGTGCTACATTGGGCGAAATCTCTTACGCATGCGAAAAGATCGTTGGACGTTATAAAGCAGTAATCAGAACAATTTCAGGCGTGTATTCAGCAGAAAGTAAAAATGATGCGGACTTCAAACGTGCTACAGAATTGGCAGAGAAGTTTGCGAAGAAAGAGGGCCGTCAACCTCGTATCATGGTAGCTAAAATGGGACAGGATGGTCATGACCGCGGTGCAAAAGTTGTTGCCACAGGTTATGCCGACTGTGGATTCGACGTAGATATGGGACCATTGTTCCAGACGCCTGCCGAAGCAGCCCGTCAGGCCGTAGAGAATGACGTAAACGTGGTAGGTGTTTCTTCACTTGCTGCCGGTCATAAAACGCTTGTGCCACAGATTATCGACGAGTTGAAGAAACTTGGACGTGAAGATATCGTAGTCATCGCCGGTGGTGTAATCCCTGCTCAAGACTATGACTTCCTGTACAAAGCTGGTGTAGCAGCTATCTTTGGCCCTGGTACCCCGGTAGCCAAAGCAGCCTGCCAAATCCTCGAAATCCTTCTCGACGACTAGCAGCGAGGCGCTGCACCCAGGTTTCCCTGCGGAAAGCAGGGTGGCGGCAAGGTGCCGCTGCCAGGTTAATAATAAAAAAGAAGTCTGTCTGAAAAGAGTTATCCTTTTACTGTAGGAGCGGTTCGCGAACCGCCCAAGTCCCAGGGAGTCATTCTCTGCGTGCTATCGGGCGATTCGCGAATCGCCCCTACAGTAAATCTTTAACCTTTGGGACAGGCTCTTTTTATTTAAAATGTTCTATATCACTTGTGAAAATACAAGGATTGTTCTATTTTTGTCATTTCCAATAAATCTAATACTCTAAGGACAAATGCAAGAGAAAACTCCGGATAGGCTCTATATAAAATTGGTGGGTATATTTTTAATTCCACTTATCGCCATAACGGCTTATTCCTTTGTAGGAGAATTTACCTTGGGAGATTTTACACTGCAACAGGCCAAAATCGCTTCACACTTCAAGCCGAAAGCCGACGAACCTGATATTTCACTGATTGATTCCACTTTATTATCCGTAAGCGATACCGCTGTTGTAGATACAACTGCACAACGCATCTTGTTACTTGGCGATTCGATGGTCGAAGGATTAAGCAAGCGTATGCGGAACTATGCTGCTGAGAATGGGCATGAACTGCTGAATGTGATCTGGTACAGCTCATCCACTAAAATATGGGCGCAATATGATACATTGAGCCATTACATCCGTCAGTTTGATCCTACATATATAATGCTTTGTTTGGGGGGGAACGAACTCTCTGTCCGCGATCTTGATAAACGTGATGAAGCCATCCAAACCATTATTTCTAAGATCGGCGACCGCCCCTTTATATGGATTGGCCCGCCGAACTGGAAACAAGATACAGGCATTAATGAACTGATAAAGAAAAACGCAGGTGCAGGCCGCTATTATCCTTCCAAACGATTAACTTATAAAAGGAAAGAGGATGGTGCACACCCCGTTCAGGAATCTTCCAACCAATGGATGGATAGCGTGGCCGTATGGGTAGCCGATAGTGCCGCTTATCGAATCCGGATGGTTCCGCCACAAAGTACCGAACAGAAAGGACGGACTGTAATTTTATCTCCTCTGAAATAAATCTTCTCAAATGAACTATACAATGAACGACATATGGAGCGGGTTAAAATCGCTGTTGGCACACAACGTTGGTGAGCCACTACTCTTTTCATCGGGTACGTTCTGGGTAATGTTCATTGCATTTATCCTATTATATGCTGTAGTACAACAACGAAAAGTGCAGATGATGCTGTACGTAACAGCATTCAGCCTTTTCTTCTATTACCTGTGCAACGGCATGGCTTGCCTATTGCTGCTCTTTACAGCAATAACCGACTGGATGTTGGCACAACGTATTGCTCAGTCAACAGAGAAAAAACAAAAGAAACTGTATCTCACGCTGTCTATCTGCCTGAGCGTGGGCATACTGGTATATCTGAAATATTCAAATTTCCTGATAGATACCTGGAACAATCTGTTTTCCGAAAACTTCCGGTTGCTGGATTTATTCCTTCCCGTGGGTATATCGTTTTATACATTCCAATCCATCAGCTATGTGGTCGATGTATACCGTGGTAAGGTAGAGCCAACGAAATCTTTCTTACAGTATATCTTTTACCTGTCTTTCTTTCCGCTTATCCTGGCGGGGCCTATCATGCGTGCCGGAAACTTTTTCCCACAAATACAAGAAGGTAAGCGGATAACCAAAGCCATGATCTACGGCGGACTGTGGCTTGTGATACTTGGTGTCATGAAGAAAGCAATACTCGCCGACTATATTGCCGAATATAATAGTTGGGTGTTTGATGCTCCTTTACAATATTCCGGCTTTGAAGGAGCAATGGCAGTATTAGGTTATGCCGCACAGATATATTGCGACTTTTCGGGGTATAGTGATATGAGTATTGGTATGGCGTCCATTATGGGATTCAACCTGGGCGAGAATTTCAACTTCCCTTATCAGGCGCGTAACCTGAGCGATTTCTGGCGGAGGTGGCATATCTCCCTTTCTACCTGGATGCGCGATTATATTTATATACCGCTTGGCGGAAATCGTTGCAGTGCCTGGCGGTCATACCTGAATAATATGCTGACTATGCTCATTGCCGGTTTATGGCACGGGGCATCGTGGATGTTTGTGATCTGGGGAGCCGGACATGGCTTGGGACTCATTATTCAGAAAATGAATAAACCCTGGCTGGACAAGTTGCCGGATAATTTCCTGGTACGTTTCTGCTCATGGTTGCTGACCTTTATTTTTGTTTCGATTCTGTGGGTATTCTTCCGTTCGTCCAGTATGGAGCAAGGCATTGCACTGCTTACGCGTATCGGAACGGACTTTGATATAGCGTATGCTATTCCTTTCCTGAAAGCACGCTCAACCTGGTGTTTATTTATTGGTCTGATATTTCTATGGCACACCATTAATAATCGTGCATACGAGCGGATAAAAGACATTTTTATTCGTCTGCCTTGGTGGGTAAAAGTATTGATGTTTACAGTTGTAATCCAATTAGTGCTTCAATATCAAACAGATAGTGTACAACCATTCATTTATTTTAAGTTTTGATATATTAAAACTTTTGGAATTATTGCATGTTCTTTCTTAGCTTTGAACATATTTATTCATTCAAAACTAAGGTATGATTATGAATATATCCGAATTAATATCAAAATTAGCGTTTGAACTCCAATCAGAAGGGAGTGAACGCACTCGCGGATATTCTATGCATATGAGGAAAAATAAAAAGAAGCTTTACTCTCCGCATAGTCTCCATTTATAATGAAAAAAACATGTAAACAATCCTCATAACGCCTCTGTATGTTCTTGAATAACAAGGAAGATCACTCCCAAAAGAAATACTACCTATCTGACAAAATAGAACAAAAGTTTTTTTGTAATATAAATTAAATTTATAAAACGAAAGCAAGTAGAATATTTGCATTTACTTTCTACAAAGATTTGCATATACTCTACAAACGGATAAAACAGCTTTCATTTATTGTAATGATATTTATCCTATCTTGATAATGAGTGTTTTTTCTACTATTTAGCCATAAATTTGCGTATTTGAATCTAAATACTTATGTTTGTGCTCGAAAATGTCTCTCATTCCCTAGATGAGGGACATGAACTAAAGCAAACGACAACTTGTAGTAGAGACCCATATGCTAACTGAGATTACTCAGATTATCATTACCATGCCTTATATATGGGATGGTTTTATTACGTCTATTGATCATACCTTTCCGGTATCTTCTTTTCAGCCACGTATTTTATGGGATAATTCCACTACTTATTCACCAGGAGGTAAATGAGAAGGAATCTTCTGCATATTAATTCAGTTTCGGCCGGCACTCTGTTGCTTCCGGTTGTGACTTCTTGTGTAGGTTTGAGAGTATTACAAATAAGTTGATGATATTAAGAGATTTCTTTCGGCAGCGGCCGGAGGAAATAAATGCCGAGCGTCGCAATTGGCATTATAACGGCGACCGTACGTTTCAGGATCTATCCGGTTGTTAACCGGAACCTTGCAAAAGGCATATATTCCCCTGTATGTTAAAGAATACTCTGGGATGCTACGGTCGCTTTTATGAAGATATGATTGAAATAAGATATATATAACCGTTGGGTTATAAAAGAAACTTCACTGTCCAAGTCAGCATGGACAGAGTCGTGTTAGCGTGAGGCGTCCATGATGTGAATCACGATTGTCGCTAAAGTTGTTTATATGACTCCCCTAAACCAAGCGAGGTTAAGGGGAGTTTTTTTCTGAGAAAATACTACCTTTGTGTTTCATTAAGAAATAAAGAATGATAGTTTGTATAGCCGAAAAGCCCTCTGTGGCACGCGATATAGCCGATATACTTGGCGCCAGAACCAGAAAAGAAGGATATTATGAAGGAAACGGGTATCAGGTGACCTGGACATTCGGACATCTGTGTACCCTGAAAGAACCTCATGAATATACTCCGGGTTGGAAATGGTGGAGCTTGAGTAGTCTGCCCATGATTCCCCCACGCTTTGGAATTAAGTTGATTGAGAATCCCACGTATGAAAAGCAGTTCCACATTATTGAAGGCTTGATGAAACAAGCCACTGAGATCATAAATTGTGGTGATGCCGGCCAGGAGGGGGAGCTTATACAACGTTGGGTAATGCAGAAAGCCGGAGCGACTTGTCCGGTGAAACGTCTTTGGATATCTTCATTGACTGAGGAGGCCATAAAGGAAGGTTTTGCCAAACTGAAAGACCAATCGGATTTTCAACCTCTATATGAAGCCGGTCTTTCGCGGGCCATAGGCGACTGGTTGCTGGGTATGAATGCCACTCGGCTTTATACAGTGAAGTATGGGCAAAATAAGCAAGTGCTCTCTATCGGGCGGGTACAAACACCCACACTGGCACTTATCGTGAATCGACAATTGGAAATCGAGAACTTTAAGCCCGAACCTTATTGGGAATTAAAGACAATTTATAGAGAAACGACGTTCTCTGCCACAAAAGGACGGTTTACCTCAAAGGAGGAAGGAATGGAATTTCTGGATACAGTGCGACAATCGGACTTTACCGTGACGGATGTTTCGGCAAAGAAAGGGGTAGAGTATGCCCCTCGCTTGTTCGACCTGACTTCACTACAGGTAGAGTGCAATAAGAAATTCGGTTATTCAGCCGATGAAACACTGAAACTAATCCAGTCTCTATATGAAAAGAAAGTGACCACTTACCCCCGTGTAGATACCACTTACCTGAGTGATGATATGTATCCTAAATGTCCGGCCATACTGAAAGGAATAAAGGATTATGAGGCGCTGACTGCTCCACTTGAAGGTGCTAAACTACCTAAATCAAAGAAGGTATTCGACAACTCGAAAGTAACCGATCACCATGCCATCATTCCTACCGGAGTTCATCCGCAGAACCTGACGGATATGGAGCGCAGGGTGTTCGACCTGGTTGCCCGTAGATTTATCGCTGCATTCTATCCGGATTGTAAAATTTCTACCACTACGGTTTTGGGCGAGGTGGATAGGATTGAATTTAAAGTAACCGGTAAACAAATCCTTGAACCGGGGTGGCGAGTTGTGTTTGCCAAAGAACAGGTAGAAGAAAAGGAAGAGAAAGAGGGCGACGAAGAACGGGTGCTTCCTACTTTTGTAAAAGGAGAAAGTGGGCCACACATTCCGGACTTGAACGAAAAATGGACGCAACCACCTAAAGTTTATACGGAAGCGACTCTATTACGTGCCATGGAAACTGCCGGCAAGTTGGTCGATAATGACGAGTTGCGTGATGCATTGAAAGAAAACGGTATCGGTCGCCCGTCTACCCGTGCTGCAATTATTGAAACCTTATTCAAACGCAACTATATCCGTAAAGAGCGAAAGAACCTGATAGCTACTCCAACAGGCGTTGAACTGATTGGGCTAATACGCGAAGAACTCCTGAAATCCGCAGAACTGACCGGTATCTGGGAGAAGAAACTACGTGAGATAGAGAAGAAAACTTATAATGCCGGGCAGTTTCTGGAAGAGCTGAAGCAGATGGTTTCAGAAGTGGTAAACAGTGTACTGTCAGACAATTCCAATCGCCGGATCACCATACAGCAGAACACTGCACAGGAATTGGAAGAACTGGCAAAGAAAAAAGTCGCGAGGCGCGATGGCCAGAAAAAAAAGGCTACAGCACCAAAGCCAAAGAAGGAGGCAGCGGCTCCGAAACCGGGAATCGCACCGGAGGCCAATCAAGAGGATAAACTGGTGGGTACTCCCTGTCCGCTGTGTGGGAAAGGAACGATTATTAAAGGAAAAACAGCATACGGGTGTTCGGAGTGGAGGAACGGATGTACATACAGAGCTTCCTTCCCCGACGCAGATTCATAATAAGCATTTAAATATTTCGCTCTATGGACTCAACGACTACTACTATTAAACGCCAGGCAAGAGGCGTGATTTTTCGAATTATTCTGTTTGTATTGGTGTATATCCTGCTAATTGCATTAGGAGTGGCACTGATTTACCTCTCTGTACTCGGGGCTATATATGGAGGGGCGGTTATCTTGGCTCTGGGCATTAGTCAGTTGGGAGTAATATTGGCTCTTGTGATTGTAGGCATACTGGGCTTTGCATTTATGTTCGGATTATATCTGATTAAATTTCTGTTTTCCGGTACCAAAAACGAGAATCCCGGGCGTCGTCAGATAAAGGAGAGTGAATGTCCGGCATTGTTTCAGGCTATTCGTGAAGTAGCAGAATCCACAGCATGCCCGATGCCTAAGAAGGTTTTTCTTTCGCCTCATGTAAATGCTTGTGTGTTCTATAATACAAGCTTCTGGAGTATTATTTTCCCGGTGAAGAAAAATCTGGAGATAGGTTTAGGGCTGTTTACTTGTATGAATGTAGATGAACTGAAAAGTATTCTGGCACATGAGTTTGGCCATTTCTCGCAGAATAGTATGAAGGTGGGAAGCGGCGTTTATGTAGCAAATACGGTGATCTACAATCTGGCCTATACAGAAGATAAATGGGATAGATTTGTAGAAGGCTGGTGCCGTGTTGATATAAATATATTGGCTCTTTTTGGCGCACTGACCAGGGGATTTACAAATTGGGTGAAACGGCAGTTACATGGAATGTATGGGTTTGTAAACCGGGCCTACATGAAATTATCGCGTAGCATGGAGTATGATGCTGATGCTATTGCCTGCCGGTACATCGGTAAGAAGGTGTTTTCATCGGCTTTGCGCAAAATAGATTATTTGTCTTATTCCAGTAACTTTACGAACGGAATGATAGCCGAATTGGCTGCCAAAGGAGAGAAGCCTGATAATGTATTTCAATTATATGATGTGATGACGAAATTGTTGGCCGAAAGGGAGGATATTCGTTTCGGGCATGAATTGCTTATGACATCGGGAGTTAGCTACGGATATCCTGAATCGCGGGTGAAAATAGAAAACGTGTGGGATACTCATCCTTCGATGGACGACAGGATAGCTTTTGCATCGGGTGAGGTGAAGAGAGAGACGGATTTACGGTCGTCATGGGTTCTGCTTCCAGAAGAAATGATCAGGGAGGTATCGGATTCATTCCAGTTGCAATTCCAACAACAGGATGTCGAAGTTGGGCATGTATTGACAAATGATGAACTAAAGTTGCGCAGTGAATCGTATTATGAAGAAAACTCAATTCCCCGTCCATATTATGTGTTTTTGAATAGACATGTGTTCATGCCCGAAGTTACTTCGTTTGTTTCTACTGCCGTCGATAATCCTTTTACTCCTGAAAACTTTGAGTTGATCAAAGAGCATGTAATAGCATCGGGCGATATGGTGACCATGGAGGCTATTGTTGCGAAGGAAATCGAAGTGGAGCATGTGTATTATCAGGGTAAGGAATATGATGTGAAGAAAATGCCGGTTGATGAACATCGGGTGTATATGGAATCACTGGAAGCTAAAGTAAAAGCTATTGATCAACAGGTATATAAATATGCGGTTGTCACTTCACCGGATGAGAAAGAAGCTGATGAAGTACGTTTTTTATATGATGCTATGGCTTTTTCCGAAAAGCACAAAGACGAGTATGGTATAGAAATCCTCAATCAGATAAATGCTGTTTGCTATCATCTGAACCGGGGGATTACGCGTACAGAAGAAGAGTGGATAGATATCAAGAAATTTATCTTTAATCTGGAGATTCAAATACAGCAAATGATGAAAAAAGGGAACTGGGATATGATTGCATACGCCACTAACTCCTCGGAAGAACAACTGAATATGTTACAAGAGTTTTCCGGGAAAGAAAACTCCCATTATGTAAGGTCGGACTTGGATGTTCAATATGTGAATAACATTTTCTATCATGGAAATATGTATATAAGTTTGCTGGATGTGCTGAACTGGAAGGCAAAAAGCCGGTTGGGGAAAATATTGAAAGAGCGTGAATAGAGTGTTACTTGCCACTCTCGCCAACTCTTCATTTAAGCCATCACACCGAATGGGGTGACATGTGAATAACCGCGGGTGAGCGAAGCGTAACCCGCGGTTATTCACATATAAGCCCTGCGGGCTATTCACTCGACATCTCTCATCTGCTTCATACCGTTTTGATGTAAATGATTAACCGTAGGGGCGGTTCGCGAACCGCCCGAAAATGGCTTACTGTACATGCTGTGCATTGGGCGATTCGCGAATCGCCCCTACAGTGAGTTATTTGCTAATTAATATGCCTGATGGAATTCCACAACCGCTTCAATCCCCTTGCGGAAAATATCCAGATTGAAATTCTCATTAGGCGAATGTATTGCATCAGATTCCAGTCCGAATCCCATAAGTACGGTCTTTATGCCAAGTACTTTTTCAAAAGTAGAGATAATCGGAATACTACCTCCCCGGCGTACTGCTAGCGGTTTCTTACCGAAAGCGATTTCAAACCCTTTTTCGGCGGCTTTGTAAGCTGGTAGTGTGATTGGACAAACATAACCCTCGCCGCCATGCATAGGAGTTACTTTGACTTGTACGGTTTCCGGAGCTATGGAAACAATATAATCGGCAAACATGTTGGAGATGGTATGATGATCCTGATGAGGCACCAAACGGCAGGATACTTTAGCATAGGCTTTCGAAGGGAGTACGGTTTTTGAGCCCTCTCCGGTATAGCCACCCCAGATACCACATACATCAAATGACGGACGGCAGCTATTACGCTCCAGTGTAGAATATCCTTTTTCTCCGAAAAGCGCTTTAACACCAATCGCTTTCTTGTACTTTTCTTCGTCGAAAGGTATGTTAGCTATCATATCGCGTTCCGCTTTGGACACTTCCTCTACATCATCATAGAATCCAGATATAGTAATGCATCCATCGCCATCAACTACTTTGTCAATCATTCCGCAAAGTACATTGATCGGGTTGGCTACGGCACCACCAAAATGTCCGGAGTGCAGGTCGCGGTTAGGACCTGTAACTTCTATTTCCCAGTAAGCCAATCCGCGAAGTCCGGTGGTAAGTGAAGGAAGGTCGGCACCCAACATGCTGGTATCGCTTACCAGAATAACATCTGCTTTCAGCAGTTCTTTGTGTTCCTCGCAGAATGCTTCCAGGCTGGGAGAACCGATTTCTTCTTCACCTTCAAAAATGAATTTTACGTTATTCTTTAGTAGGTTGTGTCGCACCAGATATTCGAATGCTTTTACCTGTATAAAAGCCTGTCCCTTATCGTCATCTGCTCCACGAGCCCAGATATGACCGTCACGAATCTCCGGTTCGAAAGGTTGGCTCTTCCATAGTTCCAATGGCTCGGCAGGCATCACATCATAATGAGCATACACCAATACAGTTTTGGCAGAAGGGTCTACGATCTTTTTTCCAAAGACAATCGGATTTCCGGCAGATGGCATAATCTCAACTTCGTCGGCTCCTGCTTGCAGCAAAAGCTCCTTCCATCTTTCGGCACAGAGGGTCATGTCACTCTTATGCTCAGGCAATGCACTAATACTCGGTATGCGGATAAGGCTGAACAAATCGTTCATCATAGCCGCTTCATTTTCTGCAATGTATTGTTGAATCTTGTTCATAATATTTTGATTTATAATTTAACTACAAAATGAAACCTGGCTGCGGCACCTTGCAGCTTATAACTGGGTTGTTCTATCTATTAAATAAAAGTCAAGCAAGGTCATGGCAGCCATGGCTTCAACGATAGGTACGGCACGGGGCAGTACACAAGGGTCATGTCGTCCGCGGGCTTTTAAAGTCGTATCCGTACCATCAGCATTTACAGTGTGCTGCTCCATCAGTATAGTAGGTACAGGCTTGAAGGCTACCCGGAAATAAATATCCTGCCCGTTGCTGATTCCACCTTGAATTCCGCCCGAATGATTGGTTCGCGTTTCAATGCTGCCTTTATTATTATAAAAGATATCGTTCTGTTCAGAACCCTTTTGCTTTAATCCCTTGAAACCATCGCCATACTCGAATGCTTTGGCGGCATTAATGCTAAGCATAGCACCACCCAGTGCAGCATGCAGCTTTCCGAACACAGGCTGACCTATTCCGATAGGGCATCCTTTAACAACACAAGTGATTACACCACCTATGGTATCGCCATCCTTTTTGATCTGGGCAATGTACTCTTCCATTTCTTTAGCCTTCTCCTGATCCGGAGAGCGTACCACATTGTCCTCGATCTTACTCAAATCGTAATCCGTATAATTACCTTCAAGTTTAATAGGCCCAACCTGCGAAGTGTAAGCAAAGATTTGAATACCAAGCTGCTTCAGTGCGATTTTAGCTAAAGCCCCACCTACCACACGCGAAATGGTTTCGCGGGCAGAAGAACGCCCACCTCCCCGGTGGTCGCGGATGCCGTATTTGGTCTGGTAAGTAAAGTCGGCATGCGAAGGACGGTAAATCTCCTTCATATTATTGTAATCGTTAGAAAGCTGATTCATATTCCGGACGATAAAGCCAATAGGCGCTCCCGTTGATTTTCCCTCAAAGATCCCTGAGAGGAATTCTACCCGGTCGCCCTCTTTACGATTAGTCGTAATGGCCGATTGTCCCGGTCGCCTGCGGTCTAACTCCTGCTGAACATATTCTATGTCGATAACTATTCCCGAAGGAAAACCATCAATAACACCACCGATTCCTTTTCCGTGCGATTCGCCGAAACTGGTGAGCCTGAATATATTGCCAAATGAATTGAACATAGTTTTTTTAATTTATAATTAAGAATTTAGAATTAATAATTCTGTAGGTACATGCAAATATAATACTCACAAATTGATTTTACGTTATCTCATCGCATGAATTCTTAATTCTTAATTCTTAATTCTAAATTAAATCTTACTACCTTTGCATTGTAATTATTGGTTATATATACATATGTCTAAATTTCCCCTTTCCGGAATGACCCTTTCGGAGTTACAGTCAATTGTGAAGAATCTGGATATGCCCGGCTTTACAGCCAAGCAAATCACTTCCTGGTTGTACGACAAGAAAGTTTCTTCCATTGACGAAATGACAAACCTCTCATTGAAACATCGCGAACTCCTGAAAAAAGAGTATGAAGTTGGTGTTTCGGCTCCTGTCGAGGCTATGTGTTCTGTCGACGGAACCATAAAATATCTGTACCGCGTGGCCGGAGATTATTTTGTGGAAGCAGTATATATTCCTGATGATGACCGTGCAACCCTCTGCATCTCCTCACAAGTGGGTTGTAAGATGAACTGCAAATTCTGTATGACTGGGAAGCAGGGATTCTCGGCTAATCTTACCGCCAATGAAATCTTGAATCAGATCCATGCTTTGCCCGAACGGGACAAACTAACCAATATCGTTTTAATGGGAATGGGTGAGCCGCTCGATAACCTGGACGAAGTATTAAAGGTACTGGAAATCCTGACCGCCTCTTATGGCTACGGATGGAGTCCTAAGCGAATCACCCTTTCTACCATTGGCCTGCGTAAAGGATTGCAACGATTTATAGAAGAAAGCGACTGCCATCTGGCTGTAAGTCTGCATTCTCCTTTATCGTCTCTTCGTGCCGACCTCATGCCCGCCGAACGTGCTTTTGCAGCGAAAGATATCGTAGAACTATTGCGTAATTACGATTTTAGTAAGCAGCGCCGCCTTTCGTTTGAGTATATCATGTTCAAAGGCGTGAATGATTCGCAGGTATATGCAAAGGAACTCGTGAAACTTTTGCGTGGCTTGGATTGCCGCATCAATCTCATTCGTTTTCATGCTATACCGGGTGTAGACCTGGAAGGTGCGGATATGGAGACAATGCTGGCTTTCCGCGATTATCTGACATCACATGGCCTATTTACAACGATAAGAGCTTCGCGCGGTGAGGATATTTTTGCAGCCTGTGGCATGCTGTCGACTGCTAAACAGCAGGAAACAAGTATAGATTAACATAATTTGTAAGCTTGATTGAAGATATTTTACGAGGATTACGTAGATTTGTGAAAAACATAAAACTCTATCTGTTATGAAAAGAAGTTTATTATACCTAGGTTTGGCTATCTTGGCTTTAGCAACATTTTCCTCTTGTGGTAAAGGTAAAGGCAGTAGTAAGAGCCCTTTTATGAATACATCGAGTGGTCGTCCTTACGAAATAATAGTGGTAGTGGACCTTGGACTATGGGAGCGTCCGGCAGGAAGAGCCTTGTATTCGGCTCTGGAAATGGATGTACCGGGGTTGCCTCAGGCGGAGCGTTCCTTTAAAATCATGTACACAGCTCCAAGCAATTTTGATATGACGTTGAAGTTGATACGTAATATCGTCATTGTGGATATACAAGATATATACACCCAGGCTAAATTCAATTATGCCACCGATGTATATGCAGAACCGCAAACGGTATTGACCATTCAGGCGCCTAATGAAAAAGAGATGGAGACTTTTGTAGAAGAAAACAGAGAAGTAATTGTTGATTTCTTCACCCGTGCAGAAATGAATCGCCAGATCAGACTGTTGGAAAAAACGCATAGCGACTATATCTCAACTAAAGTTGCCAGTATGTTCGATTGTGAAGTATGGGTGCTTGGCGATTTGACTAGCACAAAGACAGGGGAGGACTTCCTATGGGCATCTACCAATGCAGCGACTTCGGATATGAACTTCGTTATTTATTCTTATCCTTATACCGATAACCGTACGTTCACACGTGATTTCTATATGCATAAACGCGACTCGGTAATGAAAGCAAATATTCCCGGAGCAAAAGAAGGAATGTACATGTCGACCGATACTACGACGGTAGAAACGAAGGCTATTAATGTACAAGGTGAATATGCCCTTGAAGCCAGAGGCTTATGGCGTATGAAAGGTGACTTCATGGGAGGACCTTTTGTTTCGCATACCCGCCTGGATAAAGCCAACAACCGCGTTGTTACCGTCGAGATATTTGTTTATTCACCCGATAAATTGAAAAGAAATCTGGTACGCTTGATGGAAGCGTCATTATATACATTGAAGTTCCCAAGCCAGCAGGTACAAAATCAGTTGAAAGTTGAAAATTGAAAGTTGAAAGTTGGCTATGCAGTTATAGTCCACTTTCAACTTTCCACTTTCAACTTTCAACTTTCAACTATTAAAATATGGAAGATAAAATAAGAATTGGTATTACCCAGGGAGATATTAACGGAGTAGGTTATGAAGTCATTCTGAAAACATTTGCCGAGCCGGCTATGTTGGAGCTTTGTACTCCTATCATTTATGGCTCTCCCAAGGTTGCTGCATATCATCGCAAGTCACTGGATTTGCCTACGAATTTTAGTATTATAAACACTGCGTCGGAAGCGGCCTACAATAAGCTTAGCGTACTGAACTGTACAAACGATGAAGTAAAAGTAGAGTTCTCCAAGCCCGATACTGAAGCGGGAAAGGCGGCATTGGATGCATTGGAAAGAGCCTTGGCCGACTATCGGGAAGGTTTGATTGATGTATTGGTTACTGCGCCGATCAATAAACATACCATCCAGTCGGAAACGTTCTCTTTCCCGGGACATACCGAGTATATCGAAGAAAGAATAGGAGGAGGAAATAAATCGTTAATGATATTAATGAAAGACGATTTCCGTGTGGCTTTAGTAACCGGGCATATTCCGATTCATAAAGTAGCTCCTACTATTACTAAAGAATTGATCCAGGAAAAACTTGAGATATTCAACCGCTCTTTGAAGCGCGACTTTGGCATCGGCAGTCCCCGGATTGCTGTATTATCATTAAATCCACATGCAGGAGATGAAGGATTGATCGGTACCGAGGAGCAGGAAATTATTATTCCGGCTTTGAAGGATATGTCAGCAAAAGGCATACTGTGCTATGGCCCCTATCCTGCCGATGGCTTTATGGGATCGGGCAATTTTGCTAATTTCGATGGAATATTGGCTATGTACCATGATCAGGGACTTGTTCCATTCAAAACCCTGGCTATGGAAGATGGCGTGAATTATACTGCCGGATTGCCTGTTATCCGTACTTCTCCCGCTCATGGCACGGCTTATGATATCGCGGGGAAAGGGCTTGCATCCGAAGATTCTTTCCGCCAGGCTATTTATGTAGCTATGGATGTGTTCCGTAACCGTCGGCGTGATGATACTGCACATGCCAATCCTTTGCGTAAACAGTATTATGAGAAACGCGATGATAGTGATAAGTTGAAACTGGATACAGTAGATGACGACGTATAAATGACAAGTAAAGAGATACAACAAGTAAAACTCAGATTTGGTATAATAGGTAATACGGAGACGCTAGCGCGTGCCATTGATATAGCCATTCAGGTTGCTCCTACGGATCTCTCGGTACTGATTACCGGAGAGAGTGGGGTGGGAAAAGAGAGTTTTCCACAGATTATTCACCAATACAGTCGCCGTAAACATGGACAATATATTGCGGTGAACTGTGGGGCTATTCCTGAAGGAACCATTGATTCTGAACTATTCGGGCATGAGAAAGGTGCCTTTACCGGAGCAATCGGAGAACGAAAAGGCTACTTTGGCGAAGCCAATGGCGGTACGATATTCCTGGATGAGGTAGGGGAGTTGCCTTTACCTACCCAGGCGCGTTTATTGCGTGTTTTGGAAAGCGGGGAATTCATAAAGGTAGGTTCGTCTAAAGTTGAAAAGACTGATGTGCGTATCGTAGCTGCTACCAATGTGAACCTAAGCGAAGCCATTGCCAGCGGACGCTTTAGAGAAGATTTGTATTACAGGTTGAATACGATACCTATTCAGGTGCCGGCTTTACGTGAGCGTGGTACGGATGTGGTATTGTTGTTCCGTAAATTTGCATCGGATTTTGCAGAGAAATACAGAATGCCTGCCATCCAACTGACAGAGGATGCGAAGCAGGTATTGATTGGTTATTACTGGCCGGGAAATGTACGCCAGCTAAAGAATATCACAGAGCAGATTTCCATCATTGAAACCAATCGGGAGATTACTGCTGATATTTTAAAGACCTACCTTCCCCCCCAACCAGCAGCCCAGTTACCGGCTTTATGGGGTGGTCATGATCAGAAAGGGTTTGAAAATGAGCGCGAGTTCCTTTATAAACTCCTGTTCGATATGAAGAAAGAGGTGAACGAACTGCAAACCATGGTACATGACTTAATGTCGGAAAAGGGAACAGCGACCACCACAGTAGTAGCTCCTGCTCCACAGCCCGTTTCTACGATTAGCATACAGCGTGTGGAGCCGGTACACAACAGTAGTGTGGAAGACGATGATATTCAGGACACTGAAGAGTATATAGAAGAACCTCTTTCTTTGGATGAGGTAGAAAAGGAAACAATACAAAGAGCATTGGAAAAAAATAAAGGGAAGCGAAGAGCCGCTGCTAAAGATTTGAATATCTCGGAGCGTACGCTTTACCGAAAAATAAAGGAATATGGATTGGAGTAAGAAAATTGCCGGTATATTTTTAGCGGGTGTGTCGATGGTGGTGATGGTGAGTTGCGCAGTTTCTTATAGCTTTACCGGGGCCGGTTCGCTTGACTACTCGAAATATAAAACGATCTCAATAACCGATTTCCCGATTAAATCGGATTATGTATATGCTCCGTTGGGTACTCGTTTCAATGAGGAACTTAAGGATATATTTATTCGTCAGACCCGTTTGAAGCTGGTAAATGCAAATGCTGACCTGGAAATAGAAGGAGAAATCACCGGATATAACCAGTACAACGAAGCTGTTGCTGCCGATGGTTATGCTTCTAAAACGAAACTTACCATTACTGTGAATGTGCGGTTTACGGATAATGTTAATCATAATAACGACTTCGAAGGTAATGGTCAGCAGTTTTCTGCTTTCCGTACATATGATTCAAACCAGTTGCTTACTGCAGTGCAGGATGAATTGATAGCACAGATGGTAAAAGAAATCACTGATCAGATATTTATGGCTACTGTTGCTAACTGGTAAAGCATGAATGCATTGAGTCTGCAACGTTGGATTGCTCATCCGGAGGAACTGAATAAAGAAACTTTGTATGAGCTTCGTACATTATTGGCGCGGTATCCTTATAGCCAGTCGTTGAGGCTGTTGTTTCTGAAGAATCTTTATCTGCTGCATGATATTACTTTTGGTAGCGAACTGCGAAAGTCTGCATTTTATATTGCAGATCGCCGGGTTCTGTTTTACCTGATCGAAGGCGATAAGTATAAATTGCCTAAACATCATCAACCGGCAGTTACTTTGGTGCAAGAGAAACCTGTTGTACAGGAAGAACTGACCGAAGAGCCTGGTCTTGACCGTACATTATCACTGATAGATTCATTTCTTTCTACCATACCCGACCATGATTCGAGTGTAGATCAATTAGATTATGCCATTGACTATACCCCTTATTTGGTAGATAGCGGCTTGCCGCAACCTGGGTGTAGTGCCTCGCTGCCGGGGCTGAGAGGGCAGGAGTTGATTGATGGGTTTATTGCGAAAGCGGAGAGTGGGATGTCGATGAAGTTGAAACCACTTGATGAGGAGGAAGAGGAAAAGATCGAAGGCCCTTCTTTTGTTTATGCCGAAGAAGATGAAGAAGATACTTATTTTACGGAAACTTTAGCCAAAATTTACATAAAACAGCGAAGATATTCCAAGGCTCTTGAAATAATTAAAAAGCTAAGCTTGAAATATCCAAAAAAAAACGTTTACTTTGCAGACCAAATCCGTTTTTTGGAGAAATTGATTATTAACACTAAATCATAAGAATTAAAATGTACCTATTATTAATTATTCTAATTGTGATCGCAGCCTTATTGATGTGCTTCATCGTTTTGATACAAAACTCAAAGGGTGGTGGCTTAGCTTCAGGCTTTTCTTCATCCAATCAAATCATGGGTGTGCGTAAAACTACAGATTTCCTGGAAAAAGCAACCTGGGGATTAGCAGCATTCATCGTGGTGTTGAGTATCGCTACTGCTTATGTACTTCCTACTTCTACCGGTAGAGATGGAAATATCATCATGGAACAGGCTCAACAAGAAGAGCAAACAAATCCAATGAACCTTCCCGGATTTGCTACTCCAACCGAAACTGCAACTCCCGAGGCATCTACAGATTCTACAGGAAACTAATTAGAATAAGAAAAATATAAGAAAGGTCATAGATTCTTGATAACAGGAATTTATGACCTTTATTTTTTTGCCTGCTTATGTTATATTAATTACTTTTGGAGGTTAGAAATTAATGAAATAACTAAATCGTATAGAAATGAAGCAACTTCATCAAACTATGAGAGACTCGGCGGTACTTCGGTGGACTGCCCTGATATTAATAGCATCGACCATGTTCTTTGCTTATATGTTTGTAGATGTATTATCGCCCATACAAACATTGGTGCAAGAACAAATGGGCTGGTCGGCCAGTGTGTATGGCACATTTGCCGGTTCCGAGTACTTCCTGAATGTTTTTGTTTTCTTCCTGATTTTTGCCGGTATTATTCTCGATAAACTAGGCATTCGCTTTACAGCCATCCTTTCGGGAGTTGTTATGTTGGTTGGTGCCAGTATTAAACTATATGCTATCAGTCCATACTTTGCAGAAGGTAATGTTCTTTATGATTTCCTGAATTCATTCTGGACCTCTTTCCCGGCTACAGCGAAACTGGCTTGTGCCGGATTTGCTATTTTCGGTTGCGGAGTTGAAATGGCGGGGATCACGGTTTCCAAAGCAATCGTGAAGTGGTTTAATGGTAAGGAACTTGCTTTAGCGATGGGGTTGGAGATGGCCATAGCTCGTTTGGGTGTATTTGCTGTTTTCCGTTTGTCGCCTATTATGGCGTCATGGGGAAGTCCTGATGTTGTTCGCCCTGTAGCTATTTGCTGTGGATTACTCTGCATTGGTTTGCTTACGTTTATCGTTTATTCATTGATGGATAAAAAGTTGGATAAACAGTTGGGTGCCGATGCCGAAATGGAGCCGGAAGATCAGTTTAAGATCAGCGATCTTGGTATATTGTTTACCAGCAAGGTATTCCTGATTGTAGCTTTCCTGTGCGTCCTTTACTACTCTGCTATATTCCCATTCCAGAAGTTTGCAACCAGTATGTTAGAAAGTCGTTTGGGTATGGCTACCGATGACGCTTCTGCTTTATTCTCCTGGTTTCCGATCGGAGCGATGGTATTAACACCTTTGTTGGGGTGGTTTCTTGACAGAAAAGGCAAGGGGGCTACGATGTTGATACTGGGTGCTATACTAATGTTTGTTTGCCATACTGTATTTGCGTTATACCCATTGCAACCTGGTGATTCAAACAGCACGATAATAGCCTATGGCGCTATCATTTTGTTAGGGATATCTTTCTCTCTTGTACCTGCCGCTTTATGGCCATCGGTGCCTAAGTTGGTAGAAGAGAGGTATTTGGGTTCGGCTTATTCCGTTATTTTCTGGATTCAGAACATCGGGCTTTGGGCGTTTCCTGTTATTATCGGTAAGGTGTTGACATGGGCTAATCCTGATGCAAGTGCAGGCCAGTACGATTATACAGCGCCAATGCTTGTTTTTGCCAGTCTGGGCATACTTGCTTTCTTGCTGGGAATCTGGTTAAAGGCAGAAGATAAAATACACAACTACGGGTTGGAAGCACCTAATATTAAAAAGAAATAAAGGTTGAAGAATACAAAAATAAACCTTCTGGATGTAATCCCTTCCAGGGCTGAACACATCCTGACAGAAAATGAGGGAGAGCTATCGGTGATAGCTTTCCCTCGCTTTAAACGCGCATGGATACGCAAATACTTCTTGCCTAAGAATATGTCGCCTTATATTCGGGTCAGGCTGGAAGAACACGGGTCGGCAGTTTGGAATCTGATAGATGGTAAGCGTACCGTCAGGGAGATTATACAACTTCTGTCTGATTACTTCGGAAACGAAGAAAACTATGAACAGCGTGTGACGATTTATATTACTCAGCTTCGGAAGGACGGGTTTATTAGATATAGTATTCCTACTATATTACCGTAACGTTTCTATCATACCCCCCAAGGAGCGCTACCATACCACCCTGGTGTTGTTATCATACTAAGGAAGTGATGTTATCTGCAATTGAATAAGAACAGCTTCCGGATTCAATAAGAATTGCTTCTGGATTCCATAAGAACTCGGAGTCAATTCTATAGGAACTCAGAACCAACTCTTATAGAACTCAGCCCGAGTTCTATAAGAGTTTGGTGATCCTACTATATCTTTTTCTAAAACATGCAGAAAGTAGCACTCATTTCTCTGAAAGTCCTTGCCCATGGCCTATCCAAGGATGATACTTCTCGTTCTTTTTGCTAGCACTTGTATAGCACTTGGTAGCAGAACTTACTCCCTATCCACCTTAACTAATGCACCCGTTTCGGGATTAAATGTAACTTTGATTGTTGAATTCTTATTAAACAATGCAGGTGCCAGATATTCGACTATACCGAATTGTGTAACAGGCAGTTCTCCTTCAAACATTTTGTTCTTGTCTTTAAGAATCAATACGCTGGCTCTGCCTGGCACGTTATAAGCAATTCCCGATACATCTTTCTTTTTGGTTTCTTCCGGAATAGTTACAGTACGTAGGTTTTTCAGAGTAAGATAAACCGGTTCGCCGGCAAGGTCATTCGCTCCAAGAACGCCTAATTTGCGGGAAAAGCGCAGGATTACTTCATTATCCCATTCTCTGTTAGGAACTAACGTAATGGTGAAAACCTTTTCTTCTTTGTTCTTTATTCCAGTGAACAGTTCAAGCATAGCGCTTTCCTGCTCATCCAGACTGCTGAGCATTAGTTTGAGTTGTTCACCATCTTTCGGCATGTTATCTGCCTGACCGCGTACCAGTGCGTTACGGCTTTCGCGGATATTATATATCTCTTTGGCAGTCAGTTCAGCCATTTTAGCTGTAGAGTTAGCCATGAGTATTTCTTCTGTCAGGAAGTCTTTTGGATCAAGTCTTTTTTTAGCCGGAGTTACCTGTTCTTTCTTAGTTGCCGGTTTACTACTAATAGGAACATTGATTGATTTTATAAGCCCCTCTTCCGTTAGTTCCATAAGTGGAGCAACCGTTTTGTCCTTCATCTTCACAAAGTATGTGTTCTCATTATCGGGAACACCTACGGAAGAAGCAGTGATGCCATTTAGTTCCCAATATTGTTCCTCTTCTCCCGATACATCCGACAAGCGAAGATAACGGTCGGCATAGCGGCTGAACTCTCCGGGCAGGTAAGTAACCTTGGTTACCTTTATATCGACTTTTATTTCTGTTTTAGGAAGGGTATATACTACTCCGAAGTCTTTTCCGCGGGTAACGCCTTGTATAATTTCTGTCTGTGCGTAAGTAGCGGTTGTAAATAGTATGCTTACCAGTAATACAATTAATTTCCTCATATTCTATTGGTTTTGATCGTTTCTAAATTCTAATGAATTAATTTATTTAGTTCAACAGGGATTGGGTAAATCCCTTATTTAACTGATGTTGGTTATGAATTAATTTTTAACCGCAGAGTTACGCAGATTAACGCAGAGTTTAAGTTACGATGCCGCAGGGAAAACTTAAAACTCTGCGTTAATCTGCGAAACTCTGCGGTTAAAATCCCCTCATTTCCAATCCGTTTCTACATATTATAACTCACAAAGTTAGTGAAGATATTGAATAATGCAAGAAGCCAAAAGCAAGAAGTTAGAAGTAAGCCCAATGATATAATACCGCATGGTTGGAAAAAACCTTACTACTTACTTCTTACTTCTAGCTACTGATATGCCCCCCATGCAGTAGGTAAAAACTCGATAATATCACTAGCATTAAGACCTATCGTTCCATACTTCTGGCGGGCAAGATCTCCTGCCATACCATGTACATAAACTCCGATTTTGGCGGCATCTTCGCCTGTATATCCCTGTGCTAATAATGCCAGTATAATACCTGTCAGTACATCTCCGCTTCCGGCAGTAGCCATACCCACATTGCCCGTGGGGTTGAAATAACATTTGCCCTCGGGAGTAACGATAGTAGAGTAGTGGCCTTTCAATACAATATATGTATTGGAAAGTTGAGCCAGCGCACAAGCTTTGGCCAACCGTTCGTAAGAACTTTGACTTTTCCCGGTCAACCTGTCCAACTCCTTCGGATGAGGGGTGAGTATGGAGTTCTTGGGTAATGCAGTTAGTACGTGACGGTTCCTGGCCAGCAGATTGAGCGCATCGGCATCAAGTATTACCGGACATCGGTTCGTCTGTAGCTGGTCAATTAACGCAGCTTCGGTTTCCTGCGCCTTACCCAGTCCCGGACCGATTCCTACCGCATTATAATCGTTTGTATCTGTAGGATATGCAAAGCAATTCTCATGAATATCCGCTTCCACCATAACTTCAGGAACGGCAATCTGCAATATGTTGTTGTTCCGGGCGGGGGCGTGTACAGTCAGTAGACCTACCCCCGAACGCATACAGGCACGGGCAGCCAGTACAGATGCTCCCGCCATACCATACGAACCCGCAATCAACAACGCATGGCCGAAACTCCCTTTGTGAGAGAACTCTTTTCGTTGTTTAATGAGTGGACGTATGTCTCTCTCCTCGGTCAGGAAATAATCAGCCTCGGTTTCTTCGATTACTTCAGGGCTAATTCCGATGTCCAATAGCTTCCAGTGACCAACGTACTCGGCGTTCTCTGCAAACAGGAAAGAAAGTTTCGGAAGTTGCAGGCTGAAGGTATAATCGGCACGGACGATATGGTTCGGGATATTCGATGAGTTATCTTCTCCCATTAATCCCGAAGGAATGTCGATAGATACGACAGTTGCCGGTGAGGCATTGATGTATTTTACTACGGCAGCAAATCCCCCGGCAAGCGGTTTGTTCAGTCCCGAACCAAAAAGGCCATCTACAACCACATGGTCGGCAGTAAGATGAGGTGGAGTGAACTGTGTATTTACTTCCGTAAAGTTCACCTCGTCCATGGTTTCCAGAAGCTCTTTATTTGCCTGGCAGTCGGGTGATAATTCGCCTTTGGTGTTGAATAAAAAGACTTCGACTTTGTATCCCTTTTCTGCTAAAAGGCGGGCAACCGCCAGTGCATCGCCACCATTATTCCCCGGCCCCGCAAACAGGGTGACGGGTGTCGTGCTGTTCCATTGGCGGATAATAGCCTGGGTTATCGCTTTGGCTGCACGTTCCATCAGGTCAATGGAAGCTATAGGCTCATTCTCTATGGTATAAGCATCCAGTTCTTTGATCTGGTCACTTGGAAATATCTTCATAAACAGTATTCTTTTTTCGGCATACAAATATAACACTATTTCTGCGCTTCCGGTTTACCGGGATTAGATGTTCTTCATATTTATATAGAATAATTTCTTCGTGTTTTGTACCTTTGTGGGTAATTCTAAAGATTTGCTTATTGAATTCTAAAGATTTAACCGCAAAGTTACGCAGATTAACGCAGAGTTTTAATGGCTAAATTAATGCTTGGCGCAACTCTGCGTAACTCTGCGGTTAGAACAAAAAGAAAACATTTTAATAACTTATTAGCACCTTAATACATAATGAGCACATTGAAAGGGCACCCCAAGGGGCTTTATCTGGTTTTTGTAACGAGTACATCCGAACGGTTTAGTTATTATGGCATGCGTGCCATTTTCATCCTTTTCCTCACCCAGGCTTTGCTGTTTGACAGGGAAACGGCTTCCTCTATTTATGGCAGTTATACGGGGCTGGTTTACCTGACTCCCCTGATCGGAGGTTATATTGCCGATAAGTGGTGGGGTATCCGGCGTTCAATCTTCTGGGGAGCCGTGATGATGGGTATCGGGCAATTCCTGATGTTCCTTAGTGCTTCGATGCTGGACCAGGTAACCCTATCGCATGGATTGATGTATGCGGGTTTGACTTTCCTTATTATGGGCAACGGTTGTTTTAAACCCTCTGTTTCATCTTTGGTAGGGCAACTTTATGCACCCGGCGACAGGCGCATTGATACGGCATACACCATATTCTATATGGGAGTTAATGTAGGTGCATTCCTTGCTCCGATCGTATGCGGGTATTTTGGTGAGACGGGCAACCCCGAGGACTTCAGGTGGGGATTCCTTGTAGCAGCCGTTGTCATTCTACTTACACTGTTAATCTTTGAAACCCAGAAGAATAAATATATCGTTTCTCCTACCGGTGAACCTTTGGGACTTGTACCTACCAGGAAAACAGATGCCCAAACAGATAAACAAGAAGAACGTCCGGTGATGTCTAAGCAAAAGAAGATGCGCAACGCCTTTATTCTGGCACTGTTAGCAATCGGACTTGTTGCTTTATTCTATTACTTGTTTGAGGGCGATTGGATCGGAGTTGGTATATATACGGCTTGTATTATTTTCCCGGCTATGATCCTGCTCGATGGTTCATTGACTAAGATAGAACGCGATCGTATTATTGTGATTTACATCATTGCCTTCTTTGTGATCTTCTTTTGGTCAGCATTCGAACAGGCAGGTATGTCATTAACCTTGTTTGCCAACGAGCAGACCGACCGGAGCCTGTTCGGTTGGGAGATGCCTTCTTCCTGGTTTCAATCCTTTAACCCGCTGTTTGTAGTGCTTTTGGCGTTTATCATGCCTGCCATCTGGGACTTCTTGAACAAACGGAAAATGGAACCGGCCTCGCCAACCAAGCAAGCTATTGGTTTACTGTTGCTCTCATTCGGTTATTTGGTTATTTGCATGGGCGTGAAGGATGTGGAACCCGGTGTCAAGATGAATATGCTTTGGCTGGTTGGGCTTTACTTTATCCATACGATGGGTGAGATGGCCGTATCTCCTATCGGACTGTCGATGGTGAACCGGTTGACTCCCATTCGTTTTGCTTCGTTGATGATGGGCATCTGGTATTTGTCAATGGCTACGGCAAACAAATTTGCCGGTATGCTGAGCGGACTTTATCCTGAAGACGGCAAGGCGAAATCCATCTTTGGCTTCCAGATCGAAACCATGTCCGACTTCTTTATGATCTTCGTTGTCATGTCGGGAATCGCGGCTTTGATTCTGTTTCTTCTTTCAAAGAAATTGCAAAAGATGATGCATGGAGTAGAATAAAAATCGTACTTTTGCCCTAATTTTATGCAAAAATAATCAGTTATGGATACAATCAAGATTAAAGATAAGTCATTTGCTGTTTCTATTAAGCATGACGATATTCAAAAGGAAGTGATGCGTGTGGCTGGTGAAATCAATCGTGATCTGGCAGGTAAAAACCCACTCTTCCTGAGTGTACTGAACGGTGCGTTCATGTTCACGGCCGATCTGATGAAGCACATAACAATACCCTGCGAGGTTTCTTTCGTGAAGCTGGCTTCTTATCAGGGAGTGGCTTCGACGGGAACCATTAAGGAAGTAATCGGGATAAATGAAGATATAACCGACCGGACTGTAGTTATCGTAGAAGATATCGTAGATACCGGATTTACCATGCAACGTTTGTTGGAAACATTGGGCACCCGTGGCCCTCGTGAGATCCATATCGCTTCGTTGTTGGTGAAACCCGATAAGCTCGAAGTAGAGCTGGATATAAAATATGCAGCGATGCATATCCCCAATGATTTTATTGTAGGGTATGGATTGGATTATGATGGTTTCGGGAGAAACTATCCGGATATCTATACCATCGTAAATGACTAGAAACTAACTCACTAAATACAAAAAGATGCTTAACATTGTTATTTTTGGTGCTCCCGGTTCAGGAAAGGGAACACAAAGCGAACGTATGGTCGAAAAGTTCGGCCTGAATCACATTTCAACAGGTGATGTTTTGCGTGCTGAGATTAAGAATGGCACTGAACTGGGTAAGACTGCAAAAGAATTTATTGATCAGGGTCAGTTGATTCCCGATGAATTGATGATAGATATTCTGGCTAGTGTATTGGATGGCTTTAAAGATAGCAAAGGGGTAATCTTCGACGGATTTCCACGTACTATTGCACAGGCAGAAGAGTTGAAGAAGATGCTTGCTGCCAGAGGTCAGGAGGTGTCTATTATGCTCGACCTGAATGTGCCGGAAGAGGAACTGATGAAGCGTTTGATTAAACGTGGAAAAGATTCGGGACGTGCCGATGATAATGAAGAAACGATCAAGAAGCGTTTGTTGGTGTATAATACACAAACTTGTCCGCTGATCGAATGGTACAAAAACGAAGATAAGTATTTCCATATTGAGGGTCACGGACAGCTTGAGGAAATAACTGAGCAGATCGTTGAGGCAATTTCATCAGTAGCTAGAAGCTAGTAGTAAGTAGTAAGGCATGTCTAAAACGTTTGAGGGCTTAATCGTTTGGCAAAAAGCACATCAATATGTGCTTTCCATCTATCATATAACAAAAGGATTTCCTAAGGAGGAGGTCTTTGGATTAACAAATCAGATACGACGTGCTGCTGTTTCTATTACTGCTAATATTGCCGAAGGTTATATTCGGTTAGGGCATAAAAAGAAGTTGCGATTCTATAATATTTCTCAAGGCTCACTTGAGGAAACGAAAAACTTTATAATTCTTTCTAAAGATCTGGGATATATTTCATTGTCAGAAAAAGAAGAGCTATATGAAAGAGCCTCGGAGATTGGTAAAATGTTAAATTCATATAGCCAGTCTTTGATACAACAAATAAATAAACCTAGCTCCTAACTTCTGACTTCTAACTACTAATAATATGGCTGAATCGAATTTTGTTGATTACGTAAAAATATACTGTCGTTCCGGTAAGGGTGGCAGGGGTTCCACACACATGCATCGTGACAATCTCACGGCGAAGGGAGGACCGGACGGAGGCGACGGTGGTAGAGGAGGCCATGTAATATTGCGTGGTAACCGTAACTACTGGACACTGCTTCACCTGAAATACGAACGCCACGTCTTTGCCGGTAACGGAGAATCCGGTAGCAGCAGTCGCAGTTTCGGGAAAGACGGTGCGGATAGAATCATTGAAGTACCCTGCGGAACCGTTGTCTACAACGCTGAAACGGGTGAGTACCTTTGCGATGTAACAGAGCACGAACAGGAAGTCATCTTGCTGAAAGGCGGACGTGGCGGACTGGGCAACTGGCATTTCCGTACCGCTACCCGTCAGGCTCCCCGTTTTGCTCAACCGGGCGAACCGATGCAAGAGTTGACGGTTATTATGGAACTAAAACTTCTGGCCGACGTTGGGCTGGTGGGCTTCCCGAATGCCGGAAAGTCTACACTGCTTTCTGTGGTGTCGGCTGCAAAGCCCAAGATTGCCGATTATCCGTTTACAACGCTGGAACCTAACCTGGGCATTGTGTCCTATCGCGATGGACGATCCTTCGTGATGGCTGATATTCCGGGCATTATTGAAGGTGCCAGCGAAGGTCGTGGACTGGGATTACGCTTTCTACGCCATATCGAACGGAACTCTTTGCTCTTATTCATGGTCCCTGCCGATAGCGACGATATCCGCAAGGAATATGACATCTTATTAAATGAGTTGCGCACCTTCAACCCGGAGATGCTGGACAAGCAGCGCGTGCTGGCCATCACCAAGAGCGATATGCTGGACCAGGAACTTATGGATGAGATTGAACCCACACTGCCCGAGGGTATTCCTCATTTGTTCATCTCGTCGGTTACCGGATTGGGTGTGACGGCTCTGAAAGATATTCTCTGGGCGGAATTGAATAAAGAAAGCAATAAAATAGAATCGACCATTGTACATCGCCCCAAAGATGTTGGCCGTTTGCAGGATGAGCTTAAAGCTCAGGGCGAGGACGACGAAATCATCTACGAATATGAAGATGATGACGATTTGGATTACGAATACGAAGACGAATGAAAGTAAAAGAAGGAGGTAGAGTGTTGGAGTACAAGCTTTTTAAGATGTATTCCAACATTTCCGGTTTTACCACCACCCGTATGGGCGGCTATGGTACAGGGACGTACGAAGCCTTTAACTGCTCTCCGTTTTGTGGAGGTAAAGAAGCAGATGTCCGGTACAATCAGGCGCTTTTGCGTGGGGAGTTGCCTCAATCATTTGTGGAGTTTGTCATTCCCCGGCAAGTACATGGAACGAAAATCGCGCTGATAGATAATGCTTTTCTTTCTCTTTCGATGGAAGAGCAACAGGCGGAACTGGATGGCGTGGATGCGCTCATCACTGCCAAGCCCGGTTTCTGCATCTGTGTGTCTACTGCCGACTGTGTGCCTTTATTGATTTACGACCGCAAGAATCAAGTCGTTGCCGCCGTCCATTCCGGTTGGCGGGGTACGGTAGACGGCATTACCACCAAGACTTTGGAGAGGATGAAAGAACAATTCGGAACGTCCGGAAGGGATCTTTCGGTCATTATCGGGCCTTGCATCTCTCTCGAATCTTTTGAAGTGGGAGAGGAGGTTTATGCTGCTTTCGAAGAAAAGGGCTTTGATATGTCTGCCATTTCGATATGGAAACCGGAAAAGAAAAAGTATCATATTGACCTCACCGCGGCTATTACTGAACAATTATGTGCGTTTGGGGTTTATGAGGAGTATATAGAATGTGCGGATATCTGTACGTTTATCCGGCATGAAGAGTTCTTCTCAGCCCGCCGGCTGGGGATAAACTCCGGGCGAATGTTGTCGGGGATTATGTTGAATCAGTAGCTAGAAGCTAGAAGTTAGTAGCTAGGTTTTGCTTTTGCCTATGCAGATTCTATAAGCTAATTAGTGATAAAACCTAGCTCCTAACTTCTAGCTTCTAACTCCTAACTAATAATTATGTTTACCATTACCGTATCACCAGAAATAAAAGAAGCCTGTCCCGCATTTGCCGGGGTGGCTGTGTATGCCGAGGTCAAGAACTGCACGTATAACGATGGGTTGTGGGAAGAGATCAGAGCCTTTACCGAAGAGCTGACCGCTACTACTACGATGGATGATATTAAGCTACAGCCTGCCATTGCCGCTACCCGGCAGGCGTATAAGCGATGTGGTAAAGATCCGGGTCGTTACCGACCTTCGGCCGAGGCTTTGCGCCGCCGGTTAATGCGTGGAATACCTTTGTATCAGATCGACAATCTGGTTGATTTGATCAATCTGGTGTCCTTGCGTACCGGCTATTCGATTGGTGGTTTCGATGCTGATAAAATCCGGGGTACACATCTTGAACTAGGCATCGGCAAGGCTGATGAACCTTTTGAGGCCATTGGGCGTGGGGTGCTGAATATCGAAGGTCTGCCTGTTTACCGGGATGCAGTAGGCGGAATCGGCACGCCAACCAGTGATGAGGAACGTACGAAGATGGATTTAAATACCACTCATCTGCTGGCAGTTGTAAATGGTTACAGTGGTAAGGAAGGGCTAACGCAAGCCGCTGAGATGATACAGCAACTTATAAGAGACTATGCTGAGTCTGATGGCGGGACGGTCATCTATTTTGATTAGTCTTATTTCCTACCAGCTCTTTTCTTGGAATCTACTTTCTCATCCTTCAAGATCTACTTTCTCAATCTTCAAATGAAAGCTTCTTAAGTCTTGGTACATGTACATCTACCAAAACTCGAGAAAGTATCATTTAAGTTTTCTACTAGTAGCATTTAAGAAGCCTAACGGTTTCTTGTAACTTTAATAACGGTATATGATTGTGCATAAGGTAGTTACAAAGCAAACTTCAAGCAAACAGGTTTATCTACTGGGATATCTTTACCAATAGACGTTAGCAATCCGTTATCTGCATTTCTTTGATACACTTCGATTGCATTATTGTCCCTGCTTGCTACTAACAGGTATTTCCCGTTGGGTGTGATAATGAAGTTGCGCGGATGAATGCCGGTAAGTTGATAACCAGCTTTGGTTAGTGTACCATTCGTCTGGTTAATGCTGAATATGGCCAGCCCATCTGCTTGCAGGCGATTACTGGCATACAGGAACTTACCATCGGGGCTGACGTGTATATCTGCGCTGCCTTTTGCTCCTACTGTATCCGCTTGGATGGATTGGATTTCGGACAACTTACCATCCTTGTAATCAAATGCAATGACCGCACCCGAAAGTTCATTGATCAGGTACGCCTGTTTCCCGTTCGGTGAGAACGTAATGTGCCGCGGACCGGAACCCGGTGCAACCGGAAAAGCAGGCGGATTAGCCGCGTTCAGGAACTTCTCTCCATTTTCAATGTTGACTTGTGCGTTAATCTGAAATGTATAGATGTGATCTGTTCCCAGGTCATCGGCAAAAAGATATTTTCCATCCGGAGAAACCTGGACGCAGTGTAAGTGCGACTTCTCCTGGCGCTCTTTATCAGCACCCGAGCCACTAAACTGAATCACATCCGAAGCCGCTAGCAAAGAACCATCCTTGGCAAGGGGGAATACCGAGATGCTTCCTCCGCTATAATTTGCGGTAACCACATGTTGGTTGGTGGTAATGATATAACAGGGATCTGCCCCCATAGCAGGCACGCTGTTCAACTTTTGCAGCGTACCTTTCTCTTTGTCGAAATGAAAAGCCGTTACCGCTTCGTTGCCGTCACCATGTTCGCTTACCGCATAGACGAATTGATTATCGCCGGAGATGGTGAGGTAGGACGGATTGGTGATTTCAACGTCACTCAACGCCTTCGCTTCTCCTGTTTCCTGATCAAAGCGGAAGGTGTATATTCCTTTGCTGCTACCGGAGGTGTAGGTTCCGACTACCATTGTCAATTCGTTATCCATAGTTTCTGTGGTTTGTTGCGCCGCTTTCTTGTTGGTGCAAGAGGGGGAAAGGGCGAGTAATCCTGCGGTAAGGATATAAAGCGTTTTTCTTATCATAAATAAAGGGTGTTAAGTTACGTCGGTAAAGGTAAATATTCTAACTTAATATTACAATTGGTGTTTGGATATAATATAAATTAGTAGTTAATATACGGTGAATTGTAATCCATGGCTCAACCGGAACGGTTGTTAATCTTGGTAGCCCGTTGCTTTAGCATCGGGGTTATAAAGTTCCGTAGGTAAGCATGCCGAAGGTATGCTATCTTGATAACAGTCGATGTATTGCCAAATATTGCGTACCTTCGGCACGCACTTTGCTAGGATACGTTATCCTACCCGATGCTAAAGCAACGGGCTACCAAGATTAACAACCGTTCCGGTTGAGCCATGCGGTATACTTATTATGATGCAGAGGTTAGAGCACTGGATTTTAATACTGTTCCGGCTGAACCCCACGGCATAAATTATAACCTATTACTAACTCAAAGGACACTTGTACTTCTGAAACACATCCATCTACCGAATTGGTCAAACCGTATAAAATACCTACATTTGTCGAAAACAATCATCTATGACCTATGGCCGGAACATATTCACAATTACACGTACAATTAGTCTTTGCAGTCAAAGCACAACAGTCTTCATTAATCAAGAAAGAGTGGAAAGATGAAGTCGAGAAATATCTATGTGGAATAATTTCCAATCACAATTGCAAAGTCTTAGCTATTTATTGCAATCCCGACCATACACATATATTAATAGGGATACGTCCGACAACGCAAATCAGTGAGTTGGTTAGGGAAGTAAAAGGTTCATCATCTAGATTTATTCATGAAAGATTTGATAAAAGTCAATCTTTTCAATGGCAAAGCGGATATGGCGCATTTAGTTATTCTCCTTCGCATATAGATCAGGTATGCAGGTATATTATGAGTCAGGAGGAACATCATAACAGAAGATCGTTTAGAGAGGAGTATATGGATATACTCAATAAGATGGGGATAACATTCGAAGAACGGTTCGTTTTTGATTGGATGTTAGTGGAATAGATTGCATACCTTCGGCACGCACTTTGCTAGGATACGCTATCCTACCCGATGCTAAAGCAACGGGCTATCAAGATTAACAACCGTTCCGGTTGAGCCATGCGGCATACTTATTATGATGTAGAGGTTAGAGCATTGGATTTTAATGCTGTTCCAGCTGAGCCATGCGGCATAGATTGCTAGATTCAATCGCTTATTTAGGTTAAATCCTTGCTCATTTAAACTAGACTCTTGCTTATTTAGGTTAGATCAAGTACTCCCCTGAACTATATCTAACCACTAGCTTGAACTTGCTTTAGGATTACCATTCATACTTATTTACCGCTCGTACATATTATTCCCTCTACAATCAATGGCCACGATAACCGGCAGTTCTTTTACAACCAGTCGCCTGACGGCTTCTGTGCCCAGGTCTTCGTAGGCAATGATCTCGGCACTCTCCACACATTTCCCCATCAGGGCGGCTGCCCCGCCAATGGCTGCGAGGTATATACCTGTGTGTTTCGTGATCGCCTCTATCACCTCGGCACTACGGAATCCTTTACCTATCATCACTTTCAATCCCTGTTCGATAAGGTGGGGAGCATACAAATCCATTCGTCCGCTGGTGGTAGGGCCTACGGAACCAATCGGTTTTCCCGGTTTTGGGGGACAGGGACCAGCATAATAAATGGCGGCCCCTTCAAACTCGAAAGGCATGGCCCGGCCCGCATCCAACGATTCGCACATGCGTTTGTGGGCAGCATCTCTTGCTGTATACACCACTCCTGAAAGATAAATCATATCGCCGGCTTTCAGACTTTTAATTACATCGTCGGTGAAAGGAAGATGTATGATTGTTTTTGTTTCCATACGTTTATATTATTGTAGAACACAGAGGCACAGAGTTTTAAAAAAGAAGGTGGCATTTGGTAGCAGGAGTTTAACCATAGAACTCTGTGCCTCCATGTCTCTGTGTTCAGTTCTTTGTTTAGATATAACCTTCGGCATGCCGAGTGGCGTGGCACCCGATATTAACAGAAACAGGTAATCCGGCAATATGCGTGGCATAAGTCAGGATATTCACACTCAATGCCGTTGTTGTGCCACCGAATCCGGCGGGACCGATGTTTAAGTTATTAACGGATTGTAGAAGTTCTGCTTCCAGATCGGCAAGCACTGGGTCCGGATTCTTTTCTCCTACCGGGCGGAGCAATGCTTTCTTACTCAGATAAGCACTCTTTTCCATAGTACCGCCTATTCCTACACCCACAATAATGGGTGGACAAGGATTTGCCCCCGCCTCGCGCACGGTTTGGATCACAAAATCTTTTACCCCTTGCAGTCCCTGACTGGGTTTCAGCATTTTCAATCCACTCATGTTTTCACTGCCGAAACCTTTAGGAGCAACGATGATGTGAAGTTGATCGCCCGGTACAATATCATAATGAATAATGCCCGGCGTATTATCTTTCGTATTCACCCGGTCCAATGGGTCGCGCACAACAGATTTACGCAAGTAGCCCTTTTCATATCCCCGACGTATGCCTTCATTTATTGCATCTTCCAGCGAGCCACCTGTAATGTGTACATCCTGGCCTATGGTCAGGAAGACCACGGTCATGCCCGTATCCTGGCAGATAGGTGCCGTCTCGTCACGGGCTATCCGGGCATTTTCCATCAGCGTATTCAGTATGTTTTTGCCTAAAGGAGACTTTTCTGTAGCGTGACAGGCTTTCAGGCAATTATATATGTCATCAGTCAGATGGCAATTGGCTTCAATGCAGAGTTTCTCTACCAGCTTGGTTATGCTGTCAGTGCTAACTTGTCGGATGGTCATATCTTTTTTCTTTGAAGGAAATGAACGGTATTCAGATTGTCAATAGCTATGTTCTCGTTATTGCTCAATACGCCTACCAGACAGTAGGTGTTTGTTTTCGGGTCGGGGATAAAGCGCTTGATGAGTGTAAACTCTTCTACTTCCGAAGTATTGAGCACATGAAGACGTGGAAAGTTACATGCCACTTTCCGTTCGCCGATAAGGATGTGGTCTTCGTCGCAATAACAAATGTCAAGCCCCTTGGCTATTTCTTCCTTTATGCGTGTGTTAAGTAATTCGAAATCCAGGTCGACTTCCTTAGTAAACTTCAGTATGAAACCGTTCCTCATATCGGAGGGGTAAACAATCTTCCGGTCTACACCGAACTCGGAGGTAAGTATCATAATGGTGATATCCTCAATGGAGTGCGCTACTTTGCGGTAGTGCAGGGAACTGGACACAATGTTGTAAATGCTCTGCGGCTGAGGTCCGAAGATGCTGGGGCGGGTTACGATAATCTCTTCGCCTATCCCCACCAGAATATCGGCATTGATGCCCAGGGCGGGATAAAGCAGGTTGAAATGTTCTACGATGACGCGGCGCTTGTGATCGAGCGCATTCTTTACAAAGTCGACAATCTCGAACATCTGGGTAAAGGCAGTCTGGAACCTCATGTCAATATGATAGGTGGTAGACTGCTGCACGTCTTCGAACAAATCGCGCACCTGCATGATCTTGCGCGGATTGAGCATATCATCGTCGTTGGATAGCTCCAGCCCGGGAAACATCCCCCGGATGAGGGATGACTTACCCGAACCGGCGTCTCCTACAATACCTATCAGCCTGTCGGTATAGGTAAGGTGGCGTTGGGCGATCTGCTCTCCCAGAAACAACAACCGTTCCCGTCCGTGCGGGGCGAAGTACTGCGAGAAAACTGAATATTCTTGTATCCGGTTGTACATTTTTATAGCTTGATTTTATACCCCAGTAAAGGAGAATGTTGTTGAGCACCATATACATCTGTTTCGCCCAAAGCCCCCGAAGGGATAGGACGTACGATCGTTATTTTTACAGCCTTCGCCGGGTCAAAATAAACGAGCTTGATGATGTCCGACTCCGGAATATTGTACAATGCCGCAAAGTCCGGTTCATTGATAGCATTAGCCGCCTTTACTTTGTTGTAAGTCTCGAAGTCTTTGAAGATCACATCGAATGTCAATTCGTACGGGCCGGAGTTTTTGCTTCTGATTACCGAAGCTATGTCTCTTAATGTGTATTCCATAACTTTTTTTATTTACCGTTTTTAAAATACATGTATTCCACCGGGAAATATTCCGAGGGGTTGTCCACCCGCATCAGATGGTACACGTTGAACTCATACACTTCGCCCACCTTGCAGTCGGATGGGGAGAATGGGAAAGCCAGGTTCCCGGCTGTTGATATACGTCCCTCGTATCCAAAGTGCAACATCGTGCTACGGGCAAAACCGCAGATGGTATCTGCACGCTCTTGTGTGTTGGCAACGGCTTCGATGACGATGCACAGTTCGTGTGCCGTACGGTTGTCGGCACCGGGGAAAAGCCCCATTACGCCATTCCTGCCATATATCTTGAAGTCGAGGAAGAAATCGGTGATGCCGTAGGCCTTGAAATTATCTTTCACGCGGGCCTTAACGCTGTCAACGATATCGTCTATCTTCTCTATCATCACGGGGTCTTTCACTCCGGCTACGGAGATGGTGCGGTAACCCACTTTCTTCACGCCTTCCAACTTTACGAAATATTGTTCGGTAGGAACGAATTTGCTTCCTGTCACTTTCACCGTGTTATCCGTCAACTGTGTAAAGGTAGCACCGTAAAGGTCGATCGCCCCGCCGGGACCGGGAAGCATATACGGATTGGTTTTCTCGTAAAGCGTATGGGCGGCTACGGAAAGGGTGGTACACTTACGCAAAGGCGATAACGGTTCGAGAACAAAATCCTTTTTGTGGAGGTAGCCGAACATACAATCGCTACCGCTTCCGGGAGTTGCAGCGATGGATGCACATTCGAGTATCTTCCCCAGATGTATGGCTAGTCCCTTGTCGAAACCTTCTTTGATGGCCAATGCAGCAAAGACCGAAGGGTCGTAGGAACGTCCCGCCAGGATCACGTTTGCACCTTGCTCCAGTGCATCAATAAATGGTTCTTCTCCCATCTGGGCAACGATGCGTACGCAATCGTCTACCTCTTCGGCAGTGATTTGCTTGGCTGGGAAAAGGGGCTCGATATCACCATCGGCAAGCTTCTGCTTAATTAGTTCCTTGTCCAGCTCGGACTGGATAACGGCAAGCTTGAAGGTGAGTTTCTTCTCTTCTGCTATCTGTTTGATGATTTCGAGGTTGAAGGCTACGTGAGGCCGTCCGCCGCTACCGCCACCTGTACCGATGATAACAGGTATACCTGCTTCGATGGCAGCGGGGATCATGATTTCGAGATCTCTTTTTACGGAGTTGAAGTCGGTGAAAGACTTCCCGGCTCCCAAGTAGTAAGGTCCGGGATCGGTTGAACCGGCGTCGACAGCTATGACATGCGGTTTACGCTTCATTCCTTCTATAAAGGAATCCATGGGGAATCCGTAGCCAAGGATGGCGGTTGGGGATAGTATTCTTATTTCTTCCATATTTTTGAATTAAAGTGATTATAATATTGTAGGGGCGGTTCGCGAACCGCCCGAAAATGGTTCCCTGTGCTTTCTGTGCATTGGGCGGTTCGCGAACCGCCCCTACAGTACTGCTTTTAAAGCAAGAATGCGTTGCATTTCATTGAATATGAGCATATATCCTTCGTCTACTCCCATACCCGGTTTAGCCAGATACTGAACAGGAGAGGTAGCCATAGCGATATGGGCACATACCTCCGCAGAGCGATTGGTTTCATTACAAGTACCTCCCAGGTAAGCTCCGATTCCGTTTTCCTTGCAGAACAGAACCGCTTCGATGGAGTTATTAATACCACCAAGGTCGGGTGTTTTAATTTGAATCATATGTCCGGCCCTGCGCAAGGTGAAATCCTGTATGTCTTCGAGGGTATTGCACCACTCATCTGCTACGATCTCAGCCTTGGAGCCTTTCTTTTCAAGGAACTCACGGATAATGCGCAGGCCTTCTATCTGGGCTTCTTTCTCGCCCATATCCACCGGACCTTCTACGCGAAGAGCAAAAGGAGCGGCAAGCTTTTCCAGTCCGGCAATATAATCGGCAATTTTCTCAAAATCGTTATTGAAAACAATTCCCAGTGTGCCGTATACATCAATATGGATAACGGGCTGATAGCTTTCATACGGTTTGAACTGAAGGATACGGTTACGCAGCCATTCAATATATGCTTCTATCTTTTCTCCTTTCAGCCCGGTTTTTTCTTCCACATGGTTGAATAGGGCATGGGGTAGTACCTGAGCGCCTTTCATAATCATCTTGTCGGCGTTTGTGTAACGGTCATCGCCCGATTGGGTGAAGATCGGAATCATGCTGTCGGATACATTCGTACCATATTCCTCGGCTATGACCTGGGCCATCAGTTTCGATTTACTTTTGGCAACCGCATCCAGGCAGGCTTGCGTTACACCGTAACGGATAGCGGTATGGTATATTTTACCGGTTGAGGGACTCTTTGTTGTATCTACCAATGCAGCAAGTTCCTTGAAACTGCTGATTTCCCTACCTATATATATAGGAGCGATTTCTTTTTCTATCAGCGGAATAAAGTCTTTAGCCAGAAATAACGGGTCGCGCCCTGCCGCACCTGAGTATTGCACAGCAGCACAATCTCCATGAGCCACGGCTCCATTCTCCAGAATAAAAAGTACGGAGATAGATTCACCCGCCTGACGCACCGCGGTGAAACCTTCTGTTACGGGTTTGCCAATATAAAATGCACCATCGTGCCGGGCACCTGCTTTAATCGCTTTCTGATCATCAAAGAAAAATCCTGTTTTTCCCTGAGCGCATACCACATTAACTATTTTCATTATCATTCTTAATTTTAAATTCTTAATTACTTCCCGCTGGGTCTACCTACAAGGAAACCCTTCCCGATGGCATATACATCGTCCACTACCATCTGGAAACTAACAGGGCGTTTCTCGAATGCCGCACGCTCTTCCAGTTTGGAGCGGTGGAATGCTTTCAGCTCGGGAGTGAGGGGAATATTACCTGAATCAAGTAAACGAACGGCGCCCGAATTATCACGTGCAGGCATCAGTTTACCAGCATTATACTTGCTGGGAGCGAAAGGAATATCAATTACCCCGGCTTCGAAGGCGGCGATGGTGCCTTGTACATAATCTCCTTTGCCCAGTTCTTCTACCTTATTGAGGATGCATTCTACCTCTTCTTTAATGATCTGACTTTCGGATACTACGGCCGGTATCTCAACAAAGGATTGGTCTTTGAGCATGGAAGTAAGTTGCTTGGTTGCTTTTAGACCTGCGGCATTAGCTTCTTTGGTAGGGACGCCCATCGCTTCGTGTGGTGTTTTTACGATAACCTTTGTGGCTTTGGCAAGGACAGCCGCAGCTGCTCCCCAGGAAATGACGGCAAAGGATTTGGCCTCGTCCTGAGGGAATCCGCCCATCCATTGATGGAATACGGTAGTTACCCGTACGTCGGTGAAGCCGAATTTATCCAGGTATTTCCGGGTCAGGTGATTCAGGGCACGTATGGCGGCAACATCCTGAATAAGATTTCCACATTGTCCGTAACCCACGGTAATGTCTTTTACCCCTTGTGTGGCGGCAAGCAGTGCTTCGATAATAGCCACCGAATTGGAAATACACGGTGGAACCAATGTGCCTGTAAGTGGGCCGAACGGTTCGCGGTTGATCGATACGCCCGCTTCCTCGTAAAGTCCAACCAAACGGTCGGCATATTGCCAATGGGCAATGGTGCTTTTTAATGAGTGGCTTTTGGAGTAGGGGATATTATAGGATATACCTCCACCTTCATAAGAGGTAAACCCGCCTGCAATGGTGATTTCGGTAAGCAATCGCGCATCAGGAGTTCCGTGGCGTACTTGTACAGGTGTTTGTAGGGCGGATGTTACGGCACGGCAAATGTCTACTCCGTAATTTACCGCCGGAAAACCGTTGAGCATGGAACGCCCGCTTTCTTTGCTCTTTTCAATGCCTATTTCAGCTTCTTTATATCTGTTCAGGCGGGTGTAACTGTCGATTGTGCTTGGCAGCAGATCGGCTTCGCCTTCCGTTTCGAGATATTGCAGAAGTTTGATGTGTTCCGTATAAAGGGCTACACCGGCACGGGGCTGTATCAGGGTGATTCCCTCGGCCTTGGCTTTTGCCAGTTTATCGCCGAAGCGTTTTGAAGCAGCAATACCGTGTTGGTATTCTACAGCTTTTTCAAAATCAACGGCTTTACCCGTAGGCCATTGTTGAAGAACCTGTTCGCGTTCCTGAAAGAACTCGTCACGGGTAAGTTTTTTGTTTTTAAGTTCCATTGTTCTTTTATAATCTATGTTTATTATATGCTCGTTTTTATGTTATATGATCTCTTTCTTCATGAGATGTAATGCCAGTTCGGGGTCAATGCTACTGATCAATCCCATAGAAGCGAAGATATACCTCCTGTCGAACAGGAATTCCGGTTGTCGCGGCTTCAGTATATATGGCTTCTGCGGATTGTATATAGCCCCTTTCAGAATATCGGGTGGATGATAGCTATGGATAATCGCTCCTCCTATACCTATTATATATACTACTTCCGAAAGATCCTTTCCGGTTTGGGAAAATATCTCGCCTAAAGGTGTGTAGGAACTTTCCAGATAACCACAATGTCTTTCAATGGCAATTTCTACCGCTTTTTGTGCAAAAGCAGCATCTATACGCTGTTCATCCGGACAGGTGGCAATGGTGTCGGGGTTGGCTATACATTTCTCTACCCAGGCTGTGATTTCGGACTTCCCGACTCCAAGTTCGTGTGCCATTGCATCTGTGTCAGAAGCCTCGAGGAGTGGAAGCAAGCTGTACCTCATCCCTAAATCTCCTTCGACTGTTCGCTTACTGAAAGGTTCGGGGAGTCCCTTGACCAATACGCTACTCATAGATGGCTTTCCATCCGACATGGAGTAGATATCAGTGGTAGCTCCGCCAAGATCAACCGCCATAAAATCGCCGATTCCGCGTGTCTTCGATGTGCCTTTACTTAATAGCTCGCACCCTGCCATTACCGCCAGTGGAGTGGGAATGACGTCGGTAGAGGCCATTGCCTGAACTCCGGAGAGTCCTTTGGCATCTATAATTTTCTGGATGAATACTTCGCGAATACGTGTTCGGGCGGGTTCAATATCCAACTTGTTGAAGGTAGGCATTACATTATCTGTAATGATGTAATCTTTGCCCTGCGTTTCAAATATGTCTTTGATTTGGTGTGAAGCACTTTTATTTCCGGCTACGATGACAGTGAAGTTCCGATCAATCTCGCATAGGCGATGGGAGTTAGCGATAATCACTTCCTTATTTCCACCATCGGTTCCACCGCAAAGAAGAATAATATCGGGATTAATATTGTAGATTTCTTCCTGTTCTTTGTGGGATATTTCGAACGAATAGGTTTTGATGACTTTAGCCCCTGCACTCGATGCGGCTAAACGGGCGGCTTTGGCAGTAAGTTCGGGTACAAGTCCGAGGGCAACCATTTTTAATCCGCCTCCTGCACTACTGCAACATAAGAGGCGATCGTAGTTGAATGCTCCTATTTTACTTTCGAGTGTACGCAGTGCGGAGTTAAAACCATAAATAATATCTGAATCGATGGTTGTAAATGCACTTGCCGTACCGAGTATTACGGCGTCTGTGGCATTGATGGCTGTGAGTTTGGTATATGTACTACCAAAATCTACCGTAAGGATATTCATGGCTCAGGGTGGGATGTCTTACGATAAACCCAATATTTCTTTCAAGTCGGCTATGGTTGTTTCTATTGTGGTTCCGGGCGGGTATGCTTTGGTAAATCCCATATCTTTGAACCGTTTTTCTACCTCTACAAAATCTTGCTTTCCCACTACCAAGTTGCCGCCGGCAAGTAAGGGGATATTTTTCAATCCGGCTTCATCGCATTTCTCGCGAAGACCCTGGCAATCAATTTCGCCATGTCCGTAGAGTGAGGAAACCAGAATAACATCTGCATTGGTTTCTAATGCTGCTGCGATGTATTCTTCCTGAGATACCATGACGCCAAGGTTTACGATGTTAAACCCTTCTTTTTCTAATGCGTATGCTATAATCTTGTTCCCAACAGCATGCACATCTGCACCGATTACTCCGGTTACAATTGTTTTCTTTTCCATGTGTTTTCCTAAATGTTATTTAGTTGGTTATTTATCGAATTCTATTAATATTCGATCTATAAACAATCAAAGGTCTATCTTTTTGTTTGTATAAATTAGATATTAAAGCATTGTTACAAAATAGCTCTGTTTAAAAAGAAAATGCTTCAAGAAGGAATCTTCTTAAAACATTTTTCTCGACTGTGTTGTAACGACACAAATGTAGTTTATAATTTGAATATAAAAAGGTTTTTGAATGAAATAATTCTTAAATAAGAAAACATTTTGAAAGTTTGATTTGTGGATTTTGTGTTTTGTTTGCGTTTTGATTGCGTTTTATTGGTTTGGTTTCTCTTTATTTTGTATCAATGTGCTATTTTGATTTGTGTTTCGTGCTGAACTGTGTTCATAAAGAAAGAAAGGGAATCTCCGTCATTGGATATTTTCTTTTCCTTTAAGTAAAGTTATCTGATGTTTCCTCTTTACTTCGTTCATGTACTCCTTATTCATAGTGGTAATGAGTATAAAAAAGCTACAGAATATAGTATGGCCTACACATCGGAGCAATCCTGTTTTTTAAAATATATATTCCTTTTTTTGGGAGTCCATAAATAAGTGCTATATTTGCAGAATAATTATAATACTAAACATTATGGATGAACATCACGAACGTGAGAAAATAGGTCTTGTACTTTCTTCTTTGAGACAAGAGAAAGGCATTTCTATAAATGTTGTAACTAAGCTTTCCGGGCTAAAGTTTGAACAGGTTAAAATAATAGAAGAAGGGCATAGCGGTTATACGATTGGCTCTTTGATTAGGTATCTTGATGCGATTAAGGTTAAGGTCAAATTCTCTCATGTAATAAGTAAAGTGCTGCATTTTATTGAACTGAATAAAGATCGTAATGATCCTGTAGGTGATGTGTGCACAGACTTGCTTCGGGATAATGATTTTTATGACTGCGAAACAGATACTCAGAGACTATCTTATATAAGAGGATTGATAGACTTGCACTCAGATGCTGTAGACGAAGCGATTAGACGCTTTTTAAAAGAGTATGCCATATTTAAGGGAAAACTAAAGTAATATAGACCTCGCTTCGATGAAGCTTTTTCTTCTCAGGTATATCCCCCCAGCTTAATAGCTATAATTAGACCTAGTATGGTTTGGGAATACCTGAAAGAGAAGAAAAATAATCTAGTCGTTGGTTGTGTGAGGCAAACTATGTATCTTTGCACAAAAGAATACAAGGAGTAATTAGGAGAAAAGATATATTTTGTCTCTCAATTGTTCTTCGATAATTTAAAGTCGTTTGTATTCTTTTGATTTTCAACTTGTTATAGAATCTTGGGGTTGACTGGATTTGACAGCGGGTAGAAATGGTAAGTAAGCATGCAGTGCGTCAGTGATTTGCACTTAAATCTCAGTTACTAAAATTTTATCTGGCAATAACAATTATGCTCTTGCTGCTTAATCGAATCATAGTAGATTAGCTTTATCCCGGCACTAGGTGCTGAGACGAGACATCACTCGGAAACTCTTGCTCCGAAATATTCCGGTTCAGTGGTGCAGTTAAGTCGGAGATAGTCTGCGGTGGCCTCGCGCCAAGGATGAAACCTTAGAGGATAAGGTATGGATTGATGGCTTTGGTTCTGCCCATACACGAAAATGAAGGCAAAGATAAGCATGTAGAAAGCTTATGGTTTCCTCGTTTGGACGAGGGTTCGATTCCCTCCAGCTCCACGATAAGAAAATGAAAATTGATGAAGAATCCTGTAATTGACTGAATTACAGGATTCTTCTTTTTTTAAGAAAGAAATAAAAAGAAAATAAAGGATCAATTAAAAAAGTAGGGGCCAAGTAGAAAACTAGGTTGAATACTTAAATAATCTCTTTGTTTTAGTCTTAAAAAAGGTCGGTGCCATCCCAGTGAGATGCCCTAGGCAAACCACTGGGATGCCTAGGGCATCCCAACCACATAGTAACGATACAATAATTAGCAACCTACCTTTCAGATTGACCCAAAAGTAGTAGGTTGAACAGTTAAATTACAATTAGCAACTAACTTTCTTCTTGATTCACTTCAGTTTCATTCATACTGAGAAAGTTTCTCGTTCCTCATAAGGTTATTTCTCATTACCCGTGAGCCTATTTCTCATTCCCGTTGAAGGTATTTCTCATTGACGATATTTCTGTTTCTCAAAAAAATGACACTTCTGATACTTCAGTGATACTTTTATAGAAAATTCCATTGATCCCATCAGACTGTACCCCAGGTAGTTAATACCCCGAGTGTTACTTTTGATACTTTTTTAGCCAAAAAAATGTTCTGAACGGTGGTTGATCCAATTACTGTTTAATTAGCTTAAACGGTTTATGATCAATCATATATCCAATCCCAAAAAACATATATTGTGCTTTACTGAACTTTTGCGAGCGGATGGTGAAGGAACCATATAAATTATCCCAAAACGGAACTTTTACGTTGAATGCCTGATAAAGGCGGCTGTCGACCTTCTTTCCTTTAATCACCTCATAACCCACTATCCCCGATACGGAATACTTAGGCATAACGATATCTCCCCGTACCGAAAGCCCCAACGCCAACCGATCGCCGAACTTACCATCTTTAAACTCCGCGATATCAACCCCCTTTGGCGTTTCGCCCACCTTTCGGGCACTGAAACCAGCACTCTCATCGTACGTAAGGTCAATCCCTGTTCCATATCTGTACTTATAAGTAGGCATGTGCAGTAGGGCATAGCTGGCACTTGCAACAAAGAAATTCTTATTAATATATGGCGATGACAGCCCGGTTTCTTCCATATCAAACTTCCTCTGGCGGACGGTTGTATTAAATGTAATGTCCGATATCAACCGGCTTTGATCATACAACGGGGCGCGCAACGTAGGATTGAATTCATTGACAATGCGTTCACGGTCGAAATAATACGTCAACCCCACGAAAGCTGTCGCCGTATTTATTCCCGTATTCGGCATTTTGGTTGCCCCGTTAGATACATGATTAAGCGTTGCCCCCAGACTTATATCCCATTCCTTGTTCAAAACATAATTGAAATACAGATTGGCCGCAAAATAAATATTAGCCCGTTTACCAATACATTCATTCCGTGGATTAGTAACCGGATCATACTCCTTCCAGTTGAACGATGCCCCAAAATTCCACTCATACTTCAACGAAGACCTGGCCGAGAAAGACCGTAGCGTTGCCCCCTGAAATAAATATGCCGTAATCGGGTGTCCCGTATACTTACTGCTGAAATCATGGAATCCCATTCCAATTCCATAATAAGGCATGCCATAAACAATATCCTTCCATCTATTTCCCAGTGATGTTACCCCTACACGTATATCCGTGTATTGTACATAACCTGTCGGGACTTTACTGTCTTCCGTCAATGATTTTCCACCAAAATATTTGGCACTGACAAACACCGGACGTTTAAACAGATAAGACCTGGGGTGATCCATCAATAAATTATGATGTAGTATGGAATCCCGTTTCGTGGTATCAGCTGCGTAAACCCGCTTATTGTTATACCCTGCATTCTTATCATTAATCGTATGAGCCGATGCAGTTGCAAAAGTCAGAAACAATAATATTATACTAGTTAAAGTCTTGATTTTCATTCACAGTAGGTTTATTCTATGGTTAAAATATATGCAAATTAAATAAATATCCGGCAGTATTGAAACTTTATTTGATAAAAGAGTTTTCCGTTTTGACCACATCCCCTTATATGATGATAAGTGGACGGCTTGAAATAAAAAAGTCAAAGTTTCCATGTTATTTCATATTTACCACTTATCTTTATATCACGAAACCATTTCTAATACGAATGAATATACCGTTTTCTTCTGCCCTTCGATCCATTCTATTATTATGTATGGGAATGATTGCTCCTGTGCTCTGCTATTCTGCCGACTGGAATAACTTTATCATCAACTATAACAAGAATCTCTATGGTAAAGGTTCACAAACCTGGCAAATAAATACTTATGATGAAAGCTGGATCTATTTTGCCAATCAAAGTGGTATGTTGCAATACGATGGCAATAGCTGGAGCGTTTTCCCCCTGAATAATGACTCCGATGTGCGTTCCGTCCTGCCATCCAATACCCAGAAGCGTATTTATGTAGGCGGCATCAGCGAATTTGGATACTTCGAACCCGGCGAGAACGGGCATCTGATCTACGTTTGCCTTTCCGACTCCCTTTCCGAAGAAGAACGGGCTATCGGAAATATATGGGGAATCCATGAAGCCGACAACATCCTTTATATACAAGGAGATAACCGCGTCATTAAATACCTGAACGGCAAGTTCACCTCTATAGATGCCGGATGCAAGATCGACTGCTCCGATATGGTAAAAGGCGTCCTGTATGTAGGCACCGACAACGGAGTCATGGTGCTGATCGGCAATACATTCTTTCCCCTGCGTGGCGCAGATTCCTTGCAAACCAAGAGAATACGTGGTGTTATTCCCCATACCAGCGGTGTTATCGTGGTTACCGCCTACGATGGTCTGTTTCACTGCGATGGCGATCTGTGTATTCCCTACAAAACAGGAGTTGAAGACTTCCTTACCGAAAATGAAATATTCTGTGTAGCCGCTTCGGATGATTTAATCGCATTAGGCACCGTACATAAAGGTATCGTTGTATTTAACCGCTTAACAAGAGAAGTTAAATATTTCAATGAAAATAACGGAATGCAGAATAATACAGTCCTTTCACTGGCTTTCGATTCATCCGCCAACCTTTGGGCCGGGCTGGACAACGGCATTGACTATGTATGTTTGAGTTCTCCTTTGACCAACCTGTACACCTATCCATACTCTTACGGTACCGGTTACGATGCCGCATTGGCAGGCGACCATTTGTTTCTGGCCACCAATCGCGGGTTGTATTATACAAAATACCCCATTGCTTTGAGCGCCAATCGCCCCGATATCCTGCCCGTTCCCCATAGTAGCGGACAGGTATGGAGTCTCCGGAAAATAGGCGACCAAATCTTTTGTATGCACGATAGAGGCTTATTCCTTATAGAAGGGCTGTCTCTGAAAAGAGTAGGACAGATCAGCGGCACCTGGACCTGCCAGTTGGTAACAGGAACAGAAGATAAAATGTATGTAGGCGTTTATGACGGCCTCTACTTATTGCAAAAAAAGGCCGGTCAGTGGACCGTTGTACACCGGGTAGCGGGAACATCGGACTCCTTTCGCTATTTCGAACAGGAATCTGCACACGTGCTCTGGATGTCCGATCAAAACCGATGTATGCGCATCGAACTAGACCCCACCTTGTCTCGGGTAGTGAAGCAAACCCTGTATGATGCAAAAGACGGTTTTCCATCCGATAAAAGAATACGCATAAACAAAATAGGAAGTAAAGTTTACTTTTCTACAGTAGAAGGCATTTATGAATACAATCATTATGCAAGCCGGATGGAACGTTCGGAAGATATAAGCAGCCGTTTGAATGGTGCAGGACCGTACTATTCCATCAAAGAATACAATGACCATATCCTTGGACTGAATCAGCGCGAGATCTGCATATCCAATCTTGTAACCTATAAACGCGGTGCATCAACCCATATCCTTCCATTAGATATGTCCGCAGTAGAGCTGGTTCGTGGAGCCGAGACTTTAGTCCCACTATCCGATTCGCTGGTGATTATTCCCAATGACAATGGTTTTGCACTAGCCCGGGTGTTGGCGCAAAGGCAGCGCAAAGATTACAGTAAAGCGGTCCATATTCGTAACGTATTCATCTCTTATCCTAAAGATTCATTGATCTATACCGATAATTTCCGGGGTGAGAAGCTACAATCCAAAGTTCCTTACGCTCAAAATGCTGTTCGCTTTGAATATGGTATCACCTCTTTCACACACGGTGAAGAAGTTAGTTACCAATACCGGATGGATAATGGCGAGTGGTCCGATTTTACCAAATCAATGGTTAAGGAATATAGTAATCTATCCGAGGGAGAACACACTTTTCAGGTAAAAGCCGTTTTTGCCGATGCCATGTCAGCTACCGATTCTTTTACTTTTCGGGTGCTTCCTCCGTGGTATCGTACCAATATTGCCTATATCTGCTATATCTTGTTGTTTGCAGCCTTGATGTGGTATGTGTATAAATGGGATGATGTGCGTGTGAAACGTAAAAAACAACAAGCCGTTGTCGAAAAGGATAAAGAACTTCAGGAAAGGGAAAGGGAGTTTGAAAAAGAAAATGCACGTAAAGAACGGCAGATCATTCAGCTAGAGAAAGATAAGTTAGAGCACGACCTACAGTATAAAAGTCAGGAAATGGCTAATCTTATGATCAACTTTGTACGTAAGAATGAGATTCTGACCGAAATTAAAGCTGATTTATTTAAAGTTATGTCGGCAGCAAAAGCCGGAGGTGGGAAAGACATAAGGCAATTGCTGTTGTTGGTAAGCAATAAAATTGATTCAAATATAAAATCAGACGATGTGTTGAAGCGCATCGAAGAGCAATTCGACTTGGTGCATAATAACTTAATGAAGCGATTACAAGAGAGGCACCCCGATTTGTCGCTCAACGAACGTATGATGTGTGCATATATCAAGATGAATCTTTCTTCTAAAGAAATTGCTCCGTTATTGAACATCTCTGTTCGTGGAGTTGAAACTGTCCGCTATCGTATTCGTAAAAAACTGTTGCTTGAACGTGAAGATAGCCTGACCGATTATCTGAATTCAAACTTTTAAACTTATTTTGAAACAGGAGAGGCTGAGGTGAAAATTTCAGTCTTTTTTATGTATTTATGTTCTTTAGCATATTTGACGAATTTACTAAGCGTATTATTAATTATTTGATAACTAGTTGTTTACTCTTATTTGACGTATTCCTGGCGTATTGTATTTTTCTGATTGGCGTATTCGCGAATAGGTGAAATTTCTCTAAAATGTCTTTCGAAGTCCTATGTTTGTACTGTTCAAAATGAGCAAGTAGTTAATCTTAATTATTAAAACTTATGAAGAAGTTATTCTCTATTTTATTTCTGTTAGGGGTTACACTTACTGTATTTTCTCAGAACATACAGATACAAGGTGTAATCGTAGGTGGGCAGGACAATGAACCTCTGCCTGGAGTAAATGTATTGGAGAAAGGTACAACTAATGGTACGATAACCGACCTTGACGGTAATTTCACATTATCTGTTCCTTCCGATGCAGTTCTAACCGTATCTTATATAGGATACAAATCTCAGGAAATCTCAGTAAAAGGAAACAAATCACTCCGCATTCTATTACAAGAAGATTCCGAAACACTTGACGAAATCGTTGTTATCGGTTATGGGGTGCAGAAAAAGAGTGTGGTAACGGCTGCTATCGCCAGAGTATCTGCCGATGATCTTGCAGGTGTCGCTCCTGTGCGTGTAGATAATGCATTGAAAGGTTTGACTTCGGGTGTACAGGTAACCACTACTTCCGGTCAGCCGGGTGCTAGTGCGAAAATTCGCGTTCGTGGTACAGGTACTATTAATAACTCCGACCCACTTTATATCATTGATGGTATGCCTATTGATGGTGGTATTGATTATCTGAACCCTAATGATATTGCATCTATTGAAGTGTTGAAAGACGCTGCATCGGGTGCGGTTTATGGAGCTCGTGCTGCTAACGGAGTTGTATTGGTAACCACCAAAAGCGGAAGAGAAGGTAAAATGAAAGTCACTTACGATTTCTCTTATGGTTTTCAACGTCCTTGGAAAGAACGCGACATGTTAAACGGAACTGAGTATGTGACTTTAATGAATGAAGCCAGTAACTATGATAAGAAAGGTGATATGTATGCAAATCCGGAACAATATGGTAGGGGCACAAACTGGCAAAAAGAAACATTTAATTATGATGCTCCGGTTGTGAACCATCAGGTAAGTATGAGTGGTGCTACTGATAAAGTAAACTATTACCTCTCTTTAGGATATTATAATCAAGAAGGTATTGTAGGTGGTGATTACGGACGTTCGAATTACAAACGTATGACTATGCGTTCGAATACTACATATACCGTATTTGATGAAGCTAAGAGTCGTAACTGGTTAAGTAAGTTGGTTGTTGGTGTAAATGTAGCTTATTCCCGTATTAATAATACAACACTTGAAACGAATAGTTTGACTGGTTCGGCGCTTGGTAATGCTATATTTCTTTCTCCGTTAATGGATGTATATGCAACTGACGAACAGACCTTAATAAATGATCACAAGATTGATGTTAATAAGTATGGGGAGTTGATAAGGGATTCTAAGAATGGTAAATTGTTGAATATCCCTGATAAAGAATTTAATGAAATCTCTAATCCGTTGGCTTATCTTTCCTTACCTGGAGAAAAATATAACTCGGACAAGTTTGTTGGAAATTTCTTTGCGGAACTCACCCTATGGGATAATTTGAAATTCAAATCTTCTTATGGTACCGATCTCGCATTTTGGGGTACTGATGGTTGGAGCAAACCTTACTTTATTGGAGCTAATGCTCACAATGATAAATCTAAAGTGTGGTCAGAAATGAACCGTGGTCTTACATGGCAAATAGAAAATGTTCTGACATACGACAAGACATTTGGAGAGCATTCGTTTGCATTCGTTTTAGGTCAGTCGGCTAAGGAATTTACAGGCCGTAGAGTGAAAGGTGATAGACAAGATATGATTGCATTGGATGGTGATAAGGCAAATTTAGACTTTACTACGGGTCTTGCTTCCGATGGAAAACGAGACACCGAAGGTGGTTTGAAAGACCCTTCTACATTGGCTTCCTACTTTGGGCGTTTAAGTTATAACTACGCCGAACGTTATATGTTGCAGGTTACTGTACGTCGTGATGGTTCTTCAAATTTTGGACCGAACAACAAATGGGCTACATTCCCTTCTGCCTCTTTGGGATGGAATATTACAAATGAAAAGTTTATGGAAAAGCGCCCATCCTGGTTGACAAATACAAAGCTTCGTTTATCCTGGGGTAAGAATGGTAATGAAAATATTGGTCCTTTCAAATATACGGCTAATGTGGCTATGAATAATAATTATGTATTCGGTGGCAGTGGTAACCAAACCATTATTAATGGAAGTAAACCTAGTGGTACTCCTAACGCTGATCTGAAGTGGGAAGAATCGGAACAGTATAATGCAGGTCTTGATTTTGGTTTCTTTAACAACTCTCTTACTTTTAGTATTGACTATTTCAAGAAGAAAACTAATGGCATGTTGAAAGAAATGAGTGTACCTTCTTATCTGGGTGAATCTAAACCTTGGGGTAACGTAGGTGAGATGGAGAACTCGGGTATTGAAATGGATTTGGGATATAAATTTCGCAGTGGCGACTGGAATTTTAGAATAGGAGCTAACGCTAGCTACTTGAAAAATAAATTGATCAAACTAGGTAACTCTGATGGTTATGAAATGTATGACCATGTACATCAGCTGGGTAACGTCAGCCGTGCGGAAAATGGTGAAGTATATCCATACTTCTATGGGTTCAAAACAGGTGGTATTTTCCAGAATCAGGATCAAATCGACAATTATGTAAACAGTAAAGGTGAAAAAATACAACCTGACGCACAGCCGGGTGATGTGATCTTCCTGGATTTGGATGGAAGTGGTGATATTGGTGGTGGTGATAAAACCAAAATAGGTAAAGGAACTCCCGATTGGACGTATGGCTTTAATTTTCAAGCTTCTTGGAAAGACTTTGACTTCAGTATGTTGATTGCGGGTTCTATTGGCAACGATATCTTTGATGCGACTCGTCGTTTGGACTTGTATTATGTTAACCTTCCTAAAGAAATGATGAATCGTTGGCACGGTGAAGGAACTTCAAACAAAACACCACGCTTCAGTTGGACTGATGAAAATGATAATACCCAAGTATCAGACCTTTATGTAAAGGATGGCTCTTATATGCGTCTGAAGAATATTCAATTAGGATATACACTACCAAAAGTGTTGACCAGCAAAGTGTTTGTATCTAGTTTGCGTGTATATGTAGCTGCTGAGAACCTATTGACTATTACAGGTTATAAAGGCTTCGATCCTGAAATCTCTTACGATAAATCGGCAGGTATTGATAGAGGTATCTATCCACAGGCTCGTACATTTACCCTTGGTTTCAACCTTAACTTTTAATTTATAAAGACTGACAATATGAAAAAGATAATAATAACTTGTTGTGCTGCTCTAAGTATGATTGGAGCTACTTCATGTGGAGATAGTTTTTTATCAGTTGATCCACCTAGTAGTGTACCTATTGATGGATATTATGTTACTGAGGCCCGTTTAATGGAAGCGGTGACAGCAGCCTACGATCCCTTGCATTGGTATGATTATTTTGCAGGATGGGCACCTTTGAACCTAGTGTTTGACTCAATGAGTGACGACCTGTATGTCGGTGGAGGTAATACAGGCGACCAAGGCCAGATTCACTTGATATCACAATTCCGATCGGACCCAATCAATACGATTGGAGGTGCGTGGACTGGTAGTTATTCGGGTATCAATCGTTCCAATCTGGTGATTGCAGATGTTGAAGAGGTTGAAGGACTGTCCGAGGCTGATAAGAACAAGTATATCGCCGAAGCTCGTGTGTTGCGTGCATGGTATTATTCAGTTCTATGGAAGCTATGGGGAAATCTTCCTTTCTATGACAAGAATCTAACGTTCCCTTACATTACAGAACAAAAAACAGCTAAAGAAGTCTATGACTTTATGGAAGCGGATTTGGCTGAAGTACTTGATAGTAAAGTTCTTCCAATGAAACGTGAAGCTGAATGGGCAGGCCGTGCCACACAAGCTATGGCGGCTATGGTTTATGTAGAGTATGTAATGTATCAAAAAGATGAATCAAAATATGCCAAAGCTTTAGGTTATATGAAAGATATCATCGCTTCTGGGCAATATTCACTACAGCCATTTGAGAACCTTTGGGAAACTGAATATGAATGGAGTGCTGAAACAATATTCGATATTAACTTCATAGCTAAAGGTGGTAAGAGAGACTGGGGGGCTGCACAAGCTGCCGGTGGTACCGTACTTCCTGCAATGATTGGTATCGATGGTTTAAAGGGTAGTCCCGACTATGTTAGTGGCTGGGGATTTGGAACTATAGCAAAAGAAGCTTATGATGCTTATGATACCAATGATAAACGTCGTGATATTGGTATTCTTAACATAGAGAAATATATCACAGATAACGCAGCTAAGGGTATAACTGTTGAATATGGAGGACGTTATCAGAATACTGGTTTCTTCTTGAGAAAGTATTTAGGCCGTATCGGCGGAAATGACGGTGCCGTGGCTAGTGGTGACCTGAACTGGGATAATAATCTTCGTATCTACCGTTATGCTGAAACACTGCTGAATGCAGCAGAACTGGCTTTACGTATAGGTGATGCTTCTGCACAAGGTTATATGGATCAGGTACGTACCCGTGCCGGATTGAGTTCTGTTCCTGTTACATTAGATAATCTTTTATTAGAACGTCGTCTTGAATTTGTAGGCGAAGGTAAACGCTATTTCGATTTAGTTCGTTTTGGTAAGGCTGCTGAAGTATTGAAAGCAAAAGGTGGTAAAGTTCTGGAAAACGGGCAATATACAAAGGATGGTATTCCTGAACGTGTTCAATGGACAGAAAACAAGAAATATCTTCCGATTCCTCAAAGTGAGATTGAAGCAGCCCAAGGTACACTGACTCAAAATCCATATTGATAAAATAGCGAGGAACTGCAACTTGTGTGCAGCGCCTCGCTGCTAAAAGATAATATCATGAAACTACTAAGAGTATGGCCTGCTTGCCTTCTTCTGCTGACTGTTGTTTCCTGTTCGAAAGGACCGGAACCAAAAGATAAAGCATTGGAAGCCAAGGTAGAGAAATTGCTCTCTCAGATGACGTTGGAAGAGAAGATCGGGCAAATGAACCAAATCAGCTCTTTCGGTAACATTGAGGATATGAGCGTAATCATCAAGAAGGGTGAGATAGGTTCCATCCTGAATGAAGTAGACCCTTTACGGGTTAATGCATTACAACGCGTAGCTGTGGAGGAATCCCGTCTGGGCATCCCGTTGCTCATTGCCCGCGATGTAATCCACGGATTTAAAACGATTTTTCCTATTCCACTAGGACAAGCCGCATCTTTTAATCCTGAGGTAGCAGAAGAGGGGGCCCGTGTAGCTGCTATTGAAGCATCTTCCGTAGGTGTCCGCTGGACGTTTGCTCCGATGATTGATATTGCCCGCGATCCACGTTGGGGGCGTATTGCTGAAGGATGCGGTGAGGATACTTACCTGACCTCTGTTATGGGGGCAGCTATGGTCAGAGGATTTCAGGGAGATTCTCTGAGCGATCCGACTTCTATTGCAGCGTGCCCGAAACACTTTGTTGGTTATGGGGCTGCCGAGGGTGGACGTGATTATAATTCCACTTTTATTCCCGAACGCTTGATGCGTAACGTATATCTTCCCCCGTTTGAAGCGGCTGCCCGTGCAGGCGCTGCAACTTACATGACTTCTTTTAATGATAATGATGGTATTCCTTCTACCGGAAATGCCTTCATCCTCAAAGAAGTACTCCGTAAAGAGTGGGGATTCGACGGTATAGTTGTGACTGACTGGGCTTCTGCTACGGAAATGATCTCGCACGGGTTTGCTGCCGATCCTAAAGAAGCGGCATTAAGATCCGTCAATGCAGGTGTTGATATGGAAATGGTGAGCTATAGTTTTGTTCGTAATTTGCCAGAGCTTATAAAAGAAGGTAAAGTGAAACAATCGACGATAGATGATGCCGTACGCAATATCCTGCGTATCAAATTCCGTCTGGGACTTTTCGATAATCCGTATCTGGATGAAAAGAAACCATCGGTATTGTATGCCGAATCGCATCTTGCTGCGGCAAAGAAAGCTGCTGTGGAATCGGCTATATTATTGAAGAATGATAACCACACGTTGCCGTTGACTTCAAAAGTAAAAACGGTTGCTATTGTCGGTCCGTTGGCAGATGCTCCTTATGAACAAATGGGAACCTGGGTGTTTGATGGTGAGAAAGCACATACGCAGACTCCGTTGCATGCCATCCGGGAGATGTATGGCGACCGCGTACAGGTAATCTATGAACCGGGTCTGGCTTATAGTCGCGATAAGAATACGACAAATATAATAAAAGCTGCGGCAGCTGCTGCTCGTGCGGATGTGGTATTGGCATTTGTCGGCGAAGAGTCTATTCTTTCGGGTGAAGCGCACTGTTTGGCAGATCTTAATCTGGTTGGTGCACAATCGGAACTGATTGCTGCTGTTGCAAAAACCGGTAAACCAGTGGTAACAGTTGTTATGGCAGGACGTCCATTGACAATTGGCAAAGAAGTCGATTTGTCTGCCGCTGTACTTTATAACTTCCATCCCGGAACGATGGGTGGACCTGCTATTGCCGATTTACTATTCGGTGCGGCAGTACCCAGTGGTAAAACTCCGGTTACTTTCCCTAAAATGGTTGGACAGATACCGATGTACTATGCTCACAACAATACCGGACGTCCTGCGGCACGTACCGAAACTTTGATAGATGACATTCCGGTTGAAGCCGGACAGACTTCGCTGGGAAACACTTCCTTCTATCTGGATGCCGGTTTCGATCCACTTTTCCCATTTGGCTATGGATTATCTTATACAACGTTTGAATATAGTAACATTCAGTTGTCGTCTGCTACATTAAATAAGAATGATGTGTTGGCTGTGACATTTGATTTGCAGAATACAGGAACATATCCTGCAACTGAAATTGTGCAGTTGTATATTCAGGACAAAGTTGGTTCGGTTACCCGTCCGGTAAAAGAACTTAAGCGTTTTACCCGTGTGGCACTGGAACCGGGTGAGAAGAAGGCAGTGACTCTTGAGTTGCCTGTCAGTGAATTGGCCTTCTACAATATAGATATGATCAAGACTGTTGAACCGGGCGATTTCGGATTATGGGTTGCCGGCGATAGTCAAACAGGTGAAGAATTAGTCTTTAAGGTAATAGATTGAGCGACAATATGTCGCAGTACAGTTCTTAATTAGTTTGTTGAAAAAGGGTCGGACCATTGACAGTATATGGTCCGACCCTTTATTGTATATCATCCGACCTTTTATATAAAAGGTTCGGATGTTAGAATGCACTTGGGTGTAGCGCTTCGCTGCTTACTTCAATTTAGCATAACCGTATACAGCGCGGTTGCCCAATTCTTCTTCGATACGGAGAAGTTGGTTGTATTTCGCCATACGGTCTGAGCGGCTCAATGAACCAGTCTTGATCTGTCCGCTGTTGGTAGCAACTGCGATATCTGCAATAGTTGCATCTTCTGTTTCGCCCGAACGGTGAGAAGTCACTGTAGTATATCCATGACGGTGAGCCATTTCGATAGCATTCAGTGTTTCAGTCAACGAGCCGATTTGGTTTACTTTGATCAGGATAGAGTTAGCACAACCTTCCTGGATACCTTTCGACAAGAAGTCAACGTTGGTAACGAACAAGTCGTCGCCAACCAACTGGCAACGGTCGCCGATGCGTTCGGTCAGCTTCTTCCAGCCTGCCCAGTCGTTTTCGTTCATACCATCTTCGATAGAGTCGATTGGGTATTCGTTGATCAGTTTTTCAAGGTAATCCACTTGCTCATCAGCCGTTCTCTTCACGCCCTTAGCGCCTTCGAACTTGGTGTAATCATACATTCCGTCCACATAGAACTCAGAAGAAGCACAGTCCAGGCCGATAGTGATGTCTTTCTTTGGCTCGTATCCGGCAGCCTTGATGGCGGTAAGGATAGAATTCAAAGCATCTTCGGTACCTTCGAGGGTAGGAGCGAAACCACCTTCGTCGCCTACAGCAGTGCTTAAACCACGGTCGTGCAATACTTTCTTCAAAGCGTGGAATACTTCAGCACCCATGCGCAAACCTTCGCGGAAAGTTTTTGCACCTACGGGGCGGATCATAAATTCCTGGAAAGCGATAGGAGCATCACTGTGCGAACCACCGTTGATGATGTTCATCATAGGAACAGGCAGTACGTAAGTGTTTACACCGCCGATATATCTGTAAAGAGGAAGTTCCAGGTAGTTGGCTGCAGCTTTGGCAACAGCTAGCGATACGCCCAGAATGGCATTGGCACCCAGTTTTGATTTGGTTTTTGTACCATCAAGTTCGATCATAGCGTAGTCGATACCTCTTTGGTCCGTAGCAGGCATACCGATCAGGTGTGGAGCGATGATGTTGTTTACGTTTTCAACAGCCTTTAATACACCTTTACCAAGGTAGCGGCTCTTGTCGCCGTCGCGCAATTCCAACGCTTCGTGTTCGCCTGTTGATGCACCCGATGGTACAGATGCACGGCCCATAACGCCGCATTCCAACACTACATCTACTTCTACTGTGGGATTGCCTCTGGAGTCGAGGACTTCTCTTCCGATAATTTTCTCTATTTTCATGTTTAATACGTATTTAAAAAGCACACAAAATTATAAAATTATTTGGCTTGTTTGTATAGCTATTTATGGGTATTTCTACCTGGTTTACTCACTATAAATGAGTAAACCATTATACGTGAACAAACGAAATGGGTGAATTGTTCGTGTGTGATTCTTAAAAATAGTTACATGCTGGGGCTTAATCGCTTGTTAAGTGTAATATCCGTATTAGCTTTAAAATCAAACTCTCCGAATTCGTAGCCGTTAATTATTAGTTTATATTTCCCATAGCCGGGCAATTTGACCGTATATTCCAAATCGTACGGGCAGGTGCAGTTGGCACTGGTAGACTCTTCTTTTTCAGTGATATAGATAATGCCATTTCCTGCGTTACAATCAAATGTGATCTTTCCGGCTGCACAGTTCAGTATGGCATCTATATGTTTTATATTTAATAGCCCATTGTTTGTTGTTTTTAGTTGTACAAGTTCGGATATTGTACGGGTATATAAACTCTTACACTCGCCGTGGGTAGTGTTGCCAACGGTGGTCATTTCAGATCCTTGCGGAGCGGAGGCCATATCCGAATCTTCGGCTTTATCACAGGAAATAACAAACACGATAAGGTGAATGAACAGTAGGGCGTAGATACTTTTTTTCATAAAGGACAATTCTGTTATTGATTGTATATATCTTATAAATCCCTTGTGAAACGAAATATTGCATAAGCGGACTTATATTTTTTAAGAAAAATTATAATAGCACATTATATTCCCAAAAAAGTGAATTATCTTTGCAGGCAGAAGCTAGAAGCTAGTAGTCAGTAGTAAGGTCTTGTATGGGATTGGCCTTACTACTGACTACTAGCTTCTAGCTACTAAATTCTAACCTATAACTACTAGTAAATGAATTATTATTCTCCTAAAGAGATTGCGGCAGAGTTTGCTGCTTCGGGTGTATATAAAAGTAGCCTTTCTATATCTAAATTTGCTGTTATTGCCATACTTGGTGGTGCGTTTATTGCTTTCGGCGGGTTGCTGACCGTAATGGTTGCCGGAGGAATGCCGGGCATAGGGGCCGGAAACCCAGGTTTAATCAAGTTTATAGCAGGAGCGTTGTTTCCCATCGGACTGATCATGGTGTCCGTAACCGGGGCCGATTTATTCACCAGTGATTGTACGGCGTTTACGCTGCCATTGATGCAAAAACGTATTCGGGCAGGAGTGTTTATCAAATATCTTATCCTTTCTTATCTGTTCAATTTTGTTGGCGCTCAGATTGTTGCCTATCTGCTTTCATCAGGGGTAGGGATGCTGGCTAATGATCCCTGGCAAGGATATTTGTATGGTTTGGCCGAGGCTAAAGTGGATCAGCCGTTTATGAAAGTGTTTATAAAAGGTATTGGTGCCAACTGGTTGGTATGTCTGGGCATGTGGATGGGGTATGCTGCAAAAGATATTATCGGCAAATGTATTGGTATATGGATTCCTGTCATGCTGTTTGTGACGCTTGGTTATGAGCACTCCATAGCTAATATGTTCTTTATTCCCGCCGCCATTTATTCGGGCGCAGATATTCTGTGGAGTGATTTTATCATTCAAAACCTGATTCCGGCAACGCTGGGTAACTTCGTTGGAGGAGCCGGAATGGTAGGGTGTGTGTATTGGTATCTTTATTTAAAGAACTAGGCAGCGAGGTACTACTCAAAGTCGCGGACTACAACTCCAAGCAGCGGTATTAAGTCCATGAGTTGTGAGGAACTGACAATGGCTCCACGTATATCCTGAATGGTAAGTGAGAGCCGTTCGATGTTGGACGTTCTGAAGTCTATTCCTTTTAGTGAAGTTTGTGAAAAATCGGCTTCACTGAACCGGCAAGTGTCAAAAGCAAGATTAGAGAAACGACAGTTGTTAAAACTGCCTTGTTGGAAATCGCATTCGGAGAAACGGACCTGTGTTAGTTTTGACATAGATAGATTGATATACTTTCCGTTACAATCGTGCATCTTTACGTGATTCAGCGTTGCCTCAGAGAGGTTGGCTCCCAGGAGTTTGCACGAAATAAATTCTACGCGGTGAAAAGAACTTTCTGCTAATTGTATATTGGATAAATCGCAGTTTTCGAACCGGACATCGCTGATTTGCGCCGATTTAAATAAGCAGTCGAAAAAGAGCTGCTGGCTGAATCTACAATTTCGTATCGTCAGGTATGGGCGGTTGATGGTATCTGTAACTCCTTTACTGAAATGAATATATTCAATAATATCCTCTCTTTGTAATAAGCCTTTTAAATCGTCATTGCTTTTTAATTCTTCACTAAGGAACGGTGGAATAACTTTGATTGGCTCTGCCTTGGTTGGTTTTCTTTTTATGGCCATCTTCCGGTTTATATTTTATGTGTGATGTAGGCGCCTGCCAGCACAGCAAGTATGCCCAGTATAACACTCGATAGTATATATATGGTAAGTGTGATGTATGCTCCTTCTCTGAAAAGGAAAAGGCTTTCGTTGGAGAAAGTAGAGAAAGTGGTAAAACCTCCACATAGCCCGACGGTAAGGAACAGGCGGGTTTCATAAGATAGGTTGAAGCGTGTGGATAGGGCATAGAAAATCCCAATCAGCAGACTACCTGCTATGTTGACAGTAAACGTAGACCAGGGAAAGCCGACAATCGGACCTTTACCGTTGATCAGCAAATGAAGAAGATAACGGAAAACGCTTCCCAATCCTCCACCTAGAAATATATATATCAGTTCTTTCATACGCTAAAGCCTCCGGATCAGAGTTAGATGATTCGGAGGCTCAAAAATACAAAAAGGGATGGATAAGTTAAGACTGTTGTGTACAGTTTTATTTTAGAATGTTTTGCCTGACTCCTAACTACTGACTACCAACCACCGCCAGTGCAATCGTTTTCGCAAAATTAGTTTATAATTTATGTATATACCGAACAAGTTTATGGTTGGGGTGGTTATCTTTGTGTCAAATAATTCTAATTTAGCTGATTATGAAAAACGGTAGAAACTTATCTGCAAAGATAACCTGCTTATTATTATCAATGTTAATGGGTACAACGATGATGTTTGCCGAAAGTATAACCTCTCCGAATGGGTTGTTAAAACTCAGCTTCTCTGTAAATGCAGCCGGAGAACCAGTCTATGAACTTTCTTATAAAGATAAGGTAGTAGTAAAACCTTCCAGGCTTGGCTTCGAGTTGAAAGCCGACAGCGGTGAAGAAATGCAAACCAACTGGAGCACCGAAGGCGGTAAGGGAATTGGCGCTAACCTGATGAGCGGTTTTGAATTGACTAACGCTAAAACCTCTACTTTCGACGAAAGTTGGACGCCGGTATGGGGTGAAGAAAGCGAGATTCGTAACCATTATAACGAATTGTCTGTAACGCTTACCCAGAAAGCACAAAACAGATATATTGTTGTTCATTTCCGTTTGTTTGATGACGGTTTGGGATTCCGTTATGAATTCCCCGCGCAACCCAATCTGAATTATTTTGTGATCAAGGAAGAAAATACACAGTTTGCTATGGCGGGCGACCATAAAGCATTCTGGCTTCCAGGCGATTATGATACACAGGAATATGATTATACCGAGTCTAAACTATCGGAGATCCGCGGATTGATGAAAAGCGCAATTACGCCTAATTCGTCTCAGACTCCATTTTCGGCAACCGGTGTACAAACCGCACTGATGATGAAGAGCGACGATGGACTTTATATCAACCTGCATGAAGCTGCTCTAATTGATTATTCTTGTATGCACCTCGAACTTGACGATAAGAACATGGTGTTCAAATCATGGCTTACTCCCGACGCACAGGGGTGGAAGGGGTATATGCAGACTCCTTGCCAGTCGCCTTGGCGTACGGTTATCGTAAGCGATGATGCCCGCGATGTTTTGGCTTCGCGCATGACTTTGAATCTGAATGATCCTTGTAAATACGAAGATACTTCATGGATTAAACCCGTAAAATACATCGGTGTTTGGTGGGAAATGATTACCGGCAAAGGCTCATGGGCATATACCGATGAGTTGGCTTCCGTACAATTGGGCGTTACGGATTACACTAAAACCAAACCCAATGGCAAGCATTCGGCTAATGATGAGAAAGTTAGACGTTATATTGATTTCGCTGCCGAACACGGATTCGACCAGGTGCTTGTAGAGGGCTGGAACGAAGGTTGGGAAGATTGGTTTGGAAAGTCAAAGGATTATGTTTTCGATTTCATTACTCCTTATCCTGATTTCAATCTGGTAGAACTCAACAAATATGCTGCATCGAAAGGTGTTAAACTGATGATGCACCACGAAACTTCTGCTTCTGTCCGTAACTACGAGCGTCATATGGATAAGGCTTATCAGTTAATGGCAAATCATGGATATAATTCAGTGAAAAGCGGTTATGTGGGCGATATCATTCCTCGCGGCGAATATCACTACGGGCAGTGGATGAACAACCACTATCTGTATGCCGTGACTAAAGCTGCCGATTATAAAATTATGGTAAATGCGCACGAGGCCGTTCGCCCCACTGGTCTTTGCCGTACTTACCCTAACCTGATAGGCAATGAGTCTGCCCGCGGCACGGAGTACGAAGCATTTGGCGGTAGCAAACCATTCCACACCACGCTTTTGCCTTTCAACCGGTTGATTGGCGGTCCGATGGATTACACTCCGGGGATTTTTGATACTAAATTGTCTTTCCTCGGCGAAGGCGAACACAGTTTTGTGCATACCACTCTGGCTAAGCAGTTGGCGCTGTTCGTAACCATGTACAGTCCGCTGCAAATGGCTGCCGACCTTCCCGAAAGTTATGAACGCCATATGGATGCCTTCCAGTTTATTAAGAATGTGGCGATTGACTGGGACGAAAGTAAATACCTGGAAGCAGAACCGGGTGATTATATCACGATTGCCCGTAAAGCGAAAGGTACAAACAACTGGTTTGTGGGAGGAATTACAGATGAGAATCCGCGTACTTCGACCATCACGCTAGATTTCCTTGAACCGCGAAAAGAATATGTGGCTACCTGGTATGCAGACGGAATAGATGCGGATTACATCACCAACCCAACATCATACCAGATTAAAAAAGGAATAGTTACTTCAAAAACAAAGCTCTCTACGAAGCTGGCCCCTAGCGGTGGTTATGCCATCAGCATCATCGAAGCTACCCCGGCCGCGCGGCAAGGTGTCGTAACCAAGTTGAAGATTAAATAGAATAAGGTTAGTTTGATTGTTTCGGCGTCAGCCGCAATGAGCCGAAACCAAGTTTTTAGGTATTAGATTGATTAAGTTGTGCTCGGAAAGAGGCTGTCTGATTCACTTCAGATGGCCTTTTTCTTCTACCCAGTATGCACTTAACCCTTCGCTTAACTGCACTGTAAGGCTGGCAAGTTTTTACTTAACCTCTATAAAGGATGAAGAATAGCGCTGTTTTTCGCGAAGAACAGCGCTATTCTTCCGGAAAAACAGCGCTATTCTTCATCCTTTATAACGTTTGCGTGCCAACAGTTTACTTATTGCGTACAAACTCCTTATTCGTAGCGTGCCGATAGTACATTAATACAGTATCTGCTATTTCCCGGCCACGCTGGTTGCCGATTCTTCTTTATTCATCTTCTTTTATTTTTTTGCTGATTATTACTGACGCAAAGATATGCGAGAGGCAAATGGCAATCAGAAAAAAGAAATGTCTTTGTGATACTCGCATCTTTTTTTGTACTTTTGTGCCACACTAAAAAAAGGAAAGAATAATGGGAGGTTTTTTTGGAACGGTCTCGAAGGCGAGTTGCGTGACCGATTTATATTACGGAACGGATTATAACTCGCATCTGGGAACAAAGAGAGGAGGGATGGCTACTTATAGCCAGGAAAAAGGGTTCACCCGAGCCATACATAACCTGGAAAGTGCTTATTTCAGAAGCAAATTTGAACCGGGACTTGAAAAATTCAGTGGAAACTCAGGAATCGGAATCATCAGCGACACGGATGCACAACCCATCGTAATCAACTCCCACCTCGGACGCTTCGCTATCGTCACCGTAGCAAAAATAACCAACCTCAATGAACTAGAGGAACAACTACTCGCCAAAAATATGCACTTCGCCGAACTCAGTTCCGGCAACACCAACCAAACAGAGCTTATCGCTCTCCTCATCATCCAGGGAAAAACCTTTGTCGAAGGAATAGAAAACGTTTATAACAGCATCAAAGGCTCGTGCTCTATGCTAATCCTTACAGAAGACGGAGTTATCGCTGCCCGCGACAAACTCGGGCGCACACCTATAGTAATAGGTAAAAAGGATGGAGCGTATGCAGCAACAAGCGAGTCTTGCAGTTTCCCCAATCTTAATTTCGCAGTCGACCGCTACCTTGGTCCCGGCGAGATTGTCCGTTTGCGCGCCGATGGTATAGAACAAATGCGTAAGCCCACGGAAGATATGCAAATCTGCTCTTTCCTTTGGGTGTACTACGGTTTCCCGAATTCATGCTATGAAGACCGGAACGTAGAAGAAGTGCGGAGTACAAGCGGATATAAAATGGGTCAGGAAGATACCACCGACGTCGATCTGGTTTGCGGTATCCCGGATTCCGGCATCGGACAAGGGTTAGGCTATGCCCAGGGACTAGGAGTGCCTTATCGCCGTGCCATAACCAAATATACTCCGACATGGCCTCGTAGTTTCACACCAAGCAATCAGGAATTACGTAGTCTTGTGGCTAAAATGAAACTAATTCCCAACCGTGCAGTGCTGGAAGGTAAGAGAATCGTTTTCTGTGACGACTCAATTGTACGCGGAACACAACTCAGAGATAATGTGAAAGTGCTTTACGAATACGGAGCAAAAGAAATTCATATGCGTATCGGTTGCCCCCCCCTGATATATGGCTGCCCGTTCATAGGATTCACCGCATCTAAAACAGATATGGAACTGATCACCCGCCAGGTGATTAAAGACCTTGAAGGAGATGAAAATAAAAATCTGGATAAATACGCCACCACAGGATCTCCCGAATATCAAAAAATGGTAAGTGTTATCTCAGAAAGATTAAAACTAACAACACTCAAATTCAATTCACTCGAAACCTTGGTCGAAGCCATCGGACTACCAAAATGTAAAGTCTGCACCCATTGTTTCGACGGTTCAAGCCGTTATTAAGTTGAAAATTGAAAGTTGAAAATTGAAAGTTAAGAAAGCGGTAAGGTTAACTCCGTTGAGAATCTTTAACTTTCAATTTTCAACTTTCAGCTTTCAAATTACTACCTTTCGCCTATAAATCAATTTAGGTATACTTATAAGTAAACCTAATTTTCAACTTTCAACTTTTTAACTATGGACGTAACAAAACGTTTTTTGAAATACGTAAGCTTTGATACACAGTCTGACGAGAATACCGAGGTTACCCCCAGCACTCCCGGTCAGATGGAATTTGCCAAGTATCTGAAAACCGAATTAGAAGAACTCGGTCTGGAAGATATCACACTCAACGAACATGCTTATCTCTTTGCCACCCTTCCGGCAAACACCGATGAAAAGATCCCTACCATTGGCTTTATAGCACACATGGATACAAGCCCCGACATGAGCGGCAAGAATGTAACCCCACGCATTGTACAAAATTACGATGGAAAAGACATCGTACTATGTGCCGAAGAAAACATCCTGCTCTCTCCTGCCCAATTCCCTGAACTATTGGCACATAAAGGAGAAGACCTGATCGTAACCGACGGTAAAACACTTCTCGGCGCCGACGATAAAGCCGGCATTGCCGAAATCATGTCTGCTATTGCCTACCTGAAGCAACACCCTGAAATCAAACACGGTAAAATCCGTATCGGATTCAACCCCGACGAGGAAATCGGTTTAGGAGCACACAAGTTTGATGTACAGAAATTTGGTTGTGAATGGGCATATACCATGGACGGCAGTGAAGTAGGAGAGTTGGAGTATGAAAACTTCAATGCAGCTTCGGCAAAAATAACATTCAAAGGCCGTAACGTGCACCCAGGCTATGCAAAAGATAAAATGATTAACTCCATGCTTCTGGCCAATCGTTTTATGTCGCTGCTTCCGGCTAACGAAACCCCTGAACATACCGAAGGATACGAAGGATTCTACCACCTGGTAGGCGTTACCGGCGATGTGGAAAAAACAATCATTAGTTATATCATCCGCGACCATAGCCGCGAAAAGTTTGAAGCACGCAAACAAGAAATCCAACATCTGGTAGATCAGATGAATAAAGAACTGGGACAAGACGCGGTTTCGGCCGAAGTGAAAGACCAATACTACAATATGCGTGAAAAAATAGAACCGGTTATGCACGTTATTGATCTGGCATTCGCCGCAATGGAAGCCGTTGGCATTAAACCCAATGTAAAACCTATTCGCGGTGGAACAGATGGTGCGCAACTTTCTTTTAAAGGACTGCCTTGCCCCAATATCTTTGCCGGCGGACTCAACTTTCATGGACGATATGAATTCGTTCCTATACAAAGCATGGAGAAGGCAACCCGGGTGATCGTTAAGATCGCCGAACTGCTTGCAGCATCTAAGTAATTGAAACACAGATTAACACAGATTCCCACAGACTAAACAATAAAATCTGTGCAGGTCTGTGTTGTTCTGTGCTAAAAATAAAAATCTGTGTTAATCTGCGTTAATCCGCGTTTCAAAAAGAAATACTAATTATGAAACAAACACCATTTACTGAGAAGCATATAGCTCTTGGAGCTAAAATGCACGAATTTGCCGGATATAATATGCCTATTGAATACTCCGGTATCATTGACGAACACCTCACCGTGTGTAATGCCGTCGGTGTATTTGATGTTTCGCATATGGGCGAATTCTGGGTAAAAGGACCACATGCCCTGGAATTCCTACAGAAAGTAACATCCAATAACGTGGCAGCATTAAGTCCGGGAAAAATACAATACACCTGCTTTCCCAATGAAGATGGCGGAATTGTAGATGACTTCCTATTGTATCAATATGAACCGGAAAAATATCTGCTGGTAGTCAATGCCTCAAATATCGCGAAAGACTGGGATTGGTGTGTGAAACACAATACAATCGGCGCTGAAATGGAAAATGCTTCCGATCATATGGCGCAACTAGCCATACAAGGCCCAAAAGCTACTGAACTATTACAGGAACTAACCCAGATCAACCTCTCGGAAATACCCTACTATACATTCAAGGTTGGAGAATTTGCCGGTGTGAAAGAAGTCATTATCTCCAATACCGGCTATACCGGTGCGGGAGGATTTGAATTGTACTTCTATCCCGAACACGCAACCCAGATCTGGGATGCTATATTCCAGACCGGAGCCAAGTATGGAATTAAACCCATTGGCCTGGGAGCTCGTGACACCCTTCGTCTTGAAATGGGATTCTGTTTATATGGAAACGACCTGAACGATACCACCTCTCCGATTGAAGCCGGCCTGGGATGGATTACCAAGTTCGTCGCAGGCAAAGATTTCATTAATCGCCCGGCGCTTGAAAAACAAAAGAATGAAGGCACGGCACGGAAGCTGATTGGCTTTGAAATGATTGACCGTGGAATACCTCGCCAAGGCTATGAACTGGTAGATGAGGCAGGAGGGAATATCGGTGTAGTAACATCCGGCACTATGTCTCCAACACGTAAGATCGGAATAGGTATGGGATATGTAAAGCCCGGATATACCAAACCCGGCACGGAAATCTATATTGATGTCCGCGGACGTAAACAGAAGGTCGTGGTAGTCAAACCTCCGTTTAGAAAATAACATTCCGACGACTTTAAATTAAAGACTGTCCCAAAAGAACTCTCTTACCGTAGGGGCGGTTCGTGAACCGCCCAGCCATAGGACGTAGTTTCCAATGTGCTATCGGGCGGTTCACGAACCGCCCCTACGGTAATCATAGCCTTTTGGGATAGTCTCTTTAATTTAAAGTACTATCCGGTAGTATTAAATCAGTATCTGCATTTGCAATACTTTCCAGCCATTTAATCAGTTCCCGTAACTTACTGCGGCTGCATACAAACTTCTTCTGATCATTATTCATGATCTTAATATAAATCTCCCTGCTTTTAGGAATAACATAACTTATGGCCGTCTTGTTAATCATGCATTGGCGATTAAGGTAAATGAAGTTATTAGAACATACATTCTTCATTTGCTGTAATGTACTGTTTACCTCGGTCAAGGTATATTCGCGCGTATAAATCGTCAATCCATTTTGCAGGGTTTTCTCAACTGCTACAATAGAGTTCACCGGAGTGGGGTAAATACCAATTCGTGTTTCGAGAATTATAATCTTACTTTTTCTTATTTGTTCCATTGAATTTGCTCTTTGATTAGATTTTGATAGAAGTGTTAAAGTGATGGTTTGTGGTTCTCTCTCTCAGAAACGATATACTGGTATTAAGTGTTGTTCACTGCAAATATATATAAATATTATCTTAAAGAATCTATTTATATATTTGTTTTTGTCTATAAAAACTTTTTAATTCTAAATCCTTTTCATTTGTCTGTTTTGTTTTATTTTTCCGTTCAGTCCCCAAAAACGACCGTTCGGATATTGTTTGTTTACCGTACATATTTAAAATTTTACCGTTCGTTTTTTTAGCCTTTTTATGCTTATGCCGATTAAAAGTAATAGTTTATCTTTGCTGGTAAATAAATGTGATTTTATGTTTATAATATCATAACCACATTTTTATTTATTTGAGTTAATATATTGAAAAACAGTGAATTTAGTGTATTGAAGAGTGGTTTTTAATAAGGTGGATTATTGGATTGAACATATGAATTGAATTCCTCGCCATAAGTGTTTGTTACTTTATTCGTTTTAAGTAAAATATATACGTTTTGCTTAAATCCTACTTCTCTCGGAGTAATAGGCTGAAAGTATATGTGAGGATTCGTAATATGTTGAATTTGAATCAGTTTTTGAGTGTTGATGTAATTTTATTGTAAAAAGTTCGATTGTGTAAAAGTGTAACATTGTAATGTTGTAATTCTTGTATTTGTTATTGTAGTATGTGTATTTATTATTGATTTAAAATTACTTTATAACTATTTATTAATTAATTTGATGTTATTATGAGAAAGAAAATTATGTTAGTAGCGGCCTTGGCCGGAATCCTGTCTTTGGGAGCTTGTGTAGACGATAAAGAGTCGGCTTCAGTAGAAGCAATACGCAATGCGAAAGCAAAACAATTAGAAGCTCTTGCCACAAAGTATAATGCTGAGGCAGAAGCTGCGTTGATCTATGCTAATGCAGATAAGGCTATCAAAGAAGCTGAAGCTGCATATAAAAGAGCAGAAGCAGAAGCAATGCAAGCAGAGGCTGATCAGCAAAAACTGCTTCTTGACAAAGCAAAAGAAATGTATGCTCTTGAAATTGAAGCTGCTAAGGCAGAAGCTCAGGCTGCAATAGCTAAAGCTAAAAAGGAAGCACAAGAAGCTGAACAAGCATTGTTAGATGCAGCAGATGAGAGAATAGCTGAACTTTATAACGTTTACGCACGTGAAGCAGGTATACTTTCTGACTTAAATCGTCAATTGCTTAATGAAAAAACTACTTTAAAAGGACTACAAGCTGACTTGGTTCAGGCAGAAGCTTATGTTAAGCAACAAACTATTATTCATAATAATACAATTGCACAGAAAACTGCATTACTTGATGCATTGAAAGCACTGCCTGCAAACGATAGAGCAGAGCTGGAGGCAAAAATCGAAGGTTATAATGCAGAACTGAAACCTTTGTATGCAGAAGTTGCTGTTAAAAATGATGCTTATACTAAAGCTAATGATGCTTACTCGGATGCAAGAGAGGATTTACTTCCATATTATGGTTCCACTTCAAGTGTTAAGCTAATTGAAGCTGTTAAAACATTGCGCAATGATTATTCATATAGTCTTATAACATATGTAGATTATGATTTAACTGATAACAAGTCTATAGATCAATACTCTTTGGTTCAAAATCGTGTTACATCAATTAAAAATAGTCTGACTAGCAATACAGTTTATTATAAAGAGATTCTTGGTGCAGCAACTGTAGGCACTACTCCTGCTACCGGAGTTTATGTTGGTTTGGAAGCACGTCAAGATGCATACAAAGCAGCTTTGGATACTTATAATGCAGATAAGACTGAAGGAAACAGATATGCAATGGAAGCTGCAAAAGCAGAACTTGAACGTTATCAAGCAAATGAATTGGCAAATGCAAAACAAGATCTTGAAGATGCTAATGCAAGACTTGCCGAATTCAATGCTTTAGTGGCAACATTTACAGGAGCCGATTTAACAGCTTACAATACTGCGTTGGCCGATTTGAAGAAACTGGCTGAAGCATACGAAGCAGCAGAAGATGCACTTAATGAAGTTTATAACAAGATTAGCGATATCAACGACTTGAAGAACTCTGTAAGTGGAATTCTTGCAGGAACAACTGACTTACCAAAAGAAATTGCTACTGCTGAATTAGCTATTGCTACTGCTGAACAAGCTATTGCTAATTTGAGAAGTGTAAGTGATAAAGAAACTGCAATTGCTTATGCAGAAGAAGAAATTGCAATTCTTGAAGCTAAGATTGCTGCTAAGAAAATCATTGTTGCAAAAGCAAAAGCGGCTCTTGATGCAGCTTTGAAGTAAGTTTGATTAATAAAAACGGTAATAAAAAGTAATATGAATATAAAAAGACTTTTAATATTAGCCGTTGCACCTATGATGTGTCTTGCAGTTGTCGCACAGAATCACAATAACAGAGATCAATATACTCCGAAAAAAGGTGATTTCACTGTAGCAGCTACGTTAGGATACAACAGTTATGCCAATATCACAGCTCCGTCAGGTCTACTGACGGACTATGAAGCGGCCGCCCTTTCTACCAACTGGACAGATAAAAAAATGATGGTTGGATTCGAAGCGGGCTGGTTCTTCAAAGATAGATGGAAACTGAATTTAGGTGGCGGTTTGAACTTTACGAATAACCCAGGTTATGCAGCCAAAGAGGGTACATATGATTCGAGTACCGGAGACGAAGCCGGTGACGGATCTGTACCAAACTACCGGGCAGTAGGCGATGGAAGTTCCTTGGCATTCAATGTATTTACTGGTGTAGATCGTTATTTCGATGTAAAAGCTGTTTCCGGACTGATGTGGTATGCAGGAGTTCGTGCAGGATTTGCATACGGACAAAATCAAGTGAAGTACGATGAACCGGAATCAATGGGTAAATCGGTTGCAGAAACCTATAATCTGCGTGGCTCATTTACAATTGGTGCAGATTACTTCCTCGTTCAAGGACTTTATGTTGGTTGTCAAATCGACCCCTTTACTTATACATACAATACGACAACGCTTAAACCTCAGGAAGGGTTAAGTAACTTGTCAGCGGATAGCCATAATTTTAGTTTGCTGGCTGCTCCGACAGTAAAGATTGGGTTCAAATTCTAGTCTTTTTCAGACATAGAACAATCTAACCATTAATTCCCTTGCAGCACTTGTTGTTGCAAGGGAGTTTTATTTGTAGGATAAGTGACATATCTCTTAGAGGTGTCATTGCAATAGCTTAACTTCTGATATCCCGACCCAGTCATCGCCCAGCACGATGCGTATATCGCTGGCGGTTGTTCCCTTGAAATGGAAGTTCAAAAGTTGGTCATATGTGGTTATGGTGCCGGAATATACGGTGAGGAATTGTCCCCCTCCGCCGGAGAGTTGTATTTCAAAATCTGCCCCGGCTCCACCATCACGGTGGAAAGCTATAGAAACACGGTCCACTTTGGCGCTGCCCGGTAGGGCGAGAGTGATGTAATCTCCCTTGTTGCCTTCCCAGAAGGTGGACAAGTCATTATCAATGGCATTTCCGACTATTTCCATACGCGTGCTGGCACTTATACGTGTGCGTTCCCCACTGTTTTCGCTGGCGAATGGCTGATTCGGGTCGAATACCGTTAGCGTACCGTTCAGCCGGATATCGGTCGAAGAAGAACCTATCATTAGTGCAAAGTCTCCCGGTTCTACTACCCAATGCATGTCTGCATTCAGTAGTTCCAAGGCCTTGCGGTCTATGGGGAAAGTAACTTCCCTGGTTTTACCGGGTTGTAAGTGAATGCGTTCAAACCCAGCCAGATTTTTCTCGTAGGTGGTGATGCTACTCAACACATCGCGTACATAAAGTTGTACCACTTCATCTCCTGCTAGCTGCCCCGTGTTTGTCACCCGGCAAGTGGCGTATGCCGTTTGGTGGGGAGTCATGATTTTAGGAGATATTTTCAGGTCGCTATATTCAAAGGTGGTATAACTCAATCCGTGTCCGAAAGAATATAGTGCTCCGTTGGCACGCGACATATTGCCTTCCTTTCCCGGGTTCTTTCCGCCGTCAATCTGCGCATTCGGTTTGCTGGGGAAGTTGAAGGGAATTTGCCCCACTGTTTTTGGAAAAGTAACCGTCAGTTTCCCGCCGGGGTTATAGTCTCCGAAAAGGACATCTGCCACTGCTTCTCCTCCTTTTGCTCCCGGATACCAGGCTTCCAGTATAGCAGGAACAAATTTATCTGCCCAGTTGACGGAAAGCGGACGACCGTTGATAAGTACCAGTACGACCGGCTTTCCGGTGGCTACAATGGCTTTCAACAGGTCAAGTTGACGTCCGGGCAGGTCGAGACTGCTGCGCGATTTGTTCTCACCGCAAGTTCGTTGTCCACCGCCTAAGACCACCACGGCTACGTCGGCTTGCCGGGCTTGGTTGACGGCTTTCTGTATATCAGCTTCTTCTTCTGGTGTCAATGGAAAATCAATCAGTTCCGACTCCGGCCAATTGGCGTCCACCAGGTCGCACCCCTTGGTGTACAGTACTTCGGCTTTTCCCGCGATCTTCTTTTGAATTCCTTCCAGTATGGTGGTAACTTCCACAGCCAGAGGACCGTAGTGAGTCAGTGCATACGATTGTTCATCGGCGTTCGGACCGCAAATGGCTATTTTCCGGATGTTTGTAATATCCAATGGCAATAGATTCTCGTTGTTCTTCAAAAGAACAAGCGATTCGCGAGATGCTTGCAATGCTACTTCTTCATGGGCGGCATTCTCTACGATCTCGTCGGCTCCTTTCAAATCTGTCTGATAGGGTCGGTCGAACAAACCGATGAGGAACTTTACCCGCAGGATATCGCGTACCCGGTCGTTGATTGTTTCTTCACTGATGGCACCTTCTTTCACTAACTCTCTCAGTGGCAGTACATACGAATCGGGAGAGCGGAATGTGCAGCGTACGTTCAAACCGGCTTCTACGCTCTGGCGAACGGCTTCTTTCATGTCGCGGGCTGTTCCGTGCTTGGTATAAAGGTATTCCACGGCATCGCTATCAGATACCACGTAGCCGCGAAATCCCATCTCTCCGCGTAGGCGGGTGGTGAGCCAATAGTGACTACCTTGAATCGGGAACCCATCATAATCATTGTAGGAACTCATCACCCCAAGTAAGTTAGCTTCCTTTATCACTCGCTTCCAGGGATATACATGGATGTTTTCGACTTCTCGGGGCGACATTTGCGGATCTACCCGTGATAGCCCTTCGCGCCCGCCTTTGTTATTGCTATAAGCAACGAAATGTTTGGCTGTGGCAGCCACCATATAATCCTTTTGCATGCCACGCACCATTTCGATACCTAATTCGGCTACCAGGTAAGGCGATTCGCCGTACACTTCTTCATAGCGGCCCCATCGTTGGTCGCGACCGACATCGAGTATGGGAGCATATACATTGGTATATCCCAGCATGCGGGCTTCCAGTGCGGTAATCCGCCCCACCTGATGAATCAGTTGGCGGTTCCAGGTATGTCCCAGCCCCAGTTGAGTGGGAAAATTGGTGGCTTTGTAGCTCTCTACACCACGTATGCCTTCGTTGGTAAAATCGACGGGAATACCGAGTCGTGTTTCTTCGATAAAGAATCGTTGTACTTCATTCAACGCCCACGCATGGCGGGAGGCAGGCCACACATTCTTATTGTCCGATACTGGCACACCCCATTGTAGGAATCCGTTCAGGTGTTCGTCGATAGCTCCGATACCGTCTTTCCATAGTTGCTGTTTCCATTCGGGGGTAGGCAGATCGTCCTTCAACACCCGTTTGTATCCATACAACGTCACCATCTGGCATGTTTTCTCATCTAGTGACATTTGGGACAATAGGTCTTCTATCCGTGCATCAATAGTGGCAGTGGGGTCTTCGTATGTATCCTTTATGCCATTCTTGTTAAAGTCTGTCCAGCCTTTTTTATATATATCGGTACGAACAGGTTTGTAAACGGCAGGAGTCTTTGTAGTGTGTTGGGCAGCAAGCCAACCGCAGCTGCCCAACAAGAATAGAGTTATTAATGAATGTTTCATACAGGCAAATATAACGATAAAAGTATCGTCAGAAAGTTCAAAATGTATGTTTTGAACGAAACTGTACCTATTTGCTCTTTTAATGTACGAATTATGTCAGTCGTATCTTTGAGGGGGGCTTATTGCGCTTTCTTTACGGCATCAAGCATGGCGTGTGCCCAGTAGTTACGTAATCCAAATCCTTGAGCTTTACCTTTACCGTCCAGCATCTCCAATACCTGGCGGCTGGCAATGTCGAAGAATACAACTTTGAAGGAACCTCGTGCACTTGCTTTGTTTAGTACCTCAGCAACCAAGACAAGCCCTGTTCCTTCTTTAGATTCTATTGGCAGATTTTTGATTGCTTGTTCAACTTGTTGCGTAGTTAGTTCATAGCCCCCATATCCGTTGATTAAAAGCCCGGACGTGTCGATCTTATCGTTTTGTTTTTCAACCGGACCCAGGTCTACGGCATTGACTTTTATTCCCAATATCTTTTGCACATTATATTTCTTTGGCTCGCTCAGAAATAATCTGTTCATTCCATAGAACGCTTCCTGAAATTGATAAGGTGAGTTGTCGCTTCCATACACTTTAACTAACGAGAAATCCGTGCCATAGAATGTAACATCCGAATACTCGTTTTTTTGTCCGTAAGCCATGATGCTTATCAATGAAAACAGGAGTAAAACTAATCTTTTCATACTTAAAGTTTTTAGAGTTAATAAATACGTGTGCAAGCAAAATTAATAAAAAAAATAATACGACATCTATTTACCCGCATGGAAACTTGAGGGTAGCACCTTGCTACCGGAGATCAATGAACTTAATCGTTTTCCGGCTCATGGGTGGCATTTGAATCTTTGCGATATATTCTGCCGATTCAAAGTTGATGGATGGTGCAACGCGAACTTTTGAGCGGAACAAATCTTTTATCTCTTTGGCAAACGTTTCGCTACGGTCTTCGCTACCCACGCGGATTAAGATCTCATCCGTACCTAAATCATTAGTGTATACTTCGATCACATAGTTTATCACCTTCGGGATGCTATCCAGTATATCGAACAGGGCAGGAGGGTACAGGGTTGTTCCTTTATATTTTATCATTTGACCTTTTCGACCTAATACAGGACTGAGGCGCATCGTATTTCGCCCGCATTTGCATTGCTCCATATGATGATGACAGATATCTCCGGTTTTAAAACGGAGAAGCGGCATGCCTTCCACTCCCAAAGTGGTGATGGTAACTTCGCCGGCTTCACCCGGGGCTACGGGTTGGTTGTTGTCGTCCAGAAATTCAACGATAATCAGTTCCGGTTGTAAATGCCCGCCACACAGCCCGGTACATTCGGTGAAGGAAGACTGCATCTCTGTTGAGGCATAAGTGGAATGAAGTTGCAATTCCGGCCATTTTTCCTGTATCCTTTTGCCTAACGTGTTTAGTGTGAAGTCCTGATTTCTAAGAGATTCGCCAATGCAGACGCAGCGACGCAGTGAGCAGTTGTTATGATCTATATGGTTCTTCTCGGCAAATTCAATAAGTTTAATCAGGAAAGAAGGCACTACCATTCCGCAAGTTGGGTGAATACGTTTGATGGTGTCCCATTGCAACTCCGGTATTCCGTTGCCTACGCGGGCAATTCCCATTCCCAGTTCGCGTGCTCCAAGATAGTAAGCAAGCCCTGCCATAAAACGACGGTCGATAGTGGTCATTAATTGAAGAATATCATGTCTGGTACAACCGGCAGTTGTAAAAGATAAGTATTCGTTGTAGGATAGCCGATCGAGATCATTGGAGGTCAATGCGAAAGTAACCGGATCTCCTAACGTGCCCGAGGTGGTGACATAATCAATAATCTGATCTCTATCTACACAGATAAACTGCTCATTGAATAATTGCAGGTCGGTTTTTGTGGTTACAGGTAGCTGCCGGAGGTCTTCAATCGTTCTTATCGTTTCAATGTTGATGTGATTTTCTGCAAACATCTTTTGGTAAAATCCGGAATGTGTTTGCAGATAGGTCAGTTGTTCGATCAGCTTTTCCTCTTGAAACGCTTTGATCGTTTCTGCCGACTCGTATTGTATATGTGGGTTCTTTTCCATACGGATTATTTTTTATTGATCTTCTTTTGAATACGTTCTTTTTCTCCTTTTTTAGGAATGGGCAATGTGAACGCTGTCTCCCATGCTGCTTTTGCTTTTTCTGTTTCCCCGATGGATAGGTAGTAATCTCCCAGAATCTCATGGGTATAAAAAAACATTGGATTGGATGCTTGGTAAAGTTGCAACGTATCTTCACTGACGGCTTCTTTCTTTGCACCTTTTTTTCGGATAAAAGGGGTTAGTTGTCTGTAAGTCAGTAGTTTCTGGTATTCCGGTTGCTGCAAGAATGAATCTGCTGGTATAGTCAGTTCTTCCAGATATAGTTCACGGCTGAAATCCAGACTATCATTGAATATTTTGTTTAAGTCATAAGCCACATACTTACCAGATTGCCAGGGAGAGGTTGATACCCAGATTAATCTTTGCTCCGGCTTAAAAATAACGGAATGATGAGCGATGAACTGGTTGATTGCCATTTCATTGGCTAAACCTAAATCAGCATCATCCCGGCCTTTATAATTGCGCAAAACATGAGCAGCCTTCTGCTCGTTCATTTTTCCCTCTTGCGCCAATAATTCTTCCAACCGTTCAAAACGGTAAGGGCTGTCGGAGGTTTCAATATTCTCTCTATTGTTTTTCTCGTGGGCAAACGCCTCGGATTGGTAGTGATTGGTACAAATCAGCTGTTGTTGTTCATCCTGGGTGAACAATGCTATGTTGTCGGGCGATTTTTCAATAATTGCTGCTTTGCCATCTTTGGCCGATCCGATCAGTATGGATTCAGCAACAAACGTTTTCCGCTTTTTGGCTATCTCATAAGCCTCATCAATTGTTTGGGCATATTGTAGAATCTCGCGCGTCAGTACGGAAATAGGAGTGGCCGATGAGGTTGGCATGGTCGATTTTGCGGCATTGATGGTTACCGTAAGCCCATGTTCATTCATTCCCGAAAGTACGCCCGTCATTCCCACCCAGCCGATAGTAACAAAGTTATGTCCTGTTGATGGGCGATAGAAAGCCACCTGTTTGTTGCGGGCGAAATCATCTCCCATATAAAAGTCAAAGTTACGACCTATTACTAACGAAGAATCTTCGCTATGCATCCCCCAACTGGCAAATGAGCTACATCCTACAAGCATATAGTCCTGCATGGCATGTCCTAAATCGTGGGCGGCATGGTAGTTCAATTGTCGCTCGTATGGAGTACCGATCATGTCATATTCATGAGTACAGGATTGGGATATGGCATAAATCTCCTGACGATATTCTTCCGGGATATTCTCCCCCAGGTTTCTATTGAACAGAATAATAAAGAACCGGAGAAACTTCAGATAACTGTCCGAAGGTATAATCTCCCGGATTTGATCAACAAATACCTTCTCCTGAAAATAAAGCAAATCTTCGGATAAATGCCCTATGGCTTCACCTCGCTGAAAGGCATCTCCTTCAACATATAGTTCCCACAATCCACTCTCGCTTTGCCTTAAAGCATTTGGACCATACTGCCTATATTCTGCATGGAAACTTGGATGTACTGCCTCGCTACCCGCATGGAAACTTGGTAGCCCCGCCTCGGGGCAGGGGGCGAGCATATCTGCTGTGGAATACAAGTACCAGACCCATGTGGTTAAAATCAGGATAATGGCTAATAAAGCAATACCTGTATATTTCAATAATCGTTTAATCATCATTCCTTAATATATATTCTCGCTGCGGTACGCTGCCGCTATGCATTTCCTACCTTTTTAGCCAGATATTCTTCGCCTACCAAACCGGCACAGGTAATCATGGAGGTTAGGGTTACTCCAAGCGCACCATGTAGATTCAGGTTCTGCCCTGTCAGGAGCAAATTACCGATTTTGGTTCTGGACGAAATAAATCCGGCCTGTGGATATTTATAATTCTTAATGATACCGTAGGCCGATCCCTCTACCGTGGCCGTATAGTCGCGATAACTAAGTGGGGTAGTGGTATATTGAGCCTCAACCTGCCCATCGAATGATATGCCTTGTTCTGCAAGGAAAGCAAGTATATCATTGGCTTTTTTCTCTTTGAACCGGCGGTAAGCGTCGCCTCGTTTTTCAGGAGTGGTATTCTCCCATTCCAGAAGTTCATCCATATACATAGGCGTAAGTATGCTGATAACCTCGGCAAAATCTCCGTTCAGAAGAGAGGTTTGTGAGGAGATCATGCAACTCCTTGTCGTTCCGATATGTTCTGTCTTATCATACCAAACGTTTTTATTTCCATGTATATACGTATTCCGGTTGATATATGGATATGTATCCTTTTTCATAATCAGATACAGGGTAAATACACCATATGTATTCTCTAAAGAATTGATGCGCGAAAGGTACGCGTTTCTGATACTGCGCGATTTGTCTGTCAGTTCAAACGTACGTTTCGGATGTACGTTGGATATTATGTATCTGCCTTCTATCCGTTCCCCGCCATTGACGATAACTCCTTTTGCCTGTTCGTCTTCCACGATAATACGTGTCACTTCGCTATTATTGCGTACCGTACCTCCATTGGAACGAATCACCTCAATCAGGGTATCGCTAACCTGCATACTGCCTTTAACAAAACGATAAGCTCCTTCGATATAAGAATTATTCACCATTCCATGATGATAGAAAGTCGACTTTTCTTTGACTCCCCCGTAAAGTAAGGAAGAACCTGCCAACACATTTCTAAGTGTCGGGTTGGACGTAATATCAGCTATCGTTTTTGCTGCCGACATTTCAAAGTATTGGAATCCGCCGTTTGTGAACAAACCTTTTTTCAGGCTGTCTACATTAATCAGGTTGCCAACGTCTTTTAATATGGAAGTGTATCGGCGTAGGTTTTCACGTTCGGTGGGGAAATGTTCGGATAGTGTATCTACAAACCGTTCATGCCCCATTGCAAAGTCATATGTTGTATTGTTGTAGCATATCCGGTCAAAGCATGCTTCATCTAACCGGCGGATATCCAATTTATCCATAATACCGAAATACCGGAAATACTGATTCATAATCTGGCCTTCTCCCAAGCTGCCTACATAATGAATGCCGGTATCCAGAAGCCGTCCTCTACGGGTGTACGTCTGGAAACAACCTCCGAAAAGCTCATTCTTTTCGAGTACACAGACGTTGAAACCTTCTTTACTGAGAATAGCTCCACATTCCAGCCCTCCAAGTCCGCTACCAACAATAATTACATCATATTTATTCATAGCACTTATTGCTTTCTAAACACATAAATCGTGTTTGAGGTATATTTATCGTTCTTGATCGTTTCCAGTTGCATGCCACATTCGCTTGCTATTTGCTCCATTTGTTCTCCGGAAGTAAAGCACAGTTTCTGTTCAGTTTTATTGAACCCGATGATTTGTGTTGATAGTAATTCCGTGAACTTTGTCAGGCGATGCTTATGTTCGTCCGAAGAGTTGCCGTCTCTCACAATGATCATGCCGTTGGGCAGAAGTCTTTCGATACACCTTTTCAATAATGTTTCCTGGCTTTCGTAATTCATATAATGTAACATATCACTCAATATAAACACATTGCTGGACGGTAAATCATAGGTAATGGCATCGGCACAAACAAACTGTGTCTGATCATTGTGCAACCAGGCATGATTGGCCACAGCTATTTTATCTTCATCATAGTCAATACCCAGCACTTTCCTTTCGGCAGACAGGAGATTCAGCATATAGCATAGCGGACCAAAACCACAACCGATATCTGTAATTTGCCCGCTTCGCGGAATCAGGTTGTTGAATATGCGGTAATTCTTCTCCATTTTCACTTTGATGCGGATATACCATTCTTCCACCGGACCTTTATAAATATAGTTCTGCACCAATGTTTCGTAGAAGTAAGGATTGTCCGGAGTGTCTTTTTCCAGACATAAAGCTTTATATTCTGCCCGCATATAAGCGGATATACGCTTGGTGCGCTCCTGGTAGGTTGTTCCCCATGAACTGTCTTTGTGGGAGATACGGGGCAATATCTTGCTAACAATAATGCTTTTCCGCAAGTTAAATGGTTGTGCTTTTGCCGAGATACGATGATTTCCATAAAGCAGTACCGGAATAATATCCATCTTCAACGTTTCGGAAAGATAAAATGCGCCTTTATGGAAACGTTTCATTTTCCCATCGTATGTTCGTGTACCTTCGGGGAAGATGGCGATGGAATATCCTTCTTTGATCTTATTCTTGAGAAGGTCTACCGAAAGTTCATAACCATTGCCTGTATAGTAGAAATCGACATAACGAATAATGAATCCGAAGAGAGGCGATTTCCACACCCATTTCTTTGTCACCATAATAATCTTAGGCGAAAGGGACAGGATTACGAGAATATCGATAAAAGATTGATGGTTCGCTATGATGATTCCCGGTTTTTCGAACGTTTCTCCTGAAACGTTGATTCTTTCTTTTTTGGCAAATGTACCAGATGCAACGATCAACCGGCAGCAACGATGAATAATATAACATACGAAATGCTTTTTGCCGGACTTCTTCATCGGAACGGGTATCAATAATAAGATAATGAAACCAATTACAATGCAGCCGATAGTAAAGATCAGGAACATAAATGTACTCCGTAGAATACCAAATAATGTGTAAGGCGGAAGTCCTTTTTGGGCAGGTCTGGCAATAAAGATATTAAAGAAGATGGGTTGTATGGTGTAGGACACCAGCACAACTACCACCATGCCAAGTATAGATACAACAGAGATGGATTGCAGTGCCGGATGTTTGGCAAATATCAATGCCCCCATTCCTACAATCATGGTGAAAGCTGCAAAGAATATGGCCGTTTTATGGGAGTTCAATACTCGTTGTCCCGTACGGAATTTACTCTGTAACCCATCCATGATGAAGATGCTGAAATCATCGCCAATACCAAAGATGAAGGTCGAAAGGATGATATTTACGATATTGAATTGTATCCCCAATAGTCCCATAATACCAATAATGATGACCCAACTGATTAGCATGGGCAGGAAGCTCATCAGTGTTAATTCTATCCGCCCATACGAAATCCATAGGGCAAAGAATACCAGGAAGGAGGAGATATAAAGAATCAGGTAGAAGTCATCATTTACGGCGGATACCCATTTATTGGTAAAGTATGCCCGGTCGAAGACGACAATGTTCGGATCGGAGTTGAAGGATTGATACACCATGTCTTTGGTATCATCACTTAAACGCACCTGGCTGACGATCATGGTCAGCGAGTCGGCCGTGGTTTGCCACTCGGTCAACAGTTTATTGCTGATTTGGTTTTCATTGGAGTTGTAATCCAATGTTTCGAACGAGGTATTCAACCAATTAAAGAACGGGTCGAAGGAGCGCTTACGGAATTTGTATTTATCGGCTTCACTTTCCACCGTTTGGCGGAGGTGTTCTTTCTTTTCCGGTGTCCAGTACGCATTCCATTTCCGGAGCCGTTTTTCCTGTTCATCCTGCGGAATAAGGAACTGTTGTACGGTGGCGTATTCTTTGATTTGGTTTTCTTGTTTCAGGTCGGCCAGTTTCCGGTTAGTCCCCGCGTAGTTGGCCGTTGCCTCATTCATGTCTTTGCCTACGGTGACAAACAGTATGGTTTTCTCCGTTTGGTTGAACATATCATTCAGTTTGTTTTCGGCTTGCTTTAAATGCTTAGGCTCGTAGTTTAGCTCCATCATGTTTTCGTTGAAGCCTACACGTTGTGAGGCGAAAAAGCATATGATGGTAATGATTACCAGCGTACCTACCAGCCACTTGTTCTTATCAAAATGATACGCATTTATGCGTTCGATAAAATGAAGCACCTTGCCTTGTTTTACGTGTGCCTGACTTTTCAGGAAATGAGGCAGGTAGATGAGGCAGAACAGGGTGGTGCCGATAAGTACCAGAGATGCGAAAAGCCCGAAATCGCGTAACAGGTCTGAGCTGGTGAACAGTAATCCAGCAAATGCACCGATGGTTGTAAAGCTGCCGACGGTCAGCGGGTAGGCTATTTCTTTAATGAGCTGCTGCACGGAATTGACATGATTCTGATGGGCCAGCATATGGATGGAATAGCTCAGGGCAATACCGAAAACGACTGAACCGGCTCCCACGGCAATGGCCGATATGGTGCCTTTGATGAAGAAGATCAGGCAAAGTGCGAAGAGTGCTCCGAATAGTACCGGGGTGATAATCAGCGGAATGGCTCTTTTACGCTTGAATACCATAGAAATGAAGATCATGATAATCACCAGTGCGATGTTGGTGGTGATTATGGTGTCTTTCTTAATCTGCCGGGCATTGTAGACGGCTACGGAGGGGCCACCGAAATAGGAAATCCGGATCTCCGGGTTTTCGCTGTTTAGCTTTTGTATGGCTTCTTCCAGTACATAGACGAGGCGTTCATTATCACCTGTACTTCCTGTGCTGAACACCGGACTGATGAACATGAAAGAGGTGGAGCCGTCTGTGGAGAAGATATGCCCATTGACGATTTCGTAATTGGATTCCAGTTGAAAGTCTTGTAAGTGTTTCAGCGTACTTCCTCCCAGGCCTAATGGGTCGCGCATGATGAAGTCTTTGAGCGCGATTCCGGCAGGAGAGAGCAGGTTGCCGTAGTTTTTCTGCATGGCGGCTTCGATAGATTCCGTATGTAGGAGGGAATCGAAGCGTTGGTAGTCGGCATCGGTCAGGAAGAGGGGGAGATGATTGTATACAAAATCCCGCATATTACCGATGATGTTATCGTCTACTTTGTAGAAGATGTCTTTGATGTAGGTATCTCCGAGTTGTTCGGTGAGGATTTGTTCTAGTTGTTGGGCGAGTTCTTCGTATTTGCTTGGGTCAGATCCTCCCCCTGCTCCCTCCAGAGGGGGATACGATGCCGATGAAGTCCCGCTGGGATACGATGCATCATCATCTGTATTTAAGTTGCTATTCGGCATCGTGTCCCCCGCTGGCGGGGGTAGGGGGTGGATATCATTAGCCGAGAACATCACAATGATCTTATCCTTAATCTTCAGATTCTCGAACACCTTGCCGGCCACTTCCGCACTCTTGGTATCGGGAAGGAACCGGGATACGTTCTCCTCAAAACGGATTTGGAGGGCGAAGTATGCCATGACGGCAACCCAGATGACCAGCGATGAATAAAGCAGTAACTTATGCCGTTGGAAGAATTCGTAGAGTTGGATAAACAGCTTTGTCATGATGTGTGCCCTTTCCTGCAAATAGCGAGTATTCCGCCGAAAATGAGTCCGATAACTACACTGCATATCGCTGCAAACAAGACGCTACCGATTAAATACTGTTCCAGTACGGTGCGGATATTATCAAAAGAGACGTCGGTGAAGTTTAGTGTGGTTGGCCTTCCTAATACCAGGCACCCGGTTAGATAACTGCCATAGAGGATGAATGGTATCATAGGCGGAATGCTGATGTTGGCGGCTACAATAGCGATTACCGTGTTTAGTTTGAGTAAGCGCGAGAGGACCAATGTAACCAGCATCTGATAGCCCCAGATCGGTACAATGCCCATAAATACCCCCAGCATAACGGCGAGTGTCATTTTGCTGTTGGACTCTTTGGAGTGCAGGATATGCTCGTTGAAGAACTTCTTGATATTGCTCCACGTAAACTGGCGGAAGAAGTTCCGGGGCCATATCCATAGGAAGGCAATGAGTACCAGGAAGGTGTTCAGTATGCTGATGCGGGTGAAATCGCGTAGCGGGCGGAAGTGCGAAACACGTTCGCCTTCGGGGGGATAGTACACATGGATGCCGATGTTCCTCACCGGGATGCCTTTCCAGGCGGCGAAGACGATAGCTTCCAACTCGAACTCGTATTTGGAGGTGTAGTATTTCATGTTGCCCATCCGTTGTACGGGGTAGAGGCGGTAGCCGGACTGGGTATCTTGTAGCTTAATGCCCGTTTCCAGTTTGTACCAAAAGTTGGAGAACTTATTGGCGAAGGTGTTCTTGCCGGGCATGTTTTCGGCCTCAAGGTTGCGGGCGCCTACCAACAGGGCATCGGGGGTGGACTCTATTTCGGTGATGAACACGGGAATGTCCGAAGCGAAGTGCTGCCCGTCCGAGTCGAGGGTGATGGCATAGCGGAATCCTTTTTCCCTGGCCAGGCGCAGTCCGTTCTTGAGTGCGGTGCCTTTGCCTTTGTTGCGGGGGTGGGTGATGATCTGGAAGTCCGGGTAGTCTTTCAGAATTTCGGCGGTATGGTCGGTCGAACCATCGTTTATGACGATGATGTCGGGGGCGTAGGCGCGGACGTGGTTCAGTACGTCGGCCAGTGTCTTATCGTTGTTATACGTTGGGACGATGACCGCTACTTGTAGCGCCCTGAGCTTTTGGTGCCAATATGCCGTTGTTTGTTCTGCCATACCTTTGCGGAGGTTACTTCCTTGCGAGGGTTGCTTTTAGTTTGATGAAGTCTGTATCTCCGGTTCTTCCGTCGGCCAGGAGTTGTATCTGGTGGTCTTCGAGTTCCTTGACGGCGAGGTTGAGTTGCAGCCGGGGAGTATCATAAGGGTTTATGGCGGAGAGGTATTTGCAGGAGTTGACTTGGGCGTATTGGAGTGTGCTGTCCATCAGTTCTTCCAGGCATTCTTTGATGATTTGCAGGGTACATACGCCGGGCAATACGGGGTTGCCGGGGAAGTGTCCCTGGTATACGGCGTGGTGTGGGTTTAGCTCTACGCTTACCGTCCATGCGGTTTCGCCGGTGGTTTCTTGCGAGAGGGGGGTATAGAATTGTGCGATTAACATGTTATGGGTTATTGGGTTCTAATTTATCTAATTGTATCTTCAACCGTATCCACGGATGTTTGATTTGTATCCTTTGGGGTTGGCTGCCGGAGAACTGGCTCAATGAGATGATTGTTTTCCCCATTCCTTTCCCGCTGGTTCGCCGTTCAAAGATAGCACTTTTCTCTTTAATGCGTACGGGTTGGTTGGGTAGAAAGACTTGTTTGAAGTCATGTTCCAGTATCCGGAGTAGGTTTTTCTTGCGCATAGGCTCTATGCAACTGTTTACGTGCAGGCTGTCGCCCCGGAGGGAAAAGTCGAATATGCTGAGTCCGAAATAGGAGGTGAAGAGTAGTCGCACTTCGTCATCGGTCATGCGGCGGGCGATGAGCATGCCGCTGAAATGGTGCTTCATAAAGTCGAGTTGCAGGTTGAACTGCTGCGATACGGTATCTGTGGTCACAATTTCGGCCCCGCCGGCGGACTGGTTGTGGAGGCGTGGCGAGCAGGACGTGGTGCCGATGCCGATGCAGATGAACAGCAATAGGCTAACGTACCGAGAAAACGTTTTCATCTGTGAGTGAGTTAAATTTCTTGTTCAGGAATTCGTATTCGGTGTAGTTGGTGGCTGTTTCGGAAAGGCGCAGCCGGCATACGGACATGTCTGTCTTGTCAAGGTGGATTTCCATTTCGGCGATGTATGCCTGAATGGCTTTGTTGGTTGGTTTGATCCGGACGAGGTAGTATTTACTATCTTCAAAGTAGGATAGCTGGTAGTTGGACGATAGTTTGGAGAGATCGCCCACCATGCAGGCGGTGAGCATGTCCTGCATTTGGTTCATCATTTTGTTGGAGCTGAGGTTCATGATGCTCTTTTTGCCGTCGGAAACGATTTTGAGCCGGGCGTTGTTGATCACGATCAGGTAGTTGAGGGGGCGACTGTACTGGAGGCAGATTTTGTTTTCTTTCTTGTAGTAGAAGCGGCCGCGGGAGGTTACTTTCTCGTCGAATACGTCGAGGTATTTCTGCTGTATGAAGTCGCTCTCGATGGATTGCAGGGTTTGGGCTTCGGCGGCTAAACGGTTGTTGAACTGGTCCGTGTTGCTCATCGGGCGCATTTGGGCGTGGCCGATGGTGGCAAAGAGCAGGCAGAGGAGGTGGATGGCTATGCGTTTCATTTTTCTTATTCTTTTGAGTGGACAAAGATAAGAAAAAAATCCGTCGCAGGGCTTGTGCGTACAAGTCGTGCGACGGAAAGAATAACTTAAGGCGCGGGCCAGTTGATGCTGCCGTCGCCGTTGAGTAGCGTGTTGGTGGATACTTGTACCTTCGGTTCGGTGATTTTGTACCAGACATAGCCAAAGTGACCAATGGTTTGGGTGCGGTTAAACCAGCAGGCGGCGTATTGGACGTTACTGCCGTTCTCTACTTAGTATGTTTCAAAAACATGCTAAAAGTAGCATTCATTTCGGTGAAGCCCTTTGTTTATGGGGGATCTAACGGAATGAGTGAGACTTCTGGCCTATTTTTCGTTTTCTATAGAGTAGAAATAACGAAATCGTTCTGAACATTGAATTTCCGCTTCTTCAGCTCCTCCAATATGCGGCCGAGCAGTACCTCGCTCCCCGGCATCCGGTCGTGCAGTAAAATAATGGAACCCGGGCGGAGCCGCTTATGGATGTGGCTGATTATCTTTTCGTGCGAGGGTTGTTGCGTGTCCAGTGTGCGGATGTTCCACCCCATTGTCTTGTATCCCAGGCGTTTAACGACCCGGGCTATGGTGGGATTCGTTACCCCGAACGGCGGACGGAACCAAACCACCTTCTGACCCGAGGCTTCTTCAAGTTCCCGGCGGCATTGCTCCAAATCCGCCGTCATCCGTTGGGTGGAATAGAGAGGAAACCGCCACGTATGGGCGTACGAGTGGTTGCCGAGGGTGTGCCCCTCGGCAACCATGCGCTGTATAATCGCCTCGTTTCCTTTGACCTTCGACCCGATGCAGAAGAACGTAGCCCGAACGTGGTGCTCCTTCAGTACATCCAATACCTTGGGCGTTTGCACCGGGTCCGGACCGTCATCGAAGGTCAGGGCAACTACCCGCTCATCTGTCTGCATCCGGCAAAACGCTTTGATATATATTCCGGCTCCGATGCTGTAAGAGGCATAAAACAGGAACCCGAGGACCAGTGCAAACAGTATGAATAGGGCGATGATCATGGGCGGCTGACGAGGATAAACGATTTCTCCCACTGGTAGGCGTTACGAACCAGAATGTGGCGGATGCTCTTATCCTCACTCAGCTTCTGCACCGCACGCCAAAGACCAAAAGCAATGGCCGTTTGATATTCGCCGCACTGCCGCTTGAACCTCTCGTAAGGCGTGCGCGGGAAGTAGAGGTTACGGAAAAGATCCTGTCCGTTATCACTGGTTATGGAACTCCTGTCATAAATCAGGAAGTCAATGTCTCTGACGGATAATCCATACTCTTCCAGATACTCTTCGATATGACGTTGGCCATACGGAGAGGTAATGCGAGCCAGGCTCTTGTCCGTCTTCTCACTGCCGAGCAAGAAGAATTGCGCCCCTTCTCCACCTACGTTCTGCCGGAATGCACCCAGCCGTTGGTGGATGGCGTGCGAGGTGGGCGTCATTTCGTCGAATGCGCCGACCAGTACCTTGCGGTCGCCCTCATCGAGGCGGAGCATCGCGTCGAGCAGGGCCGATTCAAAGCTCACCCCGCGGTGCACGTACGTCATATTATACCCCTGGTTCCCGCAGAGCATTGCAATCTGCGCTCCTACCGTGTTGAATGTAGATTGAATAAACGGAGTGGGGGTGAGCAGCTGCTCGCGGTTATCAAGCAGATTGTTCATGAACCTTTCCGTATCGGCCAGGCAGCCCAGCCCCGTGGCGGTGATAATGGAATCAATCTCTTCGACGGGTGTGTCGCTCAGGCACTGCATGGCGCAGGCCACGCCCATCTTTACGATGCGACTCATCCGGCGGCGTAGCGCGGGGTTCTTGATCAGTTCTTTGTAATCGGGCTCGCTGGCCGTAAGATATCCTTGCGATGCATCCCCTGACCCGGGATGTATGGATGCCATGCTGTTTATATATGCTGGTGTTATCATAGATCATAAATTGGGGGTGCGGTAACGTCTGTTTTAGAGAATAAAAGGGAGGTGTTGCTTCCGCCGAAACCAAAGGAATTGGAAAGGACGTGGTTGACCTCGATATCGTCCAGGAATACCGGGATCGGTTTCAATCCGGTTTCTTCCATCGGTGTGCGGAAGTTCAGGTTGGGATACAGTACCCCGTGCCTGATGGCCAAAGCCGAAAGTGCGGCCTCTATTCCTCCGGCTGCCCCCAACGTATGACCGATAGATGCTTTTACCGAACTGAATGGCGGTATTTTATCGCCGAATACGCGTTTCAGTGCCACGCTCTCGGCAAGGTCATTGCTTGGTGTTCCGGTGCCGTGGGCGTTGATGTAACTAATCTCTTCGGGCAATATGCCGGCCATCATTATAGCCTCGCACATGGAACGGTACGGCCCATTACCTTCGGGCGAGCTGGCCGTTTGGTGGTACGCCTCGTTGACGTTGGCATAGCCGGTGAGTTCGCAGTACGGATCGTTCATCAGGTCCTTTTCATTTTGCAATACCAGGTATCCTGCTCCTTCGCCCAGGTTCAGACCCGTGCGGTTTTGATCGAACGGGCGGCAATGCTCTTTGCTCAGAATTTGCAGCGAGTTAAATCCGTTCATCGTAAACCGGCACAAAGCATCCGTACCCCCTACCACAACCGCGTCCAACTGTCCGCTCCGGATGAGCCGTGCGCCAAACATAATGGCATTCGCAGCCGACGAGCAGGCGGTACTGATGGTGGTTATGATGGCTCTGTAACACTCTGAGATGTACAATGCTTCGGCTATGGCATCGCTGATCCCCCCACAATCGTGCAGGCCTATATTGCGCAGCTTTCCTTTTAGATTGTTTTCCCGGAAAGGGGTATAGAAGTTCTCGCTCAGATCCATTCCTCCTGTAGAGGTGGCGGAAATGAATCCGATGCGTATGTCATCCATATAGAGTCCATCCAGATCGGCATCGCGCATGGCTTCCTGGGCGGCGTGCAGGCCTAATAGGGCTGTGCGTGGAAGTGTCCCGGTGGTGTCCGTTATATCTTTAAGTTCTTCATTGGTTAGCTTTACCTCGGATACGGGTACGTCGAGGGCTGTAGGGAAAAGGCTGATATTTGCCATGCCGTGCTTTCCTTCGGTCAGCATGGTCATGTTTTCTTCTGCATCAAGCCCTATACCGGAAATAATGCCAACTCCGGTGACAAATATACGTGGCTTGCTCATTACTTCTGATTGGTTGTGATGTATTCGGCTAATGTGCGAATGGAGTAGAATATTTCTTTTCCTTCGCCTGGGTTGGCTATTTTAATGCCGTAGTTACGCTCCAGAATCAGGATGATTTCCAATGCGTCGATAGAGTCCAGGCCTAGGCCTTCTTCTCCGAAAAGAGGGGCTTCGGCATCAATATCTGCCGGGGTGATTTCTTCGAGGTTCAACTCTTCAATCAGTTCGTTTTTTAGCTTTTCTATTAATTCTTCCATTTTTGTATTGTTTTATATGGTTCATCATAAATAATTTACAATCTTCCTTAGTTGCCGGTTTTAACCGATGGATTATAATATGGTAGCGAAGCCGCTTTTCCTCTGTGGTTTTTAACCTCCCCGAATGTATGAGGCCCATTGTCAAAAACTACAAAAGTGTTGTCAATAATTTCTTTTAGAGACTATCGGTTAAAATCTGCGGAAAAGGAGACAGAAAATCATTAATTTTCATTCATTTCCAATCCGGTTTTACTCATTGTCAATAATTCAAACTCAGCCTCATAATCATCATTCAGCAGCTCACACCATCCAATAACGCAATATTTCAGCTTATTTCTGTGCATAACTGTGCATGCATAGGCTTTCAACTCAACTAAGTTACATTCTTTATTAATAAAAAAAGAATTTTCTCCCTGTATTTTATGCCGGATACATATCTCGCCTATTACTACATTAGGTAATGTATAGACAAAAACTGCCGGACTGGCAGCTGCATCGTCATAATTGACAATTATAGTCTGGTGTTTGATATCAGTGTGTAGCGAAGCGTTTTTATTAGCCAATATAATACCGATTTCAGTTGGAGAGTAGCTTATATCTTTCAAAATATAGTGACATGCCATGTATCCAAGCTTACAAAGGTCGTCCATCTTATAAAACTTCATATTACTCTCGCCCAACGTTTTATAAGCCTCGCGAATGAAAGTAGGAAATGACTTTTCTCCGGAAGTAAATATGGTCTGACTGTTTACGGTGATCTGACCATTTTTAATGGAAACGGTAGGCAGCGGTAAGATGTTGTCTGAAAAGTTCTTCCACTTCCCCTCTATCGGGTACTTCTCCTCGGGCAGGTGGGGAGCCGGTTTAATTAAAACAATCGCTGCATTACACCCCCCAAAGCCCGATGCAGTCTTTACACAGGCTTCGATCGGTTTGTCTATATGCTGCGCATGTACTTTGATGGGCATTGGTACGCCCAATTCCTCAAACCCAAGCGTTCCAAATACCGTTTGTTCTTTCAGTTCATGCGCACAAACGATAGTTTCAATTATTCCCGCTGCTCCCAGCGTATGACCGAAATACGATTTCATGCTGTTCACCGGTGCATGTTGGAGTTCTGCCAGATGGATTGCTTTGGACTCCATCTCATCATTATAGACGGTGGCTGTTCCGTGTGTATTTACAAAATCAATATCAGAAGCTTCTATTCCTGCATCCTCCATAGCCTGGCGCATAGCATAATATAACCCATCTCCGGTGCGCGATGGACCCGATATATGATTGGCATCATTGCTGATTCCTCCACCGGCCAGTACAATGCCGCCGGGTGTTTGTTCTGTAGTTAATAGAATCGTGGCACATGCTTCGCCCAGGCTTAGCCCGTCTCGTTTCGCATCAAAGGGACGGCATATCTCCGGACTGACAGATTTGAACGAAATAAATCCGCTGGTAATGAAGTGGGAGAGTACATCTCCACCCGCAACAAGCACTTGTTTGTACTTTCCTTGTTCCATCAACCGTTTGGCTACTACCAAAGCCGATACTCCTGAAATGCAAGCGTTGGAAATGATACGGAAGTTCTGTCCGGCATGAAAATATCCGGCTACCCGTTCGACCATTTTCCATAGGGAAACCTCATCCGAGTAATCTTCGTCGGTATGCCCACTCAACAGATCAATGTTCCCTTTGGTGGTAGAAAAGATAATGCAACTGTCGGGTGAACTTAAATCTACTGGATTTGCTGCCTGTGACAGGGTTTCGGTGATGGATAAGATAAACAATTGTTCCAGTCGTGAATACTGTTCCAGCTTGTGCTGCTGTACATATCCGGCAACCCTTTCCTTATTAATAGTAGCGGCTTGTACGGGTATGTCTGAAATGTCTGAACCATCTTCCGGTGTATGCAACTTTACGCCACTCTGATAATTCCGGATAGCGTGTATATTTTCCTGTGTAGTGAAACCCAGCGCACTGATTATATTGTCGGCTGTTAGGTATATATTTACTTGATGTCCCATTTCTTTTTCCATTCCAGATAAAACTCAGGATTGGTTAGTTCCAGTTCTCTGTCCATGTTGATGAATACCTGTGTGCTTTTTCCTGTGGCGGCAACAGCCCCATCGGAAGCACGATATATCGTATATTCAAAGAGTATCTTGGCCGATGGAGAATTGATATAGCGCGTTTCGATAATGGCTTCGTCTCCAAATACCAACGATTGTTTGAACTGGCAATCCAGTTCAACAATAGGCACCATATACCCTTGCTTAACTACATCCATGTAGCCTATCCCATATTTATCGCCAAAAGAAATTCTTCCGTCTTCGAAATAGCGTACATATTCGCCATGCCATACAATGTGCATGGAATCAACCTCGCTGAAACGCACTTTAATCTGGGTACGGTCTACAAGTGCAGCAACGTTTTCTACTTTTTTTCTTCTCATTCTTTTTTTAGGAATATCTTCATCCGTCCTTCGGCAATCAATGTATCTTCACTTTTTACCTGGGCAGAAATTAAGGTTATATCGCCCACTTCCTGCATTACGGTGATTTCTGTTTTCAGTTCGCTGCCTACAACAGGTAGTTGGTGGATTTTCATTTTATCGACCGAACCGATGAATCCTAACGGAACGGGTGCTTTTTCTAGTAAAGCGATATAGCCCACACGAGCTGCTGCGGATTGGGCAATATGTTCAATTACTCCGGTTTCTTGAAGCATTCCGTTCTGGCAGAATAGGTTTTCTGCTGTAACAGTTAATCCTGAAAAGGATTTCTCTTCTTCTACACCATAAAACTTATCGATCATAACGATAGGTGGTCTTTGGGGTAGTAGTTGAAAGATTTCTTCTCCTTGCATCATATTTATATATTCATTTACTTCATTTCCACACCGTTTACCTATTCCTATTTAGCTTTTACTACCATAATACTATGTCCTAGTCCTAACCCATCATGCATGGTTTCCACTTCCAGCCCGGCATGGTGCACACAACGGATCATATCATCCGTATGATACATTTTACTATTACCATTGGCCATGGCTGTAAAATATATACTTGTTTGTGCCAGGCAATATGCAGCAGTCTCGAATTTCTGACGGTTCCAGAACGTCTCCATGATATAAAGCTTTGTTCCGCTTCCCATGGATTGTGCAGCGCGTGAAAGGATGCTTGTCACTTCCTCTTCCGAGAAACAATCCAGAAACTGACTCATCCAGATCGCATCAAACCCTTTGGGGAAAGGAACGGATTTATCCAGTAAGTTTGCTCCATAACCATGTATGCGTTCTGCACCTTTCAGTCCGGCTGTTTGTTGCTTCATAAGTTCCAGTTGTTGAGGCAGGTCCATAATGGTTACTTCAACCTCGCTGTTGTATTCAACACATTTCATTGCCCATCTGCCCGTATTGCCACCCACATCAAGAAGTTTATGTGGTCCGTTGGCAAATACAATTTCGAGTGCCTGATCAAAAGAGCAATCAGAGTAATAGTGATCAAAACCAAACCAGCTTTTTTGGACTTGTTCGGGCAGGCTTGATAATCCTTCATATATAGTAGGCCATTCGCCGAATACTTTCAATCCTTCCGGCTTGCCGTTTAGCAATGCCTCTTCCAGACTGAAAAGCCCCAGGTAGTTTACGTCATGGTTGAACTCCATATTGACACGGGCCATTTTATCATTTAATAGAAACCAACCGGCTTTAGCCAACACAAAACGATCCTCTTTAATCAACACTGTGCCGATAGTTAACGAAGATTCCAGTAATACTTGCGCCGCATATCTGGATAACTTAGTTTTTTCGCTGATTTCAGCCAGCGTTAATCCTTCACGCTCTTCTGCCAGCAAGGCAAATATCCCGAATTTGACCATCAGCCGTGAGACTTGAAATACGATTGGCCCAAAAGCTATCTCTTGTGCAAGTCTTTGTGCTTCTACCGCAGTATGCTGTTCTTTTGAATACCTTTTCATTTACAATTTACAATTTACGATTTACAATTTAACCATGCGGATGATTGTTTTACAATTCCCCCCTGTCATTGAGGCTGTGTAAAAACTCCCATTCGTCATTGGTAGGAACGAAGTAATCCAGCTTATATGTCTTGTGAACTGGATTGCTTCACCTACGGTTCGCAATGACGTACCTGATCCTGAGTTTTTACACAGCCTCCATTCCGCATGGGACTTGGGTGCAGCGCCTCGCTGCCGCTGCCGCTGCCACTGCTACCCCAGAAAGGGTAATAGTTGAACCATTGTTCAGGGTATTGTTTTACTATATTTTCAAGCGCTTTTACGTATTGCTCTAAAAGTATTTGTTCCGGTCTTTTCTTTTTCCCGCCATCCGCATGGAAACCTGGGTGTGGCGCCTCGCCACCGCCACCGGCACTGCCACCGGCGTCGGAGAAGTGGAAGTGGTAGGTTCGTTTGGGTTCTCGCATGGCGAAGTAGAACACTACGGGTACTTTCATTCGGGCTGCCAGTAGAAATGGTCCTGAGGGGAAATGTGCAGGGCGTCCCATAAAGTTACAGGTTAACAGGCGTTCGGAATTGACATATCGGTCGCCTTGGAAACATACATACTCTTTCTGCCCGAGCACTTCGGTTATTTTGAACACATGTTCCAGACTATCCTTGTTTACGGGGATGAATTTGTATTCCTTATTTATCCCATTCTTTTCCAGCATCTCTTTTATTTTCCGGTGCTCGGCATCATAGATTACGATATTTATCTTCTTGCCATACTCATGGAAGAAAGGCGCTCCGGTTTCCCAGTTCCCTACGTGAGCTCCTATCATAATCACTCCCTGATCACTGTTCAGGATATCCAGGAATTCCTTATAGTTACCGAATTTGAAATGGAATTTCTTTTCCATTCCCGCGTTGATAGCCACTTTATCTATCAGGATTTGTCCCAGGCGGTAGTAGTTGCGGAATAATAACCCTACCGAGCGTAATCGCCCATATTTCAGAATGTTTCGTGAATAAAACCAGATACTCTTTGTTGCTTTTGGTGCGAAAGGAATATAGTAGGGTACTACGAAGCATAAAAAGACATATGCTGCGGTTACTCCCAGGTATCTGATCAGGTATATGAAAAACAGATAACCAAATGTACCTCCTCTGGTTTTACCTTTCCAAGTCATAAGAGTTGAAAGTTGAAAATTGAAAGTTGAAAATTAAGTATTGCTCATTGAATGTTACCGTGGCTTGTTGAGTGCCGCATGGTAACTTTCAACTTTCAATTTTCAACTTTCAACTCTTGAAATAACCAGATCATAGAAATCCTGGAATGTTTTAATTCCGGCAAAGTCTTGTCCGGTTACGTTGAATCCGAAGTTTTTTTCTACCAGTACTACCATATCCACTAAATCGAGACTGTCCAGTTCCAGCGTTTCCATAAGCGGTGCGTCCGGTTGGATCAATTCGATATCAATCTCAAACTCTTCAGCGAGTGTAGTTCTGATTTTCTCTATAATTTCTTCGTTCGTCATTTATCTATATTATTTATATTTCTTTATAATCAGTGTTGAGTTCGTTCCTCCGAATCCGAATGAGTTTGAAAGGAAGGTGTCGAACGCTGTATCTACCCTTTGTGCGGGAATATTGAGAGCAGCCGATGCTTCGTCCGGCTCATTGAAATTCAGATTAGGTGCGATGAAACTATTATTCATCATCAGCACAGAGTAAATAACTTCACTTGCTCCCGCCATCCACATTTCGTGTCCGGTTTGCGATTTCGTTGAAGTGATATACGGTTTATGCGTCCCGAACACTTCTGCTATCGCCTTGGCTTCGTTCATATCACCGACCGGCGTAGACGTAGCATGTGCATTCACATATTGTATCTCTTCCGGTTTGATCTTTGCATCCCTGATAGCCATTTGCAGCGACTTTCTTGGCCCTTCCACATTAGGCACAGAGATATGATCACCATTGGATGAGAATCCATATCCGATAACTTCCGCCAGGATCGGTGCCCCTCTTTTTATGGCCGACTCATAGCTTTCGACAACCAAACTCGCAGCACCGCCACTCGGCACTAGCCCATCGCGCGACTTATCAAACGGACGGGATGCTTTCTCCGGTTCATCCTGATGCATAGAGAATGCACTCAATCCGTCAAAGCTACCTACAGAGTAGGGGTTAACTTCTTGTGCACCACCACACAGGATACACTCCTGCATGCCCGATTTTATCAGGTAATAAGCCATGCCAATGGCGTGCGAACCGCTTGCACAAGCCCCTGCTATCGTAAAATTAATCCCTTTCAGTTTGAAAATAACCGATAAGTTCATGGTTATTGTTGATGTTAGAGATTGGAATACGGAGCCTGATCCAACAAGTATCGTTTTTTTCTTTTCGCGGATAATATCAATAGCATTGATGACCGGTTCTGCACTGCTGTCATTGCCATACAGAATACCCACATCATTCTTTTCCAGGAATTCCTCGTCTATTCCGGCATTACGGAAAGCCTCAACAGTTGCCATATAGGCATACTCTCCCTGTTCGGCAAGATAAAGACGTTTTTTTCGATCCAGCATGCCTTTCAGGTCCGGACGTTCCAGCATACCGGTGAGCGCAGAAAAGTATCCCATCTCCAACCGCTCCGGTGCCAGTCCGACACCGGATTTGCCGTTATAGAGGGAGTCTTTTACTTCGTCAAGGTTCTTGCCAATGCAAGAGTATATCCCCATTCCTGTAATAACTACTCTTCTCATCTTCTGCAATTATTCACCTCGTAGATAGGTGATCGTTTTTTCTACTTTAGGATATAGTGGGGTATCCTCCTTAAATGCAGGGAAGAACTCACGTATCTCCTGATATATCTTTAGACTTTTAGGGCTTAGTTTATCCTGGCATTCCTGATACTCAATAGCCTGCGTCAGTCCCATAAACTGGATGGCTAGTACCTGAAACGAGTTATCTATAATGGTTTTGGCGATTAATGCCGAGTTTGTTCCCATGCTCACAATGTCCTGATTGTCATTGTTGTTGGGAATGCTGTGTACATACATCGGGTTCGACAATGTCTGGCATTCTGCTGTTGTTGATGTTGCGGTAAACTGCGAGGCTTGCAAACCGTAGTTTAGCCCCAGAACTCCAAGATTTACAAATGGAGGCAGCATTTCGTTGATCTTATCATGGAATAAATAGTTCAACTGACGCTCGCTCAGCATGGTTAGTTTGGTGATGGCGATCTTCAGTTTATCCATTTCAAAGGATACATAATCACCGTGGAAGTTGCCCCCATGGTATATATTCTGCGTTACGGGGTCTACAATCGGGTTATCGCAAGCTGAATTGATTTCATTGATCAGTACTTTTTCCGCATTGGCCAGTTCATCGTACACCGGACCCAATATCTGAGGTACACAGCGTAGTGAATAGAACGGTTGCACTTTGTGTCCGAATACTTTTTCCTGGTGTCCTCCGCTGTAAAGCTCAATTTCCCGTTTCTTCACGCACGTACTTCCTTCAATCCATTCTCTCATGGCTTTGGCTATGAACTGTTGCCCTTCATGTCTTTTGCAACTGTTCAGAGGTTCGGCCATCAGGTCATCGTAAGATGCAGCTACTTCGTTCATCATAACAGAAGCAATGACAGACCAGTTCAGCAGTTTTTGTGCATATAATAGGTTTACGATGCCGATTCCCGTCATAACAGATGTACCATTTGTGATGGAAAGTCCTTCGCGGATATGCATGGAGAAAGGCTTCAGTCCATTTTCTTCCATCACGCCTGCCGTATCACGCCTTTCACCTTTATAAAACACTTCTCCTTCGCCGATCAAGGTCAGCGCCATATGTGCCAACTGTACCAGGTCGCCGCTTGCACCAACACTTCCGTGTTCGGGTATGAACGGGTAAATTTCCCGGTTGATGAACTCCACCAGCAGATTAACCAGCTCAGGATGTACCCCCGACCTGGCTTGCAGGAAAGTATATACGCGGGCTACCATGGCGGCGCGTACATAGATTTCGGGTAATGGTTTACCAGCTCCGGTAGAATGGCTACGGATGATATTGTATTGTAATTCGGTTAACGACTTATCGTCAACCCGGTATTGCGCCATCGGCCCAAACCCTGTGTTAATGCCGTAAATGATTTTATCGCTGGAAAAAGTTTTCAGGAAGTCATAGCAATCAGCTACTTCTTTCATGCAATCTTCTGATATCACTAAGGGTGCTTTCCCGAAGACTATTTTATCCAGTGTTTTTAAATCAATCGTTTTTCCTAGCTCCATTTTAAACAGTAAAGTTTTCTGTAAAAGACGTGCAAAAATAGTGAAATTATATCATAATTAGTGCTTTCTGTGCGGATTTGGAGAAACTCTTTTGGTTTTTGGGGCTTTTTGTGCTTTTAAGGTTAAGGGAAGTGAAAGATTATTTTTGCATAATCATATTATTCATCAAACAAATTAAGTAACCATTTTAGAAAGAGTGAGCACTGATATACATCTGTATTCAGATATTTTTTTGTGATACTTAATCCCATTGGAGTTCCCGGATCTTCTTGCCATGCCAACCAAGTATGTATAAGTGCTTTTGGACGATGAATTGGCGCATATCTGTTTAGCTTTTGAGCTTCAATGGCGGTTAAAGTCGAATTCACAATTGGCAATAGCTGATCCTCTTCCGGGATAAGGTATTTAATAAAGTCCTCAAGCATCCCGTTTAAATTATTATCAGGCATAAGCCATACTCCAATTTTAACTTTTTTACTTTCGTTTAAAATTACGCCTTCGGTAGGTATTATGTCTGGAATCTGATATCCTATATTTGCTAAAATGCCACTAATAGTATTCCATCTTTTGTTTATATCGGCATCTGCATCAACGATTATTCCCATAGTGTTAATTTCAGCTTGTTTTAATCTGACTGGGATTGAATCTATTAATTGATCTATTCCTTTGCAGTCAATGATTTCGAAAGTTTGGGGGATATTACGCTTTTGGCATAATGCATACATTACATGCAAATCGTCATTACCTTCAACTAGTAATTGCTTATTCTTTTTTGTCATTATCTTATTTCAATTTCTTGTTGGTCTGCAATGTTAAGTTCATCAGATGAAAATTCGACCTGTTTTATTTGGCCATCTACATTGTCTAGTCGGATATATTTACCTAGTGATTTATTGTTCATGTTGTTCAGTACTTTGCTGAAACTGGAGATGCAATCGTTACTGTGTGTTGTTGCAAATATTTGGATGTTTAGTTCTTGAGCTAGTTTAAAAATGACAGTCCATAATTTCTCTTGCACAGTGTAATGTAATCCATTTTCGAACTCATCTATAAGTAGATAACCATCGCTGCAATTTACTAAGGATAGAATAATGGTTAGTATTCTATTTATTCCATCTCCCATACTACTTATTGATACAACATCTTTAGTATTTGCCAATTTTACAACAGCCACACGTTCTTTCATATTGTTATCAACAAAAGCAATTCTTTCCGTATTAGGCTCAATGATTCTGAGCGCCTCAATAATATATTGTTCTTTGTCTGTAAGTGCTATATTATCAAATAATGAACTATTAAAACTTTTTTCGGAATTATTGGTGTAGATAAACTGATGTTTCAAAGAAGGTGCTGAAATTGAATTTCTGACATAAGAGCCAAGGCTTTTTTGAAGTGATAATAATTTTGATTGATTGCCAATTTTAATATCAAACCCAATAAACAAATCGCTTATATTATTGATATCTAAATTGTTATCAATAGTAATTCTTCTAATCTTTTCGAACTCATATTTGGCATTTTGGTTCACCTCTTCTTTATAATAAACAAACTGTAAGGAAATTAAGTCTTTTAATTGGGGTTCACCTATTTCTATTCTATCCTCATAATTGAAAGAGAACTTTCTATTAAAGAATAAAGATGAAAGAGATGTAATGTTTTCTTGTAGTATGTCTGGTCTAAGATTGCTGGTGAAATATTCTTTCCTTCCAATAAAATTGGCTACAATACTCTCTACACTTCCTCTGTTGGCATATATGAAAATGGCTTCCAGAAGAGATGATTTTCCAGTGTTATTCTTACCCGATATGAGGTTTACCTGATTAAATGAACTGATATGTAGCTCTTTCAGGTTTCTGTAATTTTTTATATAAAATGATGATAACATATCATATTCTTTTAATGAATTGCAAATATAAACTTTTTCTTTTTGTTTAAACGAGTACTTTTAAAGCTTTTTAAAGTCTTATGGTTTTAGTTTATAGTATCTTTACGCTGTTAATTCATTTTATAATATGAGAAAGATAAATTTTACTCTACTTCTTTTAATTGCTAGTTCTTTCAGTGTGTTTGCTCAAAATATAACTTTCCCATCGGAACAGGGTATAGGTCAGACGTGGAACCGTAGTTTAACTAAACGTATCGGACAGATTGTCGGACAGGAAGCCCGTCGTGGAGGTCAGGAGTCTATAGCTTTGCCATCTTTTAAGTATGGTGATAGCCCGTATCTGGTAGCTGAGTTAGGAATTGAGATGTCGAAGGGATTACATGCCAATTGTCCGGTAACGGACCTTGAAACAGTGCAACCAAGTGATGTGAGGTATCGTGCTGCTTTTAAACGTATTACGGAAGAATCGGGCGTGTTGGAACAGAAAACGTATGATGCGCTGACAACAGCAACTCCGGTTGGGTTACAACAAGAACAAAAAGATCATAAAAGTGTAGCTTTACAAGTTTGCCGGGAATCTATTGTACTGTTGAAGAATGACGGGAATATACTACCGGTTGATAACACAAAACGCATTTTGCTTTCTCTTTCACATTATAACAATAAAAAGGAGAAAGATAAAGTTCTTGCGGGTGCCCGTAAATATGATGTAATAACTGTGGTCTGGGATGCAGAAGATGCAGTTAAGAGTGAATCGAAGATCTGGTTGAAAGTACTTTCTGCGTTGGGTAAACCGGTCGTTTTGGTTTTGTCGGGAGAAGAATCGTTTGCGATTGATCCTCTGATTGAGAGTTCAGTGTCGGCTGTGCTTGCGATGTGGATTCCCAAACAGGTTAATAAAGAGCTCGTTACTGAAGTTATCCGTGGAGGATACAGTCCGGGAAGCCGGCTTACAACTGCTATCTATGATACCGAAGGAAAGGTGCTTTACCCCTTTGGACATGGCTTAAGTTATACTACGGTTACTTACTCGGATCTCACTCTCGAACCGGAAGATACGGAAAAAGGGAAGAATATTATTGTTCGCTTTAAAGTAACCAATACCGGAAAACGTACCAGTGATGAGGTTGCTTTGCTTTATGTGCAAAAAGCCTCAGCTTCGGCAAAGGCCGAGGAGATACGCATGGAGGGCTTTAAGAGAACAAACCTGAAACCGGGCGAGACGAAGGAGATAAAATTTACAATCCGTCCTCGTAACCTTGAAACTTTTGACCAGCAAATGAATGCTTCCGTAACCCCTGGAGAATATAAGGTAACACTCAGTGGGAGCGGAGCGCTACAGCAAAGTTTTACTTACTGATTATCACCTTATCAAACCGTTTGTCTATACAAACACTAACGTCTGTCGTAATAAATTCTCCATTATAAAACAGGCTGAATATCGTGGCAGGCGTGGGGGAGGCTTGTGCTTGTTCCATGGATTCCAGCCTGATTATCTTTAAAGGAATGTTTCCTTATCCGAAAAGGCGCAGCAGATATGCTCTTTTTCAATATTATCTTTTGTCAGGGTGATAAACCGGGCATCCATAGTGAGTCTGTTTTTAGTTTTCTGTTCACAAATATATATGTTCCGTCGAATTTTCATCCACTTTTCTAACTCTTTTATTATATTTGCAGCAGCGAGGCGCTGCACCCAGGTTTTCGATGCCGCACAGATGCGAATTAATAAATGAAATGAAGCGAATTGTTATTATATTGACATTCTTTTTTTTAGGAACACGACTTTACGCACAAACACTCTTCCTCCCTGAATCTATAAAGGAAATGCGGCAGTATGTTGTGCAAGGACGTGTTGCGACCGATTACAGCACGCTTTATTATGAAGAACTGGGAGAGGGTGACCCTGTAATACTGGTTCACGACCATTCCTTATCCAATCTCATGTGGGAACAACAATTCTATACATTAAGCCAAAAGTACCGAATGATCCGTTATGATCTGCGTGGTTATGGCGAATCTTCCTCCCAAATTGAATACGTCCATTTTACACATGCCGAAGATTTAATTGCACTAATGAATGCTTTGAGTCTGGAGAAAGCCCATCTCGTAGGTTTGGGAATGGGAGGTTCAATCGCTACCGATATGCTGGCCATGTACCCCGAACGGGTATCTTCTGCTGTGCTTGCAAGCGGGAACCTGGAAAAGATTCCGGGCCCGAGTCAACCTGTGCTTCCTGCCGGAAGTTCAAAGAAAGACTTGAAAACGGTTAAACAGAAAGAAACAGATAAAGATAAAATCAGGCAAAAACGACTGAACGAAATCCTCAAAACAGCCGGAAGCCAACGTGAAAATATCCGGGAACCTCTTTCTGCAATGATTCAGGCATGGGATGTTTGGCAGGCTTTTCATAAAGAAGCACGCATACTGGGCGGACTGGATACTTACGAAACGCTAAAAGAAAAACGCCCCCAGATTCCGGTTTTGATTGTAGAGGGGAAAGCCAAAGGTAATGCCTATTCTCATACAACGGAGATACTGAACATTTTACCATTAAGCAAATTCATCCTATTAGAGGATTGTGGTCGGCTCTTAAATATTGAGCAACCCGAAGCCTTTAATCAGATCGTTCTGGATTTTATTGATTCCACCGCCCCCTTGTAAAGTCTGGTATTTCTACCAAGTGGCTATCATTATTATTAACATTCAATCATTTACTCCACTCTTCATAATCCTTCTAAACCGTTCATCATCCTCAGCGGTTCCATAGCTTTTGGAATGATAAAACGTATAGAGTTTGAGTATTTCATCAAGCGTAGCTTTATACTCTCTCTCTCTATCGTAGATAAATTCCTTTGACTCATATTTATACTTTCGGCCACAAATAGCCGGGTTAATCCGTTACGCTGACGAATTTCAAGTAACAACAAACCTGATTCTTTCTTTATCCAAAACAGGTGTTCTTTAATCTGATCTATAAGCATATCATTATCCATTCTATTTTTATCTTAAGTATATTCTTTTAATTCGTTTATATTGGGTTGAACACGGTTAGCGTATAACGGATTGGAAATTAACGTGAATTCTATATAAGAGATAAAGTAAAAAGATGTATCTGTAAGGCTTTCAGCCTTACAGATAGATTAGATGGATGATTTTTATATTGAATTCACGTTAATTAGAAATACTCATAACTGATTAATAACATCCGCCTATACTCCCGCACCAGCGGAGAGAGAGTTCATAAATACTGTATTTTACCTTCAACTTTCAACTTTCAATTTTCAACTTTCAACTCTACACGTGTCATCGGAGCAAACAAAGCCCCCAGTTCCTGTGGTGTATATAACGACCGCAGAAAAATAAAAACAGCATCATAAGCATCAATATAACAGCTCCCATCCATTGTATAGCCAAAAAAGCCATTTAACACCTTCTCCAATTTAATACAAATAGGAAAGACCATTTTTTCCGGCTCATATACAACTGCCACCTCTTTTAATTCTTCCATATAGGAAACATTCCCTTTGGTACGAAGCACCGTACAATCCAATATAACAAATTTAGATTTATCAAATGCACTGCAACTGATCTCACTTCCTGCCGGCAACATCATCATTTCCAACCCATAAAGCAGATGCTTTCCTGCTACCGGGCTTTTAAGGAATATCTTACCTTCCAGCAGAAAGAACAGGCGGTAATGAGCCGCATGGGCTATATGTTCCACCCGTCCCTGCCTGAGCCGGTAACATTGTATATGGTTACCTTCATTCATATGTATTCTGTATTTTATCCATACTGTCTTAAGATGTTTCTAAAGTCTCCCTTACCACGCCTGGCTCGGGAGACTTCGCAACAAAACAAATTTAGTGGAGCATGATCGTGATATCACATCATGGAATAGTTCATGCTTAACACGACAACGACTAATTCTATGATACACATAGAAAAAGTTTCTTTTCGATGCTTCTTCAGTGGTTCATTCACATTCAGTTCCTATACTCACACCTGAGAGTCTCTTCCAACTCCCTTTTCTCCAACCGTTCAACACCCATACCGTGAAAGCAGAGCACCGTGGAGTGGTTTGGCAGATGTACCTGAAAACTCCCTGCCGATGGACCAATTCTTAGCTAAACTTCCATACCGGTATTCTAATGCCGGCCAGGACAGCTTAGCTAAGACCATCATTTTAGATACAGCTTGGGTAGGCACACTTAATTTCGGACACACCGAACAACAAACCCATGCTGCAGGAAGGACTTATTCTGGACAGCCCCGTACGGCTGCACAAACAAGGAGAACCCCTCCGTACTGGAAGACGATGAGCCCGACCAGAAGTACGAGTAGGTGCCTGCACTGCTCCAATGCCCGTCACTGTGGTTCCGGAAGCCGGAGGCAGGGAAGCGCTGATCCAATAGCTGAACGTAACTGGGGATTTGATCCAGACCGTAGGCATTGGAAGCGGTGAAGCCAGCGAAAGTACCGTTGGGAGTACCATAAAAACTGGCGTGTTTAGGACTTTGACCAGCTGCCTCACTCAGTGCCTGTTGTTCGGCGGCAGTAGGCAAACGCCAACTACCCTCAACCCAACCCTTATCAGAGATGTAACGACAAATGTCACCCTTGCCGGTAGAAG
>NZ_QVMI01000039.1 GCF_010500965.1 Bacteroides sp. 51 | reverse complement strand
AATCTCTTGGAATTTGAGTAGGGTTAACATAATGCTTTTTGATCCCAAAAGTAGAGCAAAAAAGAAAACACTAAAAGGCGGGGATTACCGAAGGCTTACGATGATCCCGCTTTATTAATGTACAGAGATATCTGGATGTTCATTTATTTCTGTAACGGAATTAATATTGGCGATCTACTCTGTTTAAAGTTCAGTAATATAGTGGATGGGGAAATTTGCTTTATCCGGAAAAAGACCGAACGGACAACTAAAACGGTTAAAGAAATTCGTGCTACGCTTACAAAAAACATGAAGGAAATCATAAGAAGATGGGGAAACGAACCGAAGCCAAATAATTACATTTTTCCTTTAATTGTACAAACGAATGATATCGAACTATTCTCAAAGAGGAAAAAAGCCTTTGTTAAAACATTCAATAAGAATATAAGGATAGTTGGTGCTGCTGTAGGAATATTTGACATAACGAGCTATACCGCAAGACACTCCTTTGCGACCGTTTTAAAGAGGAAAGGTTCAAATATCGCATTTATTTCAGAAAGTCTAGGACATACCAGTCTTAATACCACACAAATATATCTTGATTCTTTTGAAAAAGAGGAACGAGAGAAGAATGCAAAGTTGCTTGAAGATTTCTAACCAATACAATCTGTTATGGCACGCTTAAAAGTGAAAATCATAGATATCGGTAATATTCAATGTAGGGAGGTCCTTGTTAATGAGCTGATATCTCGGATAGGTTCTGAGGACTTTGACTTCAATAAAATATCCATTCATATCAAAGGTAAAAGCCCTTCTCCCTTCATTGCTGATGTGGGCAAGGCTATTAAATCTTTGGAAAGATATTATTCCTGCAATAAGCATCTGATTAGGACTTTCAATTCGGAACAAATTATAGGGCGAAAGCAGTTGGCCAAAATGCTTAGTATAAGCCGCCCTACATTAAACAAGTGGATTGTTCACGGATTTATCAGACCGACACCCCTAAAGTGTATGCAAGGAGAAACCTTTCCGGTCCAAGATGTTTTGACACAACTCTTTTTATACAAGAAAACGGAGAAACTCTAAGGACTTTACACTTATTGTATTTTACATCCTTAGTCATCGCTTGTCATAGGTGGTGGCCTAAGGATGTTTGTAATATGTCATCTAATGTCTCTTGTTGTCACCGAATGACATCACGGTGTCAATCTATTTGTCGGTTTGCAAGGTAAATTCCAATATCATACGTTTGCATTCATTTAAAATAATGTACTATGGCAGATATGATATTGACATCTAAAGATGAACTAATGGAAATTGTAAGAGAAGCTATTTCACAAGCTATGGCTCATCCAGAGAAGAGTAAACCCATAGTTGATACACTCAATATGGAGGGAGTATTGGAGCTTTTGGCGGAAAATGGATACCAGACATCAAAAGCACAAATATATAAGTTTACCTCTCAAAAGCTCATGCCTTTTATGAAAATAGGAAATAAGTTGCTTTTTTCGCGTAAAGAGGTTCTTGGATGGATGAAAGATGCCTCAATTAGAGGGAAGACACGGGATGATGCTCTTAAAGTAATCCAGGCTTCCCAAAAGAAAGGGGGATAGAGATAATTATTCATTATGTAGAAAATCCAGCGTAAATTGACTTTTACGTTGAATTTTCCACCAGCGTTTATATAAAGGCGATATCATAATAAAGACCTAATAAAGCAAACCGAACATCCAAAGAGGAATTCTATTATGATGTCCCACTTCTGTACCATCTACAGCCAAAAAGCTATCAGGAACATCTTTTATTTGCTCAAATGTTTTCGACCGTCCCCCCACTTCAAACAAATAATGTCGGTCTACATAAAAATCCCCTTGGCGTGGTAATAATAATTCATGGGTAACGTTTAACTGATTGAAGAAAAAAGTTTCTCTCACTGTTCCTATATGGGCATTTGAAGACAAAGCATACATTAGGTTAGGATTATCAAGATAAATTTTATCCGGGCGTGAAAGGCTTGTGTAATTTTTCATCTGAGTAGTCAGTAAGCCCAACAATCCCCCTCTTTCTAAAGCATACAGCATTTTCAATCCTTGTTCCCGGTTTGTCTCCAATTCCTTATACAGATCGTTCATCTTAGGAGTATGCGGCACTCGTTCCGCCAGAATCATCAACATTTTTTTTACCTTTTGCGTAGTGACATAGTGTATATCCTCCACAGCAGGCAAGTCTGATTCAATCACCTGCCTGACAACTTCCTGTAACCGAAAATCATACCCTTCGTAAGTGTCTTTATAAAAAGGATAGTAACCTGTCCGAAGATACTTTTCAAACAAAGGAAGTATCTTCAACTGATCCGTTATATTGGATGCAATTGTAACATGATTCTGCAAAAGTTCTTCTAATGAACAAGCCGGAACCTTCATCCCGCATTCAAATGCCAGAAACTCTCTGAATGATAGTCCAGCCAACTGATAAACGATCTGGCGCCTTGACAGGTCACCTTGCTGTACATCAATCTCTAACATGGAAGAACCGGTATAAGTTATATGTATATCCGGATAATCATCATTCAGATTTTTCAGCATTGTTTGCCATTTTGGGAATCGGTGTACTTCATCAAGGAAAAGATGCGTTCCACCATGTGTGTAATGGTATTCAACCAAATCATCCAAAGAGTGTGTGGCGAACCACAAATTATCTAACGATACATACAGGGCTTGGTCTGTATGTTCGAAATTTTGTTTGATATGCTGAAGCATAAGAGTCGTTTTTCCTACTCCTCTCGCTCCCTTAATACCTATGAGTCTGTCATTCCAGTTTATTTTATCATAGATAAATCTAATAAAGGACAAGGGAGTATCTTTTAACCTTCTCCGATAGCTTCTGTATATCTTCTCAACGTCTCTTTCTTCCATCTGTGATCGTTTTTATGTTTATACAAATATACTACAATAAACCTTTGAATGTCTTTTTTTTTATGGAAAAACAATCTTTGAACGTCTTTTTTTGATATATTAGTTCATGAAATAGTTGCTATTTTAGCATAGATAACTCCATATGGCTTCCACTTCATCTCATTTTATTGATTCGGCTTGTGAAGTCGGAGCTCCCATAGCAGGAAGTAACTGAAACGAACGCTGTTAATTGAGCGCACAATATGACGAAGCATCAGAGCCCGTCTATACCAATAATCCTGAAGAACTTGTACACTTTATTGGACAAACCCCGTAGGTAAAAAGCGGTGTGTTTTGCAAACTGATCATACTACTTATTTATTACCGAAAAACGACCGTTTATTCTCAACGGTGAGGTTATCCCCATCAACAGAATTTCTTGGAAGGATTGAAAAGTGGGATACCTCTGTTGCCTACGGATAATGGATGCAAAAATGGGGAGGGTTATAAGGTCTTGAAATATTCACAGGTGTTTTAAAAACGAGGTCAAACAGCTGAAACAAAAAGGGTATCTCCTTGTAAATGCAATAGTTAATTTTTTCTACACTAGCGCAGGAGAGAGGATGGCCGTGAAGGGAATATTGAGCTTCTGGTGGTGGAGTTTGAACGGCAGGTCTTTCAGTAGTACATCTAAAACAAAAAAATGTGTCATTATTTCCATTCTTTTCCCCCTTTCCTCTTCCCCAATCCAAAAAAAATCCCTTTATTTGCATTAACTTCCGATAATACATCCTTATCAGAAGTTAATGCAAAATACTAGAAAAATATGCAGGCAAGTAACTTCGACTTTTTGCAGACAGACTATCGTATATTGTCCCAGATAGGCAATATGGCAGAAAACTATCTCTATTCCGATAGCAACTCCTGCCTGATAAAACTCGGACAATTCGGAGAAATACTTGTAAATTATATCTTCCAGCTCGAAGGTATACCCGCTCTTACCGTCGAAAACACTCATGCAAACCGCATAAAACAGCTCAAACAGCAAGGCATACTTCCAAAAGTCATCGATGATATACTCTACCAGCTTCGCTCCACCCGTAACAAAGCTGTACATACTGGATACGACTCCCAGGAAGATTGCAAAATGCTTCTTCATATGTGTTATAACCTCGGTACATGGTTCATGCGTACATACAGCGAAACTTCTTTCGATAAAAAGGAATTTGAGCTTCCGCAGCAGCAACCAACCATCGACATATCGCACCTTCTGCAAGAAAAAGAAGAGCAAATAAAACAACTGACCCAACAGCTTGCGGAAAAATTACAGATAGCAGAATCCACTGTCCCCCGGACATCCGTCCAAAAACAAGAACGAGCCGAAAAATCAGAAAAAGCCGCCCAACAAATCATACTCACCGAAGCCGAAACCCGGCTCATCATCGACAGCCAACTGCGCAAAGTAGGATGGGTCGTCGATAGTGTCAACTTGCACTATTCTAAAGGTACACGTCCCCAAAAAGAACAAAACCTCGCCATAGCCGAATGGCCCGTGGATATCCCTGGCGGAAGAACCGGAAAAGTAGATTATGCGCTCTTTGCCGGCCTCAAACTCGTTGGTATAATTGAAGCAAAGAAAAACGTCACCGATATACCTGCCATCATCGACTACCAGTGCAAAGAATACTCCCGTGGCATCAAACCAGAACACGCTCACTATCAGATAAACTGTTGGGGAACCTACAAAGCTCCCTTCCTCTTTGCTACCAACGGAAGAGATTTTCTCAAACAAATCGACACCAAATCAGGAATATGGTTTCTCGATGCCCGGCAGGAATCCAACATACCCAAAGCGCTCCAAGGCTGGATAAGTCCCGATGGACTACTCGAACTACTTGAAAAAGACATTCGTAGTGCCAACCGCAAACTCGTGGAAATGCCTTACGATCTGCTCACCGATAAAGATGGCCTCAACCTGCGCGATTACCAGATAAACGGCATTCAAGCCGCCGAAGCCGCCGTACTCAATGGACAGCAGGAAATCCTTCTTTCTATGGCCACCGGAACAGGCAAAACCCGAACGATACTCGGTCTCATCTACCGTTTTCTTAAAACCGAACGATTCAGGCGCATCCTCTTCCTCGTAGATAGAACCTCACTCGGCGAACAAGCACAAGACGTATTCTCCGAAGTCAGAATCGAAGATCTAATGACCCTCGACGGCATATACAACATCAAGAGACTGGAAGACCGCCAGCCCGACCGGGAAACCAAAATACAAGTCAGTACCGTACAAAGCATGGTAAAACGCATCCTCTACAACGAAGAAGACACCATGCCATCAGTCACCGATTACGATCTCATTATCGTCGATGAGGCCCACCGCGGATATGTACTCGATAAAGAAATGGGAGAAGAAGAACTCCTCTATCGCGACCAGAAAGACTATGTAAGCAAATACCGCATCGTAATAGAATACTTCGATGCCGTAAAAATAGCCCTTACAGCAACCCCTGCACTTCATACCAGCGAAATCTTTGGAAAACCCGTCTTCGAATATACCTATAAAGAAGCCGTGCTCGATGGATACCTCATCGACCACGACTTGCCTCACCGTATCACCACCCAACTCAGCGAAGAAGGCATTCACTATAAAAAAGGAGATCGCCCAGTTATATACGACCCCGTAACTCACGAAATCTTGAACAGTGCCGAGCTGGAAGACGAACTCGACTTCGACGTCGAACAGTTCAACCGCCGGGTCATCACCGAACCCTTCAACCGTACCGTTCTCGAAGAAATAGCCACCTACCTCAATCCCGAAGGAGAAGAAGGCAAAACCCTTATCTATGCCGTAGGCGACGAACACGCCGACCTCATCGTGAAAATCCTCAAAGAAATTTACGAGCCCTATGGCATAGACAATGAAGCCATTCTCAAAATAACCGGCAGCGTAGGCGATAAAAAAAGAGTACTCGAAGCCATCAAACGCTTCAAAAACGAAAAATATCCCAATATAGCCGTCACTGTCGACCTCCTCACTACCGGAATCGATGTACCCGAAATAACCACACTCATCTTTATGCGTCGGGTGAAATCACGCATCCTGTTCGAGCAAATGCTGGGAAGAGCTACCCGTCTCTGCCCCAAAATCAACAAAACCCATTTCGACATATTCGACCCCGTAGGCGTATACGAGTCACTCGAAGAAGTAAACACTATGAAACCCGTTGCAGCAAATCCACAAACCACTGCCGACGAGTTAATCACCCAGTTGAAAGAAATCAGCGACGAGCAACACATCAACTACCAAATCAGCCTCTTAGTTGCCAAAATGCAGCGCCAGGTAAAAAACAGAAGCAACCAACAAGCCATCACCCACTTTCAGGATATTAGCGGACAAACTCCCAAGGAGTTTTTTGAACAAATCAAAAACCTGCCTGTCAATGAAGCAAAAAAACTGATATTAAACAACATAGATGCCATCCGGCTGCTCGGAACACCGTCCTATAAATCCTATAAAATCATAGATGATACACCCGATGTCCTTCGGGAACACACCGTAGGCTATGGCAAAGCGAAGAAACCCGAAGACTATCTCGAAGAATTCAACAACTTCGTCAACGGTCAGATCAATAAAATATCAGCACTCCAGATACTCTGCACCCGTCCCGCGGAACTCACCCGGAAAAGCCTGCGGAGTCTGCTACTCGAACTCGAAAGAAACGGCTTTACCGAACAACGCCTCAACACCGCGTGGAAAGCCACCAAAAACGAAGATATCACCGCCGATATCATCAGCCTAATCAGGCGATACGCCATTGGCAGCACCCTCGTCAGTCATGAAGAGCGCATCCGAAAAGCTGTTGCCCGGCTCACCCAAAACCATACATTCAGCAAAATGGAACTTGACTGGCTGCGGCGCATAGAAAGCTATCTCCTTAACGAGAACATCATCGACAAAGAATCATTCGAAACAGGAGCCTTCAAAAGCAAAGGAGGCTTCGACAAAATAAATAAAATATTCAAAAACCAATTAGAACACGTCATCACAGAACTCAACCAATATCTGTATGACGACGGAGGAAATGTAGCGTGAACAATCAGGAAATCGTATCCAAACTATGGAACCTTTGCAACGTACTACGTGATGACGGAATCACGTATCACCAATATGTAACAGAACTCACTTATATCCTTTTCCTGAAAATGGCAAAGGAAACCGGCACCGAAGAAAACATCCCCGCAGCCTATCGATGGGATGAGTTACGAACCAAAAGCGGCATCGAACTCAAACGCTTTTACAAAGAACTCCTCAACCATCTGGGCGAAGAGTGTACCGGAAGAGTGCGTGAAATATATGCTGGTTCCACATCCAACATAACCGAGCCCAAAAACCTCGAAAAGATCATTAAAACCATCGACGCCCTCGACTGGTATTCAGCCAAAGAAGAAGGCCTCGGAAACCTCTACGAAGGCCTCCTCGAAAAAAATGCCAACGAAAAGAAATCAGGAGCAGGTCAGTACTTTACACCCCGCGTGCTTATTGACATCATGACCGAACTCATTGCCCCTCAACCTGGCGAACGTTGTAACGACCCCGCCTGTGGCACCTTCGGATTTATGATTGCAGCCGACCGCTACATCAAACAACATACTGATGATCTCTTCGACCTTCCCGCCAATGCACAGGAATTTCAACGCACCCAAGCCTTCACCGGCGGCGAACTCGTACAAGAAACCCATCGACTCGCCCTCATGAACGCCATGCTCCACGACATCGCCGGAGAAATAAAACTGGCCGACACCCTCTCCAACGACGGGAAAAGCATGAAAGACTTCGATGTAGTCCTCACCAATCCCCCTTTTGGTACTAAGAAAGGCGGCGAACGTTCCACGCGCGACGACCTCACATACCCCACTTCCAACAAACAGCTCAACTTCCTGCAACACATTTACCGCAGCCTCAACAAACATGGACGCGCCGCCGTAGTGTTGCCCGATAACGTACTCTTTGTAGATGGCGACGGCGAGAAAATCCGCAAAGACCTTATGGAAAAGTGCAATCTGCACACCATCCTCCGTCTACCCACCGGTATATTCTATGCCCAAGGCGTAAAAACCAATGTTCTTTTCTTCACCCGTGGCACCACTGAGAAAGGCAATACCAGCGAAGTATGGATATACGATTTACGGAACAACATGGCCAACTTCAACAAGTCCAACCCCCTGAAGAGAGAGCATTTCGACGAATTCATAGCCTGTTACCAATCTGGCGACACCACCAAGCGCACCGAAATCTATTCAACAGATAACCCCAACGGTAGATGGCGCAAATATTCTTACAGCGATATCCTCTCGCGCGATAAAACCGGTCTCGACATCTCCTGGATAAAAACCGGAGAAGACACCGAGAACTATTCCTTGGTAGAACTGATGGATCAAATCGAAGAAAAAACCAACAACATTACCGCCGCCGTAGCCGCCCTGAAACAACTTATAGGAGATATCGAAGAATAATGGATACCAAAAAACTAAGAGAAAAGATACTCGATCTCGCCATCCGTGGCAAACTCGTGCCGCAAGACCCGAATGATGAACCGGCAACAGTTCTTGTAGAACGTATTAGGGAAGAGAAAGAAAGGCTTATCAAAGAGAAGAAAATTAAACGGGATAAGAACGAATCTGTCATCTTCCGTGGTGATGATAAATCATATTATGAGAAGAAGGCTGGGAAAACAACGTGTATTGATGGGGAGATTCCGTTTGAAGTGCCGGAAGGATGGGTGTGGGTGAGGTTGGGGAGTATTTGTAGAAAGATTGGTTCGGGTAGTACACCACGAGGTAGCAACTATTCTGCAACCGGAATTCCTTTCCTTCGTTCTCAAAATATTCATGATTCAGGAATTATATATACTGATATTAAATACATTTCCATAAAAACTCATGCAGAAATGTCAGGCACTACTGTATTTGCGAATGATTTATTATTAAATATTACAGGAGGATCATTAGGCAGGTGCGCTTTAGTATCTACTGATTTTGAAGAAGCAAATGTAAGTCAACATGTCTGTATTATTAGAACATTAAAAGTCAATAATACATTCTTACATTCTTATATTCTATCTCCTTTCTTTCAAGGACAAATAATATCAGCATCTACAGGAAGCGGAAGAGAAGGCTTACCTAAATATAATTTAGAGAATTTGTTAATATCTCTTCCTCCTTTGAGGGAACAGGAAAGTATAATATCTTTTATAGAAAATACTTTTAGTTATATTGATATAATTCAGAAAGATGAATCGACACTCAAATGTCTAATTGAAAAAACTAAAATCCAAATCCTTAACCTTGCCATTCAAGGTAAACTCGTCCCACAAGTCCCCACCGATGAACCTGCTTCCAAACTATTAGAACGAATACAAGCGGAAAAAGAAGCACTCATTAAAGTTGGAAAAATCAAACGGGAAAAGCCGAAAAAGACAAGTGATAATTCACATTATGAGCATAAGATACCAGAATCATGGGAATGGATAAAATTAGGTGATATAGTTTCTGTAAAAGGTGGAAAAAGAATACCTAAAGGAATGTCATTTGCAGAAGAAGTTACGAATCATATTTATCTACGGGTTTCTGATATGAAAAATAATACAATTCAAACAAATAATTTAAAACATATTGATGAGAATGTTTATCAAAAAATTAAGAATTATACTATTGGAAAAGAAGATTTATATTTAACTATTGCAGGAACTATTGGTGCTGTAGGCATTATTCCCAATGTGTTTGACAATATGAACCTGACAGAAAATGCGGTTAAATTAACTCATTTTGTTCTGATTGATAAAAAAATAGTAATGTATTTTATTCTATCTCTTTACATTCAGGAACAATTCATTGAAAAAACTCATCAAGTGGCTCAGCCTAAACTTGCAATTGAAAGAATATTGAATATTGACATTCCTTTACCTCCACTAAATGAGCAAAATAGAATAATACAAGCAATAGAACAGATTTATTCGCAATTAAATGTAATAAGCTTAAATTTAAAAGCGTAGAACCCAATCTACGCTTTTAACAAAAATCACCACGTCACTATTCTATCTACCAGCATACGCTGCTCACTTGCCGTTCTTCGCAAATAAATTCGAGTTGTCTCTATACTTTCGTGTCCCATAAGGTCTGCAAGCAATGCAATATCATTAAGTTTATCCAGAAAGTTTTTAGCAAATAAATGTCTGAAAGAATGAGGATAAATAACCCTTTCATTCAATCCGTATTTTCGTGCAAAATATTTTAATTGTTGAGCAATGCCCCGGGCAGTAATACGATCACCAAAACGATTCAGAAAAATATATCCTGATTTGATGGACTTTTCATTTAGCCATTGCATTGCCTCCATTCGTAAATTCTTGGGTATATATAATCTTCGGATCTTACCTCCTTTGGTATACATATCTAAATGCCCGATTTGTACATGCTCTGCTTTTATTTGCAACAATTCACTTATCCTGGCACCAGTGGCAGTAAGAAACCACACAACGAAATACCATTCTGTATATCCATCCGTTTTCAATTTTGATTTTAGAAATTTGTAATCTTCATTACTGACAACATGCTCCAAAAAGTTCTTTTGTTGCACTTTCACAAACTTGAGTTTCAGCCTATCTTTTTTGATGAATTCAAGATACTTGTTAATTGCTTGCAGACGGAGATTTACTGTTTGAGGTTTGAAATGTTCAATAAGATAACCTTTATAGGCAAGGAGGCGCTCTTTGTTGATTGTTTCATAATGAGTTAGGAAATACTCCACCGTCCACACATAGGATGTTAAGGTGTTTGCGGATAAATCACTCTTTTGTAAATGCGATTTGAATTTTGTTACCATATGTTTTGAATTTTAAAAGTTTACAGCAACAAAATTACTTCATAGGCGAGATTTACAACTGTTATAAAATAGCATCCAGTGTTTGGAAGATAGCCTTTATTCTTTCGACGATTCGTTTTTGTTCAGACAATGGAGGAAGTGGAAAGAGTGTTTCTTTTATATAATTCTTTCCGACTCGTTGCTGTCCAACAGCCCCGGTAAAACTGTCAATTCCATTAGCTATAAAATTGTCGGTTTTTATAAACCATAATATATAATTAGACAAAAATGGTTCAGACATGGGCCTCAATATGTATAGTTCGGTTGTTCCTGCGCCATATTTATTTTTCAGGTTCTTAAAAACGATAGATTTTCGGTTTTCAAAGCAAGGTGTTATCTTAGCAATACCGACATCACCTTCTCGAAAATGTGTAAATCCCTTTTTTATTTCTTCCCATTTTCTAACTTCTGAAATATGGCTGTTGGAAAAGCCATCTGAGATCAGAGTCATGGGTACAAACGAGACAGCCATTTCTCCATCTAAATTATTTCTTGGATCAAATTCACAAATATCCTCTAATCTACACCATACCCAACTCTTCGGAATTTCAAACGGCTTCACATAATGTGAATTATCACTTGTCTTTTTCGGCTTCTCTCGCTTGATTTTTCCCGCTTTGATTAGTACCTCTTTTTCAGCTTGTATCTGTTTTAATAGTTTAGAGGCGGGTTCATCGGTGGGGACTTGTGGGACGAGTTTACCTTGAATGGCAAGGTTAAGGATTTGGCTTTTAGTTTTGGAAATTAGACTCTGAAGTATATTTTTATCTTCTTCGATATTGGTAATTAATGCGAATGCTTCTTTTAGCAATGAATCAATTCTTATTTGTTCTTTTAGAGGAGGAATTGGTATAAGGAAGTTAGCTAATTTTTGAGAATTTATATTAGATTGATTTACACCATCTGTTTTTACTTTATAACAATAGTCTTTCTCATATTTACTATTCATTACATAATTCACGTATTCATTATTTATTAGCATTGGTGAAAAACGAATTATATACCCGGCATAAATAGCTGTATATTCTCCTCTGTAAATAGCTGTCTTTCCAACTAATTCACTACTATTGGTCCGATTAAATAATAAATCTCCTTTAATAAGTGTATATTTAATTATGTCGTCCTCATTGGAAGTATAGACTAAATTTTCATAATTGATTTCGCCAAATCTATCAATATTTCCCATTCTTATGACAGGTATTCTTCCTGTTGAAAGTGATTTTTCTGAAGTTCCATATTGCAGTGAGGAACACAAGCTCCCTATCCGTTCCCACGTCCATCCTTCCGGCACCTCAAACGGAATTTCCCCATCAATGCAGGTGGTTTTTCCCCCTTTCTTCTCATAATATGATTTATGCCAATATAAACTCTTATTTCATCAAATACCCCCCCTCCCGAACTATATTCCCTAAGCACCCTTCCTGAATAAATTCATTCAAATCCATCCACCGCCTTACTTTTCAGCGTCGGCGTAATCCGTGCATAATCCGCCCTCATGATACACGGATGTCGAGTAAGAAATTTCCGTAGAATCACTGCCATTTCCTCCCGACTTGTCTCGACCGACTTAACTAGAATATATTACCTACTCAAAAAACACTTAAACTTCTTAGACAGTCTTATTGAGATAATAATCCTTTCTATCTAAATTAGTTAATATCTTAAGGTGAGATTGCTATTCACTATAACTTTCGTTTTAATTAATGCAAACGAAAATTATATTTTAAATCCAAGTAAAGATGACAATTAATTTAAGATAAACAGGTAACTAAGCGAAGTAATGAAATAACCCTATACGATACAATTACTCTCTAAATAGCATCCATTTTAGAGAAAAATATTTCGGAAAAGGATGTACGAAAAGAATGAAACTGTATATTTGTGTGGAATGTGAATAACTATAATAAATACTATGCCAACCAACAAACATGCACAAATAAGATACAAAGCATTGGATGAATGTTTTAGTAACTTTGGACGAAGATATTACATGGAAGATCTTGTAGAAGCATGTTGCAAAGCAATCCTAGATAAAACGGGTAGTAAAAAAGGAGTTTCAAAACGGCAGGTACAATATGATATAAACCACATGGAAACAGAATGGGATATCCCTTTGCAACGTTTGCCCGACGGTAAAAAGATGTACTATAGATACGACCGACGGCATTATTCCATATACAATCAGCCACTTGATCCAACCGAAATAAATCAATTGAGAGAGACATTGACAATGCTCAATCGCTTCAGAGGTATGCCTCATTTCGAGTGGATGGAAGAAATCACTGCTCGATTGGAAGAAACTTTCCTATTGAAAGAAGATAATCCCGGAATGGTGGAATTTGCCCAGAATCCATATTTGAAAGGGCTCAATCATTTTACCGATATATTCAACGCTATACTCAACAAACAAGTCTTATCTATTACTTACAAGCGGTTTGCCAAAGAAGCAGTAGCAATGATAATTCATCCCTGGTTTCTTAAACAATACAACAATCGCTGGTTTCTGTTCGGGTTGAATGATGATTTGCAATATCGTCTGCCTGTTACCAACCTTGCACTAGATAGGATAGAGTCACTCACCTTTCATCCTACTACATATATCGAAAACAAAGGAATCGATTTTGAAGAATACTTCTATGATGTGGTTGGCGTAACAGTATACTGGGATAAACCCATCGAAAAAGTCATTCTGAGAGTTGAACGTCCTGCACTCTATTATATTGAAACTAAGCCTCTCCATGGTTCGCAACGAATAAAGGAAATCAAAGATCACTGTGCCATCATCGAATTAAAACTCCAAATCAATTACGAATTTGAGACAAGCCTCTTGACTTATGCTGATTGTGTGGAAATAATTGAGCCACAAAGTCTAAAAGAAGCCATACAAAAAAGAGCAAAAACTATTTTGGATAAAAATTCCTGATTACGTATCTTAATTATAGACCTTCCGGAGCAAAAAACCACTGGCAGGTCTTTTTTTATTTGCTGTGCAGATACTTTGCATAGCAGTGTCTCACCTTTGTATCATAAACAAAAAAGATTGAGAAATAAATGTTGAACTTTTAAAATCTATAGCCGGGCATTCAGGGTAATTCAGGCAGCTAAACGATCCGGCAGCCAAACTATTCAGAGACTGCCCATCTCTGAGCAAATAATGGATTGATCATTTAAAACCTATAACAATATGGATTATTATTATGTAAATAGAAACGCTCAATCTACCGGTGAGCACGAAGTGCACAAAAGCAATTGTAAATATCTACCAGCTTCTCACAACCTGATTGCCCTGGGATATTTCTACAATTGTGCAGATGCAGTAAAAAAGGCAAAGGAATACTATTCCAATGTAGACGGATGCTATTACTGCTGCCCCAACTGTCATACCAGATAAGTGGATGGCTTTTTAAAAGCTGCCTGAAAAAGACATTTCTCAGGCAGCTTACTGTAAATACTATCAAGTAAAAACCTTAAGCATGAGATGGTGTTTTATTCATTCTCTACCCTAAAGAAATAATTCCCAATCTGAAACAGTGGATACTTCTTATCTCTGTACCTTTTGCTCAGGAAGCAGCCATTTGTCAATTCATTAATTATTTTCCCAACTTCAAAAGAATTCACTTTAAAAACCAACCCATTGTATTTTATTACCCAGGGAGAATAGTAATAATTAGGTTTATAATCACTATTTGTTATTTCCAGAAAAGTGTCATTACCCAGCCAAATACTAATTTTACACCAATCCGTAGTAGTGCTCCAAAATTCAGTCATAGGATTAAAAACATCTTCCATAATATCGTCCGTAACTTTATCAAGCAAGGGTACAATGTCTTTGTAGATACTGAAATCCGTATTCTCATCAAACGTATAGAGTGCAACTTCTTCTGATAGGAAATAGGGTGATTTCTCTTCTGTAGAAAGTGATTCTTCGTCAATAAACTTCTGATAGTTAAGAATATCCTCCGCTGATATTTCAAGATCGGCAAGTGACAGACGGTGATACTTCAGACGGTCGAGGGCATGCACCAAATGTTCCACCAGACCGACATCAATGCTGACCGGCATTTCATTTTTGTCGCCTGTCGTATCTTTTTTGGGGTCGGATTTGAAAACAGTTCCTTTTCTAACGTAGGTTCTTCCCGAAGATTCGTGATGAAAACAACCGTCGCTGCCCAGCTCTATGCGAAATTCTTTTATAGGAGCATCTGTAGCAAACAACTTATCGGGGAGAATGAAGGGCTGTAATTGCTTTTTTTCAACATCAAGAGTGAAGTGTTTCGTTAAATCATCGTTGGTTACAATTATAGTGCCTTTGTAAACAGTAGCATTGCCAATGGCGAAATCGGCTGAAAAGGATCGCTTCCATTTGCTTGTAGATTTATCATATTCCAGAATATCCCTATCAGCAAATCCATATTGTTGTCCCCTGAAAATAGCTTTTAGGAAAGGTTCGACAATAGGCAATTCATCTGTAAATGCTTCTTTTACAAGGTAAGTTTTGGGATTTATTTTTCCTACAGAGTGGCGGGTAAGAAAAAAAAGTGTTTCGTTTTGGGTGGTGATGGATGAAATGCCTTCCGGCAAACTTTCAGTTGATTTCCATAAGGAGGTGAGACTGGAATCAAGCAATTCCACGGTATCATCTTTGTGCAAGAGGTAGATTTTTCCATTAACTGTCACTTCAAAATCTATTACAGAAGGTAGTTGTTCCCAGTCAATTGAGTCTTTCCGGGTGACGAATATCCGTTGATGCTGACTTACAATATAATAATTACCTATTATTCTTAATTTATCAATCTCGGGGCGGATATTTGAATGTCCTTCATATTTCCATTTATATTTATCCTGCGAATAGGGCGTGGGTAATTTCTCCCATGTCCGGCAGTTATCCGTTGTTTTGTAGATAACATTCCATGTAGAGCCAAAGAGTCCGGTCGTTTCGTCCTTGTCAAAGCAGATTGTCATAAAGCGCAGGTTTCCTTCTTTCTCTATTTTGTCGAATGGCTGCCATGTTCTCCCGAAGTCTTCTGTGTAATAAATGAGTTGAGACGAACCGCTCATCCATGCTTTTCCGTTGGGCAGGTGGTAGAAAGCGTCTGCCCAGCTTGAAGTTCCAAATTTTATTTTCTCCCAGGTTCTGCCTTTGTTGCCTGTCCACCAGACAAAGTCGGTTTCGGAAGGGTCACCATGGATAAATCCGGATATCATCAGGGTATCGTTATTGAAAGGTGTGACGCGCTCGAAAGTGCCTTTGCCGCCGTATGGGTAATCTACTTTATTTCCAAAAGATCCGAAATGCCATAAAGAATCAAGACTTTCCGCATGCAGCAAGTAGCCGGATTTGGTGGTTACCCAAATTTCTTCGGAAGGAGATACGGAGAGATTGCCACCGTAGAAAGTCATCCGGAGAGAATATGGGGATTGCCCGGATAGGGTTATGGTGGCTATCAGGGTGCAAAGGGTGAGGATAGTCTTTTTCATGGTATGCATCTCATGTAGGGAGATCTGATTTTATATTGTTTCAAATTTAAGAATAAAACTATCATTTACAACCCTGAATTGTTGATTAGAAAGCTTGCATGAACAAATAAAGTTTTATGATAGAGTCTCGGAATGATTTTTATTATTGTGAGTCTACCACTTTTTTCCGGACAACATTGTATATACCTTTCACCCCCGTTTGTACAACATCGTATCCATCCAGTTTTTCATAGATCGCACCTAATGTTTTGCAGGCATAACGCCTTGGCTTAAATTTCGGCTTAATCTTTTTCATAGCCATGCCTATCTGTGAAAGTGTTACTTCCTCTTTACCATCAATAGCCAATTCGTATGCCTTATCAAACAGATCGGCTTCTTTTTTAAGTAAAGTATCAGGGGTTTCCCCCTTCTCTGGTTTGATATTTGTCTGTACTATCTGATCTGAAAATACGAACCTTTTACATGAATTGACAAAAGCAGCAGGAGTTTTACTTTCTCCATATCCTATTACAATTAATCCCTCCTCCCGGATACGTATAGCCAATGGAGCATAATCACTATCGCTGGAAACGATGCAGAACGCATCTATATCACCTGAATTCAATAAATCCATTGCTTCGATAACAAGCGTTATATCGGTTGTATTTTTCCCTTTCACATAGGGTAACGCTTCTACCAAACGATAGGAGAATTCCCTTGCGGGTTCTTTCCAAGAAGATAAACTCGTTTTACTCCAGTCGCCATAAATTCTTCTAATGATTACCTCTCCATAGCGTCCGGCCAGTTCTGTAACGTCTTGCAATTTAGCGGAAGATGCATTATCTCCGTCAATCAACACGGCCACTCTCTGGGAAGGAAGGGCTGAATTTTCTTTCGTGTTTTTATCTTTCTTCATCAGTTCTTTAATTAAGCGACTTTTTTTCGTTAACCCATAGTATGAATAAATTTTTGATTGTCGGAAGTAAGGTTCAAATCCACAACGAAAGCGATTACCCAAGCACATTCAACCGAAACCGTACCATCTCCGCAATCAATTCAAAAGGAACCGGCTTATCATACGGAAATTGAATCCCTCCTTTACTCGTCTTATAATCAGACAGCCGATCTGCAAAAGCCTCAATCGTTTCCGGCCACGGATAAAACCCGATATGACGGGTATGACCTGCAAACTGTACAAGGATTTTCTTCATCTTAAACGTTGGCATTCCCCAACTGATCGTTTCTACGGCTTGAGGCGCTACATTAAGTATTGTACGCCGTACCTGCTGCATAATCTCCTGTTGTTCTTGCGGAAATCCGGCAATGTACTGATCAATAGTTATTATTTTATCCGGCTGTTCGCTCATAACTTATTCCATTTTCACGTTTCTATTCTTTTTCCAAAGATAAGGAATAATCTGATTACCTGAAATATAGATCGGGGGCCGGATGTAAAAGACCGTAAATTTCAGTCCCACAGGCAAAGGTGGTTTCGTGTTTTTAACGCCGGTGCAAGGTTGGGGCCGCTAAAGCGGTTTTCAAAAAAATCATCCTCGCTTTGCTCCGGTATTTTTCTGAAAAACCTTGCACCGTCTAAACACGCACCTTTAAAGCCTGTGGACTGAAATCTACGGCTTCCACATTCTTAATAATTAAAAAATAAATAAGATGAAATTATGAACTTATCCGATGCAGAAGTAGTGGTAACTACTCAAAAAGAAATAGATGATGACACCCATATGGGCGATTGGTTTCGGTTGTCAGATTATGGGGATACGGGGGAATTCTATAACGCTTGTTATTCTTATTTTCCCGATGAGAATAATCCTGTATTCCGGTATCCGGTATGGGAGAATATTCCGGATAGCCTGATAAACAAAGAATGGTTCTGCCCGAATTTCTTTGAAATAAGGGATGCTCTGGAAAGGCTGGATGAATCGGACGTAGAACATTTTGTGGCATGGTGTAACTACCACAGCCATAATATAGCTACAGATGACCCGCATTTTCTTGTTGCACATTATCAGGATAATCATACATCCTATCCTGAATTTGAAAGCGAAGCAATGGATATACCTGATGATGCTTTTGTTTACCAAAGTATTACCAGTAATTTCTTTGATTCAGAACGATATCCGGTTGAAGTCTTTAATGATAACTATGATTAATAATTACAGCCATGCAAATAGAATTTTTAGGTCCTGTTTATCATACAAGCCAAAGTGCGGTTAATGCATTCGCGGATATCGTGAATCTGATCATTTTATCGGATAATATCGTGGAATTAAACAGGAAATTATTACAGAGAGACCAGTCAGGCGGATTATCCGCTTATTTCCTATGGTCATTCGGAGACTATACATTCAGCTTATGGCAACGGACCAGTTATGGTTCCAATATGTGCTTCGAACATAAGATTATTGAACTTCCATTTGTAACATTAGTATGCAAAGACCGGCGCAAAGCCAATATAATAAGTCACTAACCCCAAATACATCAAACAGTATGAAACAGTATGAAATAAAAACAAAGTTCATCTTTGAAGGAGTATTCAGAGTGAACGCAGAAAACTGCGAAGAAGCACGTAAAAACATTGAACAGGATTGCGGATTGGTAATGGGTGGAAATATCCATACTACACTTAATGACGAAGATGTCGATTGGAATTTCGACACCCATCCGGAAAAGAAAATTGTAGCTGTAAAGCAAATAAAGAAAGGAAAATTTTAAATCTCAAATATATGCAATTCATTTTTTATCAATCTTAAAAACTACAATTATGAACGAGTTAATGACAAAAAAGGAAACATTCGATTTCCAAACAAACAAAGTAGAGATCATGGATCTGTCAACATTGAAACGTACTCACATGGAAGATGATTATGAAGGTAATCCTCTTCGCGGACTCTATCATTTTCAAGCCATTGAAAATATAATTAGCATCTGTAATAAGTACAACCTTAATTTTGATGTCGAAGAAATATTTGCGGCGCATAACAACAGTAAGCATCTTCCGGGAGTTACCGTCTTGAAGAGAGAAGAAATTGCTCATGGTGAAAAATCAGTAATGGCTCATATTCTCAGAAGGATATTTACTACTATCCGAATCAATGATTATGAAACTGACGAGCTTACGACTACCATTGTGTTAACTTATCATCAGGACGGTATCCAGGCGGCAATCGGCCCATGTGTAAAGGCCTGCCATAATCAATGTATCCTGAGTGCCGAACGTATAGTCTCGAATTATGGGAAAAATAAGGTTAGTACGGAACAGTTATTTGGTACGGTAGATGAGTGGTTAAGCCAATTCGAAACACAGATGACCGAAGACCGTGAGCGGATAAAACGTTTGAAAAACACGAGCATTAATCAGCAGGAAGTATATACCTATATCGGTTTGCTTACAGCATTGCGTGTAGCCCATGATAGTTCAGATGAAGCACTTTCGGCACGAGTAGAAAACTATCCACTCAATCAATCACAGATTTCAGCGTTTACAGAAGATGTGCTTAAAAAGATGAAAGGATGTGATACCATTTCGGCATGGGATATGTATAATATAGCTACAGAATATTATAAGCCGGAAAAGACTTCAATCCCATCTCTGGTACATCAAAATGTTGCATTTGTATCAACGCTTGATGATTTCTGCCAGTTTAAAGATAAAGAGATTATAGATGTGGATGCAGTATTAGTATCCTAATAACCAAAAATGGAGAGAGCCGAAAGGCTCTCTTTTCTTTTATAATAATTCAAATAAAAACATCATGATAATTAAATGCGAAGAAAGGTATAATGAAGCAATGGCTTATGCCGAAAAGACGAATGACAAAACATTGCAAAATTGTTTGGACAGGCTCAAGCAATGGGAAGAGAACCAGGACTGGGAAGTGACACTTTGCTATGACTTCTCTCCCTTATCATTCTATTTTGTGATAAACGATAATACGGGCAGACGGGTGATGAATGGTGGCGTACTCTATCATGGTACACCAGATGAATCTTTTGCAGTTACATTCGATCATACGAAAGGTTGGCAGATTCATACATAATCAAAATACTAGAATTATGGAAACTAAAACAGTTACAATTCAAGGTAGAGAGTTTAGGCTGCTCCGCTATAAGGAAGAATGAGTTTTCCCATATATCAGCATGTATGAATGTGGATTAGGATCACCTATTGCTTTTCTATTACTGCATTTTGAGGATAATTCCTTGGAAGAATATACAGATGTGACAGTTAATCTGCCAGAGTGTACACGCAGTGCAGGATGCCAGTTCATTGATACGAACAACAACGAGGAAGATATCTTGGACTGGCTGGAAGTGAACTATTTTGGGAAACGTACCGGAAAAACCGGAACGTCAGGATTCTGCACCTATCCCGAATTTAACTTTTATGAAGGAGAACAATATTGGGAATACAAACGGATAAACGAAGAACTTCAAGATTCAGAATAATCATGAAAAAGATAAGAACAAAGAAATATACATTCCCTCGTTGGAAGGCATTCCTGTTCATCAGCTTGTTCAATGCCGATGGCGGTGATGGTTATAGTGATGAGGAAATACAGGAAGCTAATACATTCATCCGTGATAACAAATTGGCTTCACTCGTAGGTGTTGAAGATACTGGCGACAGTCAAATCGAATGTACGTTTATTCTAATGAATAAGGAGGAACAGACTGATCTACAAAATCGTAATCAGTTAAAAGAAGCAGATTATGCAACATAATAAAACAAATGATTTAAGGTTAATCTACCAATTGCTAGAGAAACTCTATACCCTCAATTCACGGGGGTATTTTACTGCATGGTTTGATTGGAGCGGTCATACCAATGGAATCTACATTAAGATAATCAAAGGCAAATGGGAGAAGGGAAAAAAGGAGAAGATCATCTATGAAGCCCTTGTCTGTACGAGATTTGACAAATGGAAGAACGGATTATCGGATGAACGATTCGATATCTCAGGCTTCTTCACACTTGTTCAATCCCTTATTGAATATAATCCTTCTACAAAAGCTAAATACAAAAAGATACCGGCATGAAAAAACATAGGCAAGAAGATATCAGTGGTTGGTTGGAAGACGCCAAAGCCTTGGCAAGAGCAGAAAAGGAACTCGGTATTGAGAAGTGGGTAATTCTATCTATCGAATATCAGTCAAAGGACTACCGGCGGGTAGTCCTTTATCAGTATGACCTACCACGAGATTTATACGAAAAATATCGTTGGGTAGTCCGTTGGCGGCAGGCACGATGCCAATGCTTACATCCACGGGAAACGGTTCAACTTTACCATTCTTATTATGACAAAAGAACCGGACTAAAAACTGATTTTAATTCCTGTCTTTCAAAACTGGCCGCATCCAAAGCGCAAATTACCATTGCCAAAAAGCGGGAGCAGGAATACCTCATTTGGCAAAGACAAAATAACCTATTCTTTGATGAGAACATCGACGAAGAACTGATTAAATACCGGGAGAAGCTGAAAAAGAAAGAAGATAATTATAATCTACTTTACCAGAATATTCAACATGCAGTGGAGGAACACCTTTCCATTAAACAGTAATTATTAGTCGATTCCTTAATGGTCCATCTCATCTTCCATTGAAATAACTATTTCTGCTTAAGCTTCTCTGTTATATCTACCCTCAATGCAGATGTCCACTTCCCTTTTGAATCTCATGGGACTGGCAACATACGTATAGGTATTTGTTACTCCGCCGGTAGAAACAACAATAGTGCCATAGTTGCAGATGCGCCCTATTATGGATTGGGTAATCCATAAGCCTTCTATTTTAAGCAATATCAGGTCACGGGTTTTACGTCCAATGATTCCGGTCTTAAATATCAGCCTTAAATTTGTGACGGCAAATATAGAACCCAGTTTTATACAAAGCCTTTGAATTAAAGATACTAGTCCGAGGAACAACAACGTTAATCCAAGATAGTGGTTCAATCCGGCGGATGAGTGCCAGAAATAATATCCTAAAATAAGGATAATGAGAGGCTGTGCAAAAATAAACAAATGTATTCTTGCCCGGTACATAACAGTTTCTCCCGGTTGCAGATATGAGGTGAGAAATTTCATATTATTCTTTATGGTTTTAAATATTGAGAGGTAAATACAATGGAAACACCCGCTTGCGGGCATTCCCATTGATGCTGATAGCTCAAAGCAATGGTCGTCTTACAACTTTCGATGACATTTACTCTTTAGCTTCTTCGATTTCTTCCCCATTATCATTTTCATTGTTGAAACTGAAAGAGAGCGTTACCATCTGCCCACTATCCGATAAGAAATACAAATCAATGACTTGCTGATCCTCGGATTTGGAAGTGTAGTACAAGCGAAATGTTTCTTTAGGTATCTCATACAGATCATTGGGTAGAAAAACCATCCCGTCTTCGGTTCGGAGTTCACCTTTCCCTTGTGGTTGGAAGTACCTCATGTGGTATTTCTCGTCATCCCAACGCCCTTCTCTTAGAAGTTGAAGCCTTATCTCTGCGGTTTCTCCTTTTTTGATTTTGTTCTGAACAGGGAGGTGATGAACCTCGAATTCATAATCACGCTTAATGTCCAGATTATCGCTACAGGCACATGCTATCACCAGAAGTGATAGCGTGCATAAAGTATATCCCAAAAATTTTCTCATTGTTACGTATTTTTAATTGATTATTACTTTGATACCGGCACCTACCTGAAAATGGAAGCGATTAATCGCAGAGCCGAATATGATTCTCTCACGGGCGCGAACCAGAAATACAAACCTATCCGACAGGTATGTCTCTATCTCAAAGGAAATAGCTCCACCATAAATAAAGCTATCCTTATCTTCCAGCATCGCGCCATCATAGAGCAAGCGTTTGCCCCAGTTCAACGTTTCATATCCAGTAATGGCGCTGCCCCCAATAGAGAAAAACAACGTCTTACTTCCATCGGAGAGAAACTTGAAGTAATGCCCGCCTTCGACTGTTATCTGCGCCACCGGAAGGTACACATCCCGATACTCAAATTGTTTTTGCATATATTCAGTTCCAAACACCCAGCGGTTCCCTTTTTTTGTATAGGTACTCATGCTGACATTCCCATAGAAGGCTTGGCCGTCCTCTTTGGAAATCTTGAACCCATTTACAAAACCTCCGGTAAATTCCAATCCTCGCTGTCCGGGAAGATACCGTTGTGCGCTTGCCGTTCCAATATATATAATGGAAACAGCCATGACTAAAAGATACTTTTTTATCCTGTTCATTTTACTTCACTTTTAATTCATTGATTACACGGGCACGTGTTAAATCGGAGTTCTCTACAATAAATTGCTGGTGTCTTCCTCCATTCTTTTCGAAAAGTTCAATAACCATTTGTTTTCCATCAGGAATCGTTATCTTATCTATCACAAATACACTTCGCTCGGTTTTATTACCTCTTACCATTGTTAGATAATTGTATGCACGGATGGGATAAATAACCGTTTCCTGAATAGCTGTACGCTTGGCAACTTTCTTATCTACGATTTTCATGCGGATAAAATCAATATCAAAAGGTACATTAGAGTCATTCTTCACCTGGGTATGTAAATACAGTAATCCGTTATGGGTGTAAACTCCCTTTAACAGATACTGAATGCCGAACCGTTTGGAGCCGATATGCTTTACATGCCTTTTATTATTCTTGTAAATGGAGTGGTTTATCAGGTTAACCAGCTTCGGAGATTCGTTACCGAGTTCCTTCAGGTAGATTTCAAGTGCATTGTTCGGGCGGTTTACCGCCTCACCATCGTGCATAAAATCGCGCATCTCCACATTCAACTTCTGAGGCTCATCCACATATTTTATATTAAAAGTATAAAAGCTACCATCACAGGTAATAACTGCCATATTCGTTTCAGTTTCAAAACCCCGGACTGCCGCTTTTACACGGATTACATTCTCCGAACCGGTTGCTTTCCTAGCGAGAATATTGCTTGAACCCAGATCGACATACGAGATTTCCGAGGGAAATATAATATGCACAGTCTTCTCAAAAGTTACCTCCAGCCCATAAGGAGGAATCATTCGGTCATAGGTTATCTTCTTCGTATAACCCTCGAAGTAATCTCCAAAAGAAGGTTTAGGTAACATCGCTTCCTGAATCTCATCAGCGGTTACTTCCACATCGGAGCTTTGGGCATAAACCGTAAGCACCATAATTGCCATAACAAAAAGAATAATTGACTTTTTCATGTCTGAAATATATTAAATGATTAATTGATGATTATTTATTGTCACTTGGGAGAAGGAATATCCGGTAACCTGCCTTCAGCATTACTTTTATCTCCCGTGCTTTTTTTGAAATGTACTGTGATGTACCTTGGATAGCCCCCCGGCCGAGGTCTGTGAGGAGTTGTTCGCCCGCGCTTTGGCCTTGCTGTGTAATGGTGATGGAACTACCCATATTTTGACCCATATTACCAGCGATTTCCTTTATGGCATTCATTTCCATTGAGCCGGGAATATAGATACCATGTTGCCCGTCCGAATCATACGCCTGTAAACTGACCGGAATGATATTCCCTTCGTATTCAATAGAAGAAATAAGTATCTCCAGTCTTTCTCCTGAAATCTTACTGGTCCCAGTAAGAATCGTATTTTTAGGAATAATATATCTTCCCGCTCGCATCGCTTCGGTCATTCTCAATTTTACACTTTGCCCATTTATCAAGGTCTGGTCATCATGCACTACCGCATTTATGGTGTTTTTCTCACCGGATACTTCTTCCGCACCCACAGTATTGAATTCCATATTCCTTGGCTGGCTGAACTGCCTTACAAACTCCAGATCACTCATGGGTTGCTGAAGTAAGGACACTACCTGCTTCTTCACCTGTGAAACCGGGACAACTTCTGTTTTCTTTCCGGATGCGCTATTCTCTACATCACTTTTTTGGGTCGTTCCTGTTTCCCCCTGGTTGCCGGGCATATACTTTGCCGCCAGTTCGTAAGACTTCTCCAAAAGAGCCAGTTGGTCATCAACAGATGTTGAAACCTCTTGCTGTTCTGCCATAGCTATTTTCAACAGTTCAAGTTCCTCTCTCAATAGTTCTACTTCGGAGTCCTCTTTGGGGTCTTCATAAAAACTCCCGAGCGTTCGGTTAATGTCCATATAAGCCGCATTAGAAGATTCGAACGAATTTCCCTTACGATTGGAATAACCTGTATAACTACCCGAGCCATAGGACTGACCGGTATAAGATTTCTCCGGTTCCGTATGTATAGGATTTATTGTTACCTGCCCCTGATGATCATCCTGATTTTTATCCGGTGAATCCAACATAAACGAATAGTCCTGGAGCGAACGCATCTTTTCTTCCTGCTTTTGCCGCAATTGTTCCTGTTCATATGCGGTTTTCTTGTCATCAATCATTCCTGCGTCTTTGGGGTCGGGAATGTCGGCATTAAAGCCGGCGCTCTGTTCCTGGGATTCTTTATCTTTTTGAGAAGGTGCGAAAATCAACCATATACAACCTCCGAAAGCTAGAAACATAACTACAAAGACCAGATATTTTTTTAGTTTCTGCTTTTGCGCGGTATTATTCATTTGCTGTTGTGTCATTTTGTTCTGAATTAAAATGTTCGTAAAAAAACTTTTCCATCTCTCTTTGAAGTTCTTCCGGTTCTTCATCGGTTTCATCATGCCCCATCTCAATTTCTGGTACTCTGATTTCAGAATCAATCAGTTCCCATTTATTATCCTCCCGGCCGATGTTATAGATCGCCCGGAATACAACATAGAAATTCGTAATGGCAAAGACAGCCACCAATATCACAATTACCAGAATGCGTGTGTCAGGACTCATTGGCGCACAAATGCGCCTAAGCCTGTCTTCGATCCAATCTTTAGTTTTCCTTATTAAATTTCTCATGATTATTTGTTATTTGTTTTACCGATCAAGTACTCTGATATCCCTATTTTCCAATACAGTAAATCCTTCCAGAATAAATCCGTGAGGGTTATTATCGCTGCGGACGGAATTTTGCAGCTTTGAAACTGTGATAAGACTCCGCTCGGTGATATTCTTCTCCCGGATGATGTATTGCCTTCCGTAGGTCATGACATCATAAGGATACACATCAAAGTTGCATGTCACGCTGTCAATCTCTATGCGCTGATTGATATTACCGGAAATGATCCTGTTATAATATCCTTTTTCCGACAAGTCACGGTAATGATTGAAAGCGGTACGGTCAGAAAGGAACAAAGCCCTTTTGATATTCCCTTCAATGGCACTCTTATCCGGGGATAAGGTGTAAAAGAGTTCATGGAACCTTTTAATATGCTCTTTAGCCTCTACCGGACGGTTCTGGCTTAAATCCTGGGATAAAGCCAACATCAGGGATTTGCCTTCATCCAGTATGTAGATCTTTTGCCGTTGTGCTTCGGCGAAATTATATGCTTTCCAGACGGAGTAACCCATCATCGTCGCACACAGGCAAAGAAAAATGATGCTGAATAACCTAAGTTGCTTAAAACTTGACTCGATATTTTTTAATGATTTGAATTCCATTGTTATACATTTAATTTATCGTTTCAAAAGGCGACCAGCGATATTACCCATGGCAGATCCCGCAGCACCTGCTGCAACAGAGCCGGCTTTGGTGGAAGCTTGGTTTACATTCTTTCCGTAGTTACCCATTCCCCCTGCAGCAACAATCCAATTCGCAACTGTCGGGATGGTAAAATAGCCTACGATACCGATCAGCATAAAGATGATATAGACCGGATTCGAACCATCGGGGATATAGCTCTGGTCAGACAACATCTCTATATCCTGCTTGAGCATCAATACCTGAATCTTGGCAAGGACGCTGCTAAACAAATCTGAAACGGGAAGCCACAGGTAAACACTGAGATATCTTGTAATCCACTGTGTCAGGCTGGCCTGGAAACCGTCCCAGACCGAAATCGCGAAGGCTATGGGGCCGAGAATGGCAAGCACGATCAGGAAAAAGGTACGTATCGTATCAATAACCAATGAGGCAGCTTGAAACAAAAGTTCCAGCAGTTCCTGAAACCATTCTTGAATGGCTTTTTTGGCATTGAATGCCGCACGGTCCAAATACATTCCGCATTTATCCAGAGCATCGAATGCACCCAGCTTTTCCAGTTTCTTATCAAACTCTTCCTTATCTACCAAATAAGCCTTTTCCGGATTCCGCTTGTAAGCCTCAATTTCCAACTTATCCCGTAGCTTACGATGCTCATCCATATCCAGCGTCTGGGATTGAACCATATTATTGGCTCCCTTTACTATGGGAGACATAACGCTGTTGATCGTTCCAAGTACTACGGTTGGGAAAAACATGATACAGAAACCAACTACAAATGGTCTCAAAAGAGGAAACACATCAATGGGTTCAGCCCGTGAGAGTTGTTGCCAGACACGGTAAGCGACATAAAACAGAGCACCAAGCCCCGCTATGCCCTTTGCCACTCCCGTCATGTTGCTGCACAACGGCATCATCTCCACATACAGGTTTTGCAGGATTTGGTGCAGGTTCTGAAAATCTATTACTAGTAATGTCATACGTTATCTATGATTTTTAAATGATGATTACCAGTAACGTTCACTGGGGTTTCCGTACAATGCCAATATTCTGTCCTGATTCTGCTTCTTCTTAGCGCGTAGGTAGGATACGCCAATATTCTTGTTGGTGTAATATTGCACCAATCCACGGTACTCATAAACTTTGTCGTAGCAAAGGCTAATGATGTCCATCCTCTCCTTGTCGGTCATGGAAAGACCGGAATCATTCACAATGGATTTCAGATCAGTGATTATAAAAGAGGATTCTTCCAGAAGAATGGTATATCCGACAGCGATGGCACTTAGTTCATCCGCAGAGAAATAAGGGTCTGATAACATTTTCTGGAAACTGTTTACGTAGATATCTGTAATATCCCCCATCATCAGGATGGTCTGCTGTACTTTACGGGCATCACGCACCAGTCCTTTTACTTTTTTCAACGCGTCATAGTATTCCTTCCCTTGGTTGTAAATTTTGACAGTTTCCTGAAAATTCTTGACCATATTCGAGGCCGTTGTAGAGGTTTGTACAATGTTCTTGGTGGCATTGATAATACCCTGTGCTAAATTACCAGGGTCTGTTACGACCCATTGTGCATGAGATTTCTGATTGATACAGAAAATAGCTCCCAGGCACAACATGAAAATCTTACTTTTCATACTGTTTACATTTTAATGATTAATAAATTCGTTTGATTACTCCGACCGCTTACTTTCGGCCAGTTGTTTGATAGCTAGTTCTATGTTACCTCCGAGCTTTTCAGTTAGGCGGAACAGTTCCAGTTTTTCGGTTTCTTCTGTGGTGTAACAATAATACTCTTCGAGTGATACCTCTGTGGCATAGACTGCTGACTGTGTGCCCCCAAGTCCAATCCAAACTTCTTTATATCGCCTTGACGGATTGTTCGCCATATTGATGGACAGTATCTGCGCCCGTTCTTTTTCAGTAAGACCTAAAAGCGTTTGTATGGAATCGAATTTATTGATATACTTCCGTTGGTCCAACAGGATTTTGCAATCGGCATTGTTTATGATTGTTTCTTTCACCACGGGAGAAGAAATAATATCTTCCACTTCCTGTGTAACTACTATTGCCTCACCGAAAAATTTCCTGACAGTTTTGAACAAATACTTTAGGTATTCTGCCATACCCTCCTTACTGATGGCTTTCCAGGCCTCTTCCAGAAGGATGACTTTTCGGATACCTTTCAAGCGGCGCATTTTGGAAATGAATGTTTCCATGATGATAATGGTGACAATGGGAAAAAGAACTTTGTTATCCTTCAGATTGTCCAATTCGAATACGATAAAGCGCTTATTCAACAGGTCAAGCTGCTTGTCCGAGTTTAACAGGAAATCGTATTCACCTCCATGATAATATGGCTCCAGTACATTCAGGAAATTATGTACATCAAAATCCTTTTCACGAGTCCTTTTGTTTTCCAGTATCTTCTGGTAATCACCTTCGATAAACTCGTAAAAGGTATTGAAACAGGGAATCACTGTTTTGTCATTCCTTATCCTATCCAGATACAAGTTCACTGCATTAGACAAAGCGACTTCTTCAGCCCGCGAGGGAGGCTCATCATCTCGTTTCCAAAGCGTTAAAATGAGTGTCTTGATTGACTCTTTTTTCTCAATGTCGAATAAGCCATCTTCGGTATAAAAGGGATTGAAGCTTATCGGATTATTTTCCTCGTAAGTAATGTAGATGCCGTCTTCACCATTTGTCTTGGCATGAATCAGATTACATAATCCTTGATACGAATTACCTGTATCGACAATGAGGACATGAGTGTTTTGTTCATAATACTGCCTCATCATGTGGTTAGTGAAGAAGGATTTTCCGCTTCCGCTTGGCCCAAGGATAAACCGATTCCTGTTTGTAATTATACCTCGCTTCATTGGTAAATCAGATATATCCAGATGCAGCGGTTTACCCGTCAATCGGTCAACCATCTTGATCCCGAAAGGAGAAACGGAACTTTTATAATTCGTCTCTTCCACGAAAAAACATAATGCCTGTTCGATGAAGGTATAGAAACTCTCCTCTGCGGGAAAGTCAGCTTCATTTCCGGGGATGCCTGCCCAGAATAAGGTTGGCGTATCCACGGTGTTGTGCCGTGGCTTGCACTCCATGAGTGCAAGTTGACTTCCGACATCATTCTTTATCCGCTTTAGTTCCTCCTTATCCTCCGACCAGGCAATGATATTGCAATGGCCACGAATAGAGGTCAGTCCCAGTGAATGGGCTTCGTTCAGGTATTCCTCAATCCACTGCTTGTTAATCTGGTTACTACGGCTATACCTTGACAACGAATGCATATTGCGGGCCTGTTTCTCAAACTTTTTCAGATTCTCCGCACTGTCATCAATGAACAGGAACTGATTGTACACATGATTACAGGTAAGTAGCACTCCAACTGGCGCTGCAAAACATAGCCTGCAATCACTCCGGTCAGTGGACAAACGCTCATAACGAATATCCGACTTGACCGATGTCGGCAAATCTTCCGGATCGGAAAGGGTATGCAGACACAGATATTTATCACCAACTTTCATTTCTCCGGGAGAGAGTTCCATGTCCTGCAGGCAGGTGGTATCTTCCTGGCTAAGTGAAAAGTATTTCTCGATAATACCCGCCTGGTTTTCCGTTCCTACGATTTCGTCATTACCTAAACGGGTAATCGTAATGAAACCGCTATCATTGATAATTCGCTCGAATTGCTCGCAACTTTCAAGGAACTTCACCGCCGTATCCTTATCCTGTACCTCTTTAGGGATAATAAACCCGCGCGTGAGCGCATTAAAATTACTTTGGCTGCGACTACGTTCTTTCGTGGTTTTCGTCAGAAAGAGGTAACATGTATGATTCAGAAAAGGACGCTCATTGAAATGACGTTCAAATGAGCGGGAGAGAAAACTCATTTCGTCTTTCTGAATATCCGGTGTATAACTTTCTTCGATAAACCAATCCTGCTTGTGGACAATAGAATAGTTAGGCAATACTTTGATGGCTTTGAGCCAAGCGCTGTGAATAGCTTCGTATTCAGCTGAGGTAACTGTAAAGAGTTCGGGAAGTTCTACCCGGTAAGCTACGGTGATATCTGCATCTTTCGAGATGATACAGTCATGCTCCACAGCGAGCAAGGGAAACTTACTTTCCAGCGTTGCGGCTTTTAACACATTCCTCATTCTTTCCTCCTTTTTATGTTACGGGTGAATAATGAAGGGATTTGTTTGCGGTTGATGATAAAACGGGGATGGTTCAGAGAAGCCTGCAATTTTAGTAGACCATACTCCCCGTACTTTTCATTCAGATGGAATGTCCCCCAGATAAGAACCGAAGCCGAGGCTATACCGAACAGAAGACAGATGGTTTGGCTGATACCTATCATATACATCACCACGAAGAGGACAAACAAACCGAGTAACCCTCCGGCGAAAATGAAGAGATACTGGCTTTTGAGCCCCTTAAATTCGGCGCTACGTCCAATCCCTTTGTTAATTGAATATTCTGCCATAGGTTTAGAGGAAGAATGAACGAAGAATGGTTGCCGCTACAATGAGGAAGATACAGGCACCGAACCAGCTGGCGGCCGTTTTCGAGGTATCCGGGTCACCAGATGAGAACTTGGAATACACCTTTACACCTCCGATGAGGCCGACGACGGCTCCGATGGCGTAAATTAATTTGGTGTCGAGTAGGTCAGCCCCATTACTGGGGCTTTCCCCTCTAAGAACCGTACATGAGAGTTTCCCCTCATACGGCTCAAGCAACGCATTGCTATTCTTG
>NZ_QVMI01000038.1:91675-92878 GCF_010500965.1 Bacteroides sp. 51 | reverse complement strand
GCCGACAGCCGTTACGAGGGTTGGGGTGCGGGAATCGGTGCCAGCTATGGCTACCGCTGGAACTTCTCCCGCCACCTGGGGATGGAGGCGACTCTGGGATTGGGGTATGCCCACCTGGATTATGATAAATACACGTGTGGTACATGTGGTGATCGCCTGGGTAGCGGAAATAAAAACTATTTCGGTCCCACCAAAGCAGGCATTACGCTGATCTATACCTTTGGTGGGAAAAAGAAACCGGCTGCTGCCGCACCGGTACAGATACCTGTTGCCCCTGCTCCGGCGCATACAATCGTTTACGAGCCGCAGTTTACCGCCAGCTTCGTCACTCCTGTGGCGGAAGCCGTGAAACACCGCAACGAAGCCGGACAGGCTTACCTGGACTTTGTCGCCGGCCGCTCAGAGATCACACCTGGGTATAAAGACAATGCTGCGGAACTGCAAAAGATATATACGCTGATTGAAACGGTAAGGAAAGACCCTGATGCTAACATCACCGGTATCCGGATAGCCGGCTACGCTTCCCCCGAAGGCGGCTATGGGTCTAACCTTACCCTCTCGGGTAAACGTGCCGACGCCCTGAAAAAGCAAATCAAAGCCCTGTACGGCTTCCCCGAAAACCTATTTTCAGTTAGCGGACGGGGCGAGGATTGGGCGATGCTTGATACACTGGTCAGCCAGTCTTATATGCAGGATAAGTATGCCCTGCTTGAAATTATCCGTGCCGGTGCAGCCGATTATGACACGGCGGAAGGACGGTTGAAAGCCCTGAACGGTGGCTCAGCCTACCGTTACCTATTAGAAAACATCTACCCGCAGCTTCGCCGCACAGATTACCAGTTGCACTATACGGTTGCCCCTTTTACCATAGAGAAAGGCAAAGAAGTGTTCAAACGTAACCCGGGAAATCTCTCGCTAAACGAGATGTTCCTCATTGCAAACACTTATGAGCCGGGCACCGCCGCCTTTAACGAAGTCTTTGAAACCGCGGCGCGGCTCTTCCCCGGGGATGATGTGGCGAACCTGAATGCTGCCTCCAGCGCGCTGGCGCGCAAAGATGCCGCTTCGGCGGCCCGTTACCTGGCGCGGGTAAACCAGCGCAGTGCCGCCTGGTGGAACAATGCCGGGATACTGGCTTACCTGGAAAAGGATATGAAGCGGGCAGCCGACTGCTTCGCCCGGGCACAGGCGGAAGGAAACAAG
>NZ_QVMI01000038.1:89860-91599 GCF_010500965.1 Bacteroides sp. 51 | reverse complement strand
TCCCGTCCTCCCTCTCCTTTGGAGAGGGTCGGGGTGAGGCTGTTATTTATTCAAATTAATTTTTTAATGAACATGAAAAAGAAAAATCTATTCACAATGCTAATGGCGACCATCGCCCTGACCTTTGGCACTTCAAGTTGTAGCAATGACAATGACGCATCCTTCCCCGTAGAAGGTGAAAAAGCAATGTTAAGCATCCAGCTGGATGCGCCCACCCTCTCGCGTGCCTCCGGCACCGTACCCACCGATGCGGTAGGCAACTATACGGTATTCATTACCGATAAGAGTACCGGCGACATCAACACAGCATGGACCAAATACAATAGCGATGGAACAGCGCTGACCGGCGATAAGGCCCTGGGTGTAACCACCAATGCCCAACATGTGTACATTGTAGCCAACGGAGGCGACCTGAGTTCCATCACTACACTGGCTGCCCTGAAAGCTTACAAAGCCGACCTGAACGGAACAGGTGCCCAGTCTTCGGCCACAAACCGTTGGGCTACCGGTGCTACCGCCAGTGCCCTGAGCTTTACCAATAGCGGTGACGGCGAGTACAAAGCCAATGCTACGGTAACCCTGACATTTATTGCTGCACGTATTACCGTTACAGTAGACAATGCAATGACCAAGTACGGTGAACCCGGTTCGCTTACATTGAACAGTATTGCCGTATTGAACGCTCGTGGCGAATCCCTGTTGTTCCCCGCCAGCGGTTCTTCTTTAATTCCTTCGGCTTACACCGGCGGTAAGAAGTTCTACACCGGCTATGACAAACCCAGCGGTGAAACCTGGTCTTTCTGGCCTANAACGCGATGACCAAGTACGGTGAACCCGGTTCGCTTACATTGAACAGTATTGCCGTATTGAACGCCCGTGGCGAATCCCTGTTGTTCCCCGCCAGCGGTTCTTCTTTAATTCCTTCGGCTTACACCGGTGGTAAGAAGTTCTACACCGGCTATGACAAGCCCAGCGGTGAAACCTGGTCTTTCTGGCCTACGGCCGGTACCTACACCGTGGCTGCCGCACGTTTTCTGGATGCCCTGAACCTGGCTGCTCCGTCAACCACCTATTATTACTATGTGTTTGAGAACGATGCAACCACAGCTAACGCTTCGCCTACGATCGTTACCCTTACTGGTGAAGATAAGGATGGCAAGAACCTCTACTGGCCTGTTCACCTGGCTTCTTACGAGCAATGGAAATCAGGCAGTGGTTCGGTTTCTTCTATTACCCGTGGCAAGAGCTACAACATCAATATCAGGTTAACAGGCGACGCTACCAAAGGTGGTGGTGGAACTACCGACCCAACTGACCCAGTGGTAAACGGTACGGTAGAAGTTTCCGTTACTACGCCTGAATGGACCCCTGTGGTGTTGAACAAAGAGTTTTAATCACCCCATATGCCGTAGGAGTAAGGTGTTCAGTTAAACGGGCACCTTGCCGCAACCCGGCGCCGGCACCTTGCCGGAGGTATGCGCCCCTTGGGTGGGACGCATATCACTACGATTTTAAAACCAAATAATTATGACGGTAAAGAGAATAAAAAATGTAATTCCGGCTCTGATGAGTTTGCTTGTGCTGACCATATCGTTGAGTGGTTGCCTGAAAGACGACCTGGACGATTGCGGTACCACGCACACCCTCACGGTCAGGCCATACGACCACGCGGGAGAGCCCTTGTCGCGCAAGGACGTGGCAGAAGTAGTATTGTATGTCTTCGACAGTGAGCTTTGTTC
>NZ_QVMI01000038.1:89068-89795 GCF_010500965.1 Bacteroides sp. 51 | reverse complement strand
CACCCTCACGGTCAGGCCATACGACCACGCGGGAGAGCCCTTGTCGCGCAAGGACGTGGCAGAAGTAGTATTGTATGTCTTCGACAGTGAGCTTTGTTCTGTCGAACGGATAGATACACACGTAGGACAAACGGTTACCATAAACGCCCCCAAGGGCAAATCCCTCCACATCGTAGGATGGGGTAACCTGGGCGGGGGACGAGAGAACTGTACCGGCTATGAACCCGGTCGCCATAAAGACTATTACCAGGTAAGCTTGTTGCCCCTTACCCGGGCCATGGCTTATTCTCTTTCGCCCGACGACCTGTTCCGCGGAGAGATTACACTGGACGGAAATGGTGAAAGCGATACCACTATCGAACTCCCCATCTACCGCGAAACCGGTAGCCTGACCATCACCGTGCGCGGCCTCACGGCCTTTGCAGGCTTTGCCGATCACAACTACTCTATCCAGGTGCGTGAAACCCCTTCGGTGATCGACTTCTACGGCGATTTATCCGGAGATAAAGTAGCCTACCAGCCTACCAGCTCCTTTACAATTGGAGCAGCCCGGGAGGAATATTACACGCCACCTTTCAATATGCTGCCCGAAGAACAAGGTATCCATATCGATATCTACCACGGCACAGAATTGGTCACCACCATCTCTCAGGATAACACCGGGCAGCCCATTGCCATTAAGAAAGGCCAGCTTACCAACGTGCTTATCGACCTGCGATCCTCGCTC
>NZ_QVMI01000038.1:88522-88959 GCF_010500965.1 Bacteroides sp. 51 | reverse complement strand
AAAACAGATAACCCATGAAATTAAGTGGATATAAACGATTAGTGAAGCTGCTGCCCGCAGTGGCGTTCCTACTGCTCTTCACGCTGGTAGCGTGTACAGGGCATGAAGAAGAAATCACCCCAACGGGAAAAGGCGACGCCCTGGTCACCTTCTCCCTTCGGCTGCCCGGTGAAAGTGTACCTGATACCCGCACCGTGCCTGACACCCGTGCACTCTCCGAAGACGGAGAGAACGCGGTTACTGAGATTGATGTATTGGTGTTCGGTAAGAACAGTGGTACCTATGTGTACTCTGCCGGATGCAGTGGTAGTCAGATCACAGGAACCGGAAATGCCAAAACCTTTACCGTGACCTTGCGCCGGGGTGAATACGACCTGGTGGTATTGGCCGGTGCCCGTAGTATCATAGAAGCTGCTACCCTGGAGGGTAAGAACAAA
>NZ_QVMI01000038.1:88225-88502 GCF_010500965.1 Bacteroides sp. 51 | reverse complement strand
CAAAGCTGCTGCATTGGCCGCGCTTACCGCTGCCGTACCCGCAGAAGGTAAATGGCCGGTAGACGGCTCCAAACCTTTCCCGATGTGGGGCGATATCGGCACAAAGACCATTAATGAAACTACCGAAATTAAGAACATCAACCTCCTGCGCATGGTGGCACGGGTAGATGTAGTAGTACCTACTGCCGTAACCAACTTTAAGCTATCCAGTGTATATGTATATAACTACAATACCCAGGGCACAGTAGTTCCTACCACGGCCGCAGGTCTGACAGAT
>NZ_QVMI01000038.1:0-88104 GCF_010500965.1 Bacteroides sp. 51 | reverse complement strand
AGTTCCTACCACGGCCGCAGGTCTGACAGATGGTAAAGTAACCTATCCGGTGGTGCCCACTTCTTCAACCTTGACCGAAGGCCCACTATTATACAATGGCACAGCCATCAACACGACACTCAACCAGTGTGTGCGTGAGATTTATATTATGGAAGCTGAGAATCATACCGATAACCATACCAAAGCCAAAGACTTGCTTAAACGTACTTGTCTGGTAGTGGGCGGTACCTACAACAGCGATAGCGAACCCAGCTATTACCGCGTAGATTTCTCTACCGACACAGGATCAGCACAGGCTTTTCTTGATGTACTTCGCAATCACAACTACACCATAAACATCACCAAAGTACCCGGCTCCGGTTACGAAACCCCGGATATTGCCTTCCGTAGCGGTCCGGTAAATATCGAAGCCAGCGTACTGACCTGGAACGGGGTAGGGATGAATATCCTGACCACCGATGGACAATACACCCTGGCAGTGGATAAAGATGAATATACCTTCAACAAAGAAGCCGTGACAAGCAAGGCAGCCGAAAATACACTCAATGTATGGACCGACTATACCACCGGTTGGAAAGTAGAGAAATACGTTGATGCTACCAACGAGAGCCAAACCGCCGGTTGGTTGAAGCTGGTTCCTGCCACAGGCGATAAAGATAATATAACCGAAACCTATATCGAATTAGAAGCAAACGAAACCGGCGCTTCCCGTTCGGCCAAGATTTATCTGGAAGCCGGACGTATCCGCAAACCAATTACTGTTACTCAGGGTACGGCATCCAGCGTACAGCCGGGCATTAAGCTCTATCTGGCCGATACTGAAATCTCTTCGGGATACCAGCTCACCTTCACCCCTCGGAAAGACGCTACCCTGGCCGGTGCTCAAACCCTGCGGGTGGTATGGGAGCCTAATACAGAGAATGTTACCGTAACGGTAAACAAAACATGTTCCGCTCTGGAAGGGCAACCGGTAAGTGAAACCTTTAATGGTGGTTCCAGACAATACACCATCACCACTACGGCTGTTAAATCCAATGGTAATAGTACTTTGCCTACCGATGAAGAAGCAACGGTTACGTTCCGTACCCAAAGCGGTCATGAAGCTACAGTGAAATTGTTGCAGAAGAATTACGGGCTTATTTATAAAGACGTAAAGAGCAAATACGCTTCAGCTACCAGCAAAGAATACAGTTTTACGGTACAGAGTAATACCAGTTGGAAGATTGGTTCTGTAACCGATGCTTCGGGTGTGCTTACGACTGCTTCTAAAACAGCTTTAGAGTCCACAACTGGTACGTCAGGTACAACTACTATAAAATTCACCGTTGCTGCTAATTCTACCGGAACTGCCACTTTGAACTTTGTAAATGAAGATGGATTATTCACTGATGTGGCCGTTACATTGAATGTTCAGCCTGTTGTTCCCGCCGAATTCGGCGGTAGTAATATCGTTTGGAAAGATGGAAAGTTGACCTTCTCTACCGGCCCTAATGACTTAAGCGTAGATGCCCAGGCTCAAGGTGTTTTCTTCCAGTGGGGTTCCCTGGTTGCTATCAGCCCTGTGGGTACTACCTTCTCCAGTTCACAGATTTTGTATAAACCAGATGAATATACAACTGCCATCACATCTTGGACTACTATTCCTTATGTCAATGAAACCACTGCTCCGTTCAATAATGACGTGCAAACTGAGGATGACTTTGCTACTTACAACAGCAATACCGGTTACAATGCCTCTACCGGTAAGGGTGATATCTGTCGTTACATCTCCGCCAAGGGTTGGGTAGCTGGTAGTTGGCGTTTGCCTACCTCTGCTGAGCAAAAGACATTCCTCGAGGCAGCTGGTAAAAGCCCAGCACACGCTAGTTATTATGGTACTCCCAACGGTACTTTCGCTGCCTTCACCGCTTCCAATGCCAACGGTCTGGATCAAATCCCCAGTTACATTCAGCTTTTGGATCAGCGTTTCCCTGTCTCCGGCTACCGGGTCACCGATGGGGCTTTGCTCGGCACAGGCAGCCTCGGGTACTTCTGGTCGGGCTCATCGGGCTCCGCTACGTACGGGCTCGCCATGCACGTGAGCTTGAGCGGGGCGGGCCAGAGCAACAACTATCGGCAGAGTGGGTTTGTTGTTCGCTGTGTCCGAGACTGAGTGTGCCTACCCAAGCTGTATCTAAAATGATGGGCTTAGCTAAGCTGTCCTGGCCGGCAATAGAATACCGGTATGGAAGTTTAGCCAAGAACTGATCCATCGGCAGGGAGTTTTCAGGTACATCTGCCAAACCGCTCCACGGTGCTCTACCTTCAAGGTATGGGTATTGAACGGTTGGAGAAAAGGGAGTTGGAAGAGACTCTCAGGTGTGAGTATAGGAGCTGAATGTAAATGAACCACTGATGAAGCATCGAAAAGAAACTTTTTCTATGTGTATCATAGAATTAGTCGTTGTCGTGTTAAGCATGAACTATTCCATGATGTGATATCACGATCATGCTCCACTAAATTTGTTTTGTTGCGAAGTCTCCCGAGCCAGGCGTGGTCAGGGAGACTTTANAGTATGGATAAAATACAGAATACATATGAATGAAGGTAGTCGTATACAATGTTACCGGCTCGGACGGGGACGGGTGGAACATATAGCCCATGCGGCTCATTACCGGCTGTTCTTTCTGCTGGAAGGTAAGATATTCCTTAAAAGCCAGGTAGCAGGGAAACATCTGCTTTATGCCAAAGAAATGATGATGTTACCGGCAGGAAGCGAGATCAGTTGCAGTGCATTTGATAAATCTAAATTTGTCATATTGGATTGTACGGTGCTTCGCGCTAAAGGAAATGTTTCCTATATGGAAGAATTAAAAGAGGTTGCGCTTGTATATGAGCCGGAGAAAATGGTCTTTCCTATTTGTATTAAATTGGAGAAGGTGTTAAACGGCTTTTTTGGCTATACAATGGATGGGAGCTGTTATACTGATTCTTACGATGCTGTTTTTATTTTCCTGCGGTCGTTGTATACACCACAGGAACTGGGGGCTTTGTTTGCTCCGATGATACGTGTAGAGTTGAAAGTTGAAAGTTGAAAATTGAAAGTTAAAGGTAAAATACAGTATTTATGAACTCTCTCTCCGCTGGTGCGGGAGTATAGGCGGATGTTATAATCGTGGTTATGTAGTTTTTTTGATTGCTCCCACCACCTCCCCCCTTCGGGGTACTCCTCCTCTAGGGCAGGAGGAGAGCCGGCGAGGCGCCGGAGCCAGATTCACGATGCCGCATGGTCTATTTGTCATGGCTGCGCAGCCAAACTCCCCTCCTGCCCGGTAGGAGGGGTGCCCAAAGGGCGGGGTGGTGGGAGCAATATATTCATTTCCACACCGTTATACGCTAACCGTGTTCAACCCAATATAAACGAATTTAAAGAATATACTTAAGATAAAAATAGAATGGATAATGATATGCTTATAGATCAGATCAAAGAACACCTGTTTTGGATAAAGAAAGAATCAGGTTTGTTGTTACTTGAAATTCGTCAGCGTAACGGATTAACCCGGCTATTTGTGGCCGAAAGTATAAATATGAGTCAAAGGAATTTATCTACGATAGAAAGGGAATATAAAGCTACGCTTGATGAAATACTCAAACTCTATACATTTTATCATTCCAAGGGCTATGCAACTCCTGAGGATGATGAACGGCTTAGAAGGATTATGATGGGTGAATGAACTATTCTTGTATCGAATTCACGTTAAATTAAGGACTTGGGTAGGGTTATAAGGAAAAGAAAGCGTGTAAGCCTTTCTTTTACGATTGGTTTACACGCTTATTTAGTTGAAATTTGAAATTGAGAGCGAACTATAAATCTTCGATCTCCCTGGAAGATAGTCCGGTAGCTTTCAGGATAATCTCACTCATTTACATCCCATTTTGAGTACAAGCCACGAATAATTCCGTCCTTTCTGATACGGTTAAGACGAATTATTTAAAATACCAGATATGAATAGACTCTTTGTACTCACACTTTTATTGCTATCACTCTCGGTTTGCGGATTTGCGCAACAATCCATTTATGTTTCTCCTCATGCTGCAAAAGGAGGGAAGGGAACGTTACAGTCTCCTTACGCTTCTTTGGAAGAAGCTCAGAAGGCGGTAAGGAAATTGAATAAAAACATGAAAGGAGATATTACCGTTTATCTTCGCGGAGGCAGTTATTATATCACATCTTCCCTTGAGTTTACTGAAAAAGATTCGGGATCAAACGGTTACCGGGTTATTTACAAAGCATATGAGAATGAAACGCCGGTCATTGACGGTGGTCAGCAGATCACGGGTTGGGAGCCTACCATGCACCGGAATGTTTATAGCGCACCTTTTAAAAGCGACCGGAAACTTCGTGCTCTTTTTGTAAATGGTAATCGTGCCCGTATGGCTACTAGCAGCAACCCAATCACCGGACAAGGAAGTTGGGGAAGTATGAAAGTAGAAGGTACTGAACATTGGGCGTTGGGTGAAGGTACAGTAGTGCGGGGAATTAAATTCCTGAGCCGGGACTTGCCCGTTTTATCCAATCCCGAAGATGTGGAGTTGATTCATAAAAACGTGTGGAACGAAAAGATTCTTTGCGCTTCGCAGGTGGAACGCCTTGACAATGATACGCTTGTAGTTGAATTGCAACAACCTTACGGGGCTATACTGACTTCGCTTGCATGGGCCGGAAGCACCAAATACCATAAAGATTTTATTATCCGCAATGCATTTGAACTGTTGGATAGTCCGGGCGAATTTTATTTCGACCGCAAGCAGCAGCGCATATTCTACTATACTGAAAATGAGGATATGGAACAGGCAAAAGTCATTGCTCCCGTAAGCGAAGGTTTGATCCGTATTTATGGAAGTTCCAATAACTCGCGGGTGGAAGACCTGGCATTCGAAGGAATCACATTCAGTCACGATGCATGGCCGCTGATGGAGATTGACGGTTCTTGTGGTTTTGGTGGAATCCAGAGTCTGGGGTTGGCCATTAAATATATTCCCGATGGAAACTGGCATCCAACCAAATACAACAGTACCGATGTGCCTCCCGGCTCGATTGATGTAAAGAATGGTCAAAATATCTCTTTCATTCGCAACCGGTTTGTGCAACTGAACTCAGCAACCGGTATCAGCCTGGTAAACGATGTGGTCGGTGCCGAAGTAACCGGAAACTTTTTTAATGATTTACTTGGTAATGCGGTAAATGTAGGCCACTCCCAACATTATGAAATCGGCGACGGCGATATCTACGGCCCGGGTGTGGAAGGCGTTTGCAAGAATATAAAGATTACGAACAATTATATCCGTAATATCTCGCTCGACTTCCGCATGGTAGAAGCCATTCTTGCTTTCTTCGTTGAGAACGTGAATTTCGATTATAACGATATTGCCGGAACGCCTTATGGCGCCATTGCTTGCGGATGGTGGTGGGCAAATGCAGGTATACCGCCCTCGACCGTGGCTAAGAACAATACCATGAACTATAACCGCATCCACAATACCCACCTGGTATTGCACGATGGAGGTATGCTATACACGCTGGGAAAACAACCCGATTCCCAGATTATTGGTAACTACCTGACGGATGGTCCCCGTTGTATTTATCCGGACGATGGCTCCGCATACTTTACCATCAAAGATAATGTGATTTACAGCCTGCATAAACTTTGGTTGCATATCGCTTCCGACCGCTGCCACGATATTGTTATCGACCATAATTTTGTGAAAGACAACGGAACCATCAATAACGGAGTAAACACTCCGCTCACGAATACCATCAACTTCCGTAACCGTCCTTTCGACGATGAGGCGAAAGCTATAATGGATGCCGCCGGCATACAGGCTCCTTATAAGGATATCATTCCTCAGGAAGAACCTGCCGAACTGTCTATCTATCCTTATGTTCCGAAAGAAGCATGGATTAACTAATCTCTATATGTTATGAAGAAAATACGATTAATACTCGCATGTTTATTTTGTCTGACCATACAATATGCGTCGGCCAAACCGGGACAAGTAGACTATACCATACTGTCGGCAGGGGGTGAGTCTTTCCCCACCACCGTTTACGGGAACCCATATTCCGGCAATTACCGGAGTATTCTTGAAATTGCTCCCGAAGTGACCGGGCTAAAAGGCGTGCGTTTGCCGGTTGATAAGCAAGGCAACCTGAAAGCTACCCGCTTGCAACTGAAATTTAACCAGTCGGTGAAACTGCTCCTTGGAGTTGCTGGCCCGTCGGGACAAACTTTTGATGCTTCTATGTTGGCTAAACTGGATTTCCATAAAGGAAAGGTTTCGTCAAAACCTGTATTGCTCAATGCATTAAGTATTACCGAACTTCCGGCTATGGATGTATACGAAGTACGTTACCCGGCGGGCGAACAGGAATTGACCATCCCCGAAAATCCCGGGTTTCATATCGCTGTTCTGGGAGCCGTTTCTTCGGGCAAGAAGATCGCCTACCGCGATGTTAAACTCCCGGATCAGGAAGATTATGAAGCGTTTTATATTGACGGATTTGTGAATGATACTCCACTGTTCACCGTAGTTGGCGGACAGGATCAGCCGGTTATCAATGTCGGTTCGCCCGGCACGGAAGAAATCCTCGGAGGATTTGAAGCAGGTTCCGTGGTTCGGGTAAACGGAGTTTACCATATGTTTCCAACCGAACGCACCGGTGCACCGGATATGCCAATGAGTCACGACCGTGTGAAAACCCGTATCGGCCACTGGACGAGCCCGGATGCTATCTGCTGGACGCGTCAGACTCCGATCATTGAATCCACCGGCGTATATGCAATCGTACATGAAGATAATCCGATGAACGACCGCCGTTCTGCTATCTGGTCGTTCAATGCCGTATTCAGTGAGGAAAATAATCGTTGGTATGGTTACTATCTGGCATATACTACTGATAAGGATGTTCAACCGAACCACTCCTTTGGGCGTATCTGGCGATGCGAGTCGCAAGTGCCCGGTATAGAGGGTATTGGAGGACCTTATAAAGATATGGGCATTATCGTAGAGCCGGGACTGGACTCTCAGTTGTGGGAAGGCCGTCAGGGTGTGGCTTCTTTCTATCCTTTTAAGGTGAAAGATCATTGGTATGGGTTTATCAGTGGGGCCTATCCTTTCCTGACGAAAGAAGATTATCCCTTGCATGGAGGCAAGAAGAAGATGGCCTGGTACGTGGGACTTGCACAGTCTGAAACCATGGAAGGTCCCTGGACGCGCATGGGCGAGGATGTCAATCCGCTGACGTGCATTCATCCTACTTTTTGTGAGAATCCTATTGTGTCGCAATTGCCCAATGGATTGTATATTGCCATGTTCGATGGTGGACCTTCGTATCTGAAATTACCTAATAAAATAGCATACACGCTGTCTAAAGACGGAGTGAACTGGACGCGCGCGCATTATCTTGCCATTGATTCTACGGTAAACAAGTGGTGGATGACCATGCGTACCCCTCTCTGCCTGATTCCCGAAGGCGATGATGTATATACCATAGTCTATACGGCCTGGGTGCACGATGACACAAGCGATAATCCGAATGCGAAAACCCGCTTTAACCCCGTAGGGATGGTGAAGGTGAAAATAGACAATAAGGTGTTGGACGAAATAGCAAAGGGGCTTTAATCATACCGGTCTGTCAACATCGACTCCGTATAAAGCAAGTTTATCAATTAATTTACGAGACGATTTGAATAATTGGCTTCTGATTTCTTCTACAGTATAAGTTTTATCCTTATCTGTTTTTTGATCCTCCTCTTTGAGCAAGTATATATCTATGTCTGCGCACAACAAAGCTATAACTTCCTTGAGTGTTAGGCTTTTTTCCATGATTAAGATGTTTTGTTATGTATATAACAAATCATCTAGCTAAAATGTTTTGATATTTTATACAAAAAAACGGATCAGGCAGAAAAGTTGATTGCTAATCATTGTATAAACAACATGCTTTATAGAGTTTCACTCTTTTGTAGGGTTTTGAAGGAAAGTTAATGATTGACTGTAGGGGCGGTTCGCGAACCGCCCGAAAATGGTTTTCTGTATATTCTGTGCATTGGGCGGTTCGCGAACCGCCCCTACAATAATCCCTTCATTTTCCATCCAGTTTTGATTGTTTTTTAACCGCAGAGTTACGCAGATTAAAATCCCCTCCTTTCCGAACGGTATTTGTTTAAATCTCTATCGGTTCCTGCTGGAACTTCTTGCTCACCTTCATAATATTTATGGCATACATCACCAGGTTTTGCGTCTCCTGAAGCATGGTAAGATATACCATACTTACTTTGATACTGCCCGACTGGTGCTGTATACGCTTCAACTCTTCGCGTTTCAATACTGCCAACTGATTATTGATCACGTTAGAAGCCCTAACTTCCTGTTCAATGGCATCATAGTCGTTCTTTTCGACCTTTTCGCGGCAGGATTGAAGGAATGAAAGTATGTTCTGTGAAATCTCGCCAAACTCTTTCTTCTGAGTTTCGTCCAGCGGATTGAAATTATTGTCGGTATGTTCCAGAATCGGTTCGCACATGCGGTCCATGCTATACACCAATTCAAGAGCAAAGTCATTTCCCTGGTAGTAGTACAATCCTTTTTCGAGCAACATGGTGTTGTCCAGCCTGGACATGGCGCTGGCTCCGATGCGGCGCATCTGTTTTACCAGTTGCTTCTCGAACTTAATTGCCCCGGTTGCCTTACGCAATCCGCGCAGATTCTCGTTGAAGAAAGAAGTGATTATGCGATCGTAATTTTCTCCAGCAAACTGGAACAATTTAGCCTGCTCCTCGCGGGTGTAGATGCGCAAGTACTTCAATGCTTCCTCGCTGGTGTTGCTCAACATGAGCGATTTTACCGTTTCGCTTTGCTGCTCGCCTTTTTTCTTCTTCGCAAACAGTACATGGCTGCGGAGCAATGTAAGAACTGCCAATGAGATCAATACGATAATAGCTATCGTTCCACCATAATATATAATCAGTGCAACAAAAAAGCTGATCGTGAAAGCGACACCCGCAGTAAGGAACCAACCGCCGATAACGGAGAGCACACCTGTGATACGGAACACGGCAGAGTCACGTCCCCAGGCACGGTCGGCCAGCGAGGTACCCATCGCTACCATGAAAGTAACATAAGTAGTAGACAGCGGAAGCTTAAGCGATGTACCCAGCGCAATGAGCAATCCGGCGATAACGAGATTGACCGAAGCGCGAACAAGGTCAAAAGCGGCACCATCGGCAATAATAGCTTCGTCCTTGCGGAAACGGGTATCAATCCACTGCTTCGTCCTTTCGGGAACCCATTTGTCTACACTATGCGAAAGTGCCAGACTGATACGCACTACTTTGCGTGCTATCGGCGTACTACCGAAACTCTCTTCTCCTTCTTCCTGACGGGAAAGATCGACCGATGTTTTGATTACATTCTGGGCTTTCTTAGACGTAAACAAGGCGTAGACCATAATCGCTCCGGCTCCTGCAAGGAAGTACCAAGGCGTTTTGGCCGAACCAAGCAGCGAAGTCATAAGGAAGTTGTCGGGAGTGGTTCCGGGCCCCTGCGCGATAAAATCAGTATATGCCGAGTATCCTGCCAGAGGTACACCGATAAAGTTTACCAGGTCGTTGCCGGCAAAAGCCAGTGCCAAGGCAAATGTACCCAGAAGTACGATAACCTTAAATACATTCACTTTCAGCCAATGCAACACTTGCATTAAGATGGTAAAAAAGATCAGGCTGTATAGAACCAGCATGCCGGTATTATCGTTGATCCAGGCCTTGTTCTCGACAGTCATAAAGGAACTGTCTTTCAGCCCCTTGATCACCATAAAGTAAATAATTGCCGTTGCTGCAAATCCACCAAAGAGTCCAATGGTGTATTTCATCTTCTTCTTATAATTAAAGGTGAAGATCACACGGGCGATATACTGCACCAACATACCGAAAAAGAAAGCAATGGCCACCGATATGAATATGGCCATGACGACGGAGAGCGCTTTGTCGGTATTGATCAACTCGCCCAGATGTTGGCTATCATCCTTGAATACTTTAACCATTGCAATGGCAAACGTTCCCCCAAGCAATTCGAATACCATAGACACGGTAGTGGAAGTGGGCATCCCCATCGAATTAAAGGCATCCAGCAGAACCACGTCGGTAATCATTACCGCAAGGATAATGCACATGATCTCGGCAAAATAAAAATGCTGAGGCTGGTAAATACCATGACGGGCAATATCCATCATACCATTGGAAAGTGCAGCTCCGGCAAATATACCGATGGCGGCAATAACCATAACTAACTTGAATGGGGCGGCTTTTGCACCTATCGCAGAATTAAGAAAATTTGATGCATCGTTACTTACACCTACCATAATGTCGAATATGGCGAGGGCAAATACGAAGATAAGAATGACTAAATAAAGTGTTTCCATAAATACATGTTACTTTCAGTCTACAAAGGAATAACATTCTTATTGCATAAGAGTTGCATACATATTACAGAAATGTTTCAAGTAGAAAAAGATTATATAAAGAAAGAGCAGAGTTTGTGTTGAAATGACAGCCGTAATCCGGGATAGAGATGACTTCGGAACAAAAGAGGACTAAAACCGGGTTTTTTTAGGGAAATAAAGACTCCTTTTCATAATTTATATTACTTTTGCATTGTATTTAATGTATTATTAATCTTAATTAAAGCAAAATGAAAAGATTTTTATCAATCTTCGCAATCGCTACAGTAGCCTTCGCATTTGTAGCATGTGGTGGAAAAGGTACAAAAACTGAAGAAGCAGAAGCTACTGCTACAGAAACAGTTGAAAACGTAGAATCAGCAGCTCCTGCTGCATCTGAAAAATCAGCACTGGCACAGTATGAAGAATTCATTAACAAAGTGATCGATCTTTATCCTAAAGTAAAAGCCGGAGATGTTGACGCAATGAAAGAATACCAAAAACTTTCTGAAGAAATGACTGCCGTTTCTACTCAACTTTCTCAGGAAATGTCGACTATGTCAGCTGAAGACGCTCAGAAATTCGCAGAACTTGGTCAGAAATTGGCTGCTGCAATGCAATAATTGAGTTGTTTAGCACAATATTTAAAAAGGAGCGTTCCAAACCGGGGCGCTCCTTTTTTATTAAGATTGAGAGGAAGTGTTCTTTTTCTTCAGATATTCATAAAAGGTATACTGTGCTCTAACCGGCGCAGCTTTAGGCTTCTTTTTGAATATATTCCTCAGTTTATCATCCACGAAACATGCCTTCTGATTATCTTTTAGCTGAATATCCAGCATATCAATAATCTCCTGACGTAAATCCGGATCAAGAATTGGGGTAACGGCCTCGATGCGTCGATAAAGATTCCGTTTCATCCAGTCGGGCGAACCGAGGTAAACCTTCGGGTCACCGTCATTGCCGAAATACCACACACGGGCATGCTCGAGGAAACTATCGACAATGCGTGTTACGCGGATATTGCGGCTATAAGATTGGCCAGGTATAAGGCAACATATTCCCCGGACGATCAAATCAATCTTTACCCCCTGTTGTGATGCCTCATAGAGCCGGTCGATCATGGTTGGGTCCTGCAAGGCATTCATCTTTAGAATGATTCGCCCCTCTTTTCCTTCTTTAGCCAGGGAAATTTCACGGTTGATCAGTTTCTCTAGTTGCGGAATCAGGTTGAAACGGGCCACAAGCAATCGCTTAAACTCCGGGTTTTCTTTTCCTTCTAAAGTAAGGAATAGATTGTGCAGGTCGTTTACGATTACCTTATTACATGTAAACAAACTGACGTCGGCATATACTTTGGCTGTTTTCTCGTTGAAATTGCCTGTACTGATATAGGCATAGCTGCGTATAGGCTCTTCTTTTTCGTTGCGGCGTAGTACCAAGGCTACTTTAGCATGTACCTTCAAGCCCGGAATGCTATATATAATATTAATTCCGGCGGCTTTCATCATTTCGGCAGTAGCCAGGTTGTTTTCTTCGTCAAAGCGCGCTTTAAGCTCAACAAACACAGTGACCTTTTTACCGTTTTGTGCTGCGGCTATCAATGTATTGATTACAGCGGAATTCTCCGCTACGCGGTATTGGGTAATCATGATCTCTTTGGTAGACGGATCATGCACGGCCTCGTACAGGAAGTGAGTGAAATGCTCGAACGAGTGATAAGGATAGTGGATCATCAAATCCTTTTTGGCGACATAGCGGAAAATGGATTCTTTGCTATCCAGATAAGCCAACTTCATGGGTGCCGGTTTTTCACTCCAGTCAATCGCCTTGTTGGGATTGGGAAGGTAGCGGAGGTCTTCGAGGTTTAAATGCTTGTCTCCGGGAACCAACTCGTGGCGGTTGATGTGGAAAGCATCGATCAGGAAATCCAGGAAGTCGTCGGGCATATAGCGGTCGTACACAAAGCGGCTCACTGCACCGATCTTGCGCTTCTTTACTTTCTTTTTTACTTTCTCCACGATATCGGTTTGTGAATCATTATCGTCGATCAGGATATCGGCATCACGGGATATCTTGATGCAGTAGCTGCAATCCACAATATAGCCGGGGAAGATAATATCCAGGTTAGACTTAATGATATCCTCAATAAACATCAGGTAATAATTGTCCTCATGTTTAGGCAACTCAATAAACCGGGGCACCTTGCTATAAGGGGTCTTCATTACGAAATATTGCGTATATCCCGGAGCATCTTTTGCGGTGTCGCGTTTGTAAACCCGTACGGCAAGGTATAAACGGTTGTCCCTTAAAAAGGAAACTACCTGATTCTTGGATACGGGAACCGGTTGAAGATAAGGAAATATCTCTTCCCGGAAGAACTGCCTGACAAACTGCCTGTGGAAAGGTTCGACGTTCCGGCTTTGATAAAATATGATGTGATCCTTCTCTAATTGAGGCAGAATCTTATGCTCGTATATGCGTACACGATCTTCCATCTGGCGATTGACCTCGTCATTGATTTCTTTCAAAAGCTCAGTGGCCGATTGCACTGTTTCTTCATCATTCCGGGCAATGCCCGAAGCAATGGCTTTATGATCGGCCACACGTACTTTATAAAACTCTTCGAGGTTGGAAGAGTAGATGGATATAAAGTTTATTCGCTCGTATAGAGGCAATCGGTCGTCGTCGGCTTCCAGCAATACGCGGTAGTTGAAGGACAACCAGCTGATATCTCGCTTGAAATAATTATATTTCATTTTCCATGAACTTAGTTTTTCCAAATATAGTATCTTTGTTTAAAGAAAACAAAGAAACAATGATAAAGATAGGACTACTTTCGGATACTCACGCATATTGGGATGAGAAGTATCTGCAATACTTTGAAGATTGCGATGAAATATGGCATGCAGGCGACTTCGGATCAGTAGAAGTTGCTGATAAACTGGCAGCCTTTCGCCCTTTGCGCGGAGTTTATGGAAACATTGACGGACAGGATATACGTAAACGTTTTCCACAAGTGAACCGTTTTACGGTAGAGGGCGCTGAAGTGTTGATGAAGCATATTGGCGGCTATCCCGGCAATTATGATCCTTCTATTCGTGGTAGCCTTTTGGTGCATCCACCTAAATTATTTATCAGTGGACACTCTCATATATTAAAGGTGAAATATGATAAAACACTGGGGATGCTGCATATTAATCCCGGTGCTGCCGGTATGTCCGGCTTTCATAAAGTGCGTACATTGGTCCGTTTTGTAATAGATAATGGTGAATTTAAAGATTTAGAAGTGGTGGAACTGGCGGGGTAGAAGGAATATCTGCATAGAAACTTGGCAGTGGCACCTCACCATATTTTGTCAATTCAAAAAAGTTTCCGTACTTTGCCGTCCGAAACTATACATAGAACTATGAAAGGAATCATTCTAGCTGGTGGTAGCGCCACGCGACTGTACCCGTTATCGAAAGCCATATCCAAGCAGATTATGCCGGTGTATGACAAACCGATGATCTACTATCCTCTTTCTACATTGATGCTGGCAGGCATACGTGAGATACTGGTTATTTCTACACCAAGAGATTTACCCATGTTCCGTGATTTGCTGGGCACAGGCGAAGAACTTGGAATGTCTTTTACTTACAAAATACAGGAAGTGCCGAATGGACTGGCCCAGGCTTTCGTTTTAGGAGCGGAGTTCCTGAATGGTGAGCCGGGATGTCTTATCCTGGGAGATAACATGTTCTACGGACAGAACTTCTCGGCTATGTTGCGCCGGGCTGCTTCTATTGATAAAGGTGCATGCATCTTTGGTTATGGTGTAAAAGACCCTCGTGCGTATGGCGTAGTGGAATTTGACGAAAACGGAAAAGTAATTTCATTGGAAGAGAAACCCGAGAAGCCTAAAAGTAATTATGCTGTTCCGGGATTGTACTTCTACGATTCAACAGTTACCGAAAAAGCTGCTGCATTAAAACCATCGGCTCGTGGCGAATATGAGATTACCGACTTGAATAAAATCTATCTGGAAGAAGGAACTCTTAAAGTTGAACTATTTGGCAGAGGTTTTGCCTGGCTGGACACCGGTAATTGTGACAGCCTTCTGGAAGCATCTAACTTCGTGGCTACTATACAAAACCGACAGGGATTTTATGTGAGCTGTATAGAAGAAATTGCATGGCGTAACAAGTGGATTACTCCCGAACAACTCCTGGAACTGGGAAAAAAACTCGATAAAACAGAATACGGAAAGTATCTGATAGAACTGAGCGGCAACGCTCTACGGCAAAATTTAAATAATTGATATATAATGAAGACTTATTTAGTGACCGGTGCTGCCGGATTTATTGGTGCTAATTACTTAAAGTATATGTTGGCCAAGTACGATGATGTTCGCATTGTTGTTCTGGATGCATTGACTTATGCAGGAAACCTGGGCACTATCGCCTCGGATATTGACGAAGAACGTTGCTTCTTTGTAAAGGGTGATATTTGCGACCGTGACCTTGCCGACAGACTTTTCGGCGAATATAAATTTGACTATATCGTGAACTTTGCTGCCGAAAGTCATGTGGATCGCAGTATTGAGAATCCACAGTTATTCCTGATGACCAATATCCTGGGTACGCAGAATTTACTTGATGCAGCTCGTCGCGCCTGGGTAACAGGCAGAGATGAACATGGTTATCCGGTTTGGCGTAAAGGTGTACGCTTTCATCAGGTATCGACCGATGAAGTATATGGTTCATTAGGTGCTGAAGGATTCTTTACAGAAGAAACTCCACTATGTCCACATAGCCCGTACAGCGCATCAAAAACAAGTGCGGATATGTTCGTAATGGCTTATCATGATACCTATAAAATGCCGGTAACTATTACCCGTTGCTCAAACAATTACGGTCCTTACCACTTCCCTGAAAAATTAATTCCGCTGATTATCAAGAATATCCTTGAAGGAAAGAAACTCCCTGTATATGGTGATGGCAGCAACGTACGCGACTGGTTGTATGTGGAAGATCACTGCAAAGCGATTGATATGGTTGTGCGCAAAGGTGTGGAAGGCGAAGTGTATAACGTAGGGGGACATAACGAGGAAACCAATCTGGAGATCGTAAAACTAACCATTGCTACCGTTCATCGCCTGATGACCGAGAAACCGGAATACCGTGAAGTCTTGAAGAAAAAAGAAAAAAATGCAAACGGTGAAATCTCTATCGACTGGATCAATAACGATCTGATTACTTTTGTAAAGGATCGTTTGGGACATGACCAACGTTATGCCATTGATCCGACAAAGATTACTGAAGCATTAGGCTGGTATCCCGAAACAAAGTTTGAAGTCGGTATCGTAAAAACCATCGAATGGTACCTTACCCATCAGGATTGGGTGCAGGAAGTTACTTCAGGTGACTACCAAGGCTACTACGACCGCATGTACGGAAAGGGCTGAAAGCTTTTTTAGTTGAAAATTGAAAGTTGAAAATTGAAAGTTATCATGCGGCATCGTAACTTTCAACTTTCAATTTTCAACTTTCAACTAATTACTAGCCCTAAGGCTAATAATACTCCCATCAACAGCATATTTTGTGAAGTCTCACCAAGTATGCTGTTGAGTTTTTTACCACTATGTATTTTCACCATCCGTTGCCAGGTGATAAAGTGAGGAATAAGATAAAGTTGGGGCAGGAGTGCTGCATACCAACGTCCTTCTTTAATGAAACACAGGCAAAGCAAGGATGCCAGAACTCCAAGAACAAGATAAAGGTAGCGACCGAAAGGTTCTCCAAAACGAACAATAACCGTACGCTTTCCACTTTTCAGATCGGCTTCCCTATCCCTGTAATTGTTTACTACAAGCAATGTATCCACAATCAGTCCACAAACGAGTGAGGCGATAATAACTCCGGGAGTGAACGTTAATGCTTGTACATAGTACGTACCGCCAACAGGAACAAAGCCAAAGAATAGGATTACTAATACATCTCCCCAACCATTATAAGATAATGGATATGGGCCGGTAGTATATAAGAAGGCAAATAGTACACAAACGGCACCTACTATAATCAATTCCCATCCGGCATAAAATAATAAAGTGCTTCCTACCAGGCATGCCAGGATTACTGTGCCTAAAATACCCCTCTTCATGGCATTTGGTGATATCCAACCTTGTGCGCAGGCACGTTCGGGCCCTAAACGATCTTCACGGTCGGTACCTTTCAGGTAGTCGAAAAGGTCATTAATGAAATTGGCCACGATTTGCATCAATCCGGCAAAAACTGCACAGATAAGGGCGGGTAACCATACAAAACGATGATCTGCAAATGCCAGGGCGCTACCGACCATAACCGGGATAATGGCCCCTGTAAGTGTTTTGGGACGTGCGGCAAGTATCCAGGCTTTTAATGAGTTTCTTTTTATATCTTCCATTAACAGAAGGGTTTTATTCTCTGCAAAGATAACACCCCGTAACTGATTTTACCACATTGGCATTGAATAATATTCCTGGTTGCGGTACCTTGCCGCCATCTTGCCGCCGAATCCGACTTTTAGTACATATTAGGTATGGATTTTATAATGAATTGTATAAAAAACATGTCCATCTTTGCATCAGATATAAAAGCCTCGATGAGAATTGCTATATTTTTGCGAAATGAGAAACTACCAGGGGAGAGCATAGTACAAGCATATGCCTTCTCTGTAGAAGATCATACCATAACCAGCATAGGTTCTGAGTTACTATATGTGAAAAACGTAGATTATCTGACTGTTTGGCTGATTGGAAACAATATAGACGTGCTCTATATGAATAACTCCGATGAAAGTCTCTGTGAAGGCATACAGAAAATCGGAGTAAAAGTAAAGCCCCTGAGCGAAATAAAAAATAACCCTTTACTAAATCTCTTTTTGATCGATTATAACTAATGACTGGATCATTCATCGTGTGATGAAAGATTGAAGGGTATGGTAAGAAGATACAACTATGGGAAAAAATAAGGATAAAAAGAATGCAAAAGCCGGATGGTTGTTCAACCTCTTCAAAGGGTATATGCGTTTCTGTCACGATCATTTTTATTATAAGAAAGTATATTGGGTAGGGACCGAAAATATACCTGAAGGTTGTCCTTTGATGGTGGTTTCCCATCATCAGAACTGCCTTTCGGATGCGTTGGGTGTTTTGTTTTCCATCAAAAACCGGGAAGACCGTCAGTTAAGAATATTATCTCGTGCTGATGTGTTTAAACCGGTTTTTGAAAAAGCGCTACGCTGGTTAGGAATTATGCCGGCCTTCCGGTTGGAATACGATGGTGCCGACTCTTTATCCAATAATTCATATACCATATCCGAATCCGGCGATGAACTTCTGGAAGATGGGGTTGTGATTATCTATCCCGAGGCCGGGCATCAGGATAAGCGCTGGATGGGTACGTTTTCTCTGGGTTACCTGCATATCATTTTTGAAGCGGCAAAGAAAAGCAACTTTGAAAAAGAAATGTTTATTATACCTTCCTGTAACCATTATTCTGATTATTTTGATCCGCGTGAACACTTTTTGGTAAAATATGGGGAACCTATTTCATTAAAGCCCTATTACGAACTTTATCAAACCAAGCCTCGCACTGTGCAACGTCAGGTGAATGCGCTTGTTCGGGAAAAGATCAATGAGCTGATGCTGAATATTACCGATTTGGAGAATTATGAGGCTATAGATTATCTGCGGAATACATATGGTATAGATTACGCAAAACAAAACGGGTTCAATCCGGAGGTTTTGCCCGAGAAATTATTAGCTGATAAAATGCTTTATGCCGAACTGGATAATCTGAAGAACATTTATCCGGAAGAGGTGCAGGTAATCTATGAAAATACCTGTGAACTGAAAGAGAAATCTGAGGAAATGGGCATTGGGGACCGGAGTTTTGCAAAGCGTCCCAATACATGTACACTTTTTCTGAAAGGGTTTGGTTTTATCTTGCTCTTTCCTCTTTTTATTTTAGGTTGTATACCCAATTATTTTGTTTGGTTATTGCCTACACTTGCAACTCGTCGTATTAAAGACAGAATGTTTCATAGTGGCATACACTATGCGGCAATGATGCTCATTACTATGCCTTTCTTCTATTTGTTGACGTTTGCATTGCTTTGGATTTTTACAAAATCTGTTATCATAACTCTTGTTTATATTCTCTGTTTTCCTTTTTTAGGTATCTTTGCCTGGAATTATGTCAAGCAGTGGAAGTTATGGCGGTCGGATGTCCGCTTTAAATATTTGTTTGGTCAAGGAAAATTGAACGCAATAATTGAATTGAGAACACATATATATAACTCATTGGATAAACTATTAAAAGGAAAATAAACAAATCACATATGAAAAGAAGAGTAGTTATAACGGGAATGGGTATTTATTCCTGTCTGGGAAAGAATCTGGAAGAGGTGCAACATTCACTATATAATGGAATTTCCGGTATTATCCTTGATCCGGTACGCAAGGAAATGGGATTCCGCTCCGGTCTAACAGCAAAATTGGAGGTACCCAACCTGAAAGGAATTTTAAGCCGTAACCAACGCGTATATATGCCCGAACAGGCAAGCTATGCTTATGTGTCCACTGCTGAAGCCTTGAAGAATGCCAATCTTGACCAGGATTATCTGGATACGCACGAAGTAGGTATACTGTATGGCAATGATAGTAGTGCCGATCCTGTGGTAAGGAGTGTAGATATTATGCGTGACAAGAAGGACACAACGCTAATTGGCTCCGGGGCAATTTTCCAGTCGATGAACTCTACGGTAACCATGAACCTGGCTTGCCTTTTCAAGTTGAAAGGGATGAATATGACTGTATCGGCAGCTTGTGCCAGCGGTTCGCATGCCATCGGTTTGGGAGCGTTGCTTATCCAAAACGGTTTGCAGGATTGTGTTGTCTGTGGTGGTGCGCAAGAAGTAAACCCATTCTCTGTGGGTAGCTTTGACGGTATCAGCGCCTTTTCTGTTCGTGAGCATGAACCGACGAAGGCTTCCCGTCCATTTGATCGCGACCGCGACGGATTGGTGCCGGGAGGTGGTGCGGCTACGGTAATCATAGAGAGTTATGAATCGGCAGTTAAGCGCGGAGCGCCTATCCTGGCAGAGGTTTGTGGGTATGGTTTCTCTTCTAATGGCGATCATATTTCTGTTCCTAATGTGGATGGTCCGGTTCGCTCGCTGGAAATGGCTATTCGGGCGGCGGGTATGGATATTCGTGATATTGGTTATGTAAATGCACATGCTACATCTACCCCGGTGGGCGATAAGAATGAAGCTAAAGCCATAGCCCAGGTGCTTGGAAGCCATAAACCGGAAGTAACGTCGACCAAATCAATGACCGGACACGAAATGTGGATGGCCGGCGCCAGTGAAATTATTTATTCTACGCTGATGATGAAGAATGGTTTCATCGCTCCTAACCTGAATTTCGAGAATCCGGACGAAGATTCGGCTATGCTCAATATACCGGTAGTTAGAGTAGAGAAGAACTTTGATGTGTTCTTGTCGAATTCTTTTGGATTTGGCGGCACGAACTCTACATTGATTGTAAAAAACCTGTAGTGGTTTACTATTAGGCAATTTACGATTTACGATTGAAATTAGACTATGTAGATATTCCATCTGCATAGCAACTATAAACTATAAACTTAAATAAGATGGAAAAGTTGAAATTGATTGAAAAAGCAAACGAGGTATTAGCCGAAGAGTTCGAAATTGAAGTAGCAGATATCACTCCTGATTCAAATATCAAGGAAACATTGCAACTGGATAGTTTGAGCCTGGTGGATATGGTGGCATTGATCGAACAAACATTCGGTGTGAAGATCAAGAGCCAGGAAGTGGCAAGCATTCAGACATTCGATAGTCTGTATGACTTTATCCACGAGCGTATCAGTGCATAAATTTAGTTGAGATGGAAAAAATCACTATAGCAATATATCGTTTCTTCAATAGTCATAAGGTAGTTTTTTATAGTATACTGCTACTGACAACGGCGTGCTGCACCTGGTTTAGCCTGAAGATCAACTTCGAGGAAGATATCTCCAAGTTGCTTCCTTCGGCAGAAGAGGGTGGGGCGGAAGAACTGGTTTTTTCCAATCTTAAAGTAAAAGATAAAATATTCATCCTGTTCAATCCATTGTCCGATGAGGTTGGGCCGGATGAACTTACAGAGGCTTGTGATGCCTTTGTGCAGGCATTGTTTGATAAAGATAGCACTCATAATGCCATTCATAACGTGCTTTATCAGATTGATGAAGATCTGATGCAAAACGGCATCGCGTTCTTATACGAGAACGTGCCGGCTTATCTGGAAGAATCGGACTATATCCGGTTGGATTCCATTATGGAGAAAACACAGGTAGAAAAGCAAATGGAGGAGAATTATTCCTTGTTGCGCTCTTCTGCCGGTATGATTTACAAGGACCTGATTACTCAGGACCCTATCGCTTTGCGTAATCTCTTTTTGTCGAAAGCTAAGGGAATGACTTCCGGTTTAGGTGGTAGCTATGCGTTGTACAATAACCATATTTTTACTGCCGATACAACGGTAGCAATCGCTTTCCTTTCGCCGAACTTCAAAGCGTTCGATTCTAAACAGGGTATCCGCTTGTCGGATATGATCGAAGAAGAGATACAACATTTTCAGAAAGAAAATCCGGAGATTGAAATACTCTATCACGGCGCGCCGGTTCAAAGCGTCTACAACTCCCGGCAGATCAAAAAAGACTTGTTAGTGACCATCTCTATATCCTTGCTTTTGGTTGCTGTTATCCTGTTGATTTGTTTCAGGAACAAATCGAATATCCTTTATCTGGTACTTCCGGTTGGTTATGGTGTTATTTTCGCCTTATCCATTATCTATTTGATGAAAGGTAGTATGTCGTTAATGGCTATGGGGATTGGTGCGATTGTTATGGGGGTTGCTTTTAGTTATTGTTTGCATGTAATTACCCACTTTAAATATATAAGTGATCCTGAAAAAGTCTTGAAAGATCAGACCAGGCCTGTTATTCTTGGCTCTCTGACTACCATTGGTGCTTTTATGGGATTATTATTGACTAAATCTGAGTTGCTGCAAGACTTCGGTCTGTTTGCTTCGCTTGGGTTGGTGGGCACAACTATATTCTGCCTGATATTCCTGCCTCAGTTCTTTAATCAGAAGAACAACCGCAGGTCGGATAAGGCATTTGAGATACTCGAAAAGATTAATAACTATCCGTACGAGAAGCAAAAATGGCTGATCGGGCTGATTGTTATTATCAGTATTGTTTGCTTTTTTGTTTCCGATAAAGTGCAGTTTGATTCCGATTTGCGTAACATTGGATATAATGACCCGCGGGTGATGAAATCGCGCGATTTGCTGGCTGCAAAAACAACTGGGAATTACTCTACCGTTTACTTTGCGTCTGTATCGCAAGATCTGGATTCAGCCTTGATCTACAATGCACAGTTGTGTGATAAGTTGGATCAATTAAAGAAAGAAGACCTGATAAAAGGCTATTCTGCTCCCGCTTCACTGTTTATTCCAACTGGCGAGCAGCAACACCGGATAGACGAATGGAATCATTATTGGACAGATACCCGAAAAAAAGAAATGCGTAAGAATGTTGTTGAGGCCGGTAATAAATATAAGTTCGCCCCGGCTATATTCACTTCTTTCTTTGATATGCTGGATACGGATTACGAGCCGGTTTCGTTATTTGAAGCAGGTGTTATACCTGATGAAATATTAGAAAATATTATCGAATATACCGATAACCGTTATATGGTATTTGTTCCCGTGCAAATGAACCGGGAGGAGTTAGTGGAAGTAGGCGGTGATATAGTCAAAGGCAATCCACAGTTTGTGGTGATTGATGCGATGTACTATACAAATGATATGGTAAAAGTGATGCACAAGGACTTCAATACAACATTAGGCATATCTTCCTTGTTTGTATTGGTTGTCTTGTTGTTGTCTTATCGCAATATTCCATTGGCATTGATTGCTTTCTTGCCCATGGGACTGAGTTGGTATATTGTTTTGGGTGCTATGGTGTTTCTGGGTATGGAATTTAATCTGATCAATATCGTAATTTCCACCTTTATATTTGGGGTAGGAGTAGACTATAGTATATTTATTATGGATGGGTTGTTGATTAAACACCGAACAGGAGAATCTACATTGAAATACCATAAAACGGCCATATTCCTATCGGCAGTCGTTCTGATCATTGTAACCTCTTCTTTATTGTTTGCAGTGCATCCGGCTATATCTTCTATTGGAGTGGCTACTTTAATCGGTATGGGAGCTACATTGCTGATTGCTTATACACTATTGCCGTTCCTGTTTTCTTTGCTTCCCCGTTACCGGAAGCCAAAGAATGATGCTCCTTCAAATAAGAAATAACATTTGAACTGTGATGTACGACGTAATCATAATTGGCAGTGGACTAGGTGGACTGGAATGTGGCTATATCCTTACTAAACAAGGATATAACGTTTGCATTTTGGAAAAGAATGCCCAACTAGGCGGCTGCCTTCAAACCTTTAAACGCGGAGGAACGCTCTTTGATACCGGATTCCATTATGTTGGCGGACTGGATGAGGGGCAATATCTCCACCGGCTTTTCCGCTATTTCGACTTGCTCGACTTGCCTTGGCATAGAATGGATGAGAACGGTTTTGCCGAAGTTGTTCTTAACGATACTTCCTACCTGTTGCCTTCCGGTCATGATCGTTTTGTTGAAACCCTTTCCGAACGTTTCCCGCATCAACGCCGGCAGTTACAGAACTACACAAACTTCCTGAAGCGAGTGGGTGATGGTATTGCCGATAGCTTTACACACAAGGATGATCAATTTAAGGCCAGTTTATTTGAACGCTCCGCATATCACTTTTTGCAGGAAACGATTGACGATCCGGCGTTACGGAATGTTCTTTCGGGTGCTTCACTGACTATGGAGCTTTGTCCGGAGAAACTTCCTTTGTATGTATTTGCGCAGATCAATAATTCCTTTATCCAAAGTTCATGGAGACTGAATGGAGGTGGTTCGTTGATCGCAGATAAATTGGCCGAAAACATTCGCCGGATGGGTGGTACCATCCTGACGAAAGCCGAAGTAACCCGTATCATTGAGAAAGAAGGACGAATTACTTCGGTAGAATATAATGATGAAGAACGGGTTGAAGGAAGATACGTCATATCCGATGTGCATCCCGCGTTGACTCTTTCCCTGATACCGGAAAGCCAGCATCTCCGTAAGATTTACCGGAACCGTATTTCGGGACTTGATAATACGTACGGCATGTTTACACTGCATTTGCAGTTGAAAGAGCATACGGTTCCTTACCTGAACAGAAACCTGTTTATCTACAACAATAACGATGTATGGAACCATGGTTATCGCCTCGGTAGTTCAAAAACATCTGCATTGGTTAGTTATCGATTTCCAAAGGATGGAACGGGGTTTACCAATAATATAGATATCCTGACGCCGATGTACTGGGAGGAAGTTGAACAGTGGGCAGATACTACCGTAGGCAAACGGGGAGAAGAATATAAAGCATTTAAGCAACGCGTAGCCGAAGAATGCCTGCAATTGGTTGCCGGACGTATGCCTGGGTTGCGCGATAATATTGAACGTTTCCACACTACAACTCCCTTAACTTATCGTGATTATACAGGTACCTGGAAAGGCTCGGCGTATGGCATCCGCAAGGATTATAATAATGCATTATTGACCATTCTGGCGCCTCAAACCCAAGTCCCTAATTTGTTCTTAACAGGCCAGAACCTAAACTTGCATGGTATCCTGGGTGTTTCTATGACTTCTATTCTGACTTGTGCAAAAGTTGCCGGAATGGAGAATGTATTAAAAGAATTATAAATATTATAAACGAACTATTATGAAGAAATTCAGTCTTTTGATTATCCTGTTTCTTGCTTGCACTTTAGCTCAGGCTCAAACAATAAGTGATGCTGATTTTGCTATACTGGAAAAAGTCAATCAGGCTAACATAAAGAATACCAGCATGACAAGTGATTTTGATCAGGTAAAACATATGGCCATTCTGGGTGAAGACATCAAGTCTAACGGGAAACTTTATTATGGTAAACCGGAGAAAATGGCGTTGTGGTATACCGATCCGGCTGGTGATTTAATGCTGATCAATGAAGACCGGTGCATTATGGTGGCTTCGGGCAAGAAACGCGAAGTATCTGCTAAAGCCAATGCAAAGATGCGCGGCATGAAGAACATTCTTACAGCCAGCTTGCAGGGCGGAATGTTGCAAATGGGTGCAAGCAAAATTACTTGTTCGGAAGAGGCCAAGTACTATGTTATTACGGCCGATATTGACAGCAAAGTCAATAAAAGTAATATTAAGAAAGTAATTGTACATTATAGTAAATCCGATCTGACGCTTTCTGTTCTCAGAACCAAAGAAGCTGATGGTAGTTATACTGTGTATGAACTGAAGAATAAAGTAATGAATCAAACCATTGATGAGAAGTACTTTACTCCTGCAAAGAAATGATAACATGTAGGGGCGGTTCGTGAACCGCCCAAATATAAACGATAAATAATCATTGGGTGGTTCGCGAACCGCCCCTACAAAATAAATATAATGAAGTATGCACTTGTAACCGGTGGCAGCCGTGGAATAGGCCGTGCCGTGTGTCTGCAACTGGCAGATATGGGATATCCAATCATAATTAACTATGCATCCAATAAAGAAGCTGCGCTGGAAACTCAACGTTTAGTCGAAGAGAAAGGCGTCAAGGCCGAATTGCTTCCTTTTGATGTGGCTGTCGCAGCCGACGTAGAACTGGCACTCGATACATGGAAAAAAGAGCATCCCGAAGATTATATTGCCGTGTTGGTAAACAATGCAGGTATACGTCAGGATGCGATGATGATCTTCATGCAAGACGAACAGTGGAATGATGTAATCAACACCAGTTTGAATGGATTCTTCCTGGTTACCCGCAAATTGCTTAAAGATATGTTGAGCAAACGTTTCGGACGTATCATTAATATGGTTTCCCTGTCGGGGATAAAAGGCTTGCCGGGACAAACAAACTATTCGGCCGCTAAAGCGGCAGTTATCGGCGCAACGAAAGCATTGGCTCAGGAAGTCGGTCCCCGCAAAGTAACTGTGAATGCCGTTGCTCCGGGATATATCGCTACCGATATGACCCAGGATCTGGATGAAGATACATTGAAGAAAATGATTCCGGTAGGACGTTTCGGACAGGCAGAAGAGGTTGCCGCCCTGGTAGGCTTCCTAGCCTCCGAACAAGCGGGTTATATTACAGGCGATGTCATTTCTATTAATGGCGGGCTATATACTTAATTACTGAGATTGGATAGAAATAGATTAGATTCAGATTAATTTATCTGACTGAAGTTTTTATAAATAGAAAATGATCCCACTTTTATGATATTTATCTAATCTGCAATTATTATATTTGCAATAATCTAAAAAGTGATAACCGTATATGGCAGCCTGTTTTTGATATTGGTATCGGAGATATCCGGCAACCGTTATTGTCTCTGGAAGAAATCTTTATCTATCTCGAATCGGCCGACAAACCTTGTGTCGTAGCGATCGATGAATTTCAGCAGATAGCTAAGTACCCCGAAGAAAATGTAGAAGCTATCCTGCGTACCTATATTCAGAAATGTAAGAATACTACCTTCGTATTCTCTGGCAGTCAGTGGCATATGATGCAGAATATCTTTTTCTCAGCATCAAGACCATTTTATCAGAGTGCATCTTTTTTAAATCTCGATCCAATAGGGCTTGAACCTTACTGTAAATTTGTTCATAAACATTTTAAAAGAGGCGGAAAGAAAATTACGGATGAGTGTATTACGTGTATATACAACTTGCTGGAGGGACATACGTGGTATATGCAAACGCTCTTTAACCGTATCTATGAACAATCAGACGGTAATGATGAAATGTCGATAACTGAGGCAGACCAAATTTTGCATATGACAGTTGAATCTGGCAAGACGGTTTATCAAAGTATGGTTTCCATGTTGTCTGAGCGTCAGAAAGAAGTTCTTTTTTCTATAGCGAAAGAAGGAAAAGCATCCGAGATCACTTCTGCGGATTTTATAAAGAAACATGGTTTGTATTCGGCGAGTTCTGTACAGTCGGCCGTGAGGCAATTGCTTGAAAAAGAACTTGTAACCAAAGAAGGCGCTGTGTATCAGATTTATGATCGGTTCTTTGGGCTTTGGCTTTCTAAGACATACGGAACGGGGTATAGTCTTTGCAAGTAGTCTGACTCTGTATTATTAGCTAGCTTTTCTTTCGTTTGTGCCAACGCCTTGGCAAGGAAGAGACAAGAGGGTGTGGATTAATTTAGATTCCTATACTCCATCGGAGACATCCCGGCATGTGTTTTGAATAGCCGGCAGAAGAAAGACGGACTGGAGAAATTCAACTCTTCTGAGATTTCCGCAATCGTTTTATTGCTATTCTTCAGTAAAACTTTGGTAGTGGTGATAAATACGGCGTGTATCCATTCCAATACAGTTCGCCCTGTTACCTGTTTAACTGTAGCCGATAGATGTTTGCGGGTGACATATAACTTATCTGCATAGTGAGAAACACTTCGTTCCTCTTTATGATCCTCGATCAACAATTTCAGAAATTCATTGGTAAGTTCTTCCTGACGCGTGGTAACAATATTCCTGTCTGCTGCATTGTTCTTGTAAATAGCTGTAAATTCGGCCAGGAGTGAGAAAATCAATCCTTTAATGATTGTATCTCTGTAAGGTTGTTCGGCACGGTTGTACTGCTTTACTATGAATGTGAAGTATTCCAACAAGTTCTGCATAGCCTCACTGGATATATTAATGCACGGACGCTTTCTGAGGTTAAATGCAGAATCAAAGTCCTGTTCCAATGGCAGTCCGATCATAAAATCGAAAGAAATATAAAGGGATTCTATCAGGAAATCTTCCGAATTTTCAACTAAATGAACTACCTGGCTGGGGATTAATACAAAAACTGTATCCGGCTTTAATTCATACTCATTGAAACTAATCTTGATTTTTGCCGAGCCTTTGATGCAAAGCCCTAAAACAAGGCCTTCAACAATAAACGGTTCTTTGAATAACATGTCTATAGGAAGACGTGCATTCTCAGAGAAAATTGAATAATTGATCGTATTCGGATCCCTTCGCCTGATCTTATCGAAAGATAGTTTTGTATAGGAATTTCCCATTTTTATCATTTAAGCCGGGCATAAAGATAGAAAAAACGACTTTTAGTACATCTTTATTCGGCAAAAAAATGATATTTACCCTTTCTTTTGGTATAATCCTTCCTCTTTAATAATCTTATATGAAGCCGGATGCAGGAAGTAAGCAAGGTCTTTTCCTTCTGCCAATGCTTCGCGGATAAAGGTTGAACTGATATCCAATAGCGGGGCTTTTGCGGCGCGTATGGTAGATGACAATGAGAACCTGTCAATAGTAAATGCCCGGCGCGGATAGATTAAAATTTTGTAACGTTCGATGATACGCTCGGATTCTCTCCATTTATCAAAGAAGTTCCAATTGTCGGAGCCAATGATCAATGTAAAGTCCCGGTTAGGATATGTGCTACGTAAATGATCTAATGTTTTGATGGTGTACGAAGGACGGGGGAGGGTTAATTCCACATCCGAAGCCTGAAACTTTGGATAATCTGCTACCGCAGCTTTAACCAAATCCAATCGTTTGGCTTCATTTAGTAAATTTTCAGGCGTTTTGAATGGGTTAAGTGGACTTACAATAAACCACACCTCATCCAGATCTTCGTATTCACAAAGATAATTCGCCAGAGCCAGATGTCCGATATGTATCGGATTAAATGACCCGCTGAAAATTCCTGTTTTTATCTTTTTAATCATTTTGCCAAAAAGTCTTTTACTATTTGTAAAGCCTCGGCCTGCGCTTTTTCCAGATCATCATTAATGATAACCACATCAAACTTATTGGTATAACCGAGTTCGAATTCAGCTTTGGCAATGCGGCTTTCAATAACTTCGGGCGTGTCTGTCCCGCGCCCGGTCAATCGTTTGCGTAGTTCTTCTACGGATGGAGGTTGAATAAAAACCGATAAAGCACGGTCTCCGTAATATTGCTTGATATTAACTCCACCAACTACATCTACGTCAAATATAACATTTTTCCCTGACTTAAGTTGCAATTCTATGGGTTCTTTTAACGTTCCATAAAATCTATCCTGGTATACTTCCTCATATTCAAGGAATTCATCGCGTATTATACAAGCCCGGAATTCATCCGGAGAAAGGAAGAAATACTCTACTCCGTGAACTTCTGTTCCCCTGGGAGGACGGCTTGTTGCCGATATAGAAAAGGCTAAGTTCAGGTCTTGGGTCAACAGATAATTGATAATCGTTGACTTACCGGAACCCGAAGGGGCTGAAAATATAATTAACTTTCCCATTTCAGTTGATAGTTGACAGTTGACAGTTGATAGTTGACAGTTAACATACGGCATCGTAACTGTCAACTGTCAACTGAAATCACATTACGTTTAGAATTTGTTCTTTGATTTGTTCGAGTTCGTCTTTCATTTGAACGACGATCTTTTGCATTTCGGCGTGATTGGATTTGCTTCCCAATGTATTTATTTCGCGTCCCATTTCCTGGGCGATGAATCCGAGTTTTTTGCCCTGTCCGTTATCACCTTCCATCGTTTTGATGAAATAGTTCAGGTGATTAGTGAGGCGTTGTTTCTCCTCGTTGATGTCCAGTTTCTCTATATAGTAAATGAGTTCCTGTTCCAGGCGGTTTTTATCATAATCAATGCCGATAACCTTTTCAAGAGCATCAGTAATCCGTTCTCTGACTTTTTCTACCCGTTCTTTCTCGTATGGGGCAATATTTTCCAGTAGCTTACGGATATTGTCGATATTCTCGCGGAATTTCTTCTCCAATGCTTTTCCTTCCTGCTTGCGGAATTCAACCAATTGATCGATTGCTTGCGCAATCGTATCGCTTACAACCTTCCATTCCTCTTCGCTTAGCTCCTGAATCTCAGGTTTTCCCATAACATCCGGCATACGCAGTAAAGTCTGGAACCAATCCGTTGGAAGAGGGATGTTGAGTTTCTCCGAAGACTCTACAATTTGCTTATAGTAGCTTCCCAACAATGCCTGATTGATTACTACAGCCGCCTCTGCATTTTCTTTCTTTTCGATCCAGAGACTAAAATCGGCCTTGCCCCGTTCCAGTCTTTTAGAAACCTCGTTGCGTACTTCGATTTCTTTTTCACGATAAGCCGGTGCCATACGTGTAGACAAATCCATAGCTTTACTATTCAGAGATTTGATCTCTACATGTATCTTTTTATCGGAAAGTTCGGTCATCGCTCTGCCATAACCAGTCATTGATTGTATCATAGTTGCACTAATTTTGTGCAAAGCTACGGAAAAGAATTAAAATTTTGCGTAGATTTGCACCATATATAACCCGAAAATTATGTCATGTATCTTGCATATCGAAACTTCCACTACCGTTTGCTCGGTAGCGGTAAGTGAAGATGGACAGAATATTTTTGTTAAAGAAGACTTTCAGGGACCATCACACGCAACATTATTGGGAGGATTTGTGGATGAAGCTTTGTCGTTGATCGACAGCCACGCCATACCGCTGGATGCTGTTGCGGTAAGTTGTGGACCAGGCTCATATACCGGCTTGCGTATCGGAGTTTCTATGGCCAAAGGCATTTGTTACGGCCGTGACGTTCCTTTGATTGGAATTCCTACCCTCGAAACATTGGCCGTTCCAGTGTTGTTATATCATGAGTTGTCGGACAATGCTCTGATCTGCCCCATGATTGATGCCCGTCGCATGGAGGTTTATGCAGCCATCTACGACCGTGCGTTGAATGTGGTGCGCGAAACTTCGGCCGACATCATTGATGAGAACTCATACCTGGAATTTCTGGATAAACATCCTGTTTATTTCTTTGGGAATGGTGCAGCTAAGTGCCGGGAGAAAATTACTCATCCTAATGCTCATTTTATTGACAATATCCATCCGTTGGCTAAAATGATGTTCCCCCTGGCAGACAAAGCAATGGCGAATGGAAAGTTTGAAGATGTGGCTTACTTCGAACCGTTTTACCTGAAAGAATTTATAGCCACAATGCCTAAGAAAAGAATTTAGTAGTCAGAAGCTAGTAGTTAGTAGTAAGGCCAATGAGTATTCTAATAAAATATCTGTCTACCAAACTGAACTTAAAAACTTAAAGACTCATAAACTTAAAAACTTAAACAATATATGCAGTATAATACGCAGCAAAAAAAACTTCCACTTCCGGAGTACGGACGGAGTATTCAGAACATGGTTGATTACGCTCTGACGCTTGAAGACCGTGCCGAACGTCAGAAATGTGCCAATACAATCATCAGTATCATGGGAAATATGTTCCCACATTTAAGAGATGTTCCCGATTTTACACATAAGCTATGGGATCACTTGGCTATTATGTCTGACTTCAAGCTGGATATTGATTATCCTTATGAGATTATCCGCAAAGATAATCTGTCGACAAAGCCCGACTTAATCCCTTATCCAAGCACGAAAATACGTTATCGCCACTACGGCCGGACTATTGAGGTGTTGATAAAGAAAGCAATTGAGTTTCCCGAAGGTGATGAGAAAGACAATCTGGTGGCTCTTATAGCCAACCATATGAAAAAGGATTATATGGCATGGAATAAAGACACTATAGATAATGAAAAAATAAACGATGATTTGATAGAGTTGTCCAGAGGAAAACTGCAATTAACCGATAGCTTGCTAAAACTGATGGAAACCCGATTGGCTTCTAATCGTCGCCCCAAACCTAATAATACAAATCACGGTTATTCAAATAATCAAAAGAGATATTCGAAGTAGTAATTAGAAGCTAGTAGTTAGTAGTTAGGTCGATGAGGTAATGCCACACCTAGTTACTAACTATTAGTCTCTGATTACAGTCTGACTACTAACTTCTAACTACTAACTACTAGAATATGGCTTCATTTGTAATTGAAGGAGGACACAAGTTAAGTGGCGATATTTATCCGCAAGGTGCAAAGAATGAGGTGTTGCAGATTATCTGCGCCACTTTGTTGACTTCGGAAGAAGTTGTTGTATATAACGTACCTGATATACTTGATGTAAACAACCTGATACAACTCATGCGCGACATGGGAGTTACAGTATCCAAAAAAGGAGTGGATACCTACTCTTTCAAAGCAGACTCTGTTGATTTAAAGTATCTGGAAAGCGATGAATTCCTGAAAAAGTGTGCCAGCCTTCGCGGGTCGGTGATGTTGATCGGTCCTATGGTTGCCCGTTTCGGCAAGGCTATGATCTCTAAACCAGGAGGTGATAAGATTGGTCGCCGTCGTTTAGATACGCATTTCATTGGCATACAGAATCTTGGTGCCGAATTCAATTATAACAGGGAACGTGAAGTCTTTGAAATATCGGCCAACGAATTGAAAGGTTCCTACATGTTGCTCGATGAGGCTTCTGTAACGGGTACTGCCAATATCGTTATGGCTGCCGTATTGGCAAAAGGAATCACTACCATCTACAACGCCGCCTGTGAACCTTACCTGCAACAGCTTTGTAAGATGTTGAACCGTATGGGTGCCCGCATCAGCGGTATTGCTTCTAATCTTCTCACTATTGAAGGGGTAGAAGGTCTGGGTGGAACAGAACACACCGTATTGCCCGATATGATCGAAGTAGGTAGCTTCATCGGTATGGCTGCCATGACCCGTAGTGAGCTGACTATCAAAAACGTTTCTTACGATAACCTGGGAATTATCCCTGAAAGTTTCCGCCGTTTGGGAATCAAGCTCGAACAACGGGGAGATGATATTTATGTGCCTGCACAGGATTGTTATCAGATCGAATCATTTATGGATGGCTCCATTATGACCATTGCCGATGCTCCCTGGCCCGGACTTACGCCGGACTTATTGAGCGTGATCCTCGTTGTGGCCACACAGGCCAAAGGCAGTATATTGGTTCATCAAAAAATGTTTGAAAGTCGTTTGTTCTTTGTCGACAAGTTAATTGATATGGGCGCTCAGATCATTCTTTGCGATCCGCACCGTGCCGTTGTAAATGGTCATAATCACGAATTTACGCTACGTGGTGGCAATATGACTTCTCCTGACATCCGTGCAGGTATTGCTTTACTTATTGCTGCAATGAGTGCCGACGGAATCAGCCGTATCCATAACATTGAGCAGATCGACCGTGGATATCAAAACATTGAAGGCCGTTTGAACGCTATCGGAGCAAGGATTACCAGAATATGATAAAAAAGGAAGAGGTATATAAAATAGGGCTATTCAACAAGCCTCATGGCATTCACGGAGAGTTGTCGTTTACGTTTACCGACGATATCTTTGATCGTGCAGATTGCGATTATCTGGTATGTTTGCTGGATGGTATTTTTGTTCCCTTCTTTATTGAAGAATACCGTTTTCGTTCCGATTCCACGGCCCTGATCAAGTTGGAGGGGGTGGATAGTGCAGAACGTGCCCGTATGTTTACGAATATCGAAGTGTATTTTCCAGTGAAGTATGTGAGCGAAGCGGAACCGGATGAGGTGACATGGAACTTCTTTATCGGTTTTACCATGTATGATGTTCATGCGGGTGAGTTAGGAGAGGTTATTGATGTAGACCAAACTACGGTGAATGTACTTTTTGTGATAAAGTACGGAAAGGAAGAATTATTGGTTCCTGCTCAGGAGGAATTTATTGTAGAGATAGATCAGATGCACAAGGTCATTACAGTGAACCTACCGGAAGGTCTGCTCACATTAGACACTATTGAAGCAGACGATTAGTTTGTTAAATAGCATAAAGAAACTACCGGTAAGTAAAGTGAATTACTTACATTTGCATGCTTATATAAAAGAAGATGCCTAAAAAACTGTTTGGTAAAGCCTTCTGGCATAATTTTAAGTTCAAATACAAAATATCCATCACCAACGAGAATACACTGGAGGAGGTGGCTGGACTTTATGTATCCAAACTGAACGGGCTATCTGTACTTTTGACCGTACTCTTTATTCTTTTCGCCATTGCGGCATCCATTATCGCCTTTACTCCCTTGCGTAACTATCTGCCTGGCTACATGAACAGTGAAGTTCGTGAGCAGATTGTGCAAAACGCATTACGAGCAGACTCTTTGATCAGTGTCGTGGAACGTCAGAATATGTATATTCTGAATGTGCAGGATATTTTTAAAGGAGCTATACGCGTTGATACGGTTTCGACAATGGCCAACCTGACAGAGATGCGTGAAGACTCATTAATGGAGCGTACCGAACGTGAAGCGGCATTTCGCAAACAGTACGAAGAAGCAGAAAAGTATAATCTGACAACAATCAATATTCAAGCCGAAGTTGGCGGACTTATTTTCTATACACCAACCCGCGGAATTGTATCTTCACATTTTGATGCAGACGGCAAACACTTAGGCATTGATATTGCTGCCAACCCCAATGAGAGTGTATTGGCAACACTGGACGGAACAGTCATATTCAGTAGCTATACTGTGGAAACCGGTTATGTCATTGCCATACAACACGGTCAGGAGTTTGTTTCTGTTTACAAACATTGTGCAGCTTTGTTGAAACAAGAGGGAAACCTGGTGAAAGGTGGAGATGTGATTGCAGTGGTTGGAAATACAGGTACACTCACAACGGGTCCGCATCTGCATTTTGAACTTTGGCATAAAGGTAGGGCAGTAGACCCGGTTAACTACATTCTATTCTAATGAAAAAACAAATCGCTATACTTGGTTCTACAGGCTCTATTGGTTCTCAAGCCCTTCAGGTAATAGAGGAGCATGACGATCTATATGAGGTTTATGCACTGACGGCAAACAATAAAGTTGAGTTACTGATAGAACAGGCAAGAAAGTTCCAGCCCGAAGTGGCTATCATTGCCAATGAAGATAAATATGCGCAGTTGCGTGATGCTTTGAGCGACCTGCCGATTAAAGTATACGCCGGGATGGAGGCCATCTGCCAGGTGGTGGAATCCGGACCCATTCATATTGTATTGACCGCTATGGTTGGGTATTCCGGTTTGAAACCTACTATTAATGCGATTCGTGCCGGAAAGGCAATTGCATTGGCGAATAAAGAAACACTTGTGGTAGCTGGGGAATTGATAAATGAACTGGCACAGCAATATCGCACCCCCATATTACCTGTCGACTCGGAACATTCTGCTGTTTTCCAGTGTTTATCCGGCGAAGTTGGCAATGCGATAGAGAAAGTAATTCTTACCGCTTCGGGTGGGCCGTTCCGTAATTGTACAATGGAGCAGTTACAGACGGTTACCAAAGCACAAGCGCTGAAACACCCCAACTGGGACATGGGGGCAAAGATAACGATTGACTCAGCTACCATGATGAACAAGGGGTTTGAGGTTATCGAAGCTAAATGGCTGTTTGGTGTGCGTCCCGATCAGATTGAGGTTGTAGTACATCCGCAATCCATTATTCATTCAATGGTACAGTTCGAAGATGGTTCGATAAAGGCCCAGATGGGGTTGCCGGATATGCGTCTGCCTATTCAGTATGCTTTTTCCTATCCGGACCGTATTCTTTCTTCTTTTGAACGGTTGGATTTTATGAAGTATCCTTGTCTGACGTTTGAGCAACCCGATACCGCCCGCTTCCGCAATTTGGCTCTGGCCTATGAAGCCATGAACCGGGGAGGGAATATGCCGTGTATTGTGAATGCGGCAAATGAAATTGTAGTGGCTGCTTTCCTGCGCGACGAGATCTCTTTCCTCGGCATGAGTGACGTGATAGAGGAAACAATGGCCAAGGTGTCTTTTGTGAAAACACCAACATATGATGATTATGTAGCAACCGACGCAGAAGCACGACAGCGAGCCGCTGCTTGTATAGTATAAGAAACAGAAAATAAATAAACAATAAATTAAATAATTGATGGAAACATTTTTGATTCGTGCCCTCCAGTTGATCATGAGCTTATCGTTGCTTGTGATAGTACACGAAGGTGGGCACTTCCTCTTCTCCCGTCTGTTCAAGGTTCGGGTAGAGAAATTTTGTATATTCTTCGATCCTTGGTTTACCCTGTTCAAGTTTAAACCCAAGAAGAGCGAAACAGAATATGCCATTGGCTGGTTGCCATTAGGGGGATATGTAAAGATTGCCGGTATGATTGATGAATCAATGGATACCGACCAGATGAAACAGCCCGAACAACCTTGGGAATTCCGTTCTAAGCCAGCCTGGCAGCGGTTGTTGATTATGGTTGGCGGTGTCTTGTTTAACTTTCTGCTGGCGTTGTTCATCTACTCTATGATTCTTTTCCATTGGGGAGATGAGTATATTCCTGCAAAGGAAGCGAAATTCGGTATGGTATTTAACGAAACGGCCAAGAATGTAGGTTTCAAGGATGGTGACATCATGCTCTCTGCCGATGGTGTGGCGTTTACCCGCTTTGATCTGCGTTCAGTGATTGATGCCCGTCAGGTAAGCGTATTGCGCGATGGCAAAGAAGTGTCGGTTTATATTCCTGAAGATTTAATGCAAAAACTAATGGCCGATTCGGTTTATTTTGCACGTTATATTCCCGCTCATGTGGTTGGCACGGTGCAAGAAGGCTCTCCGGCGATGGCAGCAGGTCTTCAGCCGGGCGATAGTATTTCTGCGCTGAATGGTAAACCGGTGTCCTTGTTAGGATTAAACAGTGGAATGAAGGCTCTAAAGGCTGAAGCTGCTGGAAATGATAGCATTAATAATCGTTTGGTTTCACTTTCATACTATAGAGACGGCATTGCCCATACCGCTTCTTTAGAGGTTGATACGGCATATACCCTTGGTGTGATGTCTGATCCAACAAGAGGTTTACCTCTCGTTAAGGTAAGCTATGGCTTCTTTGAATCTTTCCCGGCAGGTATTGCCCTTGGAGTAAGTACGCTGAAAGGCTATGTAGGCGATATGAGACATGTGTTCTCGAAGGAAGGAGCAAAACAATTGGGAGGTTTCGGAACTATCGGAAGTATCTTCCCCGCTCAATGGGATTGGCATAAGTTCTGGTATATGACTGCATTCCTTTCGATCATTCTGGCCTTTATGAACATTCTTCCCATCCCTGCTTTGGATGGTGGACATGTGTTGTTCCTGCTTTACGAAATGATCGCTCGCCGTAAACCAAGCGATAAATTTATGGAGTATGCTCAGGTTACCGGAATGGTATTATTGTTCGGCTTGCTGATTTGGGCTAACTTTAACGATATCATGCGATTCATCTTTTAGCCGGCAAACCGGCAAGCCGGCAAGCCGGCAAGGTGCCGGTGCCAGGTTTCATTTCGTCATTGCGAGGGTTTATCCGAAGCAATCCAGCCTACAAAGCGTATAACCTGGATTGCTTCGGATAAACCCTACCAATGACAATATCCACCCCCTGCCCCCGCCAGCGGGGGATACGATGCCGCAGGTATCCCCCGCTGGCGGGGGCAGGGGGTGGATATTGTCATTATCAAATAGTTCTATATTTTAATATAGTGGCAACTCGCAATGACGTGATGAAAAAGACTTACGAGACAGCCTCGATTTCGTTTTATAGAATCAGCCAAATGGCAATAATATGAGAAATACTACCTCCGAGGCAGAATATATGAAAAGTACAATGCATATACTTTACCCGTGGACGGGAATAAAAAAGCGCACCGGTAATATACGATACTCCTCCTCCTATTAACCACCAGAATGCAGGTAAGGCATTCATCTCCGACAGACTATCCATTAAGGGTTTGATCGCAATTAAAACGGCACAACCCATACCTATAAAACTTGCTGTTTCGAGATTGCTATGCTCCTTAAGGTTGGTAAAGCAAAGAATCAGGCCAATGATAGTTGCCAACCATACGAATATGAAAATTCCCCATCCCCACATGCCCGAATGCCTCATCGTTAAAAGAGTAAAAGGCGTATAGGTTGCGGCAATATGCAAATAAATAGCGGCATGGTCGAGTGTACGGAGCACTTCTTTTGTCTTTCCGGGACGAATGCCATGATACCAGGTTGAAGTGATATAGGATGAAAGCATTCCCAAAAGATATACAATTACACATCCCACGGCAAATGGATCGGGGTTGCGAACGGCTTTATGTAGTAAGAAATAACTGGCAACGATACCGCATATAATGCCTAAAGCGTGAGACAATGTATTGATCCGTTCTTCACGGATAGTGTATCTTTTATTCGAGTCAGGTTCGGCGTTTTGAATATTCTGTATCATTTATTTCCTTGTTATTTTATGCAAACTTACATAAAAACAGTGATTTATAAACGAGGGATCAAGAAGAAAAGTTAATTGCTAATCATTGTATAAACAATATCTTTTATAGAGTTTCATTTCTTTTTGTAGGGTTTTGTTGGAAATAGCAACGTATAGACAAAATGACAGAAATGACATTTTGATAACAGAATGGAGTGGTAATTGCAAATTCCGAGCTTGGGGCAGAAAGGGAAGGGAAAATGACAAAAGAATCATGTTTGCTAAAATCAAAAAGATTTTGATTCTCAGAATTAGTTATCTAAATGCTTTAAATACGGGACAGTGTATTGCGAATAGTTGCGTGTATTAAAATGGGCGTAGCAAATAGGTACTTCAATTACTTTGCTTGAAACAGACCAACCAGAAGATGGAGATCTATAAAATGAAATACGCTGAACACTTGAGCCGCGTGCTGTCGATACTTGAGCGCTTGACTGTCGATACTTGAGCCGCGTGTTATCTATACTTGAGCCGCGTGCTGTCGACAGTACGCGGCTCAAGTATAGAAATTATTGCGCGAGGGTACTTCCAAATGTCAATAATACACTGTACAAGCAAGGCTAAGACCCGATTTTAACATCTCATTGAGGTTTTTTTTAAAAATTGCATGTAATCAGAATGAATTAAATACTATCTTTTTGATCTGCTTTTTCTTATATTTGTGACTTGGTGGATTGGTGATCAGATTAATTTAGCAATTCAACCTATTTTGGAGCAAAAAGAAAAGTTAGTTGCTAATCCCTTTATAGAGTTTCCCTCCTTTTTGGTTGGTTTTACGCGTTTCTGAATGGTTATGATAATGATTAGTTGTAGGGGCGGTTCGCGAACCGCCCGAAAATGGCTTCCTGTGTATTCTGGGCATTGGGCGGTTCACGAACCGCCCCTACAGTTAACCATTTACTTTTAATTCATTTCCAATCCAATTATGATATAAAGTGTTATTCCTTTCTTAATATAATCTTCTCATCATATTGTTTGGATACAACCTGATTAAATTGTGCAAAAACCGGATAATCTTCTTTTGGGTATTTTCCGGATTTTAATAATAACTGATGCGTAATCACAATACTTTTTCCCTCGGTAGTAATGGTCGACTGAAACTTGCCGAATTTTTCGGTAAGTTCAACCGGTTTGGGCATGGCCTCAATCGTAAAACCTTCCGGAATCTGTATAACGATCTTGTCGGTATCTAGGTATCCGTTGTATATGTAGATATCATAAATACGCTCTTTCTTGCTGGAAGTATTTAGTCTGCTGCGGAATATGTTGACAGGAATAAATAAACGATTTCCGGTTTTGTTCCCATATTTCTCACAGTCAATAGTATACTGAATATCAATGGATGGATTTGCCTCCTTCTTCTCGTTGATAATTATATTATTAATGCTGGCATTGGCCAGTTGAATATCCGACCGGAGATAATCTTTTTGTTTATTGGGTTCCAGTTGCTTAATATAAGACATCGATTCATATTGATGCAGATGGGATATCTGTTGAGCCTTTATTTCTGCTTTTCCGGTTGGGTCAAGACTTATATTCGCCTCTACGACTTGCGTATTTGTAGCATCAGGATAGGACGGTAAACGGTAAATTTCGCCTCCTTCTTCTTTTATCAACAACCCGTCATGGCCGGCTATTCCGCTGTGTACATAACCAAAAGGAAGCTGTGGGTTGGTACATTCCAACCAAAGGGTGTCATTGGGCAGTGGAACTTGAAGTATAACATGGTTGGTTTGGTTCACACTCGCAAAATCTTTTAATAACCGACTGTTCCGGGTACTTATTTCTGTATAATAAGATTTTATGCCCAGTTCTTTCAGCATAGCCATCGCATAATTGGATAAACCCTTACAGTCGCCAAAGCCGGACTTGTTTACGTTTGCAGCGGCAATCGGTTGAAATCCTCCAATGCCCAGTTGGATACTTACATAGCGGGTAGTCTCGGCCAAATAATCGTAAACAGCCTTTACCTTCTCCCGGTCTGTGGTACAGTTTGCCGTAATATCTTTGAGTTTCGCTTTGAAAGGCTCGGGCAATATATCCCGGTCTTTTAGTAAACTGTTTTGCCATAATCCATAATTAGTCCATGATTCCATACTTCCTGCAACACCATCAAAGAAGAAGTTCAGAGGCGTATGGTAAACGATGGGAGCCAGTGTATAAATGGAAGGTCCGTATCGCTCGTTCTCGTATGCTTTCATGTTTTTGAAGACAATCTCTTCACATTCGCCATCCGGGGTTGTTTTCTTTTGCGGAGTAATATCCGTATTGATCATCTTGCGTTGGTACTTAACGGTTCCAGGTACATAAAGCCGGTAAGATGCCGTAACAACCGACTGGTTGAACCCTTCTTGCGGAGCAAATACCGGAAACATAATGAGTCCGTCCTTGTATTTAACTTCCCATTCGTATTTAACAGTGTATGGATAGGACGGACCATTACACTCATAATAATACAAATAATCATCGCTGGTTAGTCCCGAAGAATATTCCGTCATCTTTAAATCGCTTTTTTTGATCTTCCGGATTGACTTTCCACTTTTATCAAATATTTCTCCCGTAAACTTTCGTAACGTACTGAATTTATCGCACATCGAAGTGAAATGACCTGCATCTTTAGCCTTCTGGTCGAGAATCATTATCGTGATTGTTTCTTTTTTCACTGCACTTGTGAGCGATTCACATATGAAATCAATCTGATTGTCCAGTACAACACAGTAGGCATTCTCCATTAACTCTTCAGGAACACTCGTTGCGATTTGCGCAGATATACTGTGGCAAAGAAATATAGCCAGATAAATAGCAAGACTTTTTCTCATAACTCAAGATTGATTATTGGGCTGTTTTCTTTAAAACGATCATCTCACTACTCTTGTCGCTTATTGCTCCCCAGAAATTCTTCAGCATCGGATACTCTTCCGAAGTAAACAATGTCCTGTAAATATTGAAGACATAACTTACCTGAATGCGATTGCCCGATCCCACCACTCTGTAGGTACAATCGCCGCCTTTGTTGTCCATCTTCAGCATTTGACTTTTAGGAAGTTCTTCTATCTGGTATCCTTCGGGTATAATAAACACATTCGCCATTCTAACCGAATAAGGATAAGAAAAGTCTACAGGCAACTGCCGCTTTTCCTGAATAAAAGGATTCTCGTCAATGTGAGCAAATATGATAGGATTTATATAAAGGAAATCTCCACTTGCCGATGATGCTTTTGTGAAAGTAAACGACTCCTTTACTTCGGGCGAGAATGCCCGCATTCCTTCCTGACTGTAAGAAAGCATCTTGATATCGAACTTTTCCTCCCTCTTTTCAATATATTCGGTGCTATCTTTAGCCGCTTTGAAATGACTCCGGTAGTTAGCAGCATTCTGTCCCATAGCCGAAATGCTTCGATCTCCCTTGATGTTGCCTTCGCTGTCAATCGTAGCATTAATGGTAGACCGGAATATGTTTCTTCCGATCGCGCTTAAGTCTACCCATTTATCTCCTTTAGTCGTACTGATAATTCTTGCCCGGTCCGTAAGAAGTACCGGAGGGAGGGTATTTATAAAACCATCCTCAACAGAACCATCAAGATAAACACGTGTACTATCCGAGTTCTCGATTCCGACAACGAATGTATTGATTTTGTTGATTGAAGGATGGGTGTAAGGAATGATCCCCAGATTCCGGCGGCTCAGAACAACCGGATATGCCCTGATTCCTGCTTCGCGAAGCATACTGATAAGTATAAAATTAAGTTCAGCGTTATTGGCCGTTCCGCTTTTGATGCTTTTTTTAATATCCATTCCGTATAAACCATACTTCTCGTTCCAGGATATCTTACTTTTTAAGAATCTGAACAGAACTGCAATTTTCTGATCGGTAGATAGACTGCTAATATTGAGGGCATTCATCTCATCCTGCAATGGATTCTTCATTTTAAGTAACTTGCCAAAGTCTTCGTCCTCCAACAATAGTTCATCAATCTTTTCCCATGATGTGGTGAAAGAACGGTAACCACCGGCCCCAAAGTCTAATGCACTTAATTCGAAGATAATTTGCGACTTGTAGTCATCCGGACACCAGATGTAATCGTCGCCTTTTAAGGCAGGTATATCGTTGGCTTGGAATGTAATATTAGAAGCATTACAACGTATAACTTGTCCCCCAGCCGATAAAGACATCGGAACCTCCTTACGGTCAGTCTTAATGGATGAAGCTCCCCGCATTTCGAAATTGAATTTGAAATACTCGGGAATAGTGATATCATAATTACTGGACATAACGGGAATCTCATCCTGTATTTCCCAGTCTTTGAGCTGATAATAGAAATCGGACTGTATTTTATATTTATACTCAATAACCGTGCCGGCCTTGACCGAAGGAATTGAGAATTTGACTTGCATGTACTTATCGCTGAGGCGCTCCCGGAAGATGTATTCTTTCTTCATCTTGGTTTTTACTACCTGTCCATTCTCCATATTATAGGCTATGGCCTCTATCTGGCTGACAATTTCTTTGGTCTGGGGATTACGCTCATTGCTGTAGTAAGGAATCTGTATATTGGCATATTCCGTTCCTTCGGATTTAAGGACTTTGATTTTTGTTTCGACAACATAGGTTATCTTAAAATCGTTGGCAAGCAAATCATACATAGTCGTGCCATTCTTGAAGAGAATAACGGCATTTGCTGCCGTATCCGGAGCATAGGTTGTCATGCTCACTTCGTCGTCTGTGACTTTCCCAAATTTAGTGCTGAACTGTTGTGCAGACATTTGTGATACCATACAAAAAGAGCAGATAATGATCGCAATCATTCGTGGATAGTGTTTGTTTTTCATAATATTATGATTAAGCCTTGTATTTAGTCTTTTTTCCTTGCCTAAGATAATTATTATGTGTGAATTAACAATGCTTAATTATATATTTTGGTTTGCAATTTACATTAAAAAGAAAAAGACCATCTCTTTGCAGAGACAGTCTCCTTTAAAACCTTGATTAATATCTTATTATCCGCATGGAAACTGGCAGCGCCACCTTGCCGTCACCTTGCCGTCTGCTCGCCTGTTTGTTATACGAGGTGTGCGATCAAATCTTCACGGTCGCCGTGTAGCAAGTCGATAACAGGGACTTCGATCATGGTGTAGCAACCCGGTTGTTGCTTCATCGATGCACGGGCTACGCACACCAATACCTGAGCAGTTAATGCAGGGTTATTGATACGCATATTGAATTCGAATAATTGGTTCTGAGTCTTGCCCGATACACCTTTGCGGGTTAAGCTTACTCCGTGTCCCATATCGAGTAATTCATCAACAGAAGATACCTGCTTAACATGTGTTTCGTCATTTACGAAATAAGCATCTGCTTTAATGGCAGCCGCCACCTCCTCAAACTTATATCCGTCTTTTACTTCAATATAAACCATACGGCGGTGTATACCTGTTCCTGTTGGGATAGTCATAGAAAGTGCAGCTTTCACTCCGTCAATCGCTTTTACAGCCACGGTGTGCCCCATACTCATACCCGGACCAAAGTTTGTATACGTAATGCCCTTTGGAGCAATAGCTTCCAGCATGGTACGTACGATAGAATCGCTTCCCGGGTCCCATCCGGCAGAAATGATAGCAACACTGTTGTGTTCTTTTGCTACAGCTGCCAATTCCCGGCGCAAGTCAACGATACCAGTATGGATATCGAAACTATCTACTGTATTGATGCCAAGTGCCAGACATTCTTTAGCATACGTTTCAACGCTTCTGGTTGGTGTGCAAAGAATCGCTACATCAACATCATTCAGATCTTTTATGTTTTTTACTACCAGATAATCATTCAACTCTGTGGGTTTATTTTCTTCGCCGTTACGACGAACCACACCTGCTATCTCAAAATCCGGGGCAGTTTGAAGTGCCTCCAGAACATACTGTCCGATGTTGCCATATCCTACGATGGCGGCTCTTACTTTTTTCATCTTTTCGTTGGTTATATTATGCAAATTTCTGTTTTCTGAGTACAAAAGTAAGCATTCTATCTGGTTTTTGCTGAATTTTGTGTCAGGTTTATGTGTTTTTAAGATAGGCAAATTGTGAATTATAAGTTTGATGCCGCAAAAACTTTCAGATTCATAGCTGAAATATATTTTATCTGCTTTATCTTTGGATTATGATTGAATATGTTAAGGGCGAATTGGCCGAACTGACTCCGGCCGTCGCAGTTGTAGATTGTAATGGAGTGGGTTATGCGGTAAATATATCACTAAACACTTATTCCGCTATACAAGGCAAAACCAGTTGTAAACTATATATCTATGAAGCCATTCGCGAAGATGCCCATGTGCTTTATGGATTTGTAAGTAAGCAGGAACGTGAATTGTTTTTGCTATTGATATCCGTTTCGGGTATTGGAGGAAATACGGCACGTACCATACTTTCTGCACTAAGTCCGGCAGAACTTGTGAATGTTATTAGCACTGAAAACGTGACGATGTTGAAAACCGTAAAGGGTATCGGGTTGAAAACGGCTCAGCGTGTGATTGTTGACCTGAAAGATAAGATTCGCACAGGTGCTACATCTGTTGAAAGCGGCATGACCGTACCTGTTGGGAACAGTGCAGTATTGGAAGAGGCTGTAGCTGCCTTAACCATGTTGGGCTTTGCTGCTGCTCCATCGCAAAAAGTGGTTATGGCTATTTTAAAAGATGATCCGCAGGCACCCGTAGAAAGTGTCATTAAACAAGCTTTTAAACGGCTATAGGGTTAGTCCGCAAACCGTTCGCGGTAGGGATACAATTCTTTTAAACAGAAAATATTGTTCTATAAGTGCGTTTATGTAAACCATTTGTAGGAAGTAGGACAGGGGTGATTTCTCATTCCTGTTGTTTTTTTGTATGTTTGTTGAAAATGAAAATATTATCGCTATTTTCTTATTGCGTTGTTTCCAGTAGAATGTTTAGAGCATTCTCATTATCATTATTTGCGCTCGTGGGAGTATCATGTAATGAGGAAATGGAGCCTTCCTCAGAAAAAGAGGATGGTTCCATTTTTATTTAAACATTGAATAACGTTAATACTGGGTGTTTGTGAGGTATGATGGTGTTGAAGAGATTAGCTCTTCGGCACTTCATACTTTCAATATTTTCTGGTACATCTTGAGGCCGATCTTCCGGCCAAACTTCTCGGCCGCTTCCTTTATATCAGCGCAACATGTATAGCCTGATTTCTCAAACAAATGGATACTGGCGTCATTTTCATTTCCAACCAATGCCATAATATTATGAAATCCACCGGACTTAATGATCTCTTCTATTTGGTTAAGGGCTTCGCTGCCATAGCCTTTACCGGCGGCTTCCGGTATTAGATAGATGGTTAGTTCTACAGAAATACGATAGGCTTCACGTGGTTTAAATTTAGAAAAATAACAAAGGCCAATATCCTCACCTTCGGGCGATTTAATTATAAAAGAGCGATAAACCGGGTCGCCAATAGGGAGAAACGAACGAATTTCCTCTATACTGACGGGCTCTATAGAATAAACCACAGTTGTATTGAGCGTATAATAGTCATATATCTCTTTAATAAAAGATAAATCGCTTTCCTGTATCTCTACCAGTTTGATTCTCATTCGGATAGATTCGCTTTTTGATCTTCTTCTATCTTGCGTGAAATGAATCCGATTTTCAGGTTTGCTTCTTCTTTTTCTTTTTTCGCCTGTTCAATTGCCGATAAAATCTGCGAAAGCTCATAGGTTTCTTTTAAAGCTTGACGATCGGAAGCAGACATGGTTGTGGTGTACTTTTTACCTCCCAGGCACTCTACCTTCAGATTCTTATCATGATTAAAATAAATGAATCCCATAACGTTGCCATCTTGCCCAAGTAGATAATCAGCTTTTTCAATCTTTTCTCCTAAATTTGTAGTCTCATAGCTATCGTTGGATGCAGGAGTTTCAGCAAATGTGCCGTCGGGAGCAATCACTTTTACAGCCAGATGGTGTATGTTGGACGATCCGCAATAAATAGATGTCATAGACATCACTCCTCTTTCATTAACCTGGAAGCGCAGGTAAGAGCGGTGAAGGTTCTTTTCAACGGTTTGTGTTGGCCAGAAATAATTGCCAATCTCTTGGTATGCCGTATCTTTTTCCAAAACAAATTTACTCTTGATAGCTTCAAAATCAGCTTGTTTACTGGAAAGTATGCTGTCCAAATAAGCTACAGTTTGCTTTTGCTCTGCGAGTTCTACTTGTTGCATCAATTTGACTCCTTCCTTACGTGCATTGAATGCTTTGGGATATAATATCTTAATACTGTCTATTTCAGTTTTAGCCAGATTAAAATCACCCGCGTCGAATGCTTGAAGTGCCGACTGAAGCTTTTGGGCCGCTTTTTTTTCTGTTCCGTCTCCACAGGAAACCAGCAACAAAGATACGAATGAGAGAATAACCAGTTTTTTCATTGTTCGGTCTTTATAGTGAAAGCACAAAATTAAGAATAAGTTTTGAGTTTTAAGTTATGAGTTCTGAGTTTTGAGTTATGAGTTCTCACAAAATAACAAACTAAGCACTGCATAGCAACTTAAAACTTATAACTCAAAACTCAAAACTTATTCGTATTTTTGCACTCTCAAAAGATTCAAAGAAATTAGCATGATTGATCTGACCGCTGAAGAGCTTAAGCAACGTTTTAACCATAAAATATTTCATACCTTATCGGAAACCGCAGATAGTCTGGGACTTGAATGTTATACCGTAGGGGGATATGTACGGGATTTATTTCTGGAACGCCCATCCAAAGACATTGACGTAGTTGTTGTAGGAAGTGGAATCGAGATGGCGAAAGCCTTTGGTACAAAGATTGGAAAGTCGGCTAAAGTAGCGGTTTTCAAGAATTTCGGCACAGCGCAGGTTAAATTCCGGGATATGGAAGTCGAGTTTGTAGGTGCACGCAGGGAGTCTTATCAGCGTGACTCTCGTAAACCAATTGTAGAAGACGGGACACTTCAGGATGATCAGAACCGCCGTGACTTTACCATTAATGCCATGGCAGTATGCCTGAATAAAGATCGTTTTGGTGAATTAGTCGATCCTTTCAACGGAATATCCGACTTGAAGGAACGGACGATCCGTACCCCACTTGATCCCGATATAACCTTTAGTGATGACCCGCTACGCATGATGCGTTGCATTCGCTTTGCTACCCAACTCAATTTTTACATTGATGATGTAACGTTTGAATCCCTGTGTCGCAACCGTGAACGGATAAAGATTATCTCCAAAGAGCGTATTGCCGATGAACTAAATAAGATCATTCTTTCTCCTGTTCCTTCCAAAGGCTTTATTGACCTCGAGCGTTCAGGATTATTGGCGTTAATCTTTCCGGAACTATCTGCATTACAGGGTGTTGATGTAAAAAATGGCCGTGGCCATAAAGATAACTTCTACCATACCCTTGAAGTTTTGGATAATATCAGTAAACATACAGATAACCTCTGGTTGCGTTGGGCCGCTTTGTTTCATGATATAGCTAAACCTGCCACAAAACGTTGGGAACCCCGCATTGGATGGACTTTCCATAACCATAATTTCATTGGCGAGAAGATGATACCGGGCATTTTCCGGGAAATGAAACTTCCGATGAATGAAAAAATGAAGTATGTCCAGAAGCTGGTAAGCTTGCACATGCGTCCTATTGCCATAGCCGATGATGAGGTCACAGATTCTGCTGTACGCCGTTTGCTTTTTGAAGCCGGTGATGATATTGATGACTTGATGATGCTTTGTGAGGCAGATATAACCTCTAAAAACAGTGAGCGTAAAGAACGCTTTCTGAATAACTTTCGTCTGGTACGTCAGAAGCTTAAAGATATTGAGGAAAAAGACCGTGTCCGGAACTTTCAGCCGCCGATTAGTGGTGAAGAGATTATGGAAATATTCGGATTGGAGCCTTGCCGAGAGGTTGGTGCATTGAAGAGTGCTATTAAAGATGCTATTCTTGATGGGGTAATTCCTAATGAGTACGAGGCAGCATATCAGTATATGATGGAGAAAGCCCGGAAAATGGGACTGGAACCACTGAAGAAGTAATAATAATCCCCTTTTATACTTAATCTCCCGGAAATAACTCTTAGAGTTATATCGTTTATCTCCTAATGATAACTTAATTATCACTAGAAGATAACTGTTTTTCATAGGGAGATGATAACGACCAGATGTACATGTGGTCAGTAACTAGATGTACATCTAGTCACTAACCAGACGTACATCTGGTTGAAAACATGTTTAAGACAAAATCGAACTTTGAATAGGAGATAAACGGATAATAGTTTATCCGGAGACTAAATACTCAACCTCGTGCGCTTCCGTTAACTGCGGTATCTCCAGCTTACCAAGCATTCTATCCAATACATTCTCCGGGAGCATATATTCCCGGTTCTTATTTTGTATTTTCCAGGTAGTATATGGCTTTTCGATATAGATAATTTTGACCCTTGCTCCGTAATCAGTAAACAGGTCGATAAGTTGCGATCGCATTTGCCGGGTGATATTTGTTGCGTTCCAAACAAAGTTTTGTCCTTTGCGGAGATATCCCCGTGCTTCTTCCTTTGCTGTTTGAACTACCCATCCATTGCCGGATTTATCGGTTGGGCTGATTTTATGCTTTCGCCGAATATCATCCAGGCTAACTACCGGAAGCTCTTTATTGATGGATTGCAGATAGTGATCTTTTCCCATACCTGGCAAACCGGACAGCATAATGACTTCACATTTGAATTGTTCAAATGGAGTATAATCCACATAACTATTGGGAGTATTGAAATAATGGAAACGGGCATGTGGAGTTGCAAACTCTTTAGTCGTTCCCCAGCATGCCTGCTCTTTGCAGAAGATTTCAAAGAACTCCAGGCTCTCCAGTAAAGAGGGGAGATCGTTACAGATACGTCCTCTGGCATCTGCTTCTGCCAATGCTTTCAGGTGGCGTGTGTCGACACGAAGGGAAACTTCAAGTACTTTCTTTGCCGGCTCTGTTTTCTCCATCAACCAAAGCGGTAGTCCATGAAAACGAACAAGTGAAGCTATTTGCTCACGAATATGAAACGGGGTTGGAATATCGCGGTAGAAGATAGTTCTTGTGGTATATTCGCCTTTCCGGGCATGTCCTTTTGCTGAAATCACCCCATCACCTTCATCGACAGAGGTGGAACGCTTCTCTATATCATGCATTAATGCGGCGCACCATAAAATCTCTTGTGCTTCTGCATCCTGCGATTGATAATAGGAAGAATGAATTAACTCTTCAAGTACCATTTGTGTATGTATGGCTACATTGCCTTCAGCATGGTGTGACTCATGCTGAAGTATATGCTGCATATCGGCTATCCAGGAGAATTGCTTCTCAAGGGAATCCCATGTTTTATCATTTGTTAGTTTCCAATTCATTTTTCTTCCTCCTTTTCTTCTATTCTTTCCCATGTCAGGCGGGCTCGTTTCCAGTTGCGTGTCCAGTGTTCATTGGTTTTTACGTGCCCTTTGCGTACATACTTGAATACGTTGTGACTGAACTCCGACACCGGATATTCTTCAACGTTCCGGCTGACAACCCCCTCCCGTGTACAATCCTGGTTGGTTTGTGTATCTTTTGAACCAAAAACACTTGCTTGCTGTGCCCAGTCTATGATTTGTTCTTTCAGAATATCTTTGGTCAATTCTTTAGTCGGTTGAATCAATAGTTTGGGTACAGTAGGAAAGTCGAATGCTGCGGCGTAGAATTTAACTTCTTCCCAGGAAAGCCATTTGTCCATGCAGCGTACCGCGAATATAAAATAATATTCTTCAATGCGTTTATACTCTATGGAATGAACGGCATACAGGTTTTCTCCAAACAATTCTATATCGCCCAGGTCACGTTTCATCAAACTCCAACGCTCACGTAGCTGGTTGGTCCAGGGTGAGGTGGTAGGTGCGGCATGAGAACGGGCGAAAACTCCGAATTGGTTGAGGCAATTATTCTCACCATCCAGTTTTTCTGTATGTATTAATGTCTCTATTTTTTGTATATCCTCCCAATATGTATGGTTGATGCGGTCGTCACTTGTAGTTCCGGGAGAAAAAGGATAATGGTAAGTACGGCCATATTTTTGTGATAACATAACTATTTCTGTTTGGTCAGCAAACAATGTATTTGGTGACTTCATTAACTGATAACAATAAAAAATGAAAATGAAAGATGAGGCCGGTAGGTATACTATTCCCTGCAACTCTTTGGAAAAAGAGCTGGCCTCAAGGAGCGTTATGTTATTATTTGGTAGTCATTGTTATACTCTTCTTTGAAATGTTTAAGAATGAGTAAGTTTAAAATTCTGTTGCAAAGATAGGATAAACTTTTGGAACGAACAATGGCTAGCTCCATCAAACTCAAATGTCTACAAACGTTTAGATTAAGAAAAATTGCTATAAAAAAGGAAAGAAACGTAATCGCTCCTTTCCTTTATATTATAAGATATGCTTTTGTAATGCACGGATATGGCTATTCGCCGAGCAAATCAATGATCTTTTCTTCGCAGAGTGTTAGTTTTTCTACTCCTTCATTGGTTACTGCCCAGGAATTCTCAATGCCTACGGCACCGATCTCGGGTAGTACAATCTTTGGTTCCAGTGCAAATACCATTCCGGGTTCTAATTCCACTTTTACACGCGGGGCAAGTACGGGGGCTTCATTGATTTCCAGCCCAATCCCGTGACCGATAAATTTTGCTTTTTGTGAAATTCCCATAAAGTTATCTGCAAAACCGGCTTTGGTTACTACATCAATCGCCGCATTATATAAGTCTTCGCAAATAGCTCCGGGTTTTGCCATGGAGGTGACTGTTTCTTGTACATCCAGACATACCTGATGGGCCAGATAGGCTTCTTCCGGTAGTTTGCCTACAGAGAAAACGCGAGTCATATCACACATATAGCTGTTGAAGTTACCGCCATAGTCAACCATTACCGACTGACCTTTTTGAATTTGGATTCCACTTGTACCAACCGGAATAGATGGGTCAATTCCTTTTCCACCCAAAGCGAAATCGAAAGGAGAGGGTTCGGCTGCATTGTTGCCAACCAATAGGCTACCCATGAATATTTCCATACTTTGACCAAAGACGCGGAAGATTCCCAGGTTGCCTTCCAAACGCATCAAACGTTCAATTTCGATAGAGAGTTCAACATCTGTCATGCCTTCACGGTAAACAGATGGAATTTTATCATAGGCTTTGGTATGTGCTATTCCTGCACGGCGGAACATCTCAACTTCCATTTCAGTCTTCACGCTACGTGCCTGGCGAATAATCGGCGTACCATTCACCACTTTTGATTCGGAGAACATAGCCGCCAATCGGTTATACTCGCTGAAAGACAACTCATCTCCTTCAAGCATAATTGTTTCGGGAACAGGAAGTCCCTGTTCTTTGAGTATTTCAACAATTTGTTCGGGTTTACGGATGGAGTGAAAATGTTCGCCTGTGATGTTATTGGGGCGTTTTACGAAAATGCAAGCGGGAGATTTCAGAGGTAGGTAGAGGTATCCGCTTATGATTTGTCCACAGGTATAAAGTAAATTAACGTTGCAAGCAATTAATGCGGCATCAATGTTCTGTTGAGCCATTAGCGAACGGATTTTATCACGTCGCCGTTTTAATTCCGGTAGTACCATTTCATTTTAATTTTTGTTTAAGGCTTACAAAGTTAGAGCAAAATATTTAAGATTTCACGTTTTTACGTGGTTTTTGTGTCAATCTATACAGCTAAATAATATATCTTTGTCATACCTTTACGAAGCGTACGACGGCTTCGATAGATAGAATTAATATTTGAGTGAAATAAAATGAAGAAATTTATAGTAATCTTACTTAGTGTGTTTTTTTATGGTACGGCTCAGGGGCAAATTAATTTGAACCCCCAAATCAATGAAGCCGAGTTGACATCCCTGAAAAAAGAATTTCAAGAGTTATATCGGCAAAAAAATGTAGATGGTGCCGTGGAGAAAGGGGTGAAGGTTGCCGAAATGCTGACTGAAACCCGTAATCTGAAAGAAACTGCTTCCATTCTTTATCAAATGGATCAAATGGTTATTGATAGCGAAAAGCAAACAAAGAAAACCAATTTCCGTTCGCGCTTCCTGTTGGCTAACCAACGGCTTCGTATGTATATCAATGAAGGTAAGTCGGAGAGTAGTAAAACTCAGTTTAATCTGATGCACTACTGCATGACACATCTGAAAGATGAAAAAGCGTTGAGGGATAATATGCTATTGACGGATGCCGAATACTACCATGCTTTCGGACAAGCAAACAGAAGTCTGGAAGCATATAAAGAACTCTTGCAAAGATGTGTGAGCAGTAACGATGGACACGACAGAGAAGATTGTTACAAAAATATGCTGGCCTATGCCGAACGTAAAAAGATATCTCCATTAACCAAAACTGTGCAGAATTTGTATACGGTTTGGCAAGATTCTATTAATATGGTAAGAGCTGCCCAGGAACTGGAAATACTGAAACAGGAGCACACTGTTCTTCAACAAAACCTGGAAGAAAAAGAACAAACCATCAGTGCCAATAAAATGGTAACTATCGGACTGTGGACAATAATTATAGCTTTAGCCGCTGTAGGTGTTGTTCTGCTTTTGTTGCTCTTCAAGAGCATCTATCAGGTCAGAAAACTAAAGAAGAGTTTGAAGATTGCTAATGAAAGTAATGCGCAGAAATCTCACTTTATCAGCAATATCAATACGCAGATTACTCCTACTTTAGAAGTAATGGAAGAGGCGGGCGAAAGTTCGGACTCTAAAACGATTGCTCAAAGTATTGTTGCTTTGAAACGGAGAATTACGAATATGCAAACCTACATTTCACTGGAAGAAACCCGGGAGGAAACTTATCCTGTAAACAACCTGGATGTGAAGCTGCTTTGTGAAACTGTAATGGAGAAGGCAAGCCCGAATTTCCGTACCGGAATTGAATCGGTAGTGACTGCGCCAAGGGTAAGTATGAAAACAAATGTAGAGGCATTAGAGTATATCTTGTCCTATTTACTTTCCCGGGCTTCTGCAAATACGGAAACCGGAAAGATTTCGTTGGAGTTTAAAAAACGTAATGCCCGTACCGGTCAGTTTCTTATAACAGACACAGGGGCAGTGATTGAACCGGATATGCAGGAAGCGCTGTTTAAACCTTTTGCTGATACCGAACCTTTAGCACAGGAAAATGGTTGGGGACTTCCCATTTGCCGTTTGATGGCTTATAAACTTAATGGAACATTGAAAGTAGATCCCGAATACAAAAAGGGTACACGATTTATTCTCGATCTACATTCCTAGTGATAAACATAAAAAAAGTCAGGTTGATAGCATAAAAACTCCAACCTGACTTTTAACCAAGACTATGTTGTGTGTTATCAGTGATTACTCAAGTAATCAGAGATGCCTTCTTCCGTTGCTTTTAGTGCATCTTTTCCTTTCGACCAGTTTGCCGGGCAAACTTCGCCGTTTTCTTCAAAATGTTGCAAAGCATCAACCATTCGCAGAACTTCATCTACATTACGTCCCAAAGGGAGGTCATTGATTACCATATGGCGTACAATTCCTTCTTTATCAATCAGGAATAAGCCACGGAAAGCTACGGGTGCTCCTTCATATTTGATCTTTCCGTTTTCATCCAACGAATAATCACCGGCAAGTACGCCATAATTTTCGGAGATTTCTTTAGAAAAGTCGGATACGATTGGATATTTTACCCCCTGTATTCCTCCTTCTTTCTTTGGCATTTGTAACCAGGAGAAGTGAGAGTACTCTGAGTCGACAGAGCAACCTATTACGGCTACATTGCGTTTCTCAAATTCAACAAGTTTTTCCTGGAATGCATGCAACTCTGTTGGACATACGAATGTAAAGTCCATCGGATAGAAGAAGAATACCACATACTTATTGCCACGGTATTGGCTTAATGAAAAGTCCTGAACAATCTCATGCCCGTTGATTACGGCCGAAGCCTTAAAATCAGGAGCAAGTTTACCTACTAATGATCTCATACCTAATTATATTTTATTGATAATTGAAAAAATCTTTTCTCAAAGATACTCGTTCTAAAAATACTCTATCAATAAAAGTTTATATAATTAATCTATCAGGAAAGAGGTTTTATCGATGAGACGAGGCAGTGACTTGCTCCGAATTTATATTATCTGATTATGTTTTCCGGCATTTTATCCGGCATTTCTACTCTTACCCAAGTTTCGTGATACCAGGCGTCAAGTATGTTATCGTTCTCATCTTTTTCAATGTAGAACTTCAAACGCAGGTATTTGTCATCCTGGATTTCAAAATACAAGGTATTAACCGCACTGTTGAGCATGGGCAGGTGGATGGAGCGCTCAATATTTTCATGGTATACTCCGTCTGATACTTGTGCATACGTACCGTATCCGTTGATTATCGCGCCTTTGTTGGGAATCACTGTAAAATTTGTGATACGGCCGTCATCCGAAAGTATTTTGAAAGTATTGCTTGGTTTTAAGTCGCCGGGAGTGTCCGGAGATTCAGATACATAACAGCACATTTGCCAGATACCTTTCAGGTTGGCTTCCTGAAACTTTTTCTTTTTCTGTGCCATGACACCGGGTACCATCAACAGCATCGCTGTTAATAAGGTAAAGATATAACGTGTTTTCATACCGAATATAAATATTTAGTGGATACTCAGTTCATTCCGAAAACAAAGGCCTCTTACAGCATATATCAAAGATACGAAAATATTTTAATTAATAAATATTAAAGCTAATTTATTTTAAATTTATATATCAATCGTATAATAAGGAAGAGTAAATCGGATATAATTGATTTGCACACGGCTACCGATGGTATGAAACAAAACTTCCCCGATAGGATGCATCCTATCGGGGAAGGAGTCAAGGTAATGGCCTAAACGGTGTGTAAGCCTACTTCTTCTTGCCTTGATTAGCAACAGCGTCCATTAGTTTTTTGATTTCTTCGGGATCGCCAAGGAAATAATCTTTTACCAGATTCAGGTTATCGTCAAATTCAAAAACATAAGGTACAGCTGTCGGTAGGTTTAGGTGTACAATTTCTTCGTTGGAAATATTTTTGAGGTATTTGATGATTCCCCGCAGGCTGTTACCATGTGCGGCAACCAATATCTGATCTGCACTTTTGAGGGTAGGGAAGATGGTTTCGTGCCAATAAGGCAGAATCCGGTCGACAGTGTCTTTCAGGGATTCGGTACGTGGCAGGTCGTTATTATCGACATCTTTGTACCGGATATCCAGGCGAGGGTTACGCGGATCATTTTCTTCCAATGGCAATGGAGCGATGTCGTAACTGCGACGCCAGATCAATACTTGCTCATCGCCGTACTTCTCTGCTGTTTCGGCTTTGTTGAGACCTTGCAGTGTTCCGTAATGCTTCTCGTTAAGACGCCAGTTTTTCTCTACCGGGATCCAATCCTGATCCATACGGTCTAATACGCAGTTCAACGTTTTAATGGCGCGTTTTAAATAAGATGTATAGGCTTTGTCGAAAACAAAACCTTCTTTTTTAAGCAGGTCACCGGCTTTAGTGGCTTCCTGAACACCTTTTTCGGTCAGGTCTACATCTGTCCATCCGGTAAACCGGTTCTCTTGATTCCAGGTACTCTCCCCGTGGCGGAGCAAAACGATCTTTTTCATTGTTATATGGTTTTTGTACATTCGTTAATTACTGATTTTGCAGGTACAAAGGTCTAAAATAAACCGACCCATGTCAATCACTATAAATTGGTATAATGATTAACAACAGGATTAAGAGAAAGTTCAGCAGCATACTATGATGGCCTCCATAGGGTAGTTGGGCACACAGAATTTGCCTGTCATAAAACGTTTCTTTATCTTTGCCGAAAACTTTAGCATGAAATACAAGGCTGTACTATTTGATTTTGATTATACCCTAGCCGATTCTTCCCGAGGTATTGTAACTTGTTTCCAGCAGGTGTTAAAGCGACATGGCTACACAGACGTTGCTGATGAAACCATAAAACGTACTATTGGAAAGACCTTGGAGGATTCTTTCTCCATTCTCACAGGAGAAACGAATGCTGAGCAACTGGAAAACTGGAGAAAAGAATATGTGAAAGAAGCAGATACATATATGACCGTAAATACCCATATTTATCCCGACACGCTGGAGGTTCTGGAATATTTCAAGGCGAATGGTGCTAAGGTTGGAATAATCTCGACTAAGTACCGGTTTCGTATCCTGGAATTTTTCGGGAAATATCTTCCGGAAGGATGGTTTGATGTGATCGTGGGCGGTGAGGATGTAACGAAACACAAACCAGATCCGCAGGGAGTGACTCTTGCCTTGGAACGTTTGGGAATATCGTCCGCCAATGTGCTTTATGTGGGAGATAGTGTAGTGGATGGCGAAACAGCAAAGAATTCCGGAGTGGATTTTATCGGAGTCACCACAGGCATGACAATGAAAGAAGAACTTGAGCGTTTTCCACATATCGGAATCATTCCGGAACTGAAAAATATTATTCCGTTGACTGGTAAATAATCCCAGTTATTGATTATTGCAAACAAAATTTTAAACCAAAATAAGATGAATAAACAACTACTTGTAATAGCCATAATGCTTGTGGCTATATTATTTTTCTCCTCCTGTGAGAGTTGTGTACAGAAAACAGCAAAGAAAGTAACCGATTTGAGCATGAGTGCGCTTGAAGGTGTGAGCGAATCTATCGCCGAACATGGTGAGTCGACCAGTGAAAAAATGACAGATGCTCTTGGTGCTGTGTTGAAAGGCGCCGGAAAAAGTGTTGACCGCCAGCTAAATGAGCACGCAACACATGTTGCTTCTGTGACAGGTCGTACTTTTGTGCAGGCTTTAGATGGGTTTGAAGGAGGTTTACTCACCGAGTATTACGATGCGGTTCCTCACGAAGATAATTTCTCCAGCGGTATTGTGCTTCAACAATACGGAAAAATAAAAGATACTCCGGTGCTTGATGCCTACTTCATCATTCTCGAACCGGGCGACTATGCATGTACATTTGATTTTGTAGATGCAAAAGGTAAAGTGTTGCTGACTAGAAATGCTACGATTGACAAAGAGAACACAGAAAAGAAAATCTCTGTGGTAAGTATTGCCTTGAATACGGAAGAGGAAGAATTGTTTGGGAAATCAGTTAAAACTCAGATCAAAGTAATAAAGAAATAGCTGCAATGGGCCTGTTCGGAAGTGTCATAAAAGCAGCCGTAATATCTATTCTAACGAGATAAAACGGCTGCTTCAAAACTTAGCTACGACATCCGACTATACGGCGGCTTGCTGCCTTACCCTACCGGGATTTTAATTTTCTGTCCCGGGAAGATTTTATTGGGATCTTTGATCAAGCCTTTGTTGGCTTCAAAGATTTTCTGCCAGGTCATATTGGGGTATTTCTTAGCTATTTTGCTTAAGTTATCTCCGGCTTTTACTTCGTAGATTTCTTCGCTACCATCTTCTTCAATGTTCATCACCACATCGCCGGCGCGCATATCGGGGTCTATTTGGTTATAGATATTCCACATGGCCTCTTTGTTGGTGGGTGATGTCGTTCCCGAAATGTGGAGTACTCCATCATTTTCGACAATAGACAGATTGGCTACTTTAGAGTTCTGAGCAAAATCTATCAATGTTTTGTATTTATCTTGTAGTCCCATTATTTCAAGTCGATTTTGTTATTTACTTTCTTCACATTAGCTTCATTGGCAATCTGCATGATTTTCTGAATGTCGGCACGTTTAGCATTACCGGTAAGTGTTACCTCTCCGTCTTTAACCTCGACCAATACATTCTTAAACCCACCCGCAGCTAAGGCCGTATCAATGGTTGATTTGATTGTTCCGTCGGCATCCACTTTGATTACAGGAGCCGCCTTTTTTACGGTTGTATTATTCACTACAGATTTAATGTTTTTAACCGAGCGCGCAATACTATCTACTGAAAAGCGTTCTGCATCCGAATTAACGGTTCCTACCAGTGTAGCGACTCCGGCATTTACTGTAGCAGTTACCTGGTTTGTTTTTTTGTTAATCTCGGTTTGAACGTTGGTTTGCAAATCCTTGTCACTTGTTTTACAGGATTGCAATGATAGACCCGATATCATCAGGGCTAAAGCATAAAAGATTACTTTCTTCATAATTTTTCTGTTTAAGTTAAATTTATATATAAAAACGATATGTTTTTTATGACAAAAAACATGTGAAATCTTTATTGTTACATAGACGTAAACATGTGCCCTTTCTTTTTGTTCATACAAAAAGAGGTATATTCACAAAATTTGATGAATATACCTCTTTTAAAACAACAATCTTACCGAAGCTACTCCGCAACAGGAGGCATTACTTCCATTGCATTACTCCGTGAAGGAGTTATTTTCAGAATGTCATCCACGATATACCGTGAATGTCCTCTCCAAGGCAATGTTCCGAAATACTCTTTATAATGCAAATCTACAATTTGTCCGCCTGCATGCATAAGAGAATCTGCAATCTTCGGATCGGAGATGGAGAACTCAAATTCATTCGATTGTATTCCTCCACTATTCGACCAAAAGCCGGTTTGAATCAGCTTCCCCTCGTAGGTTTTGAATACTACTCCTTTGTAAACAACGAAGTTTAGTTGACCGGTCTTTACGCCTTCGCCATACGGGTAGTAATAGCGAATGCCAACAAAACCGGCTAATCCTAGAATGATAATAGCAAGTGCTATTATCTTAAACTTTTTCCAACCACTCCGGGGTGGCTTAACATTTTCCGACATACTTATATCTATTTACTAATTCCTTCCAACGTTAAGAGGAATGTATATGCCAAAGCTACATCGTGCAAATAATCAAATCTGCCGCTTGCTCCTCCGTGACCGAACTCCATATTGGTTTTCAATAACAATACGTTGTTGTCCGTCTTCATGTCTCTAAGTTTGGCTACCCATTTTGCCGGTTCAAAGTATTGCACCTGGCTATCGTGAAGACCAGTAGTGACAAGCATATTCGGATAGTTCTTCTTTTCCACATTTTCGTATGGATCGTAGCGTTTCATATAAAAATAAGCCTCTTCTTCTTTCGGATTACCCCATTCGCCAAACTCATTGGTGGTCAGAGGGATGTCCTCATCTAACATGGTATTTATCACATCAACGAACGGAACGTCTGCTATTATTCCATGCCATAATTCCGGCTCCATATTCACAACAGCTCCCATCAAAAGACCTCCGGCGCTACCACCCTCAGCATATAAGTGACCTTTGCCGGTATAATTTTCGGCGATCAGATATTCTCCGCAAGCGATAAAGTCGGTAAATGTATTGATCTTCTTTTGCAGTTTACCATCTTCATACCATTGGCGGCCCATTTCCTGTCCCCCACGGATGTGAGCAAGAGCATATATGAATCCTCTGTCCAGCAAACTTAACCGGCCACTGCTAAAGGTGGCATCCATGCTGTTACCATAACTTCCATACCCATAAAGCAGAAGCGGAGTTTTGGCAGTTCTGGCTGTCGTTTTCTTATAAACAATCGAGATGGGTACTTTTGTTCCGTCTTTTGCCGTAGCATATAATCTTTCTGTTTTATATTCCTCTTTATTATAGCCTCCCACTATCTCTTGCTCTTTCATCAGTTTCTTCTCCTGCGTATTCATGTTATAGTCATAAATAGAATAAGGAGTGGTCATTGATGTATAGTTATATCTTACTACATCCGTGTTATATTCAGGATTACCGGATGTGTATGCCAGATAAGTAGGCTCTCCAAAATCAATATAATATTCTTTTCCATCTGTCAGGTGGCGGATACGTAATTGTATCAAACCTTCTTTGCGTTCTTCGATTACAATAAAGTCTTTAAATCCATCTACGCTTTCGATCAGGATATCTGCCCGGTGTGGTATATACTCCTTCCAGTTTTCCACACCGGTTTTATCCAGCGGACATTCCATTACACGGAAATTCTGAGCATCCATGTTGGTAAGGATAAGGAATCTGTCTTCCAATGGAATGATATCGTATAAAACATCTTCCATTCGCGGTTGGAAAGATTTGAATGTAGCATTTGGCTGGCTGGATTCTATATAGAATGTTTCGGAAGACATGGTCGACTGTGATATAACGAAGATATACTTTCTGTCTTTTGTTTTTCCTACACCAATATAGTTGGTTTTATCTTTTTCTTCATAAACCGTAACATCCGCAGCCGGATCGGTACCTAAAACATGCTTTTTAATTTTCTCACCCAATAAGGTTACAGGGTTCTTTGAGGTGTAAAAGATGGTCTTGTTGTCGGCTGCCCAAACAGCCCCTCCTTGTGTATTGGGGATGGTTTCTTTATAGATTTCTCCGGTTTCCAGATTCTTGATAAATATAGTATATTGCCTCCGGCTTACTTCATCTACACTATATGCCATCAGTTTGTTGTCATCGCTGATAAAGACACCTCCGACAGCATAGTATGCATATCCTTCGGCCATTTTATCTACATCCAGCAGTATTTCTTCGGGTGCTTCTAATGTTTCTTTCTTACGGCAATATTTATGATATTGTTTGCCCTCTTCCGTGCGCGTATAGTAATAATATCCGTTACGGAATGTAGGAACACTCTCATCTTTATCTTTTATGCGCCCTTTCATTTCCTCGAATAAAGAATTCTGTAAGGCTGTTGTATTAGCCATGACGCTATCTACATACGCATTTTCGGCATTCAGATATTCGATAACGAGTGTACTGTCGGGACCTTTTCCAAAGAAGTCGTACATCCAGTAATAATTATCAAGAACCGTATCACCATGTAGTGTTCGTACGTGTTCTTTCTTTTCTGCGATAGGAGGGGCGGCTTGCCTGAAGCCACTTTTATCGCTACTTTTTGTACATGCCATAAGAAGTAGTAAACTTAAAGTGAAAAATACAGCTTTCTTCATATTCTATATCAATTAAGAATTAGTTTCTTTAAAATGTCTCAAATTTAAGTGGTTCTTCTTAACTGTCCAAATATCTTTGTTTATTTGTTTCTATGAATATGCAAAAACAGTTATTTGAATAACAAGGAGTTAGGGATTTAGTTTATAACTTCGGGCTATAATTCACAAACCAACTGATACCGAATTTGTCTGTGCACATGCCGAAATAATCGCCCCAATGTGCGCGGCTCAGTGGCATTTGTACGGCTCCACCTTGCGACAGTCCATTAAAAATACTGTAAGCTTCATCCTGTGTCTCGGCCGTTACATAGATGGAGAAATTATTTCCGGCTACAGGGCGCATGCCGAACGCTTCCAATCCATCGGCTCCCATAAGTAGCGTATCTTTATTAATCGGCAGGCAGATGTTTTCGATTTTTTCCAGGTCTTCTTCCGGAATTACAGGCATGCCTTCTTCTTCCAGTCTTGGTACGTCACCGTATTTGCTAACGAAAGATATGGTTGTTCCAAATACGGTTTCGTAATGCTTGAATGCTTCTTCACAATTTCCGTCAAACTTAAGGTAGATGTTTAATTTTGCCATAATTGATGTTTTATATTATTCCTCAAAGATAGGTAGAAAAACGACTGTCGCACTGGTGAAAAAGCTATAAAATAGAAAAAATACGAATATTCAGCGAAATAGTGCACTCTTTTCCAAAGAGAAAACCCTATGTTTGCCTTCGGAAATCAAATGAATAAATCATGAATCTAAGAATCTTTTACTTATTATTATTGCTTCCGTTGTTGGGAGCATGTAATAGCGGACCCGCTTACAAAAACACATCTCTTTCGCCCGAAGAGCGTGCGGAGGATTTACTAAACAGACTTACGTTGGAAGAAAAAGTCCAATTAATGGTCGACTGGTCGAAACCCATCGACCGATTGGATATTAAACCTTATAATTGGTGGAACGAAGCGCTACATGGTGTTGCCCGTGCCGGATTAGCTACGGTGTTTCCTCAGCCTATCGGTATGGCGGCATCCTTCGACCCGGATGCCGTTTATCAGGTGTTTAATGCCGTATCCGATGAGGGGCGTGCGAAGAATACCCGTTTTGCTTCGGAAGGCAGCTATCATCGCTACCAGGGATTAACGATGTGGACACCCACTGTCAATATTTACCGTGACCCGCGCTGGGGTAGGGGTATTGAGACGTATGGTGAAGATCCTTACCTGACCAGTATGATGGGGGTGGAAGTTGTTAAAGGTCTTCAAGGTCCTGAAGATGGTAAATACAATAAGTTGCATGCCTGCGCCAAACACTTCGCTGTACATTCCGGTCCGGAGTGGAACCGCCATTCTTTTGATGCCGAAAACATCAGTCCCCGCGATTTGTATGAAACTTATCTGCCTCCATTTAAGGCTTTGGTTATGGATGCAAAGGTAAGGGAAGTGATGTGTGCATATAATCGTTTTGAGGGTGAACCTTGTTGTGGCAGCAATCAATTGCTGATACAGATATTGCGCGAAGAATGGGGATTTGACGGAATCGTAGTTTCCGATTGCGGTGCAATAGCCGATTTCTATAAGGAGAATGCCCATAAGACACATCCTGATGCTGCAAGTGCTTCTGCCTATGCCGTTCTGAATGGTACGGATCTGGAATGTGGTTCCAGTTATACATCTCTTGTGGAAAGTGTACAAAAAGGCTTGATCTCCGAAGAAGATATCAATGTTTCTGTCAGACGATTGCTGAGAGATCGTTTTGCATTAGGCGAAATGGACAACCTGAAAGATGTGCCTTGGAGTAAGATTCCTTATTCGGTAGTAGCTTCTGCTGCTCACGATTCATTGTCATTAGATATGGCACGTAAATCAATGACGCTGTTGATGAATAAAGATAACACACTACCTTTGAAACGTGGTGGGTTGACTGTTGCTTTGATAGGGCCAAACGCCAATGACTCTGTGATGCAGTGGGGAAATTATAACGGTACTCCAGCCCGTACCATTACCATTTTTGATGGTATCCGTTCGGCTTTAACCCCTAACGATAATTTGATCTATACACCCGGTTGCTCATGGGTGGAGAGGACGCTGATGAAGAGTCTCTTTACTCAGTGTGTATCCAAAGAAGGCCCCGGATTCTCTGCGCGTTACTGGAATAATCCTGAACGTACCGGCGAGCCTGTAGCTACTGCTCAGATAGCCACGCCTTTCCGTCTTTGCACATCGGGGGCAACGGTGTTTGCTCCGGGAGTAAACCTGAAAGATTTCTCGGCTACGTATAACTCCGTATTTACACCCCAGCAGTCGGGTAAGGTGATTTTTGATATGTACACTTGTGGTATTGGTAAGATTTACGTTGACGGAGAAGAGGTGAAATCATTTAAGAATGGGCATGGTAGTCGTAAAACCACTTACGAAATGGCGGTTGAAGCGGGCAAGGCTTATGATATACAAATTGATTTTGCTTATCTGATGGGTGATGCACAACTAAACTTTGACCTGGGATATAAAAGTGAAATAGACATAAAGACCACCTTGCATTTAATTGAAAATGCTGATGTAGTAGTCTTTGCCGGTGGTATATCTCCATCGCTTGAAGGTGAAGAGATGGGAGTGAACCTGCCCGGATTCAGGGGTGGCGACCGTACGGATATTGAACTTCCTGCCGTGCAACGCGAGTTTATCAAAGCGCTGAAAGATGCCGGCAAGAAGGTTATTTTGGTGAACTGTTCCGGTTCTCCTATCGGACTTGTGCCTGAAACAAAAACGTGCGATGCTATACTCCAGGCTTGGTATCCGGGACAATCGGGTGGTAAAGCGGTAGCAGAGGTTTTGTTTGGCGATTATAACCCGTCCGGGCGTTTGCCGGTGACTTTCTATCGTGATGTGAATCAACTTCCTGATTTCGAGGATTATAATATGACGGGACGTACGTATCGTTACATGAAAGAAGAGCCTTTGTTCCCATTCGGTTATGGATTGAGTTATACTACTTTTGAATATGGCAAGCCGCAACTGAGCGCAACAGAGATTACGGTTGACGGTACTTTATCTCTGACTGTTCCGGTATCTAATACTGGTAAAATGGATGGCGATGAAACGGTGCAGGTGTATCTTCGTAAACTGGGTGATGTGAATGGACCGGCTAAAGCTTTGTGTGCTTTTGAACGTGTACGTATCCTGGCCGGAAAACAGACTGAGGTTAAATTGAACCTAACCGGAAAACAACTGGAATGGTGGGATGAGGCTTCTAATACCATGCGGGTACATCCGGGAAGTTATGAATTGATGGTAGGGTCAAGTTCAAGAACTCAGGATTTGCAGGTATTGAGTTTGGAGATTAAATAACTGTAGGGGCGGTTCGTGAACCGCCCAATACATCGGAAACCATTTTCGGGCGGTTCGCGAACCGCCCCTACAGCTATTTTACTGTAATTATATTATTAAAATAAATCCGGTCCGATGAACCACCTACCTGTATCTCAAATTCGCCGGGTTCTACTTCCCGTTTCATATAAGCATTATACAAAGCCAGTTCGGAAATAGGCATTTCCAGTGTAACCATTTTCTTTTCCCCCGGCTTTATCTCTACCTTTTTGAATGCTTTTAATTGTTGGATAGGAGTGGATACCGAACTTATTTTATCCCGTACATATAACTGCACCACTTCTTTCCCATTCCGTTTTCCTGTATTCTCAACCTCTACATTTACAGTTAATGTTCCTGTATTCGAAAATATGGAATCATTTAGCGTGCATGTGTTATATTTAAAATCAGTATAACTCAAACCATATCCAAAGTTATACAACGCATAAGGCTTTTCGAATACATAGTGCCCGCCGGGATTGTCGAGTGATCCACCCGTATCGAATATCTGTTCGCGGTCTGTAGGATAGTAATTATAGTAGCAAGGTGTATTGCCCGTACTCCTCGGGAAAGATATATTTAAGCGGCCTGACGGGTTTACATTTCCTGCCAGAATATCTGCCATAGAGTTGCCTTGTTGTTCCCCGGCGTAGAACTGCACCAATAGCGCATCTGCATTCTCTTTTACCCACGAAAGAACCAGCGGTTTACCCGTAATTAATACCACCACCATCGGCTTGCCGGTTTTCTTTATCTCTTTGAGCAGTTCCAGTTGTTTGCCGGGCAGTTCCAGCGAAGAAAGGTCGAAACCTTCACCCGAAGTAACCTTATGTGCTTTCGCATTGCGTCCCAGCCAGTAACTTCGTGTTCCTACTGCTACAATGGCCAGATCACTCTTTTCTACTGCTTTTACCGCATCGGCAATTCCTTCTTCGTTTTGGCTCCACCAGTCACAACCATCTACCTGGTTGATGGTTGCTTTCTTTCCGAATACATTTTTGATTCCCTGATATAAAGAAACACATTCATCGTCTTCCGGGTTTACCCATGCGTAATCACCCGCCACACCATGAGCACTATTGGGGCCGATAACTGCTATTGAACGGTATTTCGACATATCTAACGGGAGGATGTTATTCTTATTCTCTAATAGAATGGCGCTCTCGTCGGCTATTTTTTTAGCCAATGCAACGTGTTCTTTGCTTCGAACCACCTGATCTACTTTTTGCGGATCGCCATATGGGTCGTCGAATAAGCCCAGTCTGAATTTGGCGGTCAGCACCCGGCGCACAGCCTGGTCTATGTAGAATTCATCCAATTGTCCTTTTTCTACTTGTTCCTGTAGTGTTTCGTATGCGGGGTCCCAGACATCCATGTCGATACCGGCTATAAGTGCCTGTTTGCCGGCTGCTGCTGTGGTGGGGACTGCAAAGTGAAATACTTTCAGTCGGTCCACAGATCCCCAGTCCGAGTAAACAAATCCTTTGAAGCCCAACTCTCCACGTAGAATATCGGTCATAAAGTAGGGTGAACCGCTCACCGGAATCCCGTCGTAGGCACTGTAACAACTCATAATGGCAATTGGATCGGCTTCTTTAATGACTCGTGCAAAAGGGTACATATATAAACTGCGTAGTTCGCGTTCGCCACCGGCCACGAAGGCACAGTTCAGTCCGCCGGTAGGAGTTCCGTGTGCCACAAAGTGTTTAGGCATGCATCCTACGCCATGTTTCTGGAAACCACGAACGAAGTTGATTCCCATTTCGGAAATCAGATAGGGATCTTCCCCGAAGGTTTCTTCCACTCGTCCCCAGCGAAGTTCGCGGGCTATGTCTAACACGGGCGATAGTACTTGGCGAATGCCTTGAACGCGGGCTTCGGCGGCTTCGGCTTCGGCCATTTGAAAGATTAATCCGGGATTGAATGTGCTTCCCTGTGCTATGGCTTGGGGAAAAATGGTACAACCGTTCTGTAAGATACCATGAATGCCCTCGGAGGAGGTGAGGATGGGAATGCCCAAACGTGTTTCGTTCTTCATGTATTCATGTACTTTTTGGAAGAGGTTGGCTGCATCCTGGGCCGATAGACTCATTTCGTGGATGGACCCGAAGCTTTCTCCATGGTAGGTGCCATGAAGGTTGTTTATATCTCCGGTAGAGCGATTTTGGAGTTGAATCACTTTCTCGCGTAAGGTCATGCGCCGTAGTAGGTCTTCGACACGCCTTTCGATAGGGGCGTTTTTATCTTTGTAAATCGGGTCATTGCCGGCCTGGACTGCCGGGAGGCATATACATAATACAGCGAGAAAAGAAAATTTGATGATTTTCATTTGGATAAGGGTTAACGATGAATAATAAGGTTTGCACTCTACCTGTTGCCGAGGCATAGCGTGCAGACAAAAGTAGGTATTCGTAACCCCTTACCTTATTACATATGATGCAAAAAATGTAAGTTTTGCCGCTATTTAGGATTGATACAGGTATATTTCCTCTATAAAATGAACACAGAGTCACAGAGATACAGAGTTTTTATTCTTTCTTTGTGTCTCTGTGACTCTGTGTTCATTAATTATTTTTATTGGACTCGCTTATAAATCATTCTTTTTATGTAAGTTTGCCATCAACTCAAAAGCTGTTCTTGAACCATCAATATATAATTACTATATGAAAAAACATTGCCTGACTCTGTCTTTCCTTTTGATCCTGTCATTCCTGTTTACATCGACTGTTTTAGCACAGGATATTTATAAAACCGAGCGTGACATTCCTTATATCCCTGCAACCGAGAAGGATGCGTATCGTATGGAGCGTTGTAAGTTGGACGTTTATTACCCTGAAGGAAAAACAAATTTCGCTACCGTTGTCTGGTTTCATGGCGGCGGACTGGAGGGCGGTAATAAACATATTCCCCGGGAGTTGACGGAGCGGGGTTTTGCTGTTGTTTCGGTGAATTATCGCCTGAGTCCGAAGGCCACCCATCCGGCTTATATTGAGGATGCTGCCGAGGCTGTAGCGTGGACGGTTAATCATATCGGAAAGTATGGCGGTAATAAGGAACGGATCGTGGTGTCTGGCCATTCTGCCGGTGGTTATCTGGCGTTGATACTTGCACTCGACAAGTCTTATCTGGCAAAACATAGTGTGGATGCCGACCAGATGATGGCATGGTTTCCGTTGAGCGGACAGACCGTAACTCATTATACCATTCGCAAAGAGCGCAAAATGCCCGATGGCATTCCGTTTATTGATGCGTTTGCCCCCATACAGCATGCCCGGAAAGATACTCCCCCTATTCATTTGGTTGCAGGAGATCGCAGACTGGAAATGATGGCCCGCTATGAAGAAAATGCACATCTATACGCTGTACTCAAAGGAGTAGGGAATGAGCGTGTATATCTGTATGAGTTGCAAGGCTTCGACCACGGGAGCATGTGTGCACCCGGTTGCATGTTGCTTGTGGAATATCTGAACAAACATAAATAAACGGCCGGTAAGAGAAATCATTATTAAATTAACACATATATTCATGTCACAAAAACAGACCCCACCCCCCTCTGCTGCATTTGCTGACACTAAACCACACTACAATATCCTCGACGGATTGCGTGGGATAGCTGCAATTACAGTTGTTTGTTTCCATTTGTTTGAAGCTTTTGCAACCAGCCATCTGGACCAGAACATAAACCACGGTTATCTGGCTGTCGATTTTTTCTTTATCCTCTCCGGTTTCGTGGTAGGGTATGCGTATGATGATCGTTGGAAGACGATGAAAACATGGGATTTCCTTAAGCGCCGGGTCATACGTCTGCAACCGATGGTTGTTTTGGGTGCGATCATCGGCGGTGCTGTGTTTTACCTTCAGGGATGCTCCGTGTGGGATGTTTCGCAGGTTACGATAGGCGCGCTGTTGATGGCGACTTTGCTGAATGCTTTCCTCTTGCCCTCTACGCCGGGTATGGAAGTCAGGGGGCTGGGAGAGATGTATCCGTTGAATGGGCCTACGTGGTCGTTGTTTTTTGAATACATCGGCAATATCTTGTATGCATTGTTTATCCGCCGGCTTTCTACCAAAGCGCTTACGGTATTGGTTGTTGCCGCCGGGTGTGGATTGGCAACATTTGCTATCTTCGGACCTTATGGTGATATCTGTGCCGGGTTTCAGTTGACGGGGACGGAGTTTACGGGCGGTTTCCTGCGTTTGCTTTTCTCTTTCTCGGCGGGATTGCTCTTGTCGCGCATCTTCAAGCCGGTTCATATAAAGGGGGCGTTTTGGCTGTGTAGCCTGTCGATAGTTGTTCTACTGTCTGTTCCCCGCCTGGGCGGAGCCGATCATTTCTGGATGAATGGCTTGTATGAAACGCTGTGTTTTGCTGTGTTCTTTCCGCTTATCGTTTTCCTGGGTGCTTCGGGCAAAACGACAGATAAGTATACGGTTCGGATATGTAAATTCCTGGGGGATATTTCTTATCCTTTATATATGGTTCACTATCCTTTTATTTATTGGTATTATGCATGGGTGAAAAACAATGATCTCACATTTGTTGAATCTCTCCCCGGAGCCGTGGCTTTGGTGATAGGTAGTATTCTGTTGGCGTATGCTTCTTTGAAACTTTATGATGAGCCGGTCCGCCGGTTTTTAACGAAAAGGTTTTTGCGGAAAGAAGGGAAAGCAGGAATGAAATGATGGGATTTTAACCGCAGAGTTACGCAGGTTAAGAATTGATTCGAAACTGTTTTTTTGTACCATAGAAAATGAAGAAACGTGCTAAAAGTAGCACTCGCTTTGTTGGAAGCCTTTATTCAAGGGGTATGCAGGAATGAGACTTTGTCTTTTTCCTGCTAGCACTCTAGTCTCACTACTAGCATCAAACTATTGGGTAGAAGCTTGATTGAATCTGAAGTTCTACTTGATTGAATTTGAAGTTCTGCTTGTAGTAATTTCAATTGCCTGGTCCACTTCGCTTTCCCCACCTAGGTGTTCGATTCTTCCCCATGTACGTCGGGCAGGCTTCCCCATGTAGGTGGGGAAAACGAAATGAAACCGGCAATTGAAACCTGAGAAGTCATTAAGGAGAAGTCCGTCCAGTTGCGTCAGGCATGAGTGTGATAGTAGTGCTATATGAGTGCTAGTAGGAAAAAGACAAAGTCTCATCCTTATATGCCCCTTGAATAAAGGCTTCCAATGAAATGAGTGACACTTTTAGCACGTTTTTGAGAAAAGATATGTAGGGTGTATGGTCACTCTCCGCACAAAACAAACAATGTAAAACGGTATGGAAAGGAATGATTTACTGTAGGGGCGGTTCGCGAACCGCCCAATGCCCAGAATACACAGGAAACCATTTTCGGGCGGTTCGCGAACCGCCCCTACAGCTAATCATTTACACTCATAACTGGATGGAAATGAATTAATTCTATGCTGACTTCAACGTCCACCCCCTGCTCCCGCGAGGCTGTGTCATAAGTAGAACAGTGACCACGTCATTGGTAGCTGTAGGCGAAGTGGAGTAAACCTACAGTAAGACACCCCCTCTAGTACAATGCTACGCAAAAATACGAAATAATGTAATATCCCTGTATATCTATCCGGAAACTGAGTGATTTTTGCTTTAATATCATTTCCATTAAAACAAAAATCATTTTCGAAAGTCATTAGGTTATTCATTTTCTTAATTTTAGGGTTCCAAAGTTTGCATAATTTTTAATATAAAACACAAGTACCATGAAAGAATTAAAAATGTTTATCGACGGTAAGTTCGTAGAGAACACCACAGGGAAATGGATTAATGTATTAAACCCTTCAACCGAGGAAGTGATTTCCCTGATGCCCGAAGGAACCGTTGATGATGTAAAAACAGCGATTGATGCCGCCGAGAAAGCGCAAGGCGCATGGGAGAGAACCCCGGCAGTGGAAAGAGCTTCCTATTTAATAAAGATGGCAGCAGGTATCCGCAAACGCGAAAAGGAACTGACCGATATTATTGTTCGCGAAGGTGGTAAAACACAAGGATTGGCCAATGTAGAAGTACTGTTCACGGCCGATTATCTGGAATATATGGCCGGTTGGGCACGCCGTTACGAAGGCGAAATCATCCAAAGCGACCGTCCACGCGAAACCATCATGCTCTTCAAAAAACCTATCGGTGTAACCACAGGAATCCTGCCCTGGAACTTTCCATTCTTCCTCATTGCCCGTAAAGCTGCTCCGGCTTTGGTAACAGGAAACACCATCGTAGTAAAACCCAGTCAGGTAACACCCGAAAATGCCTATGTATTTGCGCAAATCGTAGAAGAAACCGGACTTCCGGCAGGCGTATTCAACCTCGTGATGGGTAGAGGCTCCGTGATCGGTAGCGAACTGGCTGCAAATCCGAAAGTCGGTATGGTTAGCCTTACAGGTAGCGTCGGTGCCGGTCAGCAAACTATGGCGGCGGCGGCTCCGAATGTTACCAAAGTATCGCTGGAACTGGGTGGAAAAGCTCCCGCTATCGTGATGGCAGACGCCGATCTGGATCTGGCTGTAAAATCAATCATAGCTTCACGCGTCATCAATACCGGCCAGGTATGCAACTGTGCCGAACGCGTATATGTAGATAAGAAAGTGAAAGCTCTGTTCATGGAGAAACTCGTAGCCGGCATGAAAGCCGTGAAAGTGGGCAACCCAAATGAAGTAGCCGATCTGGATATGGGACCGTTGGTGGAAGCAAATGCATTGAAATCAATCGAAGAAAAAGTACAGAAAGCCATCAGTCAGGGATGTACACTAGTATGTGGTGGCAAGCGCATCGGTACAAAAGGATATTTCTTCGAACCAACCATATTGGATAACGCTACCCAGAAAATGGACATCATTCAGGAAGAAACATTCGGCCCCGTACTGCCGGTGGTAGAATACGAAACTGTCGATCAGGCCATTGAATGGGCAAATGACTGTGAGTATGGCTTAACTTCTTCCGTATATACCCAGAACCTCGATGCCGCATTCAAGTTGATGCGCTCCCTGAAGTTCGGCGAAACGTACATCAACCGCGAAAACTTCGAAGCCATGCAAGGCTTCCATGCCGGATGGCGCAAATCGGGTATCGGTGGTGCCGATGGCAAACATGGTTTGGAAGAGTATCTGCAAACACATGTGGTGTATTTGGAAACTAAATAGAACAGCCTCACCCCAGCCCTCTCCAAAGGAGAGGGGGCTTCCTGCGGGTGAAGTTCCTTGTAATAAAAGATATATAGATACATAAAACTAATGACTCATAAATTAAATGATGCGCAGCCCATCCCCCTCTCCTTTGGAGAGGGACGGGGTGAGGCTGTTCGTGTCGGATTATTCATCCCTTGCTACGTAAACGCCATTTATCCCGAAGTAGGAGTGGCGACTTATAAATTACTTGACTATCTGGGCTGCGATGTAGATTACCCTTTGCAACAAACCTGTTGCGGGCAGCCTATGGCAAACGCAGGATTTGAGAATGAAGCCCTGCCGCTCGCCCTCTCTTTCGAGAAACTCTTCAATGCCTACGACTATATAGTAGCTCCTTCGGCAAGTTGCGCCTCCTTCGTAAAATTCAACTACCCCAATGTACTAAAAGCGGGCGGACACCTTTGCCAGGCGAGCGATAAAATATACGATGTCTGTGAATTCATTCACGACATACTCAAACCAACAAGTATGCCCGGCATCTTTCCGCATAAAGTAAGCCTGCACAACAGTTGCCACGGTGTGCGCGAACTAAAACTATCTTCTGCCAGCGAACTCAACATTCCCCGTTATTCTAAAATAAAAGACCTGTTAAACCTCGTAAAAGACATTGAAATCCTTGAACCCCAAAAGGTCGACGAGTGCTGTGGTTTCGGAGGCATGTTTTCCGTGGAAGAACCCGAAGTCTCCACCTGCATGGGAGAAGATAAAGTACGCAACCACATGGCCATCGGTGCAGCATACATAACCGGAGCCGACAGTTCCTGCCTGATGCACATGCAAGGCGTTGTCGAAAGGCAAAAGCTTCCCATTAAGTTTATTCATGTTGTTCAAATTCTATCCGCCGGCTTATGAGTACGAAACATTCAAAAGCGGCCGCACGGTTCATAGCCAACCGTCCGCAGGAACAATGGCACAACGAAACCCTATGGTTTGTCCGCCAGAAAAGAGACAACCTGGTGATGCACATTCCCGAATGGGAGCAACTTCGCGAACTGGCACACGAAATCAAAATGCACACCGTAACCCACCTGGAAACCTATCTGGCACAGTTTGCCGACAAAGCCGAAGCCAACGGAATCATTGTACACTGGGCCAAAGATGCCGATGAACACAACCAGATGGTGTATGACATCCTTCACTCCCACGGAGTAAAGAAGCTGGTAAAAAGTAAATCCATGCTGACCGAAGAATGCCATCTGAACCCTTATCTTGAACATCAAGGCATAGATGTTGTAGAGAGTGATCTCGGAGAACGCATCCTGCAACTCATGGGCGAAGCACCTAGCCATATCGTCATGCCCGCCATCCACCTGAAACGCCAGGAAGTAGGCAAGCTCTTTGAAGAAAAGATGCAAACCGAGAAAGACAATAGCGACCCGACCTACCTGACCCATACCGCCCGTCGCTTCCTGCGAAACGAATTCCTCACCGCCGATGCAGCCATGACAGGGGCCAACTTCGGTGTAGCCGAAACCGGAGACATCGTGGTCTGCACCAATGAAGGCAACGCAGATATGGGAACCTCGCTCGCGCCTGTACACATCGTATCCATGGGAATGGAGAAAATCGTACCCACCCTGGATGCCTTAGCCATATTCACCCGCCTACTGGCACGCTCGGCCACCGGACAGCCGGTGACGACCTATACCTCGCACTATCGCAAGCCCCGTGAAGGCAGTGAAATGCACCTGATTATTGTAGACAACGGACGAAGCGATACGCTAAGCAATACCTCGCACAATCAACTCCTGAAATGCATTCGTTGTGGTGCCTGTATGAATACCTGCCCGGTGTATCGCCGCAGCGGAGGATACTCCTATACCTATTTTATACCCGGACCTATCGGTATCAATCTGGGCATGGCGAAAGACCCGCTATCTTATTATGATAACGTGTCGGCCTGCTCGCTTTGTTATTCCTGCAACAATGTCTGCCCGGTGAAAATCAATCTGGCCGATCAGATTTACCTTTGGCGGCAGGATTTAGACCACTATGGCAAAGCCGACCGCATGAAGAAAATCATGTCGGGCGGTATGAAGTACTTATTCAAAAGGCCACGCCTCTATAACACAGCCCTGCGGTTTGCACCTATCGTAAATGTAACCCCGCGTTTTCTGAAATACAACGGACTGAATGCCTGGGGGAAAGGCCGGGAGTTGCCTCGCTTTGCAAAGAAATCATTCACCACCCTGTGGAAAGAAGGAAAAGTCGGAAACAATAAAGAAGAACGATGAGCACAAGAAACGAATTTATGAACAGGCTAAAGAACCATACGCCTGTTCCTTACGATATGCCCGAATTAACACTGGAGCAGATTAGCTATACCGATAATATAGAACAATTCATTCAGATCAGCAGCTTTGTGGGCGGGCAAGCCATTGAATTGAAAGAAGGAGAAGATGTGAACGAACTGATTCGTTCCCTCTATCCGGATGCCCGGAATATAGCTTCGAATCTGCCAGACATAACCCTTTCTACCGTAAACCCCGACGAGGTAGATGATCCTCATGCACTGGATAATCTGGATCTGTCAGTGATAGAAGGAGAGATCGGCGTGGCAGAAAACGGATGCATCTGGATACCCCAACAAGTGCGGCAGAAAGTGATTTATTTTATCTCCGAATATCTTGTCATCCTGTTAGATAAGAGCAAACTTGTAGCCACCATGCACGATGCCTATAAACGTATTCCGGATAGCGAATATGGCTTTGGCGTGTTCATCTCCGGACCATCCAAAACGGCCGATATTGAACAAGCATTGGTTGTAGGTGCACATGGAGCGCGTGGCGTTACGGTTATTTTAAAATAATTGTTATCGTCTGCATAGAAACCTGGGTCCAGCGCCTCGCTGGTTTAGGTAAAAGTACTATTTTTACATTATGCAATCGTTTCGAACCATAAAGCCCCGTCCCGAACTGGCACCTTACATAAAGCATTACTGGATATTACAGGATGATGCCACATTGCCTGTATCCGAACGGATTTTTCCGGTAGGCAGTGTGCAAATGGTTTTTCATAAAGGGAAACAGCTTTTCTCGCTGACGGAGAAAGAATTGCAGCCTCAATCGCTGGTATGCGGACATACCATTGGGTTCTCGGATGTCATAACAACCGGAGATCTGAATATGATCACAGTGGTATTCCATCCTCATGCGGCAAAAATATTCTTCCGTTTACCGATGAATGAGTTTCGCGGGCGGCATGTCTCCGTCTGCGACACCAACGATATACTCCTTTCCGACCTGGCAAAACGTGTGGCAGATACCCCGGATAACGATACCTGCATACAATATATCGAGTCTTTTCTGATGCAACGGCTGGCAACTTATACATCCTACCATTTGCAACGGCTCTCTGCCACTATCGACGAAATAGGCCGGCAAACGCAAACCACCGTAACAAAACTATCAGATATAGCCTGCCTGAGCAGCAAACAATTCAACCGCGTATTTATAGACCATGTAGGCACCACCCCTAAAGAGTTTATGCGTATTGTACGTATGCAGAGGGCCTTGTACACCATGCAACAGCAACCGGCGATTGATTTTGCACAACTGGCATATACCTGCGGCTTTTCAGACCAGTCGCACCTCATCAAAGAGTTTAAACTATTCTCCGGTTATACTCCTACGGAGTACCTTGCCGTTTGTGCCCCTTATTCCGATTATTTCTCTGTAGGATAAGATGTCTTTTTTTTCCTATCGCAGGAGATTCATTGCCATTACCTTTGTCATGTCTTTGCAAAGTACAAACGAATAATCATTTAAATCAGAAAGAACATGAACAAGTTTATCTCTTTTTTCGAAATCCCGGCCGCCGATTTTAATCGGGCAGTCGACTTCTACCAAACTGTATTTAACATGACGCTTCCGGTTATGGACTGCGATGCAGAAAAAATGGCTTTCTTCAATGAAGGCGAAAAGTCTGTGGGGGCCATCTCCTGGGCAAAAGATTTCCTGCCTTCGCCTCACGGAGTACTCATCCACTTTAATTGCGATGATCTGGAGAAGACCTTATCCGTCATTCAAAGCAAGGGAGGAACGGTGACCATTCCTAAAACCAAAATTGAAGCCGAAGACAGAGGTTATTTCGCCGTGTGTACAGATAGCGAAGGAAACCGCATCGGTCTATACCAGGATTAAATCCTGTAATTCCATAGGGGCGGGCCTTGTGTCCGCCCTTGACGCCGATATCTACTTCCCACCATTCTCCATACCATTCGTCCCCATCCTCACCTGCGAATCTTTAATCTCATAAAACACATCCGTAGGTGTTATCTGGAAACAGTTCGTAATAACCCCATTCTCTACATTATCCATAACCACAACCGGTTGTCCGGCTATCGGCTTCTTTGATCTCACATCATTAAGAATCACATGCTTACAATTCTTAAAACTCCACGAAGGTCCCTCCTTCACCGAAAAGTCTGCGTTATAAAACCGGATATTCGTTGCTATTTCCGCCTTAAAACCTTTCCGGGCTTCCAGATTAATATTAGAGAAAGAGATCTCATCAACAGGCATTTCCTCAATCCCCGATATATACCCAATCTGCTCAATATTAGACCCCGTAATATTACTTAAATGAATATTCCTGAACGTAGGCGTACGCTCCGTAACCGGTTCAGGCGTAGACAGACGGTCGTAAAACAGATCGAAGATAAAAGCATTTCTCTGTATATCATTCATAATAATATTATTTACCCTGATTTCCTCCACCACACCTCCCCGGCCTCGCGAAGCTTTCAGCCGGATTCCCGCATCCGTGCCATTGAAAACACAGTTTGATATAGTTACTTTCTTCACCCCTCCCGACATCTCACTGCCGATAACAACCCCGCCATGCCCTGAAAGCATAATACAATTTGTAATGGTGATATTCTCACAAGGCTTGCCATATTTCCTGCCATTTCCATCCCTGCCCGATTTTATCGTAATACAATCATCCCCCACACTGATAAAACAATCGGAAATCCGCACGTTACTGCACGAAGATGGGTTAATCCCATCCGTGTTCGGACCTTTGGGATCTTTTGACGGATTATTTATAGTAACCCCATGAATCGTTATATTGTCACAAAAAGCAGGATTGATAGTCCAGAAGGGTGAATTGATAATCTTAACGTTCTCAATCAGGATATTGCTGCACTCAAAGAACTGAATAAATGGGGGGCGAAAGAACTTACGTTCCAACGACTTCTTATAATACTCCTCCACCACAAGCTCTTTGTTCGACTCCACCCATAACTCCTGCAACTCCGTTAACTGGCCGAGTTTACCATTCTTGCGGATTTCCGCAGACAACTTCCGGTCATACGCCCACCATTTAAACCCATTACCGTCTAAAGTTCCTCTGCCTGTAATAGACAGATTATCCTCATTGCGGGCATAGATCAGCGGAGTAAGCGTATTCATTACCGTACCCTCCCACCTGATTTCTTCGAAGGGCAGATAATCTTCAAAACGATCGGAGAAACGGATAGTGGCTCCTGCATCAAGCCGGAGCTCAATATTGCTTTTCATGCGGATGGTAGCTGTGAGATACGTTCCTGCCGGAAAATATAAAGTACCGCCACCACTCTGATGAGCTTTCAGTATGGTTTGATTAATAATCTCAGTACAAATCTTATTTCCGGTATGATCGGCGCCCAGTTCTTTTATATTATAGACATTACTGTGAAGTGGCAGGATAAGCACCAATAGGGTCAGGAATACGTAAATGCGTTTCATCGTTAAATATGGGTTAGTTATTAATTCTGCGAATCTAAGATGAATTTCTGTAAAGAAAGAGCAATATTCATCTAAATCAGAGCAATAAGAGTAGATTAATTATCCAATCTGGAGCATTATTTGTTCAAATCTTTTCGAAAAGCTAATAATTCCCCCATGTTGCATGAATAAATGGCTAATATTGTCACTAATTAATTATCATATAAAAGAATTACTGAAAACATGAAAGACTATTTATCAAGATTAGCGCTCAGCTTTCTAATGATCATGCTGGGAGTTCATTTACATGCACAACAACAAGCCGTGTTATGGTATGACAAACCGGCTGAGTATTGGGAAGAAGCTCTGCCTTTGGGAAATGGCAGAATAGGCGCTATGGTATACGGTAATCCTGCAAAAGAGGAAATTCAGTTGAATGAAGAAACCGTTTCGGCCGGATCACCCTACAAAAACTATAATCCGGATGCTAAAGCAGCGCTTTCTGATATACGCCAATTGATCTTTGATGGAAACTATCCGGAAGCCCAGATGATGGCAGGGGAGAAGATCCTTTCCAAAAACGGATTTGGTATGCCTTATCAAACCGTTGGTAGCTTATGGTTGGATTTTGAAGGGCATGAAAACTATACCAACTTTCGCCGCGAACTGGATATTGACAAGGCGGTAGCCACTACAATATACACAGTCGGTGGGGTAGAGTATAAACGTGAAATCTTTACCTCTTTTGTCGATCAGTTGGTTGTTGTACGCCTGACTGCCTCTAAACCCGGCAAACTGACATTCAACACCAAACTGACTTGTCCGCAGGCGGTCGATGTCGTGGCTTCCGGCAAAGACCGGCTCACGATGGAAGGAGTTACAAAGGGAGATGAATTTACAGAAGGCAAAGTGCGTTTTCGTGCCGATTTGAAGTTGCATATTCAAGGGGGTAAAAGCGTTGCCGGCGATAGCCTGTTGATGGTTACTAATGCCAACAGCGCAACCATCTATATAGCTATGGCAACCAACTTTGTTAACTACAAAGATATATCTGCCGATCCGGTTGAACGCAATAAAAGCGATTTGAAAAACGCCGGAAAGAACTACTCAAAAGCTCTCCAGGCGCATATTAATGAATACCAAAAGTATTACCGCCGGGTTTCTCTGGAACTTGGACGCACTCCGCAAGCGGATAAACCTACGGATGTCCGTGTGAAAGAGTTTGCCACTTCAAATGATCCGCATCTGGTTTCTTTATACTTCCAGTTTGGACGTTATCTGCTTATTGCGTGCTCACAACCTGGCGGACAGCCTGCCAACCTGCAAGGCATCTGGAACAACAAACTAAACCCGGCATGGAAATGTAGATATACAACCAATATCAATGCCGAAATGAACTATTGGCCCGCTGAGGTAACCAATCTGGCCGAAATGCATGAACCTTTCCTGCAAATGATCAGCGAATTATATGAAAACGGGCAGGAAGCTGCACGCGAAATGTACGGTTGCCGGGGGTGGGTGTTGCATCACAATACCGACCTCTGGCGTATGAACGGTGCAGTAGACAGGGCATATTGCGGACCGTGGCCAACATGCAACGCCTGGTTATGCCAGCACTTGTGGGATCGTTATTTATATTCGGGCGATAAGGAATTCCTGGCCCGTGTATATCCGATCATGAAGAGCGCTTCCGAATTCTTTGTCGACTTCCTGGTAGAAGACCCCAACACAGGATATATGGTCGTTACTCCCAGCAACTCTCCCGAAAATGCTCCACGTCATTTAAAAGGAAAAGCCAATCTGTTTGCCGGCATTACAATGGATAACCAATTGGTATTTGATCTTTTCACAAACACAGAAGCTGCTGCCCGCCTTTTGTATAAAGATGAATCATTCTGTGATACCATTTCAGGATTAAAGAAGCAACTTCCTCCCATGCAGGTAGGGCAATACGGCCAGTTGCAGGAGTGGTTCGAAGATTGGGACCACCCCGGTGATCATCACCGTCATATATCCCATCTGTGGGGTTTCTTCCCGGGCTATCAGATTTCTCCTTACTCTTCGCCGGTTTTATTCGAAGCCGCTCGCAATACCTTGATACAACGTGGCGATCCTTCCACAGGCTGGTCTATGGGATGGAAGGTTTGTTTCTGGGCAAGGTGTTTGGATGGAAATCATGCGTTGAAGCTCATTACCAATCAGTTGAACCTGGTATCGCCCGTATTGCAGAAAGGACAAGACGGAGGCACATATCCTAATTTATTCGATGCACATCCCCCTTTTCAGATAGACGGTAACTTTGGTTGTGCGGCCGGTATTGCAGAAATGCTGATGCAGAGCCACGATGAGGCTATCCATTTATTACCCGCTTTACCCGATGCGTGGAAAGACGGAGAAATCAAAGGACTTCGCACCCGTGGTGGATTTGAAATCATATCACTGAAATGGAAAGATGGAAAGATTGAATCGGCAGTTATAAAATCGACCATTGGAGGTAACTTACGCCTGCGCGCCCACAATCAACTGAAACTGAATGGCGAATCATTGTCCCGGGCAGAGGGTGTTAACGCAAACCCCTTGTTTGTAAAACAACAAATAGCCCGTCCGTTAATCAGCGAGAAAGCTCCTTTAAAAGGAGTTGAACTGAAAGAGTTCTATCTGTATGATGTATCAACAAAAGCAGGGCAGACGTATACATTTACTTTATAGCGCCCACAGTGGGAGTGTGAACCAAAACCGTGAACCTTCGCCCAGCTTGGATTCAACTCCCATTTTTCCTCCCATTTGGTTGACGATGCTTTGGCAAATCGGCAGTCCCAGGCCGGTTCCTTGTACAAAAGAGTTTAGTTTTACGAACCGGTCAAAAATCTTATCCATATCTTCCACATAGAAGAGAACGGAATCCCCATCAACTTTATACCCATATTCCACATGCCCGGACTTTGTGAACTTCAATGCATTACTGATCAGGTTAGTAGCCACCTGGCTGATACGGTCCGGATCTCCAATCATAACCACCTCTGGCAGAGTCTCGTCAAACAACAGTTTAACCTGTTCCGTCTCTCTAACCCGCATTGAAGTTATAATATTGCTTGACAGGCTTTTCAGGCTAATCTCGTTTTTGTTGAGTTCCAGCATGTTAGCCTCTATCTTCGATAAGTCCAGAATATCTGATATCAGTTTAAGAAGCAAGTCATTGTTATGACGAATGATACGCACATATTCTTCTTTTTCCGCCGGGTCGTCTATCATACAAAGCATATCCGAGAATCCCACAATCGCATTTAACGGCGTGCGGATCTCATGGCTCATGCTTGCCAGGAAAGCCGACTTCAGTTTGTCCAGCGCTTCGGCTTTATCCTTGGCCAATATCATTTCCTTCAGTTCTGTAATATCCACGCTGACGCCGATCACCTCAATACTGTCATCGGGATCATACTCCTTTATGGTTAGCGTGCAACGCAGCCAGCGGGGTGAGTCGCTTTCTTTCCCTAATACTTTAATCTCGCGGTCCAGCGTTTTGGCTTTTCCAGCCATAGCCAGAGCGTGGAATTCTTTGATCGCGCGAAGGTCTTCCGGATCAACCGTACTGTATGCCTCATCAATATCTTCAGTGACCAGTGTATTGGGATCTTTCCCCAGGTTTTTAAACCATTGACTAATGGCAAATCCTTCTTTCTTTATCAGGTTCCATTTAAAGTAACCTACCTTGGCAAAATCTGCTATTAAAGAAAAATTCTCTTCAAATTCCTGAATGCGTAGATAAGCGTTGGTCGTTTCGGTATTGTCTATATTGATAAAGAGGTAGTTTTGAATCTGGTTGTTATTATCCAGAACCGGAACAATTTTGGTGGTCAGGTTGGTTACACCTTTCTTTACCGGAAGTTTCTTGTAATAGTTTTCCATTACACGGCTGAATTCATAACTTGAATTGAAGTCAATCCTTTCTCCGCGTTTCATTCTTTCCTTAACCTCCAATGGTAATATGGGATGTTTGAAGATATCTACTCCCATATAATCATCCATGGAAGCCATTCCCAGAATCTCAACATCTTTTTCGTTTGCTTTAATAAGGATACCGTTTTTATCAAAAACTTCCAGGCCAACAGGAAGGTTGTCATAGATGTCTCTCAGTAGATGTTCGCTTTCTTGTAGGGCTTCATGAGCATGATACGTATCGGTGACGTCCAATAACAGCGTTACGATAACTTCTTTTTGTGGCGAGAACATAATAGCCCGGCAATGCCTGTCGGTTTCTACTTCCAGATAGTTATATTCAATATGCTTATCGGTATTGACAATCCGGACCATGCGGTTTAGCTCTTTTTCGAAAGCATACTCTTGTTCGCTACCTTTTTTGGATAATATCCAGGCACGGGATTTACCGCTTATGTATTCTATCTTCTTGTTTATTTCTGTAAATTCATAATCAACAGCCACCCCATCTTTATAAATAAGTTTGGTTTGCTGATAGCCAATGGGCATATACCGGTAAAGATGCTCAAGATACTCCTTGTTCTTAGTCTCCTTAGGACCATCAATAAACTCTATACTGCCTAGCAGTGTAACCGGTTTTCCGTTTTCCAGATCTTTTATACTGTATTTTGAAAGCACCCACTTGGTTCCGTTAGGAGTTAGAACCGGAAATTCGGCAGTAATCGTATCCCCTTCCTTAATATTCATCATATTCTGAACAAGGTACGAACTATAATCTTCCCGTATGATGCGGTGGAATGTGGCAAAGGAACAACTGCTCTTATCCAGACCTAGTGCTTCCGCTGTGTAATCGGAATATGTATATGTTTCATTGATAAGATCAGCTTCCCACCATCCGATTTTGGCGATTTCCAGTAATAAGTTTAGTCGTCGGTTCTCTAGTCTTGACTCCTCAGGGTTCATTAGCAAAGTAGTTGTTATTTAGTGAAGGTTGCGCAAAAATAATAATAGTTTTTATTTCCTGCAATGGAAATTAACGAAAATACTGAGGTCCATGTAGTTAACTGGATAAAACGGTCCCCTTTCGTGTCTGTTCGTCATTGCGAACGCAGTGAAGCAATCCAGGTATTACCCCTCCTTCAACGGATTCCACCCTTGTGCTTTCAGCTCAAACTCCTGCCCGTCTCGTGTAATCAGAGCGCACCCCAGGTCTTTCTTCGTAATATGCCCAATCAATTTAACGCCTTCCATCTCTGCAATCTTCTCATGATCGGCAATAGGAACCGTAAACAGAAGTTCATAATCTTCACCGCCATTCATGGCACAAGTCGTTAAATTCAAATTAAACTCTTCCGCTGTTACCGCCGTCAGGTAGTCAATAGGAATATGTTCCTCATACACCCGGCAACCCGCATCGCTCTGGCTGCAAATATGCATAAGCTCAGACGACAAACCGTCAGAAACATCCATCATAGCCGTAGGAACGATATTAGCCTCTGCCAAACGTTTGATGATATCAGCGCGCGGCTCAGGTTTCAGTTGGCGCTCCAACAAATACTCTTTCCCCTCGAAATCGGGCTGAACATCCTCCTCACCTCTAAAGACCGCCTTCTCACGTTCCAGAAGTTGCAATCCCATATAGGCTGCCCCCAAATCTCCGGTTACACAGATCAGGTCCGTATCTTTGGCGCCGTTGCGGTATACAATGCGTCCTTTCTCTCCTTCGCCAATACAGGTAATGCTGATAGCCAGTCCGGTTAATGAAGAACTGGTATCTCCTCCTACAATATCCACATTATAGTGTTTGCAAGCCAGTTGTATTCCGGCATAAAACTCTTCCAGGTCTTCAACAGAGAACCGTTTAGACAACGCAATGGATACGGTAATCTGTTTGGGGCTACCGTTCATGGCGTAGATATCCGAAAAGTTCACTGCCGCCGCCTTATATCCCAAATGCTTCAAAGGAACATAAGTCAGGTCAAAGTGCACACCCTCCATAAGAAGGTCCGTGCTGACCAGGATTTCTTTATCAGGGTAGGAGAGTACCGCCGCATCATCTCCCACACCATATTTACTCGATTCGTTTTTAAGTTCTATATCCTGGGTGAGTCGGCGGATCAGGCCAAACTCACCTAACGATGCTATTTCCGTTTTCATGTTTGATTATAATTAAAAATCTCGCAGCGCCACGTTGCCGCTTATGCGCGGTTTATCAGCTCACGCATAATATCAGTCATTAGCGGTTGTGCCACATTAGCTGCCTTTTGTACATCCTCATGCGATACTTCCACGATTTTTCCTTCCACGCCCAGATCGGTAATAACCGACATACCGAATACCTTGATCTTGCAGTGGTTGGCTACAATCACTTCGGGTACGGTAGACATGCCCACGGCGTCGCCACCCATGATACGGAATAGTTTATATTCGGATGGAGTTTCGAATGTCGGGCCTTGCGTGCCCACATAAACACCCTCCTGCACCTTAATCCCCTTCTCTTTGGCAATCCCTTTAGCCTTCTCAATAAGTTCCTTCGAGTAGGCTTCGCTCATATCCGGGAAACGGTCGCCATACAGATTCTTACCTCTTAGCGGATGTTCGGGGAATTGGTTGATGTGGTCGGTAATAATCATTAAATCGCCGATTTCGAAGTTAGGGTTCGTACCACCGCTTGCGTTAGATACAAACAAGGTTTTGATGCCTAACTCTTTCATTACACGTACCGGAAAGGTCACTTCCTTCATCGAGTAGCCTTCGTAGTAGTGAAAACGGCCTTGCATAGCCATAATATCTTTATTGCCAAGTTTTCCGAAAATCAGTTTTCCGCTATGGCCTTCTACTGTCGACACAGGGAAGTTGGGTATTACCTCGTAGCTGATTTCATATTTTTCGGTTATTTCGTTAACGAGACTACCTAGTCCTGTACCTAGAATGATTGCTGTTTCTGGGGCTGTGTGCATCTTATTTCTAAGGAATGATGCCGTTTCTTTTATCTGCTCTAACATAGTCTATAATTGTTTTATTAAACGTATCTTCTTGATTCTGTAATATCTTAATCTCTATCGGGAGTGCGTAAATATGCTTTTTCAACTCCTCGCTTATGGCCGGGTGGGTTGCCAGCCGGGTAGCATCTTTTTCAGTAGTAATGATGATTTTTTCGCCTTGCAGCTTATTGAACTGATCTGTAATCAGTTTAATATCTTTGTTCTTAAAATTGTAATGATCGCCAAAGGAGAGCAATTCTACATGCCGCGTGTACCGGCATATTTCTTCCTTCATAATGGTGGGCGATGCGATGCCCGTTACCAATAGAACATGTTCGCTCCTTTTAAGTGAAGAGAGGTTTCTGGCTGTAATGTTTGTTTTGGGAAATACCGGGATTAAATTGCCATATTGGAAAGACGAAAAAAACAGCTTCTGATAAGGAAACAACCCCAGTCGTTTGGCAATAATATTATAATCTATGGGTTTTATATCTTCCGGACATTTTGTCACGATAACAAGTTGCGCCCTGTTTTTGGCTTTCTCCGGTTCACGAAGTCTGCCGGCAGGTAGTAGGGCATCGTCACAGAACAACCGGTGGTAATCGGTTAATATGATATTCATTCCGGCTTCAACATACCTGTGCTGGAAGGCGTCATCCAATAAAATCAGTTCTATTTTAGGCTTATCCAGCTTGCATAAGTTCTCTATCCCCCGGACGCGCTTCTCGTCGACGGCCACAGTGATATGGGGAAATTTCTTTTTAATTTGATACGGTTCGTCGCCAATGCTGCGAACGCTGCTTCCCGAATCCGATAATACATACCCTTTGGTCCGGCGTTTATATCCCCGGCTCAGTACGGCAACGCGGTATTTATCTTTAAGCAAATTGATCAGATATTCCGTGTGCGGGGTTTTCCCCGTGCCGCCAACGGCAATGTTTCCAATACAAATGATTGGAATGTCAAAACTCTTTGACTGGAGAATTCCCCAGTCAAAGAGCTTATTTCTTAGGCCAACTCCCATTCCATAAAGGAATGATACCGGATATAGCCACTTGTTTATCTTAACAAGATGCTCCTCCATTGCAGCAACATTTATTCTATTCCATATTCAAACTGAAAGGCACTCTTGCCTGCATATAATCAGCATTTTCGAGATTTTTCAGTAAATTGAATTCTTTATAATAATTACCCAGGTTATTTTTCAGCAATTTGGTTTCAATATAATTGGTTGGCTTATCGTTCAGGATAGAGGTAAGTATATTCTCCTTTTCCGGATAGCTTACCACCGTATATCCTTCGATGTTTGCTCTTTCGATAGCCACTTCCAATGCTCTGTCGATGCCGCCCAGTTCGTCAATCAAACCCAGTTCCAGTGCTTTTTCTCCGGTCCACACACGTCCCTGGCCAACTTTATCAATTGCTTCTTTGGTCATATTACGTCCTTCGGCACAACGGGTAATAAACAAATCGTACCCTTCATTGATGCTCATCTGTATCAATGCTTTTTCGTCATTGTTCATGGCACGGCCTATAACACCAAGGTCAGAGAACTTATTTGTTTTTACGATATCAAAGTTTAATCCCAATTTGTTGGTTAGCCCTTCTACGTTAGGAATCATACCAAAAATACCAATAGAACCGGTCAGCGTAGTCGGATCTGCTACAATCCAGTCTGCTCCGCAAGAAATATAATATCCACCCGATGCTGCGTAGTCGCCCATGGAAACAACTACGGGTTTTTCTTTTTTCAGTTCCTCAACGGCATACCATATTTGCTCTGATGCATATGCGCTACCACCACCCGAGTTTACGCGTAGTACCACCGCCTTAACATTTTCATCTTTCTGAAGTTTGCGCAGGTCTTTGATTACTTTATCCGAAGCAATCCCTTCACCGTCGCTCATCGAAGCCTCACTTGATGTAATACTACCAAATGCATAGTATACAGCTACTATATTACCGCTTTTATCTTTTGGAACGTTCTTTTTAACGTTGATCATATCTTTCAGATCCAGTACCGAAAGATTTTTGTCTTCGTCTATTCCTATTTGCGTTTTAATATAATCGCGTATGTCATTGTGATAAATCAGTGTGTCTACCAGTCCGGCTTCTACACTCTTCTCAGCAGGGCTGAACAGTAACATTTGATCCGCAAGCTCATTCAGGCTTTCGGCGCTTAGCTTACGTGATGCGGAAACCTCGCTTACCACGCTATTCCATACGGAATTTACATATTCCTTCATTTGTTCGCGGTTCTCGGGACTCATTTCGGTGTTGATAAATGGTTCAACTGCCGATTTGTAGGTACCTACCTTAAATATCTGCATCTCTACGCCGATCTTTTCCAGCAATCCTTTGAAGAACATTGGTTGTGCGGCAAGTCCTTTCCACTCTACTGCTCCTTTAGGATTCAGCATCACTTTATCTGCCACACTCGACAGGTAATATAGACCTTGCGCGTAGGAATCTCCGTATGCATATACAAATTTGCCGCTTTCTTTGAAATCTGCAAGGGCTTCCCGGATTTCTTGTAATGAGGCAAAAGAAGCACCTAATGATGACGCCTGAATGTAGATACCTTTAATATCGTCATGCTCTTTGGCTTTTTTGATAGACGCCAGAATATCGTCTAAACCATAAACGGTGTTGTCACTGCCCAGCAGTTTATCCCAGGGGTTTTCCTGAGAGCGTTCAGATAGCGTACCATTCAGGTCAAGCATCATCACTGAGTTCTTCTTAACTATCGTTTCAGTATCTGCACTGGATAGCATACCAACAAGAACCATAATGCTGATGAGGAACATTACAACACTCGATAATACAATTCCCACAACTGTGGCGCCTGTGAATTTTAGAAAGTCTTTCATCTTTTTTATATAGTTTTAGCGCTAACGCGGCAGTCGTTAGCAAAGGTAAATAATTGAGTTGACATTTTGCCTATCAGTCGCACCAATTTTCAATTTGTCACAGGTAGGGGCGATTTTTTTAATGAAAAGCCAAAACTCCCTCACTATCGTCACCATACCTCCCATTGCGTTCATTATATTTCAGCGCCACCTCCCCTCTGCTTCCCAGATGTTTAAACTTCACCTTTTGTATATGTATGCGCACTACCTTTGCCTGATCATCCCTGTCTACAGTCATTCCAAAATCGCATTTGTTGTAAAATGCAGCCGACCCATTGATGTCATACAACCCTGGCACCGGCTCCTTTAGTTGCCCCGGCGCCTTATTCATCTTCCTTGGGTGCGCCACCAGAATCACCAGGCAGTTATTCCTTAGGGCGAAGTTGGTAAACCGGTCAAGCACGGCCGATATGTACTGTGTCTCTGTTTGCCCTGGCGGTATCTGATGCTCAAACCGGTTGAACGGGTCCACGCTCAGTATCCTTACTCCCTGCTTGCGCACCAGCTCGCGGGCAATATCCAGAATATGATCCACCGTAAAATCCTCTTCGGGCAGTATAAAGCTGAAATTCTCCTGTATATACCGTTCGGCCCGGCAATAGTCCGGTTCCGGCATCAGTCCCACCTCAAAGGGTTGCCCGGTGGCTTTTTCCATCAGCTTGCGTAAGTGATACGTCAACGGCATATTCTCGGGACTAAAGAATGCCGCCTTCCACCCGTGCCTCACGTTGAGCCGCATCACCAGCTCGTCCGTAAACTCCGACTTTCCCGATCCCGGCACGCCTGTTATCACACACAGCCGCCCCAATTCAAACGTACAGAGCTTGTCAAAGTCCAGCCAGCCCGTATCTGCTCCGGGCTGTATGCCTTCCTCAAAGAGCACCCTTAAATCCCGGCTCACATCTTTCAGACTGAATACCCCTTCCAGCGGCACTTCCTGCGCTTCCTCCAGCAGCGAGGCAAGTACCTGTTTGCCGGCATCGTGAATCTGGCTCCGGCGCCTCGCCGGCTCTCCTCCTGCTTCCGGGTTTTCTGCGGCATCGTAACTCCCCTCCTTTTTGAGGAGGGGTGCCCGTAGGGCGTGGTGGTGGGCCTGTAACACCTCATTTGCATCCTTACACCCCTGGGGATACTCCATTATTTTACACCGTTCCATCCCCAGCCGTGCAAGCAATGCTTTTC
>NZ_QVMI01000037.1 GCF_010500965.1 Bacteroides sp. 51 | reverse complement strand
TCTTCCCATTCCGAACAGAGAAGTTAAGCCTTGTCACGCCGATGGTACTGCGTAACAGTGGGAGAGTAGGTAGTTGCCGTTTTAGTGAAGCCTCGTTATCGTTATGATAGCGAGGCTTTTTTGTTAGTATATGGTTATAATTTTACATATAAATGTGTGTAATGAGGATTATTATTCGTATCTTTGTCGCCCGTTAAGACTATAAAAGAACGCTTTGGGAAAGTTTGATAAATACAGGATTGATTTAAGAGGCATGAATGCCGATGCAGAGACTCATGAGTTTTTGCTGGATAATCTGTTCTTTGCGAACATTGATGGACCGGAAGTACAAAAAGGTAAATTGAAGGTCGTGTTGAGCGTTAAGAAAACCTCGCGTGCATTTGATCTGGATTTCCAGATTGAAGGTATAGTGTTCGTTCCTTGTGATCGTTGTTTAGACGATGTGGAACTGCCGATAAATACATCAGAGAAGTTGGTGGTTAAGCTCGGGCGTGAACATGGAAGCGAAGGTGATAATATCATAATTGTACCCGAGGACGAGGGAGATATAAATGTAGCATGGCTTATTTATGAGTTCATAGCACTAGCTATTCCGATGAAGCATGTACATGCTCCTGGTAAATGTAATAAAGGAGTAACCGGAAAGCTAAGCAAACATTTACGTGGAAGCGCTGATGAAGACAAAGATGAGGATATGGATGACATGTCTGATGAAGTCATCACAGATGACGAAGAAACGGAAGCTCCGACCGATCCCAGATGGAATGAATTAAAGAAAATATTAGATAATAATTAAAGTTATAGAAAATGGCACATCCTAAGAGAAGACAGTCAAAAACAAGAACTGCAAAGAGAAGAACTCATGATAAAGCGGTAGCTCCAACATTAGCAATTTGTCCTAACTGTGGTGAATGGCACGTTTTCCATACTGTATGTAACGCTTGCGGATACTACAGAGGAAAATTAGCTATCGAGAAAGAAGCTGCTGTATAAGCAGTTCAGAAACACTTATACGAATTGAGCGGATAGCTTATTCGTATAAGCATTGCATACTAAAAGTAGGATGAATGGAAAATATTAATGCAGTAATCACCGGCGTTGGAGGATATGTACCGGATTACGTCCTGACAAATGACGAAATCTCAAAAATGGTAGATACCAACGATGAGTGGATTATGACTCGTATCGGAGTTAAGGAAAGAAGAATCTTAAACGAAGAAGGGTTAGGAACTTCCTACATGGCCAGAAAAGCTGCGAAGCAGCTGATGCAACGTACAAATTCAAATCCAGATGATATTGATCTGGTGATTGTTGCTACAAGTACTGGTGACTATGTTTTTCCTTCAGTTGCATCTATCTTATGTGATAAACTCGGACTGAAAAATGCATTTGCTTTTGATCTATCTGCTGCATGCAGTGGATTTCTTTACTTGATGGAAACAGGAGCAAGCTTTATCCGTTCGGGAAGGTATAAGAAGGTTATTATTGTAGGTGCTGATAAAATGTCGGCTATAACTGACTATACAGATCGTGCAACCTGCCCTATTTTTGGTGATGGTGCTGCAGCTTTTATGCTTGAGCCTACAACGGAAAACGTTGGGATTATGGACGCAATTCTGCATACAGATGGTAAAGGATTACCATTCCTGCATATGAAGGCTGGAGGATCTGTATGTCCTGCATCATACTTTACTGTAGATAACCACATGCACTACGTATATCAGGAGGGAAGAACTGTATTCAAATATGCAGTATCCAACATGTCTAACGTAAGTGCGGAAATCGCAGAGAGGAATCATTTGGATAAAGACTCAATCAATTGGGTTATTCCACACCAGGCAAATATGCGTATTATTGATGCTGTTGCTAATCGGTTGGAATTGCCATTGGATAAGGTCATGATCAACATACAACGATACGGAAACTCAAGTGCGGCTACATTGCCGCTGTGTATCTGGGACTTCGAATCTAAGTTGAAAAAAGGTGATAACCTGATCTTTACAGCCTTCGGGGCAGGCTTCACATGGGGAGCCGTATATGTGAAGTGGGGATATGACGGAAAAGAACAGTAAGCATTTGATTACTGGAAGAGATATAATTTAGAAAACGCATCTTATTTTAAATTTGATGCGTTTTTTGTCTAAACCAATTCCTTTATGCATAAAGCAGGATTTGTAAATATCGTAGGAAACCCCAATGTAGGGAAGTCTACATTGATGAACGTTCTGGTAGGTGAACGGGTATCTATAGCCACATTTAAGGCGCAGACTACCCGGCACAGGATTATGGGAATATATAATACGGAGGATATGCAAATCGTATTCTCGGATACTCCGGGAGTATTGAAGCCTACTTATAAACTACAGGAGTCTATGTTGAATTTTTCTAATTCGGCATTGACAGATGCGGACGTCTTGATTTATGTAACCGATGTTATCGAAAAAACGGATAAGAACAGCGAGTTTATAGAAAAGGTAAAAAAGCAAACGGCCCCTGTACTTCTACTGATCAATAAGATAGACTTGAGCAATCAAGATGACTTAGTTAAACTGGTAGAAGAATGGAAAGAGTTGATTCCGAAGGCAGAGATTATTCCTATTTCGGCAACCTCTAAGTTTAATGTGGATTATGTAATGAAACGTGTTAAAGAGCTATTGCCGGATTCTCCACCTTATTTTGATAAAGATCAGTGGACGGATAAACCTGCGCGCTTTTTCGTAAATGAAATTATCCGCGAAAAGATATTGTTATACTATGATAAAGAAATACCCTATTCGGTGGAAGTTGTAGTAGAACAATTCAAGGAAGATGCAAAGAAGATACATATCCATGCTGTGATTTATGTAGAAAGAGATTCACAGAAGGGTATCATTATAGGCAAGCAAGGAAAAGCACTGAAAAAGGTGGCAACCGAAGCACGCCGTGATCTGGAGAAATTTTTCGGAAAGACAATCTTTCTGGAAACTTATGTAAAGGTGGATAAAGACTGGCGTAGCTCGGATAAGGAGTTGCGTAATTTTGGCTACCACCAGGATTAAGAATTAATATTCATACGACTGTGATAGTCGCAAAAAAGAAGAATTATGGGAAATTTAGTAGCAATTGTAGGACGTCCTAATGTAGGAAAGTCAACCTTATTTAACCGGCTGACAAAGACCCGCCAGGCTATTGTGAATGATGAAGCAGGAACGACAAGAGATAGGCAATATGGTAAAACGGAATGGCTGGGGCGTGAGTTCTCTATAGTAGATACCGGAGGTTGGGTTGTCAACTCCGACGATATATTTGAAGAAGAAATCCGTAAGCAGGTGATATTAGCCGTAGACGAAGCGGATGTGATATTGTTTGTTGTTGATGTGATTAATGGTATAACCGACCTGGATACCCAGGTGGCTACTATCCTGAGACGTACTAATAAGCCTGTTATTGTTGTTGCCAACAAAACAGATAATCATGAACTTCAATATAATGCTCCTGAGTTCTATGGCTTGGGATTGGGAGAGCCTTATTGCATTTCGGCAATGACAGGAAGTGGAACAGGCGATTTGCTGGATTTGATTGTAGGTCAATTTAAAAAAGAAGTTTCCGAGATATTGGATGAAGATATTCCCCGGTTTGCTGTAGTGGGTCGTCCGAATGCCGGTAAATCTTCCATCATTAATGCTTTTATTGGAGAGGAACGTAATATCGTTACGGAGATTGCCGGAACAACTCGTGACTCTATCTATACCCGTTACAATAAATTTGGCTTTGACTTCTATCTGGTAGATACGGCCGGTATTCGTAAAAAAGGTAAAGTAAGTGAAGATCTGGAATATTACTCAGTTATCCGCTCTATTCGGTCCATTGAAAATTCGGATGTTTGTATCCTGATGCTTGATGCAACTCGTGGAGTGGAGAGCCAGGATTTGAATATTTTCTCGCTCATTCAGAAGAACTCCAAAGGTTTGGTAGTGGTAGTGAATAAATGGGATTTGGTACAAGATAAGACCAATAAAGCAATTAAGGAGTTTGAAAATGCAATTCGTACACGTTTTGCACCTTTTGTAGACTTTCCAATTGTATTTGGTTCGGCATTAACCAAGCAGCGTATCCTGAAAGTATTGGAAGAAGCGGAAAAGGTATACAAGAATCGTACAATGAAAATACCTACTGCAAAACTGAATGAGGAAATGCTGCCTTTGATCGAAGCATATCCGCCTCCTTCAAATAAAGGGAAATATATTAAAATCAAGTATATAACCCAATTGCCTAATACTCAAATCCCTTCGTTTGTATTCTTTGCGAATCTTCCGCAATACGTAAAGGAGCCTTATAAACGGTTCTTGGAGAACAAAATGCGTGAGAAATGGGATATGACCGGAACCCCAATCAAAATCTACATACGGCAGAAGTGATTTGACTTCACTACAGAATACACAGAGTCCCACAGAGAGTATTTCAATAGGTTGAAAACTCTGTGGGACTCTGTGTATTCTGTGGTGAAACCGAATTTATAGCGCAGCGCGGCTTGCCGCCACTGGAAGCGGCACCTTGCCGCTAGCCTTCCTGATTGTGGGTTTCTACTTCTTTGACTTTACGGAAGAGGTCTGAAGCGAAGATGAAATCGTTCAGGCGTTTATTACTAGAGGTGTATATGTCATCTTTGGTACCTTCCCATTCTTTGTGTCCCTGGTAGATGAAGATAATCTTTTCTCCGATACCCATAACGGAATTCATGTCATGAGTATTGATGATGGTTGTCATTTGATACTCTTGCGTGATGTCATGGATTAGTTCATCGATTACCAGTGATGTTTTAGGGTCAAGCCCGGAATTGGGTTCATCACAAAATAGGTAATGAGGTTTTAATACGATAGCCCGGGCGATGGCTACACGTTTCTGCATTCCCCCGCTAATCTCTCCCGGAAACTTATCTTTTGCTTCAAGTAGGTTTACGCGGTCCAGACAGAATAATGCTCTTTTGGTACGTTCGCGTAGTGTTTCGTTGCTAAACATATTCAGAGGGAACATTACATTATCCAGAACACTCATAGAGTCGAATAACGCTGCACTTTGAAAGATCATCCCCATTTCCCGGCGGAGCATTTTTTTCTCCTTTTTCCCCATACTCAGGAGGTTACGGTCATCATATAGAATCTCTCCTTTTTCAGGAGTGAGTAGCCCTACGATGCATTTCACGAGTACGGTTTTCCCTGAACCACTCTGTCCGATGATTAGGTTTGTTTTTCCGTCTTCAAATCTGGCATTTATGTCAATCAAGACCTTTTTGTCTTCGAATGATTTATGTATTTCTTTGATTTCTATCATTAGGTTAAGAGTTTAGTCAGTATCAGGTCGGCGAAAAGGATCAGAACGCTACTCATTACCACCGAGTCGGTTGATGCTTTTCCTACTTCAATAGATCCTCCTTCTACGTTGTAGCCAAAATATGCCGAAACGGTAGCTATGATGAACGCAAAGAAGAGGGATTTGATGATGCCACACCATATGAACCATTCCTGAAACATATATTGAAGTCCATATTCCAGGTCTGTGGCCATCATAATTCCTCCGAACCAGCAAGTGGCGAATGCTCCAATGATTCCGGCAAAGATACTGAAAGTCACCAGGATAGGAATAAATGTGACCATTGCTATGATTTTAGGAAAAATGAGATAGGAGGCTGAGTTTACACCCATGGTTTCCAGCGCATCGATTTGCTGTGTTACACGCATGGTTCCCAATTCCGAAGTGATATTAGAGCCAACTTTACCGGCCAAAATAAGACACATGATAGAAGAGGAAAACTCGAGCAGCATGATTTCGCGGGTCACATAACCTACCGTCCAGCGGGGCATCCACGGACTTTCTATGTTGTATTTAATTTGTATGGTGATAACAGCACCAATAAAAAAAGATATCAGTAATACAATTCCGATGGAGCTGACACCCAGTTGATCCACCTCTTTAATGAACTGTTTGAAGTACATGCGAACTCTTTCTGGGCGTGCGAAAGCGCGCTTCATCAACAAGATATATTTGCCTACGGTGTTAAGTGCTTTAAACATAAATGTATATTTGCTACAAATGTACATTATTTCGGCTGATTTTTACTACATTTGTCGCTAAATAACAAGGATTATGGAAGAGAGCAAGATGGTGCTTCGCACCGAGGACTTGGTTAAAAAATATGGTAAGCGTACGGTTGTGAATCATGTTTCGATTGATGTGAAGCAGGGAGAGATCGTAGGATTACTTGGGCCTAATGGGGCGGGAAAAACAACTTCGTTCTATATGACTGTGGGATTGATTACCCCTAACGAAGGGCGTATCTTTCTGGATGATCTGGAAATAACCAAATATCCTGTGTATAAACGTGCACAAACGGGTATTGGGTATCTTGCTCAGGAAGCCTCTGTGTTTCGTCAGATGAGTGTGGAGGATAATATTTCTTCCGTACTTGAAATGACCAATAAATCAAAAGAATATCAGAAGGAAAAACTGGAGAGTTTGATTGCGGAATTCCGTTTGCAGAAAGTTCGTAAGAATCTGGGGAATCAGCTATCCGGAGGAGAGCGTCGTCGTACGGAGATTGCACGATGTTTGGCTATCGACCCAAAGTTTATCATGTTGGATGAACCGTTTGCGGGGGTAGACCCGATTGCGGTGGAAGATATCCAGCAGATTGTGTGGAAATTGAAAGATAAGAATATCGGTATCCTGATAACCGACCATAATGTGCAGGAAACATTGAGTATTACCGACCGCGCCTATTTGTTGTTTGAAGGTAAAATCCTGTTTCAGGGAAGACCGGAAGAATTGGCAGAGAATAAAATTGTGCGTGAAAAGTATTTGAGTAATAGTTTCGTTTTACGTCGCAAGGACTTTCAAAATAAAGATTGATACATTAAAAAAATATTTTCGATGCATCAACATGTTTTGAATCAAGCAGAAAAATAGGTTGAATTGCTGAATTAACCTGGTTGTCAGTTCACGAAGTCGCAAATATGAGCAAAAGCAGATCAAAAAGATAGTATTTGCCCCATTTTGGTTTCATGCAAACTTTTTAAAAACCGTCAATGAGATGTTAAAATCAGGTCTTAGGCTTGCTTATGCAGTGTATTATTGATATTTGGAAGTGCTCCAGCGCAATAATTTCTACACTTGAGCCGCGTACTGCCGACAGCACGCGGCTCAAGTGTAGATAACGCGCGGCTCAAGTGTCAACAGTCAAGCGCTCAAGTATCGACAGCACGCGGCTCAAGTGTTCAGCGTATTTCATTTTATAGATTTTTGTTCTCTGGTTGGTCTGTTTTAAGCGAAACGATTGAAGTGCGCATTTGCTGTATTTATCCTCATCTGCTTGGCTATTTGTGATTTGTTTTGTTGCGTTTTGGGTATTTCGATAGTTTATTTTTCGAATCTCAATCTTATTGATTTCTGCAAACATGATTCTTTTGCCATTTTTCCTTCCCTTTCTTCGCCAAGCCCGGAATTTGCGATTACCGCTCCATTCTATTATCAAAATGTCATTTTGTCTATACGTTGCAATTTCCAACAAAACCCTATAAAGCGGAAGTAAACGAAACTATCTCAAGCATTCATTCTTTTTGCTTGGTCCCATGTTTTTGGAATAACTAAAATAAAAAAAGGGCTTTTTCAAAAAGCCCTTTTTACAATGTCTATATTCTATTCTTTAGAATTTAGGTCTAGCTTCTTTAACTACCATGGTGCGTCCTTCGTATTCTGCACCGTTAAGTTCAGCAATTGCTTTGGCGCCCTCATTATCATCAGACATCTCTACAAAGCCGAATCCTTTAGATTTGCCGGTTTCGCGGTCTGTGATAACTTTAACTGAAGATACTGCTCCATAATCTTCCATAATTTGTTGTAGATCTGCTTCCTTAATACGGTAGTTTAGGTTTCCAACGTAAATATTCATAATAAAAACAATAAAAAATAAATAAAAAAATAAAACTCTCCGGAACTGATGGGGAAATATAGAAAAGATTAAAAATCGACAGAGAGAGTTTACAAAAGCGTCTGGAAACGGAAAGTAAAAACCTTGTGGAGTAGAAATCATGAAACTAATCATATCCCATTAGTCCTCAAGCAACAAAGGAAAGCATTAAATTTGGAAATGCAATATTTTTCTTTTGTTTTTTTTGAAAATGAATGATTATTACCCGGATGAAACCTTTTTTGCTGTTGACCGTTGAGGTTGCCCTAGAGAAATAAATCGAAAATCTTGTTTGATAATTAAAAGATTAACGCTAATTTTGCACGCTCGTTTGAAGTGTAAAAAGAAAAAGTATAAATTAAATAAATAGTTGTCGGAATGAACGTTTCATTAGAAAACATTGACAAAGTAAGTGCTTTACTTACTGTGAAGGTAGAAAAAGCGGATTATCAGGAGCAAGTTAGCAAATCGTTGAAAACATTACGCCAGAAAGCTCAGGTTCCCGGATTTCGTAAAGGAATGGTACCTATGAGCCTGATACAGAAGATGTATCGTAAATCTGTAGTAGCTGAAGAAGTGAACAAGTTGCTTTCTAACGAAATTTACGGATATATCAAAGAGAATAACATCAATATTCTTGGTGAACCGATGCCAAACGAAGAAAAACAGCCTGATATTGACTTTGATACAATGGACGATTTTGAATTCGTATTCGACCTGGCCATTGCACCCGAATTTGAAGTAAAAATTACTGGTAAGGATAAAGTAGACTACTATACTATCGATGTAACTGATGAAATGGTAGACAACCAGGTTAAAACATACACTCAACGTAACGGTAAATACGAAAAAGTAGAATCTTACGAAGAGAAAGATATGCTGAAAGGGCTCATTGCAGAATTAGATGAGAACGGAAGTACAAAAGAAGGTGGAATTCAGGTAGAAGGCGCAGTGATTATGCCCTCATATATAAAGGATGAAGCACAAAAAGCCCTCTTCAACGGTGTTAAAGTAAATGATGTATTGGTTTTTAATCCCAATACGGCCTATGAAGGACATGAGGCAGAGATCGCATCATTGCTACATATAGATAAGGCCGAGGCGGCCGGATTAACTTCCGACTTCAGCTTCCAGGTGGAAGAAATTACTCGTTTTGTAGACGGCGAACTTAACCAGGAACTGTTTGACCAGGTATTTGGTGAAGATACAGTGAAGAGCGAAGAAGAATTCCGTGCTAAAGTGAAAGAGTCAATTGCCGGACAATTTGTAGTAGACAGTGATTACAAATTCCTGATTGATGCTCGCGACGTGTTGATCAAGAAGATTGGTAAACTGGAATTCCCCGATGCTCTACTGAAACGGTTCATGCTGCAAAGCAATAGTGAAAAAGGTGAAGGATTCGTAGAAGAACATTACGAAAAGAGCATTGAAGAATTAACCTGGCATATGATCAAAGAAAAACTGGTAAAAGAGTACGAGCTTAAAGTTCAACAGGAAGATGTGATCCTCATGGCTAGAAATATGACCAGAGCGCAATTTGCACAATATGGTATGATGACTATTCCCGATGATATCCTTGACAATTATGCAAAGGAAATGTTAGGAAAGAAAGAAAACATAGATAACATCGTTGGCCGCGTTCTTGAGATGAAGTTGGCAGGGCAACTAAAAGAAAAAGTGAAATTAAATCCCAAAACTGTGTCAATTGACGAATTTAATAAGCTCCTTAATTAATTCGGATCTTTTGGCATAGATTTTGTTATGACCTCTGAGGAGGAAGCTTTTGACGAAAGTTCAAGCTTTCAAACAAACAATATGAGCTGTGTATGGTTTATTTTTTGTAGATTTGTTAGTTTGATAAAGATGAAGTCAAATGCTTCCTCTTTTTGTTACATTAAATATCAGAAGAGTTATGAAAGATGATTTTAGAAAATATGCAACCAAGCATCTGGGAGTGAATGGTTTAGTTTTAGACGGTGTTATAAACTCACAAACGGCTTCATTGAGTCCGTATATTTTGGAAGAAAGACAACTGAATGTGGCTCAAATGGATGTGTTCTCAAGATTGATGATGGACCGTATCATATTCATGGGTACACCGGTCGATGATATGACCGCCAATATACTGCAAGCACAATTGCTATATCTTGATTCTGTAGATCAGGGCAAAGATATCTCAATCTATATCAATTCACCAGGTGGATCTGTATATGCCGGATTAGGTATATATGACACCATGCAGTTTATTAGCAGTGACGTTGCAACAATATGTACAGGTATGGCCGCTTCTATGGCCGCTGTATTATTGGTGGCAGGTGCTGAAGGTAAGCGTTCCGCACTGAAACATTCACGCGTAATGATTCACCAACCTATGGGAGGTGCCCAAGGACAAGCCTCGGATATTGAAATTACAGCCCGTGAGATAGCTAAACTTAAAAAAGAATTATATACTATCATTGCCGACCACTCGCATACTGAGTTTGATAAAGTATGGGCGGACTCTGACCGCGACTATTGGATGACTGCTCAGGAAGCTAAAGATTATGGAATGGTAGATGAAGTACTGATTCGTAAACCATAAACGTTTAGAGCCTGTTTAAATTTTGCTCGTTCTTTTATTCTGTGGAAAATTTAAACAGGCTCTTAGTTTTTAGGAATATATAAAGAGAATATATGAGCACAGAGGTGCAGAAATACGGAATGTCGATACTGAAAACAAATACTCCGTGTTTCTGTATCTCTGTGTTCTAAATATAAATAAAGAATGGAAGACGCTAAAACAGGGAAAAAGAATAAAAGGAAGTGCAGCTTTTGTGGGCGCTCTGAAAATGAAGTCGGATTTCTGATCACAGGAATGAATGGATACATCTGTGACAGTTGTTCGACACAGGCTTATGAGATAACACGTGAGGCACTGGGTGAACCAGGGCGTGATGGAAAAGCTTCTACGAAGCTGAATATGGAAGATTTGCCTAAGCCACAGGAAATCAAACAATTTCTGGACCAGTATGTGATTGGACAAAATGATGCAAAACGTTTCTTATCCGTATCTGTTTATAATCACTATAAGCGTCTGCTTCAACACAAAACCAAAGATGATGTAGAGATTGAAAAATCGAATATTATTATGGTAGGAAGCACAGGAACAGGCAAAACACTATTAGCACGTACTATTGCCAAATTGCTTAAAGTACCATTTACAATAGTAGATGCTACAGTGCTGACCGAAGCAGGATATGTGGGTGAAGATATTGAAAGCCTGCTGACCCGTTTGCTCCAGGTGGCAGATTACAATGTAGCCGAAGCAGAACGCGGAATTGTGTTTATTGATGAAATTGATAAGATAGCCCGTAAAGGAGATAATCCTTCCATTACCCGCGATGTGAGCGGTGAAGGCGTGCAACAAGGATTGCTGAAGTTGCTTGAAGGATCAATAATTAATGTACCTCCTCAGGGAGGACGTAAACATCCCGATCAGAAAATGATCCAGGTAGATACGAAAAATATCCTGTTCATTTGTGGTGGAGCATTTGATGGCATCGAAAAGAAAATTGCACAACGTTTAAACACACATGTGGTGGGCTATAGTGCTACCAGAAGTAAAGCTCAGATTGACAAAGATAATATGCTGCAATATATCGCACCCCAGGATTTGAAATCATTTGGACTGATTCCGGAGATCATAGGTCGTTTGCCTATTCTCACCTATCTGGAACCGTTGGATCGTGATGCATTGCGCGCCATTCTTACGGAACCTAAAAACTCAATTATCAAACAATATATTAAACTCTTCGAAATGGATGGAGTTAAACTAACCTTCCAGGATGGCGTATACGATTATATTGTAGATAAAGCAGTTGAATATAAATTAGGTGCCCGCGGTTTACGATCTATTGTTGAGACAATAATGATGGATATTATGTTTGATTTGCCTTCGCAAGATTGTAATGCATATGAAGTAACACTGGATTATGCAAAAAAACAACTGGAAAAAGCAAATCTGGAAAGACTGCAAACCGCTTAAAATCAGCTAATAAAAGGCTCTGAAGCAACTATAGTACCGTTTCGTGTAAAAATATTAATGCTAATTTGCTTGGTATTTTAGAAGTTGTTTCTAACTTTGTTTGAGCTCTTATGGAGAGAGAGCTTGAATAAGGTCGAACAATGATTGAAAAAGCACTTAAAAACAATGACAGGGACGAACGATTTAGCGATTCAGCTGAAAGAACACTTTGGATTTGATAAATTTAAGGGAAACCAGGAAGCAATTATACAAAATCTGCTTGATGGGAAAGATACCTTTGTTTTGATGCCGACTGGTGGTGGAAAATCGCTGTGCTATCAGTTGCCTTCTCTTTTAATGGAAGGAACTGGTATCGTTATATCTCCGTTAATTGCTTTAATGAAGAATCAGGTAGATGCAATGCGTAACTTCAGTGAAGAAGATGGTGTGGCGCATTTTATCAATTCTTCCTTAAATAAAAGTGCTATTGATCAGGTAAAGACTGACATTTTGGCGGGGAAAACGAAACTACTTTATGTAGCGCCGGAATCACTCACCAAAGAAGAAAATGTAGATTTTCTCAGAGACGTAAAGATCTCTTTCTATGCGGTTGACGAAGCACATTGTATATCGGAATGGGGGCATGACTTCCGTCCGGAGTACAGACGTATCCGGCCTATTATTAACGAGATTGGCAAAGCACCCCTTATCGCTTTGACTGCAACGGCTACTCCAAAGGTACAACATGATATTCAGAAGAACCTTGGGATGGTAGAAGCGCAAGTCTTTAAATCTTCATTTAACCGTTCGAATCTATATTACGAAGTGCGTCCTAAAACCACTAATATAGATAAGGATATTATTAAGTTCATTAAAAACAATCCGGATAAATCCGGTATTATTTACTGTTTGAGTAGGAAGAAGGTTGAAGAATTGGCCGAGATTCTACTGGCGAATGGAATTAATGCCCGTGCTTATCATGCCGGTATGGACTCGTCGACACGGACGACGAACCAGGATGATTTCCTTATGGAAAAAACGGACGTGATTGTTGCGACCATTGCTTTTGGTATGGGAATAGACAAACCTGATGTCAGGTATGTAATTCACTATGATATACCGAAAAGCCTGGAAGGATATTATCAGGAAACCGGACGTGCCGGTAGAGATGGTGGAGAAGGAATGTGTATAACCTTCTATACCAACAAAGACTTGCAGAAACTGGAAAAGTTTATGCAAGGCAAACCAGTGGCAGAGCAGGAAATCGGTAAACAACTTTTGTTGGAAACGGCTGCTTATGCGGAATCTTCGATGTGCCGACGGAGATTGCTATTACACTATTTCGGCGAAGAGTATACAGATGAAAATTGTGGAAATTGTGACAACTGTTTAAATCCTAAAAAACAAGTGGAGGCAAAAGAACTATTGTGTACTGTGATCGAAGCGGTCATGGCAGTAAAAGAAAATTTTAAGACTGATTATATAATTGATATTCTACTGGGAAAAGAAACTTCCGAAGTACAAGCACATCTGCATGAAGACCTGGAGGCTTTTGGGTCGGGTATGGGCGAAGAGGATAAAGTATGGAATGCTGTAATCCGTCAGGCATTGATAGCCGGCTACCTGAGCAAAGACGTAGAAAACTACGGAACACTTAAGGTGACGGATGCCGGACGTAAATTCCTGAAAAATCCGCAGTCGTTTAAAATTACGGAAGATAACGACTTTGAAGAAGTAGAAGAAGAAGCGCCAGCCAGAGGTGGTGGGTCATGTGCAGTTGATCCCGTGCTTTACTCCATGCTAAAGGACTTGCGTAAGAAACTGTCCAAGAAGTTGGAAGTACCTCCATACGTTATATTCCAGGACCCTTCATTGGAAGCAATGGCTACCATTTATCCGGTAACGCTGGATGAGCTACAGAATATTCCGGGCGTAGGAGCAGGAAAAGCCAAACGTTATGGAACAGAGTTCTGTAAGCTGATAAAGGTGCATTGCGAGGAAAACGAAATTGATCGTCCGGAAGATTTGCGGGTACGCACAGTTGCTAATAAATCAAAACTGAAGGTTTCTATAATTCAGGCTATTGACCGTAAAGTGGCACTTGACGACATTGCAGTTTCTAAGGGAATAGAATTCGGTGAATTGCTGGACGAAGTCGAAGCTATTGTCTATTCGGGTACAAAACTGAATATCGACTATTTCCTGAATGAGATAATGGATGAAGACCACTTGCTCGATATTTATGATTATTTCAAGGAATCGACAACGGATAGCGTTGATGAAGCATTAGACGAATTAGGTTCGGACTTCTCGGAAGATGAGATTCGTTTGGTGCGTATCAAATTTATTTCTGAAATGGCAAATTAGTTTACATTATATAAAAGAGCGGTAAGCGGTAATCCTTGTCCAAAATCAATTTACTTGGGACGGAATTAAGGCTTACCGCTTTTTTTATGCCCGAAATTGCATAAAAAAAGGCGCCAAACCATGTAGGAATTGAATAAAAAACGTATATTTGCACGCAATAATTTTTAAACGCATAGTCTTATGTCATTTATTGCAGATAAAATTGTAATGGACGGATTAACCTACGATGATGTCCTGTTAATTCCCGCCTATTCTGAAGTTTTGCCCCGCACAGTCGATCTCTCGACTAAGTTTTCAAAGAACATTGAGCTAAAAATACCTTTTGTTACCGCTGCTATGGATACGGTGACTGAAGCTAAAATGGCTATTGCTATTGCCCGCGAAGGGGGAATTGGTGTTATCCATAAGAATATGTCTATAAAAGAGCAAGCCAAACAGGTTGCTATCGTGAAGCGTGCCGAAAATGGTATGATCTATGATCCGGTAACGATTAAGAAAGGCTCTACCGTGGCAGATGCTCTGTCTTTGATGGCCGAATACAAAATTGGAGGTATACCTGTGGTTGATGACGAAAAAATGCTTGTTGGTATAGTGACGAATCGTGACCTGCGTTTTGAAAGAGAAATGGATAAACGTATTGATGAAGTGATGACAAGTAGCAATCTGGTTACCACCAATCAATCAACCGACCTGGAAGCAGCTGCACAGATCCTGCAAAAATATAAGATCGAGAAACTTCCGGTGGTAGATAAGACCGGAAAGTTAATCGGCCTGGTGACATATAAAGATATTACAAAAGCAAAAGATAAACCGATGGCGTGCAAAGACTCTAAAGGCCGTTTGCGTGTTGCTGCCGGCGTAGGAGTAACAAATGATACGATGGAGCGCATGCAGGCCCTGGTAGATGCAGGTGTTGATGCTATCGTTATTGACACAGCACATGGTCACTCGAAGTTTGTTATCGAAAAACTGAAAGAAGCTAAAAAGCGTTTCTCAGATATTGATATCGTTGTAGGTAACATTGCTACCGGCGACGCGGCTAAAATGTTGGTCGAAGCAGGTGCTGATGGTGTAAAAGTCGGTATCGGTCCAGGATCAATCTGTACCACACGTGTGGTTGCCGGGGTCGGTGTACCTCAGCTCTCTGCCGTATATGATGTCGCAAAAGCCATTGCCGGAACGGGGGTTCCTTTGATTGCCGATGGTGGTCTGCGTTATTCGGGCGATGTGGTTAAAGCATTGGCTGCCGGAGGCTTTTCTGTAATGATCGGCTCATTGGTTGCCGGTACGGAAGAAAGCCCGGGCGAAACGATTATATTCAACGGACGTAAATTCAAATCCTATCGTGGAATGGGGTCATTGGAGGCCATGGAGAATGGCTCGAAAGATCGCTATTTCCAAAGCGGAGAAGTCGATGTGAAGAAGCTGGTGCCGGAAGGAATTGCTGCCCGCGTGCCCTATAAAGGAACGCTGTTTGAAGTAATCTATCAGTTGACTGGCGGTTTGCGTGCCGGAATGGGATATTGCGGTGCGGGTAGCATTGAAAAGCTGCACGATGCCAAATTTACTCGTATAACTAATGCCGGCGTGATGGAAAGCCATCCGCATGATGTAACGATTACGAGTGAATCTCCTAACTATAGTCGCCCGGAGTAATTTCCGAATAACCTTAAGATAGAAAACACCCGGGTCTTTCAGGTCAATACACCCGGGTGTTTTGCTATGCAGTGCGTTGCCTCTTTTGACTTTATCTTATGAAATGATTAGGATGAAAAGGTATTTCTTATATATCATCATTACATGTTGTTTTGCTGTGCATCTTTGTGCACAGCAGGATACGATATTGTTGCGGATCAACAATGAGCCGGTAAGCCGTTCGGAGTTTGAATCTGCATATAAGAAGTATACTTCATCGGACTCCAATAATCATAAAGATGTAAAAGAATTTCTACCTTTGTTTATAGACGATAAGCTGAAGATTGCTGAAGCGAAAGTATTGGGTCTGAACGCTACGCCAGAGTTCCGAATCAAAGTTGAAGCATATAGTGAGGCGTTGCAGACAGGTTTTTTAAGTGATAAAAGCATGCCTGACATCTCATTGTATGAAGAATCATTGAAGCAATTCTATTCGAAAGAGCGATTCCTGGTTATGCAAATCTTTAAGCAAATTCCGCAGAATTGCTCAAATGCCGAGTTGGAGAAAAGCGATCAGCTGATACGCCAGTTATATTCGGAACTAATGAATAATCCGGAAGCTGATTTTGAAAATTATGTAGAGAAATACTCTGATGATAAAAGGAGTTTTGAAGTTGGCCGGATGGAAGTCGGACTGGAGTTCGAAAAGATTATTTCTGCAATGCAGAAAGGAGATGTTTCCATTCCTTTTTTCACTCCGCAGGGAGTACACATCGTAAAAGTTCTGGATGTAAAAAATGGACTGTCTGATCGGGAGCAGAAGGCAATGATTCGGAATCGCGTGAAGAAGAAGTATAGAAACGGAGCTGACTCTGTGTTTTTGCAGCGACTGAAAGATACATATAACTATACTCCTGCTCAGGATAATATAAATGAACTTTTAAAATCAGGCATTACCGAAAAAACACTTTTCGAGCTGGATGGAAAAGCGTATACCGGTGCGGATTTTCGTTTCTTTGCAGCGTCAAATCCAAAAGGACTTAAGCGACAGTTTGATGACTTTGTTACAAAGTCGCTTGCAGATTGTGAGAAAAGAACATTGGAAACCGAGCGTCCGGAACATCAATTATCGGTACAAGAATACGAAGACGCTCTTTTGTTGTCAGAAATAACCCGTCGGGAAGTAGGTGATAAAGCTCAGGCGGATCAGGCAGGATTATCGGCTTATTTCTCGGTAAATAAGAAGAAATATCGCTGGTCTCGCCCTCGTTTCAGAGGTGTGGTACTGCATACACGCGATAAAGGAATCATCTCCGAAGCTAAAAAGATAGTGAAGAAAAGACCGTTTGACGAATGGGCGGGATTTATTGAAGAATACTTTAACCTTGGAGGCGTACAACAAGTGCAGGTAGAGCAAGGCATCTTTGCAGAAAGTGATAATGCTTATGTTGATGGTTTGGTTTTTAAAAAGAAGCGTGCCGAATCTCCATCGTCCTACCCTTTTACTGCGGTAATAGGGAAGAAAGTTAAAGGTCCCGAAAATTATAATGAGATACTAATCCCTTTGATGTCGGACTATGAAAAGTTTCTCGAAACCGCTTGGATGAAACGCTTGCATAAGGCATATAGGGTTGAAATTAACGAAGAGGTTTTAAAAACAGTTAATAATCATTGAAGCAATTGATTATTTACACTATCTTCGTAACTTTAAAAAGTATAACTCAGTTTACAATGCGAATAATAGGCCTTCTGCTACTATTTTTTCTATTGTGTACGTCATGTGGCGGGCAAAAAGGTAAGCACGGTAGGGCAGAGAATCTTTTGGTTGAAGTAGACGGTAATTTTTTGTACAAAGAAGACTTGCAGGCCGTATTTCCTGCCGGATTATCGAAAGACGACAGCCTGCTTTTTGCAGAGAATTATATTCGTAACTGGATTGAAGATGTACTATTATATGGTAAGGCTAAAGCAAACATTCCCGATAACAGCGAGATAGACAAGCTGGTGGAGAACTATCGCAAGGCCTTAATCGTACATACATATCAACAAGAACTAATCAATCAAAGACTTTCGCCGAACTTGCCGGAGCAGGATATTACTGATTTTTATGAGAAGAATAAAAATCTGTTTGTTCTGGAACGTCCGCTGATAAAAGGGTTGTTCATTAAAATTCCCTTAGGAGCCCCCCAGTTGAATGAGGTGCGCCGATGGTATAAAACTGAAACCCATGAAGCAGTGGAAAGTTTAGAAAAATATAGCTTGCAGCACGCTATGAGCTATGATTATTTTTACGATAAGTGGGTGGAAGTTTCTGATGTATTGGGGAAAATTCCTCTTAAAGCAGATAGTCCGGAAGAGTATATAAACGCCAACCGACATGTAGAATTGCAGGATACGGCATTTTACTATTTCCTGAACGTGACCGATTATCTGAAGAAAGGAGATGAAGAACCATACGATTTTGCACGTAAAACGGCAAAAGATATGTTGATAAATATGCGGAAAGTCGACTTTGTAAAAGGTGTTAAAACCGATCTATATAACGAGGCAACGCGGAAAGATAAAATTATATATAACTATTAAGCATAAAAATGAAAAAATGCGCATACTTTAAATTCGTTGTTCTGGCAGCATTTATGCTACTTACAGGAGCTGTTTATGGACAAGACAATGTGATTGACGAAGTCGTTTGGATCGTAGGTGACGATGCTATATTGAAGTCGGACGTAGAAGAAGCACGTCTGAGTGCTCAATATGAAGGCAGACGATTTGACGGTGATCCATATTGTGTAATACCTGAAGAACTGGCTGTACAGAAATTGTATCTCCATCAAGCAGCGCTAGACAGTATAGAAGTGTCTGAATCTGAGGTTATCCAACGTGTAGAAGGTCAAACAGATTATTATATCCGTGTGATCGGTTCTAAAGAGAAGATGGAGGAGTACTTCAATAAAACTTCTACCCAGATACGCGAAACCATGCGCGAGAATATACGCGACGGATTGATGATGCAGAAAATGCAGCAGAAGCTTGTAGGAGAAGTAAAAGTAACACCTTCCGAGGTACGTCGCTACTTCAAAGATTTACCTTCCGATAGTATACCTTATATACCAACACAGGTGGAGGTGCAGATTGTTGTGCTTCAGCCTAAAATCCCTTTAGAGGAAATCGAGGAAATCAAGCGCAAATTACGCGAATTTACAGACCGTGTGAATAATGAAGAGTCAGACTTTTCTACTTTGGCGCGCCTCTATTCCGAAGATAGAGGATCTGCATTGCGTGGTGGTGAATTGGGCTTTATGGGTCGTGGCCAGTTGGTTCCTGAGTATGCTAATGTGGCTTTTAATCTTCAAGACCCCAAAAAAGTTTCTAAAATCGTTGAATCCGAATTTGGTTTCCACATCATTCAGCTAATAGAAAAACGTGGCGACCGCTTGAACTCGCGCCATATTCTATTGAAGCCTAAAGCATCTGATGAAGAACTGACCGCTGCTGTGCAACGGTTAGACTCTATTGCCGATGACATCCGCAACAATAAGTTTACATTTGAAGATGCTGCTTTGCACATTTCCCAGGATAAAGATACCCGTAACAATCATGGTTTACTTCCGAACCCCGGTACAGGTACTTCCAAGTTTGAGATGCAGGAACTTCCCCAAGAGGTTGCCAAAGTGGTCGATAACATGAATGTTGGTGAAATATCCAAGGCATTCTCTATGGTTAGAGAGAAAGATGGTAAGGAAATCTGTGTTATCGTGAAGCTGAAAAGCCGTATTAATGGGCACAAAGCAACTATTAGCGATGACTATCAAAGCCTGAAAGAAATCGTTTTGGATAAACGCAGAGAGGAACTGCTCGAGAAGTGGATTGTTGAAAAACAAAAGAAAACCTACGTCCGCATTAACGAGAATTGGAAGAAATGTGATTTTAAATATCCGGGTTGGATTAAAGAATAATCGGTAATACATATCCTGTATGCTGAAAGAAAAAAGAAAAATAAACTTCCAGAGCAGGCATAGAGTTTTCCTTATGGGAATCCTATGCCTGTTTGGTGTATATGTTGCAGCGCAAACACCAGCAAGTGGACAAGCGACAAAGACGGAGAAGAAAAAGACCCGTGTAGACCTTTTGCATGCAGATGAAGGGTATGCAAATAAGATTCGTCCTAATGTGCAAGTACTTGTTGGTTCGGTAAGGCTAAAGCATGAAGGCATGTTCATGTGGTGTGATAGTGCGCTTATTTATGAGACGTCAAATTCAGTAGAAGCGTTTAGCAATGTCCGTATGGAACAGGGAGATACGCTGTTTATATATGGCGACTATCTGTTTTATGATGGTATGTCGCAGTTGGCGCAATTGCGTGAGAATGTGAAAATGATCAATCGTAATACCACCTTGCTGACCGACAGTCTTAACTATGACCGCATCTTTGATTTGGGGTACTACTTCGAGGGAGGGATGTTGACCGACGAAGAAAATGTACTGACCTCCGACTGGGGAGAATATAGCCCGGCAACAAAGTTGTCTGTGTTTAACCACGATGTGACATTGGTAAATCCTCGTTTTACGCTGACTTCCGATACTTTGAAATATCACACGGAAACAAAGGTTGCTACCATTCTCGGACCTTCTGAAATTGTAAGCGATGCGAATCATATTTATTCGGAGCGGGGATTCTATGATACAGCCAATGACGTAGCCGAATTGTTAGACCGGTCGGTTCTGACAAACGAAGGTAAGAAACTCATCGGCGATAGTATCTTTTACGACCGGAAGATTGGTTTCGGTGAAGCCTTCGATAATGTGATAATGAATGATACCATCAATAAGAATATGCTTACCGGCGATTATTGTGCTTATGAAGAGCCTATTGGATATGCGATGGCTACGAAACGGGCTGTGGCCATTGACTACTCGCAGGGAGATAGTTTGTATATGCATGGCGATACATTGAAAATGCTTACATTCAATATGAATACCGATTCCTTGTTCCGCGAAGTTCGTGCTTACCATAAAGTACGCATGTATCGCACGGATGTGCAGGGAGTTTGCGATTCGCTGGTGTTCAACTCAAAAGATTCGTGTATAACCATGTACACCGACCCGATTCTCTGGAACGGAGGGCAGCAGTTGCTTGGTGAAGAGATTAAAATATACATGAATGACAGTACGATAGATTGGGCGCATATCATTAACCAGGCGTTGACTGTCGAGATGAAAGACTCGATTCATTATAACCAGGTCACGGGTAAGGAGATCAAGGCTTACTTTCAGGAAGGCGAAATGCATAAAGTCGATGTGATCGGGAATGTGCTTGTCGTGTTCTATCCGGAAGAGAAAGATAGCACGATGATTGGAATGAATACCTCGGAAACAAGTTTGTTGACTATTTATCTGGTAGAGCGCAAACTAAACAAGATGGTGATGAGTCCTAAATCAAATGGAGTGTTATATCCTATGGACCAGCTTCCCCCTGATAAGATGAAACTTCCTAACTTTCAATGGTTTGATTATATACGTCCGCTGAATAAAGATGATATCTTTGATTGGCGGCCTAAGAGGGCTAGTGACGTATTACGTAAGACAACCCGTAAGCCAGTAGCTCCACCGGTACGTGAAATTAAAAACTCGAAATAGATATGGGAATCTTTAAAACAAATAAACCGCGTCGTTTCAATCATCAGTATATTTATTACGATGAGCGAAAAGAAAAATTGGCGAAGATGGAAGAAGATGCCAAACGTGAATTGGGTATGTTGCCCGAGAAAGAGTTTGATCCGGAAAGTATTCGGGGGAAATTTGTAGAAGGTACAAAACACCTGAAACGTCGTAAGGAAAGCGGACGTAAACCGATGCACATAGGAGTAATTCTTGTTATCATAGCCTTGTTGCTTTTCCTCTGGCACTACCTGCAAACGGGTAGCTGGAACTTTCTATAATTATGAATTTATGAGTGATGTCATTCGTTTATTACCGGATTCGGTAGCTAACCAGATTGCTGCCGGAGAGGTTATCCAACGCCCGGCCTCTGTGGTTAAAGAGCTGGTAGAAAATGCTATAGACGCTGGAGCAGAGAATATACATGTATTAATAACTGATGCGGGCCGGACAAATATCCAGGTGATTGATGATGGGAAAGGTATGTCCGAAACCGATGCGCGACTTTCTTTCGAAAGGCACGCAACATCAAAGATACGTGAAGCAGCCGACTTGTTTGCTTTGCGTACCATGGGATTCCGCGGAGAAGCGTTGGCTTCTATTGCTGCCGTGGCCCAGGTTGAACTCAAAACCCGCACCTCTTCCGAAGAACTGGGAACACATATTGTCATTTCCGGCTCAAAGGTGGAAAGCCAGGAAGTTGTATCTTGCCCTAAAGGAAGTAACTTTTCGGTAAAGAACTTGTTTTTTAATATTCCTGTACGCCGTAAGTTCCTGAAATCAAACTCTACGGAGTTAAGCAATGTGCTGACGGAGTTTGAACGCATCGTTCTGGTGCATCCGGAGGTTGCTTTTACATTGCATCATAATGATGGTGAAATGTTTAATCTGCCAATATCCAGTCTGCGGCAACGAATCATTTCGGTTTTCGGCAAAAAGTTGAATCAACAGCTCCTTTCTGTGGATGTTGATACAACTATGGTTAAGATATCCGGTTTTGTAGGTAAGCCGGAGACTGCCCGCAAGAAAGGTGCCCATCAATACTTTTTTGTGAATGGGCGTTATATGCGCCATCCTTATTTTCATAAGGCAATCACTGATGCATACGAGCATTTAATCCCTGTGGGCGAGCAGGTTTCTTATTTCCTTTATTTTGAAGTAGACCCTGCCAATATTGACGTTAATATACATCCTACGAAGACGGAAATTAAATTTGAAAATGAACAGGCAATCTGGCAAATCCTTTCTGCTGCGGTAAAAGAGGCTTTAGGCAAATTCAATGCCGTGCCTTCTATCGACTTTGATACGGAAGGAATGCCCGATATTCCGGCTTTCGAAAGTGATAGACCTATCGAACCGCCTAAGGTACATGTAAATACAGACTTTAATCCGTTCCGCACTTCCGGAGGAGGAGATTATTCCCGGAAGAAGAAAGTAGACTGGGAAGATTTATATAGCGGATTTACTTCTTTTGAAGATGATCCGAACATTTCGATTCCTTCTTCCGCATCGGCTCCTGCATCCTATCCGGCCGAGGCTGTTGAACATCCTCAACCCAAGAGCCTGTACTGTGGTAGCGGAGAACCTGTGGTGGAGCGGGGTGCATTGCATTTACAATATAAAGGTCGTTTTATTCTTACCTCTGTTAAATCGGGCCTGATGCTTATCGATCAGCACCGTGCCCACGTCCGGGTTTTGTTTGATCGGTATGTGGAGCAGATAAAACAAAAGCAAGGCGTTTCGCAAGGTGTACTTTTTCCTGAAATCTTACAATTGCCGGCATCCGAAGTTGCCGTATTGCAGGGCATCATGGACGATTTGACCTCTATCGGTTTTGATTTGAGCGATCTCGGCGGCGGCAGCTATGCCATTAATGGCATTCCTTCGGGCATTGAAGGGCTCGATCCTGTGACTCTTGTGCGTAACATGGTGACCAATGCAATAGAAAAAGGCAATGATGTGAAAGAGGAAATCCAGAATATGCTTGCATTAACATTGGCCCGTGCTGCCGCTATTGTATATGGACAGGTACTTAGCAGTGAGGAAATGTGTTCTCTGGTAGATAATCTTTTTGCTTGTCCAACTCCAAACTATACTCCCGATGGCCGGGTCGTTCTGGCTACTATAAAAGACGACGAGATAGACAAGCTATTTAAATAACAGTAACATTATCTGGTTTGTGCTAACAGCTTGGCAGTACACTGCCAAGCCGTTGGCAGTGTACTGCCAAACTGTTGGCGGTGTATTGCCAAGCCGTTGGCAAGGAAGAGCAGTTACAACCATGCTGCAAAATAAACGGTAAAGAGCGCGCGTCGCAATTCTTCCCCCTCATTTATATTATCTATCAGTACTGCGATAAACTTTTATTGCCAAACGTTTGTTATTTCCATAGGAAACTATTTACTTTGAAAACAAAAACAAAAAGCTATGAAGGTTATAATAATAGGAGGAGTTGCCGGTGGTGCTACAGCCGCTGCACGGATGAGACGATTAGACGAGCACGCAGAGATTATATTGTTTGAAAGAGGGAAATATATCTCTTACGCAAACTGCGGATTGCCTTACTATATTGGTAATGTGATTGAAGATCGTGAAAAGCTGTTTGTACAAACTCCGGATGTTTTCTCTAAACGTTTTAATGTCGATGTACGAATAGAGAGCGAAGTGGTAGCGATTGATAAAGAACGGAAAGCGGTTCAGGTGCGCCGGTCGGATGGAAAAGAGTATGAAGAATCTTATGATAAATTACTCCTTTCCACAGGAGCATCTCCTGTGCGGCCTCCCTTGCCTGGTATTGATTCCAAAGGAATTTTTACCCTGCGCAATGTCGCTGACACCGATCAGATCAAGGCTTATGTCACACAAAATAAAGTAAAGAAAGCAGTTGTTGTAGGCGGTGGTTTTATTGGTTTGGAGATGGCCGAGAATTTGCATCATCTGGGTGCCTCTGTCTCTATCGTCGAAATGGGTGATCAGGTGATGGCCCCTATTGACTTCTCTATGGCCGCACTTGTGCATGAACATTTGCAACAGAAAGGGGTTAACTTATATTTGAAGGAAGCCGTATCTGCTTTTGAACCAGTAGAGGATACGATCCATGTTTCTTTTAAAAGTGGTAAAACAATTTCTGCCGATATCGTGATTCTCTCCATTGGCGTTCGCCCCGAAACGACACTTGCCAGAGATGCGGGTATTCATCTTGGAGAAGCCGGCGGTGTGGCCGTAAATGATTACCTGCAAACGTCCGACACTTCCATTTACGCAATTGGTGATGTTATTGAATTCCGCCACCCGATAACCGGAAAGCCCTGGTTAAACTATTTAGCCGGACCAGCGAATCGCCAGGGACGAATTGTAGCCGATAACATGATATTGGGTAATAATCAAATATACGAAGGCGCTATTGGAACAGCCATTGCCAAAGTCTTTGATTTGACTGTTGCATCTACCGGGCTACCGGCAAAACGTTTGAAGCAAGCCGGAATTGAATACATTTCTTCCATAACTCACGGCTCTTCACATGCCGGATACTACCCCGATGCCCTGCCTTTAAGCATTAAAATAACTTTTGATAAGAAGAGCGGGCGGCTTTACGGAGCGCAGATTGTGGGTTATGATGGTGTCGATAAACGCATTGACGAGATGGCGCAGGTCATCAAATACGGACGAACAATCTATGACCTGATGCAGGTGGAACATGCCTATGCTCCTCCGTTTTCATCGGCCAAAGATCCGGTGGCTATTGCCGGATACGTTGCCGACAACATCATTGCCGGTCGAATAAAACTGTTTGATTGGCGTGAGATTGCCCGGCTGAAACCCGATGAAGTCTTTTTATTGGATGTAAGGACAGAAGATGAATTCTCTTTAAACGCCATTCCGGGTGCTGTGAATATCCCTTTAGATGATTTGCGCGATCGTTTGCGTGAAGTGCCCACCGATAAACCAGTCTATGTATATTGCGCAGTTGGGATTAGAGGCAATGCGGCGGCGCGGATTCTTATCCAACGCGGCTATCAGGATGTGAGGAACTTATCGGGTGGATATAAAACGTATGTTGCCGCTGTTTCTCCGATAATAATGCAGAATGAAGAAGGTAATTCTATCATCCTGGAAGAAAGAAAAAGCAGTGAGGATCGTATAATGCCTGCTTTCAAAACGATACGGGTTGATGCCTGTGGTTTACAATGCCCGGGGCCTATTCTGAAGATGAAGAAGACGATGGATACATTGATTCCGGGGCAGAGTGTAGAAGTTATCTCTACCGATCCCGGGTTCTCACGCGATGCTGAGGCTTGGTGCCGTTCTACGGGAAATCGGTTGTTGTCGAAAAATGCTGAGAGCGGTAAGACTACAGTGATTATTGAGAAACAAGATGCATCGACCCAAACAACACCCGTAACAGCAGGCGGTGGCAATAAAAATAAAACTTTCATCATGTTTAGCGATGATTTGGATAAAGCTTTGGCTACATTTGTACTCGCAAATGGCGCAGCTGCTACCGGAAAGAAAGTAACCATATTTTTCACTTTCTGGGGATTGAATGTAATTAAGAAGCAGCGTAAACCGAAAGTGCAGAAAGATATCTTTGGCAAGATGTTTGGCATGATGCTTCCTTCAAACTCATTGAAACTCCGTTTATCTAAAATGAGTATGGGTGGCATGGGCGGAAAAATGATGCGCTATATCATGCGTAAGAAAGGTATAGATTCGTTGGAGTCTTTGCGCCGTCAGGCATTGGAGAACGGTGTGGAATTTATTGCCTGTCAGATGTCTATGGATGTGATGGGTGTCAGACATGAAGAACTGCTGAACGGAGTAACCATTGGCGGAGTAGCCACTTATATGGAACGTGCCGATGAGGCTAATGTTAATTTGTTTATTTAATTAAATAGAGAGAGTGTTATGAGATCAATATGTGTGATGCGGGATATTTATAAAGCCATCTCTGTCTTTGAGGCAGAGTTCGAGAGGGTTTACGGCCTTTCTCTTAATGAAGCGATGGTCTTATGCTCGCTGGAAGAAGTGACTGGCGAAGGAATGACTTCTACCGCTATTGCCGAACGTACCGAGATGACACCTTCACATACATCTAAAGTGATACGTGCGGTAGAAGATAAGAAACTGATCAAACGAGCGATAGGTGAGGTTGATAAGCGACAAATGTATTTTCAACTGACGGATAGTGGCAGGGAACGCCTTCAAATGGTTGATCGGGAGAAGATTCAGATACCGGAACTGTTGAAGCCGTTATTTGTAGGTTTATTGTAGGGGCGGTTCGCGAACCGCCCGGGAGTTATCATTTCAGTGATTCATAAATTGTATCCTGAATCCGTTCGCGTATCTGTAGTTTAGCCAATTTGTTAATCCACACATCGGGATAAGTCCTGTTGCTTAAAAAGACATATACTAATTTATTTCTTGGGTCCACCCAGGCGCAAGTACCAGTAAATCCATTGTGGCCATAAGCAGATGCCGGTGCAGATTTAGCGCACGGGCTTTTTCTTGAATCTTTCATGTCGGGCTTGTCAAAGCCCAGCCCACGGCGACTGGTTCTTGACTTTTCTGTAGTAAAGAGTTTGCAGGTTTCTTTACTCAGGTATCGTTTGCCATTCAGCTCGCCACCATTCAGGATCATCTGATGGATAAGAGCGATTTCTTCTGCCGTAGAGAATATACCTGCATTGCCCGATACTCCGCCCTGAAAGGCAGCCGATTCGTCGTGGACAAAACCTTGTACGGTCGTTTTCCGTAAGAAATTGTCGGTAGACGAAGGAACAATCTCCTCTTTTTTGAAGTATTTTAATGGCTGATATGCCGTGCGCTTTAACCCCATTGGAGCATAGAATTCTTTGTTTAAGAATTCATCCAATGGCATACCACTGAGTTGTTCCGCCAGTTTTTGTAAAACAATGAAGCCTACACAACTGTATCTATATCTTTTAGTACCCAACTTCTCTCTTGCGATTCTTGCATTGATCGAATCACTGAATGACTTATTCAGCCAAAGTTGATCGGAAGCTTGTATTGTGTAGACGTCACTTGCTTTATCGGACGTCATACCTTTAATGAATTTGAAGTTAGGCTGCGCATAAGTTTGCGCTCCGATTTGCACAGTATGCAGATTATCGCGTGTTGCTTTGAAAAGCCTACCTTCATAACTGTCCTTATTGATAGCCATTAAATAGAAAAACAGGGTCGATGGTAAACCGGATTCATGCAAAAGGAGTTCGCGGATGGTGATATCACTTTTATCCGTATCCTGTAAGAATGGCAGGTAAGCAGATGCTTTATCCGACAGGCTAAACATTCCTTTATCGTATAACTTCATGATTGCCAGCAAGGTGCCCGAGGTTTTAGAGAGCGAAGCAATATCGAATATGCTCGAAGTACTGATAACCTGACTTCCTTCTCCCGAGAAAGTGCCAAACGCCTTGCTGTATACTGTTTTCCCTTCCTTTAATACAACGACCTGGCATCCGGGATACGCACCTTCCTCTACTCCTTCTTTCGCAATCTCATCAATACGCTTCAATACATTAGATTTCACTCCATACTCTTCGGGTATGAAATGATGAACCGTTGGCAATACCATCGTCACGCCATCGCCTGCTTTGAGTACATTGCCTACGCTTGTAGACAGCCGTCCGCTTGCTGCTGCTTGCCCGAATAAGATTTTCGCGGTATGTTCCTGTATGCTCTTCTCGGCAGAGTGTGCAAGTATTACTGCCGAGGCATTCGCCAAACCTTTCTCAAGTTGCACCATCGGTTTCTCTGGCGTAAAGAAAACATAAACAACCGGAATCTCCGGTGGAAGTTCGGAAAAGAACCCAGCATATGGAGCTAGTTGCTTATCGGAAATACATACCACCACCCGTTTATAGGTAGACAGTGTATCGCGGAGTATCTTGCGTTCGGTTGCGAGCGCATTCGGTTTAAGTTGTATGCGTTTTACCGCTACATACTTTTTAAGTGCCTGCTCAAAGTTTGTGTTTCCTCCGGTGGTTCCCACGTTTATCATTGCGATCTTTTTTACGTCGGAATGCAGAGGGAGGACCTGATTTTTATTGCTTGCTACCGTAATGGCAGCTTCATTCAACCGGTTTCCCAGATCGCGGGCATAAGGTGTATTTATGCGGTAGGAGAGTCCCGATATCTGGATTTTCTTTTGATTAGCAACACCCAGGGCATACTTATAAGTGAGTACCTTTCTACATTTTTCGTTGATAACTTCTTCGCTCAACTCATCATTCTTTACGGCTTGGATAACGGCTTCAATTTCTTCCTTTAGGTTGCGTGGGGTCAACACCATGTCATTGCCTGCTTTTATGGCAGCGAGTGACAGATACTTGGTGCCGGCTACTCCTTTCATAGCCAAAGCATCGGTGAATATCAGCCCTTTAAATCCAAGCTCTTCCCTGAGTAGGTTCTGTACGATATTGCGCGATAATGACGATGGCAATCCTTTCTGCGGTTCCAGTACAGGCACCTCCAGGTGTCCTACCATCATTCCACCCAATCCGGCGCGTATGGCTTGTTTGAATGGATATAATTCTATGCTGTCCAGTCGTGCGCGCGTAAAATTAAGGAAAGGTAAGGAGTGGTGCGAGTCGGTTTCCGTATCGCCATGTCCGGGGAAGTGTTTCGAAACAGACAGCACTCCGCCACTTTCCAACCCCGATGAATATAGAATGACCTTGTCGGCCACATTCTTGGGGTCTTCGCCAAACGAACGGGTGTTGATTACCGGGTTCTTGGGGTTGATATTTACATCGGCATCCGGAGCGAAGTTAACATGTATGCCAAGTTCGCGGCACTGACGGGCCACTTCTTTACCATATTCATATATCAATTGCTCATCGCTTATGCATCCCAACACCATGTTGCGCGAGTAGACTGGGGTGTCTTTTATCCGCATAGATAAGCCCCATTCACCATCAAATGTAATCATCAGGGGGACTTTGGCCATGTCTTGCGCCTGATTGGTGATGATGGCCTGTGTTTCCAGTTCTCCTTTGGAGAATAACAGCCCCCCGACTTTATGGTTATGAACCACATCGCGCAATAATGCCATGTTTGGTTTCGTTTCGACCGGCGCAATGGTATAGACAAAAAGCTGGCCGACTCTTTCTTTCAGAGTCATTTTGTCGAAAACGGAATCCACCCACTCCTGGCATTCAGGGTCTTGTAATGCTTTGTATAAGACTAAAGGCTCAACCTGAGCCTTTGTGTATAAGCAAAAGAATACGGTTATAAATGAAATTAGAATTCGCTTCATTGTAATTTAAGAGTTGAAAGTTGAAAGTTGAAAATTGAAAGTTAAAAGTGGTCAATGTCATCACTTTCAACTTTCAACTTTCAATTTTCAACTGTTATGTCCATACGGCCTACAAAGATGCCGCTTCTTCCCATTTGAGTGATATAAACGTCTTTTCCATCCAGGTTTTTGTAGATTAGCGGCTCTTCGATAAAGGTGTGTGAATGCCCTCCCAGAATGATATCAATATTGCGTGTGTTTTTAACTAATTCGACATCGCATATCGGGTCTTTGGCGCTTGCCATAAAGCCAAGGTGCGACAGGCAAATGATAATATCGCAACCTTCTTTTTTGAGTGCCGTTGCTGCTTCATTGGCGGCTTTGTATGGGTCCTGGAATGTTACGCCTTCATAGTTGCTGACTTGTACCATGCCGCTCAACTTGGTTCCCAGTCCCAGGATTCCTATCTTAAGTCCATACTTCTTAATAATTATATACGGTTTCACGAGTCCTTCAAGAACAGTTCCTTTTACATCGTAGTTCGCGCAAACAATGGGGAAATCGGCCATTTTAAACAGTCGGGCCATATTGTCTAAACCAAAATCAAATTCATGGTTACCAATGGTGCCGGCATCATAGCCTATGGTATTCATGAGTTTGATTTCCACCTCACCTTTGAACATATTATAGTAGGGGGTGCCTTGTGAAAAGTCTCCGCAGTCGAATACCAACACATTTGAGGTTTCCTTTTTTACTTTTTCTATATACGCTGCTACACGGAGGAATCCTCCTTTGTTGGCCGCTTTAGGGTCGGGTGATTCGGGAGAAACAGGTTCGATGCGACTATGTACGTCGTTCGTATGTAATATCGTTAATGTTTTTTGCGCGAAAGCCGATGTGATGGCAATGCACAATGTCAGCAGTAACAGGTTTCTTTTAATCATGGATATAAACTCTTATTATCAGGTGTTATTTATCTAATATCGTTACCCGGCCTTCCATTTTGGAAGTGAGTGCTCTACCTTGGGCCGCTTCCGCTTTTACATATTCCAGGAATATATCGCGGATGGTGGCTTCTTCTACACACATTCTTTTTTCAGCCCTTTTGAAGGCTGTCATTCTGTCATTTCCTTCGGCCAGATAATCTACGGTTGCGATAGTGTACAGTTGATCGTCATTGATGGGTTGGTTGTTTATTTTAACATCAACAATATCCATGTCTTTGTTGACGGTCATTTGTACATTGCTTAGTCCTTCTCCTCCTACTTTTATGATATCTTTCATTAGTTCTTTTACATCGCTTCCTTTTAAGGAAAGTATACAGAGTGAGTTCTCAAAAGGGAGGATTTCATAAATGCTTCGGTAGGAGATATCTCCTTTGCTCAGGCTATTGCGTAACCCTCCGACATTGATAATGGCTACGTCGGCCGGGCGTTGGATGTAGGGTATTGTGCTGTTCCTGAGCACATCGGCTACCAGATTGGATAGTAAGCTCTCCGGACGTTTGGCTGTCATGTCCATAGCGCTTTCGCCAATAACGGGGTCCATGATGCTATCTACTTTTGCTTTGTAGGGGGCAAAGACTTCGTTGGCTTTCTCGCTGGGCATATTATCCCACTGGGCTGTCATTTCTGTCCTGTTTGCTGTGATTGTGATTTTCTTGTCAGCTTTACAGGAAGATAAACCTAGCAGGCCAGTCCAAAAGATGGTGTGTAGTAGTAAGAATTGATTTGATCTCATCGCATTATCTTAATATTATATGCTACAAATATAGCGTTTTTAATGGTTATATTTGGTTGTTTGCTAATATTTTCGTTCCTTTGCACCGCTTTCGCGCAATCGCTGTCAAAGAAGAGTTGCTTGATATGTTGCGTTGTAACGATGAACAATTAAATAATTGAAAGATGGATCTTATTAAAATTGCAGAAGAAGCATTTGCTACCGGCAAACAGCATCCTACGTTCAAAGCAGGTGACACTGTAACCGTAGCATATCGTATTGTCGAAGGTAACAAGGAGCGTGTACAGTTGTATCGCGGTGTTGTTATCAAAATCGCTGGTCATGGCGATAAAAAACGTTTCACTGTTCGTAAAATGTCAGGAACAGTTGGCGTAGAAAGAATTTTCCCAATCGAATCACCTGCTATTGATAGCATCGAAGTGAACAAAGTGGGTAAAGTACGTCGCGCTAAATTGTACTATTTGCGTGCACTTACTGGTAAGAAAGCTAGAATCAAAGAAAAGAGAGTTAACAAGTAATTATCATCTCTTGATTCAAGATAAAAAAGTGGAGGTTCGGAAGGGCTTTCACTTTTTTGTTTTTATATTTGAATGATCTGATTAAGTGTACTGTTTTTAGCAGTTGTGAGTGATGAAAAAGAAAAGGAATATATGGGAGTGGTTGGCAATTGTTGTTGCCATTCTTTGTGTTGTAGGTGCTACTGCTTTAACTGTGGCTTATGGTTTTACTGTGGGCAATGCCATAACATTTGTCATTGCTCTTGTTCTCATTGTCCTGGGGTTGTGGATGCGTAAAATGCCCAGGTGGATTCAGCGCATTATCTCTATAGCACTGAAAGTTGGTATCGTGTTTTTTATAGTTATGCTGAGCATCATTGTTATTCATGGATCAAAAGATACGGTTACTTTTAAAGAGGATTGTGTTTTGGTGCTGGGGTGCGGTATACGGGGAGAGACGGTTCTTCCTACCTTAGAGGCACGGCTTGACCGTTGTCTGGACTATCTGAAGCATAATCCGGATGCTCTCATTTTGGTTAGCGGCGGGCAGGGAGCTAAAGAAGATATTCCCGAAGCCGTAGCGATGAAGCGATATCTTGTTGCGCATGGTGTTTCCGAACAGCAAATCAGGATTGAGGATAAATCAAGAAATACGGTACAGAATTTTTCCTATTCGAAAGCTGTACTTGATGGTTTGTTTACTCAGAAAGAATATACGGTCGCAATCATCACAAGTGATTATCATGCTTATCGGGTAGGATTGACGGCCGATCGGCAGGGGATGCCGATTCATATATATAACGCCGGAGTTAAATGGTATTTGCGTCCGTCAGCATATGCCAGAGAGGTGTTGTCTATCTGTAAGTTTTGGCTGACTTCTATTTAACGTTCTATCGGCAGTCTGAGAGTTTTACTTTTTCTTCAATGGGCTAAAGAATTCTACTTTTCCGCATTTCGGACAGAGGTATAGGTCGAAAGCTTCTCTGTTTTGTAACAATTCAAAGAAATCTCCTAATACTCCCAGGCGGGTTCCTTCCAGAAACTTATACTCGCCGGAGTAAATCATAGGGACGTGGCAGCGTAAACATTTGATTTCAGTGTTTGAATTCTTTTCGGGTAATGATATGATTTGCTCTTCTGAAAAGCTATAACAGCAATTCCAGCATAAATCGAAGTTATCTTCTACTTCTTCCCGGCAGTTAGGGCATATTTTCATGATTCTTTTTGATCTTGCGGTTTGTAAATAAGAAAAGCAAATGTACTATTTTCTTGGATATTCCTTTTGTTCGGGCTAAAAAATATTATGATTATCTGTAATCCTCCCCCTACGTATGGAAATGAGGGTGTGTCATAAGTCTATTTTGTCACGTCATTGCGAGTTGCCACTATATTAAAATATAGAACTATTTGATAATGACAATATCCACCCCCTGCCCCCGCCAGCGGGGGATACGATGCCGCAG
>NZ_QVMI01000036.1 GCF_010500965.1 Bacteroides sp. 51 | reverse complement strand
AGATAGAAATTTAAAGTTGCTTGAGCCGTATGAAGGGAAACTTTCACGTACGGTTCTTAGGGGGGGAGGGGGCAGTAATGCCCCTGACCTACCCGGCAAAGCGATTGCGAAAGAAGGTATGGCAGAGTACATTAAATATCTCTTTAAGACTGTTCGTAAGTTCTTCGGCGAAGCTATTGTTGTTACGCAGGAAGTGGACGATATTATCGCTTCTCCCATCGTAAAAGAGAGTATTATCAACAACTCCGACTGTAAAATCCTGTTAGACCAACGCAAATACATGAATAAGTTCGACAGTATTCAGGCGTTGCTCGGACTGACCGAAAAAGAAAAATCGCAGGTACTCTCTATCAATATGTCTAATGTTCCCAGTCGTAAATACAAGGAAGTGTGGTTCGGTTTGGGTGGTGTTCAATCGGCTGTCTATGCCACAGAAGTTAGTTTGGAAGAGTATTACACATACACAACAGAAGAATCCGAAAAACTGGAAGTGATGCAGCTTGCCGAAAAACTGGACGGGAATATGGAACTGGCGATTAAGCAAATTGCCGAGAGCAAACGACAGGAGTAACACCATGAAAAGAAAAAGTGATAAGCCGGCTACGGCACTGCAAATACAAACCTCTTTTCCACTTCGTGATATATGTGGGACATGGGAAAGCCTTTGCGGTTCTCCAACTATTAGGATATACCATGACGGTAGTCGATTCCGGTTGCAGTTTATTTACAAACACGATACGGCGTTTACCGTCCCACTCATCCAATGTTGGGGATATACCTTTTTCAATTTCTACGGTATGATACGCATTGCCTACGATAGTGAGCGGGATATACTTCTGCTCACTACCGAAGGCGAATACAAAAGAGTGTACGATTAAGGTACACAAAATCAATAATCATTAAAAAGTAAAAAGTATGAAACGAATATTTATGTGCCTTGTAGTGGCACTTTCAATGTTTTCTTTTCAGGCGAAAGCACAATGGGTCGTTTCTGATCCAACCAATCTGGTGCAGAATATCATCAGTGCAATACAGGGTACTTCGACGGCATCCAATATGATAAACAACCTGAATGAGAGTATCAAAATCTACAAACAAGGTAAGGAATACTACGATGGTGCGCCCGTATAGGTGATATAATAAATATAGCATTGGCAAGCTATTAGGTATGTGTTCCAATAAATTACCTATCATCACCAGCTTATCTGCCCACGAAAGGACGGCAGGGAGTATAGCACGCTGGAAAGCCATAAGTCAATTAGTTATCAAATTGCAACTGAATGGGGAGATGAAACAGATAGATATGAGGATAAAATCCAAACTGATTAAATGATAGTCCAAGTGGTCATAGTACGGTCTATAGTGAAAGATAGCTTAACTCGCTATATCGTAACACCTCTGATGCGAGCGTCGTGTAGCAGAGGCAGGAACTTGTTACGACACAACTGCAATAAGCAGGAACGGACGGAAGTCATATCCGACAATCTATCACAGCCATGTTATTGTATCATAAACGGGGATTGCCTAAACCAGAAAGCCAGTTGTAAGGCTATGAGGTACCGACCTCTGAATATCTGGCAAGGCAACGGAGCTTCCGTAGTAGTCCGAGCAAGGGAAAGCCTTGTACATGGCGAAGGGAAGCAGCTAATAATTTTAATACAAATAAAGGAAAATGTGAGAGACATTATGAGAAATCCAGCGAATGTATTAAACAGTCTAACGGAACACAGTGAAAATTTTAATTACAAGTTTGAACGCCTGTACCGTATCTTATTCAATGAGGAAATGTATTATGTTGCCTATCAACGTATTTATGCAAAACCGGGTAATATGACAGCAGGTGCAGATGGACAAACCATTGACCAAATGAGCCTGAGCCGAATTGAAAAGTTGATAAACTCATTGAAAGATGAGAGCTATCAACCACAACCCTCAAAAAGGGTGTATATCCCAAAGAAGAATGGGAAAATACGTCCATTAGGTGTACCAGCTTTTAATGATAAACTTTTGCAGGAAGTGGTCAGAATGATATTGGAAGCCATTTATGAAAGACAGTTTGAAAAAACGTCCCACGGTTTTCGACCTCAACGAAGTTGCCACACTGCATTATCCGATGTCCAGAAGACATTTTCAGGTGTTAAATGGTTCGTAGAAGGCGATATTAAAGGTTTTTTCGACAATATCAGTCATGAGATATTGATTGGCATTTTGAAAAAACGTATCGCTGACGAAAGATTTATTCGCCTGATTAGAAAATTTCTGAATGCAGGTTATATCGAAGACTGGAACTTTCATAACTCCTATAGCGGGACACCGCAAGGGGGAATTATCAGCCCTATCCTGGCAAACATATACCTTGATAAGTTAGATAAATTCATGAAAGAATACACCGAGAAATTTGATAAGGGGAAAGAACGGAAGAGAACAAAACAGGCAGTATCACTTGAAGGTAAACGACACCGTATTCTGAAACAATTGAAATTGGTAGAAGATGAAAACGAAAGGTCAGAATTGATAAAGCAATACAAGACTTATCAACAGGAAGGTTTGCTGTATTCTGATGGTGATGAAATGGATATAAACTACAGAAGATTCAAATACGTGAGATATGCAGATGATTTTCTAATTGGAATTATTGGCAGTAAACAAGAAGCTATCATTATCAAAGAGGATATCAAGAACTTCCTCCATGAGAAACTGACGCTCGAACTGTCTAATGAGAAAACTCTCATTACCCATGCGGAAAATGCTGCAAAATTCCTCGGATATGAAATCAGTGTACAAAAGTCCAATGACACCAAAAGGAACAAATATGGAGTATTAAGACGTGTCCACAATAAGAGGGTGCAATTAACTCTTGGAAAGGATTTATACAAGAGAAAGCTACTCGAATACCGTGTTTTAGAAATAAAACTCCATAACGGAAAAGAGTACTGGAAAGCAAAATCCCGCCCCAAACTTTCAAACAACAATGACTTTGAGATTCTTGACAGGTATAACAAGGAAATAAAGGGCATGTATAATTACTACTGTCTGGCTAACAATTGTAGCAGCCTGTCAAAATTTGGTTATATCATGAAATATAGTATGTACAAAACCTTTGCGCAGAAATATCGGACAACGATGTCGCAAATCCGAAAGAAGTACACCAAGAACGGGCATTTTTCGGTTAGATACTATTTAAAAAATGGTACAGCCAAAGACTTAACCTTTTACCATGGTGGGTTCAAAAAGAAAAATCCAATGAAAATTATGGATTTAGACAGCTTACCAAAATTTACATACTATGCTACAAATACAAACCTTATAGACAGGTTGAAAGCAGAAAAATGTGAGTTATGCGGAGCAGTAGATAAGTTAGTGATGCATCATGTCAGAAAATTAAAGAATCTACAGGGAAAAACTTCCTGTGAGAAACAGATGATGGCTCGCAAACGAAAAACTATTGCCATTTGCAGTAAGTGTAACAAAAAACTCAGTAACAATGAATAGATTGATATTATTAGTAGAGAGCCGTATACGCGGAGACGTGTACGTACGGTTCGGGGGCGAGTGTCCGAAAACCCACCGTAGTAATACGGCAGGGCGTTGGATGCTTAGCCTACCCCTGAAGTCTGTTCACAATTTGGTTAAAGATGCCCGAAAAGTAAAAAAGACTATTGAAATGGTCAGCGAGATTACCAATATCTATGTTACCGGATTTAATAAAATGGTGGGTGATCCCAATTTTACACCGAATGAACTGGCGGCAATCTCGACAGGTTACGCCAAACTGCTGGAAGAAGGGGGTGCACTGGTAACGGATTTGAAAAACGTCGTTACCGGAAGCAACGGGCTTTCTTTGTCCGATAAGGAGAGAATGGATGCGATAGACCAGATTTACAACAAGATGTTGGAGTATCGTAATCTGACAAAATACTACACTCAGAAAAGCATTTCCGTGTCTTATATCCGCGCCAAAGAAAAGAACGATACGGATAGGGTATTATCTCTTTATGGCAGTCCTGCCGAAAGGTATTGGTAATCAAAATTAAAACAATCAGTTATGAATTTTGATAACCTACATCAGATTCTTGCGAATCTGTACCAAGATATGATACCTCTTTGCAGCAACATGATTGGGGTTGCAAAGGGGTTGGCGGGGCTGGGAGCTTTGTTCTATGTGGCTTACCGTGTATGGCAGGCATTAAGTCGAGCAGAGCCTATCGACGTGTTTCCGCTTCTTCGCCCGTTTGCAATCGGTCTGTGTATCATGTTTTTTCCAACGATAGTTTTAGGAACTATCAATGCGGTTATGAGTCCCATTGTTAAAGGAACAAACGGCATTCTGGAATCCCAGACACTTGATTTGAAAGCCTATCAGCAACAAAAAGACCAGTTGGAATACGAAGCACGGGTACGTGAAGGCAAAGCATGGCTCGTTGATGACGAAGTGTACGACCAAAAAATGAAAGACCTCGGTATTACCGACACGCCCGAAATTATTTGCATGTGGGGCGAAAGGCTTTGGTATGATATTAAAGCATGGTTCCGGGAAGTAATCAGGGATTTCTTTGAGCTGCTGTTCAATGCTTCCGCATTGGTAATCGACACAATCCGAACCTTCTTTTTAGTCGTGCTGGCCATACTGGGGCCTATTGCGTTTGCCTTTTCCATTTATGACGGATTTCAGGCAACACTGACCCAGTGGCTTGCACGCTATATCAGTGTCTATCTGTGGCTGCCTATTTCTGATATTTTTTCCTCTGTTCTTGCACGGATACAGGTATTAATGCTTCAACAGGACATCGCACTGCTGCAAGATCCGAATTATATACCTGACGGTTCAAACGGAGTGTATATCGTATTCCTGATAATCGGCATTATCGGATATTTCACGATTCCGACAGTAGCAGGTTGGGTAATACAAGCCGGAGGAATGGGCGGATATACCGGAGCGGTAAATAAAACAGCAAGTAAAGCGGGCGGTATTGCCGGAGGTGTTGCCGGATCGGTAGCAGGTAATGTCGGAGGTCGCTTGCTTGGTAAGTAAGCGGCAAGCCGCCGCAGGCAATTAACAATTAATCAAAAAAATAATGGAGTTCAAAAGTTTAAAAAATATTGAAACAAGTTTCAAGCAAATAAGGATTATCGCCATTGTGTTTGTCGTATTGTGTGCCGGGATTACCGGATATGCAGTCTGGAACTCATTCAGCTTTGCTGAAGCACAACGGCAGAAAATCTATGTATTGGACGAAGGAAAATCGCTTATGTTGGCTCTTTCGCAGGACTTATCACAAAACCGTCCTGTGGAAGCCCGTGAGCATGTGAAACGGTTCCACGAACTATTTTTTACGTTATCCCCCGATAAAAGCGCCATTGAATCGAATATCAACAGGGCATTGTTCCTTGTCGATAAAAGTGCATTCAAATATTATCAGGACATGCAAGAGAAAGGCTACTACAACCGAATTATATCGGGGAATATCAATCAGATTATTCAGATTGATTCCGTAGTCTGCAACCTCGATGCCTATCCTTATAAGACTACTGTGTATGCAAAGCAAATGATAATCAGGGCAAGCAACGTAACCGAACGTAGTTTGGTTACACGCTGCGACCTTAGAAACTCTGTCCGGAGCGATAATAATCCACACGGCTTTATCATGGAACGCTTTGAAATAATAGAAAACAGGGATTTACGAACAATAGACCGATAAGCCATGATAAAGAAGAAACTTACAGCCGTAAGGGACTGGATGGAAGACGGTCTGCGGTCATTGTTGGGACAGATAACACCTGACGGACGGATTATTATAATCCTTGTAATGCTTTTTGTATTTGGTGCCGGTTCAATTTACATGACGGTTTCTTCCATATATAATATGGGAAAGAAAAGCGGTCAGGAGATGCAGATAGAACATATCAAACGCTTGGAACTGGAGCATACGCAAAAAGCGGATAGTATAAACCAAATAAACAGATTTGATTATGAGTAATGCAAATGAAGGTAACGAACTAAAACCGGACGTTACAGAAAAAAAGAAAGAGAGTAAGCCTAAAAAGGAGCTTACTCCGCAGGAGATTCAGAAGCGAAAAAAGATGCTTGTCTATCCCTTGTTCGTTTTGCTGTTCATCGGGTCGATGTGGCTCATTTTTGCTCCTTCAGGCGATAAGGACGAACAGCAACCTGACGGTTTCAACTCCGAACTGCCTATTCCCAAAGATGAAGCAATCGTAGGGGATAAACGGACAGCCTATGAGCAAGAAGCCATGCAAAACAAGCAAAACGAAAAGATGCGGAATTTACAGGACTTCGCTTTTATGCTCGGAGAGGAAGAAAACCGTAAGGCACAGGAAGTAAATACTTCTATCCCGTCCGACAATCAGGAAGTAGCGACTAACAATCGCACTCCACAAACGGGAATCCAATCATCGGCTCACGCCTATCAGGATGTAAACCGACAGTTGAATGACTGGTATGAACAACCTGTAACAAAGGTAGATGACCAAGCGCAAATAGAAATGGAATCCCGTATTCAGGAGTTGGAAAAGCAACTGGCTGAAAAATCGGCTACTGACCAACAACTGGAACTTATCGAAAAATCCTATGCGATTGCAGCCAAGTATATGCCCAATACGCAGGAACAGGCGCAAACAGCACCGGTAACCGATATACGGGAGAAGGTTGTTCCGAAGCCCGTTTCACAAGTACATCAAAGTGTTGTTTCGCTTTTGGCTGCTCCGATGGAGAATGATGAGTTTTTGGAGCAATACGGTAAACCCCGAAACATGGGATTTATCACGGCTGCCGGAAACGAAGCGGTAACGGATAAAAACAGCATCAGGGCTTCGGTATATCAGACTATTACTCTTTCCAATGGAAAAGAATTGCAACTACGTTTATTAGAACCTATGCGAGCCGGAAATATGCTGATTCCTGCTAATACAATTCTTACCGGAAGTGCAAAGATTGGCGGGGAACGCCTGCACATTACCATTACTTCAATCCAATATGCAGACAATGTGATACCCGTTGAAATGGAAGTGTACGACATGGACGGTATGCAGGGTATTTCTGTTCCGAATTCGGATGAAATAACCGCAATGAAAGAGATTGCCGCCAATATGGGTACATCAATGGGTAGTAGTATTACCATTACGGACGATGCAGGTTCACAACTTGCAGCCGATTTGGGGCGAAGCCTGATTCAAGGGACATCGCAATTTTTCAGTAAGAAAATGCGTGAGGTAAAAGTTACCCTGAAAGCAGGTTACAAAGTATTGTTACTCCCGAAAGCATAAGTAAAATAATCAGGGCGAAAGCCCACCACTAAAAAAAACCAATAGTAATTAACAATTAAAACAATTTTCGTATGAAACGATTTCTTTTAATGATTGCGGTATCTGTATGTGTATTTACCGTCAACGCACAGGAAGTAGTTGAAGAAAAAGCTACTGTAACACAAACTAACCCCTCTACGGGCGATTATTTTGAAGGTCTGACCAGACCGCTGACCTTTAACCGGATGATACCTCCGTATGCACTGGAAGTTACTTTCAGCAAAACGGTACATATTATTTTCCCGTCAGCAATCCGCTATGTAGACTTAGGTTCTGCCGACCTGTTGGCAGCCAAAGCAGACGGTGCGGAAAACGTTCTTCGTGTGAAAGCTGCGCTTCGGGATTTCTCCCGTGAAAGCAATCTGGCGGTTATTACTGAAGACGGTGCATATTATACTTTTAATGTAAAATATGCCGATGAGCCTGTAAAATTGAGTGTCGAAATGACCGACTTTATCCACGATGGGGAAGCAGTAAACCGACCGAATAACGCAATGGAGATTTACATGAGGGAGCTGGGAAGCGAATCGCCGTTACTGGTTAAGCTGATAATGAAGTCTATTTACAAAAACGACAATCGGGAAATAAAGCATATTGGCTCTAAGCGCTTCGGTATTCAGTACACACTCAAAGGAATTTACACGCACAACGGCTTGCTTTATTTCCACATGCAACTCAAAAATTCTTCCAATGTGCCCTTTGATGTGGATTACATTACTTTCAAAATAGTTGATAAGAAAGTAGCCAAGCGTACCGCTATTCAGGAACAGGTAATCATGCCATTGAGGGCGCACAATAATCTGACATTGATAGGGGGTAAGAGAACGGAACGGGTGGTGTTTACCTTGCCGAAATTTACGATTCCGGATGATAAGCATCTTATTATTGAACTGAACGAAAAAGAGGGCGGACGGCATCAGTCGTTCGTGGTGGAAAATGCCGACCTCGTGAGATCCAAAGTAATCAACGAACTCAAAGTAAAGTAAGATGAAACGGTTATCTATTATCGTAACGTTTGTGCTGTGCCTGGTCTTTGCAGACCAAGCCCATGCACAGCGTTGTTTACCCGGTATGCAAGGCATACAGGTAACTGGTGGGATGGTGGACGGATTTCATTCATCAGATAATAAAAACGAATTGGGGTATTATTTCGGGTTATCTATGGCCACCTATACCAAACATGCCAATAAGTGGGTATTTGGTGCAGAGTTTTTGAATAAATACTACCCCTATAAGGAAGACAGGATACCTGTCAGCCAGTTCACGGCAGAGGGCGGTTATTACCTGAAATTCTTATCAGACCATAATAAGATAGTCCTTTTCTCTTTGGGCGGATCTGCACTCGCCGGATATGAAACAAGCAATTGGGGAGAAAAGACACTCTTTGACGGTTCCACGCTTCGGGATAAAGACAGCTTTATTTATGGCGGTGCGATTACGTTGGAAATGGAAACGTATTTATCCGACCGTGTTGTATTTCTTTTGACTGCCCGTGAGCGGGTATTGTGGGGGACATCGACGGGGCATTTCCATACGCAGTTCGGAGTGGGGTTAAAGTTTATAATCAATTAATATATGACTACAATGAAAAAGACATTAGCATACTTCTTATACACGCTATTGCTATCGGCAATAGTCTGTGCCTGTAGTGACAATTTGGATGTTCAGCAGGTTTATTCATTTGATCTTGTTACTATGCCCGTCCAGAAAAAAATCGTTCAGGGCGAAAGTGCGGAAATTCGCTGCCAACTGGTAAAAGAGGGCGACTATGACCAAGCAAAATTCTTCATCAGGTATTTCCAAACAGACGGAAAAGGCGAACTACGATTGGATGATGGGCGTGTATTATCGCCTAACGACCTTTATCCTTTGAAAAAGGAAACGTTCAGGCTTTATTATACTTCTCATTGTACCGACCAACAGGTGATTGATGTGTACATCGAAGATAACTTCGGTCAGGTGGCACAAAAAAACTTCAGTTGGCAGAATGACAAAGGAGAGGAAGAAGATACAGAAGACGAGGAATAAGAAAAGTTGAATGAGTAAAGTACCCGAATTGTTTCGGGTACTTACTGTATTTACAGATTGATTATGAAATATATAATAACGTTCTTCATTGCGTTGCTTCATCTAACAGCATGGGGACAGCCAAACAGAAAATCGGAAATAGCAAAATGTACGGAACAGGCTTATTCAGTAAAAGAGTTTCAGCGTATAGCCGATTCCATGCAAATGACTATCGAAGAGCTATCCGACTATCCTGTAATTTTTCCGATTAAGAAGCCGTTACGGATTTCATCAGGCTTCGGAATGCGTTATCATCCTATCTATAAGATACGGAAATTCCATACAGGGATTGATATACCCAAAACAAAAGGTACTCCTGTATATGCCACTGGAAACGGGATAGTAGTCCGTAAGGGTTATTGTTCGGGATATGGGAACTACATAGAGATTGAACACGCAGGAGATTTCCGTTCATTTTACGCACACCTGAGCAAGACAGTAGTAAATATCGGGGATTCGGTAAATGTCGCTACACAAATTGCTTGTGTGGGAAACACGGGAGTAGCAACTGGTAGTCATTTGCATTATGAAGTCCGAAAAGGTAAACGTTTCCTGAATCCGACCGGGTGGTGCTACTGCCTGATTGAAATATGGAGCAAACAAATTATAAACGAAAAAACAGCATGAAATTTCTTACCACATATTTACAGCCCGGAGAGGAAATAATGTATAGGGCACGGATACATATATTCTTGTTCCTGCAACCTGCCATACTATTGGCTATCGGGTTTATGTGTTATTTTGATGAAATGAAAATAACGCATTATTTAGGAATCACACTTCTGTTCTTAGGATTGGTTTCCCTCGTACAACGTGTGTTAGTGAAAGTTGGTTCAGTCTATGCCGTAACCAACAAACGAGTTATTATTAAAACGGGAGTAATAAGTCGTAGGACAGTTGAACTGGTACTTGCTAAATGTGAGGGTATTCAGGTAGTACAAGGTATTGCAGGGCGTATTTTCGGATATGGCTCTATAGTGGTTACTACGGGTGGAGCTACCAACTGTTACTATTATGTTGCCAATCCGTTCCGGTTTAAGAGGGCGATAAATATACAAATTAGATAGTTTTTGATAATTCTAATTTCTATTACAAAAAGCAATCCGAAGCCAATTAAAGGTTTCGGATTGTTCATTAATTGGCTTTTTGTTACTTTTTCTCCCGCCAATTTTCTTTGCTCATGGAAAAAGTAACGGGCGAAAAATCGCCCGCCTGTCATTTCTCTTGTTCCTTTTTTTGAAGTTCCTTCAGTTGCTCCAACATATACCGATGATTTTCACCAACTGTATGCCCCGAAGCCATTTTGTAGGGGCTGTCGGAGCAATTAATACATTGCTGAATAGCTGCTCTAAGGTTGGTAACTTCAATTCTGTTTCCTTCAATGTCCTTTATTGTTGTCATACTCTTTGAATTATAGTTTTTTCTTTTTTAGTAACCATTCGTCCCGCTCTTTTCGGCATTGTTCCAATGATTTGGCAACCGTAGAGAACAATTCTCCGTCCGTGTGGCGGTAGTCGTATTGGTAATATTCCGTACCTCTGAATGCTCCTGCAATAAATGTTGTGTAATTCTCTTTGCCTTGCTCGCATACTGAGCAACCGTTTTTGTTGATTGAATTTGTTTTCATTGCTACTTAGTTATGTGTTGATAATCTTTAATATAATCCTGTTTTTCAAGCCACTCTATTATGTTCTCCATATTGTATTCGGAGGTTATGATTGCCGTATCCCTTGAAAACTGCGTAAAACGGCTACTTTCGTAGTTGTCTATCCATTCCTTTAGGTTTACCGTTCCCCATGTGCTGTAATTCTGTGCAAACATTCGGTCAATCTCGGCTATCTCTTTATTGAACTCGACCACGATAGTTTGATATTTGTCGTCAATGATTTCAAGGTGATGCAATGAGCCGAACTCATCATGTAGGCGAGCCGAACTCCAATCGCTTTTGTAGGTGTGATTACCCCATCTATGTGGGTTATCGAAACGCACTTTAACTTCTGCTGTGTACTCAGTTATCTTGATTTCTTCGATAACGCCTGTTACCATTAAGCCTGTAAAAATGCTCTTACAACGCTTGCCTATAATACTATCGTTTACTTCTATTGTTTTCATGTCTATTTGAATTTTGTGGGCAGATTACTCCGCCCGGTTTATAAATTATGCTGCCAATCGTTGTTCTATGAGTGGCATATTGCTATTTACAAGTGAAAGTATCTGACTATGGTGTTCGCTGTTCTTGTTGCATAAACCCCTACATTGGATTACTTTCAGTTTGGAAATAGATACCTCTACGGTTTCAATGCGTTTGCCGTCAATGGTTGCCGAAAGGATAAGGGAGTCTTCTTTGGTCGAATAACTACCTACACAATGGTGCATCGCTTGTCCCTCTGCTACTATCTCCTGTACGCTTTCAAGTACACGGACACTGATACGCCCATCGGAAAATATAAGTCCGAAAAACTTAGCTTTAATCGCCCTAAATTCGGCTTCTTTTTCAAGTTGCTTTTCCAACTCCGCTTGTGCATCGGCTTTGGCTTTCTTCAGCATATATCGGTCATGCTCGGCTTTAAGGTCGGCAGGGCATACATATTTGGCGTTATACAGGTCTTTGCCGAAGAAACGGAGATTGTCTATATAGTCGCACCAAAGCGTAGCATCGTTGATTTTGTAGCCGTTTCGGATGCAGATGCGGACGGATTGCCAATACCTGTCGATATTCTTCCAACCGCTATCCATGATGCGTTTTAATAGCTTGGTATATCCTGTCTTCATAAGCGTTTCGGCTCGGCTGTCGGTCAGTAGGGTACGGAACAGGTCTAACGGCTTTTGTCCGTATAATCCCTTTTTGTAGCCTGTTCTTTTCAGTTCGGGGATTAGTTTCATTCGGGGGTAAACCACGCCTGTAAATATTTTGTCATATACATTTATGTAATATTTGTTATTGCTGTTCTCGCTACGCAATTCCAAATCGGTATGGAATATCCACGCATCATAGTAACAAGTACCCATTGTCTGACGGAGTTTTGCGAATGTGCAATGTTTACCATTGGGAGCAATCCACCGTTGCATAACTTCTGAATAGTCGTATTTAGGCGTTTCTCCGACCTTTACCGAACAGAATAGCATTACAGAGCGCAATACCTGATAACCTGCATGGGTGGTTACTACCGTCATGTAGTAACGAGCGTTGAATGTTCGTTTCTTGGTGGTTTCTACCTTCAGTTTGGTATTACAGTTCGGACAGTTACAGTCCGTTAATGTTGCAACCAAATACCCTGCTCCCTGCCACGAATGACCGCATTTAGTACAGGTTATTACTCCCTTATCGGTTCTGCGCCCGATATGGTCGATACCATTCTCATAACCCCATTGAATTTGCTCTTTCGTGAGTTTCGGCAGGGTTTTACTCGCTTCTACTACTTGTTTTTGGAATTTATTCTTCGCTTTCATAGGATAATGCTTAAAAATCAAACAAAGATGGTTGGGGATTTAATACTACTTTCTTGCTTTTTTTGACAGGCTGTGTTATCTTCCTGTATGCTTCGTCCTGTGCCTTTTGTATAGCATCTCGGCGAGCCTGTTCCTTTTCTTCTTCAGTCAGTTCTACTACATGATTTACTACTACATGGGCGTTTATTTGCTTACCGATTTCGATATTATCTTCATCATAATAGTGTACCGCCATTGAATAGATTTCATCGTCTGCAAAACCATTGCAACCGCTTTTCTGTACAGTATTGAGAATATAGGTAACACAATCGTCAATATTCTTTTCGGGTTTGCTGTATTGGAATGAGAACAATACATCTGTTTCGGCTCTCTTATCTAAGTATGCCTTAATTGTATTTTTGAAATGATTTGATGCTTTCATACTTTTGAGTGTTGTGGGGCAGAAAGGCTCTGCCCCGTATTACTACTTAATCCAATCCGAAATAATAGGCTAAACGTTGCTCTTGTGATTTAGGAAAAATCCAACCTGCCAACTTCTTACCGTTGAACGTCAATCGGCTGTTAAAGCGTCCGCCCATTGCTTTGAGTTCGTCTTTTATGGCTCTCGTTTCTCCGAATACCGCTACCGCTTTGGCTGAATATTCTACCAATGTGCAACCGCTATTAGTATCTGTTGTGGGATTACTATTCTTTGGTGTTGTGTCAGACTTGCTGATATGTATGTTGTCTTCGTTCCCTGCGGTGTAGGCAAATTCCTCTATCGTGCGCTCACGGTTATATACAGGCTCTTTTTCAATTATCCAACCGCTATACTTGCTTTTCCCCAAGTAATAACCGTCGCCCATGCTGTACTTTTCCCTGTGTTCGTAGTCCTCGTTAAACTCGGCTAAATAGGCGGTTTCATCAAAATTGGATGCGTGTTTACGCATTTCGGAAAACAAGTCCCTTTTGTGCTTGGAAAAACCTATGATAACCGTCCGCTGTGTGCTGTATGAGTAGTAGTCGGTATAGCTGTCGCTTTCGTTTTGTCTTAACCGTGCTACGATAACCGCCTGTGCATCTTCGGGAAATATCTCGGCAAAGCGTTTGCGCCCGATTTCCTTAACCTGCTCTACTCTGATTTTTTCCTGCTCGGCTTCGGCTTCCTCTGCCTTTTTCTGTTGTTGGGCTTGCTGAAGAAGCATTGTAACCTCGAAACTGTCCATGAATTGCGGGTTTTCGCTGTCATAGTAATAACCAATACCGAATTTTTCTTTCAATGGTCTGATAATGTCGGCTGTTTGATACTCCTTTGTACGCAGGTTAATCAGCTTATAAGCAATGCCCCAATCGTTTTTGCGGATTTCATAGACAACATACCTGTCGTAACTGTAACCCTCCATTTGGATTATTTGATTAACCTCTACGACTTGTTTGGCTCTGTCAATTTCCTTATTTGCTCCTAATAAAAATACTTTGCTCATAACTCTAAATTTTAAGGGATTATAAAAAGGAGAAAAGAATGAGAAAAAACAGGATTATAGCACCTAAACCCACGAAGAAGGAGAGGATACCCCGAATAACAGGAAGAAAGAGATACAAGCCCACTAAAGCCCAAATAAACCCTGTTCCCCACACGGAGCAACCCAAAGCCACGAGAACGATTTTTACAACCAATTTTATGCTAATTGGAAGGTTACTACCTTGTTTCCTATTTTTTACTATACTTCTCATAATTTCTGACTTTTTTTTTATGCCGTATCGGAGCCGGTGTACTGACCTTATGTTTCGGATACGTGAAAAGGTCGGCTGAATCCGCCGAAGACAAATTTTGAGGGAATAAATACGCTCGCCCGTAGGGAAAGAGGAAGATTTTTCAGGCAACAATTTGGCGACAGGATTAGCCGAAATACCTTTGTATCCTGAACATGGGTCAATAAGTACCCGGTTTGATACTCGCTAATGAGGAAGAAATTATACCGGAGAGAAGTGTAGTAAAAAGAAATTGGATTGACCTATAATTCATGTTTACAACATATAACATGCAATCGCTTTCCATATCGAAGGGAAAGGCTTATTTTTGTAATCTTATTGCGGGATTGATATATGAAAAAAATAAATGAATATTTAAACAGGCTAATTCCAATTGCTGATGAACTGATTTCAGCAGAGGTTGACTTGTATTCAAGTCCCGTTCCCGCGGGCTTTCCAAGTGAAGCCTACAACTATGTTGAAAAAGGAATTGACTTTAATAAGTTGCTTATCAAAAGTAAGGAAACGACGTTTTGTTTGATTGCGGGAGGAGATAGTCTAAGTGGAGATGGAATCTTTCCCGGCGATATGCTTGTTGTAGATAAGCTGGAAGAGCCTTATGAAAATGCCATTTTAATTTTTTCGATAGATGGAGAGTTTACGATGAAGCGTCTTGAATATCGAAAAGATCATGTAGCATTAATATCGTCAAATCCGGCTTATAATCCTATCATAGTGAAAGAAGGCGAAGAACTTAAACGTTGGGGAGTTCTCCGATATGTAATAAAGGAGTTCTGAGTATGTATGCTTTGTGTGATGGTAATAATTTCTTTGTTTCTTGCGAACGAGTCTTTGATTCTTCGTTAGAAGGCAAACCTGTCATTGTGCTATCGAACAACGACGGGTGTGCCATAGCAAGAAGCAATGAAGCCAAAACATTAGGCATTAAGATGGGTGCGAATTATTTTGAAATTGAAAACCTCGTTAAAAAGCATAATGTACAAGTTTTTTCTACAAACTATGTTCTTTATGCTGATATGTCCATTCGGATGAAAGGATTATTATCTCGGTTTTGCCCAGATGTAGAAGATTACTCTATTGATGAAGCCTTTTTGGATTTCACTGGCTTTGATAAAATAGATTTAAGAAAACATTGCCTTGAAATGGCTCGAACAGTCAAACAAGGCATTGGTATTCCTGTCAGTATCGGTGTAGCACCGACTAAAACATTAGCGAAAATTGCCAATAAGTTTGCTAAAAAAAGAGGCTGTCTCACAATGATGAGATGGCCTCATATTTTTTGGGGAGGATTATACAAAAGCAGCAAGCCTTCATTTCACAAAACAAAGACTTGCTTATGAGCTTAAAGATTTGTATCTTTAAGTGTCTCCTCAAAAACAAATATAATGTTTAAATCCTACACTACCAACGATAATCTGTTATTACCTCCCTCTTTAGGTGAGCTAATCCCTGATAATGATCGCGTTCGTGTTGTTGATCGTATCATTGAACAGATTGATTTAACTTCTTTGTACCGCAAGTATTCTCGTTTGGGCAGCCACGCTTATCATCCTCGCTTGATGCTCAAGTTGCTTGTCTATGCTTATTTGCGTAATGTATATTCTTCCCGGCGTATCGAAGATCTTTGCCGTAAACCCGTATCAGTAAGATTGCTGAGCAACTAAATGAGCTTTGGGCGTATGCCGAGTCTGTAACCAAGCAGGAGCTGATGGAAGAAACACCTCTGCTTGCTGAAGATATCAGCGCCGATAAAGTGGCTCAGGTGGTGGATCGTATCGATGAAGCTTTGCGTGATGTGGATTGTGACAAGAAGGTAAAGCAGAAAGTAAAACGGGTAAAGAAAGCCTGGCCTGAACAGTTGAAGCGTTATGAGCAGCAAGAGCAAATTCTTGATGGTCGGGGTAGCTACTCTAAGACTGATCCGGATGCAACTTTTATGCGTATGAAGGAAGATCACATGTTAAACGGTCAACTCAAACCGGCTTTCAATGTACAAATCTCTACCAATGAACAATTCATCAGTAACTATACCCTTCACCAAACTACTGCAGATACCACAACATATACTGAACATATAGAAGAGTTTAAGTCATTATATGGCTTTTACCCTCAGGAATCTATTGCTGATGCCGGATATGGGAGTGAGGAAAATTATCTTTATGCCAGAAGCAAGGGTATTAATACTTTTATCAAGTATAACTACTTCCATAAAGAACAAACAAAGAAGTGGAGAACGGATCCCTTTCGTTCTTCTAACTTCTACTACAACGGTACGCAGGATTGCTTTTACTGTCCAATGGGACAACCTATGAGATGCATCGGAAAGCGTAAATAGTACACCAAAACGGGGCTTGAGCAAGAAATACATGTATATCAAGCCGTTCGTTGTCAGGGATGTCCACTAAGATCACTCTGCCACAAGTCAAAAACAAACCGTAGGATAGAAGTGAATCACAGATTGAACAAACTCAAAGCGGAAGAAAAAGAGAAACTGCTCTCACCCCAAGGGTTTGTACATCGAAGCAATAGGCCACAGGATGTGGAAGCTACCTTTGGAAATCTAAAAAACAACAAGAACTTCAAACAATTCCTTTGCAAAGGCAAAAACAAAGTTGAGGTGGAGTTTGGGTTACTGGCTATTGCACATAATATAGCTAAAGTAGCATCATAGGGCCAAAATACCTCCCCCTATGAAACCTTTATTAAACCGGAATATTGGAAAAAGGGATTATATGAAGCAATGTAGACAATAAAAAAGAACGAATCGGAAACAAAAGAGAAAAAGCAATCAGAAAAAAGGAAAAACGAAAAAAGGCCATCTCATCATTGTGAGACAGCCTCCTTCTTGTGATGTTAGGGCTGTTTAGTTTCCAAATATACTTTTGCTTTTATATACCTGGATAAATATATTTATCAGTTACCCATTGGTTTCTCCGAACGGAGAGTTGGTGTAATAGGCCAGTAAAACTGCTGCCAATCATCTGGATGACAAGGGTCGAAATCCTGCCATTCAGAACGAAGATAGTATATGAGTGGGATGTTGTTGGCCTTAAATCCCATCACTATAAGTTTGCATATTTCGAACGCACCAAAAGCATTTGAGTGAGTATCATCTTTAAGTTCTTTCGTCTGCCCAATATAAGCGTTAGCTGGATAATAAACAAAAAGTCGCTTACTCAGAGAATCACCCAACGAATTGTATAGTTTGGTTGTAGATATAGTAAGGTCAATGAGTGGTATGTTTTCACGTTCAGCCACAGCACGGATAGCGGCAGGATAGTCTCCATGAGTGGCATTGATCTTATTATCTTTAAAGTTTCGTCTCTCAGTAGGTGTAACCAGTATTATTTGAGCACCTCGTGGACGTAATTCATCAATGAATCGCTTAAGATTGTAGGCAAAGTTATACCATGCACCACTACCTGGCTCACGATCTTTTTCGTCATTATGACCAAATTCAATTAAGATAAAATCGCCTTGTTTCACTTCATTTGCAATCTTTGCTAAACGGTTCTGAGCAATAAATGATGTTGTACGTAATCCACTCATGGCAATATTTTCAACGGAGATGTGCTCATCGAACCAGTAGGGAAGAATTTGCCCCCAACTAGTATATGGTTCAGCATCTTGGTCAGTCACAGTGGAATTTCCACAAAGCCAGATTTTATGTTTTATATGATTTGGTTCAATCCTGATTCTACTGACTGCTGGAGCATAGCCATTGAACTCAAGGGTCAGTCGATCATCCCATCCCCAGTCTTTTCTTTCGCGTTCCTGTAGGACGACATATTTCTCACCATCAATATATGGCATTCGTACATTCACATTAAATGTAACATCACGTAGTTCTCCTTTCTTAGTTGTCATTTTTTCAATTACCATTCGCCTTGTCTCAGCCCGTAAAGTGGTAACTCCAGCATAATCTTTGCTACCAATTGTAACTGTTACTTTGTAGTCACCTTCGGGTACTTTAACAGAGAAGAACATTGGTTGCATCTGTTTTTTTGATATGGAAGATGTACCTCGTTCATATCCATAACCAGTCTCTTCGCTATAGACTGGCTGTGACTTGGTCATATCAAAATCAAAGTTTAAAACTTGCCCACACACAGTAGACATATTATCAATCATCGGCAATAACACTACCAGTAAAATTATAATCTTTCTCATTGTATAATGTTTATTGTGAAATTATAAAAATGGACTTACAAAATCCTCTTGTGAACTTACAGATAAGGGAATGAACGATTTTTATTATAATCTCTAAAAAAGTGATAAAGCAAACGAATATATTATTATTTTTGGCAGATTCCAATAGTTCAACACCAACACTCAGAATTTGATTAGGTAGAAAATTTTCTATTCCATATCCTCAGTATCTTTATCCAGATTTATGACTCCGGCGGATTTTATATACATTGAAGGTGAAACTCCAAATTGCTCTTTAAAGCATCGACTAAAATAAAATGGATGGCTAAAACCAACTTGATAAGAGACTTCACTTACATTATAACGACCATCTAACAATAACTCAGCAGATTTCTTTATTCTAATAACCCGGATATATTCGTTTGGAGAATACCCAGTGACACCGCGCACTTTCCTAAAAAAAGAGGTCCGACCCAAATTCATTTTCGCAGCAAAGTCCTCAGCATTAAGTTCCGGATTACCTATGTTTATTTCTATTATAGTATGCAGTTTTTCCAGAAATTTCTTATCTGTATCAGAAGAAATTACAGGTTGTGCAATACCTGGATTACTGACGAACTTTTTCCGTAATATTTCCCTTTGGTTAATAAGTTGAAACATTCTGGCCAATAGGAGTTTAGGACTGAATGGTTTGGTTATATAAGCATCTGCACCACTTTCAACCCCTTCTAATTGATTTTCGGCTGTATCCATGGCAGTTAACAAGACAACAGGAATGTGACTGGTTTCAAAATCATTCTTTATACGCCGCGTCACTTCATATCCGTTTAGCCCAGGCATCAGAACATCACAGACGATGAGATCGGCATCGCATGTTCGTGCTTGTTCAAGGCCAGAGACGCCATTCGACGCTGAATAGATTTCGAAATAAGTACTAAACTCTCTTTCAAGGAATTCGCGTACATCCACATTATCCTCAATAATCAGGATTTTCTTTTTATTTAAAGGAGTTATAAAATGAGGTTCCTCTTCTTGTAAAGGATCTGTAGCAAAACGTTTCAACATGAACGTCTCTTTAGTCAAAGGATTGGAAGACAGAAAATCGCTTTCCGTATATCCAGAAGAAGATAACGGCAGATAAACCGTAAATACTGATCCACCGCCTTCATTTTCATGGAAAGTTATATTACCTCTATGTGTATTAACTAATTCATATGTAAGGTGCAAACCAATCCCCATGCTATCATTAGAAAAATTACTTTGCATAAATCGAGAAAAGAGTTGAGATTGTTTTTCTTTGGGAATACCAATACCATTATCGGTAACGGTAATGACTAGCTTATCCTGAATTTTATCTACAATTACAGACATTGTAATTCTTCCTTCGTCAGGTGTATATTTGAATGCATTGGAAAGTAAGTTATAGACAATCTTATCCAACTTGCCTCGATCAATATACATGCGACAAGAATCGACAGAGGAAACAAACTTAAATTGTATTTTCTTCTTTGTGGCCGTTTCGCTGAAGCTATCGTATATATCGTATAAGAAAGCTATTACATCAACCTCCTGAATGGAAAGCGAAAGCTTCTTATTCTGCATCTTTCGGAATTCGAGTAACTGATTTACCAGTCGCAACATACGTTGGGTATTCCTTTCCATAATTCGAATAGAGTAAGTCAGTTCCTTGGGGAGCTTACCTACGTTTTCTATCTTTTCGAGTGCTCCTTGTATGAGGGTTAGCGGTGTACGGAATTCATGAGAGATATTTGTGAAGAAAATCAGTTTATATTCTGTTAGCTGTTTTTCGAAATGTATACGATTTCGTAGTGTATTAAACTTATAGATGGTGCGATATGCTACATATGCTGCTGCAATTATCAATATACAATAAAGAATATACGCCCAGATGGTTTTCCAAGAAGGAGGGGCGATCGTAATTTGCAGTATTGTTTCTTTATCACTCCAGGTGCCCACAGCATTACAGGCTTTCACATGAAGAACATAGTGTCCGGGCGAAAGATTTTTGTACGCTGCAAAGTTTAACAGTGATACATTATTCCACTCTTTATCGAAACCTTCGAGCATATAAGTAAACTTGGTTCCATTTAAAGTCTGATAATCCAATGTGGAGAATTCTACTATAAAAGAATTTTGAAAATGTTTCAGGTTTATCGCTTCGGTATAACTCATGGCAAGCTGCAAAGGAGAGTCGGTATCGCCAGGATGAGTGGATATTCCATTGATTTTCAAATCGGTCAATACTACATTGGGTATATTGTGTTGTTTTTTTATTTTTGTCGGATCAATAACCAACAAGCCATGATCGGTTCCAAAAAGCAGACGTCCATCCGAGAGCAGTAAGGAACTCTTTTCAATATATACATTGCCGGGAGTTGAAGTGCCAAAGATGAAATTTTCGAAATGCTCGGTTTCGGGCGTAAAACGAGACATGCCGTAACCGGTAGTCATCCATAACTTTCCTTCCTTATCTTCGATTATAGACAATAGCATATTGTTAATTAAACCGTCAGCTGTGGTATAATGAACAAATTGCAAGTTGTCATAATTGCCATTAGGTATGCATAAACTTACACCTCCACCCATTGTCCCAAGCCAAATACGTTCCTTGCTATCATAGAAAATAGACTTAACTTCATTCCCCGGCAGAAAATCATTGTCGTAGGAATAGCGGTAAAAATGATGTGGATTTTGTATCAACGAGTCTGGATGAAACACGCAGACCCCATCATCGGTACCCACCCACATCCAGTTATTTTTATCACTCGTAATTATACGAACTTCGCGCTGACTGAAATTATCCTGTAAAAAATGCTTAAAGACATATCGCCCGTTATCCGAAGGAATAGCCAGCTCTAAACCACCACCAAAGGTGGCAACCCACATTCTGTCTTTATGATCACAAAATATATCAGAGATTTTATTATGGCTTAACGAATGGGAGTTATCAGGTTCGTTCACATACCAACGACCATCAATGCAAAGTCCGTCCCCACCCGTTCCTACCCACAATTTGCCTGATGCGTCTTGAAGAGCACGAACAACCATGGTAGAGCAGTATTTACCGCTATATGTTTTTTTCGTCAATCCGGCATTATATTTATATAAATAACCTTTGCGGTTTCCCATCCATATTTCGCCATTATTCATCTGCGTCAGCATACGAATGGAACTGGATTGGTTGATGAGTTGATTATTATCGGGATAGATACGCGACTCTCCACCATTCACAATAGAAAGATGCGAAACACCCGACGACTCTGAACTTACCCAGATACTTCCCGTACGATCCTCCATAATATAAACCAGATTGTTTGAGTTTATCTGGTTGTATCCTGCCTGCTGGTAGGTGTAGCGCGCCATCTCATCTGTATCCGGATCATAAATATACAGGCCTTTGTCGTAAGTAGCAATCCAGAGTAGTCCGCGACTGTCTTGAATAACATTAAACCATTTTACATGAATCAATTCGTTGGAAAGCATAAAATCGAAATTCCTGACGTTTCCGTTCTTTGAATTGAAAAAGCGAAGCTGACCATAACTATTATAAAGCCACAGATTTCCGGCATTATCCCATTGTCTATGGGCATCAGGCATGTCAAAAGAACGATCATTTACAGGTTCCAAAGTAGAAAGATCAAAGACCTGCGTGTTTTGCTTGGTCACTATTATCCATTTATCACGGAAACGAAAATTTGTAATAGTCCGAAAAGGTTGACCGGCATTAGCCAAACTCATAACAAACCGGGCTTCTCCTCCATTTATACTCTGACGATAGACATCACCTTGTGCTGTAAGAAAGATTAAATGTGATTCGTGGATGAAAGCAGATAATATATGAAGTTCTCTGACCAATATTTCAGTTTGATCATTATAGACCTTGATTATGCCACTTTGAGTGCATATCCAGACATTATCCAAGCTATCTTCCAGCAATTGGGTAACATTATTTTCCGGAAGTTTTCCATTTTCCTTTCTGAAAACTACCGAAGAGAATTCACCTTTATTGTAACTGATTTTTCTACACCCATACAGATTGTGCCATAACCATGTATCGCCATTCGTCGTGTTCAGCATTCCCGTATATTTGTCTTTGTATTCTCCACATCCAGTAAAATCGACAAAGTAATTGCGTCGTAGGTCATAGCAACTGTAGAGTTCGGGAGATGTTTTAACCCAAAGGAATCCATTATTATCTTCAGACACCTCAAGCACATGTCTATCGGCCAATGATATGTGCTGACCTTTTTCCGGGCGAAATGTAACGAAGGAATAGCCATCATATCGACTTAAACCGTTAAGGGTACTCATCCAAATAAAGCCTTTACTATCCTGGTAAATATGGCGCACCAGATTGTCGGCTAAACCTTCATTTATAGTAAAAAAGGAGGAACGTATGTCTACCGAGGCTGAAACAGTCTTGAGTAAGCAGATACAAAAGGTAACTATTAAAATAAATCGGTGTTTCATAGTTTGTTTATTGCGGATGATTATCTCGTCACAAAGATAAAAAAACCGCCTGATAATCATCTATCGAACGGTTTTTTCCTCTTGTATATAGTTGGTACTAATGAGTGGATAGCTTCAACTTTGCCGGCTTAAGCCCCTGCGTAGAGGCCGTAAGCATAACACTGCCAGGGTTACAACCCGCCCGTAAAATAACAAGTGCGCTACCTTGATAGAGCCGTCGTTCATGTCCCACGTGTAGTTCTTCGGAACGAATGTCTCCATTATCCACAGCAACAATACGAGCATCGCCTTGCAATTGGAAACTCACAGCGTGTTCTGCCTGATGTACCCGGCGACCTTTAGAGTCGACTGCGAAAACGCGTATATGTTGCAAGTCCAATCCGTCAGCCTGCCAATTGCAGTTATCTGCTTCTAATTGTAGAGCAACAGGTTTGCCTGTGGTCTCCAGTTTATGACGAGCTACTTCTTTGCCGTTTATACGTGCAATAGCTGTGATATTTCCCTGCTGATAACCGATATCAGACCAATGTATAATATTGCGCTTTTCCGGATTATCCTTTTCGTTTTCCCTAACACCCACAGATTTGTTGTTAATAATCAGTTCAACTTCATCAGCATTGGTATAAATATAAAGGTCCACTATACTTCCTTGTTCATAGTTCCAGTGATCGGTTAAAGGCAGTATACCTACTTTAACCTCATTCCAAACCTCGGGGTTATTATCAGCTTTGTTCATTACGCTCATATGCACTACAGGAGTATCATCGAAGAGGCTTTTCATAAGCCAGGCCTGGGGCTTCGGTTCTAAAGACATCTGAAACACTCCACGATCCCAGCCTTTACGCGGCCAACCGCCCGACTCTCCGAGGTAGTCTATTGCTCCCCAATAAGCCAAACCGATTACTTTATCAAGTTCCATTCCGTAATAATTGGGACCCATACCATTGACACTAGCTTCGCTTTGGTAGAATATTTTATTGGGATACATCCGGCTATCCTCTTTAAAGTCTTTGTAGCGATAGTTGTAACTGGTTATTTCTGTTTCGAGAGCCAGTTCAGGTGGTAAATCCGCATTTCCGTTGCGACGGCGTGGAAACATGGCTACGGTAGTGGGACGGGTTTTATCATACCTTTTCACCAAAACATCCTGGAGTTTATAGGGTGTTACTCCCCAGTCGTAATATTCGTTCTCCCACCACATTTGCAGTTCGTTACCCAAGCTCCACATAATAACAGAAGGGTGATTACGGCTTCGCTTGATAAACTCAGGGATGGCTTGTGGCCATAATTGCATCCAGGGGATGCGATAACCGGCATATTGTTGACTCCACTTATCAAAAAGCTCATCCACGATGAGTATACCGTATGTATCAGCCAGCTTGAGAAAACTTTTGCTGTAAGGATTGTGGGAGCAACGGATATGATTAACACCAAAAGCCTTGAGTAGCTGAAAACGTTTCTCAATGGCACGTTCATAGGCAGCAGCTCCCAAGGCCCCAAGTTCATGATGATTGGCAATTCCTTTGAGTAGTACTTTCTTCCCGTTTAGTTCAAAACCGGAATGTGGTGAGTAGGCTATGGATCGTATTCCGAAAGTTTCCGTCAGTCGATCTATGATTTCCTCATTTGTTATACGATTGCGGATTGTAATTTCAGCAACATACAGGTTAGGAGTTTCACAAGACCAAAGCTTAGGCATCTCTATAGTAAGCTGCGGTAACGGGTATTCGCGTACCCTATAGCCTTTTCCCAATAGCAAAGGATGTGTCTGTTCAACTATTAGGTGACCTTCGGGGTCGAAAACACGGACGCAAATTTCCGTATCAAGATCCCGACCGGAATTGTTTTCTATTTCAGTTTGAATAGCCACGGTTGCCTGCCGGGCGGTTATCTTTGGAGTGGTGATGTATATACCGTGCCGGGCAAAAGAAGCATCGGCATTTGTTATAATGAAATTCACATCACGAAATAGCCCACCACCAGTGTACCATCGGGAGTTTTTTGGCGATTGGGTATCAGCTCGCACAGCAATAACATTCTCAGTATCAAACCGAAGATATTTTGTTATATCTATTTCGAAACCAAGGTACCCATAATTGGTTTCTCCTATTTTCATACCATTGAGCCAAACATCGCCTACCAGCATGATTCCTTCAAAATCAAGTAGCACTTTACGGTCTTTCCATGAGAGATGTGGGACGAAGGTTTTACGATACCAACCCGTTCCCATTTCTTTGTATCCACGAGCACTAAGACGTGTGCGAGTGTTGGCTGCCGGATTGAGGCTACCAGTCTCGGTTGGATCGGGCTCAACCCAGGGCTGCCCAATCTGGAAGTCGTGTGGCAAGTCCACATTCTGCCACAGTGAATCGTCCAGTGCAAGGTTAGCCCCATCGGGTAAATCACCTGCATGAAATTTCCAGCCCAAATTTATGTTTTGAATGCTCCGTCCGTATTCTTGAGAAAGAAGTCTTACTGTTGCTGGAAGAAGAAAGACTATAAGAAAAATATATTTTAGTTTCATAAGATTTATATCTTCTATTTATAGAGTTACCATGCCACAATGTCATCCACAGTTACAAAGCTATCTGTACTTCCAAACCGCGCTTTGCTCTTATCGCTCCACACAGGCATTACACCGGTTACTTCTATTTGCAGTGTATAATCAGTTAAAGGAAGCACCGGACTTAGAAAACGCATATTCCGATCTGTTTTCTTGCTATAAAAATCAACCAATGTAGAAAGAACTTCCTGTTTATTGGCATTCAATATACGAATGCGGGCATAACCACTGTTGGCATTCGATTCGCCAACGATGGCTATACGAGTACCCCGGAAAGAAGCCTCGAGTGTACTACCTTCAACCCTTGAAGTTAACTGACCGTTGTCTGTATTCCAATCGGTCTCGTTATTTAGTTTGAAACGATTTCGGACGATTGGGGTGCTTCCCTTTAGGGGATCGACCTGTTGCAATTTATCAACATCCCAGCTTTGCCAATACTCAGGGATGGAAAGATGCTCGCCATCGACCGACATAGGCATCCAGACATAAGTAGCAGCGGATGCCTGATGAGGATACGACCAACGGTCGCCCATAAACATTGGAATGGTATCCGTACCGCGCACCAGTGGAAATACAAAAGTGGTTTGCGAATAGTAAGTGAGGCTACCTTGAGGAGCAAAGAAACCTTGACGTGTCCAGGGACCTTCGATAGATGAAGCTGTAAAATAGTAGTTGTCGTTTTTCTCCCAACTGGTGAGATCGGAGTAAAGGAGGTAGTAAAGACCGTTCTTTTTGAACATAGCAGGCGATTCGCCTGAAGCTTGCAAATGCTCCAATATTTTAGCTTCGGCTGAACGGTAATCTTCGCTCAACCGGTAAATGATTCCATGATGAATCAGTAAATACCCTGTCCCGTCAGTATCCTGAAAAGTACCCATATCCCAGCGGCGAATGGGTTCACCTTCAAAAAGCAGAGGACCATGAAACTCATAGTCTCCGGCAATAGTTTTGCAAGTCGCATAGCCGATATGCGGATCTTTGTATCCCATATCATCGGCATGCATATACATCACATACTCACCTGTGGATGGGCATTTCATGACTTTTACACGTTCGCCCACGCGATTAGGACCGAGGATGCCTTCGGGCTGAACCCCTAAAACCACATTCTCGAACTTCCAGGTTACTAAATCGTCCGAAGAGTAACAGCTAAATCCCGGAAAGGCATTAGACTGATCAGATTTCCACTCTCCAAAAAGATAATAGCGACCACCATCTTCCACAATGCAGGCACCATGTGCATTTACAATGTTGCCATCGGTATCGTACCAAGGAACGCCGTTGCGAATAAGTTTATGGTAATCCTCGGTAGAGTTAACCGTACAGCCGGCAAAGAAAAAGATACATATTAAAATACAATGTTTCATACTTTAATGGAGTGATTTATTAAATAATACCTATATCGTTAAAGAAGAGGTCACTTCCGCCTATTTTCAGAAGTGACCTCTGTGTCATCCTGTTCTTTCTACCATTATTTTCTTGCCGATTGATCTGCCTCTACCGGCCAGTATGGATTTTGATAGATAGGCGATGTTTCCACACTCTTGCCATCCGATGCTGTCAGCAGGAACTGGTTCACCATTATTGGCGTGAGGTAGTGCGCCATTTTCCACGTCAGTCCGTTGTATCCACTTTGCTTAGGCGTCTTCTGGTATGGACGAAGATATTCGCTCTTATCACGTGAGGAGACTGTTGCCGCATCCGTTTCATCGGCAACCAAATCTGTGTACCAGCTTTCCATTGACGTTCCCCAAAGGTGGAATCCCTCTATGTGGTAAGCCGGTGTAGACATCAACTGATCCATTGCTCTCCAACGGCAAAGATCCATGTAGCGCAATCCTTCTGCCAGCAATTCGCTGCGACGTTCACGGCGTATATTATACAGGGTGGCATCCGTCAGCAATTGCCCGGCTGAGTATGCTCCCCAATCATTGGGGGCTTCATTTGTCATAATGGTAGCGGCAATCGTGGCATCGATATCATCGCTCACGTGTGCTCGTCGACGGATGATCTGCCAATATTCTCGTGCCGCAGCATCAAGTGTACCATTGCGTTCATAGCTCGCCTCCATATAGTTGAGCAAAGCTTCAGTGGCCCGATAGCCGATTGATGCAGTGAATCCATGACTGTTCAGATAATGCTTCTGGTTGAATGATGCCCCTTTGCGCAACAAATAACCCGTAACCGATCCGCGATCGTTTGTTGTTACCTTTGGATAAGGCTCCGTCAGCCAAGCCTCAGTACCAATCGGATTTTCGTACAAGATATTCTTTTGTCCCGGCTCTTTGAGAAAAAGTACCAAGCGAGAATCGCGATTCCGGCGTACATCAGCAATCTCCTTGTCACCCATATAATATCCATCGCCGTTAGCATACGTGCCATGCGTGTACACTGGTGTACCGTCGGCCATCAGGAAGTTGTTTACGTAAGCGCGAGTTACACCTACACTATTATTACCTTGGTTGGCATACACATTTACGTTGTGATCCACCAGGTTCTGTGCATACTGGCGCCACAGAAGTACCTCAGAAACAGACGACAAATCGTCTTGTGCAAACATGTCATAGTATGGATTGGGAGTTTCGGTAGCTGATTGCTGCAGGCTACCCGTGTTTTTTGTCAACTTTCCCTTATATGCCTCGGCAATGGTTTTCGATGTTTCCATAGCTATATCGAGGAAGTAATTTATTTCGCCATCGATGCTACCTGTGGGATATTGATATCCTGCATTATACTCCTTTTCAGCTCCTGGCCATCCTTCACCACCCGGCACAAAAGCTGTACCTTTGAAGTACTTCAGCCAGGTACCTTCAACAAGTGCCACACGCGATTTCAGTAAAATAGCTGCATCTTTGCCAATACGGATAGTAGACATGGTTTTAGCACCCAACAGGTCGATAGCTTTATCCAGATCGGCAAGAATAAAACGCGCCACCTCGTTACGCGGTTTACGCATACTAGCCTCGGTAAGTATTTCCATATTGTCAGGAAGCGGTTCGGTGATTATAGGAAAGTCACCAAACATCTGGTAACGCTTAAAGTATTCACAAGCGCGCAAGAAGTACATCTCACCCAGATAATGCTTAATCTCGTTGAGGTCGCCCTCAATGATATTGGCACTACCGTCTGCCGCCTCTCCATAACGTGGTAGTACATTGGCTAAGAAAAAATTACACTTATAGATATGTGTAAATAGCCAATTGTTTCCTTCTTTGTTAGGCACTTTCCAGAGATCGCTTGTAAAACGGTTGTGCACATCTTTCCCCGTTTGATTGTCTGTACCTGCGTCTTGTGCAAAGATACCATACGTATTGCCTGTTCCATGTGAGGGCAGAATATCCGAGTACAATGCGTCGCAGTAAGAACGCATTTGTGATGCATTTACGAAATATGTTTCGGGAGCAATCTTCGCCTTCGGTTCGCGATCCAGAAAGTCATCACAGGCCGATAGTCCAGTCAACAGGATTATAGCCGCAAGAATTTTATATAAATTTCTCACTTTCATTGTATGTATTAAATTAAAGGGTTACACTTAAGCCAAACGACCAGGTCTTGGATAACGGGTAGGCGTTGCCCGACATGTACGTCTGTGAGTTATTCTTATTATTGCTACCACCGTTTATCGTTTCCGGATCGAACAACTTCGTCAGATTCGTACCTGTCCATAAGTTCTCTCCCGAGAGGAATACGCGGCACTTCGTTAGTCCAATCTTTTGCATCCATGTTCCCGGCAAGGTATAGCCTATCTGGAAGTTTTTCAGACGGATATAAGATGCATCAAGCAAATAACGAGTTTGCGTACGGTGATTCATTGAGGTTCCATTATCCACAATAGGGCGTGGATAGTAAGCATCCATATTGGCAGGTATTTCGTGTCCGGGTAACCCGATGGGTTCAGCACGGAAATAATCTTCGTGTACTTTAAACCCGCGTGATCTCCACACACCTGAATAAATGCCCCAAAAGTGACCCGTATTCTGGAAGTAATCGCGTTTCATTACACCCTGAAAGAAACAACGCATATCGAAACCTTTCCAGTCGGCACTTAAGTCAATACCAAAGAAATAGCGTGGCGTACTATTACCAATAACTTTCAGGTCGCCATGGTCATCCAACGTGCGTGCACCTTCGGTAATACCAGGTTTTCCATCCAAGTCGGCATACATAATATCTCCGGCTGCCCATTTATTGCCAAAAGCAGCTTGTCCACCCACTTTATCAAGATGTGCTTGCATTTCAGCATCTGTTTTAGCAATACCTACGGTTTCTAATCCCCATATTTCGCCCATCTTTCGACCAGCCATATAAGAGTCTATTGAATTGGTGCTGTTACCCGGATAACTTTCGATGTAAGTTACCGCATCGGACAGGGATACCCCCACGCTATATCCCAGACCGTTCTTCAATCGATCACGCCAGTTCACTGACAGTTCCCATCCTTGAGTTTTCAGGTCACAGTTGTTTGTTTTAGGCACATCAGTACCCAATGTTTTAGGTAATTCCAGTGCTGGTCCAACCATATTGTCAGTATAGCGTACATAGTAATCAAATGAACCGGTAAGGCGATTGGAGAATAATCCAAAATCAACTCCGACATCCCATGTGCGTACTGTTTCCCAGGTAAGTGCTGTACTGATTAGTTCGCCCACACTGGAAACATCTGGCTTAGCGCCATTATTGAGCCATGTGCCTGTTGAGGGTTTCAAATCCATGATGCGATATGTTGGATACCAGCCTGAGGTATTTTGATTGCCCAACTGCCCATACGAAAAACGAAGTTTCAGCAGATTGGCCACACCCGATAATGGTTCCCAAAAACTTTCGTTGGAGATGTTCCATCCGGCTGAGAATGATGGAGACGTTTCCCACCGGCTTCCCCTGCGAAAGCGCGATGTCCCATCGTACCGATAGTTTACTTCGGCAAGATAGCGTCCTTGGTAGTCATAGTTCAAACGTCCGAAGAAGCCAGCCGTAGCCCACTCACTTCCATTACCTTTCACCGTTGTAGCCATAGCACTCCCTTTTCCGTTAGTTCCGGTAGTGAGATCAAAGTAAGGCATACCCTCTATCATTACACCGTACCGTTGCACAGATGAGACATCTTGCTTCATCTCTTCCGATTGAAATCCTGCCATCACCTTCACATTGTGGGCATCAAGAAAAGAATGGTTGTACTCGCTATAAATATTCAGATTCATATAGTTCTCCTTCTTCTGTTCCTGATACAGATACGAGTTCTTCTGTGTATCAATCAGGTTACCCTCTACATTGTGATCGTAACGCGGCAAGGAAGTTTCTTTCAGATCATAATTCATGATGCTGTAGTTTAATTCTACATGTGTAACCCAATTCTTTATGGGTTCAAGAATCAGTGCTCCCTGATAATAATGGCGATCCGTAACGGACGAACGCTTGCCACCCAGTGCCATAGCCATAGCCGGATTTCCACCGTCATTGCCGTTGCCATAATAATACCCATTCGGATCTTTCACAGGCAGATTGGGCCAGGTTGAACGACCGAAGTTATCGTAAAACGAATCACCGAAATATGTTGGGCGATAGTTCTTGCTCCGGGTAAAGCGAATGTTGTAGTTAAATTTCAGCCAATCTGTAATAGTGGCGTTCATTTTCCCTGTCAGGTTATAACGATCCAGTCCATCGTCGGCATGGCGTAGCAACCCACCCTGTTCCAGATAATTGAATGAAGCATAGTAGTTAACTTTCTCGCTACCACCCGTAACACTCATATTATGTTCTTGCGAGAAGACCTCACTCTTGTAAATCTCCCTATACCAATCTGTATTGGCATAGGCATTAGTGTAAGGATCGTACTGTGGTTTACCCCATTGTCCGTTAGACGAAGCCGGCAGGTTAGTTGTTAATATTCCCGCCTGATAATCGAGCATATTCTGCATCACCTGATCCGAAAAGAATTGGTTGGAGCCATTATTAAAATGAGCAGCGTTGAAGTAGTTGGCAAATGTGTACGAATCCATTGACTCGGGCAGGTTGATCGGCTTTGAAAAGCGGAAACTATTATTATAATTCACCGAAATCTTTCCTGCCTTACCACTCTTGGTTGTAACAAGTATTACCCCAAACGGTGCGCGCGAACCATAAATAGAGGAAGCCGCAGCATCCTTCAATACGGAGATATTTTCGATATCCTGCGGGTTCACACTGTTCAAGTCACCTTCCATACCATCAATCAGAATCAGCGGAGAGCCACTCGAACCTTCGCCAATAGTACCTGTACCCCGGATATTAATCTTCATATCCTTATCCATCTCTCCGGTGTTCGTTGTAATCTGCAATCCCGGCACAATACCTTGCAAGGCCTGGGTAGCCGATGTTACGGGACGTGATTCCAGGTCTTTAGCATCGGCAAGTCCCACGGAGCCTGTAAGGTTTACTTTCTTTTGTGTACCGAAGCCTACCACAACTACTTCATCCAAAGTTTGTGTATCTTCCGACAATACGATTCGCATGGTTTTGCCTGTTTCTGCCTTGATTTCCTGGGACACATATCCAATATAAGATATTTGCAGGATAGTATTCGATGTTACGGATAGAGAAAAATTACCATCAATATCGGTAATAGTACCATTCGATGTACCTTTTTCCAGTACACTGGCGCCAATAATGCTCTCTCCGCGAGGGTCTACCACTGTTCCGGTGATGTTCCGGTTCTGTGCCAGGGCGGTAGTTGCTCCTGCAAAAAAAACGATAGCTAAGAGCATCTGCCGGAAGATGGATGCACAGTTACCGGCATGTTTGTTGTTTTTCATACTGATAAATTAAAATTAAACAAATTAGATATTAGGTCACATTTGCATGTGAAGTGACACACAAAAATAGAAGTAACAATTCTATTAGCTTGCTTAATAATAAGAGTAAAACCTAACTATCAGTTCCTAATTTCTATAATCTAGTCCAAAAAGGTTGCGCGAAGTCAATAGTGTACTAAATCATAGGTATTTGTTATTTTATTATATGTATATAACGGATGGTGATGTACGGAATATGAAATTGATGACTGAAATAGTCGCAAATAACGACTTCTATATTTGAAAAATACCAGAAATAAGATCGTCTGTAATAGGCCACAGGATGTGGAAGCTACCTTTGGAAATCTAAAAAACAACAAGAACTTCAAACAATTCCTTTGCAAAGGCAAAAACAAAGTTGAGGTGGAGTTTGGGTTACTGGCTATTGCACATAATATAGCTAAAGTAGCATCATAGGGCCAAAATACCCCCCCCCTATGAAACCTTTATTAAACCGGAATATTGGAAAAAGGGATTATATGAAGCAATGTAGACTATAAAAAAGAACGAATCGGAAACAAAAGAGAAAAAGCAATCAGAAAAAAGGAAAAACGAAAAAAGGCCATCTCATCATTGTGAGACAGCCTCAATTGACACTGAAGAAAAGAGAATAAAAGCTCTTCAGCAAACAGAGATTGGAGACGTTTGGGGCATCGGAAGACAGCACAGTAAACGATTACAGGAAAAAGGGATTCACACTGCTTATGACTTCACACAACTGCCACAGGCGTGGGTTCGGAAACACATGACGGTGGTTGGAGAACGCACATGGCGTGAGCTTGTGGGAGAGCCATGTATAAAGATGGCTCCGGTCGAACCGGATAAGCAAAGCATTATGGTTTCTCGCTCTTTTGGGAAGATGATAGAAGATTTTGCCATAGTAAAAGAAGCGGTTGCTAATTATGCTTGTATGGCTTCGGCTAAATTGCGAAAGCAAAAGAGTTGTGCAAAATCGGTTCTCGTTTTTATTGATACCAATCCTTTCCGACAAGACTTGCCCCAATATAGTCAGCATATTATCATTAATCTTCCGGTGGCAAGCAATTCAAGTATGGAAATTGTGGACTACGTTGCGGAAGGATTAGAGAAGATATTCCGTCCCGGCTATAAATATAAAAAAGCGGGGGTGATGTTGATGGATATTTGTAATCAAAATGCCGTGCAAGGGAACATTTGGGACAAAATCGATCGTGAAAAACACAAACGTTTGATGGAAGTATTAGACCGCACCAATGATAAATATGGTCGTAATACGCTAAAGTAAGCAGTTCTTGGTGACGGTGAGCAATGGAAAATAAAACAAGAGCGACTATCGCCTTGTTATACCACAAGGAAAAACGACTTCCCTAAAACCAAATAGATATGTGTTTCTACAATAGTCAAAGTAAACGGGCATTAGCTTTAGCCAAGCGTTATGGAAGAAAGACAGATATTCTTGAAATTTGGCAGGAAATCATGGAGGAAAAACGCAGGAATGGTGAAATATTAGACCTTACTGAAGGTGCGTATAGCATTCCCGCCTTCAAAAGTCCGTTCTCGGCAATTATTACCCATTCCAACCAGCTACAACCCATGTGGTGGGGACTTGTCTCTCACTTGACAAAAGATAGGGAAACCATTATCGAAAAAGACAAAAAGAACTGGTATAAAAATGCAAGGGCAGAAAGTGTGTTTGAAACATGGCCATATAAACTGGTCATATCCTTGCAACGCTGTATTATTCCATCTACCGGTTTCTTTGAGTGGCATGAAAACCCCAATGGCTCGAAAATACCATACTATATTCACATGCCTGAAGCTGAAATCCTCTCAATCGGTGGAATGTGGGATTTGTGGATTGACCAGATGACAGGAGAGAAAATCTTATCTTATGTGATGATTACTACTTCAGCGAATTCCTTGATGAAAGAAATCCATAACAGTGGTCAGAATCCATATAGAATGCCGTTAATCCTCCCTGACAAGGATATTGACAACTGGTTAAACCCTAATTCGCCAAAGCAAGACATCATTAGTATGATAAAGCCGTTTCAAGACAATGAATTGGAAGCATATCCTGTTGATAAGGATTTTCGAGAATTGGAAAATATCTTCAATCCAGACATTATTCGGAAGATTGCATGAATCATCCAACATGGAGATATGAACAAAGTGCAATAGTATATATTTCAACTTAAATCACTATCTTTGCGGAAGTATTAAGACTGTATAATTGTAGAACTCAACATTCTACAATTCATATATATAACATAACGTTCGCTGAACGTCTCACTACGAAAACTGGCAAGTTTTATCAAAAGAAGAGACCTAAGTGCAATGTTCATGCTATACAACTGTATAGCGTGGGCTTGCCTGTCTTCTTCTTTGGGTATGCCAGTACCTCGTGGTGGAGCAGTGTGAGTTCCACGCTTCTTTTTTTGGTCTGGCGAATGTTCTTGAAGGATGAATTTATAAAAGGACAAGGGCATGAAAAAGTTGAAATTGTACATTACGGCATCGAATGATGGTTATATCGCTACACCAGACAGCGATTTGGATTGGTTAATCGGCTATCCCGTTCCTTCGAAAGAAGATCACAAAAACTTTGTAGATTCGGTCGATACCGTTATAATGGGCGGTAATACCTATCGCAATATGCGAATAATGGATATTCTCTGGCCATATGAGGATAAGAATGTCTATGTTGTTACGCGCAATCCAATAATGGAGAAAGAAGGAGTGAATTTCATTACCGAAAATGCTGTTGAAGCAATCTCTAAACTTAAAGCTGAGAACGGGAAGGATATTTGGCTTGTTGGTGGAGCCGAACTAACATCAATGCTTCTCGATAATGATTTAATTGATGAAATTATTATCACATATATTCCCGAAACTCTCGAAAAGGGAATATCACTATTCTCACAAAAACCTGAAGAAATGGGTTGGGTTTTAAGCGAGGATAAAATATACGACAATAACGCTGTGAGAAAGAATTTCATAAAGGCGTAGCAGATATATAAAACAGAAAGCCTACTTCGCATCGAAATAGGCTTTCTGTTTTATATGATTTTCTTAAATACCTTTCTTTTCGTAGCATTTACTACCATCAGGAGATAGGTAGAAATCGAAAGTTTCTTCTTTAGGAGTTCCCGATAGTTGAACGGAATACTTGCATCTGACAATAATCGCAAGTACATCACTGGTGTTTCTTTTATCGTATCCTTGTAAGTTATCAGGCACAAGGTTTTTGAGTGAATCTATACGGGTATTCATAACGGCAATATCCGCATTGTATTTATCTATATCACTCTGTTTTTTGGTTTGAGCCAATAGATCTTCACTCATTTTCTTGGCAAGTTCAATACGGCTGATTACTGGTTGCTTATCTTTTCTAAACTCGTCAGTAAGATAAGCGATACTGTCGGCAACGGTAACATTACCCTGTTCGTTTAACTCAACAATTTTGAAGTTGAGATTTTCTTTTGTGTCGCTACCTTTTAGCAGATAGCCAGTAATGGTTTTTTCATAGTTGCTCTTTGATGAGTTTGAGCCGCACGCAGGAAACCAAGAAAACCGCAATTAATAGATAGATTACATTTTTCATGACTATATTTCTGTTTATAAGAGTTTGAATTAATTTAATGTTATTGCAGGAAGTTTTGATGATAGGTTGTACACAATCAAAACATCTGCTTCTCTTTTCGGTTTCGTCCGGGTATATTCGGTTAATGCTTTCATAACCCATTCCCTGAACGCTTGCGCTTCAAACGAAGCTATTCGATAACTGACAAAAATCAATGCTTCCAGATTGTATAAAGTCATTTCACATTGACGACCGCTGTTCTCGTATTTGTGTATTTGCGTAACGTTTTCTTCCCGCAATAAGCCTGATTTGAATATTGACCGCAGGTTATTACCAACCGAGCTAACAAATACGTTGAATAAATCAGCTATCTCATGCTTTGTCATCCACAGGGTGCAATTTACGAGTTTTGCTTCAACAATCAGCTGACTTTCATCATTTTCTTTAATTTTGATATATCCCCGTTCCATAATTATATTATTCTTCTTCATCTTGTTGAACATTAAAACCAATGCGCTTACGGGGCTTGTTTTCCTGTTCCTTTTGTGAAGCAAGTTCCGTAAGAGCCTGATAAATATCGCTGAACTGCATATTGGTTTCTATCATAAAATCCTCCAATTTACGATTTAATTCAGCGTAACCCAGTGCATATTGACGTAAAGCAACGAAAGCCCTTATAATTGATATATTTACTTGAATAGCTAAAGGACTGTTGAGTACACTCGAAAGTTGGGCGACCCCTTGTTCGGTGAATGCGAATGGGGGATAACGACTACCTCCCCAACTTGAGGTGCCAAAATTGCACCTCAAGTCTTCGTTTTCACTATCTGTTAGTTCAAACATAAAATCCTCCGGGAAGCGTTCCATATTACGCCTTACAGCACGTTTTAGATTTTTTGTTTCTACTTGATACATTTCTGCTAAATCAAAATCCAAAAGGACACGCATCCCTCTGATTTCGTAAATTTTACTTTGTATGATTTGTAGTTCCATGAGATTTATTTATTGATTAATCGCAAATTTTGTTTCCAATTTTTTAAGTTTGCTTGCAAGATTAGTCATATCATCACTAATCTTATTATCGGTAATCCGAGCATAGATTTGTGTCGTTTTAATGTTGGTATGACCTAACATTTTACTTACGCTTTCTATTGACACGCCTTTTGATAGCGTTACGGTTGTAGCGAACGTGTGGCGTGCGAGGTGGAATGACAAATTCTTATCAACACCACACACGGCTGCAATTTCCTTCAAATAAGAATTCATCTTCTGATTGCTTATGATAGGTAATATTTCGTCATTTGGCAAAGTTCCTTTATACTTTTCGATAATTCTCATAGGAATATCTAATAAAGGGACTCTATAACTAACGCCAGTTTTTACACGTTTACCAATAATCCAAAGACTTTCGTCAAAGGTGGTTCGGATATTACTTTCTCGTAAATTAAAAACATCAACATATGCCAAACCCGTGAAACACGAAAAAACAAATACATCCCTTACGGTTTCAAGGCGTTTGATAGGGAATTTCTTTTTCATAATAGCTTCCAATTCCGGCTCTGTCAGATATTCTCTTTCAGACTTCTCAAATTGCAGCTTATAGTTTAGGAAGGGATCGACTTTAATCCACCCGTTGCTTTTAGCTATAAGAATTATGGACTTCAATCTCTGCATGAATTTAGCGGTAGTATTTTGTCCGCAACTATGCATCGTTTTCATATATACCTCAAAATCGCAAAGAAAAGAATGGTTTATTTCTTTCAGGTGTATGTCTGAAATATTGTACTTGTATTTCATGAAATCATAGAGCCTGTTCCTTGTCCGCAAATACTTCATATATGTATCTCGACTAACATCCTTTCCTATTTGTGCTTTGAGATTTTCAACGTGATGGTCGAATAAATCCAACAGGGAATCTTCACGAGTTTGTAAGCCTAAAAAAGCATTTCTAACTTTTTCGGCAGTAACGCAACTATCCCAATCTGTTATTTCTCTGTAATGTTGGGTAAGACTTGCTCTGAAATTATCCAATAACCCATTCAACTTAATGGCACTTGCAGACTTGCCATTCGCTTTTCCTGCTTTGGGGTTCCAATCTGCGGGGTCAACCTCGCATTTTACACTAAACTGGGCAATTTCTCCGTTTAAGGTTATTCTTGCCATTATGGGAGCTTTCCCATTGCTCTTAATCGCATTCTTTTTAATGTAGAAAAGAATTTTAAATGTACTACGCATAATTACTCAATTATTAAGATTACAAAATTACTTTCTTGTGATCTCATATGAGGAATTTCTGCTACGCCAAATTGCGACAAATCAACGCCTTATCGCGACATTCGTTACCTTTTTGTTTTTTTAGAAAATGGGTAATGATTTGGTAACGGAACTCTGTCCGACTTTGGCTTTTTAATGACTTTAGTGTGTCCTAAAGGGATATAAAAAAAGCCTGTAAAATGCTATTTTACAGGCTTTTTGTCTTCGTAATCGACTGATTGTCAGTCTTTTAAGCGGTATGGACGGGACTCGAACCCGCGACCCCCTGCGTGACAGGCAGGTATTCTAACCAACTGAACTACCACACCAATTTTACTTTTTAGGGTAACAATCTCTCTCGATTGCGGATGCAAAGGTAGATGTTTTTTTTAAACCTGCAATAGTCTTGCGCACTTTTTTTAGAAAGATTTCTAGGTTTATCTTTAAACTTATTGTTCGTATTGTTTCTGAATTGGCATAATTTCGTTACTTTTGTGCCCTCAAAGAATGATTTTAATGACAGATAATATCAAAAATGAATATGAGTACAGCCAAACTGTTATTACACTGTCCCGATAAACCCGGTATTCTGGCAGAGGTTACCGACTTTATAACCGTTAATAAAGGAAACATCATCTATCTGGATCAATACGTTGACCATACGGAGAACATGTTCTTCATGCGTATCGAGTGGGAACTTGCCACTTTCTTGGTACCCAAAGAAAAGATTGAAGACTATTTCGAAACCCTCTATGCTCAGAAATACGGGATGAGCTTTCGTCTTTACTTCTCCGATGTGAAGCCGCGTATGGCTATCTTCGTTTCAAAAATGTCTCATTGTATATATGATATACTGGCTCGCTATACTGCCGGCGAGTGGAATGTGGAAATTCCACTTATCATAAGCAACCACCCCGACCTGCAGCATGTAGGAGAGCGTTTTGGAATCCCTTTCCATGTTTTTCCTATCACCAAAGAAAATAAGGCAGAACAGGAAGCCAAGGAAATGGAATTGTTGAGGCAACATAAGATAAGCTTTATTGTATTGGCACGCTATATGCAGATCATTTCCGAAGATATGATCAAGTCATATCCGGATAAGATTATCAATATACATCACTCTTTCCTACCCGCATTTGTGGGAGCAAAACCTTATCATGCTGCATTTGAGAGAGGGGTGAAGATTATCGGAGCTACCAGCCACTATGTGACCACCGAACTGGATGCCGGACCAATCATTGAACAAGACGTGGTTCGTATTACACACAAGGATGCCATCTCCGACCTGATAAACAAGGGGAAAGATCTGGAGAAAATTGTACTCTCCAGAGCCGTACAGAAACATATTGAGCGAAAAGTACTCGCCTACAAAAATAAAACCGTAATATTTAGCTAAGTTGAAAGTTGAAAATTGAAAGTTGAAAATGCCAGAATGAAATATATATATTATTTTTGCATTTTAACTGACCGATAGCGGAGCTATAATTTTCAACTTTCAACTTTCAACTTTCAACTTTCAACTTTCAACTCTAATGATAGCAGTAGTAAAATATAATGCAGGTAATATCCGCTCGGTGGATTATGCGCTGAAGCGCCTCGGAGTAGAGGCAATGATCACGGCAGATAAAAAAGAACTCATGGCCGCCGATAAAGTAATTTTCCCCGGAGTGGGCGAAGCTGAAACAACCATGAACCACCTTCGGGAAACAGGACTTGATGAAGTGATTAAAAACCTCTGCCAGCCGGTTTTCGGTATTTGTGTAGGCATGCAATTAATGTGCCGCCACTCCGAAGAAGGTAATGCCGATTGTATGGGCATTTTTGATGTCGATGTAAAACGCTTCATCCCTGAAAATCAATCCGATAAAGTGCCCCATATGGGCTGGAATACGCTGCTGGATACAAAAACAAACTTGTTTAAAGGATTTACCCGCGAGGAGTTTGTTTACTTTGTACATAGCTACTACGTTCCGTCCAACGAATATACCATTGCAGATACCAACTATATATTACCCTTTAGTGCTGCATTGCATAAAGATAATTTCTACGCCACGCAATTCCACCCGGAAAAGAGTGGGGCAGTAGGTGAACGCATTCTTAGAAACTTTTTGGAACTATGATAGAACTGATACCGGCTATTGACATCATTGATGGTAAGTGCGTACGCCTTTCGCAGGGCGATTACGGCACAAAGAAAGTATATAACGAGAACCCGGTGGAGGTTGCCAAGGAGTTTGAAGCCAATGGCATTCGCCGTTTGCACGTGGTAGACCTTGACGGGGCGGCCTCGCACCACATTGTCAATTACCGCACGTTGGAGCAGATTGCTTCCCGCACTTCCCTGATCATTGACTTTGGTGGCGGGATCAAAAGCGATGAAGACCTTATCCTCGCTTTTGACAATGGAGCCGAAATGGTTACCGGAGGAAGCATCGCCGTGAAGAACCCCGAACTATTTACCCGCTGGTTAGACCGCTATGGAAGCGGGAAAATCATTTTGGGAGCCGATGTGAAAGACCGCATGATTGCAGTAAACGGGTGGAAAGATGAAACAGCCGTAGAGCTTTTCTCCTTCCTGGACGACTATATACATAAAGGCATCGAAAAAGTGATCTGCACGGATATTAGCCGGGATGGCATGCTGCAAGGCCCTTCTACGGAACTCTATAAGGGGATTCTGGAGAAACATTCCAACCTCTACCTAATGGCGAGCGGCGGCGTAAGCAGCATGGCAGATATCATTGCCCTTGATGAGGCCGGAGTACCCGGAGTCATTTTCGGCAAAGCCCTTTACGAAGGCCGTATCACCATGAAAGAACTCTATGATTTTAGTAGCTAGTAGTCAGTAGTCAGGCTTTGTGTTTTCAATCGTAAATAGTAAATCGTTAAATCGTAAATAAAATTGTGTTAGCAAAAAGAATCATTCCTTGCTTGGATATCAAAGACGGACAGACCGTAAAGGGAACAAACTTCGTCAATCTTCGCCAGGCCGGTGATCCGGTTGAGTTAGGACGTGCTTACAGTCAGCAAGGAGCTGACGAGTTGGTATTCCTGGATATTACCGCCAGCCATGAAGAACGTAAAACCTTCACCGAGCTGGTAACCCGCATTGCTGCCAATATCAACATACCCTTCACCGTAGGTGGTGGTATCAACGAATTGAGCGATGTAGACCGCTTGCTGAACGCCGGTGCCGATAAAGTATCTATCAATTCCTCGGCTATCCGTAACCCCGGGTTGATTGACGAAATAGCCAAACACTTCGGTTCCCAGGTTTGTGTACTGGCTGTAGACGCCAAGCAGACTTCCGATGGCTGGAAATGCTACCTTAATGGTGGTCGCATAGAAACAGATAAGGAGCTAATGAGCTGGACGCGCGAAGCCCAGGAACGTGGCGCCGGAGAAATTCTTTTCACCAGCATGAATCACGATGGAGTAAAGACCGGATATGCCAATGAAGCCTTGGCCGAACTTGCTACCGGTTTGTCAATTCCTATCATAGCCTCGGGCGGTGCAGGAAAGAAGGAAGATTTCCGTGATGTCTTTATCCAGGGAAAAGCGGATGCTGCGCTGGCAGCCAGCGTTTTTCACTTTGGAGAGATTAAAATTCCCGAATTAAAATCGTATCTTTGCAGTCAGGGTATAACTGTAAGATTATAACCAACAATAAAAACAGATAAAAACGAGATGAATATAGACTTTGATAAAATGAACGGGCTTGTTCCGGCTATCATACAAGATAATACCACGTTCAAGGTTTTAATGTTAGGCTATATGAATAAAGAAGCTTATGATAAAACCCTTGAAACAGGAAAAGTAACCTTCTTTAGCCGTACGAAAAACCGTTTGTGGACCAAAGGAGAAGAAAGCGGAAATTTCCTTAACGTTGTATCTATAAAAGAAGACTGTGATCAGGATACGTTGCTGATTATGGCGGATCCGGTTGGCCCGGTTTGTCATACAGGAACAGACACCTGTTGGGGCGAGAAGAACGAGATAAACGATATCATGTTCCTCAAACACCTGCAAGACTTTATTGATAAACGTCACCAGGAGATGCCCGAAGGATCATATACCACCAGTTTGTTCCAATCCGGTATAAACCGTATGGCGCAGAAAGTGGGTGAAGAAGCGGTAGAAATGATTATCGAAGCAACCAACGGAAGCGATGACCGCATGGTTTACGAAGGTTCCGATATGATTTATCACCTGATTGTATTATTGACATCCAAAGGTTATCGTATTGAAGACCTTGTGCGTGAACTGAAAGAAAGGCACAGTGATACATGGAAGAAGCATTAATTCACTATACAAATGTAGATATACATCAACAAGACCTCTGTGTACTCAATGAAGTAAACCTGAAACTACACAAAGGTGAATTTGTGTACCTGATCGGCAAAGTCGGAACAGGTAAAACAAGTCTGTTGAAAACCATCTATGGTGAATTAGATATAAAAAGCGGTGAAGCGCAGGTCTTAGGTCATTCTATGGCAAAGATCAAGCGTAAGCACATCCCGCAACTCAGGCGTAAACTGGGTATTGTTTTTCAGGACTTCCAACTCCTGACGGACCGTACCGTTTATGACAATCTGGAATTTGTTCTCCGGGCTACCGGTTGGAAGAGCAAACAACAAATTAAAAATCGTATTGAAGAAGTGCTCCTGCAGGTTGGCATGGAGAACAAAGGATATAAAATGCCGAATGAACTGTCGGGTGGGGAACAGCAACGTATTGTGATTGCGCGTGCTATCCTGAACTCACCCGAAATCATCCTGGCAGATGAGCCTACCGGAAACCTCGATGTGGAAACCGGTAGAGCCATAGTAGAATTGTTACACTCTATTTGTCGGTCAGGTTCGGCTATCATTATGACCACACACAATATACGCTTTCTGGAAGAATTTCCGGGCATTGTGTATCGTTGCGACGGCCATCAGATAACAGATGTAACCCGTGAGTTTGTAGAAAAGTAGGTTTAGACTAACAATTAACACAGTATCGAAAATGAAAGTATTAAAGTTTGGAGGAACTTCTGTTGGTTCTGCGCAAAGAATGAAAGAAGTGGCCAAATTGATTACCGATGGCGAAAGAAAGATAGTTGTTCTTTCGGCTATGTCCGGCACAACCAACGCCTTGGTAGAAATTTCGGATTATCTGTACAAAAAGAATCCGGATGGTGCGAATGAAATCATCAATAAGCTGGAGGCTAAATATAAACAGCACGTTGATGAGCTTTATGCTACCGCTGAATATAAACAGAAAGGACTTGAAGTCGTAAAATCTCATTTCGATTATATCCGTACGTTTACCAAAGACCTATTTACTCTATTTGAAGAAAAAGTAGTATTGGCTCAGGGTGAGTTAATCTCTACTGCTATGGTAAACTACTACCTGCAGGAATGCGGCGTAAAATCTGTATTGCTTCCTGCATTGGAATTTATGCGTACCGATAAGAACGCCGAACCCGATCCTATATATATAAAGGAGAAAATACACGTGCAACTGGAACTTCATCCGGATGCCGAAATCTATATTACACAAGGATTCATCTGCCGCAATGCTTACGGTGAGATCGACAATCTGCAACGTGGCGGTAGCGATTATACTGCTTCTTTGATTGGTGCTGCTGTAAACGCATCCGAAATCCAAATCTGGACGGACATTGATGGTATGCACAATAACGATCCGCGTATTGTCGACAAGACGGCTCCTGTTCGTCAGCTTCACTTTGAAGAAGCGGCAGAGTTGGCTTACTTCGGTGCCAAGATCCTTCACCCCACTTGTATCCAACCGGCTAAGTATGCAAATATTCCGGTTCGTTTGTTGAATACTATGGACCCTACCGCTCCTGGAACATTGATATCCAACGATACGGAGAAGGGTAAGATCAAAGCTGTAGCAGCTAAAGAAAACATTACGGCTATTAAAATCAAATCAAGCCGCATGTTGCTGGCTCACGGATTCCTTCGCAAGGTATTCGAAATCTTCGAAAGCTACCAGACATCTATCGACATGATTTGTACTTCCGAGGTTGGTGTATCTGTTTCTATTGATAACACCCGCCATCTGAATGAAATCCTTGACGATTTGAAGAAGTATGGTACCGTAACCATAGATTCGAACATGTGTATTGTTTGTGTGGTAGGCGACCTGGAATGGGAAAACGTTGGTTTCGAAGCCAAAGCATTGGATGCAATGAAAGACATACCGGTACGTATGATCTCGTTCGGTGGTAGTAACTACAACATATCCTTCCTTATCCGGGAATGTGATAAAAAAGCGGCGCTTCAATCTTTAAGCGACATACTGTTTAACGAATAACTCAAATTTTAATAAATGGAGCTATCTCAAAACTCCTCCCCCTGGCCCCCTCCAAAGGGGGATAGGCTGCGCTGTATAGCGTTTCCGCAAGGTATCCCCCTTTGGAGGGGGTAGGGGGAGGAGTTCTGAGATAGTTCTTTTTTACTAACTAAACAAAGAAGAACCTGGTATGAAAGGTACATTTCCAATCAATAAATTCCGTGAATTAGAAACACCCTTTTATTATTATGATACCCAAGTATTGCGCGACACGCTGGCAGCCGTAAACCGTGAGGTTGCTAAATATGAAAAGTTTGTTGTGCACTATGCCGTAAAAGCCAATGCTAACCACAAAGTACTGAGCATCATTCGCGAAGGCGGACTCGGAGCCGACTGTGTGAGCGGTGGTGAAATCCGCGCAGCAATTAAAGCAGGCGTGCCTTCCAATAAGATCGTATTTGCAGGTGTAGGTAAATCCGATTGGGAAATTAATCTGGGATTGGATCACAATATTTTCTGTTTCAACGTAGAGTCCATTCCTGAACTCGAAGTGATCAACGAATTGGCAGCAGCAAAAGGTAAAATTGCTAATGTAGCTTTCCGTATCAATCCTAATGTAGGTGCCCATACCCACAAAAACATCACTACCGGTCTGGCCGAAAACAAATTTGGTATCAGTCTGGAAGATATGGACAATGTGATTGATGTGGCTCTTACCATGCAAAACGTGAAGTTTGTAGGTATTCATTTCCATATCGGTTCTCAGATACTGGATATGGGCGACTTTGTGGCGCTGTGTAACCGTGTCAACGAACTACAGGAAAAGCTATATGCCCGTCAGATTATTGTGGAACATATCAACGTAGGTGGTGGCTTGGGCATTGACTACGCACACCCTAACCGTCAGCCGATTCCTGATTTTGCTGCTTACTTTGCTACATATGCACAGCATCTTAAACTGCGTCCGCAACAAACATTGCACTTTGAACTTGGGCGTGCTATTACCGGTCAGTGTGGAAGTCTGATTAGCAAAGTATTATATGTAAAACAAGGAACTAATAAACAATTCGCAATACTTGATGCCGGTATGACAGACTTGATTCGTCCGGCGTTGTATCAGGCTTACCATAAAATAGAAAACATCACTTCCGAAGAGCCGATGGAAGCCTACGATGTTGTAGGTCCTATCTGCGAATCATCCGATGTGTTTGGTAAGGCTATCGACTTGAACAAGGTGTATCGTGGTGATCTGATTGCACTTCGCTCCGCCGGTGCTTATGGAGAAATTATGGCTTCGGGCTATAATTGTCGTGAGATTCCTAAGGCATATACATCCGACGAGTTGGTTTGATCTTATTCCTTAATTTTAAGGAAAAAACCGTTAACGTTGAACAAATTTAGAGAATGCTTGTTATCTTAGTAAAGGCTTTAATAAACTAAAATACATACTACTATGATTTCAAAGAAACTTCAAGATGCGTTTAACAAACAGATCAATGCTGAGATGTGGTCAGCTAATCTTTATCTTTCAATGTCCTACTACTTTGCAAAAGAAGGTTTTGAAGGATTTGCTCATTGGATGAAGAAGCAATATGGCGAAGAGATGGAACATGCCTGCAAATTGGCCGATTATCTTATCGTACGTGAAGGTACCGTATTACTTGATAAACTGGATGTTGTTCCAACCGGCTGGGGAAGTCCGCTGGAAGTATTCGAACATACTTTTGATCACGAGAAGCGCGTTTCTAAAATGATCGACGAACTTGTTGAACTGGCCGTTGAAGAGAAAGATAAAGCAACCGAAGATTTTCTAAGCTGGTTCGTTAGCGAACAGGTGGAAGAAGAAGCTACAGCCCGTAGTATTATTAAGAAGATTAAGATTGCCGGCACAACAGGTGGAATTTACCTGATTGATAATCAGTTAGGAGAACGATAGTTCATATAAAATAAAGAAGGCCTCGGAAGTATTTATTATACTGTTCGAGGCCTTTTTGTATTATGGCACAATATGCCGCTTTTACTTCTTCTTCTTGCTATCTTTCAGTATATCTTCCATTGTTCCCAGATAAATCTCCAATGAATGGGTAGATATATATGTTTCCTGTATGGATACTCCCAGCGATGCAATCAGTAACACTAGCGCTACTCCGAAAACATAGACCGACAGCAAATTAAGTCCGATATAAACCAGGAACATACTCACTACGCATAGAAATAAGCTGCTGATCCCTAGTACCTGCATGGTCCGGGTCAGATATAAACGTTTGCGCAGATTTACAATCTGTGCTGCGGTAATATCCGAGGGATCTTCCATATACTTGTCTTTCAATGTACGCACCAGTTGTGCATACGATAGAAACCGGTTGGTGTATGCCAGCATAATCAGCGATATGGCCGAAAATAGTAGGGCAGGGGTAGTGAGGTCTAGTTCCATATATTTATCATTTTAGTACGTTTAATTCCTTGCCAACTTTAATAAAGGCGGCAATACATTGGTCCAGATGCTCCCTCTCATGTCCGGCGGATAGTTGTACGCGAATACGCGCCTGATCTTTAGGTACTACCGGATAGTAGAATCCTGTAACATAGATGCCTTCTTCCTGCATCTTAGCAGCAAATACCTGTGATAGTTTCGCATCATACAGCATCACCGCACAGATGGCACTTTGTGTAGGTTTAATATCAAAACCTGCTGCCAGCATCTTATCACGGAAGTAGTTCACGTTCTCTACCAATTTGTCGTGTAGCGTATTGCTTTCTTTCAACATGCGGAATACCTCAATGCTTGCGCCGATAATTCCGGGAGCCAGCGAGTTGGAGAACAGGTATGGGCGGCTCCGTTGGCGAAGTAAATCAATGATTTCTTTGCGTCCGGTAGTAAATCCGCCGAGTGCACCGCCAAATGCTTTACCCAGTGTACCGGTATAAATATCTACTCTGTCATATGTATTATATAATTCACTCACTCCGTGTCCGGTAGCGCCAACCACACCCGCCGAGTGCGATTCGTCTACCATTACCAGTGCGTCATATTTTTCTGCCAGATCGCATATCTTATCCATTGGAGCCACATTGCCATCCATTGAGAATACACCATCTGTTACGACGATTCGGAAGCGTTGCGCCTGAGCCTCTTGCAGACATTTTTCCAGTTCTTCCATATTTGCATTCGCATAACGATATCTTTTCGCTTTGCACAGGCGTACCCCGTCGATAATAGATGCATGGTTCAGCGAATCGGAGATGATTGCGTCCTCTTCGGTAAAGAGCGGTTCGAATACTCCGCCGTTCGCGTCAAAACAAGCAGCGTACAGAATGGTGTCTTCTGTTTTAAAGTAACCCGAGATAGCTGCTTCCAGCGTTTTATGTATATCTTGTGTACCACAAATGAAACGTACGGACGACATACCATATCCTCGTTCATCCATCATTTTCTGTGATGCAGATATCAGATTCGGGTGGTTGGAAAGCCCCAGGTAGTTATTGGCACAAAAGTTCAGTACTTCTTTGCCATTCACTTTGATTGATGCTTTCTGGGGGCTTTCGGTCAATCGTTCTTCCTTATAAAGTCCTGCTTCTTTAATCTCAGCAATCGTATCGCTCAGATACTTCTTCATTTTCCCGTACATGATTTAAGTTTTTAAGTATTTAAGTTTTTGAGTCTTTAAGTTTACTGCCGCATGGAAACCTGGGAGCGGCACCTTGCCGCCGTCCGCATGGAAATCTGGCAGTCCCGCCTCGGGACCTTGCTGCTGCAAAGGACATTATTTTTCTTGGAATAAACAACAAGTTATTGCTATATTAGAGAAAAAAAATTGCTTACCTTTGCCGTGATGTTAAGAAGGATATGTATCTCTGCTGTCGTATTTCTCTTTCTTTTTTCGTGCGAAAACAAGAAGAGAATGGTTGAGCCTGCTGTCGTTATAGAAGATACGGTAGATTCTATTGATTTTGTGGAAGATACAATCTTTTTGATAGATCCGGAAGAGCCTTCTTTACCCACTACTGGCGATGAATCTTTCGATGATTTTATTTACGTTTTTGCCGGCGATACAGCTTTCCAGCGTAGTCGCATTGTTTTCCCGTTGCCTTATTATGAAGAAGATACTCCTTTGAAAATTGAAAAGGATGATTGGGTGCACGATGCTTTGTTCGTAAAACAGAGTTATTATACACTATTGCTGGATGGTGAAGAAGAACTTGACCATCCGCACGATGATTCTCAGACCTCCGTTCAGATTGAGTGGATCTTTATGAAGGATCGTATGGTGAAGAAATACTATTTTGAGCGCGTTGATGGTCGTTGGATGCTTGAAGCCATCAACCGGCGTCCCATCGTGAAAAAGAAGCGCGCCGAATTTGTCGATTTCTTTGTTCGTTTTGTAGCAGATAGCTTATATCAGCTTAAACATATCCGTGAGCCTCTGGAATTTATCACAACCGACCCTGACGATGATTTCAGTATCATCGAAACTACTCTGGATACCGAACAATGGTTTGCTTTCAAGCCCATATTGCCCGATGATAAACTATCTAATATCATTTACGGGCAAGAGGTTCTGAACGAATCGCCCTATAAAATCATGCAGTTTAAAGGTATAGGCAATGGTTTTCTGAATACGCTATTCTTCAGGCAGAAGGCGAACGGTAAATGGGAACTATATAAATTTGAAGATACGAGTAATTAAATAAGTTGAAAGTTGAAAGTTGAAAATTAGCCATGCGGCATTGTAACTTTCAATTTTCAATTTTCAACTTTCAACTAAACAATTATGATTACTGAAAAGAAAGATTTCTCACTTTTGCATTACAATACATTTGGGATAGATGTCACTACCTCGCGTTTCATTGAGTACGATACCATCGATGAACTTAAAGAACTGATTTCCGGCTCTTATCTTTCAGAACCTTTTTTGCATATTGGCGGTGGGAGCAACCTGCTTTTCCTGAACAATTACGAAGGTACAGTGTTACATTCTTGTATAAAAACCATTGAGGTGGTGGATGAAACCCCCGATGCTGTTTGGCTGAAAGTCGGTTCCGGTGTGGTGTGGGATGATTTCGTGGACTATTGCGTGAAACATAATCTATATGGTGCGGAAAATCTTTCTATCATTCCCGGTGAAGTAGGTGCCAGTGCCGTGCAAAATGTCGGTGCTTATGGTGTTGAGGCCAAAGACCTGATTACGGAAGTACATACCATCAATCCGGAAGGCGAGGAGCGTATCTACTCCAATGCAGATTGTAAGTTTGCTTATCGGTATAGTATCTTCAAAGAACCATCCGGTAAGAAAGTCATAGTAACCCATGTCTGCTTCCGGCTGAGTAAACAAGAATCTTATACGCTTGATTATGGTACGATACGTAAGGAGTTGGAGAAATATCCTGCTGTTACGCTTGAAACTGTGCGCGAGATTATCATCCGTATCCGGGAAAGTAAACTTCCCGATCCGGCAGTCCTGGGAAACGCTGGTAGCTTCTTTATGAATCCTGTGGTTTCTGAATCGAAGTTTGAAGAGATACAGCGTGATTATCCTTCTATGCCTTTCTATGTAATGGGAGAAGGTCGTATGAAAATCCCTGCTGCTTGGCTGATCGAGCAAAGCGGATGGAAAGGAAGGTCATTAGGTCCTGCTGCTGTACACGATAAGCAGGCATTGGTGTTGGTCAATAAAGGAGGCGCCACAGGACGCGATATTATCGCATTGTCCGATGCTGTCCGTTTATCTGTCAGAGAAAAGTTTGGGATTGACATCCACCCCGAAGTTAAAACTATAAACTGATGAAGATTAAGATATTAGGAAGTGGAACGTCTACCGGTGTACCCGAAATCGGATGCACTTGTCCGGTTTGTACCTCTATAGATCCTCGCGACAACCGATTAAGAACCTCGGCACTCGTCTATACGGATGATACCACGATACTCATCGATTGCGGTCCTGATTTCAGGCAGCAAATGTTGAGTACCTCTTTTGAGAGAATAGATGGTGTACTTATCAGCCATGAACACTATGATCATGTTGGTGGGTTGGATGATTTGCGTCCGTTCTGTCGTTTTGGCGAGATTCCCGTTTTTGCCGAAACCTATACTGCCGAGCGTCTCCGCACCCGTTTACCTTACTGTTTTGCAGAGAATAAATACCCCGGCGTACCTAATATCCTTCTGCATGATATTGAAGCTGGTTATCCGTTTTATATCAACAATACGGAAATCATACCCTTGCGTGTAATGCATGGCAAACTTCCCATTCTGGGCTATCGTATAGGTAAGCTGGCATATATTACAGATATGCTGACCATGCCGGAAGAATCTTATGAACAGTTAAAAGGTATAGAAGTGTTAATTTTGAATGCCCTGCGTTTGGATCAACACATTACCCATCAGAATCTTGCCGAGGCTTTAGAAACCGCTCGTCGTATTGATGCCCGGGAAACGTACTTCATTCATATGAGCCATCAAATGGGATTGCACGCCGATATAGCCAAGCGTTTGCCTCCTCATGTACATCTGGCTTACGACGGATTGGAGATTATTTGTTCTAAGTAATTCCACTCCGCTACTTAACTTATGGCAAAAAGGGTCGGACCATCGACTATAAATCATCCTACCCTTTACTATAAATCGTCCGATGTTTTTTATCAAAGGTCCGGGGGATAATTTTCTGACCATCCTTGGGTTGATTTCATCTTCTTCTTTTTCTTTATATCTTCTCATGTCACTCTCCAGGTTTTATTTTGCTTGCTTGGTATAATTGTGATGCCTAAGGCATACCACTGTGATCCCCCAGGCATCACAGTGGTATGCCCTAGACCTTTTTTCTCCCTTTGCTCGAGTCGTTTTGACAAGAGATCGTTATACAGAGTTTCGTTCTTTTAGATACCTGTTTTGGTCGTTTTTTTAGGGTTTCCAGTTGTGTGGCAATAAGTCGAATGCTTACAAGTTATTTATCTAATTAGTGTAGAGTAGTATATAACTACCATGCCTAAAATGGTATTTATTGGAGAGAAAGGCTTGTATATTTCGGGGAACAATCCTTTTAGTGAGTCTTTTGATGAAAATAAGCTTGTGTTCAGTTGCTTTGTGCCAATGCGTGGAAAGTAGATTGAATTTCTTTACCGGTCTTAAAACTTTTTATAATAAATTTCATTTTATTTGCGAAATTTGTTATTTTTGCTTTTGATTGTTTATCAACCAGGATAATGAAGCTTCGCACAACACTCAAAATAGCTACTGCAACCTCTGTCATCTTGCTTTGTCTGGGGTTTGCTTTCTCTCTCTATTTCCGGATGAGTGTTACGGAGCGTGCCGAAGATTTTGACCTTTACACACTTGTTCCTGCCGATAGTAAGGTTATTGTGGATACGGACAATATGGTTAGTCTGATGCAAAGTATCAATGAACTCAATTGTAGTAAAGATCAACGTTTCCTTTATTTCTCCCGTTTTTTTGTATATCTGAAAGACCATATTAACACCCTGTTGGAACATACTCCACATGGATTAAGCAAGCAGATGAATAAAATGCTTATTAGCTTTCATGAACCCAACGGTGACCGTGACCAACTCTTTTATTGCCGTTTGGGTGCTGGTGATTATGAATTTATAGAGCAATTTATCCATAAATACTTTGCCAGTTCTTTTCCCTCCCGATTCTTTGATTATAAAGGCGAAGAGATTCGTATCTATCCCATGCCCGATGACACTTTCCTGGCTTGTTATGTGACCACCGAATTTCTAGTGGTCAGTTATCAGAAAAAACTGATTGAACAAGTAATTGATGCCCGTCTGAATAAACAATCTATTCTGGCTGATAAGAATTTTTCTAAAATCCGGGAAGCACGCCGTATGGTAACTCCTGCAACAATCTATGTCGATATGCATACTGTCGATATGGGGAAAGAAAGCGATGCACTTCGCTACCAGTCCAGTATTGGAGGGTGGACGGAGTTTAACGTAAACCTGAATGGTGATGCTATTTATTTGTCGGGTATTAACTATGATGCCGATTCTTGTAACACCTTTATGAATACCTTGCGTACGATGAAGCCGGTTGAGGAATTTCCGGGTGATATATTGCCGGCATCTACCTTCTTCTTTACTAAAGGTTCTGTTTCCAATCTGGATAGCGTATTGAATTTCACCTCTGTACATTCATATACCCAGGCTACTTATTCTGACGCCATAATGGATGGTGATAAAGCTGTGTATGAATTTATGAAAGAATGTGTAGGCGATGCTGCAATAACCTGCATGTTTCAAGCCGGAGACTCTCTGGCTCAATCTTCATATATAGTATGGAGCACCCTCCTGAATAATGTATCGAAAGCTAAACAGGCCTTGGCTAATCTTTGTAATTTAACTCCCCGGCATGAGGGAGTGATTTCCCTCTATACTTTGCCACGCAATACACTTTTTGCCCAGTTGACCGGAATTACTGATTCTTCTTTGCAGACTTATGCTTGTATCCACAAAAAGCAGCTATTGATATCTTCGGATGCAGCTGCCCTTCATGCTTATGTTGAAGTTCTGGAGAAAGAGAATTCCGTTCTTGAAGGTACACCGGCTTATGAAGATATGGTTGCTTCTTTGTCGCAGTCTTACAACTTCGTGATGATGGGCGACATGGAAGAAATCCTTGATCAGCCAGAGGGTTACGTACGCTTTATTCCCAATCTGTTTTTCCGCTATGGCAAATTCTTTCGCCATTTTACGCTTACTACACAGTTTACCTGTATAGACAATATCGTCTACCCTAATCTCATTCTGACTTATAAAGGTGTGCAACCTGTTGAGAATTGAATTACCTTTTAGAAATTTTGTTCTGTATTTCCTTTCTATTCTTCTACTTCGGAAGAGTTACTTGTTCTCGGTTTTAAATGTCGTATTTGTTTTTAATTTTGGTATTTTTCACCTATTAATTAATTAAAAACAGAACAAACTATGAACTTTGTCGCTTTTATGGAGGTGCTATCACGAGAGCTATCGCAGCAAGGGCGTATGGGTACGCGCTTATCTTACATCTCTACTTGCCGTAGTGTATCCTCATTTGCCAAAAACACATCAATTAATCTAAAGGAGGTCTTTTCAAAGGAATTCCTATATCGTTACCAACACTACCTATTATATAAGGGATGTTGTTATAATACAGTCTCTTCTTATATGCGTGTACTGCGTTCAGTTCGTAATAAAGCTGTGAAGCGTGGTTTGATACATACAGATTCTGATCTTTTCGATCATGTTTATACCGGTAGTGAGCCGACGCAAAAAAGAGCTATCTCTCCTAAAACGATTCTGGCTTTACATAGTGCCGATCTGTCCGCCTATCCATTATTAAAACTCAGCCGCGATTTATTTATGTTGTCTTTTCATTTGCAGGGTATGTCTTTTGTCGATCTGGCTCATCTTCGTAAAGCTGATCTGAAAGGGAATATGATTATCTATCATCGGCGTAAGACGGGTGGTCTTATTGCTGTTCCTATATTGGCACCGGCCCGCGATCTGCTCAATCGTTATCGGAATAAAGATAAATCGTCTCCTTATTTATTATCTATTCTTTCTTGTGCCGATAGCAAGTTGAAGATACAGTATAGTAGCGTATTGCGTACATATAACCGGCGTTTGAAGAAATTATCTGAGGTGCTGGGGCTTTCCGAAAACATAACGTCGTATGTCTCCCGCCACTCCTGGGCTACAGCTGCTTACCATATCGGAGTACCAACTACGTTGATAGGTGAAGCTCTGGGTCATCGTACGGAAGAAGTTACACGAGTTTATCTTGCTTCTTTCGATACGAAGATGTTGGCTTATGCTAATAAGAAAGTGTTGAACTCGCTATTTAAAATGCGGACATTGAATAATAAAAATGTCCGACTCCTAGGAGGAGACGGACATAAAGTAAAACGCAGGTCTAAATTCGATGGATAAAGGATAGTTTATCTGAATTCAAATTAAAAAGGAGACTTTTTTTACTCGAAAGCAATCGTAGAAGGGAAGATTTTCGGGATAATATAATGCTGTAATATCTGTTCACTATTGAAGTAGATAATGCAGTTCCCATTGCAGTCTGCTTTTTTCCTTCATTCCTTGTTTTACAAAAAAGAAATATCAGAAGCATAATTCAATCTAGCCACATGTTGTTAAATTGCAAATGCAGCTTATTTAAAGTACCAGCAGGAAATGATCGCGGGTTAAACTTTCTAATAAAATGTTAAATATACAAAGCGTCATTTGGAGAGATTGTATATATTAATATCAATATAATTACTATATACATATAAACGAGGCTTATTTTTCTGTTCGGTTTTATTCCCCTTATATACCAAACAACAAAAGCCTGTTAGATGAGAGAAGTATTGTGTATTTAAAGGAAATTTCCTATGTTTACATTGACTTTATGTCCGTCTCCTCCTAGGAGTCGGACAGCGATACGACAAATAACAACTTGTAGTTCAGGCTTTTAGTGTGCTAACAAAAGTTTATAAAAAAACATGACACAGCTAATCGAAAATAGTAGCTATTCCCTTTTATTTCGAATAAGAGGCTTATTCTTGCATCTTCTTCTTGTGATTACTCTTGCTTTTATATTCACATCAACAGCAAGGGGGGCAAATCGTGATAATCCTTCCGATTTGCGTATGAGTTGCTACTTTACCTATCCCTCCAATAGTTCTGTTGTCCATCCGGATTTAGGCAATAATGTTTTGGAGTTGGAGCGACTGGATCAATTTATCCGAGATGTGTTGCAAACAGATTCTATTTCTATCCGTCGCATTCGTTTGACGGGTTATTGTTCGATTGAAGGCGATTCTGAACACAATATAACTTTGTCTCGCGAACGTGTAGAAGGTTTCCATGATTATTTATATCGTGTTTATCCTGCTCTTTATCGTTATCCTGTAGATTTGGCCTGGGTAGGAGAGGACTGGACCAACTTTTCAACCATGTTGAGTCGTTCTACCCTTTCCGCAAAGACAGAGGCTCTTGCTATTATTCATCGTCATTCTAACCCGTCGGATCGTAAGCGTCTTCTTTATCGCTTGAATGGCGGGGTATTTTATAAACAAATAGAACAGCGGTTTTTCCCCCTGCTTCGCCGTGTAGAGATAACCGTGGAGTACGCCTCCGATCCGACACAACCAAAGAATCTCATATCTTCTCAAGACCCTATGATTTACAATGTATTGGGTAAACGTTCGGATGCTCTTGTTCCCGATTCTTCCCGTGTTTGGGAGGCTGCCCGTGTTCTGGAGGTAGATCGGATATCTTCCGATAGTACGGTGGTCACCTTTACTACTTCTTCTTTGCGTAATGACCTGGGACTTGTTTCGGTAAACCGTATTAATAAGCGTTCTGCCACTGAGGGTATATGGGTTTACCCTCGTTTTGCAATTAAGAGCAATCTGTTGTATTGGGCGGGAATTACCCCCGATGCCGACCGTACTACTTGGACCTATAATCTTTCCGTAGAATATTTCCTGTCCCACTGTTGGTCTGTAGAAGCGGGTTTTCGCTATGGTAATCGCTCTTATAACGGAGGTCGTGAGTATCAGGGAGTTTCTGGTTATTACATTGAGCCTCGTTATAACTGGCGTTTTCCTTCTTTCAGTGCAGTGAGTCTGTATTTGGGCGTTTATGGTCGTTTTGGCGATTATGATGTTCGGCGTTTGGAAGATGATGCCAATGCTTCGTCCAATTATACGGGTAAATACTGGGACGCCGGTCTTTCCAGTGGTATTCATTTCCGGCTGTACCGCGGCTGGGGGCTTGAGGCGGGTTGCCGTTCTGGATATGTTCATAGCCGTTCCATGGTTTACAAACTGCATGATGGTCACAACTGTTTTGAGCGTTATGAACCTTACGATAAGGTAGTGGTTACGGACTTAATATTGAATCTGGTATATCGGTTTTAAGCAAATATATGGCACTTTATATACATACATATCAAAATACATGGACCGGGATAAGGCTCTTATTCTGTTTTATGTTGATTTCCTGCACCGAAGGCTCTGTCGTTTATTGTCCTGCCAGCGGTTCGGGGCACCTCTCCATCTATCCAGACCAAAGCACCTATACTCTGCCTTCCATGCGCTACTATTTTTATGACATGAGCGAGTACAGCGCTCCTTTAGTCTATCCCTGCGATGGTAATGGTAATTTCGAAGGTGACCTTCCTGCGGGCATTTACCGTGTCATTGCTGTTAACCCCGATGCTGAATATGTCTCTTTTTCCGGCATGGATCGCGAGACTACCGCCTGGGTTACTGCCGATCTCGCTTTCGAAGCCTCCCGTATTTCAGTGCTTCTTGCTCAACCCGGTAAGGTTTATGCTTTTAATCTAGGTGCCTTTATCCTCTCTTCCGGCGATGAACTCAGCTTCGAACCCGTCCCTGAATTATTGCTCCGCCGTGTTCGCATCCGTATGGAATTGTCCGAATCACTTCGGGGGCATGTTGTTGGTATTGACGGCGTTTTGTGTGGTGTTTACCCTTCTGTCCGCTTGTTTGGTTTTGAGCCTGTGATAGCAGATTTATCCGATATCGCCGGTAGCCAGGTTCGTTTTCGTGCTACTGCCGAAGACGCTCGTTGGGTGGCTTACCTTGATGTTTTTGGTCTGTGCGATCCGGATTATGGTCGTGTTTATGAAAACCTGCTTGATTTGGTCCTTACCCTGAACGATGGTCGCCAAGCCAATGTTCAGGCCGATCTGACCGGTCAGCTTTCCGATATAATCAAACAGTCGGGTGGAACGATTCCCCTGACCCTCTCTCTTGAATTAACAATTGAAGCCGATGAGGCTGACTTCTCCGTCAGCATCCTTCCCTGGGACCCTGATGGAGGCGATGATATTGATCTGCGGTAGGATACCGTTACCTTGGTTGAAGATTGACGAAACTAATTATGAACAAACAATTAGAGAATCAATACTGATGAAAATGGTCGCGGCCCTTGCCGCAAACTTAAAATTGAGAAAGATGAAATTGCAAACAAAACAATGGAAGTTAATCGCAGTCTTTGCCTTATTGGCTTGCTGCTTATTTCTTGGGTCGTGTTCGAGCGAACCTGATGGTGTACCTCCAATTGATGGAGACCCTATTGTTGCGGCCTTTAATGCCGGTATTGCTGCTCCTGCCACCCGTGCCAGTGGCACGAGTTGGGAGTTGAATGATGAGATTGGTATCTTTATGTTGAAATCCGGTGGATCGTTGACTGTCGGTAGTGATGTACTGGCTGTGAATAAGCAATATTATATTACTGAAATTACACAGCCCATAGAAGATGCCAAGGATAATCTTAAACCCAAAACCGAAGCTGAAACAATCTATCTTCAGCCGGGTGTTCCTTTTGATTTTATAGCTTATTACCCCTGGCAGGCCACTGCCAATCTGTCGGGTGGTGTTAATTTCCCGATTTCTCTGGCCAACCAGATGTCCGGATCTGCTTCTCACGATTTACTTTATACAACCACCAGCCGTACGAATGTGAAGAGTAATGCCATCAGTATGGTGTTTAGTCATAAGTTGGCTAATATCACTATTCAGGTTGAGCGTGCTAAGGGAGTGAATGCTACTGCCTATGTTAACAAACAGGCGGTGTTAAGTGGTATGCCTACTGTTGCTTCTTTCAATCTGGCGGATGGTACTACCTTTTCTGGTGTGGGTACTGTGGCGGATATTACTTCTTCGCGTGCCGATGATAATGGCAATTTATACGAAGTGATTGTCATTCCTCAGGCTGCGGGTGCTTATCCGAACCGTATGATTACTTTCTCGGGTTTAGGCAAGGATTACCGTTGGTCTATTCCGAATGGTTTTGCTTTTGAATCGGGCAAGCGTTACACTTATCGCTTCACGATTACAGATTCTGGTTTGGAACAGGATGGTGATGTGATAATTGAAGCCTGGACGGAGATTGATTTGGGTAGTACCGGTAGCTGGGGTAGTGGCATTGCTGATATTCTGGATATTGAAACGGTGGATATACAGCCTGGAACGTTTATGATGGGGCAGGCTGATATACCAATTGCAAGCCCCGTTCATCAGGTAACGTTGACAAAAGGATTTAAGATGAGCAAGTATGAGATTACCAACGCTCAATATTGTGAGTTTTTGAATATTTTGGGTGTTGAAGGTATAGAATGTAAAGTTGATGCTACTTTATTCAGTTTTTATGATGTTGATGGTAATGAGTGGGTTCGTTCTACCAATGGTACAACTGCTGATTGGGGGCTTCATTGGGATGGTAAGAAGTGGACTCCTGCTCCAGGGCGTGATGAACATCCGATTACCCATGTGTCATGGTATGGTGCTGTAGCTTTCTGTGATTTTGTAAAGGGTAGCTTGCCAACTGAGGCTCAATGGGAATATGCTTGTAGAGCAGGTACTACTACTATCTACTATTTTGGTGATAGTGATACTAATTTGGAAGATTATGGTTGGTATCAAGTAAATGCTCCAAATGGGCCTAAAACTATTGGGCAAAAGATACCTAATCCATGGGGACTATATGATATAATTGGTAATGTTTGGGAGTGGTGTGTTGATTTGTATAATCCAAACTATTATGGAAGTGCCCCGGTAACAGATCCGGTAAATCTGGATAATCCGGATGTTACTATCAGTCGTTCACTTCGTGGAGGTCGACATGGTAATGGGTCTGTGGCGCTCCGCTCTGCAGGCCGTGATAAAAATGTACCTGCTTCTATTCATGTTGGCATAGGTATCCGTCCTATCTTTCCTCTTTAACTCAAATCGGAAGAGGGTATGAATATATACTTTTTGCCTATAGTAGTAATAAATAAAACTGATAAACAATAAACATGAAAAATATATATCAAAACACTTCAATCGCCCTCATTTTCCTGTTGGCAGCTATCCTGCCGACCTCTTGTACTGAAAGTGAGCTTGTAGCAGGCCATCCCAACACTTCTGTGCTTGTGGAGTTGTCTGCTCAGATTGGCCCAGACAAAACTGATTCCCGCGCACTTACTCGTGTGGTGGGTAATCAGTGGGAAATGAATGATATGGTTGGCATCTACATGGTCAGTGATAACGGCGTTATTCCTGCTGATATCATAAAAGATTCCAATAATAAGCCATATGATAATATGCGCTATAAAGTGGCTCCGGGTACAGGTAGTAGTGGTTTTAAATTGATTCCTGCTGCCCAGGCAGATGCTATGTACTATCCCGAAAACGGTAATACAGTTAATTTTATATCCTATTTCCCTTACCGTTCGGATATTACCGGTTATACTTATCCATTGAATATAAAGAAGCAAAATGCAGATGCTTTATATTCATTTCTGTATAGCACCAAAGCTATGGGGACCGGTATCAATACCGGTAGTATAAACTCCGCCAATGGACATATGACTTTCAAACATCAATTATCCAAACTGGTGGTTAAACTAAAACCTAAACAAAGCACGCTCGACCTTTCGAGTATGATTGCTAAGGTTACCGACTTACCTGTAACGGCTGACTTTAGCCTGATTGATGGCTCCTTCTCCAATCGGGTTTCCGGTAATATTGATTTGACGGGCAATCGTCAGGAGGCTCTTGATAACGGCGATGGTACTACTACTATCTTAACCTGTTTCGATTTCGTTTTTATCCCTCATGCCGGTATGGCCAATCGTAAGCTGAATTTCTATACAGCTACAAAGAATTATCATTGGACTCTTCCCGATAACCTGGAATTTACGGGCGGTAATGAATACACTGCAACTTTCGAGGTTGATGGCGATAAGCTAGTATCTTCCGGCGTAACGATTACACCTTGGGGGGATGTAAGTGAAACATTGAGTATTCCTACAGTGAAGATCCCTGCAGGAAAGTACTGGATGGGCAGCCCGGATGGACAAACTGAGATAACTTTTGAAGGTAGGACATTTACGCCGGATGCAGACCCACTGAGGTCTGGAACACGTGAAGGACCTATGCATGAGGTTACAATCAGTAAAGACTTTTATATGAGCAAATATGAAATAACTAATGCTCAGTATTGTGTGTTCTTAAATGCTAACCTAGATAAGTTTACTTCTAGTGCTACTGATGTTAAAGCAACTTTGACGGGTGTAGATCGTTTCAACCAGACTTATGATTATACGGATGTTCCTTTGCTTACAGCAAGTGCCACAACTGTTGCATATGATAATGGTAAGTGGTCTCCTGTTAGTGGTTATGAAAATCATCCTATTTGTCAAGTTTCATGGTATGGCGCTTTTGCTTTCTGCGATTGGGTTGGTGGTCGTTTGCCGACTGAAGCTGAATGGGAATATGCTTGTCGTGGAGGAGAGTATTTTCGCGGTACTACTCCTTATTGTTGGATTAGTTTTGATCAAAAAACATTGAATGATTACGCTTGGTATGGTGTAAATAACACTCCCGAAACGGGTGATGGATATCCCACTGGTACTAAACCTGTTGGATTGAAAATGCCAAATGCCTGGGGACTATATGATATCTCAGGAAATGTTTGGGAATGGTGTTACGACTGGTTTTTTGGTTATACTAGTTCTGCTGAAACGGATCCGGTGAAAAATGATAATTTGGGTAGTACAACTACACACGTACTTCGAGGAGGAGCATTCGGATATAACGTTGGACAGTGTAGAATAGCTATGCGTGGCGCTAATGTACCTGAGATATGTCATCCTGTTCATGGTTTCCGCCCTGTTTTCCCTATTGACTAATTAACCTCATGCCTCAACCTTCAACCCATACCCGCAATAAATTGCTACAGCTGGCTCTGCCAGCTGTAGCAACCCTGCTGCTCGCTTCGTGCTCCGGGATTTCTACAAGTACCCTGGCAATCGATCGCGTGCCCGTAGATTTATCCTTGCGAATTGGCACTGTTTCCACCCGGGCAAATGGTACGATATGGAATATGGGTGATGCTGTTGGTGTTTTTATGATAAAAAAGGGGAATATATTACATCCCGATCACATTCTCGACAATGCTAATAATCTCCGCTACCTCACAACCTCTTCCGGAGAGGTGGTCAATCTGATTCCGGCAGCCGCCGACCAGGTAATGTATTACCCGGTCGACGCTTCTGTTGTCGATTTCATAGCCTACTACCCCTACCGGGATACCGGTACAGGGGCAGGGCTATTGAATAATTACATTTACCCTGTTCGTGTGGATGATCAGTCGGACTTCTCTACCATCGACCTGCTTTACAGTACGGGTAGTGGTAATAAATCTGATAAAACAGTTTCGCTTTTGTTCTCCCATCAGTTGAGCAAATTCCGGGTGGCTCTTCGCAAGTCCGCTGGGTTACCTTTCCTCGATCTGGCCGGTACGCGCGTTGATCTGCTTGGTATGCCTCTTGCTTCGGGTTTCTCGCTTGCCGATCAGACGTTCAATTACCTGACTCCGTCGGGCGGTGAGGAGATTGGCCTTATCGCGCTGCAACCCATTACTGATGGTGCGTTGTACGAAGCGCTTATCCTTCCACAACCTTCCGGCCGCTTCCGGGGGCGTGGTGTTGGTCTTACGTTGCCTGCGACCAATCCCGATGTCGCGCCCTATGTGTACCAATGGCCCATTCCCGACGGTACTGCTTTCCGTTCCGGGAAGGAGTACACCTATACCTTTACCTTGCATGGTGATGGTGTGGAGTTTGGAGGCATACAAATCAACGATTGGGAGGATTGCAGCTTCGAGGGTGCTGTTGTCGAAATGATTGATGTTCCTGGTGGAACTTTCCTGATGGGGAGTTCTTGCCAGGCGGATGAAACGATTTACCAAGTCACGCTAACTGACTTTATGGTCAGCCGCTATCCGATTACCAATGCTCAATATGCTGCTTACCTGAATGCGACTCGGGTGGCTGCTGACGGTGTATTGGGGGGTAATCGGTTGCTGGCTGCTCCCCATCCGGTATTAACTTACACCTCTGGGCCTACGAGTGATGGTCAAGCCTTTCCCCGCTGGCAGGTGTCCGAAGGTAAAGATGATTATCCGGTCACTTCCGTCACCTGGTTTGGAGCGAATGCTTTCGCCCTTTGGCAGGGAGGGAGTCTGCCCACTGAAGCTCAGTGGGAATATGCTTGTCGTTTGTGTGATATACATAGTAACATTTGGGAATGGTGTCTGGATTCTTCCGGTGGAAAGTGTATTCTTCGTAGTGGAACTCTTAATGGCTCTACCGTGAATGATTGTTTCACTGGATGTAATAAAGATGTGCCCGATAAATGCGATTCGGGCTATGGCTTTCGAATAGTGATTGTGCGATAGGTTTTTATAAGAAAAACGGATTGGAAATGAATTAATTCTATACTACGCCAAATCCACCCCCTGCCCCCGCCAGCGGGGGATACCTTGCGGAGACACTGTGTAGCGCAGCCTATCCCCCGCTGGCGGGGGCAGGGGGTGGATGGTTGAAATAACGTAAAACCAACCCCAAATACTCAAAACCCTACAAAAAAGAATAAAACCCTACAGAGATTAACTTTAAATATGGGCTATTTTAATTCAAAAATATGTCAATTTTAAGTTAGCCGCTTGCAACCGGCTCATTAGCTGCTTGCAACCAGCTAATGAGCCGGTTGTAACCAGCCAATGAGCTGCTTATAACCGGCTAAGTAATTTTGTGCAATAAAAATAGTTGTTTTGTGTGAATTGAAAACTTATTCTACGCAGGTTTAAGATTTACTTGAAGCTGAATAAAGAATGAGTGATTGTGTTAGGAAGGTGTTCGTGATGTGATATCATGCACCCTTATAAGTTGTTTCGTAGACTCCCCGGAAGCCAAGCGAGGTGGAAGGGGAGTTTTATCTGGCTTTTATGTATAAAAAAACAGGAGTTCAAAAAGTCAACCCAATGTTAAACTTTCTGAACCCCTGATAATATCTTATAAATGCGCCTTATTTAGAAAGGCAAATCATCCTTAGCATCTCCCGGAATAAACTCAGGAGCAGCGGTAGGAGGAGGAACCGGCGATCCGGCACCCATCGGAGCACCAGCAGCAACGCGCTCTACCTTCCATGCGCGGATACTGTTGAACCATCTGTCTTGCCATTGACGGGCATCAATGTCGAAAGATACATTCAGCTCTTCGCCCATCTGGATGGCAAATTGATCTATTTTGTCGGCTCCAAATACCTCAAAACACATTTTCTTAGGGTATTGGTCATGGTTTTCAATTACATACTCTTGTGCTTTCCACTCGTTTCCGGTGGCTTTTGCTACTCCACTTTTGGGAGTGAGAATGGCGATAATCTTTCCGCTAAATTCCATTTTTTAAATTATATTTTAAGTTCTAATTAATAAGCCTGGTTGTCTTACGGCATCGAAACCTAGGTGCAGCCACTCGCTGCCTTCGGGACTGCGAAGGTAGTGCTTTTTGTTTGATTGACCGAATAAAGATTGGAATTTCTTATAACGTATTGCAAGTACAGATATTTTTTTTGTAACTTTGTCCGATTCGGAAGTTAGGAGTTAGTAGCTTTATAAACTCAGAAACTATAAACTTAAAAACTTAAAAAATAAAATATGAAATTTATCGTTTCCAGTACCGCATTATTTAGTCATCTACAGGCTGTTAGCCGGGTGATAAACTCAAAAAACACGCTGCCAATTCTGGATTGTTTCTTGTTTGACCTTCAGGATGGCACATTGTCAATCACCGTATCTGATACTGAAACCACAATGGTTACTTCGGTTGAAGTGAACGAAAGCGATAAGAACGGAAGATTCGCAGTAGTGGCCAAAACACTGCTCGATGCGTTAAAAGAGATTCCGGAACAACCGATCACGTTCGATATCAATGATACATTAGAAATCACGGTACAGTACCAAAACGGTAAATACAGCCTGATGGGGCAGAATGCAGATGAATTTCCTCAATCGGCCGCATTGGGCGATAATGCTGTACGTGTCGAAATGGGAGCAGATATTCTGCTAAGCGGCATCAACCGTGCCATCTTCGCTACAGCCGACGATGAATTACGCCCCGTAATGAACGGTATTTACTTTGATATTACTACCGACGACATTACGATGGTAGCATCGGATGGTCATAAGTTGGTGAGATATAAAACCCTGGTGGCCCGTGGCAATGAGCGTGCTGCATTTATCCTGCCCAAGAAGCCGGCCAACCTGATGAAGAACCTGTTGGGCAAAGAACAAGGCAATGTGGTGATTGAATTCGATGAGCGTAATGCCGTATTCACCATGGAAAGATACCGCATGGTATGCCGTTTGATTGAAGGACGTTACCCGAACTACAACTCGGTAATTCCACAAAACAACCCGCATAAGGTAACGGTAGACCGTCAGATGCTTGTAGGCGCTTTGCGTCGTGTATCTATTTTCTCTTCACAATCGAGCAGCTTGATCAAGCTACGCATGCAGGAAAATATGATCGTGATTTCGGCACAAGACATCGACTTCTCCACATCAGCAGAAGAAACACAGGTTTGTCAGTACTCAGGAAATGCAATGAGCATTGGTTTTAAATCAACCTTCCTGATTGATATCCTGAATAATATGTCGGCTTCGGAAGTGGTGATCGAGTTGGCCGACCCATCACGCGCAGGGGTTATCGTTCCTGTTGAACAGGAAGAAAACGAAGATATCCTGATGCTGCTGATGCCGATGATGTTGAATGACTAAATTCATTTACAATTTACCATTTACGATTTACGATTTACCATGCGGGTGGCATAAACCAAATATTTAGTGGTTTTGCATGCTTACAATGGTGAATAGTAAATCGTAAATGGTAAATTGTATATGGTAAATCTAAATACAAATGGCAAAATTAAACCTGAAGAATCCTATTGTTTTCTTTGATCTTGAAACGACGGGTACAAATATAAATTCCGACCGTATTGTGGAGATCAGTTACCTGAAGATATTGCCTAACGGTAATGAAGAATCCAAAACAATGCGTATAAATCCGGAAATGCCTATCCCGGCCGAATCATCAGCGATACACGGGATATATGATGAGGATATAGCCAATAGCCCCACGTTTAAAGAAGTAGCAAAGTCGGTAGCCCGTGACATTGAAGGCTGTGACCTGGCCGGATTTAATTCCAATCGCTTCGATATCCCCGTATTGGCCGAGGAATTCCTGCGTGCCGGAGTAGATATTGATATGTCGCGCCGTAAGTTTGTGGATGTTCAGGTGATCTTCCATAAGATGGAGCAGCGTACACTGTCTGCTGCTTATAAATTCTATTGCGATAAAACGCTCGAAGATGCCCATACGGCAGAAGCAGATACCCGTGCCACCTATGAGGTGTTGAAGTCGCAACTGGATCGCTATCCGGACTTGCAGAACGATATGGCCTATCTGGCAGAGTTTTCCAGCTTTAACCGTAATGTAGACTTTGCCGGACGGATGGTATACGATGAAAATGACGTAGAGGTATTCAACTTTGGGAAATATAAAGGTATGCCCGTAGAAGAAGTACTGGAAAAAGATCCGGGCTACTACGGCTGGATACTAGGCAATGACTTTACACTGAACACCAAAGCCATGCTTACCAAAATCCGCCTACGCAGCGCCAACGTGGCGCAGCGAGGTTCTAAAAGTAAATAATTATGCTACAGGGGAAAAAGATAATACTCGGAATTACAGGCAGTATCGCCGCTTATAAAGCCTGCTACATCATTCGTGGACTGATAAAGAAAGGTGCCGAGGTGCAGGTCGTAATCACTCCGGCAGGAAAGGAGTTTATTACCCCGATCACCCTTTCGGCATTAACCAGTAAACCGGTAATCAGTGAATTCTTTGCCCAGCGCGATGGAACATGGAACAGCCATGTCGACCTGGGACTGTGGGCGGATGCTATGGTCATCGCCCCCGCTACGGCAGCTACGATAGGGAAAATGGCAAATGGAATAGCAGATAATATGTTGATCACAACATACCTGTCGGCTAAAGCACCCGTGTTTGTGGCTCCGGCTATGGACCTGGATATGTTTGCTCATCCATCGACAAAGCGCAACCTGAATACCCTGCGTTCGTGGGGAAATCATATTATAGAACCAGCTGTGGGCGAGTTGGCAAGCCACCTGGTGGGCAAAGGCAGAATGGAGGAGCCGGATAAGATAGTAGAGATACTCGAAGAGTTCTTTGCATCGCGCTCCGAACTGTCGGGTAAGAAAATCCTGATCACTGCCGGGCCAACCTACGAACGCATCGACCCCGTACGCTTTATCGGCAACTACTCTTCGGGAAAAATGGGCTTTGCCCTGGCCGAGGAATGTGCAAAGCGGGGAGCAGATGTAACACTAATCGCCGGACCGGTACAACAAGCCATACATCATTCGAACATCAAACGCATTGATGTGGAATCGGCCATTGAAATGTATGAAGAGTCTATGCGGATTTATCCGGAAATGGATGCCGGCATTCTTTGTGCAGCAGTAGCCGACTTTACCCCTGATACGGTGGCCGAGAAGAAGATGAAACGTGGAGATGATAACCTGACGCTGAATCTGAAACCAACACATGACATCGCCGCCACACTTGGGAAAATGAAGAAACCGGGACAGCTCTTGGTAGGCTTCGCGCTGGAAACAGACAATGAAAATCAAAATGCACAGAGCAAACTGAAACGTAAGAATTTTGATTTCATCGTACTGAACTCACTGAACGATATGGGAGCAGGCTTCCGTTTCGATACCAACCGGATCAGCATTATAGATGCTAACGGGCATATGGATTACAACCTGAAACCCAAATCCGAAGTTGCAAAAGACATCATCGACAGGTTAGTCGGAGAGTTGAGTGAAAACTGACCGCATGGCAAATTGTAAATTGTAAATCGTCTAATTGTAAATGTAATTATGTTACGTTCACTATACATACAAAACTATGCATTGATTGAAAAGTTGGATATCACTTTTGATACGGGCTTTTCTGTGATTACCGGAGAAACCGGTGCCGGTAAATCAATCATATTGGGTGCTATCGGACTTTTGTTAGGTCAGCGGGCAGATACAAAGTCGATCCGCCAGGGAGCATCGAAGTGTGTGATTGAGGCCCGGTTCGATATCTCTGCCTATAACATGCGCCCGTTTTTTGAGGAAAACGAGTTGGAGTATGAAGAGGAATCGATTCTGCGTCGTGAGGTACATGCTTCGGGCAAAAGCCGTGCGTTTATCAACGATACTCCCGTTTCGCTTGCACAAATGAAAGAACTGGGCGAACAACTGATTGACGTACACTCGCAGCACCAAAACCTGCTACTAAATAAAGAAGATTTCCAATTGAATGTATTGGATGTGTTGGCCTCTAACGATAAAGAACTCGCTACATACCGCGAAGCCTATACGAAATGGAAACATTCGGAAAAAGCATTGAAGGAACTGATTGCTCAGGCAGAACAGAGCAAAACAGACGAAGACTACCTTCGTTTTCAGTTGGAACAACTCGAAGAGGCAAAACTAAGCGAGGGTGAACAACTTGAACTGGAACAAGAAGCAGAAACCCTGACCCATGCCGAAGAGATAAAAGCCGGACTGTATAAAGTAGAGCAACTCTTTATCTCGGACGAGATGGGATTATTACCCTCTTTGAAAGAAGCACTGAATACACTGATCAGTGTGCAAAAGGTGTACCAATCGGCCGAAGAACTGGCAGAACGGGTAGAAAGTACCTATATAGAACTAAAAGATATTACCCAGGAAATCAGTGGCAGGGTAGACGATGTTGAGTTTAACCCTGATCGTCTGGATGAGGTGAACGAGCGGTTGAACCAACTGTATTCCCTTCAACAGAAACACCGCGTGCAATCAGTTGAAGAACTGATTCAACTGACTGGGGAATACCGAACCAAACTGTCTGTCATCACCTCTTACGATGAACAAATCGGCCAGCTTACCGCCGAAACGGAAGTGCAGTTCCGTACAGTGAAGAAACTGGCGGCAGCGTTGACCGCAAAACGTAAGAAATCGGCGCGCGAAGTTGAAAAGCAGATGGTAGAACATTTAATACCACTGGGTATGCCCAATATCCGCTTTCAGGTGGATATGGGAGTACGCAAAGAACCGGGCCTTTCGGGTGAAGACACGGTGGCATTCCTGTTCTCTGCAAATAAGAACGGTACCTTGCAACAAATCTCGTCTGTGGCATCGGGTGGAGAAATTGCACGTGTAATGTTGTCTATCAAGGCAATGATTGCCGGAGTAGTGAAACTGCCAACCATTGTTTTTGATGAGATTGACACCGGAGTGTCGGGCGAGATAGCCGACCGGATGGCAGATATCATGCACAAAATGGGCGAACAGAAACGGCAGGTAATCAGCATAACCCATCTGCCGCAGATTGCTGCCCGCGGGCGGGCACACTATCTGGTGTATAAACGAGATAACGATAAAGAAACGAACAGCCATATCCGTCGCCTGACTGAAGAGGAGAGGGTAGCCGAAATAGCACAGATGTTAAGCGGTGCCAAATTGACGGAAGCGGCATTGAATAATGCAAAAGAATTGTTGAAATCAGGAGCTAGAAGCTAGTAGCCGGGCCATGTATAAAACCTAACTACTAACTACTAACTTCTAACTACTAATTATAAATAATGACAGATAAAAGCGAGATGATATTTGGCGTTCGCGCCGTGATAGAAGCTATTCAGGCAGGTAAAGAGATAGATAAGATCTTGGTGAAGAAAGATATTCAAAGCGACCTGTCCAAGGAACTCTTTGCTGTATTGAAAGGCACACTTATCCCCGTGCAACGGGTTCCGGTGGAGCGTATCAATAAGTTTACCCGCAAGAACCATCAAGGAGTTATTGCTTTTATTTCTTCTGTAACTTATCAGAAGGTAGAAGAACAAGTACCTTTCTTTTTCGAGCAAGGCAAAAATCCTTTTTTTATTATGCTCGACGGAATAACCGATGTGCGTAACTTCGGAGCCATAGCTCGCACCTGCGATTGCGCAGGGGTAGACGCTATTATTATCCCGGCAAAAGGAAGTGTTTCGGTAAACGCTGATGCGATGAAAACATCTGCCGGAGCGTTGCACACCTTGCCGGTGTGTCGCGAGAAGAATCTGAAAGACACATTACAATACCTTAAAAACAGCGGATTCAGAATTATAGCCGCTACGGAAAAGGGTGATTATGAATATACCAAAGCCGATTATACCGGACCGCTTTGCGTGATCATGGGAGCGGAAGATACCGGGGTTTCGTACGAGAACCTGGCTTTGTGTGACGAATGGGTAAAGATCCCTATTATGGGAACAATCGAGTCGCTGAATGTATCTGTGGCTGCCGGTGTTCTGATGTATGAAGCTTTAAAACAACGAATCGATTAATACAATGAAGAAAAACTGTTTTTTACTTATCCTGTTTAGTCTGATTGCTCAATGGAGTTTGGCACAAGCTCCTAAGTGGCTGGATAAATCACGTCGTGCCGTATTCTCTGTGATAACCTACGATAATGATGATAAGATATTGAGTACCGGAAATGGATTCTTTATATCCGAAGATGGTATGGCACTGTCGGACTATAGTCTGTTTAAGGGGGCACAACGTGCTGTGGTTGTCGATTCTGATGGAAAACAATTACAGGTAGCCACTATCCAGGGAGCCAACTCCATGTATGATATCGTGAAATTCAGAGTAGCTACGGCAGGTAAGAAAGTAACAGCACTACCTGTTGCTACAGCTCCTGCTGAAACGGATGCAACGGTATATCTGATGCCTTATTCTACACAGAAAGCTGCGACATTCACTATTGGTAAAGTAAAGGAGGCATCTTCTATCGGTGATAACCAATACTATTACAGTCTGGCTATGAAGCTGGATGATAAAATGGTAAGCTGCCCGGTAATGAATGCGGGTGGACAGGTGATTGGGATGGTGCAGAAATCTTCCGGAAAGGATGCAGATCAGGTTTGCTATGCGGTAGGGGTTTCGTTTGGTCAGGCATTAACGATCTCACCTTTATCTGTTAGTGATTTGAACCTGAAAAGTATAGGTATAAAGAAAGGGTTGCCCGAAACAGAAGAGCAGGCATTGGTTTATCTTTATATGTCTTCCGGCTCTTTATCTGCCGATGATTATAAGGCGTTACTTGACGAATTTATTACCCTCTATCCGAATAGTGCAGATGGATATATGCGTCGTGCTAACAATACGATGTTCCACTCTACAGATGATGCTTCAATGGATCAGGCGGTTGCAGATATGGAACGTGCGTTGGGTGTGACTCAAAAGAAGGATGACGTACACTACAATCTGGCAAAGATGATTTATTCTTATCAGCTTACTGCTCCTGAAAAAGTGTACAAGGATTGGACATACGATAAAGCATTGAGCGAGGTTCGTACAGCAATCGGTATAGACCCGCTTCCTATATATACACAACTCGAAGGTGATATTCTTTATGCCAAGCAAGACTATGCAGGGGCATTTGCAAGCTATGAGAAGGTAACAAAGACCAATCTGGTTTCACCGGCTACTTTCTTTAGTGCGGCTAAAGCCAAAGAAATGGCCCAGGCTGACCTGAATGAGGTGATCGCTTTAATGGATAGTTGTATTGCATATTGTACCACTCCAATGACATCGGATAATGCTCCTTTTTTGCTGGAACGTGCCCGTGTATATATGGACGCAAAACAATACCGCCAGGCCATGTTGGATTACGATGCTTATTATGATGCTGTGAAAGGAAATGTAAATGATATGTTTTATTATTACCGCGAACAAGCTTCTTTCCAGGCAAAACAATTCCAACGTGCTTTGGATGATATAAATAAAGCGATCGAATTAAATCCGGGTGATGTAACTTACCGTGCTGAACTGGCTGTGGTAAATATTCGCGTAGGCCGCTATGAAGATGCTGTAAATGCGTTGAAGGAAGCTATTGGCTTAGATGCGGAATATTCGGAAGCATATCGGCTGATGGGGATTGCGCAGATACAACTGAAACAGAAAAGTAATGCTTGCGCCAGTTTTGCTAAAGCAAAGGAATTAGGTGATCCGAATGTGGATGCGCTTATAGAGAAGCACTGCAAATAGAGCGGGATGCCATAAAAAGTTCCTCCCCTTATACTCTCCAAGAAGATGTATAGGGGGAGGAACTTTTATTTTAACTCAGAACTATTTTAGTTGTCCCAGAAATCAATGATATACATTGTGTCATTCTCGGTATAATACAATATTTTGAGTTGTCTGCTGGTGATGTAATGTGAGAATATTTTTTGTGGTTGGCCCATCATAGAAGCCTCAATATATCCAAGGTAAGGGCGTTTCCTTAAAGACTCTACGTCTCTGGTAATTTCATCTATAATTCTGTCTGCAACTTTTTTTCCCTGGCGATGGTATAATGCGATAATATCCTTCAGATTGTTCAGAGCATCTTCTCTCCAATAGATTTTTGTTATTTCCATGTCTCAATCATTTTATGAAGTTCTTGTAGTGCTTCTTCGTTTGTTACATTGTTTGTAGATTGCAGAGAGGTTATGCTGGGTACTCTCGTTCTGGAATAAAAAGAATGCACCATAACAGAGCTTGCTTTTTGAGCTTTTCTGGCTTTGGCAGCCTTTTTTGCCATTATCTTATTAAATTGATTGATCAATGCATCCAGTTCTCTTCCTTCTGAAATTTTCGTTCTGATATCATTTATCAGAGCCTCTTTTTGTTTCTCGAATTCGGTTGTAGGCATATTCCTTTTCTTATTTTTATATTTATTCCGAACAAAGGTAATGAATTATTTCTATTACTTCAAAGGTGAAAGTTCTATTATTTTAATAGTTTCTGCTGTGTGTGCAGTGCTCTTATGTTATATTAGGCTTTATTAAATTTTGATTTTATTAAATGAATGTTTATTAACATCAAGGGTTGTTGTTCCGTTAACTCTTATGGAAATAGGATTATAGAGGAAAAACTTTTCAATTAAAAAAGGAAAGATATACGGGGGAGTTGTATATTCTTTCCTCTTCTCAATTAAAGTTTAGGTTAGTAAGGGTTAAAGTTAGTTTGGTTATAAATACTATCTATAATATAAATGCAAGGTGGACAAATATATTGCATGAAGAAATCTATTTTTTTCTTATCTTCGTTCATCTATTTCAGAAGAGAGGAAATAATAACTTAAATAAAATGGATTATGAAGAAAGTAATAGTTTGTGAAAAGGCTCCCGGAGCAATAGGCCCATATAGCCAGGCTATTGAGGCAAACGGAATGGTATTTGTGTCGGGGCAGTTGCCGATAGATGCAGCTACAGGAAATATGGCAGTAAGTATCGAAGATCAGACACGTCAATCTCTTGAGAATATAAAGTATATTCTGGATGCCGCAGGATTGACAATGGAGCATATTGTCAAAACCACCGTATTCCTTAATGATATGTCTGCATTTGCCGAAATGAATAAAGTATACACGACTTATTTCGACGGAAGTTATCCGGCCCGTTCGGCATTTGCAGTGAAAGAACTTCCTAAGGGTGCATCAGTAGAGATTGAGTGTATCGCGGTTCGATAACAGGTCGGCTACAATGAAACTACTGCCTCCTACGAAGATCAGGTCTTCCGGGAGGCTTTCTTTTTGGGCTGCTTTTACAGCAGATACAACATCAGGATAGGCCTCTCCCTGTAGCCCAATGGTATTGGCTTGTTTCTTTAGTTCATTCTCAGGCAAGGCACGCTTAACGGTGGCTTTAGTGAAATAATAAGTTGCGTTGGTTGGTAAAAGAGTTAATACTCCATGGATGTCTTTATCATCTACCATACCAATAATCATGTGCAAGCGTTTATAATCCAGGTGTTTAAGCTGTTCGACGATGAATGAGATTCCCGCTACATTATGTCCGGTGTCACAGATGAGGGTGGGGTGGTTCTGTAGCTTTTGCCAGCGTCCCATAAGTCTGGTTAGCTCGCTTACCTCGCCAAATCCCTTACGTACATCTTTTTCTTTGATCGGATATCCAATCTGAATGAGATGGTATATAACTGATAGTAGAGTATTGGTATTGGGGAGTTGATACAAACCATGTAATTCTCCGCGTAAATTAGGATAAGCTTCTGATTGGTAGATCCAATCGTATTGATCGTCTACCGTTGCACTTTGTAAAAAGCGTTCTTCTTGTGCAAAATAGATAGGAGCCTCTTTTTCTTTTGCTTGTTTTATAAAAACAGGAATGGTTTCGGGAGTTGCTTCACCGATGACAACGGGAACTCCTGTTTTAATAATTCCGGCTTTCTCAAAGGCGATTTTACTTAATGTATCTCCCAATAGCTGGGTATGGTCCAGACTAATATTGGTAATCAGGGACAAATCGGGTTGGATAATGTTAGTACAATCTAACCGTCCCCCCAATCCGGTTTCAATCACTGCGATGTCTACTTTAGCTTCGGAAAAATAAAGAAAAGCCATTGCGGTGGTTAGTTCGAAAAAAGAGGGGTATAAGGGTTCGAAAAATACACGATGATCTTTTACGAACTGCACCACGTATTCCTTAGGTATTGGTTCACCATTGACCCGGATACGTTCGCGGAAATCTACTAGGTGGGGTGAGGTGTACAGCCCTACTTTATATCCCGCACTTTGAAGAATGGCGGCTAGTGTATGCGAACAGGTTCCTTTTCCGTTGGTGCCTGCTATATGGATGGTTTTATAATTCCGGTGTGGATGATTGAAGTGTTCGTCCAAAGCGTAAGTATTTTCCAATCCTTCTTTATATGCCTTACTACCAATCTGTTGGAACATAGGCATGCTGTTATATAAATAATCCAGTGTTTGTAGATAATCCATCTTTGTAAAATTTAACTAAAAAATAAATTTTAGATCACCCTTTATTTGTTATATTAGTCAGTAGTTAGAAGTTAGTAGTCAGGGATTGTGTTTTCGTGGTTCAACTTATACAACATCATTTAGCTGACCTGGATACTTACTACTGACTTCTGACTTCTGAAAAGGAATTGCAAATATCAACATTTTAAATCTAAGAAACCATGGGAGCGAAGAAGAATTTTGTACTCGATACCAATGTTATCCTTCATGATTATGATTGTTTGAAGAATTTCGAAGAAAATGATATTTATCTGCCAATCGTAGTACTGGAGGAGTTGGATAAATTTAAAAAGGGAAATGAACAGATTAACTTCAACGCTCGTGAATTTCTGCGGGAGTTGGACCTGATCACAGATGACGATCTGTTTAGCAAAGGAGCTAAACTGGGCGAGGGCTTGGGCAGGTTGTTTATTATGGCTGGTAGGATACACTCTGATGCAGTGAGTCAATCTTTTCCGGAGCCTAAACCGGATCACCTGATTCTGGCAGCGGCAGATGCTTTAAAGAATAAGTATCCGAAGATGAAAACGATCCTGGTATCAAAGGATGTGAATCTGCGCATGAAAGCGCGTTCGATAGGTATCCTCTGCGAGGATTATATCAATGATAAAGTCGTGAATATTGATATCTTCGAGAAATCGAATGAAGTATTTGAAGGTGTGGCACCCGAGTTGATTGACCGGATTTATTCGTCAAAGGAGGGTCTGGATATCAATGAATTTGAGTTTAAAGCTGCTATACGTCCGAATGAATGCTTTATATTGAAGAGTGACCGCAGTAGTGTATTGGCACGGTATAATCCGTTTACTCATGCTATACATAAGGTAAATAAAACCCGGAATTATGGAATTGAACCTCGCAATGCGGAGCAGAGTTTTGCTTTTGAGGTGTTGAATGATCCAAATATAAAACTAATTGCATTGACCGGTAAGGCAGGGACGGGTAAAACATTACTGGCGCTAGCGGCTGCATTGGCAAATATCAATAGCTATAAACAGATCCTATTGGCACGTCCGATAGTGGCTTTGTCGAATAAGGATATCGGTTTCTTACCAGGTGATGCTCAGGAGAAGGTGGCGCCGTATATGCAACCATTGTTTGATAATCTGAATGTAATAAAGCGGCAATTCCAGACAAACTCGCAGGAGTACAAGCGTTTGGAAGATATGCAGAAAAGTGAACAGTTGGTTATTGAGGCTTTGGCCTTTATTCGTGGACGAAGTCTGAGCGAAACTTATTGTATTATTGATGAAGCACAAAACCTGACCCCACATGAAATAAAGACAATCATCACCCGTGCAGGAGAAGGTACTAAGATGATATTTACCGGAGATATTCAGCAAATAGACCAACCTTATCTGGATAGTCAATCGAATGGTTTAGTTTATATGATCGACCGGATGAAGGAGCAAAACCTGTTCGCTCATATCAACCTCATCAAAGGCGAACGAAGTGAACTCAGCGAACTCGCCAGCAACCTGATGTAGGCAGGCGGCAAGGTGTCGCGAGATTGTTATACCGTATGGAAACCTGGGGGCAGCACCTCGCTGCCCACCTACGGAAAACCGGACAAGGCAATCGTTTTATTACTATTGATTAAAAGGTTATCTGGGTTATCTGGTTGTCTGTGGTTAATAATCATTTGGAAAAGTCTTTTGAATTGACAGAAATATGTATCTTTGCATCGCCTAAATACAAAGTTGTATATACATGAGACGAAACTTTTTTCATCGGTACCTTTCTGCTAAGGTATTGCCGATATGGACAATATTGTTAATAGATGTATTTATTATTGTCATTTCTTGTTTTTTGGCTTACGGTCTTCGTTATGATTTCCAAAGTATTTTTGATGAAACTTCATCATTAGCGAGGACAATCTTGTGGGCTATATTTGTCAATTTAATCTTTTTTAGAGTCTTCCGGACATATTCCAATGTGCTTCGCTTTTCCTCATTCGTAGATATCATGCGGATTTTCGTGTCACTTTCCGTATCATATGGAATATTGACCGTAGCAAGTGTGTTGCTGGATATAACATTTCATTTGCGTATAGGAAGTGTTAGTGTGCTTCTTATGGCATATGTGATTAATATTGCAATCATGTCTTGTTCGCGTGTAGTCGTAAAGATGTTCTATGAGGTAATCAACTTCGATGGTCGTCATAGCGCTAATGTATTTATCTATGGAGCTAAAGAAGCCGGAGTGAATATTGCTAAATCCCTCCGTGTTAATCTGAGGAATCATTACCGCTTGCGTGGGTTTATTGCCGATGAGCCGGAACTTATTAATAAGGTAATGATGGGGGTGCATGTTTTCCCTAACGATGAAACCATTTTTGATAAGATGGATGAGCGCGATGTACATACCCTGATCGTTTCTCCTTTGAAGATGGATGCCTTGAAGCGGAGTGATATGACAGATAAATTGTTGGCACATAATATCCGCTTGTTGACTGCTCCACCATTAAGTGAGTGGGGAGGGAATACGCTAAAACCTGTACAACTAAAAGAGATACAGATTGAGGATCTGCTGGAACGTGAAACCATTCAGGTTGATATTCATAAGATCGCTTCCCATTTGGAAGGAAAACGTGTGTTGATTACGGGTGCTGCCGGTTCTATTGGCAGTGAGATTATGCGGCAAGTTGCCTCCTTTAATCCATATAAATTGATATTAGTAGATCAAGCCGAGACTCCGCTTCATGATATACGTTTGGAACTTCAGGATCGTTGGAGGGCTATTGATGCGGAAACAATTGTGGCCGATATCTCTAATCCAACCCGTATGGCGATTATATTTAAGGAGTTCAGACCTCAGTATATATTCCATGCAGCTGCATACAAGCATGTACCGATGATGGAAGATAACGTCTCGGAATCTATTCAGGTTAATGTAGCCGGTACGCGTATTCTGGCAGATTTAGCAGTGAAATACAATGCCGAAAAATTTGTAATGATCTCTACGGATAAGGCTGTGAACCCCACCAATGTAATGGGATGCTCTAAACGTTTAGCCGAGATCTATGTACAATCGTTAGCGAAGAAGCTGCAAGAGACAGGAGGATCGACCGTGAAATTCATTACTACACGTTTTGGTAATGTATTAGGTTCGAATGGTTCGGTTATTCCTCGTTTCAGAGATCAGATACAACGTGGTGGACCGGTAACGGTGACTCATCCAGAAATTATACGTTACTTTATGACTATACCTGAAGCCTGCCGGTTGGTACTTGAAGCCGGAAGTATGGGCAATGGGGGAGAGATTTATATCTTTGATATGGGAGATCCTGTGAAGATTGTTGATCTGGCCAAACGTATGATCAGTCTTTCGGGACGTACGAATATAAAAATCGAATTTACCGGCCTGCGTCATGGAGAGAAACTATATGAAGAGCTATTGAATGCAAAAGAGTTGACTAAACCAACATATCATGAAAAGATTATGATCGCCAACGTGCGTGAATATGATTATGATGAGGTAAAGGAACGTATAGAAGATCTGGTCAAGGTAAGCTACACTTACAACCAAATGAGTATCGTAAAAGCAATGAAAGATATTGTTCCTGAATTTATCAGCAAAAATTCCTGTTTTGAAGAATTGGATGCTAAAGGAGGTGAGGTGCCGCCGTTAAATATTGATGAAAAGGTAGAAGTAGATCTCCACATGGAAGAACTTCCTCAAAAGTAAAGTAAGCATTTGGGTTGTTACGGTATTGTGCGCTCATTCCGTTACTCATAGTAAAAAAAGGTCCGGATGATTTAACGTAAATCATCCGGACCTTTACTATAAATCATCCGATGTTTTTTATCAAAGGTCCAGGTATAGTTTTCTGGTCATACCTGGGTTGATTTCTTCCTCTCTTTTAGCCCTAAAAAAGGTCGGTGCCATCCCACTGAGATGCCCTAGGCAAACCATTGGGATGCCTGGGGCATCCCAACCACATGGTAACTATACAATAACAACAACTTATTTACCACCCCTCGTGGTTTCCGTAATACTTTAAGAATTGGGTACGTTCGAAAGTGTTGATACCTCGTGGCTCTTTTGTATTAAGTAGACCTTTAAACTGGTGGATATATTCATATCCTTTATCGTTCATCCATTTACTAATGAAGTTCAGCATTGGTTTGATGCTTTCATTTCCTCCTCTGTAGATTGCGCTACATATTTCCACTGCGGACGCTCCGGCTAAGATAGACTTGATTACATCTTGTGGCTTGTGTACACCACCCGATGCTGCATAATCAATCTGGTTTACAACCGATGAAGCAATGCCTACCCAGCGAAGTGTATTGGCAAGGTCTGTATTGCTACTGAACACCTGTCCTACACTTTGTTTCACCTTATCAATGTCGATATCCGGCTGATAGAAGCGGTTGAATAATACAACGGCCGCCGCACCATTAGCATATAATTGATTGATTAAAGCTACCGGATTAGTCAGGTTGTTTCCCAGTTTCATAATAACAGGGATATTGATATGCTGTTTTACATGCTTCAGGATATTGATGTGGCGTTGCTCAAAAGTTCCCCACTCGTAAAGTTCTTCTGTTTGCAAGGATAAGATGTTGATTTCAAGTGCATCAGCACCGGCTTTTTCTATTTCGGTGGCAAAGTTTGTCCACTCACTATCCGAGAAACAATTAATGCTTGCAATGATAGGTATCCGGCAAGATTCTTTGCTTTCCTTTATCAGTCGAAGATATTCAGATAACTTATGATCACGAAGTGCTTCAACCAGATAATCTCCACCTTCCGGATAGTAGACCGAATTCTGCATTTGTGCAGCTTCGAGGGCGATCTGCTCTTCAAAAAGCGATTTTAGTACAATAGCACCTGCTCCGGCTTCCTCAAGTTGTTTGTTCTTGATTGCGCTATTTGTAAGACCGGAACTGCTAATGATAATGGGATTTTTAAGTTTCAATCCCGCAAAGGTTGTTTTTAGATCGGACATAATGATTCTATTTACAATTTACAATTTTACCATTTACTATTTTACTTCCCGCATGGAACTAACGACCAGCTTAAGCTAAACCTGGGTGCAGCACCTCGCTGCCGGCTCGCTGCCCGAAGATACGGCTTCCTACTCTTATTAATGTACTACCTGTGGCTATGGCCAGCGGGTAATCATCCGACATGCCCATAGATAGTTCATTGAATGTGGGTTGCGAAGCAAAGTGTGTATTCTTTAGTTCCACGAAGAACTCATATAAAGAACAAAATTCTTTCTTGATTTGTTCCTCATTATCCGTATTGCTTGCCATACCCATAAGTCCACGTATACGTACATTCTCCAATGCTTGCCAGTTTTCGTCTTTTAATATATTGCGGCATTCATCGAAACTAAATCCAAATTTAGTATCTTCCTGAGCTATATGCATCTGTAATAAGCAGTCTACTACCCGTCCTGCTTTTTGTGCATGTTTATTGACTTCTACTAATAGTTTGTATGAGTCAATGCCATGTATCATGGCTACGTATGGAATGATATACTTTATTTTATTCGTTTGTAAAGTTCCGATAAAGTGCCATTCAATATCATCTGGCAAAGTTTCGTGTTTAGCCTTTAGCTCCTGGGCGCGGCTTTCTCCAAAGATTCGCTGGCCTTCACGGTATGCTTCTTCAATAGCTTCATTCGGGTGAAACTTAGAAATAGCAACAAGCCTTACCCCTTGAGGCAGGCTGTTTAGAACTTCGTGTAGACGGGTTGCGATACTCATTTCAACAACTAATATGGTTTATACTTCTGGTTTATCATCTACTTCGCCATAGCGGAAAACATCCATGATAGGTGTTTCTGCCACCGAACCGATCTGATAATCAGCCATTGTGCCTTTCATACCTTCATCCAGCTTCTTAACAGCGTCGCGTAGGTCTTCTGCCTGTACAAGTACATTGGTTGCTGTTCTTTTCTCAGCTCCACTTTTCTCATCTAAAGTAATAAAGATGAGTTTGCATCTGAACCAACGGTCAGAAGATTCTTCATCGCTGAAGAACAGTTCACTGTAATTGGCGCGTTTGATATCTGATACGGTAAATTCTCCGGTGATATATGGGGTAATTTCTTCTATAATTCTTTTTTCGGCTTCCGTGAAGCTCAGGGCATCTACCAAATAAGGTTCTGTAACTTTTTTGTTCATCCCGTTTTCCATCATCTTTTCGTAGCGTATCTTACACTCGAACCATGTATGCATCATAATTTTCTTTTTTATATTTTGATTAATAATATATAGCAAAGGTAATAAAATGAAGGTAATTCCGGTATTTTTTTATTGTTTATAAAAGCTAAACTGAAAAAAACGTACCCTATATTCTGTTCAATATGTATAAATTCGGAAGTTAAACACACCTTTCCTGTGAAAAAGCAAGACTATTATTAACACTAAAAAACGAATTCATTATGGTAATTGCCTATCTAAGAGTTAGTACGGAGAAACAGTTCCTGGAAAATCAGAGAGATGAAATTTTACGATTTGCCCATAAGAACAATCTCGAAATTGATAAATGGTATAAAGAAACAGTCAGTGGAACGGTCAGTACGAAAGAACGTAAACTAGCTAAACTTTTAAGAAAGATGAAGCCTGGTGATTCATTAATTGTTACAGAAATCTCACGTTTGAGCAGAACGCTTCTGGATATTATGCACATCTTAAATCTATGCATTCAAAAGAAAGTTGTATTATATAGTACAAAAGAAGGTTATGTGTTTCAGGATAATATTAATAGTAAAGTATTGGGATTTGCTTTTGGTTTGGTTGCCGAAATTGAAAGGAATCTGATCTCTATACGTACTAAAGAGGCATTGGCCCGGCGGAAGCAGGAAGGTAAGCCTTTGGGGAGGAGGAAGGGGAGCATTACCAAGATGAAAATCCTGCATGAGAATAGATTGATGATTGTGAAGCATCTGGAGGAAGGCATGTCGCAGGAGTCGATGGCGCAACAGTTAGGTGTATCGCGCTCGACGGTATCCCGTTATATTAAATCTGAACTAAATTAACTTTAATTTGTTTAATATAAAAGAGCTTCTTATATTAAATAACGAAATAATCATAAAACAAACTAATTATGGCATTAACCGCATTTAAAGGTAGCCCTGTGAAACTCATAGGTGAGTTTATCTCTGTAGGGAAAGTGGCTCCTGATTTTCAGTTGACAAAGACCGATTTGTCTACTTTTTCATTAAGTGAATTGAATGGAAAGCATGTAGTATTGAACATCTTTCCTAGTCTTGATACATCTGTATGTGCGACTTCTGTACGTAAGTTTAATAAGTTGGCAACCGGATTAGAGGATACAATGGTATTGGCTATATCGAAGGATCTTCCTTTTGCACATGCTCGTTTCTGTACAACAGAGGGCATTGATAATGTAATTCCATTGTCGGATTTCCGTTTATCGGATTTTGATGATAATTATGGCGTGAGAATGGCAGATGGACCACTTGCCGGACTGCTGGCCAGGGCTGTGGTGGTTATAGGAAAAGATGGTAAGATTGTGTATACTGAATTGGTGCCCGAGATAACTCAGGAGCCGGACTATGACAAAGCGCTGGCGGCGATTAGATAAGTAGTTAGAAGCTAGTAGTTAGTCGTCAGGTTTTATACATGCATTGTATATACAGAGCCTTGCTACTAACTACTAACTTCTGACTCCTAATTAACTACTTTCTTTTTCTTCATTCCTTTATACACAAGAAAGCCTACGGCAAACACAACCAGTCCGGTAATGATATATCCGATCTCTTTGCTATATACGGTAACTTGGGCAATAAGTTGCTCTTCTGTTTCAATACCTGGTACGGTAGATAAGTAATAGCCTATGGCTGCAAGTATGCAATTCCATATTCCGGCTCCTAGTGTTGTATAGAGTAGGAAAGGGCCTAGCTTCATGCGGGCAAGCCCGGCAGGAATGGAAATGAGTTGGCGTATTCCGGGAATTAACCGGCCAATGAATGTGGATATGGAACCATGCTTGTCAAAATAAGCCTCGGCTTTTCTTACTTTCTCTTCGTCAATTAGACACATATGCCCGAAGCGGCTGTTGGCAAACTTATAAACGATAGGACGTCCCAACCATTTAGCCAGATAATAGTTGATCAGTGCTCCCAGGTTGGCGCCGATGGTTGCGAAGAGTACTACCAGATAGATGTTCATTTCATCGTTTACCGCAGCTTTGTAAGCCGCAGGGGGAACAACTATTTCTGAGGGGAAAGGGATGAAAGAACTCTCAATTGTCATTAAAATCATGATTGTCCAGTAATTGAGGTTGTTCAAACAAAACTCTATAAAAGCTACAGATTCCATTCTCTATTTATTTTTTTTGGTTTTTATGCTAAACTCACAATCATCTTCCTTTTTCTTTGGAAAGGTGAGGCTGTTTATTCTGTTTCGTCTTCTTCCTGATCTATGTCGAAGTTTTCCAGCAGGTCATTTAGTTGCTCTAATGCTGCGACCATTTCGGAAATCTCGCTTTCGCTTCTTCCTTCTAACCTGGCTTGCTGAATGAAACCTTCTATATCAAAACTTTCCGGCCGTTCCATACCGCTCTCGACCAAACCTCTGAGTCGTTCTTTGAGCATTTTACTGTTTAGTGTCAGCTCCTTATCGTCAATCAGTTTGTTGATGACAAAAGCCATATTATTGGGTAGATCTTCATATTCCGGATCAAGCTCTTCTACATGGTCGAATGCATCCTTTGCCAACTCATAATCTCCACAACTCATTGCCCATACGGCTATCTGGTTCCATGTATCGGCTGTAGAACTGATGGTTATGGCTTTTTCGAAATTCTCGATGGCTTTATCGCGCTTACCTTCTTTCAGGTAATAGTTTCCATTGTATATGTAGACAAGTACATTATCGGGGAAGCGTTCCTGTGCGAATTCCAGTGTGCTATGTGCCTCTTCGTTTTTGTTCATGTTGAACAGGCAACGGGAAGAATTTATCAGAAGATCGGGGAATACGGGCGAATATTCGTTTGTTCTTGCAATTGCCTTTTTGATGTATTCATAAGCATTGTCCCATTCTTCCATTCCGATGTAGCTGAATGCGATAAACATAGGGGCAAACTCTGTTTCCAAAGTTCCCAGGCGCCATGCTTCTTTATATGCTTCAATAGATTCCTGATAATTTTCCAGTTGATAGTAGGAGTGTCCTTTGATGGTGTATGCTTCTCCGGATTTTTCATCACTGACCAAAGCAAAGTCGCAGGCTTCAATTGCTTTGTCGAACTGGTTCATATAGAAATATGACTTGCCCAATCCTGACCAGTATTCGGCTGAATAGGGGTCTTTGTCAATGAGTTTGTTATATAGTGCTATTGTTTTATGATATTGCCCTAAGCCTTGGTAGCAACCGCAGATGTTTGCAATAGCCTCTTCGTTTTCGGAGTTAAGGTCCAGGCATTTCTTGAACCAATGTATAGCTTTCTCATAAAAACCGACGTCATAGCATAGTATGCCGATGTCCAGACAATCTATTTCGTCCATATTGTCGTTCTCAAAGGAGTCGAGTATTTCTTTGGCCTCTTCTTCTTTTTCTTCTAGAATAAGTAGTTCGGCGTGGATGAGGCGTACATGAAAAGAGTTATCGTTTAATATCGGGTTGATTGTTTCGCGTGCTTCTTTTATTTTTTCTTCGTCTATGTATAGTGCTACCCGTGTAGCAACCAGCCCGCTATTGTCCGGATGTATCTGAAGTGCTGTTTCAACAACCTCTGTTGCTTTAGGGAAGTTTTTATCAAAAATATAGTATTCAATGATATCTTCGTATTGTTCCGCATCGAGATAAAGGATTTTTCCTTCATCCTTCATCTCTTCGAAACGTTTTATCATTGCCAGTAATTCTTTGTCTTGTGATGGCTTTTTTTGATTCATTCTTTATTTTTGAGTATTACTGATTTTACTCCATGTATCCTTTAAACCTACGGTTCGGTTGAATATCAGTTTATCGGGTGTGGAGTCTCTATCAATATTAAAGTATCCAATACGTTGGAACTGTAAGTATGATAATGCCGGTAGTTGGGCGGTATATTTTTCTACAAAACAGTTTGTGATAACTTTTAATGAATCCGGGTTTAATAAATCGCGGAAGTCGGCATTTTGTTCTGCTCCCGGATTTTCAACCTTGAACAGGCGGTCGTATAAGCGAACTTCGGCAGGCAGGCAATGTGCCGCGCTTAACCAGTGCAGCGTGCCCTTCACCTTGCGTCCGCTATCTGGCATTCCGCTCTTGGTTTTTGGATCGTATTCACAATATACTTCGACCACTTCGCCGGCTTCGTTCTTCTTGCATCCGGTACACTTAACGATGTATGCGTTTTTCAGCCGCACTTCCTGTCCGGGAGTCATGCGGAAGAACTTCTTGGGAGCATCTTCCATGAAGTCATCGCGTTCCATCCAAAGTTCACGGCTGAATTGGATGGTGTGTTTGCCGGCTGTTTCATCTTCCGGATTATTGATTGCTTCCATCTCTTCTACCATGTCTTCAGGGTAGTTGGTGACGATGAGTTTAACCGGATCGAGAACTGCCGAAACACGGGTTGCCCGTTTGTTGAGGTCTTCGCGTACAGCGGCTTCGAGCAATGAAATGTCGTTCAATGCTTCGTATTTGGTGTAGCCGATCATGTCGATAAACTTACGGATTGCTTCGGGGGAGTAACCACGGCGGCGGAATCCACAGATGGTCGGCATACGGGGGTCATCCCAATTGTTTACGAGGTTTTCCTTTACCAGAGTCAGAAGTTTACGCTTGCTCATGACGGTGTAGGTGAGGTTCAGACGGTTAAATTCCATCTGGCGGGGGCGGTAGTTCTTTTCTGTGGCGAGTTCGGGAACCGCGATAAGCTCGTCAATAAAGTAGTCGTATAGCGGACGGTGTACTTCGAATTCTAATGTACAAAGCGAGTGGGTTACTCCTTCTACATAGTCACTTTGTCCATGTGCGAAGTCGTACATCGGATACGCCTTCCATGCATCTCCCGTACGGTGGTGCGGGTGCTTGATGACACGATAAATGATCGGATCGCGGAAGTGCATATTTGAATGCGTCATATCAATTTTAGCACGGAGTACCATGGCGCCTTCTTCTATTTCGCCGGAGTTCATCTTATGGAATAGTTCCAGATTCTCGTCGATGGGGCGATCGCGGTATGGGCTGTTTATGCCCGGCTCGGTTGGGGTGCCTTTTTGTTTGGCAATCTCCTCGGCCGATTGTTCGTCGATGTATGCTTTCCCTTCTTTGATGAGTGCAACGGCAAAATCCCATAAGTATTGGAAGTAGTCTGAAGCATAATAAACGTTTTTCCATTGAAATCCTAACCATTGGATGTCTTCCATGATAGAATCTACGTATTCGGTATCTTCTTTTACCGGATTTGTGTCATCAAAACGCAGATTGCATATGCCATTATGTCTTTCTGCCATGCCGAAATCCATACAAATTGCTTTGGCGTGTCCGATGTGCAGATAGCCGTTTGGCTCGGGTGGAAAACGGGTTTGTACTCTTCCTCCGTTTTTACCTTCTTTTATGTCATTTTCTACGGCCAGCTCTATGAAGTTGAGGCTTTTCTTTTCTGTCACTTCCTCGTTTTTGTTCTCTATCATAATGGTTAAGTATTTGCTGAGAATTATAAATTTACAGATTCCGAATCAGCCTACAAAAGTATAATAAATAATTGAGAATTATGAATTCTGAATTATGAATTATGGATATGCACAGGGAATTGGGGGTTATGGATTAGGAATTAGAATGTGACTCTTGCATATTTAATACAAATGTAACAGGTGTTGTATATGGTAATTCATATCTTTGCTGTGATGAACGAATTATAAGATGTGAATATTGGAATAGTTCATTTATAATTCATAATTCATAATTCATAATTTAAAATTTGTTTATGGTAAAGTTTATAGAGTCTGAATTGGAACTTCTAAAGAAGGAAGTTAGTGAAATGTGGACATTGGTTTATAACCAGTTGGATAGGGCAGGGGAAGCGGTTCTTACGTTCGACAGGGAACTGGCGGGCCAGGTAAAGGTGCGTGAGAGAAGAGTGAACGCTTTTGAACTTAAGATTGATAGCGATATAGAGGATGTTATTGCTTTATATAATCCTGTGGGCATTGATCTGCGCTTTGTATTGGCTATGTTGAAAATCAACTCTAATCTGGAGCGTTTGGGCGACTTTGCCGAGGGAATTGTCCGTTTTGTATTAGACTCGGAGGAGCCTGTATTGGATTCTGAATTGTTAAAGCGCCTGCGACTGGAGGAAATGGTGGCCGAGGTGTTGTCTATGCTCGAGGTGACTAAACGCGCATTAAATGAGGAGAGTATGGAGTTGGCTACTTCGGTCTTTACCAAAGATAATCTGGTGGATGAAATAAATGCGAATGTGACTCCCGTGCTTGCAGAATACCTGAAGGAGCATCCCGATAGTTTGCTGGTATGCTTAAACTTAGTGAGCGTATTTCGTAAGCTGGAACGTGCGGGCGACCATATTACGAATATTGCAGAAGAGATCGTTTTCTTTATCGATGCGAAGGTGCTTAAGCATAGCGGAAAGACGGATGATGGGTATCCAACGAGCAGAAAATGATGTTTTTTGCAAATAATTAGTGGACTTTTAGAAATAAAGAATATATTTGCTTTTAGATAGCGTTTGCAATGTCCGGATTGCTTTTGAAATGATAATAAAACCAAAGAAATCTCAAAAATATGTTATAAGACATGTTTTATTATTTGGGCAATAGTGGAAAAATCGGCTATATTTGCACCGTTATCCTGAAAACAATCTTTTTACCTTAAAAAAACTAATACCTATTGAAAACTGAAAAATGGGACTTTGTGAAAAGTCCCATTTTTTTTTTTTCTTTACAATTTGAGAAAACTAAATCCTTAAAAATCAGCACTGTAAATCAATGACTTAGCTTCGGAAATCTTCGAAAAAGCACTTCCTAGTACCAAAAATAGAACCAAAATTAAGAACCAATTTTAAGTACAAGGACATGGAAGAACAAGTCTTTTTAAATTTCGATGTTAGGTTTAATCTTCGAAAAAAGAAAGATAATAAGCCTTCAATAGTATATGCTGTTGTTTGTTTTAAGGGTAGGCAATGGAAAATAAATAGTGGTGTAAAGGTGTGTCCGCACCACTGGAATCCAAGCAAGCAAATGGCTCTCTGCGGAACTGGTTTAACCAGTTTGGATATACATAACAATAGTATTGCGAACAACAAGCTGAAAGAAATTCTACTTGCTTCCGAAGAGATGAAGATGTATCTTTGTGAACATATTGAAGAAATAGACAATACTTATAATATTCTGAGAAACTACATTAACCCTAAAATGAAACATAAAGCAATGAGTAAGAAAGAAATACACTTGTTAGCAGCGTTGCGAAAAATCGTGGTTAAAAAAGATAATACCGAAAGTTCAAAGAGGATAGATCTTGGTCATATTAATGTTTTTGAGAAGTTTCTGAAAGAAAAGAAAATACCTCTTATACTAGATAATCTTAATCTAGATACTATTGAAGATTTTCAAGAATACTTAGTCGAAAAAAATAAGAACCAAAATACAATTAATCAGACTACTAGTAAAATAATTGCACTTGCGAAGTTGATTAGTAGTGATAGAGAATATAGAGATGCTTATGATTGGCACGCAAAGGATATACATAAGTTTGTCCCTCTGAAATCAAAATTAACTAAAACTCAAAAAAAATCAAAACAAGTAATCTTAACTGAAAGCGAAATTGAACAACTCTATGCATTTGATGATTTGACGGATGGCGAAAGAGAAGCAAGGGACTTGTTTATACTGCAATGTTACGTTGGTCAACGAATAGGCGATATGGAAAAGGTGCATACTGATAGCATAATTGAACAAGTTGACGGCATGGATGTGATAACTATCAATTCGCAACAAAAGACCAATGCAAGTGCTTATATCCCATTATTGCCAATTGCAAAAGAAATTTTGGAAAAATATGAAGGTAAGTTAATAAAAATTAACTGGTATAATAATAATCAGTTGAGAAGGGTAGGGGAAAAGGCTAACTTGAGTCGAAGTGTCACATATTTTGAACCGCTTGGAAAAACAATCAAGGAATACACTAAACCTCTATATGAAATGCTACACACACATACCGCACGTCATACCTTCATTACAATGATGTGTAGAATGGGTGTCCCTAAAGATTCAGTCATTATTGCGACTGGCCATACAGATACTAAGATGATTGATGATGTTTATTTGCATTTTTCGCCAGAAGATCAAAAGAGGAAGATTGTTGCTGATGTTAGTAGAGTTTTGGGGGGTAATGCTACAACGGCACAACCAAAACTTATACCCAATGACAATAAAGCGGTTGTGGTTGAAACAATTGCGGAGTCAAATGACGATAAGATTTTTCGAGAAAATATAGATGTTATGATATTTCTTGGGGTACCAGCGCTCGATATTAAAGAAGCTGATAATGTTGAAAAACAGTATAGGATAATTATTCGCTATGAAAGTAAATTGCTTGATATGGTCGATAATGAAATTGATTTTCAGACTATTAAGAGAATGTTCAACCAAGGTGAGAAATCACTTCGAGAAAGACATGATGAATTATTTGCTTTGATTGAAAAATTGAAACAAAATAAACAAGGGGTGAATTAATTCTATTTTTGAAATTCAATATACTTTTTTGAAATTCAAAAAATAAATTATATCTTTGAATTAAAATAATCGAAATGAGAATTATAGCATATAGTCATATATCAGAATTTTCAAAAACACATTCTGACGCAAAAGTGGCATTAGATGAGTGGTATAATAAAGTAGAAGAAGCTGAATGGAGTTGTTTCGCCGATATAAAGAAAATGTTTAATAGTGTTGATTCAGTTGGTGGGAAGCGATATGTGTTTAATATTAAAGGGAACTCATATAGATTAATTGCTTTAATCTTATTTGTCCCCAAGATTATTTATATTCGATATATTGGGACACATGGTGATTATGATAAAATAGATGATTGTTCAAAAATATAGGAATTATGAAAAGAATAAGTAATGAAATTGAATACAAAGCCATTATGTCACGGATAGATGAGCTTGTTGAGATTGTAGATGATAATACTCCTACAACAAGTAAGGAGTATATAGAACTTGATATTCTTACTGATTTGGTAGTTGGCTATGAAAAAGAATATTATAAAATCGAAAAACCATCATTGGTTGATGTGATTAAGTTAAGAATGTTTGAAATGGGATTGAGTCAAAATAAACTTTCTGAAATTATAGGTGTTAGTCCCTCTCGCATTAGTGACTATCTGACTGGCAGAAGTGAACCAACATTGAAAACAGCAAGAGAAATTAGTAAAAAATTAAACATTGATGCTAATATTGTACTTGGTGTGTAGATTTAAGGGGTGAATTAACGCCCCTTACTTCTCACATACTCAACCAATTCCTCATTCGTACCCCTTCTGTATCTATCGTCCTCATAAATGTAATAAACAAAATGATGAGAAGGAATGAAGTATCGCCATCCCCAATAAGGCACTCCACGCTTAGGTTCAATAAACATCCATCTCTTATTTAACTTAGTTTCGTCAATATTTCGCAAATTAGTCACAATTACATGATCAGCAGAATCATACATGAAATTGATGTAGTATTGAGTTGTTGAAGATATGACAAAACAATAGATGATACTGATTACACCTTGTTATCAGCATATTTTAAGTCAAAGAAGAATTGGTTGTATAAGATTCCAGTTCGGCTTGATAGAACAGAAATAGAAGAAATAACCCCTACGACGCTGTACGAGATGAATCATGGTACGGTGTGGCAGCGAGTTGATTTTTTCAAAAAAGAGGATGGTGACCCATCTTCAATAAGTTGGAAGGAGTATATGACAATGTGTTTCGGTGGCTCGTACAATGTAAATGATGTTAATTCTTATTTGCTTAAATTGAATAATGACGACATTCAAATTTTCAAGGGTGGGTACTTCATTATGAACTTGACTTATCGAATGTCACAAGACAGATATGCGCATGATGTCTTTAAAACTGGTGATGTCAAATTTGAGAACAACAAATACACAAGCGGCTTCACAGACACTATGATTCCTTGTCGGCTATCAATATAATAGTATTTGAATGATTACTCTGATTATTTCTCTTCACTTATAATGTCGATTGAAATAATCCCTACCTAAATTTTACCTTTTATAATCTCGCTTGTAGTTATCATATATGATAACCGATTTGCAAATATAACACCTTTTCTTTGTTTATCACAAATGATAACCAAAAAATGAAAAAAGAAGGTGTATTAAAGAAAATTGGAATGAGAATCAAGCTACTTCGTGAAGAACGAAAAATCACTCAACAAGTGCTTGCTGCTGAATGTAACTTTGAAAAAAGTAATATGAGTAGAATTGAGAGTGGAGGTAGTAATTTTACGATTGCCACATTGCTAAAGATATGTGAGGTTTTAAAAGTGAAGTTATCAGATATAGTCGAAGGGGTAGACTAGGGTGCGTAAAAGTGGGTGCGCAAAAAGGACTGCGCAAAAGTGGGTGCGTAAAAAATGAAGCTGTTGGAAATAATGATTGTATTGAACTTGGTAATTTAACAAAATATATCTATATTTGTATCATTAGAGAATTGCTCTGAGAACGGATTTTAGAACCATATGTGTTAAGTTGTTGGTTTACAGTATAGGTAAGAAAAGTCCCATTTTTTTTGTACGCCCAGAGCATGGGCATACGCTCTAGGGTGGAAGGGGTCAAGCAGAGAAAAGTATCACTCGTTTCATTCTAACCCTTTATTCATAAGGTATACAAGAATGGGACTTTGTGTTTTTTTTGCTAGCACTCGCTGAGCACTACTATTACACTTGCGACTAATGCAATTGGACAGGCTTCTCCTTAATGATTTCTAAGGTTTCAATTGGCAGTTTCATTTCGCTTTCTCCACCTAGGTGGGGAAGCCTGCCCGACGTACATGGGGATGAATTTCCCACCTAGGTGGAGAAAGTAAAGTGAACCCGGAGTTTGAAATTACTACAAGTAGAACTTCAAATTCAATCAAACCTCTACCCAATAGTTTGATGCTAGCAGTGCCACTAGAGTGCTAGCAGAAAAAAGACAAAGTCCCATCCTTGTATACCCTATGAATAAAGGGCTTGAATGAAACGAGTGATACTTTTTCCTGTTTTTTAAATTTCTATAGTGCAAATAAAGATCGGAAATATATAGAGTATGCACATTAAATAATCACTCACCCCCCCCCCATGGAAGATAGTAATTATACAATTATTAGCAACCTACTCTGTCAATTGATCCTGAATAATCCTTATCTTTGAACTCACGAATTCGGCATAAGCCGATCGTAAACTTAAAATCTTAATTATTATGTTCTCGGGAATAGTAGAAGAATACGCAAAAGTCGTTGCGCTGGAAAAAGACCAGGAAAATGTACACCTGACATTGGCTTGCTCATTTGTCGGGGAATTGAAGATAGATCAAAGCGTCTCGCACAATGGTGTGTGTTTAACTGTGGTAAAGCTGACTGAAGACACATATACCGTAACAGCAATGAAGGAGACATTGGAACGTTCGAATATCGGGTTACTAAAGGTTGGCGATAAAGTGAACGTAGAACGTAGTATGATGATGAATGGCCGCCTGGATGGGCATATCGTACAAGGACATGTTGACCAGACGGCTGTATGTACCGGGATTCGCGATGCAGAGGGAAGCTGGTATTTTACTTTCAAATATAAGTTCGACAGGGAAATGGCTAAACGTGGATATATCACTGTCGATAAAGGTTCGGTTACAGTAAATGGCGTCAGCCTTACCGTGTGTAACCCTACGGACGATACATTTGAAGTTGCTATAATTCCCTATACATACGAGCACACCAACTTCCATACCTTTACCGTTGGTAGTGTGGTGAATATTGAGTTTGATATTATCGGCAAGTATATCAGTCGAATAGCATCCATCTAAATATGAAAGACTTTCTGGAATTAGTTATGGCACGACAAAGCGACCGTGCTTATGACAATACTCGTGAGGTGGAACCCGAAAAGCTGGAACGTATTCTTGAAGCTGCCCGTTTAGCTCCATCGGCATGTAATGCGCAGCCTTGGAAGTTCGTGGTTATTACCGATAAAGAATTGTCTGTAAAGATTGGCAAGGCTACAGCTAGCCTGGGTATGAATAAGTTTGCAAAAGATGCTCCTGTGCATATTTTAGTTATCGAAGAATCGGCGAACATAACTTCACTGCTGGGTAGCAAAGTAAAGAACAAGCACTTTCCTCTGATTGATTTGGGAATTGCCACTGCCCATATTTCCCTGGCTGCCGAAAGCGAAGGCTTAGGCTCTTGTATTCTGGGATGGTTTGATGAAAAAGAAATCAAACAACTCACCGGTATTCCTTCGTCTAAGCGTTTGCTGCTGGACATAACGATTGGTTATCCCGCTAAAGATAAACGCAAGAAGATACGTAAGCCGAAGGAAAAGGTGATTTCGTATAATAAATATTGAGAGATTTACGATTTGACTATTTACGATTTACGATTGAAGTTACTATGCCTTATGTGAATTAGTAACTTCAATCGTAAATAGTAAATCGTCAAATCGTAAATCTAAAGGTCTTTAAGCAACACCGTACTTGCCTTCTTGTAATAATCCTCTTTGATTTTGACTACGGTTTTCCATTCATCGAGAAACTCCTCGTCCCGGTCTACCTTGAAGTTTTCCGAACCATAACAATCCAGCCGTTCCAGCAATACAGCCAATGTTAATTGATTGATATCCATCGAAGGTTGATAAGTTATATCGTCGCTCTTTTCATCCGTCATAACCTCGTGTATCAATTTGATCTCCTGCAACTGGTACAATACCTTGTTAGTCAGATTGATCGGGATGCGGTGTGTCTCTGATAATTCTTCTGCCGTGTACGGTTTCTCGTTGTTACTGAAGCGTTTGATAATAAGCGATAGAATCAGAATCGTTACGAAATCCCGGTAACGCCTGCTGATATTGCGCGTATCTTTATCGAAACTGTACGTGTGTACGTTTTGGCTGGCATAAGACAATTCAACGCCGAAAAGACAAATAGTCCACGACATTTGTAACCAGAGCAACAACAACGGTATCGCAGCGAAGCTACCATAAATGGCATTATATTTCGTAACCCACAACTGGCTACTGATATAAAGCATCTGGAATGCCTGAAAGACAGTTCCTGCCAGTATTCCCGCTATCAGGGCAGGCTTAAATTTAACTTTAGTATTCGGCATGAAGAGATACAATGCCGTAAACATCCCCCAGGTAAAAACAAACGGAATCAAGCGTACAAGAAACTTAAGGAAAGGAGCAAGCATGATAAAATTCTCCATCTCTTTGAGGAACGTAGACATGAAGATATTAAGACCCGCAGATACCACTATAAGTATAGGAAGTAGCAGAAACATCGAAAAATAATCCGTGATCTTGCGGTACATGCTACGTTGCTTATTTACTTGCCATATCTTATTGAACGCATATTCAATGTTGCTGGTCAGATTTAATACCGTCCAAAGCAACATAACCAAACCAACACCGATAAAAACACCGCTTTTGGCCTGCGCCAGATAAGAATCAACAAACTGGAGGATTGTCTCCGTAGTTTCGTTAACTCCACCAAATATACCACGTAGTTGATGCTCTACAAGGTTGGCGAATCCAAATCCGCGGGCAATAGCAAAAAGGATAGCCAGAATAGGGACAATAGCCAACAGCGTACTGTAGGTTAATGCCGACGCCCGGTTCACAAGATTGTCTTTGGTAAATCGGTCTACCGTCAGGTATACGGTTTTGATAATCGTATACAGCGTATATTTTAATTTGGTTACCTCACTATCCGTAATGCGCCAGATGTCATTGGTGAGGAACCGCCAGTAATACATTAATTTATCAATCAACTTTTTCATAGTTATGATGTAAAATATTAAAATAGCTCCCACCACCTCCCCCCTTCGGGGTACTCCTCCTCGGGCAGGAGGAGAATCGATGCCGCAGGAACTCTCCTCCTGCCCGAGGAGGAGTACCCCGAAGGGGGGAGGTGGTGGGAGCTATTAATACACTCATTATATCTCAAGTTTGAGTGCTTTATTAAAAGAAAAACAGTTAACCTGTAAGCCGGGTTCTGTTCCCCGATTCTTTTCAGGAATCAGAGCGTTTGTCATTTATCTACATGGCACGTCACCGAACCACTCTAGCGGTCTACCCTCCGACGTGGGGCGAGCAACCCTCATAATGCCGGTATACATGACCTTACAACTCCTAAGACGTACAGCTCGACGTGTCACCACGCGACTGGTGAGCTCTTACCTCACCTTCTCACCCTTACCCGTTTCCGGAGAAACAGGCGGTTCTTTTCTTCTACGTTACTCTACCCTCGCGGATAGCTTTCTGTTAGGAAGTAGGATGCTCTATGTTGCCCGGACTTTCCTCTTGCCCAGGGCAAGCGACAAACCGGTTAACTGTTTCATTATGCAAAAGTAAATAAAATTTTAGAAAAAAAAGGGCTTCATTTGTAAATGCCTGCCGCTTTATGAAATTAAGTTGTATCTTCGCTTTCGGATTTAACCTAACAAATGGATGCGAAAGACCCTAGTCGATATTGAGGAATTACAGCAGGCAGAGCCCTTTTTTAGAAGTCGTTTTGGAACCTATGCGGCCAAGAAACTAATGAAATGGGTATGTATGAATAAGGTAAACCAAGTGTATAGCCATTCTTGTCATTTGAGTGGTGCAGAGTTTACTTCCTCCTTGTTGAAAGACCCTTTAATCGATATCCGATATGAGATCCATAACCGGGAAATCCTGAATGATCTGCCCGAGGACGCTTTCATTACAGTGTCCAACCATCCGGTAGGATCTATTGACGGGGTAATCCTGATTGATATATTTGCCGCCTTGCGTTCCGACTTTAAGGTGATGGTAAATGGCGTATTGGCCAGGATAGAAGCGATGGAAGAGCATTTTATCTCTGTTCAGCCCGACTCAAACCACCAAGGGGCTAATATGAAGAATGTGAACGGATTGCGTGATGCCTTCCGTCGTATATACGAAGGGCATCCTATGGGTTTTTTCCCGGCAGGAGCCATATCATCCTATCATAAAGATATAAAAGCGATATGTGATTTGCCTTGGGTGCAAAGTGTAATGCGGTTGATCCGTAAAACGAAGGTTCCGGTATATCCGGTGTTTTTTGACTTCTATAACTCACGTTTCTTTTACTGGTTGAGTTCAATCAGTTGGAAGATACGCTCTCTCCGCATTCCGGCTGAGATATTTAATAAACGCGGGCAGGTTCTGGATGTTTATATCGGCGAGCCTATCTCCCCACAAACAATTCAGAGAATAGAAGACGATGAACAGTTGGCTGATTTTTTATTGAAGAAAACTTATGAGGCTAAAAAAAGCTGATATTTTAATCCTATCCTGAAACAAATCTCTTTGTTTTATAGTTATTTATAATAAGTAAAACGACTTTAATTTGATGCAACATATATGAAGAAGTTCGTAGTTGTGATTATGCTATTATGCGTAGTCTTTTCTGTCGGTGCGCAACAACGTAAGAAAGTAGGCGTGGTCCTTAGTGGTGGCGGTGCCAAGGGGGTTGCCCATATCGGTGCTTTAAAGGTTATCGAAGAAGCCGGTATACCTATTGATATTGTCGTAGGAACAAGTATGGGGTCCATTGTCGGAGGGCTTTACGCTATAGGATATACTTCCCATCAATTGGATAGTATGGTCAGAAAGCAAGACTGGACTTTTTTGCTGACCGACCGGATGGAACGTAAACAGAAGACTTTCCTGGAAAAAGTAGAATCGGAAAAATATGTATTATCCATTCCTTTCGGCCGGAAAAGGGGGCCAAGAATACCAGATGGTATTGTCAGAGGTACAAACCTGAACGAGTTGTTTACCGATCTGACCATCGGCTATCATGATTCTATCGACTTTAATAAGTTGCCGATTCCGTTTGCCTGTGTAGCAGTAGATTTGATGGCAGGTAATGAAGTCGTGTTTCACAACGGCAATCTGATGGAAGCTATGCGGGCAAGTATGGCAATCCCGGCAGCTTTTACTCCGGTGCGTAGAGACAGCCTGGTATTGGTAGATGGCGGACTGTTGAATAACTTCCCTGTAGATGTAGCGCGTGCAATGGGTGCCGAAGTTATTATCGGGGTTGATGTGCAGTCTGGTCCCGAAGAAAAAGATAAGCTGGTGACGCTGGTAGATATGGTTAACAAGTTGACCGATATGACTGGTAAAGAGAAATATGCACAAAATGTAGAAGATACGGATGTATATATTAAGGTAGATGTGAAAGGTTATAATGCGGCAAGTTTTGATGCGGCATCTCTCGATACATTAACAAGAAGAGGAGAAGAAGCTGCACGCACTTCATGGGATAACTTACTGGCTTCTAAAAAAATGATTGGCATATCCGATAAGTTTACCCCCGACGCACATGGCCCATATACGTTTCTTACTGATGAGAATCCGGTATTAATCCGTAATATATCATTTAATGGGGTAAGTCAGAAAGATGGTAACCGACTGCTGGAGAAAGCAAAACTGTTCGAAAACAACTACGCCACAATGGGAATGCTAAAGAAGGCGGTCGATAATCTTTATTCCCTTCAGTCTTATACCAACATAACCTATAATCTGATGGAGGTTCCTGGCGGTTATGATCTGGAATTTACGGTGGAAGATCATACACCAAACCACATCAATTTGGGTGTTCGCTTCGACTCCGAAGAGATCGCAGCAGTGCAACTCGGCGCAGTATATCGGCTTAAAACAACGATTCCTACTCAGGTGGCTTTTTCTGCCCGGTTAGGTAAACGTGCTAATGCGCGTCTGGACTATCAGATATTGCCCAGTCGATTACGTTTTGTGAATCTCTCCTATATGTTTCAGTATAGTGATATTAATATTTACCGCAAAGGAGATCGTGAATATAATACAACTTATCGATATCATTTGGCCGAATTAGGATATACAAATATTCTTAATCGCAATATGAAATATGGCTTGGGACTGCGTTATGAGTATTACGATTACAGCACCTTCCTGTTTAATAGTACAGAGAATATAATGACCGTAAAGCCGGAAGGTTTCTTTAGCTATTATGCTTTAATGCAATACGATACAAAAGATAAAAAGTCATATCCCAGCAAGGGAATGTCATTGCAGGCCGAGGTATCTGTATATACAGATAATCTGTCATCTTATGACGGACATACCCCCTTCGGTGCCGCCAGCGCCTGGTGGGAAGGGGTATATTCTATCACTAATCGTTTCTCGATGATTCCTTCATTCTATGGTCGTGTCTTGTTTGGGCAAGACAGCCCATATCCGTTTATGAACGTTTTGGGAGGCGAAGCACCAGGTCGTTATATGTCGCAGCAGATTCCTTTTACCGGGATCAGCTATATGGAAGTGTTTGACAATTCAGTTGTAGTAGCCCGCCTGGAACTCCGGCAACGAATGGGAAAGAGGAATTATCTTTCCCTGACAACAAACTATGGACTTACCGACAATAACTTTGGTGATATACTGAAGGGGAAGCAACTTTTTGGTATCGGTCTGGGATATGGCTATGATAGTCTTATAGGACCTATTGAGGCTTCATTAAGTATCTCCAATCGCACTAATAAAGTGGGACTTTATGGTAGTGTAGGGTTTGTGTTTTAAATGATAAGTAACTTTTCATAATTAAGCAGCATTATGCGCATAGTTAATTCTCAGCCCTTTCCCTATTGCGGCCAACACCCTGTTGGTTGCGTAGAAGAGCGT